>NZ_JAUZVE010000001.1:0-1347056 GCF_031844425.1 Microbacterium sp. ARD31
TGAAATGGCCACCCAGAGTTGGGTGGCCATTTCTCGTTAACGCGTACGTGGGAGGACAGAGAAGATGACGGACGAAGAGCGCCCTGGACGGTCGGGCGGTAAGCGGAAGTTCACGCCTGCTTCCTCGCGATCGCGAGACGAGCGACCGCGGGATCGCGGGCGGTCGGAGCCCACCGATCGCGAGCGTCGCGCACCCGAGCGTCGTGACGGCGAGCGTCGTCCGTACGAGAAGCGGGACGGGGGCCGTCCGTCGTACCCCCGTCGTGATGGTGGCCGTCCTTCGTACCCGCAGCGCGATGGTGAGCGTCGTCCGTACGAGAAGCGTGATGGAGATCGTCCGTCGTATCCGAAGCGTGACGGTGAGCGTCGTCCGTACGAGAAGCGTGACGGCGATCGGCCGTCGTACCCGCGCCGTGAAGGTGACCGGCCCTCGTACCCGAAGCGCGATGGTGAGCGTCGTCCGTTCGAGAAGCGTGACGGCGATCGGCCGTCGTACCCGCGCCGTGAAGGTGACCGGCCTTCGTACCCGAAGCGCGATGGTGAGCGTCGTCCGTTCGAGAAGCGTGACGGCGATCGGCCGTCGTACCCGCGCCGTGAAGGTGACCGGCCTTCGTACCCGAAGCGTGATGGGGAGCGTCGTTCGTACGAGAAGCGCGACGGTGACCGGCCGCCGTATCCGCGCCGTGATGGTGACCGGCCTTCGTACCCGAAGCGCGACGGGGAGCGCCGTCCGTACGAGAAGCGTGACGGTGACCTGCCGTCGTACCCGCGCCGCGAAGGGGACCGTCCCTCGTACCCGAAGCGCGACGGCGCGCGGCCCTCGTACCCGCGCCGCGACGGAGACCGACCCTCGTACCCGCGCCGTGACGGCGACCGTCGCCCCTTCGAGGGGCGTGACGGCGACCGTCGCGCCTCGCGCCCGCCGCAGGGTTCGGACCGCCGGAACGTCCCCGCCGGACCGGTCGTCCCCGAGCACGTGACGGCCCGCGACCTCAACGGTGCCGCGCGCAACGAGCTGAAGACCTTGAGCAAGGACAACGCCGAACAGGTCGCCCGGCACCTCGCGATGGCCGCGCGTCTGATCGACGAGGATCCTGCGCTCGCACACGAGCACGCCCTCGCGGCATCCCGAAGCGCCGGCCGCATCGCCGTCGTCCGCGAGACCGTCGCGATCACGGCCTACGCCGTGGGCGACTTCGCCCTCGCGCTCCGCGAGCTGCGGACGTTCCGACGGATCTCGGGTCGCGACGACCAGATCGCCCTCATGGTCGACAGCGAGCGTGGCGTCGGTCGGCCGGACCGCGCGCTCGAAGTGGGACGCGCGGTCGATCGCGCAAGCCTGCCGACCGAGGTCCGCGTCGAGCTCGCGATCGCAATGTCCGGAGCGCGCCTCGACCTCGGTGAACCCGAGCGGGCGCTGCAGGAGTTGGACATCCCCGAACTCGACCCCGACACCGCCTACCCGTGGAGCCCGGGCCTCTTCGCCGCACGCGCAGCCGTGCTCGAGGAGCTCGGTCGTGACGACGAAGCTGCCCAGTGGCAGCAGCGGGCCGACGTCGCCGCCGCGGCTCTCGGCGAGATCGACGCCGACTCCGAGACCATCGAGATCGACGAGATCGACGAGATCGAGACCGATGGGCCGGCCGAAATCGACGAGACCGAGACCGATGAGCCGGCCGGCGATGTGGCATCCGGTCAGGAGGACGGCCCGGGGGAGCGCGCCTGATGGGGCTGTTCTCGCGCTCTCGTCCGACGCCGCTCAACGGCGTCGACCTGATCCTCGCCGACCTCGACGGCGTCGTCTACGCCGGTGACGGTGCGATTCCGCACGCCGTCGAGAGTCTGACGCGGGCCCGGGCGGACCGTCCCCTCGGCTACATCACCAACAACGCGTCGCGACGCGACAGCGTCGTCGCCGGGCACCTCACCGGGCTCGGTCTCGAGACGCAGCCCCACGAGGTCGTGACGAGCCCCCAAGCGGCTGTCCGGCTGCTGCGCGACCGCGTGCCGGAGGGCGCGACTGTTCTCGTGGTCGGCGGCGACGGTCTCGTGTACGAACTCGAGAAGGCCGGGTTCACCGTCACCCGCAGCGCCGACGACCGGCCCGCGGCCGTCGTGCAGGGATTCGCCCCGGAGGTCGGCTGGGCTCAGCTCGCCGAAGCGGCCTACGCGCTCGCCCTCCCCGAGGACCAGGGCGGGATCCCGTGGATCGCGACCAACACGGACTGGACCATCCCGCAGGCCCGAGGTATCGCCCCGGGCAACGGAACCCTGGTCTCGGCCGTCCACACCGCCGTCGGTCGGCTCGCGACGGTCGCCGGCAAGCCCGAACGGCCGATCTTCGACGAGGCCGTCGCGCGATTCGGGGCGCGGCATCCGCTCTTCATCGGGGACCGGCTCGACACCGACATCGCCGGCGCGCAGGCGGCGGGGATCGACTCCGTGCTGGTCCTGACCGGCATCGATCGGCCGAAGCACGTGCTCGCCGCACCGACCGTGTCGCGACCGACGTTCATCGTGGGGGACCTCCGGGAGCTGCACGAGCCGTACCCCGAGACGATCGTCAAGGGCGACGTCACGACGGTCGGCGGCGCGTCGGTCCGCATCGACGGCCCGGACATCCACATCCTGTCCGCGGGGGATCGTCCGATCGATCTCGTCCGTGCCGGTGCCGCGGCGATCTGGAACACCGGCCGCGCGATCTACGGCTTCCGGGTGCCCGAACAGCTCTACGCCGACCCGTTCCACCGCCGCTGAGCGCGCCCGCCCGCGGCAGCCGTCGCGCCGCGTAGGGTGGGACGCATGTCGATGGATGCCGCTGACGGTCCGGTCCGCCGCGAAGACCTGCTCTCGACGCTCGAGGTCATCGAGGATCAGCCCCTCGCCGAACGGGCCGCCGCCTACGCGCTCCTGCACGACGAGTTGGCCAAGCGCCTCGAGTCGGGCCCGCGCGACACCCACGCATGACGACCCGTCTCGACGCGGCCGTCGCCGCCCGCGGACTCGCACGCTCGCGCACGCACGCGGCGCAGCTCATCGACGCCGGACTCGTGAGCGTCGACGGTCAGCCGGTCGTGAAGTCGTCGGTGAAGGTCGGTGACGATCAGCTGATCGAGGTCGCGGCATCCGATCACTACGTCAGTCGCGCCGCGCACAAGCTGATCGCGGCGCTCGACGCGTTCGCGGTCGACCCGCGGGGCCGCGTCGCGCTCGACATGGGAGCGTCGACGGGCGGATTCACGCAGGTGCTCGTCGAGCGGGGCGCCGTCCGCGTGCTGGCCGTCGACGTCGGGCACGGACAGCTCGCCGCCGACATCGCCGCCCTTCCCGAGGTCGTCGCGGTCGAGGGGTTCAACGTCCGGCACATGACCGCCGCGTCGCTTGCCGAGGCGGCCGGCGCCGCCGACGTCCCCTCGCTCGTCACGGGCGACCTCTCGTTCATCTCCCTCACTCACGTCCTGCCGGCTGCGGCGGCGGTCTGCGCGGCGGACGCCGATCTCGTCCTGCTCGTGAAGCCCCAGTTCGAGGTCGGCCGCACGGGCGTGCGGGAAGGACTGGTGACGGATGCCGGGCGCCGAGCAGATGCCGTCGCGACCGTCCTCTGGTCGGCGTGGGACGCCGGCCTCGGCACGCACGGCGTCATCGCGTCGCCGATCGCGGGCACCCACGGCAATCGGGAGTTCCTCATCCACCTGCGTCCCGGGACGACCGACGACGCGAATCCGACACAATGGTTGGACACCGTGAACCGACTGGCGGGAGCCGCATGACCGACGCGACGCGCAACATCCTCGTGGTGGCGCACGCGCTGCGGGAGAACACCGTCGAGGGGGCGCGGCGCGTCGTCGCCGCCGTGCACGAGGCCGGTCTGCAGCCTGTCCTCCCCGGCGACGATCCGGAACTCGCGGTGGTCCTCGGCGACCTCGACACGGCGATCCTCGGCGAGGGCGGCGTCGACGTCACCGACATCGAGGTCGCGATCGTCCTGGGCGGCGACGGCACGATCCTGCGCGCGGCCGAGCTGGTGCGCGCGGCATCCGTCCCGATCCTGGGCGTCAACATGGGGCACGTCGGCTTCCTCGCCGAACTCGAGGCGGACGACATCGACGAGGCGATCGGTCGTGCGCTCGCGCGCGATTACGAGATCCACGAGCGGATGACGCTGTCGGTCGAGGTGCGCGACGCGCAGGACGCCGTCGTGTACCGGACCTGGGCGCTCAACGAGGCGACGGTGGAGAAGGCATCCCGGGAGCGGATGCTCGAGGTGATGATCGAGATCGACGGTCGTCCGCTGTCGTCGTTCGGCTGCGACGGCGTCGTCGTCGCGACTCCGACGGGCTCGACGGCGTACAACTTCTCGGCCGGCGGACCCGTCGTCTGGCCGTCGGTGCAGGCGCTGTGCCTCGTGCCGCTGTCGGCGCACGCGCTGTTCGCGCGGCCGGTCGTGCTGGGACCCGAGACCTCCGTGTCGATCGACGTCCTCGAGCGCAACCAGGGCCGCGCCGTGCTGTGGAGCGACGGCCGCCGCTCGCACGACCTGCCGCCGGGAGCGCGGGTCGTGGTGCGACGGTCCACGCGACCCGTGCGCCTCGCGCGACTGCATCCGTCGGTCTTCACCGATCGGCTCGTCCGCAAGTTCCAGCTGCCCGTCGCGGGCTGGCGGGGTGCCACGGAGGCGACGCCGTGATCGAGCAGATCCGCCTCCGCGACCTCGGGGTCATCGCGGGGGCGACCCTGCCGATCGGTCCCGGCTTCACCGCGATCACCGGTGAGACGGGCGCCGGCAAAACGATGGTCGTCACGGGTCTCGGCCTGCTGCTCGGCCAGCGGGCCGATTCCGGCGCGGTCCGCGCCGGTGCCGAGCAAGCCGCGGTCGACGGCGTGTGGATCGTGCCCGAGGACGGGCCCGTCGTCGAACGGGTGCGGGATGCCGGGGGCGACATCGAACCCCTCGGGGACGGCCGCGCCGAGCTCTACCTCGGACGCACGCTCTCGAGCGAGGGCCGCAGCCGCGCGACCGTCGGCGGCCGCACCGCTCCGGCCGGCGTGCTCGCCGACCTCGCAGACCAGCTCGTCGTCGTCCACGGTCAGTCCGATCAGCTGCGGCTCACGTCGGCCGCGGCGCAGCGCGAGGCGCTCGACCGGTTCGGCGGCGCTCCGGTCGCCGAGGCGCAGGGGCGCTACCGCGCGGTGTGGGATGCCTGGCGCACCGCCGCCGCTGACCTCGAGACCCTCACGACCGAACAGGACGCCCGCGTCCACGAGGCGGAGGAGTTGCGCGCGGCGATCGCGGACATCGAGGCGGTCGACCCCCAGCCCGGTGAGGACACGGAGCTCGCGCAGCGCGCCGAGCGCCTCGCCAACGCCGAGGAGCTGCGGCTGGCGGCGGCGACGGCGCACGCCGCGCTGTCGAACGAAGACGATCTGCCCGACGTGCAGGGGCTGCTCGCCGAGGCGCGTCGCGCGCTCGAGCGCGCGGCCGGGTCCGACGAGGCGCTGCGCGCTCACGCCGCCGTCATCGAGGAGCTCGGCTACCGCGTCGCCGACGTCGCGGGTGAGCTGAGCGGCTACCTCGCCGACCTCGACGAGGGCGGCCCCCACGAACTCGCGGCCGTCGAGGAGCGCCGGGCGGCCATGAACGGGCTCGTCCGCGTGCACGGCTCGCTCGAGGCTGCTCTCGAACTGCTCGCCTCCGGCTCTGCGCGCCTGGCCGAGCTCGACGACGACGGCGACCGCATCGACCGGCTGACGGCCGAACGGGACCGGCTGCGCGATGAGCTCGACGCGCGCGCGACGGAGCTGACCGACGCGCGGCGAGCGGCGGCATCCCGTCTGGGGGAGGCGGTCACCGACGAGCTCCGTCACCTCGCCCTGCCCGACGCCACCGTGACCGTCGCCGTCGAGCCCGGCCCCGAGGCCGCGCACGGTCGCGACGTCGTCACGATCCAGCTCGCGCCGCATCCGGGCGCGTCGCCCCGCCCCGTCGCGCGCGGCGCGTCGGGCGGCGAACTCAGCCGGGTCATGCTGGCCATCGAGGTCGTCATCGCCGCGACCGACCCCGTTCCGACGTTCGTCTTCGACGAGGTGGATGCCGGCATCGGCGGCGCTGCGGCGATCGAGGTCGGCCGGCGGCTCGCGAAGCTCGCGGAGACGAGCCAGGTGATCGCCGTCACCCACCTCGCCCAGGTCGCCGCGTTCGCCGGCAACCACCTCTCGGTCGTCAAGGCCAACGACGGGTCGGTGACCGCGTCGAGCGTGCGGCGGCTCGAGGGCGAGGAACGGGCGGCCGAGATGGCGCGGCTGCTCTCGGGCATGGCCGACTCGGAGGTCGCGCTCGACCACGCGCGCGAACTCCTCGCGCTCGGCCGCGCCCGCTGAGCGACACCCGCTCGCACTCCGGGCGGGGCACCCGACGGGGCTGATAGAGTGAAAGCCCGTGACGGACTCTTCGGGCGCGGGACGCAAAAACAACGACATCACCAAGCACATCTTCGTGACGGGTGGTGTCGTTTCGTCTCTCGGCAAGGGCCTGACCGCCGCCAGCCTCGGCAATCTGCTCACCGCTCGCGGCCTGCGCGTCGTCATGCAGAAGCTCGACCCGTACCTGAACGTCGACCCGGGGACGATGAACCCGTTCCAGCACGGTGAGGTCTTCGTCACCGACGACGGCGCCGAAACCGACCTCGACATCGGCCACTACGAGCGCTTCCTCGACATCGAGCTGAGCCAGGCGGCCAACGTCACGACCGGTCAGATCTACTCCGAGGTCATCGCCAAGGAGCGCCGCGGCGAGTACCTCGGCGACACCGTCCAGGTCATCCCGCACATCTCCGACGAGATCAAGCGCCGGATGCGGCTGCAGGCGAGCGAAGAGCCCCGCCCCGACGTCATCATCACCGAGGTCGGCGGCACCGTCGGTGACATCGAGTCGCAGCCGTTCATCGAGTCGGCGCGGCAGATCCGCCACGAGCTCGGCCGCGACAACGTCTTCTTCGTGCACGTCTCGCTCGTGCCCTTCATGGGCGCCTCGGGGGAGCAGAAGACCAAGCCCACGCAGCACTCGGTCGCGATGCTGCGCTCCATCGGCATCCAGCCCGATGCGCTAGTCCTGCGCAGCGACCGCCCGGTGACGGAGTCCAACAAGCGCAAGATCGCGCTCATGTGCGACGTCGACGAGGACGCGGTCATCAACACCGTCGACCTGCCGAGCATCTACGACATCCCCTCGACGCTGAGCGATCAGGGCCTCGACGCCTACATCGTCCGTCGCCTCGGCCTCGGCGCGAAGGCGGGCGACATCGACTGGACCCGCTGGAACAAGGTCCTGAACGCCGTCCACAACCCGAAGCACGAGGTCACCGTCGGGCTCGTCGGCAAGTACATCGATCTGCCGGACGCCTACCTCTCGGTCACCGAGGCGCTCAAGGCCGGCGGCTTCGCGCAGGAGACGAAGGTCCAGATCGTGTGGATCCCGTCCGACCTGTGCGAGACGCCCGAAGGCGCCGCGAAGGCCCTGTCGGCCGTCGACGGCATCGTGATCCCCGGCGGCTTCGGCATCCGCGGCATCGAGGGCAAGCTGGGCGCCCTGAAGTTCGCCCGCGAGCAGGGCCTGCCGACGCTCGGCATCTGCCTCGGCCTGCAGTGCATGGTGATCGAGTACGCCCGCCACGTCGCCGGCATCGAGGGCGCCTCGTCGAGCGAGTTCGACCCCGAGACCCCGCACCCGGTCATCGCAACGATGGCCGAGCAGGTCGACATCCTCGACCGCGGCGACATGGGCGGCACCATGCGCCTCGGCCTGTACGAGGCCACGCTGGCCGAAGGATCGCTCGCGGCCGAGCTGTACGGCTCGAACCGCGCCACTGAGCGTCACCGCCACCGCTACGAGGTCAACAACGCCTATCGCCGGCAGATCGCGGATGCGGGCCTGTGGTTCTCGGGCCTCAACCCCGACCTCGACCTCGTCGAGTACGTCGAGCTGCCGCGGGACGTGCACCCGTACTACATCGCGACCCAGGCGCACCCCGAGCTCCGCTCGCGTCCGACCGAGGCCAACCCGCTGTTCCGCGGCCTCATCGCCGCGGCTCTCGAGCGGCACCGCGCGAGCGAGCTGTTCGACGTCGAGAACGAGGACTGACCCGTGACGGATGCCGCCGCCTTGCAGGACGACGCCGTCGCCGTCACGGTGACCCGCAGCGACACGGTCTATGAGGGCCGCGTCTGGAACCTGCGCCGCGACGAGTTCACCTACGGCGACGGGACGATCGTGCGGGAGTATGTCGACCACACCGGCGCGGTCGCCGTGCTGGCTCTCGACGAGGAGGGCCGTGTGCTGCTGATCCGGCAGTACCGGCATCCCGTCGGCTTCCGCGACTGGGAGATCCCGGCGGGCCTCCTCGACGTGCCGGGGGAGGACCCCCTCGAAGCGGCCAAGCGCGAGCTCGCCGAGGAGGCCGATCTCACCGCTCAGCAGTGGAACGTGCTGTCCGACTTCTTCACGAGCCCCGGCGGGAGCGACGAGGCGATCCGCATCTACCTCGCCCGCGGTCTCGCGGACGCTCCCGAGGCGTTCGCCCGCACGGAGGAGGAAGCCGACATCGAGGTGCGGTGGGTGCCCCTTGACGAGGTCGTGGACGCGGTCCTCGCGCGCCGGCTGCAGAACCCGTCGCTCGTCGTCGCCGCCCTCGCCGCCGCTGCCGGCCGCGCGCGCGACTGGACGACGCTCGGTGCGCCGGATGCCCCCTGGCCCGGACGCTCGCGCCCCGTGGGCGCGGATCGACCGCAGGCCTGAGACCCCGTGAGGCTCGCGCGCGCCGTCGACGCGTTCCTCCGGCACATCACGATCGAGCGGGGGCTGTCCGCACACACGGTGGCCGCCTACCGGCGTGACCTCGCGGGTTACCTCGACTGGCTCGGGAGTCATGACGTCGTCGACACCGACGGCGTGACGACCGAGCTCGTCACGAGGTTCGCGGCCGAGCGGGCGGCATCCGATCCGCCCCCGGCCTCCACCTCGCTCGCCCGTCTGCAGTCCGCCGTCCGCAGCTTCCATCGTTTCCTCGCCCGCGAGGGGATCGCGACGGAGGATCCGACGAGCCGGCTGCGCCCCCCGAAGGCGCCGATGCGCCTGCCGAAGGCGCTGCCGGTCGACGACGTGATCCGGCTGTTGGATGCCGCCGGCCCCGCGCCCGAGGACGCCGCACCGGGCGAGCTCATCGGGCTCCGCGACCGGGCGCTGCTCGAACTCCTGTATGCGACCGGCGCACGGGTGTCGGAGATCGTCGATCTCGACGTCGACGACCTCCGGCACGGTGACGTGCTGCGGGTGCGCGGCAAGGGGTCGAAGGAACGGGTCGTGCCGGTCGGCTCCTACGCGCGGGCCTCGGTCGACGCGTACCTGACCCGGGCTCGACCCGAGCTCTCCCGACGCGGCCGGGCGACGCCGCGGGCGTTCCTGGGCGCGCGCGGCGCGCCCCTGTCGCGGCAGAGCGCGTGGCTCGTGATCCAGCAGGCGGCGGAACGCGCGAACATCACGGCCCACGTCTCACCGCACACGCTGCGCCACTCGTTCGCGACCCACCTGCTGCAGGGCGGGGCTGACGTCCGCGTCGTGCAGGAGCTGCTCGGTCACGCCTCCGTCGCGACGACGCAGATCTACACCCACGTCACGGTGGACGCGCTGCGCGACGTGTACCTCACGTCGCATCCGCGCGCCCGCTGAACCCGGGGCGGGCACTGCGGGGGAGTCGCTCCCTCGTCGGGGCCGCGGCGGTGACTAGACTCGGGTGAGCACGGCGAAGGCAGGAGATCAGTGGCGAGCAAGCGGAGCACGGCGGAGGCCACCGGCGCATCGACGGCGGCGGGTTCGGCGACCGACACCCCGATGGGGCCGACGGGACGTCCGTACCACGGCTTCCCGACCCCTCCGAAGCTCGACGGCCACGGGCCCGCGCGCATCATCTCGCTGTGCAACCAGAAGGGCGGCGTCGGCAAGACGACGACCACCATCAACCTGGCGGCCGGTCTCGCGTCGTACGGTCGCCGCGTGCTGGCGGTCGACTTCGACCCGCAGGGCGCGCTGTCGGCCGGGCTCGGCGTGCAGACGCACGAGACCGCGACGATCTACGACCTGCTGCTCGACCCGAAGCGCGACCCGAACGAGGTCATCGTCTCGACGTCCGTCGACGGCCTCGACATCCTCCCCGCCAACATCGACCTGTCGGCCGCCGAAGTGCACCTCGTCAACGAGGTCGCCCGCGAGACGATCCTCGCCCGCGTCCTGCGCAAGGTCGCGGGGGATTACGACGTCATCCTCATCGACTGCCAGCCTTCGCTCGGGCTGCTGACGGTCAACGCCCTGACCGCGAGCCACGGCGTCCTCATCCCGCTCGAGTGCGAGTTCTTCGCGCTCCGCGGCGTCGCACTGCTCATCGAGACCATCGACAAGGTGCGTGACCGGCTGAACCCCGCCATCCAGCTCGACGGCGTGCTCGCCACGATGTACGACCCTCGCACGCTGCACTCGCGCGAGGTCCTCGAGCGGGTCGTCGATGCGTTCGGCGACGACGTGCTCGAGACGGTGATCGGCCGCACAGTGAAGTTCCCCGACGCCTCGGTCGCCGGTGTGCCGATCACGAAGTTCGCTCCCGAGCACTCCGCCGCCCAGGCGTACCTGCGCCTCGCGCGGGAGCTGGTCGCCCGTGGCGCCGTCGCCTGAGGACGTCCCGGACGCCGACGCCGCGCCTTCCGAGGCGGACACGACCGAGACCGGCGGCGACCGGTTCCGCGTCTCCCTCGGCAACTTCGACGGTCCCTTCGACCTGCTGCTGACCCTGATCTCGAAGCACGAGCTCGACATCACCGAGGTCTCGCTCAGCAAAGTGACCGACGAGTTCATCTCCTACCTGAAGGGCCTCGACGACGACGCCGAGCTCGACCAGGCATCCGAGTTCCTCGTCGTCGCGGCGACGCTGCTCGACATGAAGGTTGCGGGGCTGCTGCCGCAGGGCGAACTGGTGGATGCCGAATCGGTCGCTCTCCTCGAGGCGCGCGACCTGCTGTTCGCGCGTCTGCTGCAGTACCGCGCATTCAAGGAGGTGTCGGCGTGGTTCGCGCGCTGCCTCGAGCGCGAGGGCAAACGTCACACGCGTGCCGTGCGCCTCGACGAGAAGCACCGCCGGGCGGTTCCCGAACTCGTCTGGACGCTCTCGCCCGAGGACTTCGCCGCCATCGCCATGCTCGCCTTCGCGCCGAAGGAGATCCCGCACGTCGGCCTCGACCACCTGCACGCGCCACTCGTGTCGATCCGCGAGCAGGCCGCCGTCGTGGTGACGCTTCTGCGCGACGCGGGCCAGCTCAACTTCCGCGACCTCGTCGCCGGGGTGACGCAGACCGGTGTCGTCGTCGCGCGCTTCATCGCCGTCCTCGAGCTCTACCGCCACGCCGCGCTCTCGTTCGAGCAGCTCGAGCCGCTGGGGGAGCTGACCCTGCGCTGGACCGCCGAGCGGTGGTCCGAAGAGAACCTCGCCACCCTGGGAGCCGACTATGACCGATGACACCGCCGGCGTCGACGCCGCCGAGGCCGAGGCGCCGCCCCGTTCGCAGGAGCCCGCCGACATCGCGCGGCGTCTCGAGGCGATCCTCATGATCATCGACGAGCCGCAGAGCCTCGTCTCGCTTGCGGCGGCCGTCGGTGCGCCCGTCGCCGCGGTCCGCCGAGCGATCGAGGAGCTCGTCGCCGACTACGACGGCGGACGGTCGGGGCCGCGCCGCGGCTTCGAGCTGCGCGAGGTCGGCGGGGGCTGGCGCTTCTACGTCCGCGAGGAGCACGACGACCTGGTCGCCGAGTTCGTCAACGGTCAGGCGCCGTCGCGGCTGTCGCAGGCCGCGCTCGAGACCCTCGCCGTCATCGCCTACAAGCAGCCCGTGTCGCGCAGCCAGGTCGCCTCGATCCGCGCGGTGAACGTCGACTCCGTCGTCCGGACGCTCCTCGCGCGCGGCCTCATCACCGAGGCGTTCACCGACCCCGAGACGGGCGCCATCAACTACCGCACCACCGACGCGCTGCTCGGACACCTGGGGATCAACTCCCTCGACGAGCTGCCCCCCATCTCCCCGCTGCTGGACGACGGCTCCGCGGGATTCGAAGGAGAGACCATCCGATGAACGACCAGTCCGACGAGAACCGGGTCCGGCTGCAGAAGGTGCTCGCTGGCGCGGGCGTCGCCTCGCGGCGCGTCTGCGAGCAGTACATCGTCGAGGGCCGGGTGCGGGTCAACGGCGTCGTCGTGACCGAACTGGGCTCGCGCATCGACCCCGCGCACGACCTGGTCGACGTCGACGGGACCGCGGTACAGCTCGACACGAGCAAGCGCTACGTCATCCTCAACAAGCCGACCGGTGTCGTCTCCTCCATGAAGGACGACCAGGGTCGCCCCGACCTCCGGCGCTTCACGAAGGACTGGCCCGAGCGCCTCTACAACGTGGGGCGGTTGGATGCCGAGACGAGCGGCCTGCTCGTCCTCACCAACGACGGCGAGCTCGCCCACGTCCTCGCGCACCCCTCCTTCGGCGTCACGAAGGTCTACATCGCGAAGGTCACCGGCCGCGTGCTGCCGCAGACGATCGCGCAGCTGACGAAGGGGATCGATCTGGAGGACGGCCCGATCGCCGCCGACAAGGCCCGGCTGCTCGACGCGAGCGGCGACACGAGCCTCGTCGAGCTGACCCTGCACTCGGGGCGCAACCGCATCGTCCGCCGCATGATGGCCGCGGTCGGCCACCCGGTGCAGGAGCTCGTCCGCCGCCAGTTCGGTCCGTTGCACCTGGGCACGCTCCCAGCGGGACGGGCACGCGAGTTGACTACAGTGGAGCGTGGTGCGCTGTTGACTCTCGCGCGCCAGGCGGACACCCCGCCCGGGGATCCCACTCAGGAGCAGTTGTGACCGACGCCATCGACGCGCGCGCCCGCGCGGTCCGCACGAGCGGTCTCGTCCGCATCGTCGGTGCGGGCCTGCTGGGCTCGAGTATCGGGCACGCGCTGCGAGCCCTCGGCGTCGACGTCGTCCTCGCGGACGCCTCGCCCGCCCAGCTGCGCCTCGCCGTCGATTACGGCGCCGGCCGGCTGGCGCGCGACGACGACCGTCCGGATCTCGTCGTCGTGGCGGTGCCGCCCGATGTGACGGCCGACGTCATCGAGCGCGAGCTCGGCGCCTTCCCCGACGCGGTCGTCACCGATGTCGCGAGCGTCAAGCTCGAACCGCTGCTGACGCTCCGGGAGCGCGGTGTCGACCTCTCGCGCTACATCGGCTCCCACCCGATGGCCGGACGCGAACGGGGCGGCGCGATCGCCGCTCGCGCCGACATCTTCTTCGGTCGCCCGTGGGTCATCTGCCGCGACGAGGAGACCTCCGCGCGCGACCTTGCCGTCGTGGAGGGGCTCGCCCTCGACCTCGGTGCCAGCCTCATCGAGATGACCCCCGAGGAGCACGACCGCTCGGTCGCCCTCGTCTCGCACGTGCCGCAGCTCGTGGCATCCCTCCTCGCCGGCCGGTTCGTCGGGGCCGAGGACGCCTCGCTGCGCCTGGCCGGGCAGGGAGTGCGCGACACCACCCGTATCGCGGCATCCGCCCCCGAATTGTGGGTGCAGATCCTCGGCGCGAACGCCGACCCCGTCGTCGAGGTGCTCGACGCCCTCGCCGCCGACCTGGCCGGAGTCGCCCGTGCGCTCCGCGACCCCGATGCGCCCGGCGCGCGCCGCGCGGTCGCCGACACGATCCGTCGCGGCAACGAAGGCGTCGAGCGGCTCCCCGGCAAGCACGGTCAGAACCGCCGTTTCGAGACGGTCGTCGTCATGGTCGACGACACCCCCGGCCAGTTGGGGCGCCTGTTCGGCGACCTCGGCGAACTCGACGTCAACGTCGAGGACTTCCGTCTCGAGCACTCGCCCGGCGCCCAGTTCGGCCTCGGCGAGATCAGTGTCGTCCCGTCCGCCGTGACCGTCGCCACCGACGGACTCGCGGCGCGCGGGTGGAAGATTGCGAGCCTCAATGACTGACCCGATCACGATCGCCATCGACGGACCCGCCGGCAGCGGCAAGTCCAGCGTGTCGAAGGAAGCCGCGCGGCGGCTCGGCTACGGCTACCTCGACACGGGGGCGGCCTACCGCGCGCTCGCGTGGCATGTCCTCGAGCACGGCGCCGACACGTCGGACGCCGCGGCCGTCGTGGACGCCGCCGGCGACTTCGACTACGCGATCTCGCTCGACCCGGATGATTACTGGGTGCGCGTGGGGCAGGCCTCGGTGACCGAGGCGATCCGCGAACCGCGCGTCAGCTCCGCCGTCAGCGGTGTCGCGCGGGTGCCGGTCATCCGCGAGCAGGTCAACGTCCTGTTCCGGCGGCTCGTGGCCGAGTCCGGCCGCCCCGGCGTCATCGTCGAGGGCCGCGACATCACGACGGTCGTCGCCCCGGACGCCCCGGTGCGGATCCTGCTGACCGCCGCCCCCGAGGTGCGCGCCGCGCGGCGCAGCGCCGAACTGACCACAGAGGATGCCGCGGCTGTCGCCGCCGCGCTGCACAAGCGTGACGCATCCGACTCCCAGGTCGTCGACTTCCTCACCGCCGCCCCCGGCGTGACGGTCGTCGACTCGACCGACCTGGACTTCGCACAGACCGTCGACGCCGTCCTGGCCGTCGTGCGGTCGGGAACGGAAGGCTCACGATGAGCGCCGAAGACGAATACGAAGGCGGCCCCGACCAGATCGAGGAGAAGCTCGCGGGCCTCGACGAGGAACTCGCCGAGCAGCGAGCCGCAGCCCTGCGCGCGTCGCTGGCCGACTACGACCTCGACGAGGAGGACGACGACCTGCTCGCCGGTTTCACCGCCGGCGGCGAGGTCGTCGAGATGCTGCCGGCGCTGCCGGTGGTCGCGATCGTCGGGCGGCCGAACGTCGGCAAGTCGGCGCTCGTGAACCGCATCCTCGGCCGCCGCGAGGCCGTCGTCGAGGACACGCCGGGTGTCACCCGCGACCGCGTCAGCTACAAGGCCGAGTGGATGGACCGCCGGTTCACCCTCGTCGACACCGGCGGGTGGGAGCCCGATGCGAAGGGCATCGATCGTTCCGTCGCCGCGCAGGCCGAGGTCGCGATCGAGCTGTGCGACGTCGTGATGTTCGTCGTCGACGCCATGGTGGGCGCGACCGCGACCGACGAGCAGGTCGTCCGGCTGCTCCGCAAGACCGACAAGCCGGTCTTCCTCGTGGCCAACAAGATCGACGACGCCCGCCAGGAGCCCGAGGCTGCAGCGCTCTGGAACCTCGGCCTCGGTGAGCCGCACCCCGTCTCGGCCATCCACGGCCGCGGCGTCGCGGACCTCCTCGACGAGGTCATGAAGGTGCTCCCCGAGATCTCGGCCGTTGCGAAGAACGAGCTCGGCGGACCGCGCCGGGTCGCGATCCTCGGCCGCCCGAACGTCGGCAAGTCCTCGCTGCTGAACAAAGCCTCGGGGGAGGAGCGCGTCGTCGTCAACGATCTCGCCGGCACCACCCGCGACCCCGTCGACGAGGTCGTGGAGCTCGGCGGCAAGCTGTGGCGCCTCGTCGACACCGCCGGCATCCGTCGTCGCGTGCACCTGCAGCAGGGCGCCGACTTCTACGCGTCGCTGCGCACGAGCGCGGCGCTCGAGAAGGCCGAGGTCGCCGTCGTCGTTCTCGACGTGACCGAGTCGATCAGCGTGCAGGACCTCAATATCATCGACCTGGTGCTCGAGTCCGGCCGCGCGCTCGTCCTCGCCTTCAACAAGTGGGACCGCCTGAACGACGACGACATGGACAACGCCGACCGTCGCCGGTACCTCGAGCGCGAGATCGAGCAGGACCTCGCACACGTCACGTGGGCGCCGCGCGTCAACCTGTCGGCGCGCACCGGCCGCCACCTCGACAAGCTGGTCCCGGCCCTCGAGACCGCGCTCGAGTCGTGGGATCAGCGCATCCCGACCGGCAAGTTCAACGCGTTCCTCGCCGAACTCATCGCCGAGCACCCGCACCCGCTGCGCGGCGGCAAGCAGCCCCGCATCCTGTTCGGGACGCAGGCCTCGACCCGTCCGCCGACATTCGTGCTGTTCACGACCGGGTTCCTCGACCCGGGCTACCGCCGGTTCATCCAGCGACGCCTGCGCGAGATCTTCGGTTTCGAGGGCACCCCGATCGTCACGAACATGCGGGTGCGCGAGCGTCGCCAGCGCTGAGCGCCGTCGCTTCACGGTCGCTTGGCGTCGCTTCGCGAGGAGATGACGCGTCCCGAGGAGGCATCCGTCCGGATCGGTCCTCGGAAACCGTCATCTCCTCGTCTGCGTGCGTCGGCCGGTGACGGATGCCGCGCCGCGCGGCGCGCTGCGTGAGAGGCTGGTCGGGTGACCATCCGCCCGCCCGATCCCGGTGAGCCGCGTCGCCCGCTCGGGCCGCGCGATCCCGGCGACGCGTGGGTGATCGCCGACAGTGGGGAGAAGTACTGGGGCCGATTCGGAGCGGCGGGACTGCTCGCACACGACCCGGAGCGCGGCATCCTGCTGCAGCACCGGGTGTCGTGGAGCCACTTCGGCGGGACGTGGGGGATTCCCGGGGGAGCACGCCACGAGGGTGAGAGCGCGACGGATGCCGCGATCCGCGAGTCGCAGGAAGAGGCCGGCGTGCCCGGCGACGCCCTGCGCCCCCTCTTCACGAGTGTCCTCGATCGTGGTGTCTGGTCGTACACGACCCTCGTCGCGGTGGTCGTGCGCCCGTTCGAGCCGGTCATCGCGGACCCCGAGAGCTACGCCCTGGAGTGGGTGGCGGTCGACCGCGTGGACGACATGCCGCTGCATCCGGGGTTCGCGGGATCCTGGCCCGAGCTGCGCGCCGCGCTGTCGACCCGGGTCGCGCTGATCGTCGATGCGGCGAACGTCGTCGGATCGACGCCCGACGGGTGGTGGCGCGACCGTGCCGGCGCCGCGGGGCGCCTCATCGCCGGCCTCGAGCGCGTCGCGGACGACGGTGTGGCCGCGGCCGAGATCGGGCTCGGCGGGGACCGGTGGTTCCCGCGCGTGGTCGCCGTCCTCGAGGGGGCGGCGCGATCCGCGCCCGACGGCCACGGCCGTGTCGAGGTGGTCCGGGCGCCGGGCTCCGGCGACGATCGGATCGTCGAGTGCACAGCGGAGGCCGTGTCACGCGGCGAGCGAGCGGTCGTGGTGACGAGCGATCGCGGTCTCGCGGAGCGGGTGACCGGCGTCGGCGGGACCGTGCACTCCGTCTCCTGGCTGCGCGGGCAGCTGCCGTCGTGAGACGGCTGATCGGGCTCGGCGTCGCCGTCGTCGCCGTCGTGTCGGGACTCGTCGTGCATCTGGCGGCGCCGGACGGCGCGGCATCCGACATCGCGGGCGACGCCCTCTACGTGGTCGCGATCTGGGGCGGGCTGGTGCTGCTCGTCCCGCGGTGGCCGTCCTGGGCGACCGCTGGTGTCGTGCTCGTCTGGAGCGTCGCCGTCGAACTCTTCCAGCTGACGGGACTGCCGCTCCGGTGGGCGGCGGAGTTCCCGCCGATCGTCCTCGCGCTCGGCACGTCCTTCGACCCGAGGGACCTGGCGGTCTACGCGGTGACCGCGATCGTCCTCGGCGGAGCGGATGCCGTCGCCCGCCGCACGCTCTCCCGTCGCCGCGCGGGGTCAGCGGCCGCGTAGCCGCTCGATGTCGCGACGCTCGCGCTTGGTGGGGCGGCCGGCGCCGCGGTCGCGGACGGCGATCTGGGCGACGGGTTCGCGCTCGGGGGTGCGGTCCTCGGCGGCGACGGCGGCGAGCGGAGCGCCGACGCGCTTGGTGATCGTCTGGCGCACGACGAGGATGCGGTCGAAGCCGGCGATCCGCACGCGCAGCTCATCGCCGGGACGCACCTGCTGTGCCGCTTTCGCCTTCTCGCCGTTGACGCGGACGTGTCCGGCGCGACAGGCGGTCGTCGCCGCGGAGCGGGTCTTGTAGACGCGGACGGCCCACAGCCAGGAGTCCACACGGACGGCATCCGCCATGTCATCCCCCTCCCGGTCGCGGGATCCATCGTAGGCGGGTCAGGATGCCGCGAGCCGCCGTTCGACGCGGCCGAACATGGCCTGGTCGTAGGCGACGATGCGTGCCTCGGCGACCTGCGACGGCGTGTCCTGCAGGGTCGAGACAGCGGCGTCGACGGCGTCGTCGAGGGGCCAGCCGTAGATCCCGGCACTGATGAGCGGGAAGGCGACGGTCGTCGCCCCGAGGTCGTCGGCGACCTCAAGCGCCCGTCGATAGCAGGACGTCAGGAGGGAGCGGTCGCGTTCGCCGGCGGTGTGGTTCGGGCCGACGACATGGATCACCCAGCGGGCGGGCAGGTCGCCGGCCGTCGTCCACCCGGCATCCCCCGTGGCGAGGCCGTGAGGGAAACGTGCGATGCAGTCGGCGAGAATACTGGGTCCGCCCGCACGGTGGATGGCACCGTCGACGCCGCCCCCGCCGCGCATCGCCCGGTTGGCGGCGTTGACGACGGCGTCGACATGCTGGCGCGTGATGTCGCCTCGGGCGAGGGTGACCCGCGTCACGTGAGGGCCTTCGCCACGATCGGCCGAGCGGCGCCGGGGCGAGCGGTCTCGGTGAAGCCCGCGCCGAGGAATGCGGAGAGCGTCCCGTGATAGAACGCGTTGCTCGAGAACCGCTTGATCTCCGTGTCGAGCGGGTAGCCCTCGACGACGCGGGCGCCATGTGCTCGAGCATGCTCGACGGCGGCGTCGAGCAGTTTCGACGCGATTCCCTTCGAGCGGTGCTCTGTGCGGACGACGAAGCAGGTGATCGCCCAGACCGATGGGTCGTTCATGGGCTCGCGGGACTGCTGGACGTTGCGTGTGCGCGCGAGTCGCGGCTGGTCAGGGCGAGGAGCGACCTTGACCCATCCGGCCGCCTCGCCGTCGACGTAGGCGATGAGGGCCGAGGGGACCGCGGCGGTGAGGTCCATCCGCAGTCGTTCGCGCCGCTCCGCGTGCGAGGTGGTGTCGAAGTCCTTAGGCGCGAGCATCCACCACTGGCACCAGCAATCCGCTCCGTCGCCGCCGCCCGTGAGGGCGTGCTCGGCGTCGGCGAAGCGATCGGCCCGCGCCGGTTCGATCGTGATGTGCGTCATCCGGGCAGAGTAGTCCCGTGCTCGGACACGCGGAACCCCGTGGCGGTTCGCGGCGGGGCTGCGGACCGGCTAGGATAGGGGAGTTGTCCGCGAGGGCAACGGACCGGGATGTGGCGCAGCTTGGTAGCGCACTTGACTGGGGGTCAAGGGGTCGCAGGTTCAAATCCTGTCATCCCGACCGGTGGGCTGTTGGCAAAACTGATTGCAGAACAGTCGAAAAAGGAGATGGGCACTGGCTTCGCGCCAGCGCCCATCTCCTTTTTCGTGCCGCGTTTCGCTTTGCTGTCATTCTGGAGAACGCGTGGTGAACCGGAACGCTCAAATGCGACGTGGCGCGCCCGTTTTCGGGCGCGCCACATCGTTCGTTGAGCTTGGGGGTGCCGGTATCTCTTCGGCGGGTGATGCGAGCAGGCTCGGTTTCAGGTTCGCATGCGCGTTGACGCGACTTCGGAGACTGAGGAATCTGACGTGGTCACTTGAGGCGGGTGCGTTCTGCCTGGGCGAGGGATGGTGAGGTCCCCGTTTCCGGAGGTGTGAATCGCCCTGGGTTTCGTTCCGTTCTCCAAGCAAGGATGGAACCGATGAATCAGAGATGCTCGCCCGAGATGCGGGAGAAGGCGTTGCGGATGGTGGAGGAGACAGTGCCCTCGCATCCAAACCTGATGGCCGCCGTGCGGCACGTGGCCGGGATGCTCGGCATGAGCCCGGAGACGCTCAGAGTGTGGCATCGCCGGCGCGAAGTCGACGCGGGGAAGCGTCCCGGCGTCCCGACCGATGTCGCGGAGGAGAACGCGCGACTCAAGCGTGAGAACGCGGAGCGGCGGAAGGCGAACGAGATCCTGCGGGCTGCGAGCGTGTTTTTCGCGAAGGAGCTCGACCGCCCCTCGAGGAGATGATCCGGTTCATCGACATGCACCGGGCTCAGTTCGGGGTCGAGCTCATCTGCCGTGTCCTCAGGGACGTGGTGCGAGGGTTCCTTACCTCCCGCGGCTATCGGACCGCGAAGACCCGCCCGCCTCGGCGCGGCAGCTGAAGGACGACCTGCTCGTCCCGGAGATACGGAACTTCACCGCCCCCGCGCCGCGCGCGTGGTGTCGGCGAGCACCCATCGCATGTGGGAGCGGAGGAAGGACTTGTCGAAGTAGAGCGTCCATAGCCGCACAGTCGGGTCTAAGCGCACTGAGCACCACATGCCGGCCCCGAGAGCCATCGCGTAGCCCGGTGTCAACTCGTGAATGCCTGTGGCTGTCTCAATGTGTGCGGCGCCCTCGAGGACGTGGACGATCTTGGCGTGCCCAAACACGGCGCGGTGGATGCGTTCGGCGCGCACGCTCTCCACCGCCGACGACGGCGGACCGGCCGGCCGGCCAATAACGTAGCCGCGGCCGGTATCGTCACGATCCCGCAGGGGTGGGACCGCATCCCGTCCGATCAATGGCGCCGTCACGCGTTCATCGACACGACCAGTTCCGTGGCCTCCGGAAGGTTGCGCCGTGGTCACGCCCGATAGCCGATGACAGTGGTCATGCCGGTTTCGGCGTGGTAGATGTTGTGGCAGTGGGCGACCCAGAGACCTGGGTTGTCAGCGTCGAAGTCGACGGTGAGGGTCTGCTTGGGCAGGATGATCGACGTGTCTTTCCGCGGGCCGCCACCTTCATGCTGGTAGGTGTGACCATGTAGATGGAATGGGTGCCACATCTCGGTGTCATTAGTGATCGTGAACCGGACTCGTTCGCCTTCGCGGATCTCGTGCGCGCCGTCGAGGGGCTGATTCATATCGAACCGTCGCCCGTCGATGCCCCAGTCGTATTCGGCCATACCTCCGGTGAGAGTGATCGCCACGGTCCGATCAGGCTGCCGTGAGGACAGCGCAACGCTGCTATCTGACGTCAGCAGCTGCGCGGTCCCGATCCGGCTGCTAGTGAGCTCCGGGATGCTCACATCGGCCGTCGGTGCTGCCGCGGCGCTGCCGGTGCGGATGACGGCGAAACCGCGATCGCGTTTGCCCTCGGCCTGAGCGATGAGGGGGAACGCGCCGTCATCCAGGGTAATGATCGCGTCGTAGCGTTCGCCCATGCCGATGAGGATGCTGTCGACTTCGACCGGTTCCACGGGGAATCCGTCGGTATGGGTGATGGTGAGCGTGTGACCGCCGATGGCGAGGCGGAACGCGGTGTCGCTGCCGACGTTGATGATCCGCAGCCGCACCTTCTCGCCGGCCCGCCCGGTGAACTGGGTCGGGTCGGCGGGGGGCTTCCCGTTGACGAGGTAGAGGGGATAGTAGACGTCGCCGGCGTCGCCGCCGAGCAGGTCGGAGGTGGCGCCCATGAGGGTGTTCCCCATCCGCATGAACATGTCGCCCATCCCGCCCATGTCGCCCATCCCGGCGGACAGCTCGTCAAGGACGTCGTCGGGGGTGGCGGTGACGCCGTCGAGCCAGTCGTCGAGGATGATGACCCACTCGTCCTCGTACCCGCCGGGCTCGGCGGGGTCCTCGACGATCAGCGCCCCGTACAGGCCACGGTCCAGCTGCACCCCGACGTGGGGGTGGAACCAGTAGGTGCCGGGATCGGGCGCGATGAACTCGTAGTCGAAACTGGCCCCGGCCTTGATGGGCTGCTGGGTGACCGGCGGGACGCCGTCCATGTCGTTGCGCAGCGCGAGCCCGTGCCAGTGCACGGAGGTGTCCGCCTCGAGCTGGTTCCGGACGGTGGCCTTCAGAGTGTCTCCGGCGCCGAGACGGATCACGGGCGCCGGAACAGACCCGAACGCCCAGGTCGGCGCGGTCGCCCCGGCTAGGTCCAGCACGGTCGGGGCGGCGGTGAGGGTCGCGGTGGTGACCTTCCCGGTGCCGCCGCGGCGCCGCTCGGCGCCTTGGACCTGGGCGCCGTCGGGCTGCACCCAGTTCGCCGCCGGCGCGCAGGATGCCAGCGCGACCGTCGCGACGGCGCCAATGCTGACGCCGAGGAACCCTCGCCGAGTTAGGAGGAAGCGGGGGCGTGGGGCGGGCGACGGGTTCATCGTTGTTTCCTTTCCGGCCGGGAGCGCGGGCCGTGGTTTTCGTCAGGGAGGCCGTCCGGGTCGGACGTCGCATGATCGGCGGAGGCTGGTGGGGCACGATTGCCGGTTGCCGTGACGGCCGAGGGCTCTGAGCGCCTGGATCCGATGGCGAGCAACGCCATTGCGATCAGCACGATCACGGTCCCGATCCAGCCCCACAGGCCCGGGTCCTCGCGCAGGATCAGCAGCGACAGCAGGATCCCGAAGACCGGCACGAGCAGCGTCCACGCGGCGAGGAGGTCGAGCCGGGCACGTCCGATCTCGGTGAACCAGGCGACCGTGGTGGCGGCGGTGCCGACCAGTGATAGGAACAGCAGGGTGAGGATGAACCGGATGTTCCAGTCGATCGTGGGCGGCCCTTCTGTGACGGCTGCGGTGTCGGCGAGGATCGCACCTCCGATGAGCAGCTGAGCTGCCGCCACGACTCGGACGTCTGCGTGCACGATCCGGCCGATAAGGGTGCCGGCGGTGATCGCGGCGGCGGAGGTCAGTGAGAGCCACGCTCCGGTGCCGAGCCCGGAGGGAAGGACGATGATGAGTAGGCCGGTGAAGCCCAGGCCGATCGCGGCGATCGCGGCGGGGGTGGGACGCTCGCGGTAGAGCCACCACGCGGGCAGCAGGATCAGGATTGGCTGCGCGTTGGCGAGCACCGAGGCGATCCCGGTCGACAGTCCGGTCGCGGCGACGAACATCGTCGCGAATGCCAGGGCGATGTTCACCAGTCCGAGGCAGCCGATCAGTGCCCATGTCTTCGGGTCGCGGGGAAGAGGTGCCCGCTGGATGCCGGCGACGGTTGCGAGCGCGACCCCGGCGATGAGGGCTCTCAGTGCGGCGAGCCACAGCGGCGGGGCGTCTTGCAGGCCGACGGTGATCGCGACGAAGCACGACCCCCAGGCGAGCGTGACCCACAGCATCCGCAGCGGTCGGGGGTGCCCGTGCCGGCTGGCGTCCGCGAGGGGGCGGACGACGGTGTTCACGACGACTCTCGCGTGTCGGTCCCGCTGTCGCCCCCGTGGCGTCGATGATTCGAGTCGTGGGCGCCGGTGTGGTGGCGGTGGCCGAACAGGTGCATGGCGGCCATGCCGATGATCGCGACGTAGGGCAGCACTGCGACGACGTGGGGAAGGTGGTCGATGAACAGGTCGATCGCGATCCCGAGCACGGAGATCCCGATGATCAGCCACGCCGTCACAGGCATCCGTCGCCGCGGGTCGCCTTCGCCGGGATGGTCGGCGGGCGGTTGGTGGTCACCGGTCATGGTCGGGCTCCTCCGCCGGTGTGAGGAAGTCCTGGCGCATGCCGAGGCTCTCGTCGGTGAGGCGGATCGAGGTCGCGGCGTCGGGGACGGTGCCCGTCAGCGCGCGGATCGCGTCGATCGTCTCGGGCACGACGATGGCCTCGTTGTAGACCTGGTAGGCGAGGTAGGCCTCGCTGCCGTTCACGGTGACCAGGTCCTCCCACACGGCGACCTCCCACATGTCTCCCCGGGGGCGGCCGAGATCGCGCATCAGCTCGACGGTGGAGTTGAGGGCGACCAGGCCGTCGGACATCCGGATGAACGCGATGCGGGGCGCGGCGCGCAGGGCGTCCAGCACCTCGTCGCGGGTCGCCTCCCGGGTCAGTTGCAGCGTCCAGTAGTGGCTGTGGGTCTGCGTGTGGGCGCCTTTGGCGGCGATGGTGACGACATCGAGTCCGGGGAGCACGGTCTGTGCGTCGGGGCCCTGATGAGAGGGGATGGTCGGTTCTGGGACCATCGTGTTCATGATCCCGCCGAGGTGCGATTCCCACGGGTCGGTGGCGCGGCGGATGAGCACCCCGCGGGCGCGCAGCAGGAGTCCGGCCGCATCCAGCGCGCCGAGGATCCGCACGATGCTGGTGGTGTTGCAGGAGACCACCCGGGTGCTGTCCCTGCCGATGGCGCTGGCGTAGTTGGCTTGGGCGACGAAGGAGTGGCCGGTGGTGGAGTGGGACTCGCCGCCTTGGAGCACTGCCTTGACGCCGAGGGCGCGGTAGCGCTCCAGGTTTCCCGCTGCCACATGCTTGGGGGTGGTGTCGACGACGACGTCGCACTGCGCGAGAAGGTCGTCGAGCACTCCCTGTGCGGGCACGTCGGCGCCCCGCATGGCCTGCTGCGCCTCGATGGTGGAGGCGAACACGGGCAGGCGGTTCGCTGCGGACTTGATCCGCCAGTCGGTGGCGATGTCCGCGACGCCGACCAGGTCCATGTCCGACTGCAGCAGGACCGCGTCGGCGACGCGCTTGCCGATGACGCCGTAGCCGTTGACGCCGACTCGAATGGTGTTCATGTGCGTGCCTTTCTGATGAGGGATGGGAGCCGCGGCGGTCATCGCCGTCGCCGCGTGGTCCAGAGCAGGTAGCCGCCGAGTGCGGTGACCACGCTCGCGCCGGCGCCGATCATGACGCCTTCCCGCGAGCGCCATCTCGTGTTCCCGCTGACGAGTTCGCCGATGCCGTTGATCAGGGCGGCGGTGATCATGCCGGCGATCAGGCGATTGCCGATCCGTTCAGCCCGTCCCACGAGCGGTTCCAGTTCGGCCGCGCGCAGGTGCACCTCGAGGCCGCCGTTCTCCAGCACCCGCCGGAGCTGCTTGAGTGTTCCGGGCAGCTCGAGCAGCAGTGCTCCGGCATCCGCGGATGCCTGTGCCCAGCGTTTCGCCAGGGCGGGGAGGGAGAACTGTCGCTGCACGATCCGCTCCGAGAAGGGGGTGAGCGCCTGCAGCATCTCGAACTCGGGGTCGAGCCGTGCCGCCAGTGCCTCGCCCATCATCAGGACCTTGAACAGCAGAGCGATCTGCTGCGGCAGCTGGAGGTGGTGGTGTCGCAGCAGGGCGAGCAGCTCTCCGAGCAGGTGGCTGAGGTTAATGTCGGACAGGGGGCGTCCGAGATACCGCGACACGAAGACGTCCAGGGAGCGGCCGAGCTCGCCGCGGTCGGAGGTGTTCTTGGTGATCGAGAGCGCGAGCAGGGCGGTGGCGAGCGCGTTGGAGTCTCCGCGGGTGACGGCGAGCAGCACGTCGGAGAGCTGCTCGGTGACCTCTTCGTCGAGTTGGCCGACCATGCCGAAGTCGATGAGGGCGATGGATCCGTCGGTTTGGATGAACAGGTTGCCCGGGTGCGGGTCGGCGTGGAAGAAGCGGTTCTCGAACACCATGGTGAGGATGAGGTCTGCGCCTCGCCTGGCCAGCTGGTTCCGGTCGATGCCGGCCGCGTCCAGGGCGGGCAGGTCGTCGACTCGGATGCCGTGCATCCGTTCCAGGGTCAGCACGCGTGACGTGGTCGTCTCCCAGAACACCTGAGGGACGGCGACGTCGGGTGAGTCGGCGAAGTCGGCGGCGAACCGCTCCGCGTTCCGGCCCTCCTGCAGATAGTCGAGCTCGGCGCGCAGCGTGCGGGAGAACTCCTCGACGATGCCCGGCAGGTTGTACTGGCGGGCGGCATCCCACCGCTTGTCGGCGCGCTCGGCGAGGTTCTGCAGGATCTCCAGGTCTTCGTGGATCTGGGCGACCGCGCCGGGTCGGCGGACCTTCACGACGACCTGGGTGCCGTCGTGAAGGGTCGCGGCGTATGCCTGCCCGATCGACGCGGCGGCCAGCGGTTGCGGGTCGAACTGTGCGAAGAGCTGTTCGGGGTCCGCGCCGAGCTCCTCGCGGATCACCGCCTTCATCGGCTCCCAGGCCTCGGGCGGCGCGGCGTCCTGAAGCTTGACCAACTCGGCGAGGTAAGCGGCGGGCAGCAGGTCGTTGCGGGTGGACAGCAGCTGGCCGAGTTTGATGAAGGTCGGTCCGAGCTCCTCGAGGGCGAGTCGGAGGTGTTCCGGACTGGTGTAGGGCTCGTCCCGGCGCGCATGCCCGAGAACGCCTTTGTTGAAGGGAATCCACTTCTCCAGTCCGAGCAGCCCGAGGCCGAGCCCGAGTCCGTGGTGCTCGAGGATGGTGGCGATGCGCCGATACCGGCTCCGATGCGTGCTCATCAGTCGAGGCCTCCTTCGCGGTTGGTCGCGTCGCGGGCCGAGGTGCCCGGGCCGATCGCGAACGTCTTGGTCTGTCCGGCCGAGAGCGGCACGGCGACCGCGCCGACGCGCACGTGGATCGCGGGTGCTGAGCCGGCGTGCACGCGAAGCTCCAGGCTGCGGTCACGGAGCATCACGTCGACGAGGTGGCCGCGGTATCGGATCTGGAACCCGACCCGGGTGAGGTTCGGCGGCAGTCGGGGGGCGAAGACGAGCTCGTCGTCACCGAGGGCCATGCCGGCGAAGGAGCGGACGGGCAGGTCGATGGTGCCGGCCATCGCGCCGAGGTGGATCCCTTCGCGGGTGGTGCCGCCCTGGGAGTCGTCGAGATCGGCGATCAGCGCCTCGCGGAACGCGATCCAGGAGCGGGACGGGTCGATGCCGGCCAGGACGGAGGCGTTCACGACTCGGCTGAGCGTCGACCCGTTGGCGGTGCGGGCGAGGTAGTACTCGACCGTGCGGGTCAGGTCCTGCTCGGAGAACGGGTAGCCGAGCGTGGCGAGTTGCGCCCGGAGCCCGTCGTGACCGAGCAGGTAGACCAGCATGACGACGTCGGGCTGCTTGGCGAGCTTGTACCGGTTGGTGCTGTCGTTCTCGGACTCGAGGATGAGATCGAGCCGGCCGATGTTCCCGTACTCCTCGCGGTAGTGGTCCCAGTCCAGCTCCTGCAGGCTCTCGTAGCCGTCGAACTGGGTGAGGATGCCGTCGCGGTGGAACCCCACCGCCAGTCGTGTGCTGAGCCGGGCCCATCCCGCGATCTCCTCGTCGGTGACGCGGAGCCGGTCGCGGAGGCCCTCGCCGCGGTGCCCGTGGAGCAGGGCGAGTGTCCGGGCCGCTCGCGTGGCGACCCACGAGGCGAGGACGTTGGTGTACGTGTTGTCGCGCAGGCCGCTGCCGGGAGCGTCCGGGGCGCCGTCGTGGAACTCGTCGGGTCCCATCACCCCGGCGATGTGGAAGCGGTTGGTGGCAGTGTCGTGCTCGGCGAGCGAGGCGAACAGGCGGGTGACCTCGATGATGAGCTCGCCGCCGCGTTCGGCGAGCCAGTCGAGGTCGCCGGTGGCCTGGTAGTGCTGCCAGGCGTTGTAGGCGATGGCGAGGCCGACGTGGCGTTGACGGTGGGAGTTGTCCGGCATCCACCGACCGGAGCGCGGGTTGTAGAGCGCCTCGGGCGTCTCCTCACGACCGTCGCTGCCGCTCTGCCAGGGGAAGAGGGCTCCGCGGAGTCCGGCGGCGGTCGCCGCGGCGCGGGCGGCGTCCAGTCGCCGCCAGCGGTAGTCGATCAGCGCCCGGCTGATCTCGGGCGTGCGCAGAGCGATCACGGGCAGGACGAACACCTCGTCCCAGAAGACGTGCCCCCGATACCCCTCGCCGTGCAGGCCGCGGGCGGGCACCCCGGCGTCGAGCTCGACGGTGTGCGGCGAGAGGGTCTGGAGCAGGTGGAAGACGTGCAGGTTCAGGATGAGTCGGCTGTGCGTGTCGGCGTCCAGAGTGACCGCGAAGCGTTCCCAGAGTCGCCGCCACGCACCCGCGTGGCGTTCCCGCAGCGCCTCGACGTCGCCACCGCGTTCGGTGAGCAGGGTCAGGGCGGCACCACCCGGCTCGCTGATGGCCCGATCGTGGGAGGTGTAGATCGCGGCCGTCTTGGTGAGGGTGACCGGTCGACCCTGCTCCAGAGGGATGCGCAGCTCCCGGGTGGGCTGCGATGGCGTGTCGATGCGGTGATCGGTCGCGCTGTCGGTTCCGGTGAGGGTCGTGCGGACGGCGGTGGCGATGTGGACCCGGCTCTGTCGGGTCCGCACCTCGCAGAGGGTGGTGTCGCCGACGTGGCGGAACGTCGGCTGCGTGAGGTGGGTGGCGTCCGATCCGAGGTACGCGGCCACGTTGCTGTTGCGCACGCCGGCGTCGATCCCGGCGCGAAGGGTGACCGTGCCGCTCCAGTCGGGGGCGGTGAGCGTGGTTTCCAGCACGGCAAGGTGAGGTTCGTCCAGGGAGGTGAACGTCGTCTGCACGAAGTCGAGTCGATCCCCGTTCGGGGCGGTGAGGACCGCGCGGCGGACGACCAGGCCGCGGCGCAGGTCGAGCTCGCGTCGTTCGCTGTGCGTCACGACCTGGCCGGTGGACAGCCACGGCCCGTCTCCGATGCGGAGGTCCACCGGAAGCCAGTTGGGCGTGTTGACGAGATGCTCCTCCTCGAGCTCGCGCCCGTGGATGGTGCTCGCCAGTCGGTTGTACACGCCGGCGAGGTAGGTGCCGGGATAGTGGATGCCGTCGTCGTGGTGCTCGGGCCGGGCGCCACGGGTGGCCAGGTAGCCGTTCCCCAGCGCGGTGAGCGCCTCCCGGTGCCCTTCGTGCGCGGGGTCGAAGCCGTCGTAGACCAGCTGCCACGGATCCGTGGTGGAGACGCCCAGGTCGAGCTCGGCGACATCGGCCAGGACGAGGTCGGCGCCCGCGGCCTCGAGCTGCTCCCGCGCTCCGGCGCGGTCGATGCCGACGACGAAGCCGAAGCCTCCGCGCCTCGCGGCAGCTACGCCGGCGACCGAGTCCTCGACGACCGCGGTGCGGGCCGCGGCGACACCCAGTCGCCGGGCCGCCTCGACGAACATGGCGGGATCCGGCTTGCCTTTCAGGTGATGCGTGAGCGCGATCCGGCCGTCCACCACGGTGTCGAAGCAGCCGGCCAGTCCTGCGGCGGCGAGCATCTGCTGCGCGTTCCGGCTCGCGGTGACCAGCCCGACCGGCACGGCCGCGTCCCGCAGGCGATGCAGCAGCGCCGCGGTGCCCGGATAGACGCGCAGCCCACGGGTGCCCAGCTCCGCCAGGAACAGCTCGTTCTTGCGCGCCGCGAGCCCCGCGATCGTCCACGCCGTTGGTGGGTCGTCGGGATCTCCGGCGTCCAGGGCGATCCCACGGGTCGTCAGGTACGCCGATACCCCGTCCTCGCGGGTTCGCCCGTCCACATAGCGGCGGTAGTCGGCGGCCGGGTCGAAAGTCGTCTCGGGGTCGTCCACCTGCACACGCGGGTCTCGCAGCACCTCGTCGAACAGCTGCTTCCACGCGGCGGCATGGATCGCGGCGGTGTTCGTGACCACGCCGTCCATGTCGAACAGCACCGCGTCGTAGACGGCATCGAGGTGGTGAGTCCCGTGCTCTGCCGACCGCGGAGTCATCGCGGCGCCTCGCGTCCGGTCATGAGGCGCCGCCGGGCGTCGACGCCGGGGCGAGGCTGCTCGCCTCTGCCGGGGCCGCGGGGGCCTGCTGGGCGGGCAGCCGGAGCCGCTTGAGCAGGAGCGCGTTGACGGCGACGATCACGCTGGAGCCAGACATGCTGATGGCGGCGATCTCGGGGGTGAGCATGATCCCGAACGCGGGGTAGAACACGCCGGCGGCGATGGGGAGGGCGGCGGCGTTGTAGCCGATGGCCCAGCCGAGGTTCTGCCGCATCTTCCGCAGCGTGCCCTTCCCGATCTTCAGCGCGATCGCGACATCGAGCGGGTCGGAGCGCATCAGGACGACGTCTGCGGTCTCGATGGCGACGTCGGTGCCGGCGCCGATCGCGATGCCGAGGTCCGCCTGGGCGAGGGCGGGGGCGTCGTTGACGCCGTCGCCGACCATCGCGACCTTCTTGCCGGATGCCTGGAGC
Source organism: Microbacterium sp. ARD31 (assembly GCF_031844425.1). Taxonomy (NCBI): domain Bacteria; kingdom Bacillati; phylum Actinomycetota; class Actinomycetes; order Micrococcales; family Microbacteriaceae; genus Microbacterium; species Microbacterium sp. ARD31. The sequence continues at coordinate 29,903 of NZ_JAUZVE010000001.1, forward strand.
TCGGCGATCTTGGCGGACTTGTCCTCGGGGAGCACGTCGGCGATCACGGTGTCGATGCCCAGCAGCGAGGCGATGCGCTCGGCGGTGGGCTTGTTGTCGCCGGTGAGCATCGCCACCTCGATGCCCTGCTCGTGGAGTGCGTCGATCGCGGCTTTCGCGGTGTCGCGGGGGGCGTCGGCGAGGGCGATCACGCCGGCGATCTGCCCGTCGACGGCGAACATGATCGCGGTGCGGCCGCCGTCTGCGAGGGCCTGCTGCTGCGAGACGACCGGGCCGGTGTCGATGCCCTGCGCTGCCATCAGCCGGGCGTTGCCGAGCACCACCTGCCTTCCCTCGACGGTGGCGATCGCGCCCTGCCCGGTGACGTTGCGGAACGCGGACGCGGTGCGACGCGGGATGTTCCGGCTCTCGGCGTATGTGACGATCGCCTTGGCCAGCGGGTGCTCCGACTCCCGCTCGAGCGCCGCGGCGAGGGCGAGTAGCTCGAGGTCGTCCATGCCGATGGGGATGTAGTCGGTGACCTCGGGCTCGCCCTTGGTGAGAGTGCCGGTCTTGTCCAGCACGACGGTGTCGATGTGCGCGGCGGTCTCGATGCCGGTGGCGTTCTTGAACAGGACACCACGCTTGGCGCCCAGGCCGGTGCCGACCATGATCGCGGTCGGGGTGGCGAGCCCGAGGGCGTCGGGGCAGGTGATGACGACGACGGTGATCGCGAACAGGATCGCCATCGGCACATCCGCCCCGGCGAGGAACCACACCAGGAAGGTCAGAGTGCCTCCGACGAGGGCGAGCAGGACGAGCCAGAACGCGGCCCGGTCTGCGAGACGCTGCCCAGGGGCCTTGGAGTTCTGCGCCTCCTGCACCAGCTTCACGATCTGCGCCAGCGCCGTGTCGGCGCCAACCTTCGTGGCGCGCACCCGGAGGGTGCCGACGGTATTCACGGTCGCGCCGATCACCTCCGAGCCGGGCGCCTTCTCGACCGGCATGGACTCGCCAGTGACCATCGACTCGTCGATCTCGGACTCGCCGTCCTCGACGACGCCGTCGGTGGGGACCTTCGCGCCGGGGCGGATGAGCATGAGGTCCCCGGGGACGACATCGGAGGTGGGGATTTCGACCTCCTCGCCGTCGCGGAGGACGACCGCGCGGGCGGGAGCGAGCTCCAGCAGCCGTCGGATGGCGTCGTTCGCGCCGCCCCTGGCGCGCATCTCGACCCAGTGGCCGAGGAGCACGAAGGTGGCCAGCACGGTCGCCGCCTCGTAGAAGACCTCGCCGCCGCCGGTGAGGGTGATGATCAGGCTGTAGATCCAGCCGGCGCCGACGCCGACCGCGACCAGCACCATCATGTCGAGGGTGCGGGCCCGCAGGGCTCGGTAGGCGCCGTCGAAGAAGATCCAGGCCGAGTAGAAGATCACCGGCAGCGACACGATCAGCATGAACACGTCGTCGCGCAGCCCGAACGGGGCCGGCACCTCGAAGCCGAGCACCTCCCGGCCGATCGGGGACCACAAGGTGATCGGGATCGACAGGATCAACGCGACCAGGAACCGGTTGCGCATGTCCCGGATCATCGCGTCCATCGACATGCCGCCGTGATGCCCGCCGTGGCCCATCACATCCTGCGCGCTGCGGCCGGCCGGCTGAGCCCCGTGATCGTGCCCACCCTCGGTGGCCGGAGCGTGACCGGCATGCTCACCGGCGTCCACTGCGGAGTGGTCAGCGTGGTCCGCTGCCGGGTGCGGGTGCTCGTGCCCCGCCGGGGTGTCATGACCGGTGGAGACCGCGCGTCCCTCGTGCTCGGCGTGCTCCTGATAGCCGTCGTGCGCGTCATGCTCGGCGTGGGCATCGTGCTCGGCGTGGTCGTGGTGGTCGGCGTGCTCGTGGGGTTCGTGGGCGGGGTCGCAGATGTGGTCCGGGACGGACTGCCCGGCGCAGTGGTAGCCGCATTCGATCACCCACTGCTGCAGGTGCGCGACCGAGGTGGTCTGCGGGTCGTAGGTGACGGTCGCGGTCTGGGAGACCGGGTTCGCGTCGACGGACAGGACGCCCGGCTGGCGGGCGAGGTGGGCTTCGGTGACGTTCTTGGAGGTCGCGCGGATCATGCCGCTGACCTGCAGGGTCACGGTCTTGGTGTCGGTCATCGGATTTCCTTCGCGGTGGAGGGGCGGTTCGGGTCGGTGTCGGGGTGGGGCCAGCGCCAGTCGGCGACGGCGGGGATGTCGGTGCCGTGCTCGCGGGTGTGGGCGCGGGCGCGCAGGCGGGCGTCGACGAGTTCCTGCCGCAGCTGCGCGTGGGTCGCGGCAAGGCCCGGGACGTGGTCGAGGACGTCGATCGCGAGCCGGTATCGGTCGAGGTCGTTGAGCATGACCATGTCGAACGGGGTCGTGGTGGTGCCCTTCTCCACGAAGCCGTGGACGTGCAGGTTCTGGTGCCCGGCGCGCTTGTAGGTGAGACGGTGGATCAGCCACGGGTAGCCGTGGTAGGCGAAGATCACCGGCTTGTCGGGGGTGAAGATCGCGTCGAACTCCCGGTCCGGCAGGCCGTGCGGGTGCTGGTCCTCGGATTGCAGACGGGTCAGGTCGACCACGTTCACGACCCGCACGGACAGGTCAGGGATGTGCTCGCGCAGCAACGCGGCCGCGGCGAGCACCTCGAGGGTGGGCACGTCGCCGGCGGCGGCGAGCACCACGTCCGGCTCGGCGCCCTCGGTCTCGGTGCCGGCCCAGGGCAGGATGCCCAGGCCCCGGGTGCAGTGCTCGATCGCCTCGTCCATGGTGAGCCACTGCGGGGCGGGCTGCTTTCCGGCGACGACGACGTTGATGTAGCCGGTGGAGCGCAGGCAGTGGTCGTAGGTGGACAGCAGCGTGTTCGCGTCGAACGGGAGGTAGACGCGGACGATGTCGGGGCTCTTGTTCAGGGCGAGGTCGATGAACCCGGGGTCCTGGTGGCTGAACCCGTTGTGGTCCTGCCGCCAGACGTGGCTGGAGAGCAGGTAGTTGAAGCTCGGCACCGGTTCCCGCCAGGGCACCTCGCTGGCGGCTTCGAGCCATTTGGCGTGCTGGTTGAACATCGAGTCGACGATGTGCGTGAACGCCTCGTAGCAGTTGAACAGGCCGTGCCGGCCGGTGAGGACGTACCCTTCGAGCCAGCCCTGGCACTGGTGCTCGCTGAGCACCTCCATCACCCGCCCGGTCGGCGCCAGATGCTCGTCCACCGGCAGCACGGTCGCGTTCCACTGCTTGCCGGTGGCCTCGAACACGGGCGGGGCGAGCCGGTTGGAGGCGGTCTCGTCGGGGCCGAAGATGCGGAAGTTGTCCGGGTTGCGCCGGATCACGTCGGCGAGCCATTCGCCGAGCATCCGGGTCGCCTCCGCCGTTCCCGTGCCTCGCGCCTCGGGGTCGACCGGGTGGGCGTGGTCGCGGAAGTCGCCCAGGCGCAGCGGGACGGTCAGCTGCCCGCCGTTCGCGACCGGGTTAGCGCTCATCCGCCGCGCTCCGGCCGGGGCGGCGGCGACCGTGGCGGGGAACGGGGCGCCGGCGGCGTCGAAGAGCTCGTCGGGCCGGTAGGAGGCCAGCCAGTCCTGGAGGAGCTGCAGGTGCTCGGGGGTGTCGCGGACCTCGGCGAGCGGCACCTGGTGGGACCGCCAGGTGCCCTCCACGGGGAGCCCGTCGATCACCGGCGGGCAGGTCCAGCCTTTCGGGCTGCGCAGCACGATCGCTGGCCACGCCGGCCGGCCTTCCAGGGTGCCGGCCGCCGCGGCGGTCTTGATGTCCGCGATCCGGTCCAGCACCTCGTCCAGCACGCCGGCGAACCGGGCGTGGGACTCCCGCGGGTCCTCGCCGTCGAAGCCGACGGTGACCACGAACGGTTCGTGGCCGTAGCCGCGCAGCAGCGCGACCAGCTCGTCCTCGGGGATGCGGGACAGCACCGTCGGGTTGGCGATCTTGTACCCGTTCAGGTGCAGGATCGGTAGCACCACCCCGTCCGCGGCTGGGTTGAGGAACTTGTTGCCGTGCCACGCGGTCGCCAGCGGCCCGGTCTCGGCCTCCCCGTCGCCGATCACGCACGCGACCAGCAGGTCCGGGTTGTCGAACGCGGCGCCGTAGGCGTGGACGAGGGAATAGCCGAGCTCGCCGCCCTCGTTGATCGACCCGGGCGTGTCCGGGGACGCGTGCGAGGGGATGCCGCCGGGGAAGGAGAACTGCCGGAACAGCGCCTTGAGCCCCTCCTCGGTGCGGTCGATCCGCGGGTACAGCTCCGTGTAGGTGCCGTCCAGGTAGGCGTTGGCCACCATGCCCGGCCCGCCGTGCCCCGGCCCGGTCACGTACAGGGTGTTCAGATCCCGGTCGGTGATCGCCCGGTTGAGGTGGGCGTACAGGAAGTTCAGGCCCGGGGTGGTGCCCCAGTGCCCCAGTAGTCGAGGCTTGATGTGCTCCGCGGTGAGCGGGTCGCGCAGCAGCGGGTTGTCGAGCAGGTAGATCTGCCCGATGCTCAGGTAGTTCGCCGCCCGCCACCACGCATCCACCTCCTCCAGTCGTTCCGGGGTGACGGCGGTGGTGCGGTATGCCCAGCGGGCCGGTGCGGTGCTCATGGTCGGTCTCCTCGAGGTTCGCGGCCGAGACCGCCGAATGTGGTCATGACGATAGTGGTCACTGTGCGGTCCCCGCCGGGAGGACGACGGTGGTCTCGGTGCCGTGGATCCAGACGATGCCGCGGTCGTCGACGAGCACGACCGCCCCATCTGCGTTCCCGAGCGCCTGGACGGTGCCCGTGGCGGCACCGACGCTGTCCCAGGATCCGGTGCCGGTGAGTCGCCAGAGGGTGCCGTCGGTGTCGACGCCGACCAGCCCGCCCGTGGAGTCCGCCTCCACCAGGTAGAGCGGCGGCGCATCCGCGACGAGGTCGAAGGTGGCGCCCGCATCCCGGCTCTCCTGCAGGCCCTGCCGCGTCGCGGCGTAGAGGGTGCCGTCGGTGGTGACGGTCAGGTCGGCGGCGGGGAGCTCGGCGCCGTCGATCCAGGTGGTCCCGCCGTCGGTGCTGGTGCGGATGGTGATCGAGCTGGACCCGATCCCGTGGATCGCACCGTCTCCGGCGGTGAGGACGTGGAAGTCCTCCTGCCCGGTGAACGCGACCGGCTCCCAGGTGGTCCCGGCGTCGGTGCTTCGGATGAGTCCCGGGTTGTGCTCGCCGAGCTCCGCCGGGGTGTTCGGTCCCGGGTGCCCGGAGGCGTAGAGGACGTCGCCGTCGGCGGTCAGGCCCATCGCGTCGAAGTCCGCGCCTCCCAGGGGGCCGGAGAGGTCGCCGGTGTCGGTGAGGGTGTAGAGGCCTGCGTGGGCGCCCAGCAGCACGGTGCTCCCGCCGAGGTCGACGATGCCGTGCACATGACCGAGACCGGTATCCGGGGCGGGTGCCGAGGTGGCGGTCGGCGTGGAGGTGCAGTCGGTCAGCAGCAGGCCCGCAGCAGCGGCGACGGCAGCGGCCGTGATCGTGGTGGCGTTGCTGCTCATGCGATCGCCTGGATGAAGAGAATGGTCGCCGCGGACAGGATGATCAGGGCGAGGATGATGCCCACGAAGCACGCGGCCAGAGTCCGGGAAGTCATGACGGGCCTTTCGACGGGTCGACGCTGTCGGTCAGGACGGATGCGCCGGGCGGATCGCCGGGCCTCGGGCGGGGCCAGGTCCGGGGTGGTCGGCCCCGCCCGAGGGGTTCGGGTCAGAGGGTGGCGAGGATGTCCTGCATGGTGGTGATCTCGGCGGTCTGTCCGTCGATGATCTGCTGGGCGAGCGCGGCCACGTCCGGGTTCTCCCCGTTGTCCAGCACCATCTGGGCCATCGTGACGGCGCCCTGGTGGTGGCCGATCATGCCCTCGAGGAACAGCCGGGTCGCCTCGACCCCGGTGGCGGCGTCCAGGGCGGCCATGTCGTCGTCGGACATCATCCCGTCGCCGTGGTCCATGCCGCCCATCCCGCCCATGTCGGACATGGAGTCGTCGTAGGGGATTCCCCAGTCCTCGAGCCAGCCCTTCATGGTCTGGATCTCGGGGCCTTGGGCGGCTTTGATCTGCTCGGCGAGGGTCACGACCCGCTCGTCGATGCCCTCCTCGGCCAGAATCTGATCGGCCATCTCGATGGCCTGTTCGTGGTGCGGGATCATCATCGTGACGAACATCTCGTCAGCGGAGTTGAACGATGCCTGCCCGGAGGGGGCGGGGGTGCTGCCGGTCATGCCGCCGGGGCCGTGGTCCATCCCGGGCATGGATCCGTCGGTGGGGGCGCAGCCGGCGAGCACGAGCGCAGCGGCGAGCGCGCCGGTGCTCAGCGCGCGAATGCGGATGCGCACGGGTGGGTGTCCTTGTCTAGTCGGTCGAATGGTGAGTCGATTCCCGTGCCGTATGCGGGCACGGCGCAGCATCTCCCGGCACAGCGGTGACGGGAGGGCGGGGAATCAGGTTCGACTGATCGACAGGACGATGAGGGAAGGTGGTCGGGGGTGCGGTAACGCGGTGAGCACATTCCGCCCGTGCAGGCGCAGCAGGGCGAGGGCGGTGCGCAGGCGGGCCAGCAGCGCCGGGGCGAGCAGCACGATGGTGGCGGCCAACAGCGCCAGCACGCACGCCATCATCAGCATCGAATGGTCCGGCATTCCGCCCGAGCCGTCGCAGTCGCCCTCACAGTGCCCGCCCGAAGCCTCGGGGCCTGTCCCGATGGTGTCCTCGAGCATGCTCCCGGTCGCGACGGTGCCGCCCAGGTCAGAGGCAGGCGCGGCATGGGCGGCTTCGGAGGCCGCTGCGGGGGTGTCGGCGCGCCCGCTGGTGAGCCTGCCGGTGAGGGTGTGCATGGCCAGCAGGCCGGCGATCAGCAGGAGCGCGGTCGCGAAGGTCAGCAGCAGCCGGTGCAGCCCGGATGGGGCGTGCACCAGGGTTCGGATGTGGTTCACCGCCGACCTCCTTCCCGCGTCCAGCGTACCCTGGTGTGCCTGGATCCCCACCGGCGCCGATCGGGCGCACGGCGGTCCTGCCCAGGCTGGTCGCCCGACCGATGCCTGGCCAGGGGCGATGGTCCCGGATGGGGACCGGTGCGCGGCAGCCGGCTCATCGGCGGCCCGTTCCGGCGCGGTGGGCCTTCTCCATCAGAGCCAGCAGCCCGAGGGTGTCGTCCTTGATCTGGGTGCGACCGACGACGGCCCAGTTGCGGGCGAGGTGATCGCGGAGGTAGTCGAGGATGTGCTCGAGGGGGACGGTGTGCCAGGAGCGGGACAGATTGGGGCGGGCGGTGTTGCCGAACGCGACCGTGCGGATCAGGTGGCCCTCCGGGGCGAGGACCTGCCCGGCCGTCAGCAGCTCCTGGACGAGCGCGGGCGCGTCGGCGGGGGTGCAGCAGCCGAACCGGGCGAACGCGGCCTCCAGCACCGCGGGGTCGCGCATCGCGGGGTTCAGCTTCGGGGCGCCCTCCTTGACCTCGCCGACGATCATGTCCGGCGCCCCGGGGCGGGCGCCGAGGGCCGGGTCGGGGTCGTCGCCGCGGATGTGGTGCAGTCGGATCGCGAGGATGTCCAGGTCGGTGACGGTGCGCGGCCCGTCCGGACCGGTCGCGTCCAGCACCGGGTACTCGGCGACGGTGAAGTACCCGTTCACCCGCAGGTAGGCCTGCACCAGCCCGACCGCTGTATCCATCCCGCGCCCCCTTTCCCTGCCGTCGTGGGTCAGGCGGCGTTGGCGTAGCGGGCGGGGTCGGCGTCAAACAGCGGCCCGCACTCGGGGCAGCAGAACCAGTACCGGGTGCCTTCGTAGTCGCGGAACAGGCCGCGCTTCTCGGCCCATGCCGGGTCGACCTGGTTGCCGGGCATGACCGGGCAGGTGACGAGGTTGGTGGCTCCGGCCGGGGGCTCGTGGTGATGATGCTCGTGGGACCCGTGATCGTGCGCGGCGGCGTCGTGGCCGGTGTGGTCGCGGTCGTGCGTCATGGCGGTCTCCTTGCGTGGGTGTCAGGCGTGGACGGGGGTGGTGTCGCGGCGGGGCGTCGGGACGGTGGGCGTCGGGGCGGGCAGGTGGCGGAAGCGGCGCAGTCGGAGGCTGTTGGTGACCACGAACACGCTGCTGAACGCCATCGCGGCGGCGGCAAGGATGGGGTTGAGCAGGGCGAGCATCGCGACCGGGATCGCGGCGACGTTGTACGCGAACGCCCAGAACAGGTTGCCCTTGAGGGTGCCCAGGGTGCGGCGGGCGAGCCGGATCGCGTCCGGGACCAGGAGCAGGTCGCCAGAGACGATGGTCAGGTCCGCGGCGGTGATGGCCGCGTCGGTGCCGGTGCCCATCGCGATGCCGAGGTCCGCTTGGGCGAGGGCGGCGGCGTCGTTCACGCCGTCGCCCACCATCGCGACCACCCGGCCGGATGCCTGCAGCTCCCGGATGGTGTCGAGCTTGCCCTGCGGGGTGACTCCGGCGCGGACGTCGTCGATGCCGGCGTCGTCGGCGATGGTGCGGGCGGCGCCGGGGTTGTCGCCGGTGAGCAGGATCGGGGTCAGCCCGAGCTGCCGCAGCCGGGCGATCGCCTCACTGCTGGTGGGCTTGATGGTGTCGGCGACGCTGATCGCGCCGCGCGCCTGCCCGTCCCACGCCACCACGGTCACGGTCGCGCCCGCGGCCTCGTCGGCCGCGATCGTCCCGGCGAGATCGTCGGGGATCGCGATCGCCCATTGCCCGGTGATCCAGGTGGCGCGGCCGGCGGCGACCATGCGGCCGTCGACGATGCCCTGCACGCCCTGCCCTGACTCGGCGGCGAACGACTCCACCGCATCCACCGGGCCATCCGCGGCGGCGGTGATCGCGCGGCCGATGGGGTGCTCAGAGCCGTGCTCGAGCGCCGCGGCGACCCGGATCAGCTCGGCTCGGTCGGCGCCGGGTGCGGGGTGGACGCCGGTGACGGTCATGGTGCCGGCCGTGATGGTGCCGGTCTTGTCGAGGACGACGGTGTCGATGCGGCGGGTCTGCTCCAGCACCTGGGGTCCGCGGATGAGGATGCCCAGCTGGGCGCCGCGGCCGGTGCCGACCAGCAGAGCGGTCGGCGTCGCCAGCCCCAGCGCGCACGGACAGGCGATGATCAGGGTGGTCACCGCGGCGGTGAAGGCGACCTCCAAGGGCGCCCCCGCGATCAGCCACCCGGCGAACGCGGCCAGGGCGAGGACAATGACGATGGGGACGAAGACGGCCGACACCCGGTCGGCGAGGCGCTGCACCTGGGCCTTGCCGGTCTGCGCCTCCTCGACCAGCCGCGCCATCCGGGCCAGCTCGGTGTCGGCGCCGACGCGGGTGATCTGCACGAGCAGGCGCCCGCCGGTGTTCACAGTCGCGCCGATCACGCGGGAGCCGGGGGCGACTTCGACCGGCACGGACTCGCCGGTCAGCATCGACTCGTCCACCGCGGACATTCCCTCGGTGACGAGGCCGTCGGCGGGGATCTTCTCACCCGGCCGCACGACCACGACATCACCCGGAACGAGCTGTGCGACGGGGACGCGCTGCTCAGTGCCTTCGCGGAGGATCACTGCGTCCTTGGCGCCGAGCTCCAGCAGGGCGCGCAGGGCCTCGCCGGACTGCCGCTTGGCACGAACCTCGAGGTAGCGGCCGAGGAGGATGAACACGGTCACCAGCGCGGCGACCTCCAGGTACACCTCGTGGCCACCGGCCTGCGGGGTGCCGACGAAGGTGACGCTCATCCGCATTCCCGGCATCCCCGCACCGCCGAAGAACAGCGCGTACAGCGACCAGCCGAACGCGGCCAGCACCCCGACGCTGATCAGAGTGTCCATCGTCGCCGCCCCGTGCCGGGCATTGATCGCCGCGGCGCGGTGGAACGGCCACGCCCCCCACACCACCACCGGCGCGGCCAGGGTGAGCGTGAGCCACTGCCAGTAGGTGAACTGCAGGGCGGGGATCATCGACAGCACCGCGACCGGCACCGCCAGCACCGCCGAGACGATCAGCCGCTGCCGCAGCGACGCCAGCTCATCGTCCCGCGGGATGGTCTGCTCAGCCGTGTCGGGCACAGGCGGGGCTGGGAGGCTCGCTCCGTACCCCGCCTGCTCGACCGCCGCGATCAGCTCCTCCACCGGCACCGGGGCCTCCGAGTGCACGCGGGCCTTCTCGGTGGCGAAGTTGACCGTCGCCTCCACCCCGGGCAGCTTGTTCAGCTTCCGCTCGACCCGCGTCGCGCACGACGCGCAGGTCATCCCGGTGATGTCGAGATCGACGTCCAGCGTGCTCATGAGGCTGCGGCGAGGCTGTACCCGGCCTCCTCGACCGCCTCCCGCACTCGCTCCGCGTCCACCGGGGCGGTGCTGGACACGGTCACCGTGGAAACGCCGCCGGCGTGCAGGTCGACCTCGACGCCGGAGACCCCGTCGATCGCGGAGACCTCCTCGGTGACACTGCGCACGCAGTGCGAGCACGTCATCCCCTCCACCAGGAATTGCGCCGACACCTCGCCCGATGCCGGTTGCGCCGTCGCGGAGGCGGTGGTGTTGGCCGTGGCGGCGTGGGAGGTGGGGGCGCAACAGGCGCAGCCACCGCCGTTCGTCGCCTGCAGGCCGAGGTCCTGGAATCCTTGTCCGGTCATGTTGTGCTCCTTTCGTGAGCGTGTCGATGCGTGTGGTGTGAACGTTCTAGGAGCGGACCAGCCGCGCGATCGCGGCGTTCGCCTCGCGGAGCTTCTCCTCCGCGACCGGGCCGCCCTGCGCGGTCGCCTGCGCGACGCAATGCCCGAGATGGTCCTCCAGCAGCGTCAGCGCGACCGACTCCAGCGCCTTCGTCGCCGCCGAGACCTGGGTCAGGATGTCGATGCAGTACACGTCCTCGTCGACCATCCGCGCGATCCCGCGCACCTGCCCCTCCGCCCGACGCAACCGCGCCAGCAGCGCCTGCTTGTCATCCACGTATCCGTGTGCCATCTCAGCCACCTCCGACGTCGATCGTATACCCTCTAGCGGTATAAGGTACTTCGTGAAGAGGATATTCCCGGAGCGGGCAGAGCGAAAGGGCGAACGTGACCAACTGGTACGTCATCACCGGCGGGCCCAGCTCGGGCAAGACCACCACCGTGAACCTGCTGCGGGACCGCGGCTACACCACCACCATCGAGCATGCCCGGCACTATCTCGACCTGCAGCGCATCGCCGGCCGCACCGTCGAGGAGGTCCGGGCGAAGCAGCGGCAGTTCCAGCGCGGCGTCCTGGACATGCAGCTCGCGGAGGAAGCTGCCCTCGACCGGACGCCACCGTGTTCCTCGACCGGGCCGTCCCCGACTCCCTCGCCTACTACCGCTTCCTCGATCTCGAGCCCGACCCCGCCCTGCTCACCGCGCTCGAGCACGTCGACTACCGCACGACGTTCATCCTCGACCTGCTGCCCCTGGCCGCGGACTACGCCCGCACCGAGGACACCGCCGCCCAGCAGCGCATCCACGAACTGCTGACCCAGGTGTACGAAGCGCTGCCCTTGCCGGTCGTGCGGGTTCCGGTCCTCAGCGCCGAGGAGCGGGTGCAGTTCATCCTGGACCGGCTCTGACCGCTCTCGCCCGATCGGGATGTCCTGTGCAACGCTTGGGGCCCAGGGCACATCTCACCGGCACAGGTCCAGGCGAGAACGGACTACAGCATGCGCTCTCACCTCGACGAGGCGTCTCTCGCGCTGGATGAGGCCGGCTACTCGCTCGTCACCACGACGCCGCGCCCGGGCGGGCAGGCCCGGCCGCTGTGGGAGACCCTCCGTCCGGACGTTGTGATGGGCATGGCGCCGTTCACTCGAGAACAGCTCGCCGAGATCCGTGGCAGCGGTGTGCAGCAGATCATTCCGCCAGTACCCGCAGGCGAGGATGGCGCCGTCGGGGATCTCGGATTCGCGGACGGGCCACGCCTGCAGGTCAACCACCTCCTCGAGCGAGGATGTCGACAGCTCGCCTTCGCAGCGTCCCCTGATCCCCGCGTCGCGGACCTCGTCGCACAGCGGCGCGAACTCGCGCGGAAGATACTGTCGAACCAGGCCGGCTCCGGGTTCGTTGCTGATGCCACCTTCAGCGAGATGAACGCGCTGGAACTGCTGCGCGAATGGATAGACCAAGGCGTCGACGGCGTGGTGGCCTACAACGACGACATCGCCGCACTCCTCCTGGGCGCCGCGCTCCGGTCAGACATCGCCGTTCCCGAACAGCTGGCGATCGTCGTCCACGACGACACCCCGCTCGCGCGTCTCCTCGCCCCCGCACTATCGACAGTGCGCGTCGACAATGCGGGCCTCGGCCGATTCCTCGCCGAACTTGCTCTGAGCGCCGCGACCGGATCCGCTCCGCCGCACGCCGGCCCAGAGACCGACGCGCACCTCGTCGTACGCGAGACCACCTAGAGATACTCAAGAGGGATAGCAGGACTATCGGCCTCGCCCCCGCGCGGCGTTCGACTGTGCATCCCGTTCCGGGTACTGCCCGGCAGCGGTGCCTCGTCGTGAACCTGGATCCCTAGACGCGCAGTGCCGGCAAGTGGGGGCCGTGGGTGCGGGCCGAAGCGGCCGTAGCGGATACTACGTTGCTCTCACGAGGTCTCGAGCCAACCTCCGCGCCTCGTGCAGAGTCCAGGTGGCGTCCTCACGCGACACTCGTTCGAACCACCCGTGCGCCGCATCGTTGCGATAGGTCAGGATTCTCTCGATCGTGCGAAGTTGCCCCACCGCGATGAGGTAATAGTGCCGCGTGGCGTGGCGTGGCGTGGCCGGCTCGTCCTTCGCGACGTAGGCGCGGTCACCGTGTGATCCTTCGAGAAGTCTCCTACCTCCACTCGAAAGGCATCATCACGATGACCGCTCCTCATATTGTCGACCCTGCGAGCGTCCTCGCTGAAGCCTTGACCGACGCGTCGCCTGATCTGATGCGCTCCCTGTTGCAGACGATGATCAACGCGTTGGTGTCCGCGGATGCGGACGCGGTCGTCGGTGCGGAATGGGGCAAACCCTCACCCGACCGGCTCGCGCAGTGCACGGGTACCGCCACGGAGGTGACGACATCGACCGGAGTCTGACCCGGTGTGCCGGACACCAAGGGTGAGGTGATGGGTCGGGCTCCGACGTCCTCTCGTGGAGTGCTCGTTCTGCTGCGGCTGGGGGGTCAGTTGTAGGTATAGAAGCCCTCGCCGGTGGCGACGCCGAGCTTGCCGTGGTCGATGTACTCGCTCTTGAGCCAGGCCGCGAGCGTCTGATCCTTCTCTCCGCCGTGGGCGAGGATGTTGTACGGCGTAGTCAGGCCGATGATGTCGGTGATCTGGAAGGGGCCCATCGGCGCTCCCGTGCCGATCCGCCACACGTTGTCGATGTCCTTTGGTTCGGCGTATCCGCCCGCGGCGAGTGTGAACCCGGCGTTGAGGAACGGCACCAGCAGCGAGTTGAGCACATAGCCGGACTTCTCCTTGTGCACGGGAATCGGAACCATGCCGATGTCGCCTGCGAAGGCCACGACCTCGTCGAAGACGGCCGGATCGGTGTCGGCGGTGCCCATCACCTCGGCGGTATTGAACTTCCAGATCCGGTTCGCGAAGTGCAGCGCGAGGAACTTGGCGGGGCGTCCGGTGGAGTCTTTGAGGTCGCTGGGCAGGAGTGTCGACGAGTTGGTCGCGAAGATGGTCTTCTCAGGTGCGAGCTCGCCGAGCTTGCGGTAGGTGTCCTGCTTGATGGACAGCACCTCGGGGATCGCCTCGATGACCAGATCCGCGTCCGCGACCGCCTCGGCGAGGTCGGAGGAGAAGCGGACGCGGCTCAGCGCCTCGTCGGCCTTTCCCTCGGACGCTCCTGCGACTCCGTCCTCCTTGTAGGCGGTGACGAGAGCATCGAAACGCGCCTTGGCTGCCGCGATCACGTCGTCGCTGATGTCATACGCGACGACCTGGAAGCCGCTGAAGGCGGTCTGAAATGCGATCTGGCTACCGAGGACCCCTGTCCCCAGGACGGTCACATGTGTGATGTTGCTCATTGTTCTGTCTCCTTCATTTCTTCTCGCGCGGCCGATTGGGCCGCCGGGGTGTGTTGCAGCGCGCCGGTCACGATGTGGGTGACCTGACGTCTGAGGTCGTCGATCGCGTCAGCCTCGGGGATGCCGGAAGCCGTCATCCGGGCGATCGCGAGGTGAGTGACGGCGAACAGCGCCGACCCTGCGACCCGTGCCTCCCCGTCGCTGAGGGTCGGCGCGGCACGGCGCAACGTGTCAGACAGCGATGCCTCGAGCGCGAGGATCAAAGCCATGCCCTCGGCCCGGAACTTCGCCTCATGAGGGCCGAACAGCAGCTCGCGCTGGTACGCAGCACTGTTCTCCGGCTCTCGGGCAGCGGCGGCGACGAGCGGGCGCAGGCGAGTGAATACCGCATCGGCAGGATCCGCCATCAACGCCGCACGCGCGGCGCCGTCAGCTATCGACGACCGGAGTGCCTCGTTGTAGACCATGAGCAGCAACTCACTCTTCGTCGCGGCGTAGCGGAAGAGTGTGCCCGCCGCGACTCCGGCCGCCGCGGACACCTCCTGCGTCGTCACCGCGGAGAATCCCCGCGCGCGCAAGAAATCAGACGCGACGCGAAAGATCCGCTCCCGCTTGAGTCGCATGTTCTGCTCGCGGCGGCGTTCCATCTCCCCGACGCCCGAAGCTCGTCCAAGCTCTGAAGGCTGGCACAACCCGTTCACATGAATGAGCGTACTCAGTTTTTTGCAGACGGCAAGGAGGCCCCGCGCAGATGGTCGGCGAGACGTTTCGTCGGTAACGTGCACAGAGCTGTGCAAATTGCGTATGCTTGCGAGGTGCGGATGAGCTGGCGGATTTTCAGGAGGGACGTCACCCGACTGATCCGTGTCCGGAAGACATGGATCATCGTGATCGGCGTGCTGATCACTCCGGCGTTGTACGCGTGGTTCAACATCAACGCGTTCTGGGACCCGTACGCGAACACCGAGAACATCGACGTCGCGGTGGCCAATCTCGATGAGGGTGCATCCTCGGACCTCACCGGCTCGCTGAACGTGGGTGATCAGGTCCGCAAGCAGCTTGAGGAGAATGATCAGCTCGGCTGGGTCTTCATGGGCGAGCAGGAGGCCATGGAGGAGGTCAAGCGCGGCGACGTGTACGCGGCCATCGTCATCCCTGCAGACTTCAGTGAGGATCTCCTCAGCATCACCAGCGGAGAGTTCACCCAGCCGGCGCTGCAGTACTACGTCAACGAGAAGGCCAGCGCGATCGCGCCGAAGATCACTGACGTCGGCGCGTCCCAGCTCGATCGGCAGATCACGGCTGCCTTCACCGAACAAGTCGCCGAGGCCGCGACAGACGCGGTGCGGGACGCGGGGGACGACGCAGAGTCGCAGTTGCTGACGGCGAAAGACAACGCGCTGAACGCCTTCGACAGCACTTCGCAGTCGCTGGCATCGGCGCGGGACAGCATCACTGACCTCCAGAATCGGATCGCCGCTTCCCGAGTGACGCTGTCCGATGCCCGCGACACGCTCACGGATGTCGATTCGACGCTGGCGGACGTTCAGAAGGCCGCCGGGGAAGCACAGTCGATCATCGCCGAAGCACAGGACCAGGTGATCGAGTTCGCCGATGCCGCGACGGCCGCGTACCTCACAGGCACGTCGCTGTTCGCGGAGGCCTCTGCCTCCGCGAACTCCTCGGTCAGTCAGGTGACGGAAGCTCTGACTTCTGCACGGCAACGGGTGGACACGGCGATCGGCGACGTCGAGACCGTCCTCGAGGCGAACGAGGCCGCGATCGCACAGGTGCAGGCTTTGCTCGATGACGCCGACCTGGATCCTGACACGGCGCAGCGTCTGTCCGGGGTGATCGAGGCACTGCAGGAGCGGAACGCTGCAGATCAGCAACTCGTCGCGGACCTGTCGCAGTTGAGCACCGGCACTTCAGACGCCGTCGAGGGGCTGCAGGCGGCTTCGGATGCCCTCGACGAGGCGGCCCAGGGTACACAGACTGCGGCATCTGATCTGCGGACGGTGCTGACCGAGAACCTTCCGGCGCTGAACAGTGCGATGGCGCGGCTGTCCTCGAGTGCGGGAGAATTTTCGGCCGCGGTTGCCTCGCAGAGACAGGTCCTCACTCAGGTCGGGGATGTGCTGCGCAGCGCGGATTCGCAGCTGGCATCCACCTCGACGGCGCTCGACAGTTTCGATGCCGACATCACGAGCATCGAGTCGAATCTGCAGGCGGCTCGTACCGATATCGAAGCGGTCGCCGCCGCGGCGGAGTGGGGTGCTCTCGGCACGATCACCGGACTGAACCCGGACGACATCGCCCGTTTCATCGCATCGCCGGTCGCTGTCGAGGAGCAGACGATGTTCCCGGTGTCCTCCTACGGGTCTGCGATGGCGGCGTTGTTCACGAACCTGTCCCTCTGGATCGGCGCGTTCGTGCTGATGGTGATCTTCAAGATCGAGGTCGATACGGAAGGCGTCGAGGGAGTCACGGTCCGAGAGGCCTACCTGGGACGCTTCGGCCTGTTCGCGCTGCTCGCCGTCGGGCAGGCGCTGGTGGTGTCGATCGGCAACCTCATCATCGGCGTGCAGACCGTGAGCGCCGTCGCCTTCGTGGGGACCGCTGTGCTGATCGCCTTGGCGTACGTGAGCATCATCTACGCGCTCTGTGTCGGTTTCGGGCACGTCGGGAGAGGTCTGTGCATTCTGCTCGTAGTCATGCAGATCCCGGGCGCGTCGGGGTTGTACCCGATCGAGCTGATGCCCGACTTCTTCCGCGCGATCTATCCGCTGCTGCCGTTCTCTTACGGCATCGACGCAATGCGGGAGACGATCGCGGGGTTCTACGGCGGCCACTACTGGCGGTTCCTCGGGACACTCGCCGTCTTCGTCGCCATCGCATTCCTCTTCGGACTGGTCCTGCGGGGCAGGCTCGCCAGCTTCCACATTCTGTTCAACCGCGAGGTGGCCGCGACCGACCTGCTGATCGGTGAGAACGTCCAGGTCGCCGGTTCGGGCTACCGGCTGAGAGAGATCATCCGCGCGCTCTCGAATCGCCGTGCATACCGGGTCGAGCTCACCCGCCGAGCGCACCCGTTCACTCACCGTTACCCCGTGCTGCTGCGGGCGACGCTGATCGTCGGACTGGCGGGACTTGCACTGGTCTCCGCGGTAGCTCTGACATTCGCGGACGCCAAGGCGCTGCTGCTGGGTATCGGAACCCTCTGGTGCCTTCTGATCATCGGATTCCTTGTCGCCATCGAGTACATCAGATGGAGCTTCGCGCAAGCCGGAGAGATCGCCGGGCTTGATGACGCCGACCTGCGTCAGGCGGTCCTCGCCGGGGGCGCGGATGCGCACGCCGCCGTCGCCTCCACGGAGTCGCGCACGGCACGCCAGTCCGTTCCCGGCGCACAGCATTTGCTCGCGCAGGACCTCAGCTCCGGTGATTCTCTCGACGAGAGTCACTCCGCTGACGTCGCTGCCACTGGTGATGCGGATGAGCACATCAGTGACGACGCGGATGATGTCGTGGCGAAGTGGTTCCAGGATGCGCCCGAAGCCGACGCGTCGCTCGAGGCTGACGACTCCGCCCAGCGGGACGTCGACACGCCCGAGACGACGAAGAAGGCGGCGAGCCGGGTCGAGCCCGCCGAAGCGGAGGAGAGCGAAGGCGTAGCTCAGCAGGAGGACGACCGCGCTGCGGGGAAGGGGGAGCAGTCGTGAGGGTCATCCTGCGGCTGGTCGCGCGAGACGTGCGTCACGCGACACGGAATGTGATGGCGTGCATCGTCATCTTCGGCCTCGTCGTCATCCCGTCACTGTTCACCTGGTTCAACGTGATCGCCAGCTGGGATCCTTTCGCGAACACCAGGAACTTGAAGGTCGCCGTCGCCAGCACCGACACCGGCTACGAAAGCGATCTGGTTCCCCTCCGGATCGACGTCGGCGAACAGGTCTTGTCCGCGCTGCGCGCCAACGATGACCTCGACTGGGTCGTCACGACGGAAGACGACGCAATCGACGGCACCAAGTCGGGTGCCTACTACGCCGCGATCGTGCTTCCGCCGTCCTTCAGTAGCGACATGATGACCTTCTACGTCGACGGTGCGGAGCACACCGACATCGCGCTCTATACCAACGAGAAGAAGAACGCCCTCGCTCCGAAGATCACCGGCCAGGGCGCCGACGGCGTGTCTGCGCAGATCTCCGAGACGTTCACCCAAACCCTCAGCGAGATCGCGCTCGGGCTGCTCTCCTCCCTCTCCGACTACCTCACCGACGACGACACCCAGGCTGCGCTCGCCCGGCTCCAGGCGCGTGTGTCCGGTCTGTCGACGCAACTGCGTGCCGGTGCGCAGACCGCCGACATGTTCTCCGCCCTCTTCGACTCCAGCATCCCCCTGGTGAACAGCGCCTCCCAACTCGTCGACGCCGCAGGAGGTGTGTTCAACGACGCCGCCGGCGCTGCCGGCAGCGGGCGCGATGCGGTCGACTCCGTCGCCTCCGCCCTGCGTAACGCCACGGGGGGAGTCTCCGACGCACTGTCTGCGACCACCAAGAGCTACAACGCGGTGGGCGATCGCATCGACGACCTCTACGCGGACATCGATCGTCTCAATGGCGACCGCGTGACGGTGCTCACCGACATCGCGGCACGAGTCCAAGATCAGATCGACCGATACAACACCATCCGCGACACCCTCGACACTGAGGTCCGGCCCACGCTCCCCGCAGCCGCGGAAGGCGCCCTCGACACCGTCATCGCCGTTCTCGATGACGCGATCGCCCGACAGCAGGCCGTCCACGATCGCCTCGCGGAAGCTGCAACGGACGTTCAGGGGGACAACGCTTCCGCTCAGGACTCCCACCAGGAGATCCTCGTCGCGATCGCCGAAGCGAAGACTGCTGTACAGAAAGCGCAGAGCGCGTACACCGACGATCTGAAGCCGCAACTGGATCTCCTGTCGTCGACGCTCTCGCGCCTCGACTCGGACGTCTCAGTCGTGCGTAGTGACCTCGCCGGCGTATCCGCCAGCTTGTCCGGTTCAGCGGACTCCGTGCTGACGGCCATCGATCGCGGCAAGACCGTCGCCAGCGGGATATCCACCTCACTGGACGAACTGGCCGACCGATTCGGCGACCTCGATCGGGCGCTCGGAACCGCAGCTGACACCGGTGATCTCAGCGAGCTCCGCGACATCATCGGAGGCGACCCCGGCGTTCTCGCCGCCTCACTGGCAGAACCCGTCCGGGTCGACCGCACGGCGGTATTCCCCGTCGCCGGCTTCGGCGCTGCTATGGCGCCCCTCTACACCATCCTCGCGCTCTGGGTCGGAGCGTTGCTGATGACAGTCACCATCCGGGTCGACGTCAACCACAACACGCTTCCTGGCGCCCCAGCACTCACGACGACCCAGAAGTACCTCGGACGATATGGCATCTTCGGACTCGTCGGCCTCGCCCAGAGCACACTCCTCACCCTCGGGCTCATCCTGTTCGTCCGCATCGAGCCAGCACACCCACTGCTCATGGTCCTCGCCGGATGGCTGACTTCCCTCGTCTTCACCCTCATCGTCTACACCGCGGTCGTCACGTTCGGCAATGCTGGAAAGGCGCTGTGCGTGCTCCTCCTCGTCATCCAGATCTCCGGATCCGGCGGCGCGTACCCTCTCCAGCTGCTGCCGGATTGGTTCCAGAGCATCAGCCCGTTCTTGCCAGCCACCTATGCGATCCAGGCCATGCGGTCGGCGATTGCCGGCGTCTACGCGGCGGACTTCTGGATCTCGCTTCTCCTCCTCGCCCTCTTCATCGTCCCGGCCTTGCTGCTCGGCCTGGTGCTGCGGCGGCCCCTGATCGCATACAACCGGGGCATGTCGGAGGCGCTTGAATCAACCAAGCTCATGTGAGTGTCCGCGAGAGGTGATCATGTCCACGCAAGAGTCTCCCGCCCGGCCGGACTCGGTTCCTACCCGCGAGCGCAGAAGTGACGCCACAACCAACCACAACGCACTTCTGCACGCTGCGCAGGCCGTGCTCGCAGAGAATCCACAGGCATCCCTCGACACCATCGCGCAAGCAGCCGGCCTGTCGCGACGGGCTCTCTACGGCCACTTCCCCGACCGGGAGACCCTGCTGAAAGAGGTCATCGCGCTCGGCGCTGAGCGGTTCAATGCGATCGCCGACGTCATCGACGACACCGACCCGCGCGTCGCTCTGGCCCGCCTCGCCGTGCGCCTTTGGCGCGAAGCTTCAGCAGTGCGCGCCGCCGCCAATATCGCCCTTAGTGAAGCCCATGTCGCAGAGACAGTCCGTTCGCTCGCGCCCCTTCGACGACGTATCCGCGAGCTCACAGATACCGGCACGGCAGCGGGGGCCTTCCGAAGAGACGTCTCGCCCGAAGTCCTCGCCATGCTCATCGAAGAGACAGCCCGAGCCACTCTGCGCCAGACTCGCCTGGACGCGGAGAGTGGTCCGTCAGCCATCGCGCGAGTCGTGCTCAGCATCGTGGGCCTGTCGTGGACCGAGCAGGCCGAGCTCATCGAGTCGAACCCCGACATCGTGGCCCAAGCGTGATCGGAACCGACCGACGTGATCGTTGGGAAGGCGAGCCGGACAGCCGACGGCTTCGAGAAGTGTCAAGCGCGCGATGACTCTGCCATGGTCATCGGATCGGTCCGCTCCATCGAGGAGATGTCGCATCATCCGCCGCGCGTCGCCCCACGTAAGCTCTTTCGGTGGAAATCGGAGAGTGGGTCGCGCCCCGGCGCCTGGGACGTGACTTCCGCTGGCTCCTGGCGTCGTCGTGGACGAGCAACATCGGCGATGGGATCGCGCTCGCGGCATCCCCTCTGCTGATCGCCTCGATGACGGATTCGCCGGTGCTCGTGGCATCCGGCGCCGTCATGCAGTTCCTTCCGTGGCTGCTCTTCGGCCTCCACGCGGGAGCGATCGCCGACCGGGTCGACCGTCGCGTGCTGATCATGTGCGCCAACGGCGTCCGGGCTCTCGTCCTCGTGGCGCTGTGTGCGTTCTTGATCACGGGCATGGCGAGCATCTGGATCGTGCTCGCGGTGGCCTTCGTCTACGGGTGCGCCGAGGTGTTCGTCGACACCACGAGCAGCACGCTCCTGCCGATGATGGTCAAGAAGAAGGATCTGGGCATCGGCAACGCACGGCTCCAGGCCGGCTTCCTGGTCGCGAACCAGTTCGGCGGACCGCCGCTGGGCGCCTTCTTCTTCGCGCTCGGCTCGTTCTGGCCGTTCGCCGTGCAGGCGATCTGCGTTGCGCTCGCCGTCGTGCTCATCTCGCGCATCGCCCGCACCCGAGTCCCCGCCCGTGAGAGCGACGGAGGGCGCACCGCCGTCCACACCGACATCGTCGAGGGGATCCGGTGGCTGTGGCGGAACCCTCCGGTGCGCACCCTCGTCATCATCATCCTCACGTTCAACATCACGTGGGCAGCCCCTTGGGGCGTGCTCGTGCTGTACGCGACCGAGCATCTTCAGATGGGGCCGGTCGGATACGGTGCGCTCACGACCGCGTCGGCCATCGGGGGCCTGCTGTCCACCGTCAGCTTCGGCTGGCTCGAGCGCCGGTTCTCGTTCGCGACCCTCATGCGCGTCTGTCTCAGCGCCGAGGTCGCGATGCACCTCGCCTTCGCCCTGACGACGTCGGGCGCCGTCGCCTTCGTCATCATGATCGCCTTCGGCGCGTACGCCTTCGTCTGGGGGACGATCTCCACGACGGTCCGCCAACGACTCGTCCCGCACGAGCTCCAGGGCCGGATCGCGTCGGTCAACATTGTGGGCGTCTTCGGCGGGCTCGTCATCGGTCAGGCGATCGGCGGGGTGATCGCCCAGTTCTGGGGGCTGACGGCGCCGTGGTGGTTCGCCTTCGCGGGTGCGGCGGTGACCCTGGTGCTCGTCTGGCGCCCCATCAGCCACATCGCTGCGGCGCGTGTCGATGACGGGACGGATGCCGCGGGCTGAGGCGCTGGGCGACCCGCGGCATCCGGTCGATCACAGGTCGGCGACGCGGATCAGGACCTTGCCCACGGTCGCGGCTTCGACCGCGTCGTGGGCGGCTGCGGTCTCCGCCAGCGGGAACCACGTCAGCGGCAGGCCCGCCTCCTCGCCGACGGGCAGGGCGCCGTCCTCGAGGGCGCGCGTGATGTCGGCGACGGCGGCATCGAGCGCGGGTTCGCCGACCGTGTAGAGCAGGACGCCCTGGACCCGGATGTTTTTCGCGAAGGTGGGCCGGATCGGCATGCTGAACGTGTCGCCGTTGTCGTCGGCGTAGAACGCGATGACGGCGTGCCCGGCGGCGATCTCGGCGTCGAGAGCGGCGTTGGTCGCCAGCGACACCTCGACGATCTGGTCGACGCCCTCGGGGGCGATGTCCCGCACCCGCGCCGCCACGTCCTCCCGCGTGTAGTCGATGACGTGATGCGCGCCGGCCGCGCGCGCGAGCTGCGCCTTCGCATCGGAGCTCACCGTGGTGAGGACGGTCGCACCCGCCCAGCGGGCGAGCTGGATCGCGGCGTGGGCGACGGCGCCGGCGCCGCCCTGCACGAGAACGGTGCGTCCGGCGAGCGCGCCGGGCGACAGCCGAGCGGGTCCGTCCTCGTGCACCGTCAACGCGCGGTGCGCGGTCACGGCCGGCACGCCGAGACTGGCCGCGGTGGCGAAGTCGATGCCCTCCGGAAGGCGGACGGCGCGGGATGCCGGGACGACCGTGTACTCCTGCGCGGTGCCCGTGGGGCGCTGGTGCTGCGCGAGGTGCACCCACACGCGGTCGCCGACCGCGAGGTCGTCTACTCCCTCGCCGAGGGCGTCGACGACGCCGGCGCCGTCCTGGTTCGGGACGGTCTCGGCGAAGGAGGCTCGCTGGGTGCCGCCGGAGCGGGACTTCCAGTCGGTCGGGTTCACCCCCGAGACCGCGACGCGGACCCGCACCTCACCGGGACCGGGATCCGCGACCTCGCGGTCGACGAGGGACAGGACGTCGGATGCGCCCGGGGAGCTGTAGACGATCGCCTTCATACCGGGCGCAACCCCTCGTGACCCCCGCGCATTCCGACACCGCATCCCGCTGACGCGGTGTCGGCGGACCCACGGCGTACTGATCGCCGTCGCCTGAGGTCCTCTGACAGGCTTTCCCTGTGATCGAGACTCTTCTCGGCCTGGTGGTCGCGCTCCTGGTCGTCGCGTCGACGACGGTGATCGGCCGGTGGGCGGGTATCGCCGCGCCGATCCTGATGGTCGCCGTGGGCGTCGGCGGCAGCTTCCTCCCGATGTTCGACGACTTCGTCCTCGACCCGGAGTGGATCCTGCTCGGCATCCTGCCCCCGCTGCTGTACTCGGCAGCGGTCTCGATGCCGGCGATGCACTTCCGACGTGAGTTCGGCGCCATCGCCGGGCTGTCGGTCTTCCTCGTCATCGGCACCGCCCTCGCCCTGGGCCTCTTCTTCATGATCGCGATCCCCGATCTCGGTTTCGCGTGGGGAGTCGCCCTCGGCGCCATTGTGAGCCCCACCGACGCCGTCGCGACCTCGATCATCAAACGCACGCCCGTGTCCAAGCGGGTCGTCGCGATCCTCGAGGGAGAGAGCCTGCTCAACGACGCGACGGCGCTCGTGCTGCTGCGCACCGCGGTCGCCGCGGCCGCCGCATCCTTCTCCTTCTGGGGTGCCGTCGGCACCTTCGCCTACGCCGTCGTCGTCGCGGTCCTGATCGGTGCGGTGCTCGGCTGGCTCAACCTGACGGTGCGCAAGCGCGCGACCGACCCGACCGTCAACACGGTCCTCTCGTTCACCGTGCCGTTCCTCGCGGCCGTCCCGGCGGAACTCCTCGGCGCCTCGGGCCTCGTCGCCGCCGTCGTCGCCGGCATCATCACCGGAGTGGGCGGTCCGCGCGTCTTCTCGGCGCGCAATCGGCTGTCCGACGCGCAGAACTGGCGCACGGTCGAGCTGATCCTCGAGGGGTTCGTGTTCCTCTTCATGGGTCTGCAGCTGACCTCGATCCTCACCGACGTCGAGGAGGCGCACGAGGGCATCGCGCCCGCTCTCCTCATCGCGGCCGGCGCGTGGCTCCTGACGGTGATCGTGCGGGCCGCGTACGTGGCACCGTTGCTCGCGCTGCTGTCGATGAGCGCGCGTCGCGTCCGCCGCCTCCAGCCCCGCCTCGAGACGATCGCGCAGCGCCTCGAGACCGAGGAGGGCGAGGCGCAGCTCGTCGATGCGTTCGCCCGCCGCGGCCGGCGCGTCTCGCGGGGAACCGTGCGCCGCTTCGGTCCGCGCGTGACGCGCGGACTCGCCGACATCCGCTACTTCCAGAAGGCGCCGCTCGGATGGCGCGAGGGCACCCTCGTCGTCTGGGCGGGGATGCGGGGCGCCATCACGCTCGCTGCGGCGCAGACGCTCCCCGAGGACACCCCGCTGCGCTCCGTGCTCGTCCTCATCGCCTTCGCCGTCGCCGTCGTCTCCCTCGTCGGGCAGGGCGCCTCGGTCGCGCCGCTCGTCGACGCGCTCACCCCCGCTGGTTCGGCCGACGAGTCGCGCGAGCGCGAGAAGGAGGAGCGGCGGCACATCCTCGAGCTCCTCCGCGAGCGCGCGGCCGACGTCCCCGCTCCGGACCGCTCGGCCGACCTCGACCGTGCCCGGGCGTTCCAGGTCGAGAGCGACTACCGCCTCGCCGAGATCGACGTCCAGCGCCGCGCGCTGCTCGACGCGCGCGACACCGGCACCTTCGATGCGGACGTGCTCGCGCACGAACTCGCGGTGATCGACGCCGCCCAGATCGCGATCGAGTTGCGCACCGGCCGCGAGTGAGGTCCGTCAGCGATCCAGCGCGCGGGCGATGTCCTCGACGTCGCGCTCGTCGTTGAAGACATGCAGCGCGACGCGCGCGTTGCCGGCGCGGCTCGACGCGACGATCCCCGCGGCGCGCAGCCGGCCGATGTCCGCACCGCTCTCGTCCCGCCAGGTCACGATCGGCGTCGCCCGCGCCGGAGCCGGCAGGTCGAGCCGCTCCCGCAGCGCGGCCGCGAGGCCCGTGACCTCGTCGCTCAGCGCCCGCGGGTCCGCTCCTGCGAAGAGGGCGAGTGCCGGCTCGGCCCCCGTGAACGCCTGCCACGCGGGCGAGACGTCGAACCGTCGAGCGGATGCCGCCAGGGTCGCGTCCGTGCCGTAGCACGACGCCCACGGGTCCGCGCCCGCGTACCAGCCCGCCTGGCGCGGACCGATCGTCGCGGCGAAGTCCTCGCGGAGCGCGAGGAACGCGACGCCGCGGGGCGCGCACAGCCACTTGTAGGCGTGGCAGACCAGCGCATCGAAGGCCCCGGCGGCCACCGGCATCCACCCGACGGCCTGCGTCGCGTCGCAGAGCGTGCGCGCACGGTGGCGCCGCGCCGCCGCGACGATCGCGTCGGCGTCGGCGACGGCACCCGTCGCGGACTGCACGATCGAGAAGGCCACGAGGGTCGTCGCCGCGTCGACCGCGTCGGCGAGCGCATCGAGCGGCGCCGTCCGCACGGTGATGCCCCGACCGGCGTGGACGAACGGGAGGACGAGCGACGAGAACTCGCCCTCGGGGCACAGGACGACGGCACCGTCGGGCAGCGAGGCCGCGAGGAGGCTCACCATCGCCGAGGTCTGCGCGCCGAGCGCTACGGCGGCGGGGTCCACCCCGACCAGTCGCGCGAAAGATGCGCGGCACCGCTCGGCGCTCGCGGCGTACCGGATCGGGTCGGGCCACGCGTCGAGGTCGGCGCGCACCGCGTCGCGGCTGGCGAGGGGTGGGATGCCGGCGGTGCAGGCCGCGACGTATCCTCGCGCGTCGGGGAACGCGTCGCGGACGTCGGCGGGGGAGAGGGCCATGACTCCATCGTCGCGATCCGCGATCGAGTGCACCATGGCAGGTATTGCATCGACTGCATGACATGGCGTTATATGTCTGGATGCCGCAACCCGTCCCCGACCTCTCCGTCGCCGAGCTCCGCATCGTCAAGGCGGTGGGGGACACGGGGTCCGTGACGGCCGCCGCGACCGCACTCGGGTACAGCCAGCCCGCCGTGAGCCAGCAGATCCGCCGCCTCGAGACGCGGTTGGGGATGGCGGTCGTGGAACGGGTGGGACGGCGGATGCGGCTCACCGAGGCCGGGCGCATCCTCGCCCGCCACGCCACGTCGATCACGACGGCGCTCGGCGCGGTGGCCGGTGAGCTCGCCGACCTCGGCGGCGGCCGGATCGGCACGGTGCGGCTCGTCGGGTTCCCCTCCGCTTCGCCGACGATCCTCCCGCGCCTCATGCGCCGGCTCGCCGCATCCGACCCGGGTCTCTCGCTGACGTACGTCGAGGCGGAACCGCCCGAGGCGGTCGCCGCCGTCCGCGCCGACCGGGCCGACGTCGCGTTGACCTTCAGCCACCCGGGCGACGGCACCGACGCGCACGGCGACAGCATCCGGGGGCTCGACGCCCGCCGCATCGGCGCCGAAGACCTCCTCCTCGTGCTGCCCGACGGGCACGCCCGCAGCACCGAGGAGGTCGTCGACCTCAGGGCGCTCGCCGACGACGATTGGATCGCGGGATGCCCGCGGTGCCGCAGCCACCTGCTGGACTCCTGCGAACGCGCGGGATTCGCGCCCCGCATCCGTTTCGAGACCGACAACGTCGCCGCCGTCGAACAGCTGGTCGCGCAGGGTGTGGGCGTCGCGACGCTGCCGCGGCTCGCGGTGGCGTCCTTCCCCCTCGTCGCCGGCGTGATCACCCGCCCGCTGGCGTCGGGGGACCGGCGCGACCTGCACGCGGTCTCGGCCCGCGGGGCCGCCGGGGTGCCGGCGGTCGCGACCGTGCTGTCGCACCTCGCCGCCGCGGTCGGCGACATGACGGCACCCGGCCCGGAGGTCCCCGCGGCGAAGTAGGGTGAGCCCCATGCAGCAGCGACCTCTCGCCTCCACCGGCCGTTCCGTCTCCGCCATCGGCCTCGGCACATGGCAACTCGGTGCCGACTGGGGGGACGTCTCCGAAGCCGATGCGCTCGACGTCCTCGCCGTCTCCGTCGAGGCCGGCGTCACCCTGTTCGACACCGCCGACGTCTACGGCGACGGTCGCAGCGAGACCCTCATCGGCCGCTTCCTGGCGTCGCACCCGGGCCACGGCGTGACCGTGGCGACCAAGATGGGGCGGCGCCTCGCGCAGGAACCCGAGAACTACACCCCCGAGAACTTCCGCGCGTGGACCGACCGGTCACGGCGCAACCTCGGCGTCGACACGCTCGATCTCGTGCAGCTGCACTGCCCGCCGTCGGCGGTGATCGACGCCGACGAGACCTACGACGCCCTCGACGCCCTCGTCGACAGCGGTGCGATCGCCGCGTACGGCGTCTCGGTCGAGACCTGCGCGCAGGCCCTCTCCGCGATCTCGCGGCCCGGGGTGACCAACGTGCAGATCATCTTCAACCCGTTCCGGCTGAAGCCGCTCGACGAGGTGCTGCCGGCCGCCGAGGCCGCCGGCGTGGCGATCTTCGCCCGGGTGCCGCTCGCCTCGGGCCTCCTCAGCGGGCGTTACAGCGCGTCGACCTCGTTCGCGGCGAACGACCACCGCACCTTCAACCGGCACGGCGAGGCGTTCGACCGCGGTGAGACGTTCTCGGGCGTCGACTTCGAGACGGGGCTCGTCGCGGTGGATGAGCTCAGCGCGGCGCTGCCCGACGGCGTGTCACTGCCGGCGGCATCCCTCGCCTGGATCGCGTCCCGTCCAGGCGTCACCTCCGTCATCCCGGGCGCGCGCACGACGGCGCAGGCGCAGAGCAACGCCGACGCCGGCGCGATCGACCCCGCCGTCCTCGACACGTTCGCGGCCGCCGTCGTCGACGTGTACGACCGCCGGCTCCGCGCGGACATCCACCCGCAGTGGTGATCGGGGTGGGGATGCCGCGCGCCGCCGTGCGTGCGACATCGCTACCGTGAGGGCATGATCGTCGAGGCCTCCGGGGTGCTGTTCCGCTGGGAGTCGCGGAGGGACGACTGGTACTTCATCCCCCTCCCGGCGGAGGTGAGTGCGGACATCCGCGAGGTACCGCGACCCGGGCGGGGATTCGGATCCATCCCCGTGGGGGTGACGGTCGGGTCGTCGTCCTGGCGGACCTCGATCTTCCCCGACGCGGCGCGCGGGGGGTACGTCCTGCCGCTCAAGCGCTCGGTCCGCGAGCGCGAGGGGATCTCCGAGGGCGACACGGTCTCCGTCCGTCTCGACGTCCAGGACGGCTGAGCCGTGTCCGTGCCCTGGGCCGCACTCTCGGACCCGGTCGCGATCGTCGCGGTCGTCCTCGCCTACGCCTGGCTGGCCGTCGCCACGGTCGTCCTCGCGGTCATCGACGTCCGCACGCACCGGCTGCCCAACGCGTGGGTGCTCCCCGGCTACCCCGTGCTCGGCGGGCTGCTGCTCGTTGCGTGCCTCGCCGGAGCCCCGTGGTCGTCCCTCCTGCGCGCCGCCGTCGGAGGCGCCGCGCTGTTCGTCTTCTACCTCGTGCTGCGCGCGGCAGGGGGCGGGATGGGCGGGGGAGACGTGAAACTCGCCGGCGTCCTCGGTATGGCGCTCGGGTGGGCGGGGTGGTACGCGCTCGCCGTCGGGGCCGTGGCCGGGTTCGTCTTCGGCGGCGTGTACGGCGCGCTGCTGCTCGCGACCCGACGCGCCTCCCGGCGCACCGCCGTCGCCTTCGGACCGTGGATGCTGCTGGGCGCCTGGACCGGCATCCTCCTCGGCGCCGACGTGGCGGACCGTCTCGGCCTGTGACGTCGCGGGCGGTGCGTGCCAGATCCGCCTCGACGATGCAAGGGGAGCGGGGCCGGTGCGTCCGCCTCGCTACCGTGAGAACATGGCCGATCGCACGAAGACCCCGCTCGTCCCGCGCCTGATCGCCCGCGCGCTGTCATGGCGGATCGTGCGGGCTTACCTCCGCTACAGCGAGCGGCGCGGTCCCCTCCTGGCCGACAGCGTGACCTATCGCACGCTCTTCAGCGTGTTCGCCGGAGTCCTGCTCGGCTTCTCCGTCGCAGCGCTCTGGCTGTCGGGCAACCCGCAGGCCTGGCAGAGTCTCATCGACGCGGTCGACGGCGTGATCCCCGGTCTCGTGGGCGAGGGCGGCGTCATCGACACGAAGGACCTCGGTCAACCGATCGCGTTCTCGCTCACCGGCGTGTTCTCCCTCGTGGGTCTCGTCCTCGCGGCGATCGGTGCGATCGGGTCGCTGCGCACCTCGCTGCGGGTGATCGCCGACAAGGTCCACGACGACACCCTGTTCATCATCGTCCTCGGCCGCAATCTCGTCCTGGCCGTCGCCATCGGGGTCGGGCTGGCCGCCGCAGCGGCCGCGACCGTCCTCGGCACCGCGGGCGTCGGTCTGGTCGCCGACGTCCTGGGCGTCTCCGCCGACAGCCCGGTGACGGTCGGCCTGAGTGCCGCGGTCGGCATCCTCGTCACCTTCGTCCTCGACACGGCGGTCGTCGCGCTCCTGTTCCGCACGCTCTCGGGTGTGCGCGCGCCCGCGCGGGCGCTCTGGACCGGGGCTCTGCTGGGCGGTTTCGGACTGACCGTGCTGCAGCAGCTGTCGAGCCTGTTCGTCGGGGGCGCCGGCTCCAACCCGCTGCTCGCCACCTTCGCCTCGCTCATCGCGCTGCTGCTGTGGATCAACCTGTCGTGCCAGGTCATCCTCATCGCCTCGGCGTACATCGTGGCGGCCACGCTCGAGAGCGAGGACCGCGTCCGTCGCGTGCACGGCGCGACGACGCTGATCGAGCGCCGCGTCCAGACCGCCGAGGATCAGGTGAAGGCGGCGGCCGACGAGCTGCAGGCCGCGCGCGAAGCGCTGGCGGCCGAGCGTTCCGCGGACTGACGGGCTCCTTCGTCACCGCGTCGTCACCGCTGTGTGAACTCTGGCGCATCCACTCGATGCGCACAGTCCGGGTGTGTACCTTCGTACCGTGAAGAACCCGCGACTTCAGCCGACCCACCCGATCGCCCTCGCGCCCGTGCAGTCGCCCGAGCCCACCGTCGACGGGTTCGTGACGCAGTACCTGCGCAATCTCAACAACGGCCGCGGCGTGGCCCTGTCGACCTCGACGGCCAACGATCGCTACTTCGCGCTCGCCGCCACCGTGCGCGACTACCTCATGGCGCGGTGGCTCGAGGACGTGCGTCGGCAGCGGTCGACCCAGGCCAAGGGCGTCGCCTACCTCTCGGCGGAATACCTGCTCGGTCGGCAGCTCGACAACAACCTGCTCGCGACGGGCCTCACCGACATCGCGGCCGAGGCCCTCGTCGCATGCGGTCTCGACCTGGAGGACGTCCGCGCGCTCGAGGTCGAGCCGGGACTCGGCAATGGCGGTCTCGGCCGCCTCGCGGCCTGCTTCATCGACTCGCTCGCGACGCTCGGCGTGCCGAGCATCGGTTACGGCATCCGGTACGAGTACGGCATCTTCCGTCAGACCTTCGTCGACGGACAGCAGGTCGAGCAGGCCGACTCGTGGCTCGCGCTCGGCTCGCCGTGGGAGTTCCCCCACCCCGAAGCCGCGCAGACCATCTCGTTCGGCGGCCACACCGAG
Source organism: Microbacterium sp. ARD31 (assembly GCF_031844425.1). Taxonomy (NCBI): domain Bacteria; kingdom Bacillati; phylum Actinomycetota; class Actinomycetes; order Micrococcales; family Microbacteriaceae; genus Microbacterium; species Microbacterium sp. ARD31. Next base: position 60,510 of record NZ_JAUZVE010000001.1, read on the forward strand.
CAGTACGACGACGAGGGCGTCACGCGCACGCGTTGGGTGCCGTCGTGGAACGTCCTCGCCGTGCCGTACAACTACATGGTCCCGGGCTACCACAACGGCCGCGTCAACACGCTGCGCCTGTGGAGCGCACAGGCCACCCAGGGTTTCGACCTGCGCGTCTTCAACGCGGGCGACTATCAGGAGGCCGTGCGCGCGCAGACCTACGCCGAGAACATCTCGAAGGTGCTCTACCCCGAGGACTCCACCCCGCAGGGCAAGGAGCTGCGCCTGCAGCAGCAGTACTTCTTCGTCGCGGCATCCATCAGCGATTTCGTGAACCTCATCCTGCCGAGCGACTTCGACCTCGCGAAGCTGCCCGATCGGGTCGTCTTCCAGCTCAACGACACCCACCCCGTCATCGGTGTCCCCGAGTTGATGCGCGTCCTCGTCGACGAGAAGAAGCTCGAATGGGATGCCGCTTGGCAGATCACCCGGCAGTGCTTCGCCTACACGTGCCACACCCTGCTGCCCGAGGCGCTCGAGGTGTGGCCGGCCGACCTGCTGGGGCGCCTGCTGCCGCGGCACCTCGAGATCATCTACCGGATCAACGACGAGTTCCTCGAAGAGGTGCGCGAGCGCTTCGGCGATGACGAGGACCGCGTCCGGCGGATGTCGATCATCTCGCCCGACGGCTCCGTGCGGATGGCGTACCTCGCCACGGTCGCCGGGTCCAAGGTCAACGGCGTCGCCGAGCTGCACTCGCAGCTGCTGCGCGAGAAGGTGCTGCCGGACTTCGACGAGTTCTTCCCCGGCAAGTTCACGAACGTCACGAACGGGGTCACGCCGCGCCGGTTCATCCGTCTCGCCAACCCCGGACTGTCGCGCCTCATCACCGACACGATCGGACCGGGCTGGCTCACCGACCTCGACCGGCTGCGCGAGCTCGAGGACTACGCCGACGACACCGCCTTCCACGCCGCGTTCCGCGCGGTGAAGGCGTCCAACAAGCGCGTGCTCGCCCGCACCCTCGCCGACCGCGACGGGTTCGCCGTGGCCGACGACCATCTGCTCGACGTCATGGTGAAGCGCCTGCACGAGTACAAGCGCCAGACGCTCAAGCTCCTCCACATCATCACGGAGTACGACGCCATCGCCTCGGGCCGCGTCACACCCGACCAGGTCACCCCCCGCACCTTCGTGTTCGGCGCCAAGGCCGCTCCCGGCTACGCGATGGCCAAGCGCATCATCCACCTCATCAACGCCGTCGGCAGCGTCGTCAACTCCGACCCGCGGGTCGAGGGGCGCCTCGCGGTCCTGTTCCCGCCCAACTACAACGTCACCCTCGCCGAGCGGGTCGTCCCCGCGGCCGACCTCTCCGAGCAGATCTCGCTGGCCGGCAAGGAGGCGTCGGGCACCGGCAACATGAAGTTCGCCCTCAACGGCGCACTCACGATCGGGACGGACGACGGCGCGAACGTCGAGATCCGCGAGCTCGTCGGTGACGAGAACTTCTTCCTGTTCGGGATGTCCGAGCCGGAGGTCGCCGACCTGCAGACGCGCGGCTACCACCCGATCGACTTCGTCCGCGCCGACGAGAACCTGTCGCGGGCGCTCGACCTCATCTCCTCGGGGGCGTTCTCGGGCGGCGATGCGTCGGTGTTCGAACCGGTCGTGTCCAACCTGATCCACCACGACCCGTTCATGGCCCTCGCGGACTACACCGACTACGTCGCGGCGCAGAAGCGGGTCGACGAACTGTACGCGGATCGGGATGCCTGGACCCGAGCCGCGATCCTCAACGTCGCGCGATGCGGGTTCTTCTCGTCCGACCGGTCCATGCGCGATTACATCGACCGCATCTGGCACACGCCGCCGCTCGTCTGACCTCCGCGGATATCACCGCGTCGGCGGGCTGACAAGGCGCGGCGGTGCCGGTGGGGTGCCGGGCTAAAGTCGGTGTCGGAGGTACATCATGGCAATCGCACGACTTCACGGCGGCCCGCTCGACGGCCAGGTCATCCCGCTCGAGGAGGACACGGATCGACTGATCCTGCCCTACAGCGAGACGCAGATCACCTACGAGCGCGCGGGCGCCGACGAGAACACCGGGGAGGGCGACGGACCGACGTCCGCCGACTTCCGTTTCGTCGCCGCGCAGGACGACATCGACCCGTCCGCCGACGAGCGTGACGACCGTTCGACCCTTGACGACTGAGCCGGAGCACTCGCTCGAGATCGAGCGCACCTACGACGTCGACGCCGGGACGCCATTGCCCGATTGGGCCAGGCTTCCCGGCGTCGCCGCCGTCGGCCCGCCGGAGCCGCGCGACCTCGACGCGCACTACCTCGACACCGCGGACGGCGCGCTCGGGCGCGCGCGGGTCGCGCTGCGTCGTCGGAGCGGCGGACCGGACGAAGGCTGGCACATCAAGCGCGTGACGCCGGAAGGCAAGGCGGAGTCGCGCTGGCCGCTGGATGCCGCGGGCTCCGATGCCATCGTGGTGCCCGCGGCGATCGAGGATGTCCTCGCCCCTGTCGCATCGCCCCCGTTCGCGCCGCTCGCGCGCATCCGCAACGCCCGCACCGCGTATGCGCTCCTCGATGCGGAGGGGAATCTCCTCGCGGAGTTCGTCGACGACAGGGTCACCGCCACCGACGTCCGCCGGGGTGTCGAGACGTCCTGGCGCGAGTGGGAGCTCGAGCTCGGTCCGGCCGCGCCGACGGATGCCGCGGCCCGCGACGCGCTCTTCGCCGCGGCGGACGAGCTCGTCCGCGCCGTCGGGGGAGAGGTGTCGGGGTCGGGCTCCAAGCTCGAACGCGCCCTCGGTCTCTGACTCGCGCAGGCCGCAACGCACTGACGCCGCCCCCGGCTTCGTTCGGGGCGGCGTCAGTCGTGATGGTCAGGTTACTGAAGACCCATGCGTTCCGATAGGTCTTCCCTGTCTGATCAGAGGTTGATCATGTGGCCGGCGAGGCCGTGGAAGGCCTCCTGCAGGCCCTCGGACAGCGTCGGGTGCGTGTGCACGTTCCGCGCGGCCTCGAGGGCGGTGAGGTCCCACTTCTGCGCGAGCGTCAACTCGGGCAGGAGCTCCGACACGTCGGGGCCGATGAGGTGGCCACCGAGCAGTTCGAGGTGCTCGGCATCCGCGATCAGCTTCACGAACCCGACCGGCTCGCCCAGGCCGTTGGCCTTGCCGTTGGCCGAGAAGGGGAACTTCGCGACCTTGACGTCGTAGCCGGCGTCGCGCGCCTGCTGCTCCGTGAGGCCGAACGAGGCCACCTGCGGCGAGCAGAACGTCGCACGCGGCATGTTGCGGTAGTCCCCGAGCGTCTGCGTCTCCGCCTTGCCGATCGTCTCGGCGGCGACGACGCCCTGCGCCTCGGCGACGTGCGCGAGCTGCAGCTTGGCGGTCACGTCGCCGATGGCGTAGACGCCGTCGACGTTCGTGCGCATGTAGTCGTCGATCTCGATGGCACCGCGGTCGGTGAGCTTGACACCGGTGTTCTCGAGCCCGAAGCCCTCGACACGCGGGGCGAATCCGATCGACATGAGGACCTTGTCCGCCTCGATCTGGCCCTTCGCGCCGTCGGAGTTCGCGGAGTACGACACGGTGACCTTGTCGCCCGAGTCGACGACGGACTCGACCTTGGTCGAGGTGAGGATCTCGATGCCGTACTTCTTGTACTGCCGCTGGATCTCCTTCGAGACCTCGACGTCCTCGTTGGGGAGAGCGCGGTCGAGGAACTCGATGATCGTGACCTTGACGCCGTAGTTGCTCATCACGAAGGCGAACTCCATGCCGATCGCGCCGGCACCGACGATGACGATCGAGTTCGGCAGGTCGCGCGTGAGGATCTGCTCCTCGTAGGTGACGACGTTCTCGCTGAGGGTGACACCCGGCAGCAGACGCACGGTCGAGCCGGTCGAGATGATCACGTTGTCGGCCGTGACGGTCTCCTTCGAGCCGTCCTCCTTCGTGACCTCGATGGACTTCGCGTCGATGAACGAGCCGCGACCCTGGTACTCGGTCACCTTGTTCTTCTTCATGAGGAAGTGGATGCCCTTGACGTGGGTCTCGGCGACCTTGCGGCTGCGGTCCCATGCGGTGCCGAAGTCGAAGTTCACGTCACCGCTGATGCCGAAGAGGTCGGCCTTGTGGGTGAAGGTGTGCGCGAGGTCCGCGTTCTTCAGGAGCGCCTTGGAGGGGATGCACCCGACGTTGAGGCAGACACCGCCCCAGTACTTCTCTTCGATGATGGCGGTGGACAGTCCGAGCTGTGCGGAGCGGACGGCCGCGACATAGCCGCCGGGGCCGGCACCGAGGATGACGACGTCGTAGTGAGGCATGCGTCCAGCCTAGTCCGCTGCCGGTGGCCTCACTCCTTCGTCTCGCCCCGTCGACCGCGGACGATCGCGACCGCGATCACGACGCCGACGGCGAGGAAGATGATGCCTCCGCCCACCGCGTAGGGGACCGCGTTGAACCCTTCCGACGACCCTTCCGCCTGCTCGCCGGCCGATTCGCCGCACTCCTCGACCGCCGCGACCTTCCCGTCCTCACCCACCGAGAACGTGAACTGATCCGAGAGAGGATGCCCGTCGCTCGAGACGATCCGCCACTGGACGAGGACCGCCCCCTCGACCGGTCCGTCGACCGCCTGGGTGACGACGTTGTCCGCGACCTCGGGATCCCCGGCGGCCAGCGAACGGCACGATTCGTCGTAGACCGCCACGACCGTCGCACCCGACTCCGTCGAGGGCGTCGCACTGAACGTCAGCGAGATCTCCTCCGGGGTGGTTCCGAGGACGGCGTCGGCGGCCGGATCGGAGCTGAGCAACTCGTCGTGGGCCGCGGCGGGGGAGGCGGGAGCGAGCAGCAGCGCGGCGGCGACCGCTGCGGCGGCGATCGCGCCACCGCGACGGCGCATGCGGGGGTTCGTGGACGTCGACATGGTGGCGACGCTAATCGAACGCATGCCGCCGCTCCCCGGCCCTGTCGTCTGCGCCACGGGCCCGCTACCATGTCGCCTCGGCGTGGACCCGGCCACCGTGAGCGGGAGCGATCGGTTACTGTGGGAGAAGGAGGACATCGTGGACGAGAATCAGCGACCGGGCGGCGACATCCATCGGGGTGCCGAGACGTCGGCGCACCCGCGTCTTGTGGATTCGACGCAGACGTTCGGGCACGACTCGGACCTCTCCTTCGTGCCCTTCGGCACCGAGTTGACGGCCGCCGAGGTCGAGGCGATCAACGCCCTCCCGGCGCGTGCCGCGCTCCTCATCGTCCGGTCTGGGCCGACGGCGGGCGCGCGGTACCTGCTCGACACCGACGTGACGACCGTGGGCCGCCACCCCGAGGCCGACATCTTCTTCGACGATGTGACCGTCTCCCGGCGTCACGCGGAAATCACCCGCACGGGCGCCACGTTCGAGTTGATCGACCAGCGCTCGCTCAACGGCACCTACGTCAACGGCGAGCGTGTCGACCGCGCGACCCTCACCGACGGGGCCGAGGTGCGCGTCGGCAAGTTCCGCCTCAACTTCTTCGTCGCTCCGGCAGAGCGGGCGATCGGCGCGTGAGCCCGGCCGCCGCCACCCGGGGACGAGCTGCGTCCTCGGGGTCCTTGAGCATCGGCCAGGTCCTCGCCCGTTTGAGCCCGGAGTTCCCCGCCCTCACCGCGAGCAAGCTCCGCTTCCTCGAGGTGCAGGGGATCGTCACGCCCGTCCGCACCGAGTCCGGGTACCGCAAGTTCTCCGCCGCCGACGTGGAGCGGCTGCGCACGGCCCTCAGCATGCAGCGTGATTTCGGCATCCCGTTGGCGCGGATCCGCGAGTACCTCGAGGAACACGGCGACGACGTGGCGCCCGTCCCGCCGGCATCCATCGTCCAGACCTCGCGTCGCTACCGTCGTGACGAGCTCCTCAGCACCGCCGGCGCCTCGGCGACGCTGCTGAACGAAGCGGTGTCCGCCGGTCTCATCGCGCCCTCCGACTCGTTCGACGAGCGTGCGCTCGGCGTGCTCCGTTCCCTCGTCGCGCTCGACGCGCACGGGATCCAGCCCCGCCACATCCGCACCATCCGGCAGAGCGCCGAGCGCGAGGTGTCGCTCATCGAGAGCGCCATCGCCCCGCTGCTGCGCCGCGCGGATGCCGGTTCCCGAGCGAAGGCCAACGAGATCGCGCCCGAACTGGCCCGTCGACTTGAAGAGATCCGACAGGTGTTCGTCGCCGCAGCGCTCGATCGTCTGACCCCGTGACCGTCCGCGACACGCCGGACGCGGCGAGTCGGATGTCGTTGCCGGAGGCACCTCGGTCCTCTAGCGTGGAATCACCGATCACCCGCAGGAGGCCCCGATGACCGCGCACGATGCGCTGGGCGAGCAGAAGTTCTCGACCGAACTCCTGTTCACCGACGGCCTCCCCGAGATGGACGACGAAGTCGGTTACCGCGGAGCCCAGGCGGCACGGGCTGCCGGCATCACCTACCGGCAGCTCGACTACTGGGCCCGTACCGAGCTCGTCGAGCCCACGGTCCGCGGCGCGAGCGGTTCGGGATCGCAGCGGCTCTACGGGTTCCGCGACATCCTCGTTCTGAAGCTCGTGAAGCGGCTCCTCGACACGGGGATCTCGCTCCAGCAGATCCGCATCGCCGTCGATCAGCTGCGCGCGGCGGGTATCCGCGATCTTGCGGGGACGACTCTCATGAGCGACGGTGCGTCGGTGTACCTCTGCACCTCCAACGACGAGGTCATCGACCTCGTCAGCCGCGGGCAGGGCGTCTTCGGCATCGCCGTCGGCAAGGTCCTCCGCGAGGTCGAGACCACCCTGGTCGACTTCGAGGCCCAGCAGCCGGAACAGGTCGACGAGCTGGCTGCTCGTCGGGCCGCGCGCTCCGCCTGACGCACGCCGCATTCCCGCACGCGCGGAGGATGCTCTCGCGCGCCCGGGTGCCGGACGGTCAGGCGGGGGAGGCGGCGCCCGAGACGGGGATGCGACCCGTGCGGACGATCCGGTCGAGCAGCGAATCGAAGTCGGCGGCGAGTTCCTGCGCGGAGTCGCCGGGCCAGATGTGCAGCGGCTTCGCCGCACCCTGCGCCTGCTGCAGGGAGGTGCGCTCGGGGAGCTGGGGGGTCAGCACGAGCGGCCCGAACATGTCGCGCAGTTCCTTGATGCGGAACTGGTGCTCGATGGACTGCGGACGGACGCGGTTGACGACGATGCCGAGGGGCTGCAGGCGGGGGGACAGGCCGCGGCGGATCTCCTCGATCGCGCGGAGCGCACGGTCCGCTGCCGCGACGGAGAAGAGACCCGGCTCGGTCACGACGACGACGCGGTCGGATGCCGCCCACGCGGTGCGCGTGAGGGCGTTCAGCGATGGCGCGCAGTCGATGAGCACCAGGTCGTAGTCGGCCTCGATGGTCGCGAGGGCCTCCTCGAGCTTCCACACGTCGCGGACGCTCGGGTGCGGACCGTCGAAGTTGATCGCGGAGGGGCTGCCGATCATGACGTCGATCGTGCCGGGGTGCACCTTCGCCCAGCCGCTCGAGGTGATGGCCTGACGGACCACCTTCTCCTTGGGGTTGGCGAGGACGTCGGCGACGTTGAGCCGACCCGCCACCTGGATGTCCATGCCCGTCGACACGTCGGACTGCGGGTCCAGGTCGACGACAAGGGTCCGCACCCCGCGCGCGAACGCCGCGGAGGCGAGGCCCAGGGTCACGGTCGTCTTGCCGACGCCACCTTTGAGGGAGCTGACGGAGAGTACGTGCACAAGCGACCACGTTACCGTCCCCTAGGCTGTGAGGGTACTCAGCCCGTACCTCGGCGGCCCCGACGGAGTGGCCCCGCACCCAGTGAGGTGAAGAGCATGTTTCGCAAGATTCTGGTCGCCAATCGCGGAGAGATCGCCATCCGCGCATTCCGCGCCGCGTATGAGCTCGGGGCGCGGACGGTCGCCGTCTTCCCGTATGAAGACCGCTACTCGCTGCACCGGCTGAAAGCCGACGAGGCGTACCAGATCGGCGAGGTGGGCCACCCCGTCCGCGCGTACCTCGACGTCGACGAGATCATCCGCGTCGCGCTCGAGAGCGGCGCCGATGCGATCTACCCGGGCTACGGATTCCTGTCGGAGAATCCCGAGCTGTCCGCGAAGGCCGCCGACCATGGGATCGCCTTCATCGGTCCGTCCTCGACGGTGCTCGAGATGGCCGGCAACAAGGTCACCGCCAAGCAGCACGCGATCGCCGCGGGTGTGCCGGTGCTGCGTTCGACGGAGGCGTCGGACGACATCGACGCGCTGGTCGCGCAGGCATCCGATATCGGCTTCCCGATCTTCGTGAAGGCCGTCGCCGGCGGCGGCGGTCGCGGGATGCGGCGGGTCGAGCACCCCGACGCCCTCCCGCCCGCGCTGTCGGAGGCGATGCGCGAGGCGGGGAGCGCGTTCGGGGATCCGCGTGTCTTCCTCGAGCAGGCCGTGCAGCGGCCGCGTCACGTCGAGGTGCAGATCCTCGCGGATGCGGCGGGGAACACGGTCCACCTGTTCGAGCGCGACTGCTCGGTGCAGCGTCGCCACCAGAAGGTGGTCGAGATCGCACCCGCGCCGGGCCTCTCGGACGAGATCCGCCGCGACCTCTACGCGTACGCCGTCGCGTTCGCGAAGTCCATCTCGTACGTGAACGCGGGAACCGTCGAGTTCCTCCTCGAGACCGCCGGTCCCCGCGCGGGCGAGGTCGTCTTCATCGAGATGAACCCCCGCATCCAGGTCGAGCACACCGTTACCGAAGAGGTCACCGACGTCGACCTCGTGCAGTCGCAGATGCGCATCGCCGCGGGCGCGACCCTCGAGGACCTGGGCCTGCGCCAGGAGCAGATCCACCTGCGCGGCGCCGCCCTGCAGTGCCGCATCACGACGGAGGATCCCGCGCACGGCTTCCGCCCCGACACCGGCAAGATCACGACCTACCGCTCGCCGGGCGGTGCCGGCATCCGTCTGGACGGCGGGACGACCGCGGCCGGCTCGCAGATCAGCCCGCACTTCGACTCCATGCTGGCCAAGCTGACGTGCCGGGGGCGCGACTTCGAGGCCGCGGTCGTCCGCTCCCGTCGCGCGCTGGCGGAGTTCCGCATCCGCGGTGTGTCGACGAACATCCCGTTCCTGCAGCGGGTGCTCGACGACCCGGCCTTCGCCGCCGGCGACCTGAGCACGGCGTTCATCGACGAGCGGCCCGAGCTCGTGCAGGGTCGTGAGTCGAAGGACCGTGGCTCCAAGATCGTGTCCTGGCTCGCGGACGTGACGGTCAACCGCCCGAACGGCGACAGCCCCGTCCACACGGACCCCGCCGCGAAGCTGCCGGTCGTCGACCTGAATGCAGCCCCTGCCCCCGGGTCGCGGCAGCGTCTGCTCGAGCTCGGCCCGAAGGGCTTCGCCGAGGCGCTCCGCGCGCAGGACGGACTCGCCGTCACGGAGACGACCTTCCGCGACGCACACCAGTCCCTGCTCGCGACCCGCGTGCGCACGAAGGACCTCGTCCGCGTCGCCCCGCACGTCGCCCGGCTGACCCCGCAGCTGCTGTCGGTCGAGGCGTGGGGAGGTGCGACCTACGACGTCGCCCTCCGCTTCCTCGGCGAGGACCCGTGGGAGCGTCTCGACGCGCTCCGCTCCGCCCTGCCGAACGTCGCGATCCAGATGCTCCTGCGCGGTCGCAACACTGTCGGCTACACGCCGTACCCGACGAAGGTCACGGATGCGTTCGTCGCGGAGGCCGCGGCATCCGGTGTCGACATCTTCCGCATCTTCGACGCGCTCAACGACGTCAGTCAGATGCGGCCCGCGATCGAGGCGGTCCTCGCCACCGGCACCGCCGTCGCCGAGGCGGCGATCTGCTACACCGGCAACCTGCTCGACCCCGCCGAGGACCTGTACACGCTCGACTACTACCTGCGCCTCGCGGAGCAGGTCGTGGATGCCGGCGCCCACATCCTCGCGATCAAGGACATGGCGGGGCTGCTGCGTCCGGCTGCCGCGGCGCGGCTCGTGTCGGCCCTGCGGGAGCGCTTCGACCTGCCGGTCCACGTGCACACCCACGACACGGCCGGCGGTCAGCTGGCGACACTCCTCGCGGCCAGTGCGGCCGGAGCGGATGCCGTCGACGCGGCCGCCGCGCCGATGTCGGGCACGACGAGCCAGCCCTCGCTGTCGGCGCTGGTCGCCGCGCTGGCGGACACGGAGCGCGACACCGGACTCGACCTGCAGGCGGTCTCGGACCTCGAGCCGTACTGGGAGGCGGTCCGCAACCTCTACGCACCGTTCGAGTCGGGTCTGCCCGGCCCCACCGGGCGCGTCTACCACCACGAGATCCCCGGCGGCCAGCTCTCGAACCTGCGTCAGCAGGCGATCGCCCTCGGGCTGTCGGAGGACTTCGAGCTCATCGAGGACATGTACGCCGCGGCCAACCGGATCCTCGGCCGGGTCCCGAAGGTCACGCCCTCGTCGAAGGTCGTGGGCGACCTCGCCCTGCACCTCGCGGCCGTGAAGGCCGACCCGGCTGACTTCGAAGCGAACCCGGAGAAGTACGACGTGCCGGACTCGGTCGTCGGCTTCATGGCCGGCGAGCTCGGCGACCTGCCCGGCGGCTGGCCGGAGCCCTTCCGGTCGAAGGTGCTCGCGGGACGCTCCGTGAAGGTGGGCGTGACCGACATCTCCGCAGAGGATGCCGCGGCTCTCGACGCGGACTCGGCGACGCGACGCGAGAAGCTCAACCGGCTGCTCTTCCCCGCTCCGACGAAGGCGTTCCATGAGGTCCGTGACACGTTCGGCGACCTCAGCGTCCTCGACACCATCGATTACCTGTACGGGATGAAGCCGGGCCAGGAGCATGTGGTCGAGATCGAGCGGGGCGTGCAGCTCTACGTCGGTCTTGAGGCGATCGGCGAGGTCGATGACAAGGGGATGCGGACGGTCATGGCGACCCTGAACGGTCAGCTGCGCCCGGTCACCGTCCGCGATCGCTCGGTCGCCGTCGAGGCCCGCCAGGCCGAGAAGGCCGACACGTCGAAGCCGGGTCAGGTCGCCGCACCGTTCTCGGGTGTCGTCACCGTGAAGGCCGACGAGGGCGCGAAGGTGCGCGCGGGGGAGCCCGTGGCATCCATCGAGGCGATGAAGATGGAGGCGGCCATCACCGCCCCCATCGACGGCGTCGTCGAGCGCATCGTCATCGCCCCCACCGCGCAGGTGGAGGCGGGTGACCTTTTGCTCGTCGTCCGTCCCGCGGACTAACCTGGTGCGTCGGGCTTTGCGAGGCCCCAGATCCACCAGGAGTGACCCCCGTGATGCGTGAGCGCGACAACGAGATGTCCGAGGACGTCGACAACGGTGTGCTGGAGCGCACCGACAACCTCGAGACGACCGGCATCGGCATCGTCGACGGGACGACGGCCCAGATCGACCTGACGCTCCCGGCGCTCGCGGACGATGACGACGACTACGTCGACGACGACGACATCGCCCCGGTCGGGAATGACGAGGCCGAGCGGACCTCGGACGACGGCCACGACGAGGCATCCGTCGTCTCCGCATCGCGGCCCGAGGACGAGTCTCCTGCCCCGACAGCCGACACCCAGGACGACATCGTCGACGCGGAGGTCGTCCCGGCGACGGTCCCGCCGGCGACGGGGGTGACCCGGCGTGCGATCCACCATCCCGCGGGAGCCGACAAGCACGCCCTCGAGCGTGTGCGCGGGGTCCGCGTCGACGAAGAACCCCTGCAGTCCCGCCGTCTCGACCAGCTCTCGGCCGACCGCGAGAGCCCGGACCTGCTCACCGCCGATCGGCTCATCGACCGGTCCCGCGTCGCCGCGCCCGAGCCCGAAGGCGCCTGGCAGCGTCTCGTCTACGCCGCGAGCTTCCGTCGGGTCCTCCTCGCGGAGAGCCCGAAGGTCCGCGCACGCAAGGAGCTCGACCGCCGCATCACCGCGCCGCTCACCGGCGGAGCGAAGTTCGTGCCCGTGCTCTCGCGCAAGGGCGGCGTCGGGAAGACGAGTGTCACCACTCTGCTCGGGATGGCCCTCGCCGACGCGCGCGAGGACCGCATCATCGCCGTCGACGCGAACCCCGACCGCGGCACCCTCGCCGAGCGGATCGAGCGCACGAGCGGCAAGACCGTGCGCGACCTCGTCCGTGCGCGCGCCGACGTGACCGGGTTCAACGACCTCTCCGGGATCGTCGCGCGGGACGAGACGCGCCTCGACATCCTGGCCTCCGATGCTGACCCGCACCTGTCCGAGGCGTTCAGCGACCGCGATTACCACGACGTCGCCGCCATCGCCGCCCACTACTACTCGATCGTCCTCACCGACAGCGGCACCGGCATCGTGCACTCCGTCATGGACGCGACCCTCGAGCTCGCCGACCAGATCCTCATCGTCGCCGGACGCAGCGTCGACGAGGCCAAGCTGGCCTCCGAGACGCTGTCGTGGCTCGAGACGAACGGGTACGGCGAGCTCGCCCGCAACGCGGTGGTCGTGCTCAACACCTCCCGGCCGGGGGCGAGCCTCATCAAGCCGAGCGAGCTCGAATCCCACTTCCGCAGCCGCGTGCGCGCGGTCGTGACCATTCCGTACGACGCGCACATCGCGACCGGCGGTCCGATCTCGTTCCGCGAGCTGGCCGGCGCGACGCGCCTCGCCGCCCGCGAGCTGGCGGCCGTCGTCGTCGAGGGGCTGCGCGCGGCGGGAACGGTGCGCTGATGGCGGTCCGTCCCATCCGCCTGTTCGGCGACCCCGTCCTGCGGTCGGTGTGCGCCCCCATCGAGGACATCGACGAGGGCGTCGTCAGCCTGGTGTCGGACTTGGTCGACTCCGTCGCCGAACCGGGTCGTGCCGGCGTCGCGGCGCCGCAGATCGGCGTCGGCGTCCGCGCCTTCAGCTACAACGTCGACGGCGTCATCGGGTACATCCTGAACCCCACCCTCGAGGTCGCGGGCGATCCGGTGCCGACGGGGGAGGGATGCCTCTCGGTCCCCGGTCTCTGGCACGACGCCCTCCGCCACCCCTGGGCGCGAGTCACCGGCATCGACCTGCACGGTGACGAGCTCGTCATCGAGGGGGAGGGGCTGCTCGCACAGGCGCTGCAGCACGAATGCGACCACCTCGACGGGATGCTGTACCTCGACCGCCTGCCGAAGGACGTCCGGCGCCAGGCGATGCGCGAAGTGCGCGAGTCCGACTGGTTCTGACGCGCACATGACGAAGGGCCCCGGATCGCCGGGGCCCTTCGTCATGTGAGGGGGTGCGGGTCAGTTCCCGAGGGAGATGTTCGTGGTGGACACGTTCGCCTGATACAGCTCCTCGATGTCGTCGGCGAAGTCCGAGAGGATCACGTTCCGCTTGATGCTCATCTTCGGCGTCAGGTGACCGGATGCCTCGGTCCACTCGGTGTCGAGGATCACGAACTTGCGGATCGACTCCGCGCGCGAGACCGCCTTGTTGGCGCGGTCCACCGCGGACTGCACCTCGGCGAGCACCTTCGGGTGCGTGATCACCTGCGACATGGGCATGTCGGCGGCGAGTCCGTTGTTGGACATCCAGGTCGGCAGCATCTCGCGGTCGAGCGTGATGAGGGCGCCGATGAACGGCTTCTGGTCGCCCACGACGACCACCTGTCCGACGATGGGGTTCGCGCGGATGGGGTCCTCGAGGACGGCGGGGGCGACGTTCTTACCGCCGGCCGTCACGATGATCTCCTTCTTGCGCCCCGTGATGGTGAGGTAGCCCTCGGAGTCGAAGGTCCCGATGTCGCCCGTGCGGAACCAGCCGTCGTGGAAGGCCTCCGCGGTCGCCTCAGGGTTGCGCCAGTACTCCTTGAAGACGTTGATGCCGCGGACCTCGATCTCGCCGTCCTCGCCCAGCCGGACGCCGACGCCGGGGAGCGCGGGGCCCACCGTGCCGATCTTGGACTTCGTGGCGAGGTTCACGGTCGCCGGCGCGGTGGTCTCGGTGAGCCCGTAGCCTTCGAGGATCTGCACGCCGAGGCTGTGGAAGAAGTGACCGAGGCGCGGCCCGAGTGGCGCCGATCCCGAGACGGCGTGCGTCACACGCCCGCCCATCGCAGTGCGCAGCTTGCTGTAGACGAGGCGGTCGAAGAGCGCGAACTTGATCTTCATCCCGAGCGGGATCTTCTCGCCGTCCTGCAGGCGGCGGGAGTGCTCGACGGCGACGGCCGCCGCGGCCCGGAAGATCTTGCCCTTGCCGCCCGCCTCCGCCTTCTGCTCGGCCGAGTTGTAGACCTTCTCGAACACACGCGGCACCGCGAGCAGGTACGTCGGCTTGAACGAGCCGAGTCCGGCGAGCAGCTTCGTCGTGTCGGGCTCGTGGCCCGTCTTCACCCCGGCGTGGATGTTGAGGATCGAGATGAACCGTGCGAACACGTGCGCGAGGGGGAGGAAGAGGAGGGTCGCGGCCCCGGGCTGCTCGACGACCTCGTGGAGCGCCTTGGCGGAGTTGCGGGAGAGCTCGACGAAGTTCTTGTGGGTGAGGACGCAGCCCTTGGGCCGGCCGGTCGACCCCGACGTGTAGATGAGGGTCGCGATGTCGTCGGCGTTGGCCAGCGAACGGCGGCGCTCGATCTCGTCGTCGGTGATCTCGGTGCCCCGTGCGCGCAGGCTGTCGAGGTCCCCGGTGCCCATCGTCCACACCTCGCGCACGAGCGGGACCTCCGAGCGGATCTCGGCGACACGCTCGGCGTGGGTCGCGTTCTCGACCACCATCGCGACGGCGCCCGAGTCGGCGAGGATCCAGTTGATCTGCGACGCGGAGCTGGTCTCGTAGACCGGCACCATGACGGCTCCTGCGAAGAAGAGCGCGAAGTCGACGAGGGTCCAGTCGTAGGTCGTCCGTGCAAGGAAGGCGACCTTGTCGCCGGGCTGGATGCCGCTGGCCGCGAATCCCTTCGCGAGCGCGATCACCTCGCGGTGGAACTCCGCTGCGGTCACGTCTCGCCATCCGTCCCCGTCCGGGACGGCGAACAGGGCCAGCGACGGCGTCGCCTTCACCCGCTCGACGAGGATGTCCGAGGTGTTCGCGGTCGGGTCGGCGGGCACGATGGCGGGGACGTCGAATTGTACGGCGCTCATGGGCGGCAACTCCTTCGGTACCGGGTGGCGTCAGGTGCGACCGAGTCTAGGCCATCGTGAGCCTCGATCCCACGGCCGCGGCGGCCCGTCGCACCCCGTTAGACTCACGGATGCCGTGCGCCCGCACGCGCGGAGGGGAGTGGTGTGCTCAACGTCGGCATCGACATCGGTGGAACCAAGATCGCGGGAGGCATCGTCGACCCGGACGGCACGATCGTCGACCGGCGCCGTGTCCCCACCCCCGCCGATCCCCACGCGCTGGCGGACGCCGTCGCCGCCATGGTGGACGACCTCGTCACCGACCGGGTGGTGCACGCCGTGGGCGTGGCCGCGGCCGGCTTCATCGATGCGAGCCGGTCCGTCATCCTGCACGCCCCGAACATCGACTGGACCGACGAGCCGCTCCGCGACGAGCTGGAGCGACGCATCGGACGTCCCGTCACCCTCGAGAACGATGCCAACGCGGCCGGGTGGGGCGAGTTCCGCTTCGGTGCCGGTCGGGACGTCCGCGACATGGTGATGATCACCCTCGGCACGGGCGTGGGCGGCGCGGCGATCATCGACGGCGAGCTGCTCGTCGGCGGCAACGGCATCGGCGGCGAGCTCGGCCACATCCGCTTCGAGCGCGGCGGCCGCCCCTGCGGCTGCGGTCAGAACGGATGCCTCGAGCAGTACGCGTCGGGGCGTGCCCTGCAGCGCGAAGCGGCGGACATCGCCGCATCCGGCGCCCTCGGCGCGGGCCTCGCCGCCGCGCGGACCGCCGACGGGATCGTGCCGGCAGCGGCCATGGAGCGACTCATCGCGGACGGCGACGCCGGCGCCCTCGAGGCGGTCCACCGCGTCGCGACGGCCCTCGGTGAGGCGTGCGGCGGCTTCCAGGCCGTCCTCGACCCGGCCCTGTTCGTCATCGGCGGCGGTGTCGCCGACCTGGGGGAGCGGCTCCTCCACCCGGTGCGCGAGGCCTACGCGACGGCGCTGCCGGGCTACGGCGAGCGGCCGGTCGCATCCTTCGCCATCGCCACCCTCGGCAACGACGCCGGCCTGATCGGCGTCGCCGACCTCGCAGGAGGCCGGGTCTGAGATGGTCTACTGGGTCCTGAAGTACCTCATCATCGGACCGATCGTGAAGGCGATCTTCCGTCCGTGGATCGTGGGTCGGAGCAACATCCCGGCGACCGGGGCCGCCATCATCGCCAGCAACCACCTGTCGGTCAGCGACTCGATCTTCCTGCCGCTGATGATCGACAGGCCGATGTCCTTCCTCGCCAAGAGCGACTACTTCACGGGCAAGGGGCTGAAGGGCTGGGCCACCCGCGTCTTCATGCAGGGCACCGGCCAGATCCCGATCGACCGCACGGGCGGCAAGGCCTCCGAGGCATCCCTGAACACCGGACTCCAGGTGCTCGGTCGCGGCGACCTGCTCGGGATCTACCCCGAGGGCACCCGCAGCCCCGACGGCAAGCTGTACCGCGGTCGGACGGGCCTCGCGCGGATGGCGCTGACGGCGCGCGTCCCGGTGATCCCGGTCGTCATGATCGGCACCGACGACGTCATGCCGATCGGCCGGTCGATCCCGCGGGTCGGGCGGGTCGGCATGGTCATCGGCGAGCCCCTCGACTTCAGCCGCTTCCACGGCATGGAGTCCGACCGCTTCGTCCTGCGCTCGGTGACCGACGAGATCATGGTGGCCCTTCAGCGCATGGGGGAGCAGAAGTACGAGGACGTCTACGCCTCCACCGTGAAGCACCGGCGCCCGGCATCCGCGTCCTGAGCTCTCGCTGCGCCGTCGCGGCCCCCCGTCACACGGCCGGGGGCGCCGTCCGCCGCCGCTAGAATTGGCGGATGCCCACTCCTCTCGACCACTGGCGCTCGCTCCCGATCAAGCAGCAGCCGTTGTGGCCCGACGCGGATGCGGTCGCCGCCGTCTCCGCCGAGATCGCGACCCTTCCGCCCCTCGTCTTCGCCGGCGAGGTCGACAACCTCCGCGCCCGCCTGGCGAACGCCGCCGCGGGCCAGGCTTTCCTGCTGCAGGGCGGCGACTGCGCCGAGACCTTCGCGGGTGCCACGGCACAGCAGATCCGCAACCGCATCAAGACGGTCCTGCAGATGGCGGTCGTCCTCACCTACGGCGCATCGATGCCGGTCGTGAAGATGGGGCGCATGGCGGGTCAGTTCGCCAAGCCGCGCTCGAGCGACACCGAGACGCGCGGCGACGTCACCCTGCCCGCGTACCGCGGCGACATCGTCAACGGCTACGACTTCACCGAGGCCTCGCGCACCGCCGACCCGCAGCGGCTCCTGAAGGGGTACCACACCGCGGCGTCGACGCTGAATCTCATCCGCGCCTTCACGCAGGGCGGGTTCGCGGACCTCCGCGAGGTGCACAGCTGGAATCAGGGCTTCGCGAAGAACCCCGCGAACCAGCGTTACGAGCGTCTCGCGGGCGAGATCGACCGGGCCATCAAGTTCATGGAGGCCGCGGGGGCGAACTTCGACGAGCTGCGCGGCGTGGAGTTCTACACCGGTCACGAGGGTCTGCTGATGGACTACGAGCACCCGATGACGCGCATCGACTCGCGCACGGACACGCCGTACAACACGTCGGCGCACTTCCTGTGGATCGGGGAGCGCACCCGCGACCTCGACGGCGCCCACGTCGACTACTTCTCGAAGATCCGCAACCCCATCGGCGTCAAGCTCGGACCGAGCACGTCGCCCGAGACCGCCTTGGCCCTCATCGACAAGCTCGACCCCGAGCGCGAGCCGGGGCGGCTCACCTTCATCACGCGGATGGGCGCCGGCAAGATCCGCGACGCCCTCCCGCCGCTGCTGGAGGCGGTGAAGGATGCCGGTGCCACGCCGCTCTGGGTGACCGACCCGATGCACGGCAACGGGATCACGACGCCGACCGGCTACAAGACGCGTCGCTTCGACGACGTCGTCGACGAGGTCCGCGGCTTCTTCGAGGCGCATCGCGCGGTCGGTACGTTCCCGGGCGGCATCCACGTCGAGCTCACGGGCGACGACGTGACCGAGTGCCTGGGCGGTTCCGAGATGATCGACGAGGCGACCCTCGCGACGCGTTACGAGTCGCTGTGCGACCCGCGCCTGAACCACATGCAGTCGCTCGAGCTCGCCTTCCTCGTCGCCGAGGAGCTCGGCAACCGCTGACGAGGCGACACGAGGGGCCGGCGGTGATCGACCGCCGGGCCCTCGTCGTTGGCGAAGAACGGATGCCGGGGATCAGCCGAAGGGCTGGAATTGCGGTGTGAGGCTGACGGTCGTCCCGGGGCGCTGCAGCGTCCCGCCGTCCGGCGTCATGGCCTGCACCCGGTAGACGTCCCAGTAGCGTCCGCCGAGCGGGAGCTCGAGGTCCTCGATGTTCGGGTTGACCTTGAAGCCGGCCGACTGCAACCGGTCGACGGCGGTGCGCACCGTCTCGCCGACGACGTTGGGCACCTCGACGGGGCGCGGGCCGTCGGAGACGACCAGCGTCAGCTTCTCGCCCTGCTGCCAGGAGCCGCCGCCCGGTCGATCGGCGACGCGGATGACGAGGTCGTCGGCGACGTCGTTGCTGTACTCGCGGGTCTCCTCGACCTCCATCCCCACGTCTCGGAGGGTCTTCGCGGCCTCGTCCGCCGGCGTTCCGGCGACGTCGGGGAGCGGGCCGAGCGAGACGCGGAGTTCCGCCGTCGAGCCCTGAAGGACCGAGCAGCCCTCGGTGCATTCGACCGGATCCGGCGTTCCCGCCTGAGTGACGTAGACGCGAACGACCCGGTCCGCGGCGAAGCTCGTGAAGTAGTTCTTGGTCTCGGCGACCGTGATGTTGTTCTCCGCCAGGAGCGACTCGGCCTCGGCGCGCGCCCGATCCTGCAGGGCCGGCAACTCGGCGGTGGCGGGACCGGCGGAGATCTGCACCGTCACCGGGGAGTCGCGGTCGACGAACTCGCCGGTGCCGGGGTCCGTCCCGATCGCCTCCCCGGCGGGGACCTCCAGGCTGTGGACGTCACTGCGGCGCGCGACGAGGGTGTTCTCGGCCAGCAGGTCCTCGGCGTCGTCGAAACTCATCCCGACCACCGTCGGGACGGCGACGAGTGAACCGGGACCGCTGCCGAACCACCATCCGGCCAGGCCGGCACCGGCGGCCAGCACGAGGACCACGGCGAGCAGCCAACCGCCCTTGACCGCGTTGCGGTGCGTGCGTCGCCGCAGGCGGGTGGCGTTGTCGACCTCCGTCGTGACGCTCGGTGCCGTGAACGTGCCGGGCATGACGCGGGTCACCTCGTCGGAGTCGAGCGAGTCGTCGACGACGACCTTCGTCCCGGTGGGGGTGGAGCGCACCACCTGCGGGAACACGCCCAGCTGCTTCTCGATCTCGCGCAGGCGGTCGAGCATCTCGCGCGCGTCGTTCGGACGGTCCTCGGGCGAGCGCTCGGTGGCCCACAGCACGAGCTCATCGAGCTGCTCCGGCACGGCGGGGTTCTTCACGCTCGGGCGCGGAACCGAGTGGGTCGCGTGCTGGTAGGCGATCTGCATCGGCTGCTCGCCCTTGTAGGGCTGTTCGCCCGCGAGCATCTCGTAAAGCATGATGCCGAGCGCGTAGATGTCGCTGCGGGCGTCCGCCGTCCCCCGCGTCACCAGCTCGGGCGCCAAGTAGGCGATCGTCCCGAGCAGCATCTGTCCGGTGGCGGTGTTCGCACTCGACGCGCGGGCAAGGCCGAAATCGCCGATCTTGATCCGGCCGTCTTCGGCGAGCAGGACGTTCTCGGGTTTCACGTCGCGGTGCACGATCCCCGCGCGGTGCGCCGCCGAGAGACCCGACAGGATCGCATCCATGATCGTGATCGTCTGAGGAAGCGTGAGGCGCCTCTGCTCGCGCAGCAGCTCGCGCAGCGTGATCCCGGGGAGGTACTCCATGACGAGATAGGCCATCTCGCCGTCCTGGCCCTGATCGAAGACGTTGACGACGTGGGGGTCGGCGAGCCGCGCGGCCGACCGTGCTTCCTGGATGAAGCGGTTCTGGAAGACGGTGTCGTCGGAGAGGTGGCCGTGCATCACCTTGAGCGCGACGCGCCGCTCGAGCCTCAGGTCCGTCGCGACGTACACGGTGGCCATGCCGCCTCGGGCGATGCGCCCGCGGACCCGGTACCGGCTGTCGACCAGGCGGCCGATCAGCGGGTCGGTCTGCGGGGTGGCGTTCACGTCAGAAGTCTACGGAGCGGACCCTGCGAGCCCGGGTAACGCCTCACCCCCGGAGCCGGTCGGCCGACGAAATCACCCGTACGTCTCGAGCCAGCGGTACGCCTGCGCCTCCCAGGGTCCGTACCGTTCGGGGTAGGCGGAGATCTGCACGGCCTGGGCCGCGTCGCCGAAGGCCATGTCCTCCCACCCCTCGATGTCGAGCAGGCCGCGGGTCCGGTCGCCGTTGGGGTCTGCGGAGCCGCCGTAGAACGCCGCCGCGGACCGTCGCGGGTCGCGGATCTCGGCCACCGAGCCCCAGCCCGCGCTCGGGCGCTGCTGGAAGAGGCCGACCGAGTCGCGGTCGCCGCCGTCGAGGTTGCGGATCCAGGACTCCACCATCGCCGTGGCCAGGGCGATCGCGATGCCGTCGCGCGAGACGCCGCGCTCGCGTCCGACCGCGATGATCGTCTTGACGTTGGCGATCTGCTCGGCGTCCAGGGCGACGGAAGCCGCGCCACTCGAGGCGGGGGAGGGCGCCGCGGCGGTCGGGATGCGGAGCTTCTGTCCCGGATAGATGATCGAGCCCTCGTCCAGGCCGTTGGCGGCGAGCAGTCGCCCGAGGCTGACACCGCTGCGCTGCGCGATCGCCCAGAGCGTCTCGCCCGCGGACACCTCGTGCACGGGGCCGGCCTTCTCGGGTCGGGGTGCGCTGGGGCGGGAGGCGGCGGCAGGAGTGGCGGCCACCGACCTGATCGTCAGCTTCTGCCCCGGGTGGATCATCGTCGACGATCCCAGTCCGTTGGCCCGAGCGAGGGCGGCGACGCCCATGCCGTGGCGGGTGGCGATGGACCAGAGGGTGTCGCCCCGCTTCACCGTGTAGGTGGATGCCGGAGCCGCCGCTGCCGGTGTGCGCCCGGCATCCCGCCCCGAGCTCTTCGGTCCGAGACGGAGGACGTCACCGGGTCGGATGATCGACCGCCAGCCCAGGCCGTTCCAGGCCAGGACGTCGGCGGTGCGTACGCCGTTCGCCGCGGCGATGGCGCTGACCGTGTCGCCCCGGGCGACGACGTGGGTCTTCACGGCCTTCCGCGCCGCCGGGCTGCCGACGACGGTGGCCGCGGTGGCGGACTCGGTCGCGGATCTGGCCGTGACGGGTTCCGGGGTGTTCCGCCGGAGCTCTTCGGCCTGTGCGGCGTCCATCGGCAGGAGCGACATCGAGAGTGCTATCGAGCCGATGACGGCAGGGGTGCGCTTGTCGCGCAGGGCGGTGGACAGGAGGTCGTTACGGCGCACAGGTGTTCCTTCGTTCGGTCCCAGCTCGTCGATCCCCCCGCAGAACCGTGTCACGGCCGTGTTGCTGGTGTCAATTGATGAGGCGCATGTGACTTGTGTGATGAACGCCGCGTCGGCGCGGATGCGATAGTGGAGGGGTGAGTTCTGACGAGACCGTGTCCACTGATTGGCTGAGTCTTCCCGAGCTGGTCGAGCTGACCGGCGAACCCCTCGGACGCGTGCGCCGGATGCTCGACGAGCACCAGCTGATCGCGTCGCGGCGATTCGGGGCGCCCCGCGTCCCCTCCGTCTTCCTCGTGGACGGAGCGCCGATCTCCGCACTCCGGGGGACGATCATCGTCCTGCAGGACGCGGGGTTCTCGGATGACGAGGCGATCGACTGGCTGCTGGCGCCCGAGGACTCGATCGGCGTCGCTCCGATCGATGCCCTCCGACAGGGCCGCAAGAGCGAGGTCCGTCGCGTCGCGCAGACCTTGGCCTGACCCCTCGCGGGGTCTGACGCCGAGGCGGTCGTCGCTCAGGCGGTGCGAACGGTCGCCGCACGCGCCAGGTCGCGGAGTTCGCTGACGGCTGCGTGCCCCAGGCGTGCGCCGCGGAGGGCGCGGTCGGCCTCGGCCGCCCATCCCGCGATCCGATCCTCGACGCGCGCGAGCGCACCGGTGTCGACGATGGTCTGCTGCAGGTGCGACACCTGTTCGGGCGTCAGGTCCCGGTCGCCGATCAGCTCGTCGAAGACGGCGAGGGCCCCCGGTGCCAGGGCGGCCCGGGTGTAGGCGACGAGGAGCGTCCGCTTGCCTTCGCGCAGGTCGTCTCCGACGGGCTTGCCCGTGACGGTCGTGTCGCCGAAGACGCCGAGCACGTCGTCCCGCAGCTGGAAGGCGAGGCCGACGGGGTGACCGAACGCGGCGAGGGCGGCGTACTGGTCGTCGTCCGCGCCTGCGAGCACCGCGCCGAGCTGGAGAGGATGCTGCACGCTGTAGCGCGCGGACTTCAGCGACGCCACGCGCAGGGCGCGGTCGGGGTGCGTGTCGACGGGTGCGACGACGTGGACCGCCTCCTCGGCGATGTCGAGGAACTGACCGACGGTGACCTCCCGGCGCATGCGGGCGAACTCGGCGCGCGCGCGGGCGGCGGCGCTCGGTTCGGCGGCCAGCAGGCCCTCTTCGAGGAGGTCGTCGCTCCACGCCACCAGGAGGTCGCCCAGGAGGATGGCCGCCGACGTGCCGAAGCCCGCCGCGTCGCCCGCCCAGCGACCTGCGCGGTGCGCCGCCTCCCAGGCGCGGTGGGCGGCGGGGCGCCCTCGGCGGGTGTCGGAACGGTCGATGACGTCGTCGTGCACGAGGGCGGCGGCGTGGAAGACCTCCAATGCCGCGGATGCCGCGGTCACGACCTCCGGCACGTGGCCGGGCGCGGGCGCCTCGGCCGTGGCCACCGCGCGCCATCCGGCGAGGCAGAAGCGGGCGCGAAAGCCCTTCCCACCGGTGGCGGCGGCGGCGCCGGAATCCACGAACGACCGGGCTTCCTCGCCGAAATCCGCGACCGCATCGCGCTGCGCCTGCAGGAACCTCTCGACTCGCTGGGAAACGGCCACGATCGGGTCGGGGGAAGAGGACACGGGCCTAGCCTAGTGATCGCGCGCACGCGTACACTTGATGGACCGACCCGAGGGGGATGCATGCCACTGTCAGAGCAGGAGCAGCGTCTGCTGGACGAGATGGAACGCCATCTCATGCGCAACGACGCCGATGTTGTCAGCGCGGACCGGGGCGCGGCCCCCCTCAGCTATCGCAACATCGTCTACGGGTCCGTCATCGTCCTCCTCGGCATCGCCGGGCTCGTCGTCGGCGTGGCCACATCCCTCGTCGTCATCGGCGTCATCGCCTTTGTCGTGATGGTGGGCGGTGTCGTCCTCGCCTTCACCCCGGCTAAGGGTGCCGCTGCCGCCCGGGCCGCGACGGGGTCGCGCAAGCCGCGCGCCGCGAAGGCGCCGGCATCCGCCTCCTTCATGGACCGCATGAACGACCGGTGGGATCGACGCAACGACGATCGATGATCTGAGTTCCTCCACACCCCTCCACTTCTGAAGCACCGACCTCCGGGTCGGTGCTTTTTTTGTGCCCTCGCAGGGTGCCCGGGCGGGGGCGCTCGGCGTGGCCGACCCCGATGAGCGCAGACGAGAGCGCATCGGGGCGGGAATCTGTCGCGGAGTGGAGGAAAGTGGAGTAAAGTGGCGTCATCCTGGAGCGGGCCGGACGAAGGGGGTGACCGAGCGATGTTGTTGGGCACCCACACCCCGAAGCTGGACGACAAAGGTCGGGTCATCCTGCCGGCGAAGTTTCGCGACGACCTCGGCCCCGGCGTCGTGATCACCCGCGGCCAGGAGCGCTGCCTTTACGTCTTCAGCTCGGCGGAGTTCGAGCGGGTGTACGAGCGCATCCGCGAAGCCCCCTTGACCAACAAGCAGGCGCGCGACTTCCAGCGCATGTTCCTCTCCGGCGCGAGTGCGGAGAAGCCCGATTCGCAGAACCGGATCACGATCCCGCCGCACCTTCGGACCTACGCGGCTCTGGAGCGCGAACTGGTCGTGACGGGTGTCGGCGCGCACGCCGAGATCTGGAACGCCGATGCCTGGAACGCCTACGCGGACAGCAACGAAGACACGTACTCGGACATGGAGCAGGAGGTGATCCCGGGACTCTTCTGATCCTCGACCGCGACTCCCAGCCGCTCGCCCTGACGCACTTCCCCGGCGCCAGGTCGGAGCGGATGGGGATCGGGGCCGAGGGCCTCTGCAGAACCGAACGCACCATGGCCTACGACGACATCCACACCCCCGTCCTCCTCGACCGCTGCGTCGAGCTGCTCGCACCCGCGCTCCAGCGCGACGGCGCCGTCGTCGTCGACGCCACCGAGGGCATGGGCGGCCACTCCGAAGCGCTCCTCGAGCGCTTCCCCCAGGTGCGGCTGATCGGCCTCGACCGCGACACCGACGCCCTTCGGATCGCGGGGGAGCGGCTCGCCCGGTTCGGGGACCGCGTGACCCTCGTCCACACCGTGTACGACGACATCGCCGACGCGGTGCGCAGCGCCGGAGCGACGACGGTCGACGGCATCCTGTTCGACCTGGGGGTGTCCTCCCTCCAGCTCGACGAGGCGGACCGCGGGTTCGCCTACGCGAAGGATGCCCCGCTCGACATGCGGATGGACCAGACCGCCGCGACCACGGCGGCCGACATCGTCGCCACCTACGGTGAGGGCGACCTCCGCCGGATCTTCGAGCGGTACGGCGAGGAGAAGCTCGCCGGCCGGTACGCCCGAGCCATCATCGCCGCGCGCGAGGAGGCGCCCATCGACCGGTCCGCCCGCCTCGTCGAGATCCTCATCGCCGCGACGCCGGTGGCCGTGCAGCGCGAGCGCAGCGGTCACCCCGCCAAGCGTGTGTTCCAGGCGCTGCGCATCGAGGTCAACGGCGAGCTCGCGGTGCTCGAACGCGCCCTGCCCGAGGCCCTCGGCATCCTGCCCGTCGGCGGTCGCATCGTCGTCATGTCGTACCAGTCCCTCGAGGACCGCCTCGTCAAGCGGGTGTTCGCCGAGGCGACGCGGTCCACGGCGCCGGCGGGCCTGCCGATCGAACCACCCGAGCACGCCCCCCGCTTCCGCCTCCTCACCAAGGGCGCCGAAGTGGCATCAGACGAAGAGAAGTCCCGCAACCCGCGCGCCACACCGGTGCGTCTGCGTGCGGCAGAGCGAGTGAGGGAGGCGTCATGACCGTTCCGGCCCTGGCCACCACTGCCATCGACAGCGCAGGCGATGAGGTCGTCCTCGGTTCGGCGGCACCGGTCCTCCGTCCGCTGGGTCGCCCCGGCGTCGGCATCGCGCCGCAGCCGCGACGCCGTCCGCGGCTCGTGTTCGGCCTCGTCGCGGTCGCCGGCGCCCTCGCCATCGCCGGTGTGCAGATGGGGCTGTCGATCGTCACGACGCAGGGTGCCTACGAGGTCAAGGACCTCACGGCGCAGCAGCGGGACGCGAACTACCAGAAGCAGATCCTCGAGGAGGAGATCGCGGGGCTCAGCTCGCCGCAGTTCCTCGCCGCCAACGCCGCCGCCCTCGGCCTGGTCGCCGGCGGCGAGCCCAACTACCTGCGCTTGAGCGACGGCGCGACACTCGGTCCGCAGAAGGGCGCATCGGATGCCTCGTCGATCGAGGCGCTGTCGCGGGCGGCGGTCTCGAACGCCCTCGTCGCGGGTGTCCCGCTCGTGACGGACCCCGAGGCGAGCCTGGACTCGGGTGTGTCCATCGACGAGGATCTGCTGGCCAATACGCCAACACCCCCCTCGATCACCGACGGACTGCCGACCCCCAGCACACACTGAGAACATGACGACACGAGCAACCCGAGGCCCGCGCCGTCGCACCGTCGTCGCCCTCGCCGTCGTCCTGGTGGTCCTGGTCTCCTTCGTCGTCCGCCTGGTCGACATCCAGATCGTCAATGCGAGCCAGCACGTCGGCGACGCCTTCAGCAAGGGGATGCGGGTCACCTCGAAACTCGAGGGTGCGCGCGGAACGATCGTCGACACGAACGGCGTTCCGCTCGCGACGAGCCTGCTGCGCTATCACGTCGTCGTGAACCCGAAGCTCGCCGAGAAGGGGATGTCCCTGCGGGACGAGAACGGCTCGCTCGTCAAGGACGAGAACGACAAGACGGTGCTGGTGACGTGGCCCGAGATCGCCGCGCAGATCGCCGAGGTGACGGGTCAGGATGCCGCCGAGGTCCAGGCCATCGCCGACGATGCGTTCGCGAAGGACCCGGCCGACCAGTTCGAGTACGTGAAGAAGTTCGTCTCGACGGCGGAGTTCCGCCAGCTCGCCGATCTGCAGATCCCGTTCATCTCGTTCGAACCGATCGCCTCGCGTTCGTACCCGAACGGTGCGGTCGCGGGCAACATCCTCGGTTTCGTCGGTTCCGACGGCAAGCCCCTCGAGGGTGTCGAGTCGCTCCAGAACTCCTGCCTCGCACCCACCGACGGCAGCATCCGCTATCAGAAGGGCGCCGACGGGGTGGTCATCCCCGGAACGGCGGTCGAGCAGCCGGCGAAGAACGGCGGCACCCTCGCCCTCACGATCGACGCCGACCTGCAGTGGTACATGCAGCAGCTCATCGCCGAGGAGACCTCGCGCTACCAGGCGGACTGGGGCGGGATCATCGTGATGGAGGTCGCGACGGGCAAGATCCGCGCGCTCGCGGAGACCCCCACGGTCGACCCGAACGATCCCGGCGCCAGCGAGCCTGAGGACCGCGGATCGCGGCTGCTCCGGTTCTCCTTCGAGCCGGGTTCCACCTTCAAGCCGGTCACTGCGGCGACGGCGATCGAGCAGGCCGGCGTGACGCCGGAATCGACGGTCAGGGTGCCCGACCGGATGGTGTTCGACAACGGCGCGGTCGTCAACGACTCCGAGAACCACGCGACCGAGAACCTGACGCTCAACGGCGGTCTGGTCACCTCGTCGAACGTCGCGATGTCGCAATTCGGCGGCATGGTCGACCCGCAGACGCGGTACGAGTACCTGACCAAGTTCGGCGCCGGTCAGCCGACCGGTCTGGACTGGTCGGGTGAGCCGAAGACGACGATCGCCCCCGCGGACACGTGGGACAACCAGACGAATTACGCGACCACCTTCGGGCAGGCCTTCACCGTCACCGCCGTCCAGGTCGCCAGCGCGTACCAGACGTTCGCCAACCACGGTCTGCGGATGCCGGCATCGCTCGTCGAGTCCTGCACGAAGCCCGACGGCACCGTCGTCGAGCCGAAGCTCGCCGCCCCTGAGCAGGTCATCAAGAAGGAGACCGCCGACGAGGTCTCGCTCATGCTCGAGAACGTCTTCGCGCAGGGGACGCTCGCCGACGACATCGCCCTCCCCGGCTACCGGATGGGCGGCAAGACCGGTACGGCGCAGATCTCCGACGGCAAGGGCGGATACAAGCCGAACCTGTACTTCACGTCCCTCGTCGGCTTCGCTCCCGCCGAGGATCCGAAGTATGTTGTCCTGACGGTCTTCGACGAGCCCAAGAAGCAGCGGATGTCGTCGGCCAACCGCTCGGTGTTCAAGAAGGCGATGGCGCAGGTGCTCACGCACTACCGCGTCATGCCGTCGGGCTCGGAGACCCCCCTCCTGCCCGTCACAGGCTGAACCCGAGCGCACGAGGAGACACCCCAGCATGATCCGGATGACGCTCGCCGAGGTGACGCACGCCGTCGGCGGCACCCTTCAGCTCCACGGCACCGACACCCCGGAGACCGTCGTCTCGGGCACGGTCGACACCGATTCCCGCGAGATGGGGCCCGGCTCCGTCTTCGTCGCCAAGCCCGGCGACGCGACCGACGGCCACCTGTTCGTCGACGCCGCCGTCACGGCGGGGGCGTCCCTCGCGATCGTGCAGCGCCCCGTCGGCGCGCCGGTCTCGCAGATCGTGGTGCCCGACGCCGTCGCCGCCCTCGGCGCCCTCGCCCGTGAGGTGGTCGCCCGCGTCCGCGCGCACGGAGGCCTGCAGGTGGTGGGGATCACCGGGTCGAACGGCAAGACGACGACGAAGAACCTGCTCGCCCGCATCCTGCAGGACGAAGCCCCCACCGTCGCCCCCCGGGCGTCGTTCAACAACGAGGTCGGCGCTCCGGTGACGATGCTGCGCGTCACGGAAGATACCCGCTTCCTGGTGAGCGAGCTCGGGGCGTCCCGTCCCGGCCGCATCGCCGAACTGGCCGGGCTCATCACGCCCGACATCGGTGCCGTCCTGATGGTGGGCCTCGCCCACGCCGGCGGGTTCGGCGGTGTCGAGGCGACGCAGAAGGCGAAGACCGAACTCGTCCAGGCGCTCCGTCCCGGCGGCACGGCCGTCCTCAACGCCGACGACGCCCGCGTCGCGGCGATGGCCGCCGTCGCCGAGGAGCGCGCCGTCGCCGTCCGCTGGTTCGGGCGGGGCCCGTCGGCCGACGTGCGCGCCGAGGACGTCGACGTCACGGCATCCGGCACGACCGCGACGATCCTCGTCGACGGTCGGCGCCTGCCGCTGCACCTGCGGGTGCTGGGTGAGCACCACGTCATGAACGCGCTGGCCGCCATCACCGTCGCCCAACTGCTGGGGGTGGACCCCGCCGATGCCATCGAACGGATCGGCACGGTCGAGATCGCCGAGCGCTGGCGGATGCAGCCGCTCGGGAGCGAGCGCGTGCGTGTCATCAACGACGCCTACAACGCCAGCCCGGACTCCATGGCCGCAGCCCTCCGTACCGTCGCGCAGATCGCCGCACCCGGGCAGCGCAAGGTCGCCGTCCTCGGGGCGATGACCGAACTCGGTGAGCAGGCGGGGGAGGAGCACGACCGCATCGGACTCCAGGCCGTCCGCCTCCGCTACGAGCGCATCGTCGTGGTCGGTTCCGCCGCCCGGCGCCTGTACCTCGCCGCCATCAGCGAAGGCTCCTGGGACGGTGAGGCCGTGTTCTTCGAGACCGCCGATGAGGCCTACGACTACCTGATGACCGAGCTCCGCGACGGCGACCGGGTTCTCGTGAAGTCCTCGAACGCGGCGGGGCTCAGGTTCCTGGGCGATCGTCTGGGAGAATCGTTCTCGTGAGATCCCTGCTGGCCGCTGCGACGATCTCGCTGGCATTCACCCTGTTCCTCACGCCCTTGTTCATCCGGGTCTTCCGGAAGATCGGGTGGGGCCAGGTCATCCGCACGCCGGAGGACATCAACAACCCGAGCCACCACACCAAGCGCGGGACGCCCACGATGGGCGGCATCGTCTTCATCGTGGGGACGATGGTGGGCTTCTTCGTCGGCAGCTACACGGGGGGCACGGAACCCACCGTGTCCGGCCTGCTCGTCCTCTGGATGATGGTGGGTCTCGGCATCATCGGCTTCATCGACGATTACATGAAGGTCCGGTCGCAGCGCAGCCTCGGGCTCTCGGGTTGGCGCAAGATCGTCGGACAGGTGGCCGTCGCCGTCCCGTTCGGCGTCATGGCACTGAACTTCCCGAACCAGTACGGCGAGACCCCGGGCTCCGCCTACATCTCCTTCTTCCGCGACATCCCGACGCTCTCCTTCATGGCGCTCGGGGCGGTTGCGGGCTGGATCCTCTACCTTCTGTGGATCTCGTTCATGTCGGTGGCATGGTCCAACGCGTCGAACCTCACCGACGGCCTCGACGGTCTGGCGACCGGTGCGGGGATCTTCACCGTCTCGGCGTACAGCTTGGTCACGTTCTGGCAGCTGCAGCAGCGCTGCCACTCCGCCGCGCTCGCCACCGAGTACACCGCCGCCTGCTACGACACCCGCGACCCGATGGGCCTGACGATCGTCGCGGCATCCTTCGTCGGAGCCCTGGTCGGCTTCCTCTGGTGGAACGCGCCCAAGGCGAAGCTGTTCATGGGCGACACGGGCTCGATGGCGATCGGCGGTGTGATCGTCGCGATGGCCGTCCTCAGCCGCACCGAGATCCTCTCGGTCATCCTCGCGGGCGTCTTCATCATCGCCCCGGCCTCGGTGATCCTGCAGCGGTATTACTTCAAGGCGACCGGTGGCAAACGCCTCTTCCTCATGAGCCCGTTCCACCACCATCTCGAGATGCGCGGGTGGCCCGAGATCACGATCGTCGTCCGGATGTGGGTCATCGCCGGCATCTTCGCGATCTTCGGTGTCGCCCTCTTCTACGTCGGCTGGCTGGCCGCCGTATGACCGCCGACCTCAGCCGGCTGACGAGCTGGCACGCCGACTGGTCGGGGCTCCGGGTCGTCGTCCTCGGGTTGTCGATGACGGGATTCTCCGTCGCCGACACGCTCGCCGAGCTCGGCGCCGACGTCCTGGTGGTGACCGAGGACGCCGCCGAGGAGTACGCCCGACTGGTTCCCGTCATCGGGGCGCGGATGTGGCAGGGCCCGCTCGACACCGTCCCCGAGGAGCTCACGGCGCACCGTCCCGACGTCGTCGTGGCCTCGCCCGGATTCCCGCCGCACCACCCCGTCGTCACGTGGGCCCGCGAGGCGGGTGTCGCCGTCTGGGGCGACATCGAGCTCGCCTGGCGCGTCCGCGACAAGGTGCTGCGCGCCGACGGGTCGCCCGCGGACTGGGTGCTCATCACGGGGACGAACGGCAAGACCACCACGACGCAACTGACGGCCACGATGCTCGTCGCCGGCGGCCTGCGGGCAGCGCCGTGCGGCAACATCGGCGTCCCGGTGCTCGACGCGGTGCGCGACCCGGCCGGGTTCGACGTGCTCGTCATCGAGGTCTCGAGCCACCAGCTCTGGTACCTCGGTCTGCAGGACGGCGATGACCGCGTCTCGCCGTACGCCAGCGTCTGCCTGAACCTCGCCGCCGACCATCTCGAATGGCACGGTTCCTTCGACGCGTACCGCGACGCGAAAGCCGTCGTCTACCAGCTCACCCGGGTCGCCTGCGTTTACAACAAGAGCGACGTTGCGACCCGCGAGATGGTCGAGGACGCGGAGGTGATCGAAGGATGCCGCGCCATCGGCTTCGATCTCGGCGTCCCGGGGCCGAGTGATCTCGGCGTCGTGGACGGCATCCTCGTCGACCGTGCGTTCCTCGAGGAGCGGCGCACCAACGCGCTCGAGCTCACGACCGTGGCGGAGCTCGCCGACGCCGGGCTCGCCGCTCCGCACGTCGTTGCGAACATCCTCGCTGCCGCCGCGCTCGCCCGGTCCCTCGACGTCCCGCCCGCGGCGATCCGCGACGCTCTCCGTGGCTTCCGCCTCGACCCGCACCGGATCGAGGTCGTGGGCGTCGCCGATGGTGTCACCTGGATCGACGACTCCAAGGCGACGAATCCGCACGCCGCGGCATCCTCCCTCCAGGCGTACCCCGGCGCGGTCTGGGTCCTCGGCGGGCTGCTGAAGGGCGTCGACATCGACGACCTCGTCGCCGCGCGCGGTCCCAGGGTGAAGGCCGCGATCGTCATCGGCGTCGAACGGTCCACGATCGTCGCGGCATTCGCGCGACACGCGCCGGCGGTGCCGCTGTTCGAGGTCGATCACGCTCAGACTGAGGACGTCATGACCGAGGTCGTCGCGTTGGCGTCAGACGTCGCGCAGGACGGAGACGTGGTCCTCCTCGCTCCGGCTGCGGCATCGTTCGACCAGTTCGCCTCGTACTCGGATCGCGGCCGGCGCTTCGCCGACGCGGTGAACGCACGGATGGGAAAGGACGCCGGTGACGACCACGACCGACCGTCCGGCCCCGTCGGATCCGGCTGACCGCGGCTCCTCCGCCTTCACGGCGCGCGTCGCCCTCGGCAAGGTCTTCGCGCCGGTCCCGAGCGAGTTCCTGCTCATCGCCTCGACGGCGCTGATCCTCACGATCTTCGGACTCGTCATGGTGCTGTCGGCGACGATGGCCACGTCCGGCGAGGGCGGGCCCTTCCAGACCGTCATGCGGCAGGCCATGTTCGCGATCCTCGGCGTGCCGCTGATGTTCGTGTTCAGTCGCTTGCCGGTGCTCTTCTGGAAGCGGATCTCGTGGATCGCGCTGGGCCTCGCTCAGGCGTTCCAGCTGCTCGTGTTCACCGGGCTCGGTTACGACTTCGACGGGAACCGCAACTGGATCTCGATCGCAGGTGTCCAGGCGCAGCCGTCGGAGTTCCTGAAGCTGGCCTTCGCGCTCTGGCTCGGGTACGTCCTCTATCGCAAGCACACCCTCCTCGGCCTGTGGCGTCACGTCTTCATCCCGGTCGTCCCGGTCTCGATCATGGTCATCGGCTCAGTGCTGGCAGGTAAGGACCTCGGTACGGCGATGATCCTCGTGCTGATCCTGCTGGGGGCGTTGTTCTTCTCCGGAGTGAAGCTCCGGGTGTTCATCATCCCGGTCGTCGCCGCCGCCGTCGTCGTCGCTGTCCTGGCGCTCACGAGTGCGAACCGCATGGCGCGCATCACGAGCTTCCTCGACCCGAACTGCATCGACGACTACTACGACGGCTGTTACCAGCCTCTCCACGGGATCTGGGGCCTCGCCAGCGGCGGTGTCTTCGGTCTCGGCCTCGGGAACTCGCGGGAGAAGTACGCGTGGCTGCCCGCGGCATCCCACGACTACATCTTCGCGATCGTGGGCGAGGAACTCGGCCTCATCGGGTGCATCGTCGTGCTCGCGCTGTTCACGCTGTTCGCGGTCGGCGCCTTCCACGTCATCCGCAAGACCCACGACCCCTTCATCCGCATCGCCGCCGGCGGTATCACCGTCTGGATCGTCGGTCAGGCCCTCATCAACATCGGGGTCGTGCTGCGGGTGTTCCCGGTGCTGGGTGTGCCGCTGCCGTTCATGTCGCAGGGCGGCACGTCGCTCGTCTCGGTGCTGATGGCGTGCGGGGTGCTCCTCGCCTTCGCGCGGACGCTGCCCACCTCGGTGCCGGGCACCGCTCCGACCCGCCGGTAGGCTCGATCCGGTGACCACGTACCTCCTGGCCGGCGGTGGCACCGCGGGCCACGTCAATCCGCTGCTCGCCGTCGCCGACACCCTGATGGCCCGTGATCCGGGCGCGACCGTCCTCGTCCTCGGCACCCGTGAGGGCCTCGAAGCCCGACTGGTCCCGCAGCGGGGATACGAGCTGCTGTTCGTCGACAAGGTCCCCTTCCCGCGTCGACCGGATGCCGCGGCGCTCCGATTCCCGGCACGGTTCGCCCGCGCCGTGCGCCAGGTCCGGCACCACATCCGCGAGCGCGCCGTCGACGTCGTCGTCGGCTTCGGCGGGTACGCCTCGGCGCCCGCCTACGTCGCCGCCCGCCGCGCCCGCATCCCCGTGGTCGTCCACGAGGCGAACGCCAAGCCGGGGCTCGCCAACGTGCTCGGCGCGCGGGGGGCCGCGGCATCCGGTGTCGCCTTCGAGGGAACGCCGCTGCGCGGTGCCGAGGTCGTCGGGATGCCGCTGCGCCCCGAGATCGTGAACCTCGACCGCGGCGCGCTGCGCGAGGAGGCGGCTGCGGCCTTCGGGATGGATGCCGGCCGGCCGGTCCTCCTCGTCTTCGGCGGGTCGCTCGGGGCGGTGCGGCTCAACCGGGCGTTCGCCGATGCGTGGCAGGACGTGGTCGCGGCGGGGTGGCAGATCCTGCACGCCGCGGGGGAGCGCAACGACATCGCCGACCCTGACGACCCGTCCTACCGGATCGTGCCCTACATCGATCGCATGGACCTCGCGTTCGCCCTCGCCGACGCCGTCGTCTCGCGGTCGGGGGCGGCAACCGTGAGCGAGCTCAGCGCGCTCGGAATCCCGGCCGTCTACGTCCCCTACGCGGTCGGCAACGGCGAGCAGGCCCTCAACGCCGCTTCCGCGGTCGCGGCGGGGGCGGCGGTGCTGATCCCCGATGCCGAGCTGACCGGGGACCGCATCCGTTCGACCGTCGTGCCGCTCCTGTCCGATGCGGCGTCGCTCGAGCGCATGCGCGCCGCCGCGGCGCAGGTCGGCACCCGTTCGGGGAGTGAGAACGTCGTCGGACTGATCGACCGCGCGCTCGCCCGCTGAGCAGCCCGGCACAGCGCGCCGCGGCGTCCCCGCCGCCCACCCCGACCTAGACTTGTCGGGCCATGATTCGCCCCGATCTCACGCTCCCCATCCCCGCGGACATCACCGCCGCCCACTTCATCGGGATCGGCGGGTCCGGGATGTCGGGCCTCGCCGGTATGTTCCTCGATCGCGGCATCCGCGTGTCGGGTTCCGACCGCTCCGACAGCGCGGCCATGCAGGCGCTCGCGGCGCGCGGCGCGGAGGTCCACGTCGGCCACGACGCGACGAATCTCCCCGACGACGTGGATGCGGTCGTGTTCACGGGCGCCATCTGGCCCGAGAACCCGGAGTACCTGCGTGCGAAGGAGCGGGGCGTGCCCGTGCTGCACCGCTCGCAGGCGCTGCACTGGCTGGTCGGCGGTCGCCGCCTGGTGAGCGTCGCCGGCGCGCACGGCAAGACCACCTCGACCGGAATGATCGTCACGGGCCTGCGCGCGATCGGCGCCGACCCGACGTTCGTCAACGGCGGCGTCATCGCCTCCCTCGGCGTCTCGAGCGGCACCGGCTCCGACGACCTGTTCGTCATCGAGGCCGACGAGTCCGACGGCTCGTTCCTGCTGTACGACACCGCGGTCGCCCTCATCACGAACGTCGACCCCGACCACCTCGACCACTGGGGGTCGCGCGAGGCCTTCTACGAGGGTTTCGTCCGATTCGCGGATGCCGCATCCCAGGCCGTCGTCATCTCCTCCGACGACCCCGGCGCCCGCGAGGTCGCCGCGTCGCTGTCGCACCGCACCGTGGTCACCTTCGGCACGGCCGCCGAGGCGGACGTCCGCGTGAGCGACATCGTCACCGAGGGCCCGGTCTCCTTCACCCTCCACCACGACGGACGCTCGGCGTCGGGCGCCCTGAGCGTCCCCGGGGCGCACAACGCGGTCAACGCGGCCGGCGCGGTCGCCGTCCTCCTCACCCTCGGATACGAGCTCGAGCCGGCGCTGCGCGCGGTCGAGCAGTTCGGCGGCACCATCCGCCGGTTCGAGCTGCACGGCGTCCGCGCGGGCGTGTCGGTCTACGACGACTACGCGCACCACCCGACCGAGGTCGACGCCGCCCTCGGCGCGGCGCGCACCGTCGTCGGGGAGGGACGCATCATCGCCGTCCACCAGCCCCACACCTACTCCCGCACGCAGGCCATGTACCGCGAGTTCGCGGAGGTCCTCGAATCCCGCGCCGACCACGCGGTCGTCCTCGACGTCTACGGCGCCCGCGAGGATCCCGTCCCCGGGGTGACCGGCGCCCTCGTCAGCGGTGCCTTCGCCGATCAGGACCGGGTGCGCTTCGTGGCGGACTGGCAGCAGGCGGCCGAGTACACGGCATCCATCGCCCGTCCCGGCGACTACGTCATCACCCTCGGCTGCGGTGACGTGTACCGCATCATCCCGCAGGTCCTCGACGCCCTCGGGCAGGACTGACCGTGCGGCGGCCGTCCCCCCTGCCGACGACGCCGCCGGCACGTCGATCCGCCCCGACGGCGGCTCCGCAGTCGGAGCCCGTCCCGCGGCCTCGGGCGGAACAGCCCGTGCACGATCCCGAACCAGCGCCGGAGCAGGTCACCGAGGTCATCGAGCCCTCGCGGCCGGGCCGCCTCGTCCCGTTCGCTCAGCCGGTGGTCGAGGTCGACGACGTGGAGCCCGGCGAACGGACTCCGGATGCCGAGGGCGACCGCCCGCTCGGTCTGCGCGACGTCTGGGCGGCGGCCCGCGCCCGCCGGCGTGCCCTCCGCCGCGAGGTCCGACGCTTCACCGTCCGTCAGCGGCGGCGTCGCTACGCGTGGCTGGCGTCGCTCGCCGCCGTCGTGCTCGTCGGGCTCGGCGCCGTGGCGACCGCCTACAGCCCGTTGTTCGCCGTCTCGAAGATCACCGTCCTGGGCACCGATCGGCTTGACCGCGGTGCCGTCGAGCAGGCGCTCGCGGGGGAGAAGGGCACCCCTCTCGCCCTTGTCGACTCCAGCGCCGTCAAGGCCGCGCTGGTCGGGTTCCCGCTCGTCGAGAGCTACTCCATTGAAGCGCGTCCGCCGCAGGAGCTCGTCGTCCAGATCATCGAACGCACCCCCGTGGGGGTGGTGTCGACGCGCGGCGGATTCTCGCTCGTCGATGCGGCCGGCGTCGTCCTCTCCACCAGCGAAAAGGCGCCCGAGGGGTACCCGGTGATCGAGGCGACCGGCGGCGCCGGGTCGCGCGCGTTCCGCGCCGTGGGGGCCGTCTACCGCTCGCTCCCGGCCGACCTGCGCACGCAGGTGACGGCGATGGCGGCGACGACACCCGACGATGTCACCCTTACGATCGAGGGGGCGGAGGTCGTGTGGGGGAGCTCCGCCGACCCCGTCGAGAAGGCTCGCGTCCTGCAGGCCGCGATGACCGCGAAGCCGCCGTCCGAGGTCGACGAGTACGACATCTCGTCGCCGGACGCGGTCGTCATCCGCTGACGCGGAATCAGATCGCGCGACACGCCCACGACGCTGCGGCTGAGCGGCGCTGCGCCGCCTACGTTCGGAATCGGGAATTGCATACTCGGCAATTCTTTAAACCTCTGGTTGAGGTTGAAGGTTTGCACTCGAGGTTCAGGACGATACGGAGGCCGGCGTGAGCCAGAACCAGAACTACCTTGCTGTGATCAAGGTCGTTGGCGTGGGTGGTGGCGGTGT
The DNA here is from genome assembly GCF_031844425.1 of Microbacterium sp. ARD31. Classification (NCBI taxonomy): domain Bacteria; kingdom Bacillati; phylum Actinomycetota; class Actinomycetes; order Micrococcales; family Microbacteriaceae; genus Microbacterium; species Microbacterium sp. ARD31. Next base: position 97,310 of record NZ_JAUZVE010000001.1, read on the forward strand.
CAACGCCGTCAACCGCATGATCGAGCTCGGCCTTCGCGGCGTCGAGTTCATCGCCGTCAACACGGACGCCCAGGCGCTGCTGATGAGCGACGCCGACATCAAGCTCGACGTGGGCCGCGAGCTCACGCGCGGTCTCGGCGCGGGCGCCGACCCCGAGGTCGGCCGTCGTGCCGCCGAGGACCACGCCGAGGAGATCGAGGAGGCCCTCGCGGGTGCCGACATGGTCTTCGTCACGGCCGGCGAGGGCGGCGGTACGGGTACCGGTGGCGCCCCGGTCGTCGCGCGGATCGCGAAGTCGATCGGCGCCCTCACCATCGGTGTCGTGACCAAGCCCTTCTCCTTCGAGGGCCGTCGTCGCCAGACGCAGGCCGAGGCGGGCGTCTCGAAGCTCAAGGAAGAGGTCGACACCCTCATCGTGGTGCCGAACGACCGCCTGCTCGAGATCAGCGACCGCGGCATCTCGATGATCGAGGCCTTCGCCACGGCCGACCAGGTGCTGCTCGCCGGTGTGCAGGGCATCACCGACCTCATCACGACGCCCGGTCTCATCAACCTCGACTTCGCCGACGTCAAGTCGGTCATGCAGGGCGCGGGCTCCGCGCTCATGGGCATCGGCTCGGCCCGCGGCGCCGACCGTGCGATCAAGGCCGCCGAACTGGCCGTCGAGTCGCCGCTGCTCGAGGCGTCGATCGAGGGCGCGCACGGCGTGCTGCTGTCGATCCAGGGTGGTTCGAACCTCGGCATCTTCGAGATCAACGACGCCGCGCAGCTCGTCAAGGAGGCCGCGCACCCCGAGGCCAACATCATCTTCGGTACCGTCATCGACGACACCCTGGGCGACGAGGTCCGGGTCACGGTCATCGCGGCCGGCTTCGACGGCGGCGAGCCCCAGGTGAAGGTCGAGCCGATCACGGCCAGCCGCCCGGCATCCGCTCCCGTGCTGCCGCCGCTGCCCGCCGACACGGTCGCGCGCGACCTCGCCGCGGCGGAGAACAGCGGACGCGAGTCGGTGTCGGTGTCGGCGCCCGCGTCGTCGTCGAGCGACTACGACTCGGCCTTCGGCGATGACGACCTCGACATCCCCGACTTCCTGAAGTAACGCCGTCGTGGATCTTCGTTCGCGGCTCGCCGACATCGACGCGCGCATCTCGGATGCCGCTCGGTCGGCGGGCCGCGATCCCGCGACGATCACGCGGATCGTCGTCACGAAGTTCCACCCCGTCGAGCTCGTGCAGGGTCTCGCTGCCCTCGGCGTCACCGACGTCGGCGAGAACCGGCAGCAGGAACTCAGCGCCAAACGCGCCGACTACGACGGCCCGGCGCTGCGCTGGCACTTCATCGGCCAGGCGCAGACGAACAAGGCGAAAGCGGTGCGTCGGGATGCCGACGCGGTGCACTCCCTTGACCGCGCGCGGCTCGCCGACGCGCTCCACGGCGCCCGCGCCGAAGGCGACGAGAGCGTGCTCGACGTCCTCATCCAGGTCAACCTCACCGACGACCCCGGTCGCGGGGGAGTCCAGCCGTCGGGTGTCGAGGAGCTCGCCGAGCACGTCGCCGCATCCTGCGCCTCGCTGCGGTTGCGGGGCGTGATGGCCGTCGCCCCGCTCGACGAGGACCCCGCCGCGGCCTTCGCCCGGCTCGCGGATCATGCCGCACGGCTGCGCCGTGTGGTGCCGGATGCCGACTGGATCTCCGCCGGAATGACCGGCGACTTCGCCGAGGCGATCGCCGCGGGTGCGACACACCTGCGCATCGGTTCGGCAATCACAGGCCCGAGGCCCCTGCACGGTTAGCCTCATCACAGACGAGCAATACGGAGGATGCGATGTCGAACCCGCTCAAGAAGACCATGGTGTACCTGGGCCTCGCCGATGAGGAAGAGGTCTACGAGGAGCCGGCTCCCCGCCGCGAGAGCCGGGAGAAGCAGGTCGAGAACAAGACCGCCCCGGTGACGCCCATCCACCGTCCGGCCGTCGTGCGTCAGCCCGCACCGGCCACCGTGAGCGAGATCGTCACGGTGCACCCGAAGCAGTACCGCGACGCGCAGATGATCGCCGAGAACTTCCGCGACGGCATCCCCATCATCATCAACCTCTCGCAGATGAGCGATGCGGACGCCCGCCGCCTCATCGACTTCGCGAGCGGACTCTCGCTGGGTCTGTACGGCCGTATCGAGCGCGTGACGAGCAAGGTCTTCCTGCTCTCGCCCGAGAACGTCGCGGTATCCGGCGAGGGGGCGATCGCCCAGGGCGACGCCGACTCCGCCCCCTTCACGCACTGACGTCGTGTCGGCCATCGGCCTCATCGCCGGGATCCTCAACGCGCTCCTGCTCATCTACGTGCTGTTCCTCCTGGCACGTCTGGTGTTGGAGTACATCCCGATGTTCAACCGGGAGTGGCGTCCGCGCGGCGGCTGGCTCGTCTTCGCCGAGGTCGTGTTCACCGTGACCGACCCGCCGCTGAAGTTCCTCCGCCGCTTCATCCCGCCGCTGCGCATCGGTCCCATCGCGCTCGATCTCGCCTTCCCGATCACGATGCTGTGCTGCTTCGTGCTCCTGTCCGTCACGCAGGTGCTGAGCCGCGTGTGAGGTCGTCGTCGTCGCACCCACGACAGCCGCGGACTATGCTGTCGGGGTACGGCTCGCGCCTCGCGGGTCTTCTTTGACCGGCCCGCTTCCTGAGCCCCGAAAGAGGAAAGACACATGCCTTTGACTCCCGAAGACGTCGTCACCAAGCAGTTCCAGCATGTTCGTTTCAAGGAGGGTTTCGACCCGGACGAGGTCGATGACTTCCTCGACGAGATCGTCGTCGAGTGGCGCAAGACGATCGCCGAGAACGAGGAGCTGAAGGCGAAGCTCGCCGCGTACGAGTCCGGCGAGACCCCCGCTCCGGAGGCCGCCGCCCCCGCCGCCGAGGAAGAGGTCGTCGGGGAGGCCCCGGCTCCGGCCGAGCCCGTCGCCGAGACCCCCGCAGCCGGAGCGACCGCTCCTGCGGCCGCGTCCGCCGGCATCATCGAGCTGGCGCAGCGCCTGCACGACGAGCACGTCGCCGAGGGCAAGGCGCAGAAGGAGAAGCTCATCTCCGAGGCGCAGGCCGAGGCCGACGCCATCCTCAACGAGGCCCGCACCAAGGCCAAGGACGAGCTCACCCGCCTCGAGAGCGAGCGCGGCACCCTCGAGGGTCGCATCAGCGAGCTGCGTCAGTTCGAGCGCGACTACCGCGTCCAGCTGCGCGGCTTCATCGAGGAGAAGCTGCGCGATCTCGACGTCGCCGGCACCTCGGGCTCGACGCCCATCCCCGCGTCCTGACCGCTCGCACGTTGTCGAGCCGAACGTCCGCGTCGCGGACGACACTGCGCGCCGCAGCGGCCGGCACCACCATCGCGATCCTCGCGGTGCTGGTGCTGGCCGCTGATCAGTTCACGAAGTTCCTCGCTCTCGAGAACCTGCCCGAGCGGCAGGCCGTCCCGGTGCTTGGGGACTTCCTCCAGCTCTACCTGACCTTCAACCCCGGCGCGGCCTTCTCGCTCGGGGAGGGCGTCACCTGGGTCTTCACCCTCGTGCTCGCCGCCGCGGCCGTCACGATCATCGTCCTCGCCGTGACCCGCGTGCGGTCGCGGGCGTGGGCCATCGTCCTTGGGCTGCTGCTCGGCGGCATCCTCGGCAACCTGGGTGACCGACTGTTCCGCGCACCCGGGTTCCTCGTCGGACACGTCGTCGACTTCATCCACACGCCGTGGCTCTGGCTGGGCTTCCCGTCGGCCATCTACAACGTCGCCGACTCCTTCATCGTCACGATGATGCTCGCCGTCGCGATCCTGGTCCTGCTCGGCGTCCGTTTCGACGGGTCGCGGGAGAAGGATGCCGCGGCGACGGCGGACGACGAGGATCAGCCGGCATCCGCCGATCCCCATGCCCAGCCGTAGCCTCCCCGTCCCGGACGGCCTCGACGGCACCCGGGTCGACGCCGCGCTGGCCAAGCTGCTCGGCTTCTCACGCACGTTCGCTGCCGAGGTCGCCGAGGGTGGGGGAGTCGAACTCGACGGGCGCACCGTCGGCAAAGCGGACAAGCTCGTCGCCGGGGGCTGGCTGCAGGTCGACTGGGAGGACAAGCGGGGTCCCGAGATCGTCCCCATCGCGGTACCCGACCTCGGCATCGTCCACGACGACGACGAGATCGTCGTCGTCGACAAGCCCGCCGGTGTCGCCGCGCACCCCTCGCTGGGATGGGAGGGTCCGACGGTCGTCGGCGCCCTCGCCGCCGCCGGGTTCCGCATCGCGACCTCCGGCGCACCCGAGCGTCAGGGCGTCGTGCACCGCCTGGACGTGGGCACGAGCGGCCTGATGGTCGTCGCGAAGACCGAGCGCTCCTACACCGCGTTGAAGCGGGCGTTCAAGGAACGCGAGGTCGACAAGATCTACCACACGGTCGTGCAGGGCCACCCCGACCCGCTGGTGGGGACCATCGACGCGCCCATCGGCCGTCACCCCAGCCACTCGTGGAAGTTCGCGGTCACGCCCGACGGCAAGGACTCGGTGACGCACTACGAGACGCTCGAGGCATTCCCCCGTGCCTCGCTGCTCGAGGTGCACCTCGAGACCGGGCGCACGCACCAGATCCGCGTCCACATGGCCGCCCACCGTCATCCGTGCGTCGGCGATCCCCTCTACGGAGGCGACCCGACGCTCGCGCAGCGCCTGGGCCTGACGCGGCAGTGGCTCCACGCCCACGAACTGTCGTTCGCCCACCCCGCGAGGGGGGATTGGTCGACGTTCCGCTCGGACTACCCGGCGGACCTCGCCCACGCTCTCGAGGTGCTGCGCGACCACGGGTGAGCCGACTCGGCGGAAGGGGGTGCGGACGTCGGCGGCTCGCGGCATCCCGCTGTCGTGACCGTCGACGTCCCCCCCGCCACCTCCTTCGACGACGTCGCGAAGATGGTGGCACCGAAGCGTCCCGACGCCAACGTCTGCTGGTGCCTCACCTACCGGCTTCCGGGTCCCGAGCATCGGCCGCTCTCCGGTCCGGCACGCGGCGCGCGGGTGCGGGACCTCGAGGCGGAGGGGCCGCCCCGGGGCGTCGCGGGAAGGGTATCTCCCACGCCCTGCTGGCGGGCGTGGTGGAGTTCGCGAGGTCGCAGGGTGCGCCGGCGATCGGGGGTACCCCGTCGACGACAGGGGCGAGAAGGTCGACCTCACGATGGCCTAGGTCGGCACCCGAAGCCTGTTCGATCTGCGCTGACGGTCAGCGGCCGCCGGCGAAGCTCGCGGGGTCGTCCTCCGCGATCGCGAGCGCGATCTTCCGGACGTGGGTCTGATCGACGTCGACCAGCTCGCCGAGCCCGAACCACCCGACGTCGGTGAGTTCTCCGTCGGCGGGATGCGGCTCGCCCGAGACCCAGTCGCAGCGGAAGACGAGGTCGAGGTAGTCGACCTGGTCGCCGTTGGCGTACTCGATGCGTGGGATCTGCTGCACGGCGGCCAGGCGGGTCGCTCGGACGACGATCCCCGCCTCCTCGCGACACTCGCGGACGGCCGCGTCGGCGGGCTCCTCGCCGGGGTCGACGATGCCCGAGACGGGCTGCCACGAGCCGTTGTCCGCTCGCCGTCCGATGAGCACCTTCTCGTCACGGAAGACGATCGCGGTGACGCCGACGAGGGGGAGGGGAGCGGTGCCGATCTTCTCGCGGAGCGCGAGGACGAACTCGGGAGTGGCCATGCCGACCAGCCTAGGTCCCGTGTCGGACCCGGAACGTAGACTCGATCCGTGGCATCCGATTCCTTCGTCCATCTGCACGTGCACAGCGAATACTCGATGCTCGACGGGGCCGCGAAGATCGGCGCGATGACGCAGGCGGCAGCCGAGTACGGGATGCCGGCGATCGCCGTCACCGACCACGGCAACACGTTTGCGGCCTTCGAGTTCTACCGTGCCGCACAGTCCGCCGGCGTCAAGCCGATCATCGGTCTCGAGGCCTACGTCACCCCGGGCACCCACCGCAGCGACAAGTCCCGCGTCGCCTGGGGCTCGCCCGACCAGAAGAGCGACGACGTCTCGGGTTCCGGTGCCTACACCCACATGACGATGTGGAGCCAGAGCACGGAGGGGATGCACAACCTCTTCCGGCTCAGTTCGCTCTCGAGCATCGAGGGCTACTACTTCAAGCCGCGCATGGACCGCGAGCTGCTGCAGACCTACGGCAAGGGACTGATCGCCACGACCGGCTGCCCGTCCGGCGAGGTGCAGACCCGCCTGCGTCTCGGGCAGTACGAGGCGGCCCGTGCCGCGGCCGCCGAGTTCCAGGACATCTTCGGCAAGGAGAACTACTTCGCCGAGATCATGGACCACGGGCTGTCGATCGAGCGTCGGGTCATGACCGACCTCATCCGGCTCTCGAAGGACCTCGGCATCCCGCTCGTCGCGACCAACGACTCGCACTACACGCATCAGCACGAGGCCGACGCGCACGCCGCCCTCCTCTGCGTGCAGTCCGGCTCGACCCTCGACGACCCGAACCGTTTCAAGTTCGACGGCGACGGGTACTACATCAAGACGGCCCAGGAGATGCGTCAGCTCTTCCGCGACCATCCCGAGGCCTGCGACAACACGCTCCTCATCGCCGAGCGCTGCGAGGTCGAGTTCAACACCTCCGCCAACTACATGCCGCGCTTCCCGGTGCCCGAGGGCGAGACCGAGGACAGCTGGCTGATCAAGGAGGTCGAGGCCGGCCTCCACTACCGGTACCCCGACGGCATCCCCGACCGGGTGCGCAAGCAGGCGGAGTACGAGACCGGCATCATCCTCCAGATGGGTTTCCCGGGGTACTTCCTCGTCGTCGCCGACTTCATCAACTGGGCCAAGGACAACGGCATCCGCGTCGGTCCCGGCCGCGGTTCCGGTGCCGGTTCGATGGTCGCGTACGCCATGCGCATCACCGACCTCGACCCGCTCGAGCACGGTCTGATCTTCGAACGGTTCCTCAACCCCGACCGCGTCTCGATGCCCGACTTCGACGTCGACTTCGACGACCGTCGCCGTGGCGAGGTCATCGACTACGTGACCGAGAAGTACGGCTCCGAGCGCGTCGCGCAGATCGTCACGTACGGCACGATCAAGTCGAAGCAGGCGCTGAAGGATGCCGGTCGTGTCCTCGGCTTCCCCTTCTCCATGGGCGAGCGGCTCACCAAGGCCATGCCGCCGCCCGTCATGGGCAAGGACATGGAGCTCGGCGGCATGTTCGACCCGAAGCATCCGCGGTACAAGGAGGCGAGCGAGTTCCGCTCGCTCATCGACACCGATCCCGAGGCGAAGACCGTCTTCGACCGCGCGATCGGCCTCGAGGGCCTGAAGCGGCAGTGGGGTGTCCACGCGGCCGGTGTCATCATGTCGAGCGAACCGCTGATCGACATCATCCCGATCATGCGCCGCGAGCAGGACGGCCAGATCGTCACGCAGTTCGACTACCCGTCGTGCGAGACCCTCGGGCTCATCAAGATGGACTTCCTGGGGCTCCGCAACCTCACGATCATCTCGGACGCCCTCGACAACATCCGCAGCAACCGCGGCGAGGAACTCGACCTCGAGCACCTCGAACTCGACGACCGCGCCGCGTACGACCTGCTCAGCCGCGGCGACACGCTCGGCGTCTTCCAGCTCGACGGCGGCCCGATGCGCTCGCTCCTGCGCCTCATGAAGCCCGACAACTTCGAGGACATCTCGGCCGTCATCGCGCTGTACCGACCGGGTCCGATGGGCGCGAACTCGCACACCAACTACGCACTCCGCAAGAACGGCGTGCAGCCGATCACGCCCATCCACCCCGAGCTCGAAGAGCCGCTGCGCGAGATCCTCGACACGACCTACGGCCTGATCATCTATCAGGAGCAGGTCATGGCCATCGCGCAGAAGGTGGCCGGCTTCTCGCTCGGTCAGGCGGACATCCTGCGCCGCGCGATGGGAAAGAAGAAGAAGTCCGAGCTCGACAAGCAGTACGAGGGCTTCTCGGGCGGCATGAAGGAACGCGGCTTCGGCGAGGCAGCGATCAAGGCCCTCTGGGACATCCTGCTGCCGTTCTCCGACTACGCCTTCAACAAAGCCCACTCCGCGGCGTACGGCCTGGTCTCCTACTGGACCGCGTACCTGAAGGCCCACTATCCGGCCGAGTACATGGCCGCCCTCCTGACGAGCGTGGGCGACTCGAAGGACAAGATGGCGGTGTACCTCAACGAGTGCCGCCGCATGGGAATCCGCGTCCTCCCGCCCGACGTGGGGGAGTCCATCCGCTACTTCGCGGCCGTCGGTGAGGACATACGTTTCGGTCTGGGCGCCGTCCGCAACGTCGGCAGCAACGTCGTCGACGGCATCGTCGCGGCGCGGGCCGACGGCCCCTACACGAGCTTCCACGACTTCCTGGCGAAGGTCCCCGCCCACGTCGCCAACAAGCGCACGGTGGAGTCCCTCATCAAGGCCGGCGCGTTCGACTCGCTCGGGTCGACGCGGCGCGCGCTCATGGAGATCCACGAGGACGCCACCGAGCAGGCCGTGCTCGACAAACGGCGCGAGGCCAACGGCGAGGTCGGCTTCGACTTCGACAGCCTGTGGGGCGACGACGAGCCGCAGCAGGTCGCTCGCGTCCCCGAGCGTCCCGAGTGGACCAAGAAGGACAAGCTCGCCTTCGAGCGCGAGATGCTCGGGCTCTACGTGTCGGACCACCCGCTCGCCGGGCTCGAGATCCCGCTCGCCAAACACGCGTCGACCTCGATCCACGACCTGCTCGTCTCCGAGGACATCTCCGACGGCGACATCGTCACGATCGCGGGCCTGGTCACCAGCGTGCAGCACCGCGTCGCGAAGCAGAGCGGCAATCCGTACGGCATGATCACCGTCGAGGACTTCGACGGCGAGGTGACCGTCATGTTCATGGGCAAGACGTACACCGAGTTCCAGTCGATGCTGCAGGCCGACTCGATCCTCGTCGTGCGCGGACGCGTCTCGCAGCGCGACGACGGGCGCAACCTCCACGGGCAGTCCGCGTTCGTCCCCGACCTCGGATCGGTGGATGCCGCCGGCCCGCTCGTCCTCCTGCTCCCCGAGCACCGGGCGACCGAGACGACGATCGGTCAGCTCGCCGCCGTCCTCGACCGGCATCCGGGCAGCACCGAGGTGACCCTGAAGCTCCACCGCGGCGGCGTCGCGAAGGTTTTCGAGGTGCCCGCGCAGGTGGGCGTGACGGTCGACCTCTACGGCGAGTTGAAGGGTCTGCTGGGACCCCAGTGTCTCGGCTGAGTCGCCCACAGCCCGCGGGGTAGGATCGCAGGCGGCGCCCCCCCCGGCGCTGTGCGGAAGGAGCATCGTGACCGACCAGAAGCCGACCCCCGAAACGCCCGACGAGACGGGGGGCACCGTCGAGGACCTCGACATCACCGTCGTCCGGGAGCCCGAGACCGCGGTGTACGACGCGTCCCGCGTCGACAGTGAGACCGAGGCGTACGATTTCGGGACGGATGCGGCGTCCTCCGCGCCGGCCGCAGCCGACGCGCCGGCAGCCGAGGCATCCGCCCCCGTGGACGACGCCCCGGCGGCCGCCGAGGCCCCTGCGTCGCACGTCGAGGCCGCCCCTGCCGATGTCGACCACGCTCCCGAGGCGGGCCACGTCCCGCCGCAGTACGGGATCGGCCCGTTCTCGCTGCGCGAGGTGTCGCTGCTGGGCGTCTGGGTGCTCGCCTTCCTCTTCTCGTTCTTCCCGCTCTACAGCGACGGCCCGTACACGCAGCTCCTCGGCGGCGGGAACGTCTGGGGCTCGGGCATCGACTGGATCCTCGCCATCGGCGTGCCGACGGCCGCGGTGTTCCTCATCGTCCTGCGTCGCTTCTCGCCCACCGGCATCCGCCGGGTCGGTTCCCTGGGTATCGACCAGTTCGCCTCCGTCGCCTTCTCGGTCTCGGCGGTGCTCTGGCTCAGCTGGCTCTGGATCAACATCGCCCGCGGCGCCGCGACGGGTGTCTGGCTGAGCAGCTGGGTCGTCTGGGTCGAGGTGATCCTGATGGCCGCGGGTGTCGCCCTCACGGTCGTCGCCCCCTTCATCCCGCCGTTCCACGAGGACTTCCTGCACCGCAGCGAGACGGTCTCGCACCGCGTCGCCCGCGGTGCCCGCCCGGTCGTCGCCCGTCCGATCTCGGACGCCCGCTTCACGATGGCGGCCCCGTCCGTCGACCCCGATCCGGCACCGCTCGGCGACCCGATCGACGACGACGAGCCGGCACCGGCTCCGGCCTCGGCGCAGCAGGCGTTCTGGGCGCTCGCACCCGTCGAACGGGACGTCGTCGACGAGAACGGCGCGCCCCTGTTCCGCATCGGCCCGACCGCCTGGGCCCTCGTCATCGAGGACCGCGGCGACTCGTTCGTCGTGCGCCACGAGGACGGTCGGATCGGCTACCTCACCGACGTCTCGGGCGTCACCCGGGGCTGACGCGCCGGTACCCTGGAGGGATGCTTCGCACGATCGACCTCCGGGGTCGCGCCGTCACTCCGGCTGACCTCCTCGCTGCCGTCCCCCGGGCCACCGCTGCCCGCGACGAGGCGCTGGCGACGGCGGCCGCCGTCGTCGCGGACGTCGCGGAGCGGGGGGAGGCGTCGCTGCGCGAACAGGCCGCCCGCTTCGACGGCGTGGAAGGTCACGACGTCCGCGTCCCGGCCGCGCACCTCGAGGAGGCGCTCGACGCCCTCGACCCGGCGATCCGTCGGGCGCTCGAGAACGCGATCGACCGGGTCCGGCGCGCCTCAGCCGCGCAGGTCCCGGCATCCGTCGTGACGGACATCGGTCCCGGTGCCCGCGTCGAGCAGCACTGGCGACCCGTGCGGCGGGCCGGTGTCTACGTCCCCGGCGGCAAGGCGGTCTACCCGTCGAGCGTCGTGATGAACGTCGTCCCCGCGCAGGTGGCCGGCGTCGCACAGGTCGCCCTCGCCTCGCCGCCGCAGCGCGACCACGGCGGCCGGGTCCACCCCGTCATCCTCGCCGCGGCTCGCCTCCTCGGCATCACCGAGGTGTACGCGATGGGCGGCGCGGGGGCGATCGGCGCCTACGCCCACGGTGTCCCGGCCCTCGGTCTCGACCCGGTCGACGTCATCTCGGGCCCCGGCAACAACTTCGTCGCGCTGGCGAAGCGCGTCGTGGCCGGCATGGTCGGCACGGACTCCGAAGCCGGCGCGACCGAGATCCTCATCGTCGCGGACGAGTCAGCGGACGCCCGGCTGGTGGCCGCCGACCTCGTGAGCCAGGCCGAGCACGACGAGCAGGCGGCGGCCGTCCTCGTCACCGACTCCGCGGCGCTCGCGGAGGCGGTCGTGGTCCAGGTCGAGAAGCGCGCAGCCGCGACGCACCACGCCGCCCGCGTCGCGCAGGCGTTGTCGGGGCCGCAGTCCGCCGTCGTGCTCGTCGACGACATCGCCACGGCGACGGCGTTCAGCAACGCCTACGCTCCCGAGCACCTCGAGCTGCACCTGCGCGACCCGCGCCCTGAGGAGTACGTCAACGCCGGTGCCGTGTTCGTCGGCGCGTGGACCCCGGTGAGCCTCGGCGACTACCTCGCCGGCAGCAATCACGTGCTGCCCACGGGAGGTCAGGCGCGCTATGCGTCGGGACTGTCGGCATCCACCTTCCTGCGTCCGCAGCAGGTGATCGTGTACGACCGTGACGCACTGAAGGCGGTCCACGACGACATCGTCACGCTCGCGAACGCCGAGGTCCTGCCCGCGCACGGTGAAGCCGTCACGGCGCGCTTCGACGCGTAGGCTGGATGCCGCCATGCACTGCCCGTTCTGCCGTCACTCCGATTCCCGTGTCATCGACTCCCGCACGAGCGACGACGGGCTCAGCATCCGTCGCCGTCGTCAGTGCCCCGAGTGCGGCGGTCGGTTCTCGACGATCGAGACGGCGAGCCTGAACGTCATCAAGCGGTCCGGCGTGATCGAGTCGTTCAGTCGCGAGAAGGTCATGTCGGGCGTCCGCAAGGCGTGTCAGGGCCGTCCCGTCACCGAGGCGGATCTCGCGATGCTGGCGCAGGCCGTCGAGGAGGCGGTCCGTCAGACCGGTGTCTCGCAGATCGACACGAACGAGATCGGACTCGCGATCCTCGGGCCCCTGCGCGAGCTCGATGAGATCGCCTACCTGCGTTTCGCGAGCGTCTACCAGGCGTTCGAGACCCTCGACGACTTCGACGAGGCGATCGCGCTGCTGCGGGCGGATCACGCGCAGCGGGCCCAGCGCGAAGAGGCCTGATCACGGGGGTGCGCCCCTCGCCCTAGGCTGGGAGCCGATGTACCGACTCCTCTTCGACCTCGTCCTCCGCCGCCTGGACCCCGAGACGGCCCACCACCTCGGGATGGTCGTCATCCGTGTCGCCGCGGTGCCGCCGTTCTCGTGGATCGCCCGCGCCCTCACCCGCCCGGCCCCGCAGCTGCGCACCGAGGCCCTCGGTCTCGTCTTCGACTCGCCCTTCGGCGTCGCCGCCGGCTTCGACAAGAACGCCATCGGAGCGCTCGGCCTGCACACGCTGGGATTCGGCCACATCGAGGTGGGCACGGTCACCGCGATCCCGCAGGACGGCAACCCGAAGCCGCGGCTGTTCCGGCTGCCCGCCGATCGTGCGCTGATCAACCGCATGGGGTTCAACAACGAGGGCGCGGCCGTCGTGGCGGGCCGCCTCGCGCGCATGCGCCGTCGCACGAAGCGTCCGGTGCTCGGCGCGAACATCGGCAAGTCGCGCGTCGTGGACGTCGCCGACGCGACGGCCGATTACGTCGCCAGCACGCGCCTCGTCGCCCCGGTCGCCGACTACCTCGTCGTGAACGTGTCGTCCCCGAACACGCCCGGGCTCCGCGGCCTGCAGGCCGTCGAGACGCTCCGTCCGCTGCTGTCAGCGGTGAAGGATGCCGCCGGCGGCACCCCGCTCCTCGTGAAGATCGCCCCCGACCTCACCGACGACGAGATCGACGGCATCTCGGCCCTCGCCGTCGACACGGGGCTGGCGGGCATCGTCGCGACCAACACGACGATCGCCCGGACGGGCCTCACGACGGATGCCGCACGTGTCGAGGCCATGGGCGCCGGCGGGCTCTCCGGCGCGCCGTTGCACGAGCGTTCGCTCGAGGTGCTCCGCCGGGTCCGTGCCGCCGTCCCCGCCGACTTCTGCGTCATCGCCGCCGGGGGAGTGGAGACGGCGGCCGACGTCCGCGAGCGGCTCGCGGCCGGTGCCGACCTGGTGCAGGGCTACAGCGCGTTCGTGTACCGCGGCCCCCTCTGGGCGCGCGAGATCAACCGCGGCCTGGTGCGCTGAGCTTCGGCATCCGCCCCGCACGAGAACGGGCCCGCACCTATCGGTGCGGGCCCGTTGCGGATCTCGGACTCAGCTCGGGTACTCGCCGCGCTTGACCTGGGGCTTGGGCAGACGCATGAACCGCATCTGCACCGAGCGCATCGCCGCGTACCAGCCGAGGCCCTTCTCGCGGCGGTCGCCCCACTTCGCGGCGGCGAGCTTCTTGACCTTGCGCGAGAGCATGATCATGTCGGCGACGACGAAGAGGAGGTAGGCCCAGAGGCCGATGTAGGCGTAGAAGACGACGGCGGTGTTCGGGACCAGGGCGAAGAGGATGACGATCACCAGCAGCGGCATGACGAGCTCGCCGAAGTGCCAGCCCGCATCCGTGTAGTCGCGGGCGAACCGCCGCTGCGGCCCGCGGTCGCGGGGCGTGAGGTAACGCTCGTCGCCGTTGGCCATGCCGATCCGGGCCTTTTCGCGCTGGGCGGCGAGCTCGGCCTTGGCGCGGGCGCGCGCCTCCTTCGTGTTCGCGACGAGGGGCCGCTTGCGCGCCGCTTCCTGCTCGGCGCGCGTGGGCGTCGGGCGGTTCTTCCCCGCGCCGGTGGGGGCGTCGGGGGCGGTGTCGGCGGGGGGCGGTGTCTTTGCCACGGGGCGGTTCCTCGGAATCGGCGAAAAAGGCGTGCGACATAAGATTACCCGCATGACTTCCGACACCACCCGGTCCGCTGCGGTGCGCGAAGCGGCCCTTACCCAGGTGCCCGCCGCCCTCGCCGACCTGGGCTCGCTCGTCCGCATCCCCTCGATCGCGTTCCCCGGGTTCGACCGGGCCGAGGTGCAGCGCAGCGCCGAGGCCGTGAAGACGCTCGTCGAGGGCCTCGGCATCTTCGAACGCGTCGAGATCGCGACCGCCGTCGTCCCCGAGACGGGGGAGGAGGGGATGCCGGCGGTGCTGGCGACGCGCCCCGCCCGCAACGGTCGCCCGACGATCCTCCTCTACGCCCACCACGACGTGCAGCCCGTCGGGGACGAGTCCCTGTGGGAGTCGCCGCCCTTCGAGCCGACTCTGCGCGACGGCCGGATCTACGGTCGCGGCGCGGCCGACGACAAGGCCGGCATCATGGCCCACATCGGGGCGTTGCGCGCGCTCGTCGACGCCGTGGGCACGGACTTCGACCTCGGCGTCAACCTCTTCTTCGAGGGGGAGGAGGAGGCCGGGTCGGCATCCTTCGCCCAGTTCCTCAGCGACAACGCGGATGCGCTCCGCGCCGACGTGATCGTCGTCGCCGATTCCGGCAACTGGGATTCCGAGACGCCCGCCCTGACGGTGTCGCTGCGCGGCAATGCCCGCTTCACCCTCGACATCGAGACGCTCGAGCACGCTTCCCACTCGGGCATGTTCGGTGGCGCCGTGCCTGACGCGATGCTCGCGGCGGTCACCCTTCTCGCGACCCTCTGGGACGAGGACGGTGCCGTCGCCGTCGCCGGACTGGAATCCCGGGTTGCCGCCACCCCGCCGTACTCGGAGGAGACCCTCCGCAGCGAGGCGGGCCTTCCCGAGGGGGTGTCGCCGATCGGGCGCGACGAGATCCTCAGCCGCATCTGGAACAAGCCGTCGATCACGATCACCGGCATCGACGCCCCGAGCGTCCGGAACGCGTCCAACACGCTGACACCGAAGGTCTCGGTCGTGATCAGCACCCGGGTCGCCCCGGGGCAGGCCGCCGCCGACGCGTTCGCCGCGATCGAGGCGCACCTCCGCAGCCATGCGCCGTTCGGGGCGCGGCTGACCTTCCGCGACGTCGATTTCGGCGACCCGTTCCTCGTCGACACGTCCGGCCCCGCCGTCGAAGCGGCGCGCGCCGCCCTCGAGAGCGGGTACGGCCGCACTCCGGTCGACATCGGCGTGGGAGGGTCGATCCCCTTCATCGCCGACCTCGTGCGGGAGTTCCCGGGGGCCGAGATCCTCGTGACCGGTGTCGAGGACCCGCACGCCCGGGCCCACAGCCCCAACGAGTCGCTGCACGTCGAGACGTTCCGCAACGCCCTGGTGACCGAGGCGCTGCTGCTCGCCTCGCTCGACGCCTCCGACTGAACGGCGGCACGATCACCCGCGTCGCCGGGCCGAGAGGCGCACCGGGACGTAGAATCGAGAGAACACGCCGCCCCCGTTCCTCAAGAGCACTGGCGGCCCGACCATGGGGAGAGTCATGACCGACATCGCCACGCAGTCCACCGAGACCGTTCCCGCCCACGGCGTCGCCCTCACCGAGGCCGCTGCCGAGAAGGTGAAGAGCCTGCTGTCGCAGGAGAACCGTGACGACCTCCGGCTCCGCGTCGCCGTCCAGCCGGGCGGTTGCTCGGGTCTGATCTATCAGCTGTACTTCGACGAGCGCTATCTCGACGGCGACAAGACGGTCGACTTCGACGGCGTCGAGGTCATCGTCGACGACATGTCGGTGCCCTACCTCGACGGCGCGAAGATCGATTTCAAGGACACGATCTCAGAGCAGGGCTTCACGATCGACAACCCCAACGCCGCCGGCAGCTGCGCCTGCGGCGACAGCTTCCACTGATCCATCCCGGGTCGCCTCCATCGGTCCCGGCATCCTGAGCGGATGGCCGGAACTTTGTAAGAGGTTGCCCTAGACTGGCATGAGTCTGACCTTCATGTCCCCGAAAGGTGCACCGTGCGCGTCAACCGCCGACTCCGTTGGGTAGCTCTCCCGCTCACGATCGCCTCCGCGGTCGCGCTGGCGGGCTGCAGCCCCACGACAGCGAACGGCTTCCTCCCCGGCTTCGATGAGGAGGGCGGCCAGGCGACGAACCGCACGTCGATGATCGCCGGCCTCTGGACCACGTCGTGGATCGTCGTCCTCGCCGTCGGCGTCATCACCTGGGCCCTCATGGGCTGGGCCGCGATCGCCTACCGGCGCCGCAAGGGCCAGTCAGGGCTGCCGGTGCAGCTGCGCTACAACATGCCGATCGAGATGTTCTTCACGATCGCGCCGGTCATCCTGGTGCTCGGCTTCTTCGCGTTCACCGCCCGCGACCAGACGATCATCGAGAAACAGCACGAGACCCCCGATGTCTGCATCACCGCGATCGGCAAGCAATGGGCCTGGGACTTCCAGTACAACGGCTCCGACTGCAACGACACCGAAGAGTCCGTCTGGACCATGGGTGTCCAGGCGCAGACCGACGCCCAGGGCAACATCACCAACGAGCTCCCCGAGCTGGTGCTGCCGGTCGACAAGAAGGTGACGCTGCAGCTCGAGTCGCGCGACGTCATCCACTCGTTCTGGATCGTGGACTTCCTCTACAAGAAGGACATGATCCCGGGCCGTGACAACTACTGGTCGTTCGTCCCCACCAAGGAGGGCGAGTACGTCGGCAAGTGCGCCGAGCTCTGCGGCCAGTACCACTCGATGATGCTCTTCAACGTGAAGGTCGTCTCCGAGTCCGAATACCAGTCGTACATCGCGTCGCTCGAGGCCAAGGGCCAGACCGGCGACATCGATGACGTCCTTGACCGTCAGCAGAACGCACCGGGCACCGGCGCACCTGCCGCCGAGGGAGAGAACAACTGATGGCCACCATCACGCCTCCGGCACAGACCCTTCCCCCTCGCCAGGCGGCGCTGCTGAGCCGCTCGCGCGTCGAGCACAAGGGCAACATCGTGGTGAAGTGGATCACCTCCACCGACCACAAGACCATCGGGTACATGTACCTGATCGCGTCGGTCCTGTTCTTCATGCTCGGCGGCGTGATGGCGCTGATCATCCGCGCCGAGCTCTTCGAGCCGGGCATGCAGGTGGTGCCGACGAAGGAGCAGTACAACCAGCTGTTCACGATGCACGGCACGATCATGCTGCTCATGTTCGCGACGCCGCTGTTCGCCGGTTTCGCCAACGTGCTGCTGCCGCTGCAGATCGGAGCGCCCGACGTCGCGTTCCCGCGTCTGAACGCCTTCGCCTTCTGGCTCTTCACGTTCGGGTCGACCATCGCCGTCGCCGGCTTCCTCACCCCGCAGGGTGCCGCCGCGTTCGGGTGGTTCGCCTACCAGCCGCTGGCGAGCGAGAGCTTCAGCCCGGGTGCCGGTGGTGACCTCTGGATGCTGGGCCTCGGCATGAGCGGTTTCGGCACGATCCTCGGTGGTGTCAACTTCATCACCACGATCATGACGATGCGTGCGCCCGGTATGACGATGTGGCGCATGTCGATCTTCAGCTGGAACACGCTGGTCACCAGCATCCTGATCCTGATGGCCTTCCCGGTTCTGGCGGCAGCGATCTTCGCTGCGGCGGCCGACCGCATCCTCGGCGCCCACATCTACGACCCGGCCAACGGTGGCGTCCTCCTCTGGCAGCACCTGTTCTGGTTCTTCGGGCACCCCGAGGTGTACATCATCGCGCTGCCGTTCTTCGGCATCGTGTCGGAGATCTTCCCGGTCTTCAGTCGCAAGCCGATCTTCGGCTACAAGACGCTCGTCTACGCGACGATCGCGATCGCCGCGCTGTCGGTCTCGGTCTGGGCTCACCACATGTACGTCACGGGTGCCGTCCTGCTGCCGTTCTTCGCGCTCATGACGATGCTCATCGCGGTCCCGACGGGTGTGAAGATCTTCAACTGGATCGGCACGATGTGGCGTGGATCCATCACCTTCGAAACGCCGATGGTGTTCGCCCTGGGCTTCCTCGTCTCGTTCGTCTTCGGTGGTCTGACCGGCGTCATCCTGTCCTCGCCGCCGCTGGACTTCGCCGTCTCCGACTCGTACTTCGTCGTGGCGCACTTCCACTACGTCGTCTTCGGAACCGTCGTCTTCGCGATGTTCGCGGGCTTCTACTTCTGGTGGCCCAAATGGACGGGCAAGATGCTGAACGAGCGTCTGGGTCTCGTGCACTTCTGGCTGCTGTTCATCGGCTTCCACATGACGTTCCTCATCCAGCACTGGCTGGGCGCGGACGGCATGCCGCGACGCTACGCCGACTACGCCATGCAGGACGGCTGGACCTGGCAGAACCAGGTGTCGACGATCGGCTCCATGATCCTCGCCGCCTCGATGGTGCCGTTCCTCCTGAACGTCTGGATCACGGCACGCACCGCGCCGCGCGTCACGGTCAACGACCCGTGGGGCTACGGCGGTTCGCTCGAATGGGCGACCAGCTGCCCGCCGCCGCGCCACAACTTCACGTCGATCCCGCGCATCCGCAGCGAGCGGCCCGCATTCGACCTGAACCACCCCGAAGCCGGCATCCCCGTCGGTGTGGGTCCTGCCAAGGACGCGCCCGACGCCCCGGTGGTCGATCTGACGAACGGTGAGGTCAAGTAAGTGAAGACGAACATCAACCTCTGGTGGATCCTGACCGCGTTCTTCGGCGTCGTCGCCGTCGTCTACGTGGTGTGGAACATCATCGCCCACCCGCAGCTGCCGGTCTTCAACCGGATCGAGTGGGTCGGGTCCGTGGCACTCGTCTTCGTGACGGCCATGGGTGCGATGATCGCGTTCTACACGAGCCGCGTCGAGAAGGCCCAGGGCGGCGTCCTCCCCGAGGACTCCCTCACGGCCGACATCGACGACGGCGACCCCGAGATGGGCGAGTTCTCGCCGTGGTCGTGGTGGCCGCTCGTGCTCGCCGGCTCGGCGGCCGTGGCATTCATCGGTCTCGCCGTCGGTGAGTTCATGATCCCGATCGGTTTCGCCATCTTCGTCGTCGCCATCGTCGGCTGGGTCTACGAGTACTACCGGGGCTACTTCGCCCGCTGAGTCTCCATGCGCATCCATGCGGGCGTCTTCTCCGACGTCGGAGGCTACCGGGACGTCAACCAGGACGCCGCTTTCGCCTCGCCGTTTGCCGCAGCTGTGGCGGACGGCGTCGGCGGTGGTCCCTCCGGTGATCTCGCGTCGGCCGCGATCATCCACAAGCTGATCACGCTGCGCGGCGCTCTTCCCAGCGCCGAAGACCTCATCGGCCGGGTCAAGGCCGCCAACTGGGACATCGGTGCTCACATCCGCCGCGACGCCGCCCTCGCGGGTATGGCGAGCACACTGA
This sequence comes from Microbacterium sp. ARD31, assembly GCF_031844425.1. Taxonomy (NCBI): domain Bacteria; kingdom Bacillati; phylum Actinomycetota; class Actinomycetes; order Micrococcales; family Microbacteriaceae; genus Microbacterium; species Microbacterium sp. ARD31. The sequence goes on from NZ_JAUZVE010000001.1 coordinate 116,676, forward strand.
CCGGCGTCTGGCTCACGGGGGACGGCGGACTCGTCGTCGCCCACACGGGGGACTCCCGCGCGTATCTCCTGCGGGACCGTGAGCTGGCACGGCAGACGCGTGACGACTCTTTCGTGCAGGCGTTGGTCGACCGCGGACTCATCCGTCCCGAGGATGCCTGGACGCATCCGCGCCGCAACATCATCACGGCCTCGCTGGGCGGCAACGAGGAGGACGTGATCCGGGTCGAGACGCGCGATGTGCGCATCGGCGACCGCTGGTTCCTCTGCAGCGACGGCGTCACCGACTACGTCCCCGAGGATGCCCTCGCCGAGATCGTGGGTGGCGTCGCCGATCCCGTCGCGGCGTCGCGGATGATCGTCGAGCTCGCGCTGCAGGCGGCCTCACGCGACAACGTCACCGCGGTCGTGTGCGACGTGATCGACGGCGTGCCCGACATCGCCGCCGTCCCCGTCATCGCTGGCGCGGCAGCTTCCCGGTGGACCGAGGTCATCGAGGCCGGTCTGGCGAGCGCCTGAACGCTCCCACAGGGGCGCTCAGGAGTCGGATCGGACCGGCATGACGAGCGGATCGAAGATGCGGGGGAGTGAGCCGGATGCGGCGTCCACCGGCATCCCTTCCCGTGCCCAGTACTCGTAGCCGCCGATCATCTCGCGGACGCTGTAGCCGAGCTGCGCGAACTCCACGGCGCCACGGGCGCCGCCGTTGCAGCCGGGACTCCAGCAGTACACGACGACGGGGGTGTCCGCGGGAATCTCTTGCGGCGCGCGGGCCGCGATCTCGCGGTGGGGCATGTGCAGCGCGCCTCGTGCGTGTCCCTGGTCCCAGGCCTCCTGGTTGCGCACATCGACGAGGACGAAGTGCTCGCCGGCCTTCTGCGCCGCGTAGACGTCGCTGGGGTCCGTTTCGTGGTGGAGCTTCGTCCGGAAGTAGGTGAGTGCGTCGACGGGGGAGGTGGTCATGTCTCGACGCTACGGGAACAGAGAAGCGGCGGGGCCTGACCTTTCGGTCAGACCCCGCCGCAATCCTGCCAGAGAGGATCAGCTCTTCGCGCCGTCGTCCTTCTTCCGCGGAGCGTCGTCGACCACGATGATGTTCGACGGGCGGTTCGCGGTCTCCGGGTTGTGACCGTCGTCGATCGGGTGCAGCGGCGCGTCGGGGACACCGGCGCGCTCGTGGGCACCGCGGATCTCCTCCTGCTCCTCGTGCTCGATGTGCTCGAGTGCGTGGTGCTGGTGGGCGATCGCGGCATCCAGCTCGGTCTGCGTGACCGGCGACAGACGGTCCTCGAAGAACCAGCGCGACAGCGAGGCGCGGACGTTCTGGTGCCACGGGATCCGGCCGTTGTCGTTCGGACGGACGACCAGGGGCTCGTGCACCTCGAAGTCGATCAGCTTCACGCGCTCGTACGCGTCGACGGGCTGGTGGACCTCGATGTACTCGCCGCCGGGAAGGCGGACGATGCGACCCGACTCGTACCCGTGCAGGGCGATCTCGCGGTCCTTCTTCTGGAGCGCGATCGCGATCCGCTTCGTCACGAAGTAGCCGACGATCGGGCCGATGAACAGTAGCGCCTGGAGGGAGTGGATGACCCCCTCCATCGTCAGCGAGAAGTGCGTGGCGATGATGTCCGAGGAGGCGGCGGCCCACAGAACGGCGTAGAAGATGACGCCGGCGACGCCGATGGCCGTGCGGGTCGGCGCGTGGCGGGGACGCTGCGCGATGTGGTGCTCGCGCTTGTCGCCCGTGACCCACGCCTCGATGAAGGGGTACACCGCGACGAGCACGATGAACAGGCCCAGCACCGCGACCGGCAGCAGGATGCCGAACGAGAAGGTGCGGTCGAACAGGACGAGGTCCAGGTTCGAGGGCGCGAGACGGAGCGCGCCGTCCGCGAAGCCGATGTACCAGTCGGGCTGGGTGCCGGCCGAGACGGGGGACGGGTCGTACGGGCCGTAGTTCCAGATCGGGTTGATCGTGAACATCGAGGCGATGAGGACGAGCACACCGAACGTGATGAACAGGAAGCCGCCCATCTTCGACATGTAGATCGGGACCATCGGGTAGCCCACGACGTTGTCGTTCGTGCGGCCGGGGCCGGCGAACTGCGTGTGCTTGTTGATGATCATCAGCATGAGGTGCGCGGCGATGAGCGCGATGAGGATCAGCGGCAGCAGCAGGATGTGCAGCGTGTACAGACGACCGACGATCGCCATGCCCGGGAACTCGCCGCCGAAGAGCAGATACGAGGTCCAGGTGCCGATCAGCGGCAGACCCTTGATCATGCCGTCGATGATGCGGAGGCCGTTGCCCGAGAGCAGGTCGTCGGGGAGCGAGTAACCGGTGAAGCCGAGTGCCATGGCGAGGATGAACAGGACGAAACCGATCACCCAGTTGAGCTCACGCGGCTTGCGGAACGCGCCGGTGAAGAACACGCGCAGCATGTGCACGCCGATCGCGGCGATGAACAGCAGCGCCGCCCAGTGGTGGAGCTGCCGCACGAGGAGACCGCCACGGAGGTCGAACGAAATGTTCAGCGTCGACTCGAGGGCAGCCGACATCTCGATGCCACGCAGCGGTACGTATGCGCCGTTGTAGTGCGTGGGCGCCATCGACGCCTCGAAGAAGAACGTCAGGAACGAGCCCGACAGGAAGACGACGACGAAGCTCCAGAGGGCGATCTCACCGAGCATGAACGACCAGTGGTCGGGGAAGATCTTGCGCCCGATCTCCTTGACGAGACCGGAGATGCTCGTTCGCTCGTCGAGGTAGTTGGCCGTGGCGCCGATGAAGCGGCCGCCGAGCGGCTTCTCCGCCGGCTTGGCCACCGCTGTGGTGGACGAGGATTCAGTCACGGTGCTCAATGACGCTCCCAGAAACTCGGCCCGACGGGCTCTTCGAAGTCGCTCTTGGCGATGAGGTATCCGTCTGCGTCGACCGTGATGGGCAGCTGGGGGAGCGGGCGGGCGGCGGGTCCGAAGATGACCTCGGCGCCGCGCGACACGTCGAACTGCGACTGGTGGCAGGGGCAGAGCAGATGGTGGGTCTGCTGCTCGTACAGCGCGACGGGGCATCCGACGTGCGTGCAGACCTTCGAGTACGCCACGATCCCGTCGTAGGACCAGTCGAGGCGGTTGTACTCGGCGGGCAGCTGCTCGGGGAGCAGCCGCATGAGGAGGACGATGGCCTTGGCCTTCTCCTCGAGGTATCCATCCAGGTGGTCGACGTCCTTGAGGGACTCCGGGATGACGTGCACGGCGGAGCCGAGCGCGACGTCGGCGGCGCGGATGGGGAGGCCGGACGGGTCGTGCGCCAGGCGCTCACCCTCCTTCCACATCGTGTGCTTCAGCAGCGCGACGGGGTCACCGGCGAGCGGGTGCTCCTCGGATGCGTGGGGAGCGAGGCCGCGGAACAGCGTCACACCCGGGACGATCGAGGCGACCAGGGCGGCGATGAGACCACCGCGGATGGCGGTGCGACGGCCGAAGCCGGATTCCTCGTTGGCCTCGCGGAAGACGTCGACGGCCGCTTCGCGGGTGGACTCTTTGCCGCGGGTCGGGTGGCGCTGCTCGATGTGCTCCTTGTCGGGCATGATCGCCTTCGACCAGTGGATCGCAGCGATGCCGATGGTGAGGAGTGCGAACCCGATCCCGAGTCCGATGAACAGGTTGTTCGCGCGGATGTCGCCGAAGGCGCCGCTCTCGATCGGGAACAGCATGTACGCGGCCACCGCCCAGAGGCTGGCGGCGAGCGAGATGTAGAACAGCGTGTAGACGGTGCGGACCGCGCGGGCCATCGCCGCCGGGTCCTTATCGGTCATCCGCTCGCGGTGCGGCGGCAGACCCGGGTTCTGCACGGGGTCGGCGACCGCGACGACGAGACCCGACGAAGGCTGAGGAGCCTTCTCGAGCGCCTGCGGCTCTTCCTCGTGTGACATTCTGCTCCTCGTCCGTGAAATTCTGTGCGTCAGTGGTGGGTCAGTTGGACTTCGCGGTGATCCACACCGAGATGCCGATCAGCGTGCCGATGCCGAAGATCCAGATGAACAGGCCTTCGGAGACCGGTCCGAGCGAACCGAGCGTGAACCCACCGACGGGTTCGCTCTTCTGCAGGTACATCAGGGACGAGATGATGTCGCGCTTCTCGTCGGGCGTGATGGTCATGTCGTTGAAGACGGGCATGTTCTGCGGGCCCGTGACCATCGCCGCGTAGATGTGCAGCGGGCTGGTCTCGGTGAGCGCGGGAGCGTACTTGCCCTCGGTCAGAGCACCACCGGCGGCGGCGACGTTGTGGCACATCGCGCAGTTGATGCGGAAGAGCTCGGCGCCCTCGGTCAGGTTGCCCTCGCCGTCGAGGATGCGCTCGTCGGGGTAGGTGGGTCCGGGGGCGACGGACTGCACCCAGGCGGCCATCGCCTTGATCTGGTCCTCGGTGAACTGCGGCGACTTCTGCGGTGCCTGCGGACCCTGGTTCTGCAGGGGCATACGGCCGGTCGCGACCTGGAACTCGACGGACAGCTCCCCGACGCCGTAGAGCGAGGGGCCGTCGGGCGTGCCTTCGAGGTTGAGGCCGTGGCAGGTCGCGCAGTTCGCCTGGAACAGCTTCTTGCCGTCCTCGACGGTGAGCGTGGACGTCTCGGTCGACGTCGTCGACGCCATGGCGGCGGACGCACCGGCGTAGATGCCACCCGTGAGCAGCAGGCCGACGCCGATCAGAGCGGCGGCCGCCCACTTGCTGCGACGGCCCGTCTGCCGACGCGGGGTCTTGGATGCCATTGAGGAACTCAGCTCCGCTCTGTGTTACCGGATGAAGTAGATGACGGCGAAGAGGATGATCCACACGACGTCGACGAAGTGCCAGTAGTACGACACGACGATCGCGGAGGTCATCTCCTTGCGGCCGAAGTTCTTGACGGCGAAGGCGCGCCCGATGATGAGCAGGAAGGCGATGAGGCCACCCGTCACGTGCAGGGCGTGGAAGCCGGTCGTCAGGTAGAAGGCCGACGCGTAGGAGTCGGCGCTGATGGGCATGCCCTCGGCGATCAGGGTGGCGTACTCCCACACCTGACCGGACACGAAGACCGCACCCATGATGAAGGTCAGGTAGAACCACTCGACCATGCCCCACTGGCGGAAGTTCCAGAGGGATCCGCGACGGTAGGGCTGGAAGCGCTCGGCCGCGAAGACACCTGCCTGCGCCGTGAACGACGACAGCACCAGGATGAGGGTGTTCACCGCGGCGAACGGGATGTTCAGCAGCTCGGTGCGCGCGGCCCACAGTTCCGGCGAGGTGTTGCGGATCGTGAAGTAGATGGCGAAGAGGCCGGCGAAGAACATGACCTCGCTGCCGAGCCACACGATCGTGCCGACGGCCACCGGGTCCGGTCGTTTCACCGAACGCAGTGCCTGGTTGTATTTCGCGGGAGTGGTCGTCACGCTCCCCATTATGGCCGATGTTGGGGGAGGGTTTCGCATTCCTGAAGGTACTCGTCCCTTTCTCCGGCATCGGATCGCGTGATGCACGGGCCGCGAGTCGGCTGACAGAGTGCTGAGTAGGATCGGGAGGCATGGCGGACATGTACTCCTGGCCCGAAATCCTCACCTCGGTGCTCTCCGGTCAGGACCTCAGCGTGTCCGAGTCGACCTGGGCGATGCGCCAGGTGATGCAGGGTGCGGCGACCCCGTCGCAGCTCGCGGCGTTCCTCGTCGCGCTGCGCGCCAAGGGCGAGACCGTCGACGAGGTCGTCGGCTTCCGCGACGCCATCCTCGAAGCGGCCGTTCCCCTCCCGGTGCCGGCCGGGGTGCTCGACATCGTCGGCACGGGCGGCGATCGTTACGGGACCGTGAACGTCTCGACGACCGCATCGGTGGTCGTGGCGGCCACCGGCATCCCCGTCGTCAAGCACGGCAACCGCGCCGCGAGCTCGAAGTCGGGATCGTCCGACGTGCTGGCGGCCCTCGGCGTCGACTTGACGAGTTCGCCCGAACGGGTCGCCGCGGTGCTCGACGAGGTGGGGATCACGTTCGCGTTCGCGTCCGCGTTCCACCCCGGGTTCCGCCATGCCGGTCCCACGCGCGCCGAGCTCGGCATCCCGACGGTCTTCAACTTCCTCGGACCGCTCTGCAACCCGGCGCGCGCCGAGGCCAACGCGGTGGGGGTCGCGCACCTGGACCGCGTGCCGCTCATCACCGGCGTCTTCCGGACGCGCGGTGCGACGGCGCTCGTCTTCCGCGGCGACGACGGCATGGACGAACTCACCACCACCGGGCACAGCCGGGTGTGGGAGATCAGCCGGGGCGACGTCCGCGAGCACGACCTCGACCCCCGCGACCTCGGGATCCCGCGGGCGGAGATCTCCGACCTCCTCGGGGGCGATGCCCCGCACAACGCCGAGGTGGTCCGTCGCGTGCTGCAGGGCGAGTCCGGTCCGGTGCGCGACATCGTGCTGCTCAACGCCGCCGCCGGGATCGTTTCGTACCGGCTGTTCCGGGATGCGGGTGAGCTCCAACGGCCCTTCGTGGAGCGCCTCGCCGAGGCCCACGCCGAGGCGGCGGCGGCGGTCGATTCAGGTGCGGCCGCAGCCAAGCTCGACGCGTGGGTCGCGGCATCCGGGCGCTGAGGCCGACATGGACCCGATCGAGGCGCTGACGGAGATCGCGGAGCTCCTCGAGCGCGATCGCGCCTCGCGGTACAAGTCGAAGGCGTTCCGCGCCGCCGCGAAGACCCTGGCGGAGTTGAGCGCGGACGAGCGGACCGACCTCCGTGGGATCCGTGCTCGGAAGGGCATCGGCGACTCCACCTTCGCCGTGATCAGCGAGGCGGTCTCGGGCCGCGTCCCCACGTATCTGGCGGATCTCCGGGAGCGCGTGGCGCCGCCACAGGCATCCGCTCTGCGGTCGCAGCTGCGCGGAGACCTGCACGCGCACTCCGAATGGTCGGACGGGCTGACGTCGATCGACCTCATGGTGGAGGCGGCCAGGGCGCTCGGTCACGAGTACCTCGCGCTCACAGACCACTCGCCGCGGCTGCGCGTCGCGCGGGGCCTGTCCGCGGAGCGGCTCCGCGAGCAACTGGCGCTCATCCCGGGGTTCTGCGACGACGACTTCACTCTCCTCAGCGGCATCGAGGTCGACATCCTCGACGACGGCTCGCTCGACCAGGAGGACGGGCTGCTCCGTTCCCTCGACGTCGTCGTCGCGTCGGCGCATTCGACGCTGCGAATGGAGCGCGGTCCTATGACGCGGCGGCTGGTGGCCGCGGCATCCGATCCGCGTGTCGACGTGCTGGGTCACGTGACGGGGCGGCTCGTCTCGGGATCACGCGGCACGCGTCCGCCGTCCGTGTTCGACGCGCGGGCGGTCTTCGAGGCCTGCGCCGCGCACGGCACCGCCGTGGAGATCAACTCCCGGCCGGAGCGCGAGGACCCGCCGGACGATCTGCTCGCTCTCGCGATCGAGGTGGGATGCCTGTTCTCGATCGACTCGGATGCGCACGCGCCCGGTCAGCTGTCGCTGCTCGATCACGGCGCGGTCCGCGCCGAACGCGCCGGTGTGCCCCCGGAGCGCATCATCACGACGTGGCCGCTGGCGCGGCTGCGGGAGTGGAAGGCGTCGCGCTGAGTCAGGCCCGCGCGGACAGCGCCGCTGCGGCGCGCGTGGCGGAGGATCCGAGCGACCACGCTTCCGCGAGCTGTGCGACGGCCGCCTCGTCGGGCGCCGTGATCCGGGTGTCGACCGCGGGGAGGTCGAGGGTGCGGACGACCTCGACGACGCGGGGTGCGACATCGAGGTAGTCGGCCGCGGCGAGGATCTTGTTCCGCACGCCGGCGCTCATCCCCTCGCTGGATTCGGCTGCCCGCCGGATGCGGGCGAGGTCGCCGTGGACGGCGAGGAGCGTCGCGGCCGTCTTCTCGCCGACACCCGCGACCCCGGGGAGGCCGTCGGACGCATCGCCGCGCATCGCGGCGAAGTCCGCGTACTGCGTCGGGAGGATGCCGTACTTGCTGACGATGACGGCATCCGTCAGTTCTTCGAGCTTGCTCATGCCGCGCCCGGTGTAGACGACACGGACGCCGCGGGCGTCGTCGACGAGTTGGAAGAGGTCGCGGTCGCCCGTGACGACGTCGACGGGGATGTCACTGGTCGAGGCGAGCGTGCCGATGACGTCGTCGGCCTCGTGCTCGGGTGCGCCGATGATCGGGATGCCGAGGGTGTCGAGTGCCTCACGGATCACGGGCACCTGGATCTCGAGGGGATCGGGGACCTCCTCGACGTCCGGCGCGGACTGCACCTCCTGCGCGACGCGGTGAGCCTTGTACGACGGGATCAGGTCGACACGCCACTGCGGACGCCAGTCGTCGTCCCAGCAGGCGACGAGGTGCGTCGGCTCGTAGGTGATGACGAGCTTGGCGATCATGTCGAGGAATCCGCGCGCGGCGTTGACGGGGCGACCATCGGGCGCCTTCACCGTGTCGGGCACGCCGTAGAAGGCGCGGAAGTAGAGGCTGGCGGAGTCGAGCAGCATGAGGCGTCCGGTCACGCGCTCATCCTCGCATTCAGCAGCCGGGACCGCCGGGGTCTTCGTCGCAGGTCTGCTCGACGAGGGCCGTGTCGACGTCCACGACGCGGATGACGGTCGCGGGGGTGTCGGTCTCGAGGATCCCGGGGACGGCGAACCAGCCTCCGCCGGCGTCGGCTTCGGCGACGTAGCGGATCGTCGCGCGGGCCTCGTACTCGCCGGGCTCGGCGTAGCTGTGGCTGGTGTCGGTGGCGGAGAACTGCGGGACGTCGAGGTCCTGCCAGGACGTTCCGGGGGTCGTCGTCTCGCGGGTGGCGCCGTCGCCGTAGTCGAAGAGGAAGGACACCGGTGTGAATCGGACGGTCACGGGGACGTCGAAGATCTCACCGTCGACCGTGTGCTCCGTGGCGCCGACGACGAAGTTCGTGGGCATGCCGACCACCCCGAACCCGTGGGGCTCGCCGACGACCCGCGGGGGTGCCGGCGCGAACTGCGCCACGTCGTCGATCGTGGCGGTCGTCGGGTCGGGTGCGGCGGGGGCTGGCGCCGGGTCGGCGGGCTCCTGATCGGCCTGTTCGGCCCCGGGCAGCGGCGCACCGCCGGGGGCCGTGATCGGGGCGGTGCAGGCGAGGTCGAAGGCGCAGTCCGCCAGCCACTGATCGCGTGTGCGGCCGCCGGGGTAGTACGCGTTCGGGTCGCGCGGCGGGGGCGGGGCGAGGATCGGGGCGCTGCCCCCGCCGTCGTTGTTGTTGGTGTTGCGCGAGGGGGCGCGGGGGGTTGTGGTTTCCGTGCGGGTGGCTTGGATCGTGACGGAGGAGCCGTTGTTTGTCGAGTCGCAGACCCAGGCCGTGCCATCAGCGCAAGCGTCGGTGCCACTGGCCGCGCTTGCGAAGGTTAGTGCGATCGCCGTTGCGTGCATTATCTCGGCTAGCACGCTGGGCCGTCCGACCGGGCGCTGAACTTAGTGATGACTGCTTTCGTCGACTTTCTTGGGTCGCTGTCAGCCAGGACGGTCAGGCTCTGAACCTCTGGCCGGTCGTTGACCACAGATTCTCCGTTTGCATCGAGAACGCGAACGTCAGACACATCCACACAGACCGCGAGCGAGACTTGCTCGTTGGCGTACTCCGCTGTCTGCACGAGGGTCGGGCGGCTGTCGCCCTCAACCCGCCAACCGTCTGCGTGCATCTGCGAAAAGGACCTGCGTGCCGCGTCGGCTGCCTCACCCTCCAGGAGCGCGTAAACCGGCTCGAAGGTCGCGGGGTCGCTGAGGTCCACCTGGTTCAGGGCGTCGACGTACGCGCGGTAGGTCGCTTCGGCGGCGGCGAACGCCTCTTCTTCCGACGCGAACCCGGTCGGCGTGGGGGAGGGCGTCGGGGCGGAGGCCGGAGCGCACGCGGTGAGAGCGGCGGCGAGCGCGGTCGCCGCGAGCAGCGCTGCAGAACGTCGAGCGGTCATGCGACCACGGTAGTGACCGTGCGCGCTCACCCGGTCGGTTCTCCACAGCGCGTAGGCTCGCTGGCGTCATCCACCGGGTGGGGAGGGGATCATGTCGTTCGGAGCCGCGGCATCCGCTCATCGAGGGCGTCGACCCGCGCCGGACTCGCTCTGCCCCTGCGGCCGACGCGCGTTCGGATCGTGCTGCGGGCCCGTCCTCGCCGGCGTTCCCGCCGAGACGCCCGAGGACCTCATGCGGTCGCGGTACACCGCGTTCGCCCTGGGAGACGCCCGGCATCTGGCCGACACCTGGTTCCCCGCGACACGTCCGGACGAGGTGTCGGTGGATGCCGCGACCACCTGGCTCGGGCTGGAGGTCCTGCGTTCCGAGACGGCCGCCGACGGCCGATCAGGGCGGGTGAGCTTCCGGGCGCGATGGTCCGACGGCGGCACCGGTGATCAGGGCGTCCTCGAGGAGGACAGCCGGTTCGTGCGGCGCGCGGGGCGCTGGTACTACGCGGACGCTCTCTGATACCCTGGAGTGTCACACGCGTGGCCCTTGTGCCGCGCCCGCGTGACATCGCACGAACCAACCACCCTGCCGCGATCGGCTGCCGCACGTCCTCGTGCGGACTGGCTCCGTGGCCCGAACACAACACCATCCAAGGACAACCCCCTACATGACTAACGCAACGACCGCCCCGGCCACCAAGCAGGTCGCCATCAACGACATCGGATCTGCTGAGGACTTCCTGGCCGCGGTCGAGAAGACCCTGAAGTTCTTCAACGACGGAGACCTCATCGAAGGCACCGTCGTGAAGATCGACCGCGACGAGGTCCTCCTCGACGTCGGCTACAAGACCGAGGGCGTCATCCCCTCGCGTGAGCTCTCGATCAAGCACGACGTCGACCCCAACGAGGTCGTCAACGTCGGCGACCAGGTCGAGGCCCTCGTCCTCCAGAAGGAGGACAAGGAAGGCCGCCTGATCCTCTCCAAGAAGCGCGCGCAGTACGAGCGTGCCTGGGGAGACGTCGAGAAGATCAAGGAGAACGACGGTGTCGTCACCGGCTCCGTCATCGAGGTCGTCAAGGGTGGTCTCATCGTCGACATCGGCCTCCGCGGCTTCCTCCCGGCGTCGCTCATCGAGCTGCGTCGCGTTCGCGACCTGACGCCGTACCTCGGCCAGGAGATCGAGGCCAAGATCCTCGAGCTCGACAAGAACCGCAACAACGTCGTCCTCTCGCGCCGCGCCCTGCTCGAGCAGACGCAGTCCGAGTCGCGTTCGAACTTCCTCAACAACCTCCACAAGGGTCAGGTCCGCAAGGGCACCGTCTCGTCGATCGTCAACTTCGGTGCGTTCGTCGACCTCGGTGGCGTCGACGGTCTCGTCCACGTCTCGGAGCTCTCGTGGAAGCACATCGAGCACGCATCCGAGGTCGTCGAGGTCGGCCAGGAGGTCACCGTCGAGATCCTCGAGGTCGACCTCGACCGCGAGCGCGTCTCCCTGTCGCTGAAGGCGACGCAGGAGGACCCGTGGCAGGTCTTCGCCCGCACCCACGCGATCGGTCAGGTCGCGCCGGGCAAGGTCACCAAGCTCGTTCCGTTCGGTGCGTTCGTCCGCGTCGCCGACGGCATCGAGGGCCTCGTGCACATCTCCGAGCTGTCGGGCAAGCACGTCGAGCTCGCCGAGCAGGTCGTCTCCGTCGGTGAGGAGGTCTTCGTCAAGATCATCGACATCGACCTCGAGCGTCGCCGCATCTCGCTGTCGCTGAAGCAGGCCAACGAGTCGGTCGACCCCAACGGCACCGAGTTCGACCCGGCCCTGTACGGCATGGTCACCGAGTACGACGAGAACGGCGAGTACAAGTACCCCGAGGGCTTCGACCCCGAGACCAACCAGTGGAAGGAAGGCTTCGACGAGGCCCGCCTCGCCTGGGAGGCCGAGTACGCCGCTGCTCAGGGTCGCTGGGAGGCTCACAAGGCCGCCGTCGCCAAGGCCCTCGAGGCCGAGGCCGCCGCTCCCGCCGACTCGGGTTCGTCGTCCTTCTCGTCCGAGGTCTCGAGCGGTGCAGGCACCCTCGCCGACGACGAGGCGCTGGCTGCTCTCCGCGAGAAGCTGTCCGGTCGCTGATCGACACCACCACGACCGAGGGGTCGGAGCCATGTGCTCCGGCCCCTCGGCCGTTTCCGGGCGTCTGACGCCGGGGCATCCGGGCCGGTAACGTTCTCCTGTGGCACATGCGGATCAGGACGCGGCTTCCGCCGACCGCGCGCCCGCGCCTCCGCCCGCCCCGGGCGAACGCCCCCACCGGGCGTCGCGCCCGCGCGTGCCGCTGACGGAGCTGCGCGACCGCGTCGTCGCGAACAACCAGATCCTCCTCACCGCGATCGTCGCCGGCATCTTCCTGTCGGGTTTCCCCGGCGGGTGGCTGGCGCAGGCCTCCTCGTTCGCGGCCGGCGTCGTGCTCGTCCTCGTCGCTGCCCTCGCGAGCCTCGCGGTGCCGTGGTCCCGCATAAACCCGTCGTGGGTCGCGATCGTCCCCGTGGTGGACATCGTCGCGATCGGACTGATGCGCATCTCCGACGTCCCGGGGATCGCTCTACTGTGGGCGTTCCCCACGATGTGGCTGTCGAGCCTCGGGCGGATCTGGCTGATCGTGGGCTGCGTCGGATCGATCAGCGCCTACTGGATCGCGCTCGCCCTCGCGCCGTCGTTCGAGTTCACCTGGGGCATCATCGTCCTCCCGGCTGTGGTCATCGCGATCGGTGTCTCCACCTACAACGGCACCCGCCGTTTCCAGGCGCAACGCGCCCTCCTCGACAAGCAGAACGTCCGTCTGGCGGCGGCGCTGCGCCACGCCAGCAGGCAGGAGCAGCTGCTCACCGAGGTGCTGGACACCGTCGACTTCGGCGTCCTCCGCATCGGTACCGACGGCGAGATCACGTTCGTCAACGACGCTCTCGGCAAGTTCCAGCAGCGCATCCCGAGTTTCGGTCGCATCGACGCCGCGCAGACCATCTACGCTGCGGACGGCGAGACCCCGCTCGCACCGCACGAGCGGCCGCTCGCCCGCATCCTCCGAGGCGAGACGTTCAGCGACCTCGTGGTCTGGTTCCCCGTCTCCGAGTCCCGACGGGCCGCGATCAGCCTGACCGCGCGGCGGATGAAGGATGCCGACGGCCGCCCTGCCGGCATCGTGCTCGTTGCGCGCGACGTGAGCGAGGAGCGCACCGCCCTCAAGGCGCGCGACAGTCTGGTCGCGTCGGTCTCCCACGAACTGCGGACGCCGCTGACCTCGATCATCGGGTACCTCGAGCTCGTCCTCGACCAGGACGACCTGCCTCCGGAGATCGCCCGACAGGTCGACGTCGCCTACCGCAACAGCGAGCGCCTCCTCGGGATCGTGTCGGGGATCCTCGCCGCCTCGACGGCGTCGCGGATGTCGGTCGAGGTCACCCTGTCGCCGCAGGAGACCGACCTCTCCGACGTCGTGGGGGCGGCGGCATCCGATCTCGGACCGGTGGCCCGCGACCGGGCGATCCGGATCGACGCGAGCGACCTCGTGCCGACCCCGGCGTTCATCGACGCGGCGCGCATCCGGCAGGTCGCCGACAACCTGCTCAGCAACGCGATCAAGTTCAACCGCGACGGCGGCACGATCACGGTGGGCTCCTCGACCGACGGCCGGCACTCCTGGTTCCTCGTCCGCGACACCGGGATCGGGCTGTCGGCCGAGGACCAGGAGCGGGTCTTCGAGCGGTTCTTCCGGGCGGAGAGCGGTGTGCCGGGAACCGGGCTCGGTCTCGCCATCAGCCGCGAGATCGTGCGCGCGCACGGCGGCGACATCACGGTGACATCGACCCCGGGTCTCGGGACGACGTTCATGGTCCGCCTGCCCGCGACGGCGGAGACGGCGAGCGACGGCGCGCTGCGCTCCGCGGCCGGGGACGGCGAGTGATGACCCTCGATCTCTTCTCGGTGACCGTCATGACGGCGATCGTCGCGCTGACGGCCGCGGGGATCTTCGTCGTCGAGACGCTGCGACGCCGGGACACGGGCGCCGGGCGCCTCTGGGCCGTCGCTTATCTCTGCGGCACCGCCACGACGTTCGCCTACATCTCGTGGGCGTCCGGCATCGGCGGCGCCGTGGCCATCGCGATCGGCAACGCCTCGTTCGCGCTCACGCCGGCCTTCATCTGGCTGGGGAACCGCCGCTTCAACGATCGACCCATCGCGCGGCCCGCCGTCATCGTGGCGGTCCTGACCGTCGCGACGTTCGTCGCGACCGTGGTGCGGGTCCCCGTGAACGGCAGCTGGGGCGGGTGGACGGTCATGGTGGTCACCATCGTCGGCCTCTTCGCGGTCGGAGGCATCGAGGCGCTGCGACGACCCATGGGGCGCGTCGGCAACGCGCGACTGTTCGCCATCGTCCTCCTGGCGGCGGCGGTCTACTACGCCGCACGCCTCGTCGCCTTCGTGTGGAACGGACCGGAGGGCGACTTCTTCACGACCTGGTTCGGATCGGTGTCCGCGAACATCGCGACCGTCGTGCTCACAATGGTCGCCGTCGTCGTGACGTCGATCCTGCGATCGACCAAGAGCGCGACGCATCGCTTCGAGTGGCTGAGCGAGAACGGGGTGGCCGCCGACGGGGTGATGCTCTCGGGAACCTACCGCGACGCCCTCCGCGACGTCGCCGAGCGGGCGAGCTGGCGACAGGATCTGCTGAGCGTCGTCGTCGTGGGGGTCGACGGGATGGAGGAGATGGCGGCGGCCTTCGGAACGGATGCCACGGACGAGCTCGCGGCGCAATGGCGGCGGTCCGTGCGTCGACACGCCCCGGCATCCGCCTTCGTGGGGGAGGACGGCGACGCGACGATGTCGGTCTGCGTCGTCTCCGGGACGGCCGCCGAGGCGCGTCGCCAGGCCGCGGCCATCTACCGGGGCTGCATCGACGACCTCGCCGGCAATCCCACGGGGCTGCTCCCGATCGTCGGCGTCGGTGTCGCGCTGACGGAGACGGTCGGATACGACCCCGAGGTCCTGCTGAACGCCGCGCGTGCCGCGGCGCAGCGCGCGTCGCGCAGCCTCGAGGCATCCGTTCTCTTCGGCGGGATCGAGGACGGCGGCACCGCTCGGGCGTGACGGCGCCGTGGCATCCTCGGAGGGTGACACTCATCGCATTGACCGGCGGCATCGCGTCGGGGAAGTCCACGATCGCGCGTCGACTCGCCGAGCACGGGGCGGTGATCGTCGATGCGGACGCGATCGTCCGCGAGGTGCAGCAGCCGGGGTCGCCGGTGCTCGCGGAGATCGCCGCGGCGTTCGGCAACGACGTCCTGACGGGCACCGGCGAGCTCGACCGACCGCTTCTCGCCTCACGCGTCTTCGGTGACGAGGATGCCGTGCGCCGCCTCAACGCGATCGTCCACCCCGCCGTGCGGGTCGAATCCGCGGCGCGCTTCGAGGCCGCGCAGGCCGCGGATCCGAGCGCGGTCGTCGTCTACGACGTCCCCCTGCTGCTCGAGGCGCGCGCGGAGGACCCCTGGGAGCTCGTCGTGGTGGCTTACGCGCCCGTCGAGCTGCGGCGGGAGCGGCTCGTCTCCCTGCGGGGGATGAGCCCCGCCGATGCGGACGCGCGCATCGCGTCGCAGGTCGACGATGAGCGCCGCCTCGCGATCGCCGACGTCGTCATCGACACGTCGGGGTCGATGGCGCAGACGCTGTCGCAGGTCGACGCCCTCTGGGAGCGCGTCGCCGGCTGACATCCACGCCGACGGCGAACGCCGGAGCCGGTGTCGGAGGCCGCGCCTACGCTGGAATCATGCAGACCACGCGCTCCGTCCGCCCTTTCGAGGTCGTCAGCGAGTACCAGCCCAGCGGCGACCAACCGCAGGCGATCGCCGACCTCGCCGCCCGCATCAACGCGGGTGAGACCGACGTCGTCCTGCTCGGCGCGACGGGTACGGGCAAGTCGGCGACGACGGCCTGGCTGATCGAGCAGGTGCAGCGTCCGACGCTCGTGCTCGCGCACAACAAGACGCTCGCGGCGCAGCTCGCCAACGAGTTCCGCGACCTCATGCCGAATAACGCGGTCGAGTACTTCGTCAGCTATTACGACTACTACCAGCCTGAGGCGTACGTCCCGCAGACGGACACCTTCATCGAGAAGGACTCCTCGATCAACGCCGAGGTGGAGCGGCTGCGCCACTCGACGACCAACTCGCTGCTGAGTCGGCGCGACGTCGTCGTGGTGTCCACGGTGTCGTGCATCTACGGCCTCGGCGCGCCCGAGGAGTACCTCCGCGCGATGGTCGCCCTGCAGGTGGGGGAGCGGTACGACCGCGACGCTCTCATCCGCAAGTTCATCGCGATGCAGTACAACCGCAACGACGTCGACTTCTCGCGCGGCAACTTCCGCGTCCGCGGCGACACGATCGAGATCATCCCGGTGTACGAGGAGTACGCCGTGCGCATCGAGCTCTTCGGCGACGAGATCGAAGCGCTGTACATGCTGCATCCGCTCACCGGCGATGTGGTGCAGAAGCTCGAGAGCGTGCCGATCTTCCCGGCATCCCACTACGTCGCGGGCACCGAGACCGTCCAGCGCGCGATCGGCACCATCGAGCACGAGCTCGAGGAGCGGCTGAAGGAGTTCGAGTCGCAGGGCAAGCTGCTCGAAGCCCAGCGCCTGCGCATGCGCACGACGTTCGATCTCGAGATGCTGCAGCAGCTCGGCTTCTGCTCCGGCATCGAGAACTACTCGCGTCACCTCGACGGACGGATGCCGGGCGAGGCGCCGCACACCCTCCTCGACTTCTTCCCCGACGACTTCCTGCTCGTCATCGACGAGTCCCACGTGACGGTCCCGCAGATCGGTGCGATGTACGAGGGGGATGCCTCCCGCAAGCGCACCCTCGTCGACCACGGGTTCCGGCTGCCGAGCGCGATGGACAACCGGCCGTTGCGCTTCGATGAGTTCAAGCAGCGGATCGGGCAGACCGTGTACCTGTCGGCGACCCCCGGGCGGTACGAGATGGGAATCGCCGACGGCGTCGTCGAGCAGATCATCCGTCCGACGGGTCTCATCGACCCGGAGATCATCGTGAAGCCCTCGAAGGGTCAGATCGACGATCTGCTGGAGGAGATCCGGCTGCGCGTCGAGCGTGACGAGCGCGTCCTCGTCACGACGTTGACCAAGAAGATGGCGGAGGAGTTGACCGACTTCCTCGGTGAGCACGGCGTGCGCGTGCGCTACCTGCACTCCGACGTCGACACGCTGCGTCGCGTCGAGCTGCTGACCGAGCTGCGGCAGGGCGTGTACGACGTCCTCGTGGGCATCAACCTACTGCGTGAGGGCCTCGACCTGCCCGAGGTGTCGCTCGTCGCGATCCTGGATGCCGACAAAGAGGGCTTCCTGCGGTCGGGGACGTCCCTCATCCAGACGATCGGTCGCGCGGCGCGCAACGTATCGGGCCAGGTGCACATGTACGCCGACAAGATCACGGACTCTATGGCGGCCGCCATAGAGGAGACCGAACGTCGACGCGAGAAGCAGATCGCGTACAACCTCGAGAACGGCATCGATCCGCAGCCGCTGCGCAAGAAGATCGCGGACATCACCGATGCGCTCGCCCGTGAGGCGAGCGACACGCGCGACATGATGGACGGTCGCGGCAAGGGCAAGACGAAGTCCGGCAAGGGCAAGAGCCCGACCCCGCAGCTGCGGCGCGAGGGCATCGCCGCCGAAGGTGCGAACCAGCTCGAGGCGACGATCGAGGATCTCACGCGGCAGATGCTGGCGGCTGCCGACGAACTCAAGTTCGAGCTCGCGGGGCGCCTGCGCGACGAGGTGCAGGACCTGAAGAAGGAGCTGCGCGCCATGGAACGTGCCGGGCACGCCTGAGCGTGCTCAGGGGCAGTGCATGAGGGGGCGTTCCCCCGAGCGGTCGAAGGTGTGCGCCGACATCGGCTGACCGCACAGGGGGCACGCGCGCTCGGTCCGGACCGGTTCGGGCTCGGTCTCGTAGGGACCGACCGAAGCTGGGCCCGCGTAACGGATGAGGCGGCTGTTCCACCAGCGGTAGAACCCGCCCGCCGCGCGGATCCGTTCCCGGAGCGGTGGTCGTGACTCCCGTTCTGCGTCCATAATGATTAGTGTACTAACTATTAGGGTGAGGAGGATCGATGGATGAAGACGACATGCTGAAGCTCGAGAGCCAGTTGTGCTTCGCGATCGTGACGGCCGCCCGGAACGTCGTCTCGATCTACCGGCCGGTCCTCGAGCCCCTCGGTCTGACGCACCCGCAGTACCTCGTGATGCTCGCCCTGTGGGAGCGGGCGCCGCAGTCCCTCTCCGAGCTCGCGACCGCCCTCGCGGTCGAGCCCGCCAGCCTGTCGCCGACCATCAAGCGTCTCGAGGCGCAGGGCCGCGTCGTCCGGCGCCGGCGCGCGGCGGACGAACGCATCCTCGACATCGCGTTGACCGACGAGGGAGCGGCCCTGCGCGAGCAGGCGCTGGACGTGCCGAGGCAGATCATGTCGCGCGTCGGACTCGGCGTCGCCGACGTCGAGCGGTTGAGGGACGGTCTGCAACCCTTCGCCGGACGCAGGCCGACCACCGAGGACTGATCGCCGGGAGCGAAGCACGGAGCCCGTGTCGGTGGCCCAACCTAGGATTGACCGGTGCCCATCGTCCCCGTTCCCCACGCCTCCAAACTCAGTGTCCGCGGCGCGCGCGTCCACAACCTGAAGAACGTCGACCTCGAGATCCCGCGGGACTCGCTCGTCGTGTTCACCGGCCTGTCCGGGTCGGGGAAGTCGAGCCTCGCGTTCGACACGATCTTCGCCGAGGGTCAGCGCCGGTACATCGAGTCGCTCAGCTCCTACGCACGCCAATTCCTCGGACAGGTCGACCGTCCCGACGTCGACTTCATCGAGGGCCTCAGCCCTGCGGTGTCGATCGATCAGAAGTCGACGAACCGCAACCCGCGCTCGACGGTGGGCACCATCACCGAGATCAACGACTACATGCGTCTGCTGTGGGCGCGCGTCGGCATCCCGCACTGCCCCGAGTGCGGCGAGCGCATCCAGCGGCAGACGGTGCAGCAGATCGCCGACCAGCTCATGGAGCTCCCCGAGCGCACGCGGTACCAGATCGTCGCCCCCGTCGTGTCGCAGAAGAAGGGCGAGTTCGTCGACCTCTTCAAGGAGCTGTCGGCGAAGGGCTACGCCCGCGCGATCGTCGACGGCGAGACGGTCCAGCTCGCCGAGGCGCCGACCCTCAAGAAGAGCTACAAGCACGACATCGCCGTGGTCGTCGACCGTCTGGTGGCGAGCCCCGACATCCTGAGCCGCGTCACCGACTCGGTCGAGACGGCCCTGGGTCTCGCAGGCGGCATCCTGCAGGTCAACTTCGTCGACGAAGAGGGCGACGACGCCTGGCAGAGCTACAGCGAGAAGCTGGCCTGTCCCAACGGGCACGCGCTGACCCTGACCGAGATCGAGCCGCGGACGTTCTCCTTCAACGCGCCGTTCGGCGCCTGCCCGGCCTGCTCGGGTCTGGGTACCCGCATGTCGGTCGACACCGAACTGCTGCTGGGCGACGAGGAGCTCTCCATCGCCGAAGGTGTCATCGTCCCCTGGACGACGCAGGGCAAGGGACTGTTCCAGTACTACGAGCGGCTGCTCGTGGGACTCGCGGACGACCTCGGGTTCTCGCTCGACACGCCCTGGAAGGACCTTCCGGCCGACGTGCAGGACGCGGTGCTGAGCGGCGAGAACTACAAGGTCACCGTCAAGTGGAAGAACCGCTACGGCCGCGAGATGCGGTATGCGTCGGGCTTCGAGGGCGTCATCCCGTACATCGAGCGTCAGTTCACGCAGGCCGAGACCGACACGCAGCGTCAGCGCTGGGCCGAGTTCCTCCGCGAGGTGCCCTGCCCCGTCTGCAACGGCGATCGCCTGAAGCCCGAGGTGCTGTCGGTCCTCGTCCACGGGCACTCGATCGCGGATGCCTCACGGCTCAGCCTCGGCGAGGCGCAGCAGTTCTTCGCGCAGCTCTCGCTGACCGACCGCGAGGCGACCATCGCGGCCGCAGTCCTGCGCGAGATCCGGGCCCGCCTCGACTTCCTCATTCAGGTCGGCCTCAACTACCTCAGCCTCAGCCGTGCGGCGGGCTCGCTCTCGGGCGGCGAGGCGCAGCGCATCCGTCTTGCGACGCAGATCGGCTCGGGGCTCACGGGCGTGCTGTACGTCCTCGACGAGCCCTCCATCGGACTCCACCAGCGCGACAACCGCCGGCTCATCGAGACCCTCGTGCGTCTGAAGAGCCTCGGCAACACGCTGGTCGTCGTCGAGCACGACGAGGAGACCATCCACGCCGCCGACTGGATCGTCGACATCGGTCCGCGCGCGGGCGTCGAGGGGGGCAACGTCGTCCACTCGGGACCGGTCGAGCAGCTCCTGACGGACCAGGAGTCGATCACCGGCGCCTACCTGAGCGGACGACGCGCCATCCGGATGCCGAAGAAGCGTCGGAAGATCGACAGGGGGCGCCAGCTGCGCGTCGTCGGGGCGCGGGAGAACAACCTGCAGAACGTCACCGTCGACTTCCCGCTCGGCGTGCTCACCGCCGTCACCGGCGTGAGCGGTTCCGGTAAGTCGTCGCTCGTGAACGGCATCCTCTACGAAGTCCTCGCGACCAAGCTCAACGGTGCGCGTCGCGTCGCCGGCAAGCACACCCGGGTCACCGGACTCGAGCACCTCGACAAGGTCGTCCACGTCGATCAGGCCCCCATCGGTCGCACGCCCCGGTCGAACCCGGCCACCTACACGGGGGTCTTCGACCGCATCCGCTCGCTGTTCGCCGAGACGACCGAGGCGAAGGCGCGCGGCTACCAGCCGGGTCGCTTCAGCTTCAACGTCAAGGGCGGCCGGTGCGAGGCATGCTCGGGTGACGGCACGATCAAGATCGAGATGAACTTCCTGCCCGACGTGTACGTCGACTGCGAGGTCTGCCACGGCCAGCGCTACAACCGCGACACCCTCGCGGTGCACTACAAGGGCAAGAACATCGCCGAGGTCCTCGACATGCCGATCTCGGAGGCAGCCGACTTCTTCGAGCCGATCCAGGCGATCCACCGGTACCTGAAGACCCTCGTCGACGTGGGGCTCGGCTACGTCCGGCTGGGGCAGTCGGCCACGACGCTCTCCGGCGGTGAGGCGCAGCGCGTGAAGCTCGCCACCGAACTCCAGCGTCGCTCCAACGGGCGCACCATCTACGTGCTCGACGAGCCGACGACGGGTCTGCACTTCGAAGACGTGCAGCGCCTGCTCGAGGTCCTGAACAGCCTCGTCGACAAGGGCAACTCGGTGCTCGTCATCGAGCACAACCTCGACGTGATCAAGTCCGCCGACTGGGTCATCGACCTCGGCCCCGAGGGGGGCTCGGGCGGCGGCACGATCGTGGCGACGGGGACCCCGGAGCAGGTCGCGACCGTACCCGAGAGCCACACCGGGCAGTTCCTCGCCGAGATCCTGGAAGTGGCTCCCGCGCGCAAGGCGGGCTGACGTGGCATCCGCTCTGCCGTACAAGCCGAAGCCGGGGGAGATCCCCACCGACCCCGGCGTCTACCGGTTCCTGGATGCCGACGGTCGGATCCTCTACGTCGGCAAGGCCAAGAACCTCCGCGCCCGGTTGTCCAACTACTTCGCGCCGCTCCACACGCTCCACGAGCGCACACGGCGCATGGTGACGACGGCCGCGAAGGTCGAGTGGACCGTCGTGAAGACCGACATCGACTCGCTCCAGCTCGAGTACACCTGGATCCAGGAGTACTCGCCGCCGTTCAACGTCCGGTACAAGGACGACAAGTCCTATCCGTACATGGCGGTGACCCTCGCCGACGAGGCGCCGCGGGTCATCGTGACCCGCAACCGCCGCATCCGCGGGGCCAAGTACTTCGGCCCGTACCCGAAGGTCTGGGCGGTCCACGACACGATCGATCAGCTCATCAAGGTGTTCCCGATCCGCACCTGCAGCGACTCGTCGTACAAGAAGGCGATGGCCTCGGGGCGGCCGTGCTTCCCCGGGCAGATCGGCCGGTGCGGCGGTCCCTGCTCGATGAAGGTCACGATCGAGGAGCACCGCGCCATCGTCGACGACTTCGTCTCGTTCATGTCCGGGAGCGATAAGCGGTTCACGAAGCGGCTCGAAGCGCGGATGCGCGAAGCGGCGGCCGCGATGGACTACGAGGCCGCGGCGTCGTACCGCGACAAGCTGCAGGCGCTCGACGCTGTCCTCAACCGCAGCGCGCTCGTGCTGAGCGAGGACACGGACGCCGACCTGTTCGGCGTGGCCGAGGACGAGCTGTCCGCGGCCGTCCAGCACTTCGTCGTCCGCGGCGGACGTGTGCGCGGCGTCCGTGCGACGACGATCGACAAGGAGCTCGACATCTCCGGGCCCGACCTCGTGGATCAGATCCTGCAGCGCGCCTACGGGGCCGCCTCTGCCGAGGACATCCCGCGCCAGGTCCTCGTGCCGGCCCTTCCCGACGACTCGGCCGAGCTCGAGCAGTGGCTGCAGTCGCGGCGCGGCAAGAAGGTGACGGTGCAGATCGCGCAGCGCGGTCAGAAGGCCGACCTCATGCGGACGGCGACGCTCAACGCCCAGCAGGCGCTCATGCTGCACAAGACGCGGCGGACGAGCGACTACACGGCTCGCACCAAGGCGCTGACGGACCTGCAGGAGGCGCTCGGGATGACCGAGGCCCCGCTGCGCATCGAGTGCTTCGACATCTCGCACCTCGGCGGCACGGGGGTCGTCGCGTCGATGGTGGTGTTCGAGGACGGTCTGCCGCGCAAGGACCAGTACCGGTCGTTCTCCGTCGCCGAGACCACCGACGACACCGACTCGATGTATCAGGTGCTCACCCGACGGCTCGCGCACATCGACCGCGACGAGGCCGAGCAGGAGAAGATCGACCCGATGGCGGACGGTGAGGTGGATGCCACGCGCAAGCGCCCGCGCTTCGCCTATCGGCCTCAGCTGCTGCTCGTCGACGGCGGCCAGCCGCAGGTGCAGGCCGCGGCGCGTGCCCTGCGCGACGCCGGCCACGAGGAGATCGCCCTGTGCGGGATCGCGAAGCGTCTCGAGGAGGTGTGGCTGCCCGACGACGACTTCCCGGTGATCCTGCCGCGCTCCTCCGAGGCGCTCTACCTGCTGCAGCGGCTCCGCGACGAGGCGCACCGCTTCGCGATCACCCACCAGCGCAAGAAGCGCGGCCGGGACATCACGACGGTGCTGGCGGAGGTGCCCGGTCTCGGCGCGACGCGGATCAAGGCGCTCCTGCGTCACTTCGGATCGGTGAGCCGCCTGAAGCAGGCGACACCCGAGGAGATCCAGGAGCTGCCCGGGATCGGCCCGCGGCTCGCGGCCACGATCCACGCGCATCTGGCGGCCGGGTCGGATGCCGTGCCCTCGGGTGGTTAGGCTGAGATGACACGCGTGGAAGGCGGGGTACGGATGGACGGCCAGACGGCGGGCGAGGTCCTGATCGTCACGGGCATGTCCGGAGCCGGGCGCACGACCGCGGCGAACGCCCTCGAGGACCTCGACTGGTACGTCGTCGACAACCTGCCGCCCCAGATGCTGTCGCATCTGCTGGATCTCACGGCACTCGCAGCCGATGCGCTCCCGCGTGTCGCCGCGGTGGTCGACGTCCGCGGGCGCCAGCTCTTCGGCGAGCTGCCGTCCGTGACCCATTCGCTCCGCGACGGCCGTCAGTTGCGGGTGCTGTTCCTCGACGCCTCCGACGAGGTGCTCGTCCGTCGGTTCGAAGCCGTCCGTCGGCCCCACCCGCTGCAGGGGGAGGGGACGATCCTCGACGGCATCCGCCGTGAGCGCGAGCGCGTCGCTGCCATCCGTGAGGCCGCCGATGTCATCGTCGACACCAGCGCCCTCAACATCCATCAGCTGGCGAACCGCATCGTCGACCTGTTCAGCGCGGACGGCGACGCACGGCACACCGTCACCGTCATGAGCTTCGGCTTCAAGTACGGGTTGCCGCCGGACGTCGACCTCGTCGCGGACATGCGCTTCCTCCCCAACCCGTACTGGGAGCCCTCGCTGCGCGCCCTCACGGGGGAGGACGAGGCGGTCCGCGAGTTCGTGCTCGGTCAGGAGGGCGCACGCGAGTTCATCGACGCGTATGCGGCGGCCCTCCACCCCGTGCTCCAGGGGTATCAGCGCGAGAACAAACGTCACTCCGTGATCGCCATCGGATGCACCGGGGGCAAGCACCGCTCCGTCGTGACGTCGTTCGAGCTCGCCGAGCGTCTGGGCGCCGAACCGGGCGTGGCCGTACGGGTCACGCACCGGGACCTGGGTCGCGAATGACCGGTGCGCGAGTAAGCTGATCCTTTGTCCCCCTCGCCCCCACCGAAGGATCGCCGTGCCGCTAACTGCTGACGTGAAGACGGAACTCACCTCGGTGCGTGATCCGCGGCCGACGGCCCGCGTCGCAGAACTCACCACGATCCTGCGCTTCTCGGGCGGACTCCATTCGATCGCCGGCCGAGTGGCCGTCGAGGCGGAGGTCGAGACCGACATCCTGGCCCGACGTGTGGCCCGCGACCTCGTCGAGATCTACGGCGTCCGGCCCGAACTCGCGCACGTGCAGTCCTCCGGCGGACGGACGGCGAACCTCGTCGCGGTGCGCGTCATCGAGGGCGGCGAGACCCTGGCCCGCCAGACGGGTCTGCTCGACAACCGTCGGCGACCGGTCCGCGGACTCCCGAACAAGCTGACCACCGGCGCACGCCCCGACCTCGCGGCCGTGTGGCGTGGCGCCTTCCTCGCGACCGGCACCCTGTCCGATCCGGGCCGTTCGGCGGCGCTCGAGGTCGCCTGCCCTTCGGGCGA
Organism: Microbacterium sp. ARD31; assembly: GCF_031844425.1. NCBI lineage: Bacteria > Bacillati > Actinomycetota > Actinomycetes > Micrococcales > Microbacteriaceae > Microbacterium > Microbacterium sp. ARD31. Next base: position 141,555 of record NZ_JAUZVE010000001.1, read on the forward strand.
GGCGGCCATGGCGCTCGTCGGTGCGGCGCACCGTCTCGGGATCGCCGCCAAGGCGCGCGAGGTCCGCGGCGTGCCGCGCGTCGTCGTCCGCGACGGCGAGGCGATCCGCGCGACCCTCCTCATGATGGGTGCGCAGAAGACCGCCGCCGCGTGGGAGGAGATGCGGCAGCGCCGTGAGGTCCGCGCCGGCGTGAACCGACTGGTCAACTTCGACGACGCCAACCTGCGCCGTTCCGCACAGGCGGCGGTCGCCGCCTGTGCCCGTGTCGAGCGTGCGCTCGAGATCCTCGGCGACACCGTCCCGCCGCACCTGAAGCAGGCCGGCGACCTCCGCCTCGCGCACCGCGACGCGAGCCTCGACGAGCTCGGCCACCACGCCGATCCGCCGCTGACGAAGGATGCCGTGGCGGGCCGCATCCGCCGTCTCCTGGCGATGGCCGACAAGAAGGCCGCGCAGGACGGCATCCCCGACACCGAGTCCGCCGTCCCCGCCGGTCTCGAGGACTGACGGGATACATCCCCTCTTCACGGGAAGCAACCGGGTGTCCGGCGGGTTGGCCCTCAATAGGATGAATCCGACCGGCCGCGCCGTGCGCGCGGCACCGACAGAAGGAAGAGGACATGGCGAAGTACACGCTGCCTGAGCTCCCGTACGACTACTCCGCGCTCGAGCCGAGCATCAGCGGCAAGATCATGGAGCTTCACCACTCGAAGCACCACCAGGCGTACGTCACCGGAGCGAACACCGCCCTCGAGCAGCTCGCGGAGGCGCGGGAAACCGGCAACCTCGCGAACGTCAACAAGCTCGAAAAGGACCTCGCGTTCAACCTCGGCGGACACGTCAACCACTCCATCTTCTGGACCAACCTGGCCCCCCCCTCGCAGGGCGGCGGCGGCGAGCCCGAGGGCGAGCTGCGCGCGGCGATCGACGAGTTCTTCGGCGGCTTCGACAAGTTCCAGGCGCACTTCACGGCCGCTGCCACCGGCATCCAGGGCTCCGGGTGGGCCGTCCTCAGCTGGGACCCGATCGGCCAGCAGCTGATCATCCAGCAGCTGTTCGACCAGCAGTCGAACACGGCGCAGGGGACCATCCCGATCTTCCAGCTCGACATGTGGGAGCACGCCTTCTACCTCGACTACCTCAACGTCAAGGCCGACTACGTCAAGGCGGCCTGGAACATCGCCAACTGGCAGAACGTCGCGCAGCGTCTCGACGCCGCCCGTGACAAGACGGCGGGCCTGCTCTAGTAGTAGGGTCGTTCACAGGTGAGGATGCCGGGCTCCTCCCGGCAACGGGGGCGAAGCCCCGGCATCCTCTCTCTTTTCCAGCACATCGCGAGTCGACCCCGTTCACGGGGCGTACGCGACGAAAAACGGGAGACAACGTGTCTGTCAAGATCGGCATCAACGGCTTCGGCCGAATCGGACGCAACTTCCTCCGCGCGGCTCTCGCGCAGGGAGCTGACCTGGAGATCGTGGCGGTGAACGACCTCACCGACAACAAGAGCCTCGCTCACCTCCTGAAGTACGACTCCGTCGGCGGTCGCCTGGACGCCGAGGTCTCGTACACCGAGGACTCGATCAGGGTCAACGGCAAGACCATCAAGGTCTTCGAAGAGCGCGACCCCGCCAACCTCCCCTGGGGCGAGCTGGGCGTCGACATCGTCATCGAGTCGACCGGCCGCTTCACGAAGGCTGCGGACGCCAAGAAGCACATCGACGGCGGTGCGAAGAAGGTCATCATCTCGGCACCGGGCACCGACGTCGACGGCACCTTCGTCATGGGTGTCAACGACGGCACCTACGACTCCGAGACGATGCACGTCATCTCGAACGCGTCCTGCACCACGAACTGCCTCGCCCCGATCGCCAAGGTCTTCAACGACAACTTCGGCATCGAGCGCGGCTTCATGATGACGGCCCACGCCTACACGGCCGACCAGAACCTGCAGGACGGCCCCCACGGCGACCTGCACCGTGCGCGCGCTGCGGCGATCAACATCGTCCCCGCCGCCACCGGCGCCGCCAAGGCCATCGGCCTCGTGCTGCCCGAGCTCAACGGCAAGCTGAGCGGCTCGTCGTACCGCGTTCCGGTCCCCACCGGCTCGATCGTCGACCTCACGGTCGTCACCCCGACCGAGGGCCTGACCGCCGAGGTCATCAACGCCGCCTTCGAGAAGGCCGCTGCCGAGGGCGAGCTCGTCGGGTACCTGAAGTACAACACCGACGCGATCGTTTCGAGCGACATCCAGCTCGACCCGCACTCCTCGGTCTTCGACGCCGGCCAGACCAACGTGTCGGGCAACCTCGTGAAGATCTCGTCCTGGTACGACAACGAGTGGGGCTACTCGAACCGCCTCGTCGACCTCACCGAGCTCGTCGCCAGCAAGCTCTGACGATGGCTCTGCGCACCCTCGATTCGCTGGGTTCGCTCGCAGGCAAGCGCGTCATCGTCCGTGTCGACTTCAACGTCCCCCTGAAGGACGGCGTCATCACGGACGATGGCCGCGTGCGTGCGGCTCTGCCGACGCTGTCGGCGCTGGTCGAGCAGCGAGCTCGCGTCATCGCGGTCTCCCATCTCGGCCGGCCCGACGGCGCCCCGGAGGCGAAGTACAGCCTCGCCCCCGTCGCCACGCGGCTGTCGGAGCTCCTCGGCACGGACGTCGCCTTCGCGACCGACACGGTCGGCGACTCCGCTCGCGGCACCGTGGCGGGCCTCGAGGACGGGCAGGTCGCCGTCCTCGAGAACCTCCGCTTCAACGCGGGGGAGACCGCGAAGGACGACGCGACCCGTCGCGCGTTCGCCGAGCAGCTCGCGTCGTTCGGTGACGCCCTCGTCTCGGACGGGTTCGGTGTCGTGCACCGCAAGCAGGCGTCGGTCTACGACCTCGCCGAGCTGCTGCCCTCCGCTGCCGGCCTCCTCATCGAGAAGGAGGTCGACGTCCTCGACCGCCTGACCGAGCGTCCGGAGCGTCCGTACGCGGTCGTCCTGGGCGGCTCGAAGGTCAGCGACAAGCTGGGCGTGATCGAGCACCTCCTGCCCCGCGTAGACAAGATCCTCGTGGGTGGCGGGATGCTGTTCACCTTCCTCGCGGCACAGGGGCACAAGGTCGGCAAGAGTCTCCTCGAGGTCGATCAGCTCGAGACGGTCCGCGGATACATGGAGACGGCGCGCGAGCGCGGGGTGGAGCTCGTGCTCCCCGTCGACGCCGTGATGGCCGCCGGTTTCGCCGCCGACGCCGATCACGTCGTGGCATCTGCCGATGCGCTGGAGGACACCCCCTTCGGTGCAGACGGCATGGGCCTCGACATCGGACCGAAGACGGCGGAGCTGTTCGCCGACGCGATCCGCGGCGCGAAGACCGTGTTCTGGAACGGCCCGATGGGCGTGTTCGAGATGGCGGCGTTCGCCGAAGGGACCAAGACGGTCGCCCAGGCGCTGACCGAGGTCGACGGCCTGTCGGTCGTCGGCGGCGGCGACTCCGCGGCCGCCGTCCGTCAGCTCGGATTCGACGACGACCAGTTCGGCCACATCTCCACCGGTGGTGGGGCCAGCCTCGAATTCCTCGAGGGCAAGAAGCTGCCCGGATTGGAGATCCTCGGATGGGAAGCGTGACCCGCAAGCCCCTCATCGCCGGCAACTGGAAGATGAACCTCGACCACCTGCAGGCGGTCGCGTTCGTCCAGAAGCTGCACTGGACGCTGAAGGATGCCGCGCACGAGACCGACTCGGTCGAGGTCGCGGTGTTCCCGCCGTTCACCGACATCCGCACGGTGCAGACGCTCATCGACGCCGACAAGATCCCGTTCGCCCTCGGTGCGCAGGACGTGTCGACGAAGGACTCGGGCGCCTACACGGGTGAGGTCTCCGGAGCGTTCCTGAAGAAGCTCGACGTCGACTACGTGATCATCGGTCACTCCGAGCGACGCGAGTACCACGGCGAGACCGATGAGGTCGTCGCGGCGAAGGTCCAGGCCGCGCTGCGTCACGGGCTCGTGCCGGTGATCTGCGTGGGCGAGACGCTCGAGCAGCGCGAGGAGTCCGGCCCGACCGCCGTGTCGGTCGCTCAGCTCCGCGCCGCGCTCGAGGGTGTGCCCTCGGACGCGGACGTCGTGGTCGCCTACGAGCCGGTCTGGGCGATCGGGACCGGACAGGTCGCGTCGCCCGAGCAGGCGCAGGAAGTGTGCGCCGCGCTGCGTACGGTGCTCTCCGAGAGCCTCGGGGATGCCGCGGCCGAGCGCACGCGCATCCTCTACGGCGGATCGGTGAAGTCCGGCAACATCGCGAGCTTCATGCGTGAACCCGATGTCGACGGCGCCCTCGTCGGAGGAGCGAGCCTCCTCGCCGACGAGTTCGCCGCCATCATCCGCTACCAGAAGCACGTCGGCGTGTGATCCTGAGCGGTGCGGCGCCTCGCGGCGTCGCACCGCTCAGCCGGTATACTCGTGCGAGCGCTGAGCGACTCGGCGACCCGAAAGGCTTTCAACGACTGTGGACATCCTCCAGCTTGTGCTGCAGGTGCTGCTGGGACTCACCAGCCTCCTGCTCACTCTCCTGATCCTCCTGCACAAGGGGCGCGGCGGCGGCCTCTCCGACATGTTCGGCGGCGGCATGAGTTCGGCGATGGGGTCCTCGGGCCTCGCCGAGCGCAACCTCAACCGCTTCACGGTCGTGCTCGCACTCGTCTGGTTCGTCGCGATCGTCGCGCTGGGCCTCATCACGAAGTTCCAGAGCATCTGATGGCGACCGGGGGCAACGCGATCCGGGGCACCCGCGTCGGTGCCGGACCGATGGGGGAGCAGGACCACGGTCACCACGCCGACCGTGTGGCCGTCTCATACTGGGACGCACTCGGTAACGAGACGGTGCGCTACTTCGCGGCCGGCATCTCGGAGGAGGAGATCCCCGAGACGATCGACTCGCCGCACTCGGGCCTTCCGGCCGGTCGCGACAAGGCGAACCCGCCCGCGCTGGCCAAGACCGAGCCCTACAAGACGCACCTCGCGTACGTGAAGGAGCGTCGCACGGACGAGGAGGCGGAGTCGATCCTGGACGACGCCCTCAAGCAGCTTCGGGAGCGCCGCGGTCAGGACTGATCGCTGCCTTTCACACCGATACGACCCCGGGTTCGCTCAGAACTCGGGGTCGATCAGTTCTTCGGGCACGCCCTGCGCGGCGGCCTCGTCGACGAAGAACACCGTCTGCTTGCGCCCCTTCGCCCCGGCGGCGGGGACGGAGTGGTAGCTCGCGCCGGCGAGCGCCAAGCCCAGCGCGGACGCTTTGTCGGTGCCGGGGAGGACCAACCACACGCGCCGGGACGAGTTGATCACCGGACGGGTCAGGGTGATCCGCTCGGACGGCGGCACGGGGGAGTGTCGCACCGCGAGGACGGCGTGTTCGGTGTCGGAGATCTCGCTGCGATCCGGGAACAGTGATGCGATGTGCCCGTCGGGTCCGACGCCCAGGAACGCCAGGGTGAACCGTGGCCAGGGCAGGTCCTCGGCGGCGAACGAGGCCAGCTCCGCCGCGTAGTCGGCGGCCGCTTCGTCATGGCTGCGCCCGGCGTCGGAGGCGGCGATGGGGTGGATGTTCGCCGCCGGGACGTCGATGTGGTCGAGGAACGCGGCGCGTGCCGCCGTCTCGTTCCGCTCCGGATCGTCTGCCGGGATGAAACGCTCGTCCCCCCACCAGAAGTGGACCTTCGACCAGTCCACCTCCCGCCGGCGATCGCTCTCGCCCGCCGCGTGCAGCACGGCCGTTCCGGCGGTGCCCCCGGTCAGCAGGATGTGCGTCGTCTTTCCCTCGGCGGCGCGTGCGGAGACCCGCTGAAAGAAGCGCTTCGCGACCCCTCGGGCCAACGTCTGCGCGTCAGGACGGACGACGACACGCTTCTCCGCGCGGAACTCCGACATGCGACTCCTACCTCGTGGGAGGGTCGAGGAGCTCCCACCCTTCGGTGATGACTCGACCATACAAGAGGTCGGGATCGAGACGGCGCAGTTCCTCCGCGAGGCACTCGCGCAGGGATCGCCGCGGCAGCACGATGTCGTGCGTCGGCTGGCCGGGCTGAGTGAGGGTCGCGTCCGTGGCGCTCGAGCGTTCGAGGACGATGTCACCGGAGTCCCGCGAGAGCGTGACAGAGCGGATGCCGTGGGCCCACTCGTGCTCGTCCGTGTAGTGCCATTCGACCGGCACATCGAGCTTCATCCGCAGCCACGCGGCCAGCAGCCCGGTGGAGGGCGAGCTGCCCGCACCGACGACCGTCACGGCCGTGACGGACTCGTACGGCGGCTGGTCGAGGACGGCGGCGAGCTGCTCGCGCCAGTGGGTGAGCCTCGTCCACGCCAGATCCGTGTCACCGGGCGCGTAAACGGAGCCGAGCTGCGCGAGCCGGTCCTTGGCGAACGGCTTCGTCGAGGCATCCGTGATCCGCCGCTGCGCCATGCGACCGATCGCGGAGTGCGCGGGGTCGGTGGGCGGGTCGTCGGGCCACCAGGCGACGACGGGAGCGTCGGGGAGCAGGAGGCCGTTGACGAGGCTCTCCTGGTTGCCGGCCGCCGCACCCCGGGCGCGGAGGACGACCACCTCGCTGGCACCGGCGTCGCCGCCGACGCGGATCTGCGCGTCGAGCCCGGTCGGGGCGTCGGGTTGGACGACCAGGACGATGACGCGCATCGGGTGCTCGCGCGAGGCGGCGTTCGCGGCGTCGATGGCCTCCTCGTCGAAGCCCCCCGTGGAGACGATGACGAGGGTCAGCACGCGCCCGAGGGCGACGGCGCCGCCCTCCTCGCGCACGCTCACGAGCTTCTTCGCGATCGTGGACACCGTGGTGTCGGGCAGGTCGACGATCATGGGCGCCTCCAGACGCGGCCGTCGCGGGCCAGGAGCTCATCGGCGGACGGGGGACCCCAGGATCCGGGGGAGTACTGCTCGAGCGGCTCGTCCTGCTCTGCCCAGTGCTGCTCGACGGGGTCGAGGATGCGCCAGGACAGCTCGACCTCCTCGTGACGGGGGAACAGCGGCGGGTCGCCCAGGAGGACGTCGAGGATGAGGCGTTCGTAGGCCTCGGGGCTCGACTCGGTGAACGCGTGGCCGTAGCCGAAGTCCATCGTGACGTCGCGCACCTCGTTGCCCGCACCCGGGACCTTGGACCCGAAGCGGAGGGTCACGCCCTCGTCGGGCTGGATGCGGATGACGAGGGCGTTCTGCCCGAGCTGCAGCGCCTGCGAGCGCAGGAACAGCAGCGGCGGCGTGTGTTTGAAGACCACGGCGATCTCCGTGACCCGGCGGCCGAGGCGCTTGCCCGTGCGCAGGTAGAACGGCACACCGTTCCAGCGTCGGGTGGCGATCTCGAGCTTGATGGCGGCGTACGTCTCGGTCCGGGACTGCGGGTCCATACCGTCCTCGTCGAGGAAGCCGGTGACCTCTTCGCCGCCCTGCCAGCCGCCCGCGTACTGTCCGCGCGCGGTGGCGGTGGACAGGTCGTCGGGGAGCTTGACCGCGGCGAGGACCTTCTCCTTCTCGGCGCGGAGGTGCTCCGCGTCGAGCGAGATGGGCTCCTCCATCGCGGTCAGCGCGAGCAGCTGCAGGAGGTGGTTCTGGATGACGTCGCGCGCCGCGCCGATGCCGTCGTAGTACCCCGCGCGACCGCCGACGCCGATGTCCTCGGCCATCGTGATCTGCACGTGGTCGACGTAGTTCGCGTTCCAGAGCGGCTCGTACAGCTCGTTCGCGAAGCGCAGCGCCAGGATGTTCTGGACCGTCTCCTTGCCGAGATAGTGGTCGATCCGGAAGATGGCGTCGGCCGGGAAGGCGACCTCGAGGGCTTCGTTCAGCTCGCGGGCGGTCTGCAGATCGCTGCCGAACGGCTTCTCGATGACGACGCGTCGCCAGGTGTCCCCGTCCGCCGTCTCGTCGACGAGGCCGGAGTCGCGCAGCTGTCGCGCGACGACCGGGAAGTCCTTCGGCGGAATCGAGAGGTAGTACGCGTGGTTTCCCATGGTGCCGCGCTCGGCGTCGAGACGCTCCACCGTCTCGCGGAGCCGGGCGAAGGATGCCGCGTCGTCGAACTCGCCCTGCACGAAGCGGATGCCCTGCAGGAGCTGGTTCCACGTCTCCTCGCGGAAGGGCGTGCGCGCGTGCTGCCGCACCGCGTCGTAGACGACCTTCGCGAAGTCCTGGTCCTCCCAGTCGCGTCGGGCGAAACCGACCAGCGCGAACCCCGGGGGAAGCAGGCCCCGGTTCGCGAGGTCGTACACCGCGGGCATGAGCTTCTTGCGCGACAGGTCGCCCGTCACGCCGAAGATCACGAGCGCGCTGGGTCCCGCGATGCGGTTGAGGCGCCGATCATCCGGATCGCGGAGGGGGTTGTTCCCCCGCGAGATCTCCGCAGCCATCGGTCAGCGTGCGCTGTCGAGGGCCGTGCGCACCGTGCCCTGCAGGTCGTGCCACGAGACGATGAACTTCTCGACACCCTCGTCCTCGAGGACCTGGGTGACGTCCACCAGATCGATGCCCGCCTCGGCGAGCTGATCGAAGACCCGGTGGGCGTCCTCGTACGACCCGGTCACGGTGTCGCCGGTGATCTTCCCGTGGTCGAAGGTCGCCTCGAGCGTCTTCTCGGGCATCGTGTTGACGGTGCCGGGAGCGACGAGCTCGGTGACGTAGAGGGTGTCGGGGAGCGCCGGATCCTTGACGCCCGTCGACGCCCACAGGGGGCGCTGGACGTTCGCGCCCGCCGCGATGAGCTCGAGGGCGGCCGGCTCGGCGAACCGCTTCTCGAAGAGCTCGTAGGCCAGTCGGGCGTTCGCGATCCCGGCCTTGCCCTTGAGGGATGCCGCCGCGTCCGTGCCGATGGCCTCGAGACGCTTGTCGACCTCGGTGTCCACGCGCGAGACGAAGAACGACGCCACGGAGTGGATGGTCGCGATGTCGTGCCCGTTCTCCTTCGCCCGGCGCACGCCCTCGAGGTAGGCGTCGATGACCGCCGCGTACCGCTCGAGGCTGAAGATCAGAGTGACGTTGACCGAGATGCCCTCTGCCAGGACGGCGCTGATCGCCGGGAGACCGGCGAGCGTCGCGGGGATCTTGATGAGCGTGTTCGGCCGGTCGACCTTCGCCCACAGTTCCTTCGCCTGCGCCACCGTCGCGCCGGTGTCGTGAGCGAGGTCGGGGGAGACCTCGATCGAGACCCGGCCGTCGACGCCGTTCGTGCGGTCGAAGACCGGACGGAAGATGTCCGCCGCGTCGCGGACGTCGGTGGTCGTGATCTCGAAGATCGCGGTGTCGACGTCGGCGCCCTGGGCCGCGAGGGCCTGGAGCGGCGCGTCGTACGAGTCGTCCTCCGTGTTGCCGATGGCGGCCTGGAAGATCGACGGGTTGGTGGTGACGCCGACGACGTCACGCGTCTCGATCAGCTGCGCCAGGTTGCCGGTGTCGATCCGCGATCGCGACAGGTCGTCGAGCCAGATGCTGACGCCGGCGCCGGACAGGTCCTCGGTGGGGGTGCTCATGCGTTCTCCTTGACGGTTGCGCGGGCCGCTTCGACGACCGCATCGGCGGTGACGCCGAACTTCTCGAACAGGGTCTTGTAGTCGGCGGAGGCGCCGAAGTGGTCGATGCCGACGGTGCGTCCGCTGTCGCCGACGATGCCGCGCCACAGGCCGGTTGCGCCGGCCTCGACCGAGACACGCGCCTTGACGGATGGCGGGAGCACGGACTCGCGGTAGGCGGCATCCTGCTCCGCGAACCACTCGAGGCTTGGAACCGACACGACGCGCGCGCCGATCCCTTCGGCGGCGAGCGTCTCGCGGGCGGCGACGGCCAGCTGGACCTCGGAGCCGGTCGCGATGAGGATCACGTCGGGCTCGCCCTCGGGCGCCTCGAGCAGGGTGTACGCACCCTTCGCGACTCCCTCGGTCGTGGCGAAACCGTTCTCGCCGCGTGGGAAGACCGCGATGTTCTGACGCGTCAGCGCGATGCCGGTCGGACCGCCCTGGCGGCGCAGGATCTCGAGCCACGCCGCAGCGGTCTCGTTGGCGTCGGCGGGACGGACGACCGTGAAGTTCGGGATGAGCCGCAGGGTCGCCAGCTGCTCGATCGGCTGGTGCGTCGGGCCGTCCTCACCGAGGGCGACCGAGTCGTGGGTCCAGACGAACACCGAGGGGATGTCCATGAGGGCGGCGAGGCGCACGGCGGGACGCATGTAGTCGCTGAAGATCAGGAACGTACCGCCGAAGGGGCGGGTCGGACCGTGCAGCTTGATGCCGTTGACGATGGCGCCCATGGCGTGCTCGCGGATGCCGAAGTGCAGCACGCGCCCGTACGGGTCGCCCGACCACTCGTGCGTCGACCACTCGGCCGGGATGAAGCTCTTGGCGTCCTTGATCGTCGTGAGGTTGGACTCCGCGAGGTCCGCGGAGCCGCCCCACAGCTCGGGCAGCTCGGCAGCGAGGGCGTTGATGACGAGTCCGGATGCGGCGCGCGTGGAGACGTCCTTGCCGGGCTCGAACACGGGGAGCGCGTCCTCGATGCCCTCGGGCAGCGTGGCCGCTTCGAGGCGGTCGAGCAGCGCCTTGCGCTCGGGGTTCGCGGTGGCCCAGGCGTCGAAGGACTCCTGCCAGGCGGCACGGTCGGCGGCACCGCGCTCGGCGAGGGCGCGCGTGTGCGCGATCACGTCGTCGGCGACGGCGAAGCTCTCCTCGGGGTCGAAGCCGAGCACCTTCTTCGTCGCGGCGAGTTCGTCCGCGCCGAGCGCGGAACCGTGGATCTTGCCGGTGTTCTGCTTGCCCGGGGCGGGCCATCCGATGATCGTCTTGAGGATGATGAGCGAGGGCTTCGACGTCTCGGCCTTGGCCGCCTCGATCGCGTCGTAGAGGGCGGCGACGTCCTCGACGTACTCACCCGTCTTCTTCCAGTCGACCGTCTGGACCTGCCAGCCGTACGCCTCGTAGCGCTTCTGCACGTCTTCGGTGAAGGCGACGTTCGTGTCGTCCTCGATCGAGATCTGGTTGGAGTCGTAGATCGCGATGAGGTTGCCGAGCTGCTGGTGACCGGCGAGCGAACCGGCCTCGGCCGTCACACCCTCCTGCAGGTCGCCGTCGCCGGCGATGACGAACACGTGGTGGTCGAAGGGCGACGTGCCGGCCTCCGCCTCGGGGTCGAAGAGTCCGCGCTCGTAGCGGGCGGCGTACGCGAAGCCGACGGCCGAGGCCAGGCCCTGACCCAGCGGGCCGGTCGTGATCTCGACGCCCTTGGTGTGTCCGTACTCGGGGTGTCCCGGGGTCAGCGAGCCCCATGTACGCAGCGCCTTGAGGTCGTCGAGCTCGAGCCCGAAGCCGCCGAGGTACAGCTGGACGTACTGCGTCAGCGAGGAGTGGCCCGCGGAGAGGATGAAGCGGTCGCGGCCGAGCCAGTGGGTGTCGGTCGGGTCGTGGCGCAGCACCCGCTGGTACAGCAGGTACGCGGCCGGGGCGAGGCTCATGGCCGTTCCGGGGTGGCCGTTACCGACCTTCTCGACGGCGTCCGCCGCCAGCACGCGCGCGGTGTCCACCGCGCGCCGATCGATCTCGTCCCAAACCAGCTCTGACACCTGGAAGCCTTTCGTCGGTGAGTCCGCGCGGGCGTCCGCTTCTCAGGAAGAAGGAGGGGACGCCTGACGCCGGGATTTTCAGCATATCCATCCGAGCCCCTCGACGAGGCCGGGTCGACGCTGTGTGACGTGCGCTGTGAGCGAAGCCGGGGAGCGGGCGCGGAGGGACCCCGTCCGGGGGATGGCGTAGACTCGATCGGACGATCTACACGGCAGGGGCGATGGCACTCACGGACACCGGCGCGCGCGTATCCGCGCCCGCTCGACAGTCGTTCGGCCGCACCGTCCGCGCGTACGTCCAGTTGACGAAGCCGCGCGTCCTGGAGCTGCTGCTGGTCACGACCATCCCGGTCATGTTCCTCGCGGCGGACGGACTGCCCGATCTCTGGCTGATCCTGGCGACCGTCGTCGGCGGTGCCATGAGTGCCGGGTCGGCGGCATCCTTCAACATGTATCTGGACCGCGACATCGACGCGCACATGAAGCGGACCGAGAACCGTCCGCTCGTGACGGGCGAGGTCACGCCGCGCGGCGCGCTTGTCTTCTCGTGGACGCTCGCCGTCGTCTCGACCGTCTGGCTCTGGGTCTTCACGAACTGGGTCGCGGCGGCCCTCAGCGCCGGCGCGATCTTCTTCTACGTCGTGATCTACACGATCCTGCTCAAGCGTCGCACCGAGCAGAACATCGTGTGGGGCGGGATCGCCGGATGCTTCCCGGTCATCATCGGCTGGTCGGCCGTCACCGAGTCGCTCACGTGGACCCCGTTCATCCTCTTCCTCCTGGTGTTCCTCTGGACGCCGCCGCACTACTGGCCGCTCTCGATGAAGTACAAGGGCGACTACGCCGAGGTGGACGTCCCGATGCTGGGCGCGACGCGCAACGGCACGCAGGTGGGACTCCAGGTCATCCTCTACGCGTGGGCGACGGTGGCGAGTTCGCTCCTGTTGATCCCCGTCGCGCCGATGGGCCTCGTCTACACCGCCTCGGCTCTCGTGCTGGGCGGCTGGTTCATCTACGAGTCCCACGTGCTGTACGCGCGCGCCGTCCGCGCCGAGAAGGTCCGTCCGATGCGCGTGTTCCACGCGTCGATCACGTACCTGACCCTGCTGTTCGTCGCGATCGCGATCGACCCGCTGCTGCCCTTCTGACGCAGCGGGCCGACCGAGGCGATCAGCGTCCGGCGCCGTCGAGCACGGGCTGCGGCGTCGTGTCGGACGCGTCCTGGGCTGCTGCGGACGGCGGAGCGTCCTCCGTCGCTGCTGCATCCTGCGCCGTCGCGGGCTCGTCGTCCGCGGCCCGCTGTGCGCGCGTCGCGACGGCGAAGGCGCGGAGTGCTCCCAGCGTGAAGGCGAGCAGCAGGCCGATGGCGCCGACGCCCACGAGGATCGCGCCGAGGACCGCCCAGATCTGGCCGACGTAGACGTCCACTCCGGTCGCGGTGCCGGCGGTCAGGGCCGTCTCCATCTTCGCGAGCTTGTCCATGAGGACGACGCCGCCGGCGGCTCCGGATGCGAGCGAGCCGGCCACGAGCAGCCAGAACGGGATGCTGCGGGTCAGGCGGGGGCGGGTGTTCATCGATTCTCCTCCGGGTCGAGGTCGCCCGCTCTCGGGCGACCCGGGCCACTGTTCCCGACCCACCCTGACGGAACCGATGCGCCGCCTATGAGGTTTCGGTGTGCGCCGGCGCCTTCAGCCGCAGGACGACGACGGTCATCGCCGCGGCGGTGAGGGCGGCGAGCACCATGTGCACGCCGACGGCGAGCTCGGGCAGGCCGTTGCGCGCCTGGTAGAGGCCGACGAGGATCTGCACGGCTTCGGCGGCCAGCAGGACGCCCACCCACGTCCGAGTCGAGAGCCCCCGGCGCCACGCCACCACGGCGAGGGTCACCGTGAGCGCGAGCAGCGCGTACCCGGGCCACGCGTGCACGTGCTCGAGGATCTCGGCGTTGAATCCGTTGCGGCCGGCGGCGGCGTCACCGGAGTGGGGACCCGCTCCGGTCGTGAGCACCCCGAACGCGATGGTCAGGGCCAGCACGCCGGTGGTGAGGTGCGTCAGCCGCGCGTACCAGGCGGGGACGACGCGCACGCGGGCGCCGCCGGGCTCGTCGAGGCGGACGAGGAACGCCGCGCAGACGCAGACCAGGATGAGCGACACGACGTAGTGGAACCCCACGATGAACGGGTTGAGGCCCGTGAGGACAGTGATGCCGCCGACGATCGCCTGGGCGACGACGCCGCCGAGCACGATGAGCGCCAGGACGAAGAGATCGCGGCGGGTGCGACGCATCCGCCACACGAGGACGACGACGGCGAGGGCGAGGATGCCGACGAGGCCCGTCAGCGTGCGGTTGCCGAACTCGATCACGCCGTGGATGCCCATCTCGGGGGTCGCGACGAGCGAGTCCGCGGTGCAGGTCGGCCAGGTCGGGCAGCCGAGACCCGAACCGGTCAGACGCACGGCGCCGCCGGTCCCGATGATGAGGGTCTCGGCGAGGAACGACAGCCACGCGACGACGCGCAGCAGGCGCGGGACCCGGGTCGTCGGCGGGGCGGTCGGTGTCGACGCGGTGATCAGCATGGGTCGCCTCCGGGCGAGGGCCGGCACGCCGCGGGGGATGGCCGTGCCTGTAGAATGAAGCTGTCGGCGAGCGCGATCCCCATCGCAGCCCGCACAACGATTCTAGGCGCGGTCTCGCGTCATCAGAGCGGCCAGCAGCGGCATCCCCCTCGTGCACTCCTCTCGCGGGAGGGAATGCCGGAACGGATGACACCGTTGCCGCCCGTGAGGAGGAAAGTCATGTCGGATGTGCTCATCGACCGTCCCGAGCTCGAAGGGCTGGGGGTGTACGAATTCGGCTGGCACGACGCCGATGCCGCCGGTGCCGTCGCCCAGCGGGGTATCAACGAGGACGTGGTCCGCGGGATCTCCTCGCTGAAGAACGAGCCGGAGTGGATGCTGAAGACCCGTCTGAAGGGGTATCAGCTGTTCGGGCGCAAGCCCATGCCGACGTGGGGTGCCGATCTGTCCGGCATCGACTTCGACAACATCAAGTACTTCGTGCGCTCGACCGAGAAGCAGGCGCAGACGTGGGAGGACCTCCCCGAGGAGATCCGCAACACGTACGAGAAGCTCGGCATCCCCGAGGCGGAGCGCCAGCGCCTCGTCGCCGGTGTCGCGGCGCAGTACGAGTCCGAGGTCGTCTACCACCAGATCCGCGAGGACCTGGAGCAGCAGGGCGTCATCTTCATGGACACCGACACGGCGCTGCGCGAGCACCCCGAGTTCTTCGAGGAGTACTTCGGCACCGTCATCCCCGCCGGCGACAACAAGTTCGCCGCGCTGAACACGGCCGTCTGGTCGGGTGGCTCGTTCGTCTACGTCCCGAAGGGCGTGCACGTCGAGATCCCGCTGCAGGCCTACTTCCGGATCAACACCGAGAACATGGGCCAGTTCGAGCGGACGCTGATCATCGCGGACGAGGACAGCTACGTCCACTACATCGAGGGCTGCACCGCCCCGATCTACAAGAGCGACTCGCTGCACTCGGCTGTCGTCGAGATCATCGTGAAGAAGAACGCCCGCGTGCGCTACACGACGATCCAGAACTGGTCGAACAACGTCTACAACCTCGTCACCAAGCGCGCCGTCGCCCATGAGGGCGCGACCATGGAATGGGTCGACGGCAACATCGGCTCGAAGGTGACGATGAAGTACCCGTCGATCTACCTGATGGGCGAGCACGCCAAGGGCGAGACGCTGTCGGTCGCCTTCGCCGGTCCCGGTCAGCACCAAGACGCCGGCGCGAAGATGATCCACATGGCGCCGCACACGCAGTCCTCGATCGTCTCGAAGTCGATCGCCCGCGGCGGCGGTCGTGCCGGTTACCGGGGCGAGGTCCGGGTGGACGCGAACGCGCACCACTCCGCCAACACCGTCCGCTGCGACGCGCTGCTAGTCGACACGATCTCGCGGTCCGACACCTACCCGGCTATCGACATCCGCGTCGACGACGTCCAGCTCGGCCACGAGGCGACCGTCTCGAAGGTCAGCGAGGAGCAGCTGTTCTACCTCATGAGCCGCGGCATGCCCGAGGACGAGGCGATGGCGATGATCGTGCGCGGCTTCATCGAGCCGATCGCCCGCGAACTGCCCATGGAGTACGCCCTCGAGCTGAACAAGCTCATCGAGATGGGCATGGAAGGATCCGTCGGCTGATGACGACAGCGACTCAGGCCCCCGCATCCGATGCGAAGGGCCACATCGACCCTGCGGCGACGTTGACGGAGACCACCGTCCCCGTCCAGACCCGGTCGGAGCGGCCGTGGTCGTTCGACCCCGCGGACTTCGGCACGCCCACCGGCCGCGAGGTCAACTGGAAGCACACGCCGCTCGACCGCGTCGCTCCGCTGCTGGCGGACGAGGAAGCCCCGCACGACGTGATCGGCGTCGAGGTGTCCGGTCCGGATGCGGTGGAGCACCGTCGTCTGCAGAAGGACGAGGCGCCCCGCGGCGAGGTCTTCCGTCCCGAGGACGTGGTGAGCGCGATCGCGTGGTCGCAGGAGCCGGAGGCCCCGCTCATCCGCATCCCTGCGAACGCCGAGCTCGACGAGCCTGTCGTCGTGACCCTCACCGGTCGCGGTGGCGTCGCGCACGCGCACGTGGTCATCGAGGCCCAGCCGAACTCGCGCGGGACGGTCGTGCTCCGGCACGAGGGATCCGCGGCTCAGGCGCAGAACGTCGAGATCATCGTGCGCGACGGCGCGGCCCTGACGGTCGTCTCGGTGCAGCGCTGGGACGACGACGCCGTGCACCTCGCGGCGCACCAGGCCCGCGTCGACCGCGACGCGTCGCTCACGCACATCGTCGTGAGCCTCGGCGGCGGTCTCGTCCGCGTCAACCCGTCGGTCGAGCTCGCCGGTGCCGGCGCGCAGGGACGCCTCTACGGGCTGTCCTTCGCCGACGCCGGTCAGCACCTCGAGAGCCAGGTCTACCTGCACCACAAGGGCGCCCACACCAACGGCGACGTGCTCTACAAGAGTGCGCTGCAGGGTGCGTCGGCCCGCACGGTCTGGATCGGCGACGTCCTCATCGGACCGGATGCCGTGGGCACCGACTCCTACGAGGCGAACCGCAACCTCGTCCTCACCGACGGTGCGCGCGCCGACTCCATCCCGAACCTCGAGATCGAGACGGGTGACATCGTCGGCGCCGGGCACGCTAGTGCGACCGGACGCTTCGACGACGAGCAGCTGTTCTACCTGCAGGCCCGCGGGATCGACGAGGAGCAGGCCCGACGCCTGGTCGTCCTCGGCTTCCTCGCCGAGATCGTGCAGAAGATCGGCATCCCCTCGCTCGAGGACGAGTTCATCGCCGCGATCGAGGCGGAGCTGGCCGGCGGGAGCGACGCATGACCGCCCAGAAGGTGCTGCAGCTGAGCGACCTGACGCAGGACACGGCCGTGCGCGTCGAGGTCGACGGTGTCGCTATCGCCGTCGTGCTGGACGGTCAGGGCGAGGTGCACGCCATCGGCGACACCTGCACGCACGGCGACATCTCGCTGGCCGACGGTTTCGTCGAAGGCGACTCGCTCGAGTGCTGGGCGCACGGGTCGGCGTTCTCGCTGCGCACCGGGCGCCCCCTGAACCTGCCGGCTTACGAGCCGGTGCCCGTCTACGAGGTCACGATCGACGGGGACGACATCCTCATCGACCCCGCCGTGACCAAAGCCGTGAACTGAAGAAAGAAGCTGACATGTCTGTCCTCGAGATCCGCGACCTCCACGTGACGGTCGAGACGGAAGCCGGCGAGACCCCGATCCTGAACGGCGTGACCCTCACCGTCCGCACGGGCGAGACCCACGCCATCATGGGCCCCAACGGTTCCGGCAAGTCGACCCTCGCCTACACGATCGCGGGCCACCCCAAGTACACCGTCACCGGCGGCACGATCACGCTCGACGGCGAGGACGTCCTCGCGATGTCGGTCGACGAGCGCGCCCGCGCCGGCTTGTTCCTCGCGATGCAGTACCCGGTCGAGATCCCCGGCGTGACGGTGACCAACTTCCTGCGCACCGCGAAGACGGCCGTCGACGGCGAGGCGCCGTCGATCCGTTCGTGGACCAAGGACGTCAAGCAGGCGATGCAGAACCTGCGGATGGATCCGAAGTTCGCCGCGCGCAACGTGAACGAGGGGTTTTCCGGCGGTGAGAAGAAGCGTCACGAGATCCTCCAGCTCGAGCTCCTCAAGCCGAAGCTCGCCGTGCTCGACGAGACCGACTCGGGCCTCGACGTCGACGCGCTGAAGATCGTGTCCGAGGGTGTGAACCGTGCCAAGGAGCAGACCGACATGGGTGTGCTCCTGATCACGCACTACACCCGCATCCTCCGCTACATCCAGCCCGACTTCGTCCACGTGCTCGTGAACGGCCGCGTGGCGGAAGAGGGCGGCCCCGAGCTCGCCGCGCGCCTCGAGGAAGAGGGGTACGACCGTTTCCTCGCCCCCGTCGCGGGCGAGCAGGCCTAGGATCGTCGCATGACCGAGACGCTCGCACCCGAGAAGTACGACGAGGTCACCGAGGCCCTCAAGGACGTCATGGACCCCGAACTCGGGGTCAACGTCGTCGACCTGGGGCTCATCTACGACCTCGGGTGGGATGACGAGAACGACGCCCTCGTCATCCATATGACCCTGACCTCCGCCGGCTGCCCGCTGACGGACGTGCTCGAGGAGCAGACCGGACAGGCGCTGGACGGCGTCGTCGACCGCTTTCGGATCAACTGGGTGTGGATGCCGCCGTGGGGCCCCGAGCGGATCACTGATGACGGCCGCGACATGATGCGCGCGCTCGGCTTCTCGATCTGACCGAATCCGCGAGAGGGGCGGTGCGACCACGTCGCACCGCCCCTTTCCCGTGCCGGAGTCAGTTCTCCGAGCGGCCCAGACGCCAGTAGCCCATGAAGGCGACCGCGCGTCGGTCGACGCCGACCTCGCTGACGAGGTGACGACGGAGTGCCTTGATGGCGGAGGCCTCGCCCGCGAGCCACGCGTAGAGGGGGGCGCTCTTCAGCGCGGCGCCGCCCTTCGCCGTGCGGGGGACCTCCCAGAGGATGTCGTGGTCGACGTCGATCTCCTCGACCTCGGCCCCGATGCCGCCGGGGGCGAGGCGACGGGCGACATCGGCCACCGCGGAGATCAGGTGCTCGTGGCGACGGTCCTCCCCGCCGCGCGCCTCGATGATCAGCTCGAAGCCCGGGTGCGAGGGCACGTAGGCGACGTCGCTCGGGTGCGGGAGCTCGAGGACGACGACACCGCGCGCGTCCGCAGGGAGCTGCTCCAGGATCCGCGCGATCGCGGGGGCCGCCGTCTCGTCGCCGGCGAGCAGGATGGCGTCGGTCCGGGCCGGCGGCACGAAGTCGATGCCATAGCTGACGCCGGTGTGCTCGGTGGTCGGGGCCAGGATCAGGACCTCGTCGCCCGCCTTGGCGTCGGCGATCCACGCGGACGCCGGACCCATCACGTCGTGCGCGACCATGTCGATGTCGACCTCCCCGGCGGAGCTCCGCACCGCACGCGTCGTGTAAGTCCGCATGGCGGGACGCGTCTCCTCGGGCATGGCGCGCCAGCGGTCGTACCAGTCGGCATCCGTCGGCATCGCCTCCAGCGAGGCGGTCGGCGTCGGGAACATGATCTTGACCCGCTGGTCGAATCCGGGGTCGCCGTATGCGCCGAGCGCCTCGTCGCGGAATGTGAACCGCCGGAAGCTGGGTGTGAGGTCGGTGACCGCCGCGACGGGGGCGCGGAAGAAGTTCATCGTGCTCAGGGACATGGGGGGTCTCGGCTTTCGTGCGGTCAGACGCCGGCGGGGACGTGATGGCGGCCGATGGGGAGGACCATCGGGCGGCCGGTGAGCGGATCGGGGATGACGCGGCTGTCCATGCCGAAGACGTCCTTGACGGTCTCGGCGGTCAGGATCTCGCCCGGGTCTCCGGCGGCGTACAGGCGCCCGCCGGCCATCGCGACGAGGTGGTCGGCGTAACGGGCCGCGAGGTTCAGGTCGTGGAGGACCATGACGATGGTCGTCCCCCGACGGCGGTTGAGGTCGGTGAGGAGGTCGAGGACGTCGACCTGGTGGCTGACGTCGAGGAAGGTCGTCGGCTCGTCGAGGAGCAAGACGTCCGTCTGCTGTGCGAGGGCCATCGCGATCCAGACCCGCTGGCGCTGGCCGCCGGACAGCTCGTCGACGGGGCGATCCGCCAGCGCGGCGGTGTCGGTGGCGTCGAGGGCCGCGGCCACGGCTTCGTCGTCGGCACGGCTCCAGCGGGAGAGCGGACCGTGGTGGGGCGTGCGCCCGCGGCCGACGAGGTCCGAGACGGCGATGCCCTCGGGGGCGATCGGGGACTGGGGGAGGAGGCCGAGTTCGCGCGCCACCTGCTTCGTCGGCAGCTTGTGGATGTCCTTGCCGTCCAGCAGCACCTGCCCCGCGCGGGGGGCCAGCAGTCGCGCCATCGACTTGAGCAGGGTCGACTTGCCGCACGCGTTGGCGCCGACGATCGCCGTGATCCGTCCGGGCGGGACGACGAGGTCGAGGTCGTCGACGATGAGGCGGTCGCCGTAGGCCAGCTTCAGGCCGGAGGCGTGGAGGGTGCGTTCCGCGGTCATAGGGAGCCTCCCGAGCGGCTGCTGCGGATGAGAAGGAAGATCAGGTAGGGCGCGCCGAGGACACCGGTCACGACGCCCACGGGCAGACGCATCCCGAGCAGGTACTGCCCGGTGAGGTCGGCGAGCAGCACCAGGAAGGAGCCGAACAGGCCCGCGACCAGGACGGGGGAGCCGACGGGGCCCAGCATCCGCGCGGCGATGGGGCCCGACAGGAAGGCGACGAAGGAGATGGGGCCGACGGCCGCCGTCGCGAAGGCGAGCAGCACGACCGCCGCGACGATGAGGAGGATGCGCCGCCGCTCGACGGGAACGCCGAGGGCGGCCGCCGCCTCGTCGCCCAGCCGCATGAGCTCGAGGTCGCGGGTGAGCCACAGCAGGACGGGGACGACGACGACCATCGCCCCTGCCAGCGGGACGACCTCGTTCCACGATGCGCTGTTGAGGCTGCCGGTGATCCACCGCATCGCGGCCTGCAGATCCCACTCGGCCGCGCGCGAGAGCACGAAGGCGACGACGCTGTTGAAGATCGCGGCGACACCGATGCCGATGAGGATGAAGCGCGCCCCGGCGCCGCCGTCCTTGAACGCGAGGAGGTAGATGGTCAGCGCCGTGCCCACCGCGGCGACGGTCGCGAGCACCGAGACGGCGGTCCCCGAGAGCGACAGGAAGACGATGCCCACGACGGCCGCCGCGCTCGCGCCCGCGTTGATCCCGATGATGTCGGGGCTGGCCAGCGGGTTGCGCAGCAGCGTCTGGAAGACCGCACCG
The DNA here is from genome assembly GCF_031844425.1 of Microbacterium sp. ARD31. NCBI lineage: Bacteria > Bacillati > Actinomycetota > Actinomycetes > Micrococcales > Microbacteriaceae > Microbacterium > Microbacterium sp. ARD31. Next base: position 162,573 of record NZ_JAUZVE010000001.1, read on the forward strand.
CCCATGCCGAAGCACAGTCCCGTCAGCAGGGCGACGGTCGATCGCGGCAATCGCAGCTCGCCGACCGTGAAGGACGCACCCGGCACCGTCTGTCCGGTCATCACCGCCCACACCTCGGCGGGCGTGTAGAAGGTCTGTCCGACCATCAGCGAGACGAGATACGTCGCCAGCACGGCGACGAGGAGTCCGCCGGTGACGAGGATGCGGCGGCGCGCACGACGTGCCCGCCCCGACGTGACGGCGGCCAGGGTGGTCGGCGCGGGGGCGAGGGCGGTCACAGGGCACGCATCTTCTGTCGGCGGACGATGGCGATGAAGAACGGAGCACCGATCAAGGCGGTGACGACGCCGACCTCGACCTCCTGCGGCCGCGCGATGACGCGTCCGACGACGTCGGCGACGGTGAGCAGACCTGCGCCGACGAGGGCCGAGACGGGGAGCAGCCAGCGGTGGTCGGGGCCGACGAGCAGGCGACAGACGTGGGGCACGATGAGTCCGACGAAGCCGATAGGTCCGGCGACCGCGGTGGCCGCGCCGCAGAGGATCACCGCGCCGAGGGCCGACAGCAGTCGCGCCGTCCGGACCTTCTGGCCGAGGCCGGTCGCGAGGTCGTCGCCGAGGGCGAGGGCGTTCAACGCCGCCGCCGAGGCGACGCAGATGACCATGCCGACGGCGAGGAAGGGGAGGACGAGGAGGATGTTCTGCGTCGTCGCGCCGCCCACGCCGCCGATCTGCCAGAACCTGAAGATGCTCATGACGTCGATCCGGGGGAGCAGGATCGCGCTGATGAGCGAGGTGAAGGCGACGGCGGTCGCGGCACCCGCGAGGGCGAGCTTCAGGGGGCTCGCGCCGCCACGGCCGAGCGACCCGATGGTGTAGACGAAGAGTGCCGCGAGCGCGGCGCCCAGCATCGCGAGCCAGATGTAGCCCAGGGCGCTCGTCACGCCGAAGAAGGCGAGCCCGGTCACGACGGCGAGCGACGCGCCGCCGTTGATGCCGAGGATCTGGGGGTCGGCCAAGGGATTGCGGGTGACGCCCTGCATGACGGCACCGGCTACCGCGAGGGAGGCTCCGACCAGGAGGGCGAGGATGGTGCGGGGCACCCGGCGCGCGACGGCAGCGGCATCCGTCGTCGTCAGATCACCCGTCAGACCGGCGATGATCTGCGATGCGTCGACCGTCCGGCTGCCGAAGGTGACCGACAGTACGCAGATGACCGCCACTGCGACCGCGAGGACCAGCACCCACAGCACCCGCCGCCGCCCCGACCGGCGTCGGAGGGACGCGGTCGAGGCGGCGGCGGGCGCGGGTGCGAGAGCGGTCATCGTGAGAGCGGCGAACCGTTCCGGATCAGTCGGAGACCTTGGCGGCCGCTTCGCCGATGAGGTCGACGTAGTCGGCCGTCAGCGAGTTCGGGATCGAGAGCGGGCTCGGGTTGGCGGCGGCGGAAAGCGGCGCGTTGGCGAGCGGGAGGATGACCACGGAACCGTCGGCGACCGCAGGGATCCGCGACAGCAGCGGGTCGGCCTGCATCGTCGCCAGCGTCGTGTCGTCGCCGTAGGTCACGAGGACGTTGAGGTCGCTGAAGCGCTCGATCTCCTCGGTGCTGTTGGTGATCCAGAACTGATCGGTGTCCTTGGACTGCTCGGCGACCGTGGACGCGGGCTCCATGCCGAGGTCCTGCAGGAACAGCTGGCGCGGGTCCTGTTCGGAGTAGAAGCCGATCTCGGCGAGGTTGGTCGCGTCGAACGAGCTGAACATGACGGTCTTGTCCGCGATGTCGGGCTGTCCCGCGGTGAGGTCGCCGAGCTGGGTGGTGAGGTCGTCGACGAGGGTCTCGGCCTCGTCCTTCAGGCCCAGCGCGGTGCCGTTGATCACGGTGAGCTCCTGCCAGGTGGTGCCCCACGCGACGTCGGGGTAGGCGACGACCGGCGCGATCTTGCTGAGGGTCTCGTACTCCTCCTTCGTCATGCCGGAGTACGCGGCGAGGATGACGTCGGGCGCCGTGTCGGCGATCGCCTCGTAGTCGAAGCCGTCGGCCTCGTCGAAGAGCACGGGGGTCTCGGCGCCCATCTCCTCGAGCTTGTCCTCGACCCAGGGGAGGATGCCGTCGCCGTCGTCGTCACCCCAGGTGACGGCGGGCATGCCGACCGGCACGACACCGAGGGCGAGCGCCGCCTCCTGATTGGCCCAGGACACCGTCGCGACCCGCTCGGGCTTGCTCTTGATCGTCGTCGTGCCGAACGCGTGCGTGATCGTGACGGGGAACGCGTCGCCCGACGCGGTGGCGCCGTCCGAAGACGTAGTCCCGGCGGGGGCGGCGGCCGTGGTGGCGCAGCCGGTGAGGAGGAGGGCGGATGCTGCGGCGAGGGCGAACGCAGTGCGGATGCGAGGCACGGAGGTCTCCTGGGAAGGTGATTAGGGTCGCCTAACCTTACAACGAACCCGGGGCGGGCGGAAACCAAGGAACCCATCCGGGACCGGCCTGCTCGTCCTCGATCCGCGCCGTATACTGGGGGTTTGGCCACTCGGCCGCCTCCCCAGGAAGAACGGACGTCTGCTGTGCTCGCCGTGCACGATCTCGAGATCCGCGTCGGTGCGCGCACCCTCATGTCCGATGTCTCCTTCCGCGTCTCGCCGGGCGACAAGATCGGTCTCGTCGGGCGCAACGGCGCCGGCAAGACGACCCTGACCAAGGTGCTCGCCGGCGACCTGCTGCCCGCGGACGGCAAGGTCGACCGCAGCGGCGAGCTTGGGTACCTCCCGCAGGATCCGCGGTCGGGCGACCCCGAGATGCTCGCCCGCACCCGCATCCTCGACGCCCGGGGGCTCGGCTCCCTCGTCATCGGCATGCGCGAGACGGCCGACCAGATGGCATCGACGGATGCCGCCGTCGCCGACCGCGCCATGCGGAAGTACGCCTCGCTCACGGAGCGCTTCGAGGCGCTCGGGGGATACGCGGCCGAGGCGGAGGCGGCGTCGATCGCCCACAACCTCTCCCTGCCCGACCGGATCCTCGATCAGCCGTTGAAGACGCTGTCAGGTGGACAGCGGCGACGCATCGAGCTCGCCCGCATCCTCTTCTCCGACGCGCAGACGATGATCCTCGACGAGCCGACGAACCACCTCGACGCCGACAGCGTCGTGTGGCTGCGGGAATTCCTGAAGGGGTACAAGGGCGGGCTGATCGTGATCAGCCACGACATCGACCTCGTCGGCGAGACGGTCAACCGGGTGTTCTACCTCGACGCCATGCGTCAGGTCATCGACGTCTACAACATGAACTGGAAGAACTACCTGCGTCAGCGTGCGGCGGACGAGGAGCGGCGCCGCAAGGAGCGCGCGAACGCCGAGAAGAAGGCGACGGCACTGCAGCAGCAGGCTGCCCGCTTCGGCGCGAAGGCCAGCAAGGCCGCCGCCGCCCACCAGATGGTGGCCCGCGCTGAGAAGCTGCTCGCCGGTCTCGACGACGTCCGTCAGGACGATCGGGTCGCGAAGCTGCGGTTCCCGAAGCCCGCGCCCTGCGGCAAGACGCCGCTCATGGCGAAGAACCTCTCGAAGTCCTACGGCTCGCTCGAGATCTTCGCGGGCGTCGACCTCGCCATCGACCGCGGGTCGCGCGTCGTCGTCCTCGGGCTCAACGGCGCGGGCAAGACCACTCTGCTGCGCATCCTCGCGGGCGTCGACAAGGCGGACACCGGGATCATCGAGCCCGGTCACGGGCTGAAGATCGGATACTACGCGCAGGAGCACGAGAACCTCGACGTCAGCCGCTCGGTCCTCGACAACATGATGTCGGCCGCGCCGGACATCAACGCCACCGAGGCGCGCAAGGTGCTGGGGTCCTTCCTGTTCACCGGCGACGACGTGCTGAAGCCGGCCGGGGTGCTCTCGGGCGGCGAGAAGACGCGACTGTCCCTCGCGACGCTCGTCGTCTCGTCGGCCAACATGCTGCTGCTCGACGAACCGACGAACAACCTCGACCCGGCATCCCGTGAGGAGATCCTCGGTGCGCTCGCGCACTACGAGGGCGCGGTCGTTCTCGTTTCGCACGACGAGGGCGCTGTGGAGGCCCTGAACCCCGAGCGTGTGCTGATCCTGCCCGACGGGGTCGAGGACATCTGGGGTCGCGACTACATCGACCTCATCACCCTGGCCTGACGGACGCCCGCCGGCCGCGGTCAGCGGGCATCGAGGAGCTCGTCCTCGGCCTCCATGTCGCGGTCGCGCCGCCGTTGCGGCCGGGAAGGCCGCGTGCGCCCGCCGTCCTCCTCGTCCTCGCGCCGGTGTCGGATCTCGGTCCGGATCATGTACCAGATGAAGGCGAAACCCATGATGGCGAAGAGGATCCACTGGATCGCGTACGAGAGGTACGGCCCGGGGTCGGCCGACGGATCCTCCAGCTGCTGCGGGCGTTCCGCCGGCGCGGGGGTCTCCTCGGTCATCAGGACGTAGGCGGAGTCGATCATGTCGCCTGCCTGGCCCGTCATCTGCGCGATGAGGGTGAGATCGATCGTGGCGACCTGCCCCTCGGGGGCGGAGCGACCCTCGCGCACTGGCGGCTCGCCGGGCTGCAGGCGGCCGACGACGGTGACCTCGCCCGTCGGCGGCGCGGGGACGCGGTCGGGCTCCGGCTGGTCGTCGCCGGGCGGGACCCAGCCCCGATCGATCACGACGACGCGACCGTCGTCCGTCCGGAACGGCACGAGGACCTCGAAGGCGCTCGTGCCGCCGTGGGGTCGGTTGCGCACGAGCAGCGTCTGATCCGTCAGGTACTCACCGCGGATCTCGACGGGACGCCACTCGTCGCTCGCGACGAGATCCTGCCCGGCGGGGATGAGGTCGCGGAGGGCGACCGGCTCGCGCGAATAGTTGTCGGCGACGAGTGCGAGCTCGGCATCCCGTTCCGCGTTGCGCGAGAACTGCCAGTTGGACAGGAACGCGCAGGCGATCGCGAACACGATCGCCATGGCGACGTATCCGCTCCAGCGCAGCGCTGTGTCGCGGTTCACGAGGCGGGTGCGGTGTCGAGCGCGAGGACCTCGACGGGGAAGCTCCGCGACGCGAGGTAGTCGCGGAGGAACCCGACGTGGTCGGGGCAGGCGGTCCACACCTTGCGCCGGTCGGCCGAGTGGATGCGGGGATTCCGCCACACGACCTGCCACTGCGCGTCGGCGTGGCATCCCGCGCGCGAGCACTGCGGGCTGGTCATCGCTCCTCCCGGGGCCGGGTCTCTTGGATCCTGATCACGTTCTCGTCCGGTTTCGGCGGGGGAGCGGATGCCGTCGGTGCCGCGTCGATCTCGCGCGACGGGCGTTCGGCCACGACGACCTCGTCGCCGTTGCCGACGTTGGCCACGACCACGGCGAGGTAGGGCAGGACCGCAGCGCCGGCCGCGAAGATCCAGGTCTGCCAGCCGTAGGGGGTGACGGTGACCATCAGGATGAAGCAGACCACGCGGACGGTCATCATGATGACGTAGCGACGGGTGCGCGAGCGTGCGTCGACCTCCGGCGCCGTGGCGAGCGAGGTCGCGGACGGTGTCGAGGTGTGCTTGGTGCGGCGGGACGTGGGAGGGCTCCTAGGAGATCTGGCCCATGGACGGGATCGAGGCGGCGAACGCGATGGCCGCGATCACCCAGATGAGGATCAGCAGCAGCCAGAAGCCCGTGCCGATCCAGCCGATGATGGTGCCGGCGACGGCCATACCGCGGCCGTTCTCACCGGAGGTCTTGAGCTGCTTGAGCGACATGTGGCCCGTGATGACACCGGCGATCGAACCGATGAGGGGGATGAACGTCACCCCGGCGATCGAGGCGACGAGCGAGATGATCGCGAGGACGTTGTTGGGCCGGGGCGGCGCGTAGCCGTAGGCGGGCTGCCCGTAGGGCTGCTGCCCGTAGGCGGGCTGGGCGTACGGCTGCTGGCCGTAGGTCGGCTGCGCGTAGGGCTGCGGCGTGCCGGTCTGCTGCTCGCCGTAGGCGGGCTGTCCCTGCGCCGAGGGCGGCGCGTACGGCGGGGCGGGCGGGTACGAGCCGCCCGCGGCGGGCGGGGCCGGCGGCACGTCGGAGGGCTGCGGCGGGGTGTTCGTGGCGTCGGTCACGTCCGTCTCCTTCAGGCGAGGTGACCCCCAGCCTACCCGCCGTGCGCGCCGCTAGGCTGGTGCGGTTCACCCGGCTCGGAGCAAGGAGAAACATGTCCCACGAGCGCGTCGTCCTCGTCACCGGAGGCAACCGCGGCATCGGCCGCGCGATCGCCGAGCGATTCGTCTCGGAGGGCTACACGGTCGCCGTCACCGCTCGATCGGGCGAGGGTCCCGAGGGGACGCTCACGGTGCGGGCCGACGTCACCGACGCCGCCTCCCTCGATGCCGCGTACACCGAGGTCGAGCAGCAGCTCGGCCCCGTCGGGGTGGTCGTCGCGAACGCCGGGATCACGAAGGACACGCTGCTGCTGCGTATGACGGAGGAGGACTTCGACTCGGTCGTCTCGACGAACCTCGGCGGCGCCTTCCGCGTCGTCAAGCGCGCCGCCAAGGGGATGCTGCGGGCCAAGTGGGGCCGCGTCATCCTCATCTCCTCGGTCGTCGGCCTCTACGGCTCGGCCGGGCAGATCAACTACTCGTCCTCCAAGAGCGCGCTCGTCGGCTTCGCCCGCTCGCTGACCCGCGAGCTCGGGTCGCGGGGGATCACGGCCAACGTCGTCGCTCCGGGTTTCATCGAGACCGACATGACCGCAGCCCTTCCCGAGGACACGCAGGCGGAGTACAAGAAGAACATCCCCGCGGCGCGTTTCGGCGCCGCCGACGAGGTCGCCGCTGCCGTCGTCTGGCTCGCCTCCGACGACGCCGCCTACATCTCGGGCGCCGTCATCCCGGTCGACGGCGGCCTCGGCATGGGCCACTGACGGGTATCAGCGCACCGCTTCGATGATCCGCCGCGCCAACTCGTCCGGCGCGGAGAACTGGGGCCAGTGACCGGTCCCCAGCCGGACCACCTCGGCTTCCGCGATCGCGGCGAATTCCGCGGCGAAAGCGCCCCAGGCCGTCACCGCCTCGCGGAACGCCGCCTCGTCCAGGGACCCCATGAGCATGGTGACCGGGACGCGGTGACGGTCGGTGCCCTCGAGCACCAGCGGATCGGTCGGGACGTGCCCGGGAACGGATGCCGTGAGCGGCGCCGTCCGCCGACGGGTCGCGTCGTCGAGGTCATCGACGTCCTCGGCATCGAAGAACTCCCAGCCGGGGAACGGGACGACGCCGTCGACGAGGGGGAACTCCGAGATGTCGGCGCCAGGAGGCGGAGGCGTCGTGTCGACGAACACCACCCGCGTCACCCGGTCGGCGCGGCGTTCGGCGGCGCCCCACGCGACGTTGCCGCCGCCGCTGTGACCGACGAGCACGACCGGACCGTCGATGCGGTCGATCTCGTCGACGACCGCGTCGACCCAGTCCGCGAGACGGACCTCGGATGCCGGGGCGCCCACGCCCGGCATCGTGAGCGGATGCGGGGAGTGGCCCGCGTCGCGCAGTGCGGGGACGACGTCGTCCCATGACGCGGCCGTCAACCAGAGTCCGGGGATGAGGATGATGTCCATGGCGGCGACGCTACCCGCGGTCGCCGACATCCGGCGGTACCCCGGTATCGGATCAGGGGAGGAGGGGGATGAGTGCGGCGAGATCGACCGGACCGACGACGAGGTCGGCACGACGGCGGACGGCGGGTTTCGCGTTGAACGCGACACCCAGGCCCGCGGCATCCATCATCAGGAGGTCGTTCGCCCCGTCGCCGACCGCGATGGTCGCCGCCGGCGCCAACCCGTAGGTCAGCGCCCACTCGCGCAGCGCCTCGGCTTTGCCGGCCGCATCGACGATCGGACCGTCGACGACGCCGGTGAGCGCACCGCCCGAGACCGCCAGCCGGTTGGCTCGCCAGACGTCGACGCCGAGTGCGGGGGCGACGGTGTCGAGGATCTCGTGGAAGCCCCCCGACACGACGGCCGCGACGCCGCCCCGGTCGTGGATCGCGCCGATCAGCTCGTGTACGCCCGGCGTCGGCTCGACGCGCGACAGCACCCGTGCGAAGGAGGCGACCGGGACGCCGGTCAGCTCCTGCACCCGGGAGCGCAGACTCGTCGCGAAATCGACCTCACCGCGCATCGCCGCCTCGGTCGCGGCGGCGACCTCCGCACCGCGGCCGGCCTCATCGGCGATGAGCTCGATGACCTCGTTGCGGATGATCGTGGAATCGGCGTCGAACACGACGAGGAATCGGGCGTCAGGCACCCGACCACGCTAGCGGCTCCATCGCCGGGCCCCGCGCTCAGGAGGTGATGCGGATGTTCTTCCCCACGACGGTGAGTCCGCTGTCGGTGACGGTGAACCCGCGCGACAGATCGAGCTCGCGGTCGACGCCCACGGTGGCCCCGGGTTCGATCACGACGTTCTTGTCGAGGATCGCGCGGTGCACACGTGCGCCGGCACCGACGCTCACGTGGTCGAAGAGGACCGAGTCGGTGATGGTCGCGCCGCCGCCCGAGAGCGTCCACGGACCCAGCACGCTCCGCTCGAGATGCGTGCCCGAGAGTACACAGCCCAGCGACACGATCGAGTCGATCGCGTTCCCGATGCGCCCCATCCCGTCGCGGACGAACTTCGCGGGCGGCGAGTTCACCGACTGCGACCGGATGGGCCAGTCCATGTTGTAGAGGTTGAAGACCGGCAGGGCGGAGATGAGGTCCATGTGCGCGTCGAAGAACGAGTCGATCGTCCCCACGTCGCGCCAGTAGTCGCGGTCGCGGTCGGTGGAGCCGGGCACGTCGTTGCGCTTGAAGTCGTAGACTGCGGCCTCGCCCCGGGAGACGAAGTAGGGGATGATGTCGCCGCCCATGTCGTGGTTCGAGGTCGGCAGCTCTCCGTCGGCCTCGACGGCCTCGATCAGCGCGTCGGTGTCGAAGACGTAGTTGCCCATCGAGGCGAGCACCTCGCCGGGGCTGTCGGGCAGCCCGGTGGGGTTCTGCGGCTTCTCGAGGAAGTCCCGGATCGTGACGCCGTCGGCGGGGTCCACGTCGATCACGCCGAACTGGTTGGCCAGCCCGATGGGCTGACGGATGCCGGCCACCGAGGCGCGCGCGCCCGAGGCGATGTGCGCCTCGATCATCTGCTGGAAGTCCATGCGGTACACGTGATCGGCGCCGATGACCGCGACGATGTCGGGCTTCTCGTCGTGGATCAGGTTGAGGGACTGGAGGATCGCGTCGGCCGACCCCGAGAACCATCGTTTGCCGAGCCGCTGCTGTGCGGGCACGGAGGTGACGTAGGCCCCGAGCAGAGCCGACATGCGCCACGTCTGCGACACGTGACGGTCGAGGCTGTGCGACTTGTACTGCGTCAGGACGACGATCTGGCGGAGCTCGGAGTTGATGAGGTTCGAGATCGCGAAGTCGATCAATCGGTACTGCCCGCCGAAGGGGACGGCGGGTTTCGCGCGGTCCTGGGTGAGCGGCATGAGTCGCTTGCCCTCGCCACCGGCGAGGACGATACCGAGGACCTTCGGGGATGCTGGCATGTGCTCACACTATGTGTCTTTCCGAGGGTCCGACTAGGACTGTGACGCCGTGTCCCGGTGCCCTAGAGTTCGGTCCATGCGCGTCGACATCGTCACGAAGGAATACCCGCCCGAGATCTACGGCGGAGCCGGTGTCCATGTGACCGAATTGGTGAAGGCGCTCCGCTCCCGCATGGAGGTCCAGGTCCGTGCTTTCGGCGCCGAGCGCGACGAGGCCGACACCACGTCCTATGCCGTCCCCGTCGGCCTGTCGGCGGCGAACCCCGCGCTGCAGACCCTCGGGACCGACCTCGAGATCGTGGGCGACGTCGCGGGCGCGGACGTCGTGCACAGCCACACCTGGTACGCGAACTACGCCGGGTTCCTCGCCTCGATGCTGCACGGTGTGCCGCACGTCGTGACCGCGCACTCCCTCGAGCCGCTGCGTCCGTGGAAGGCCGAGCAGCTCGGCGGCGGCTACGCGCTCTCGAGCTACGTCGAGAAGACCGCCTACGAGAACGCCGCCGCGGTGGTCGCCGTCAGCGACGGGATGCGGCGCGACATCCTCCGGAGCTATCCGGCCCTCGACCCCGCCAAGGTGCGGGTCATCTACAACGGCATCGACGTCGACGCCTGGCAGCCCCGGGAGGACCCGGAGCTCCTGTCGCGGTGGGGCATCGACCCGTCCCGGCCGTCGGTCGTCTTCGTGGGGCGCATCACCCGCCAGAAGGGTCTGCCGTACTTCCTGCGCGCCGCCGAGCTCTTGCCCCCCGAGGTGCAGCTCATCCTGTGCGCCGGGGCCCCGGACACGCCGGAGATCATGGCCGAGGTCCAGGGCCTCGTCCAGCAGCTCCAGCGGACCCGCGAGGGTGTCGTCTGGATCGAGGAGTTCCTGCCGCGTCCCGATCTCTGTGCGATCCTCACCTCGGCGACGACCTTCGTCTGCCCGTCGATCTATGAGCCGCTCGGCATCGTCAACCTCGAAGCCATGGCGTGCGGCGCGGCCGTCGTCGGCACCGCGACCGGCGGCATCCCCGAGGTCGTCATCGACGGCGAGACCGGTCGCCTCGTCGAGATCGAACAGGCCGAGGACGGGACGGGGACGCCGGTCGATCCGGAGAAGTTCGTCGCCGACCTCGCCGCGACGCTCACGGAGGTCGTCTCCGATCCGGAGAAGGCACGCGCCTACGGCAGAGCCGGTCGCGAGCGGGCGGCATCCGCTTTCAGCTGGGAGGCGATCGCCGACGAGACGGCCGCCCTGTACCGGGAGGTCGTGGCGGCCGCTCGGTAGCCCCGCGAGGCTCGATAGGCTGGGGCCATGCCTCAGGTGCTCGAACTCGCCGACGTCGTCGTCCGCCGCAACGCCCGCAACATCGTCGACGGGATCGACTGGACGGTCGAGTCCGACCAGCGCTGGGTGGTGCTCGGCCCCAACGGCGCCGGCAAGACGACGGTGCTGCAGCTCGCGGCGACACTCGTCCACCCCACCTCCGGCGCCGTGACCGTCCTCGACGAGCGGCTCGGGCGCACCGACGTCTTCGACCTGCGCCCGCGGATCGGCTTCGCGTCGTCGGCGATGGCCAAGCGCGTGCCCCAGGACGAGACGGTGCTCGACGTCGTCCTCACGGCGGCCTACTCGGTCCTGGGCCGGTGGCGCGAGGACTACGAGGCGATCGATGAGCGCCGTGCGCGTCGCGTGCTAGGGGAGTGGGGTCTTGCGGACCTCGCCGACCGCACCTTCGGGACGCTCTCCGACGGTGAGCAGAAGCGGGTGCAGATCGCCCGTGCCGTCATGACCGACCCCGAGCTGCTGCTGCTGGACGAGCCGACCGCCAGCCTCGACCTCGGCGCCCGCGAGGAGCTGCTGTCCCTCCTCGGCGGGTACGCCCGGGAGGAGTCGACGCCGGCCATGATCATGGTCACCCACCACGTCGAGGAGATCCCCGTCGGCTTCACGCACGTTCTCCTGCTGCGCGAGGGAGCCGCGGTCGCGCAGGGGCCGATCGCCGAGACCCTGACGGCGGAGAACCTCACCGCCACCTTCGGTCTGCCCATCACGCTGACGGCCGAGGACGGCCGGTTCGCCGCTCGCGCGGCATCCTGATAGAATCTTGCGTTGGCGCGCTCGCGCCGCAGACTTCCACCCGCATCTGGCAAAATCCAGGGCACTTCGTGAGGAACCCAATGAAGACTGACATCCACCCCGAGTACCGCGCCGTCGTGTTCCGCGACCTCGGCTCCGGCGAGACCTTCCTGACCCGTTCGACGGTCTCGAGCGACAAGACGATCGAGCTGGACGGCGAGACCTACCCCGTCATCGACGTCGAGATCTCGTCCGCCTCGCACCCGTTCTACACGGGCAAGCAGCGCATCATGGACTCGGCCGGCCGCGTCGAGAAGTTCAACCAGCGCTTCAAGAACTTCGGCAGCAAGTAAGCAGCCGTCACCGAAGGCCCCGCTCCGGCGGGGCCTTCGTCGTTTCCGCTACGCGTGGTGCGCGGGTAAGTCGTGACGAGATGGCCGGCTTCCTGTGCCCTTATGCTCGATCCGCGGATCTGGTTGCACACCGAACGGAGAGCGGACTTGGCAAATGATGACTCAGGTGACGCGAGACTAGCGCTCGAAGCCATCGCCGGCGAAGATCTGCTCGCTCCAACTCCTGGGGATGCGCAGCTAGCTTTGGTGCGCACTGTACTGGCCGCGGTGGGCGTACTTCCGGCTGTTGGGCCGATCGCCGCCAGCTTGCTCGAAGTGGTCGACACGCCGACCGGGAGACAGCACGCCCGCGCCATCAGGACGCTGGCACGGCTGGTTCAGGAACTGCAATCGGTCGTGACCTCCAACGACTGGCGACGAGCAATGGATTCTGAGGAATTCGACTCTGCAGTGGTCCGTGCATGGTCAGCGGCGCATGAGGCTCAGGTCGAAGCCAAACGTGAGCTGATCTGGCTCGCCTTGATCAACGGTTGGGTCCGCACTGGGGGAGATCCTGAGCGCGACAGATTTCTCCGTATCGTCGCCAAATACGACGTCGAACACTTCCAGGCCCTGGAGCGACTAAAGGCTCTCGCGCCAGAGCCCAAATCGTGGCCAAGCGTTGAGGGAGAGATGCTGCCTGCGATCGGCGGCGATCAAGCCGATGCTCATGCCTACGTCCAAGAATTCGACGCTGATGGGCTGGTCCGGATATACGATCAGCCACGCCTGCGGGAGGAGCATGGTGGTCGATTGCCTCTATCGGTCATGACGGACCGGATCGCGCTATGGACCGAGCGTGCTGATCGCCTCCTGGGTTTCGTCAAGCACCCTGGTGCGGAGAAGTTGATCGACTGACACGCTCCGGCGGGGCCTTCGTCGTTTCCGCCGAGGGTCAGCGGATCGGCCAGCTGCCGTCGAGGGCGTCCTCAGGGTCGAGCCGGCCGATGCTGATGAAGTACTGCGTGAGGCTTTCGGCCTGAGCCCTGGCCCACGACACCTGCTGGGTGTGGAGCTCGGTCGAACCGAGTTCGAGCCCGAACCGGGCGGCGATCGCCTGTGCGACGCGCCCCGCGGCGACGGCATCCGCCGCCGCATCGTGCGCACCCTCGAGGGGGACGGCGTAGTGCGCGGCGACGACCTCGAGGGTGCGCTTGCCACGGCGGTAGCGGTCGTAGGTCTTGTCGACGACGAGCGGGTCGACGACGGGCGACGGGTTCGCGATGGGCTCGACGCCGAGTCGCATCCCTTCGTACTTGAGCATCGAGAAGTCGAACGGGGCGTTGTAGGCCACGACGGGGATGCCGCGAACGAAGAGGGCGCGCAATGCGGCGGTCACCTCGGCCACGACCTCCGCTGCGGCACGCCCCGCGGCGCGCGCGTGCGCCGTCGTGATCCCGTGGACGGCGGTCGCGCCCGCGGGGATCTCGATCCCCGGATCTGCGAGCCAGCTCTGCGCCGAGACCACACGTCCCTGGGCGTCCAGCACGCCGACGTGGGCGGTCACGATGCGGTCCTCGCAGACGTCGACGCCCGTCGTCTCGAGGTCGAAGACACCGAGCGTCCCGTCCGCCGGTACGTCGGAGACCTCCGCGGCCGGCAGAACGATGTCGGGCGCGAGCGCGTCGTCGTCCCACGCACAGTCGTCCCAGAGGGGAACGGACTGCCAACTCACCACACTCCGAGCGTAGGACGGACCGCCGACATGCCTCCGGCGGCGCGCCGCGCTCGTAGACTCGGTGGGTGACCGCCGCCAGCCCGTACGCCGACCGACTCCGGGCGATCCCCGTCGAGCGGCACGAGGCGACCGTCGCGGGCGTGCCGACGGCCTACTGGACCTACGGACCGGATGACGCGGCCACAACGATCCTCGCCGTCCACGGATTCCGGGGGGAGCACCACGGCCTCGAGCCGGTCGTCGCCTTCCTCGACGACGTACGCGTCGTCTCACCCGACCTCCCGGGGTTCGGCGAGACCCCCGCCCTGCCCGGCCGGCACGATCTGGTCGGCTACGCCGACTGGCTCACGGCCTTCGCCGCCGCGGCGGCGCCGGGAGCCGTCGTCCTGGGGCACTCGTTCGGATCGATCGTCTCGGCGGCCGCCGTGGCCCGCGGGCTCCCGACGCCGCGGCTCATCCTCGTGAACCCCATCGGCGCACCGGCGCTCGAGGGACCCCGCGGCATCCTCACCCGTCTCGCGATCTTCTACTACCGGGCCGGGGCACGCCTGCCGCGCCGCCTGGGCGACGCGCTCCTGCGGAACCCGCTCATCGTGCGGGTCATGAGCATCGCGATGGCCAAGACGCGCGACAAGGACCTCCGCGCCTTCATCCACGACCAGCACGACACCTACTTCTCGCGATTCGCCGATCGAGACACCCTGCACGAGGCGTTCGTCACCTCGGTGTCGAACGACGTCCGGGCCGCAGCCCCCGACATCGCGGTGCCGACGCTGCTCATCGCCGCGGAGAACGACGACATCACGCCGCTGTCGGCGCAGTACGCGCTGCAGAAGCTGTTCCCGCACGCGGAGCTCGTCGTGATCCCCGGTGTGGGGCACCTGATCCACTACGAGACGCCGCAGGCCGCGGCATCCGCCGTCACGCGCTTTCTTCGGCCTTCCGGCGGCGATACGCCATGACGTTCATGCGGTTGCCGCAGTTGCCGGTGTCGCAGTAGCGCTTCGAGCCGTTCTTCGAATAGTCGATGTAGACGGCCTCGCAGTCGTCGGCCGAGCACACCCGTACGCGGTCAAACTCGTCCGAGCGGATGACGTCGACGAACGCCATCGCGACCTCGACGGTGATGCGCGTCGCGAGCGGCGCCGCGTCATCGGTGGCGTGGATGTGCCAGTCGTAGGAGTCGTGGATGACGAGCTGGGGGAGCGCCTTCCCCTCGCGCAGCATCGCGTTGACGATGGGCACCGCCGCCACCCGGTCGCCGGCCCACAGCATCCGCAGTCGCGTGCGTGCGGCACGCAGCTCGGACAGTTCGACGTCGTCCCGGCGGATCACGCCGCTGTAGGGGAACTCCTGCAGGAACGCGCTCAGGTCGTCGAGGGTCGCCAGCCTGTCGACGCCCTCGCCGTCGATCTCGGGGAGGGAGTTCACAAGCGCCGTCGCGGCACGCAGCGAGATCTCGGTGTCATGGATGAACATGGTCTTGACTCCTGACGCGGGGGATCGCTACTGTCACCAGTGTAATGACGCTTAGGTCATGACTCACGGACCGCGCCCCCGAGGACCATCGATGACGCACACCGCGCCCGTCCGGCTCGCCGCCGGCCCCGCCCCCGTCGTGCGGCGCACGCCCTCGAGCGGACTGCTGCTGGCGGTCACGAGCGCGCTGACGTTCTCGATCAGCGGCCCGATCGCCAAGCCGCTCCTCGAGGGCGGCTGGTCGCTCGCGGCCGTGCTGGCGATCCGGATGGGTGTCGCGGGCCTCGTCCTCTCGCCCGCGCTCGTTCGCACGCTCCGCCGCCGCCCGGACTTCCTGCGGGTGCACTGGCTCTCGCTCGTCGCCTTCGGGCTCATCCCGGTGGTGGGATGCCAGGTCTTCTACTTCTCGGCCCTGCAGCGGATGCCGGTGGGCGTAGCCCTGCTCATCCAGTACCTCGCGCCGGTCATGCTCGTCCTCTTCGTCTGGGCGAGGACGCGCCGCGCGCCGTCGCGCACCGTCCTCATCGGGTCGGTCGTCGCCATGGCCGGCCTCGTCCTCGTCGTCGACATCGCCGGTGCGCGCTTCGATCTGCTCGGCACGGCGTTCGCCCTCCTGGCGGCGGTGTGCGCGTGCGTGTACTTCGTCATGAGTGAGCGCACCGGGGACGACCTGCCGCCGCTCGCCCTGGCGGCCGGAGGGTTGCTCGTCGGAACGGTGACGATCCTGGCCCTGGCGGGTGTCGGCATCCTGCCACTCACCGTGTCGGGCGCGCCGGTCGAGCTCCTCGGGATGAGTGCTGCGCCGCTGGTCCCGCTGCTCTTGGTGGGATTGTGCACGGCCCTGGGGTACGCGTTCGGCGTCATGGCGGTCCCGAGGATCGGGTCGCGGCTGGCCTCGTTCGTCGGGCTGTCCGAGGTGCTGTTCGCGCTGAGCTTCGCGTGGCTGCTGCTGGGGGAGGCGCCTGCGCCGGTCCAGTTCGTGGGTGGCGCGCTCATCCTGGTGGGCGTGGTCCTCGTCCGTGTCGAGGAACGCGCGCCCGCCGATGTCAGTTCCCCCGCCGAGCCGCTGCCAGGAGAGGTCGGACCCGGTATCCGATGACCTCGCCCATGGCGAGGGAGGTCTCAGTGCGCTCGACGCCGTCGATCGCGAGGATGCGCGCGTCGATGTCGAACAGGTGCTGAGTGTCGCGGGCCGCGACCCGCACGAGCAGGTCGACGGGGCCGCTCAGTCCGTGGCACTGGACCACTTCGGGGATCTCCTGCAGCTCGTCGGTGATCCGCGGTAGGTCCGCCTGGCGCACCTGGACGTGCAGGATCGCGTCGATCGCATACCCCAGTGCGGCGGGCGACATCGCCCGCTCGAACGAGAGGAAGACCCCCGATCGCTCGAGCTTGGCCATGCGAGCCTGGACGGTGTTGCGGGAGAGCCCGAGTCGCTCGGCGAGCGCGACCACGGTGGCACGGTGGTCCTCGGCGAGGGCGTTCAGCAGCTCGAGATCCACGTGGTCGAGGGCGCTCATAGTGCCACACCATAGCAGGGGGTCGCGGCGCCGCTTACGCATCCTGCTCAATGTTGCGCGTGATGCTTGAGCGAGGTGCGATGTCGGCATACTCTCACAGCATCCGGCGACGAAGCCGGTGTTCTGCGCCGGTCACCCGTCCACAAGACGCGTGTCCGCGATCAGAGAGGGACGATGATGACCGACACTCTGACCCCCGCCGCGTCGGTGGCGAGCGACACCGAGGACGTGGCCCGTCTTCTCGATTACGAGGGCCGCCGCGTCCGCGACGAGCGGCTCGACCCGTGGGCCGCCGACGTCGACGCCGCGATGCTCCGCCAGGTCTACCGCGACATGTTCCTGACCCGCCGCCTCGATGCCGAAGGGGTCGCGCTGCAGCGCCAGGGCCACTTGGGCCTCTGGGCGCCGGCGCAGGGTCAGGAGGCCGTGCAGGTCGGCACCGCCTGGGCCTGCCACGACGACGACTTCCTCTTTCCCAGCTACCGCGAGATCGGCATCGAGGTCGTCCGCGGCGTGAAGCCCCGCGACTTCGTCATGGTGTGGCACGGCGCCGAGCACGCCAGCTGGGACCCCGCCGACGTCCACGTCGCGAACCCGCAGATCATCATCGGCGCGCAGAGCCTCCACGCCGTCGGGTACGCCATGGGCGTCCAGCGCGACGGCGGCGACCAGGTCGCGGTCGCCTACTTCGGCGACGGCGCGACGAGCCAGGGCGACGTCAACGAGGCGATGGTCTTCGGCTCGGCCTTCGGGGTGCCCGTCGTGTTCGTCTGCTCCAACAACCAGTGGGCGATCTCCGAACCCGTCGGACTGCAGTCGCGGACACCGATCGCCGGCCGCGCGCCGGGCTTCGGCATCCCGAGCCTGCGCGTCGACGGCAACGACGTCCTCGCGTGCATCGCGGCGATGCGCTGGGCGGCCGACCACGCCCGGAGCGGCCGCGGTCCCGCGTACCTCGAGGCCGTCACCTACCGCGTCGGACCGCACACCACCTCGGACGACCCCACCCGCTACCGCGACGCGGACGAGGTGGCGTACTGGCGGGCGCGCGACCCCCTCGCCCGGGTCGAGGCGTACCTTCGGTCCCTCGGTGCGTTCGACGACGCCTTCGCCGAGGCGTTGACGGCGGATGCCGACCGCTTCACGGCGGCGATGCGCAGCGCCGTCGTGGGGGCCGCCGCCCCCGAGCCGCTGCGCGTGTTCGACCACGTGTACGCGGAGCCCCACAGCGGGCTCGACGAGCAGCGCGCCGGGTTCGCCGCCTACCTCGACGGCTTCGCCGAAGGAGGTGCGCGATGACCGAGCTCACGATGGGCAAGGCCCTCACCGCCGCGATGCGTCGCGCCATGACCGATGACGACCGCGTGCTCGTGATGGGGGAGGACATCGGCCGCCTCGGCGGCGTGTTCCGCATCACCGACGGTCTGCAGGCCGAGTTCGGACCCCGCCGCGTGGTCGACACCCCGCTCGCGGAGTCCGGCATCGTCGGCACCGCCGTCGGTCTCGCCTTTCGGGGCTTCCGGCCGATCGTCGAGATCCAGTTCGACGGGTTCGTCTACCCCGCCTTCGACCAGATCGTCAGTCAAGTCGCGAAGCTGCACTACCGCACGCAGGGACGCGTGAAG
The DNA here is from genome assembly GCF_031844425.1 of Microbacterium sp. ARD31. Taxonomy (NCBI): domain Bacteria; kingdom Bacillati; phylum Actinomycetota; class Actinomycetes; order Micrococcales; family Microbacteriaceae; genus Microbacterium; species Microbacterium sp. ARD31. The sequence continues at coordinate 180,894 of NZ_JAUZVE010000001.1, forward strand.
ATGCCGATCACGATCCGCATCCCGTGGGCCGGCGGCGTGGGGGCCGCCGAGCACCACTCCGAATCGCCCGAGGCGTACTTCGTCCACACCGCGGGTCTGCGCGTGGTGGCCGTGTCGAACCCGCAGGACGCGTACACGATGCTCCGCCAGGCGATCGCGAGCGACGACCCGGTCGTCTTCTTCGAGCCGAAACGGCTGTACCACTCCAAGGGCGAGGTCGATCTCGACGGCGACATCGCCGACGCCCCGCCCCTCGGCCTCGCGCGCGTCGTCCGGGAGGGCACCGACGTGACGATCGTCACCTACGGCTCGCAGGTGACGACGGCGATGGATGCCGCGCTCGCCGCCGAGGACGAGGGGCTGTCGCTCGAGGTGATCGACCTGCGGTCGCTGTCCCCGGTCGACTACGGGACCGTGGCGGCCTCCGTCCGGCGCACGGGTCGTGTCGTGGTCACGCACGAGGCGTCCCGTGAGGCCGGTGTCGCCGCCGAGGTGATCGCGAGCATCACGGAGAAGTGCTTCCACTACCTCGAAGCGCCGCCGCTGAGGGTGACCGGGCACGACGTGCCGTACCCGCCGGCGAAGCTCGAGCAGCACCATCTGCCCGACCTCGATCGGATCCTCGACGCCGTCGACCGCGTCATGGGTCGCGCCGGGATGCCGGAGGTGACCGCGTGATCACCGACTTCCGCCTTCCCGACCTGGGGGAGGGCCTCGTCGAGGCCGAGATCGTGCAGTGGCACGTCGCCGCGGGTGACGAGGTCACGTTGAACCAGACGATCGCCGAGGTCGAGACGGCCAAGGCCGTCGTCGAACTCCCGTCCCCGTTCGCCGGCACCGTCTCGGCGATCCGCCACGCCGAGGGCGACGTCGTCCCCGTCGGCGAGGTGCTCATCTCGTTCGACGTCGAAGGGTCGGAGGCCGCGGTCCCCGAGACCGCGGAGAAGCGCGAGCCCAACCTGGTCGGCTACGGGGCGGCGCCCCGCAGCACCGCCCGCCCGCAGCGGCGGGCCCGGGCCGGGGCGGCGGGCGACGCCGTCGATCTGGCCGTCCGCGAGGCCGCTCCGCACGACGCGATCGCGCCGAGCGCCCCCGAGCGCGAGCCGCGCGAGCGCCCCCGGTCCACGCCGCCGGTGCGCAAGCTGGCCCGCGACCTCGGGGTCGACCTCGACCTCGTGGCCGCGAGCGGGGTGGACGGTCTCATCACGCGCGACGACGTCGAGGCTTACGCCGCCCGCACGGCCCCGGCGACCCCCGAGGCGCCGCGCGGGCCCGTGCCGCCGACCGCGGCACCCGTCGCCGGCGCGGCCGGCGACGAGCGCATCCCGATCCGCGGGGTGCGCAAGCACACGGCCGACGCGATGGTGCGCTCCGCGTTCACCGCCCCGCACGCGGCGACCTTCCTCACCGTCGACGTGACGGCATCCGTCGCCTTCGTGGCGGGCCTGCGGGCCGACGCCCGCTACGCGGCGCACCGGGTCGGGATCCTGGCGGTCGCCGCGAAGGCGGTCTGCCTCGCGCTGCGCCGCACGCCGGAGTTGAACGCCACGTGGGACGACGCGGCGGGCGAGATCGTCCGCTTCGCGAAGATCAACCTCGGCATCGCCGCGGCGACCGAGCGCGGACTCGTCGTCCCGTCGGTGAAGGATGCCGGCGGGATGCCGCTCCTCGAGCTCTCCGACGCGATCCGCGCCCTCGCCGACACGGCACGGGCGGGCAAGGCCACTCCGGCGGACCTGTCGGGCGGCACCTTCTCGATCACCAACTACGGGGTGTTCGGCGTCGACGCCGGCACACCCATCCTCGTGCCGGGGGAGGCCGGCATCCTCGGTCTCGGAGCGGTCCAGCGCCGGCCCTGGGAGCACGAGGGCGGCGTCGCGCTGCGCGACGTCATGACGCTGAGCCTGTCGTTCGACCACCGGCTGGTTGACGGCGCCGAGGCGGCTCGGTTCCTCACCGACGTGGGCGACGTCCTGCGGGACCCGGCCCGGGCGATGGTGTTCGCATGAGCCTGTCGATGTCGGGATACGGACTCAGCGAGGACCAGGTCGAGCTCGCGGGTCTCGTGCGCTCGTTCGCCGACGAGGTGGTCGCACCGGTGTCGTACGAGGCGGATCGCACGAAGACCCTGCCGATGGACGTCGTCGCCCAGATGGGCGACATGGGACTGTTCGGCCTCCCGTTCCCCGAGGAGGTCGGCGGGCAGGGCGGCGATTACGTCACGCTCGGACTCGCCATCGAGGCGCTCGCGCGCGTCGATCAGTCCATCGCCATCACGCTGGAGGCCGGTGTCAGCCTCGGGGCGATGCCGATCTTCCGCTTCGGGACCGACGCGCAGCGCGAGGAGCACCTGCCCGACCTGCTGGCGGGTCGTGCGCTCGCCGGGTTCGGTCTGACCGAGCCCGAGGCGGGATCGGATGCCGGGGCCACCCGCACGACCGCGCGTCCCGACGGCGGCGAGTGGGTGATTGACGGGGCCAAGCAGTTCATCACCAACTCGGGCACCCCGATCACGCGCTTCGTCACCGTCACCGCCGTCACGGGTGAGCCGGGTTCCGCGACGCGGGAGATCTCGACGATCATCGTCCCGAGCGGCACCCCGGGGTTCACGGTCGGCCCGGCGTACGACAAGGTCGGCTGGCATGCGAGCGACACGCATCCGCTCGTCTTCACGGGCGCGCGCGTCCCGGAGGGGAACCTCCTGGGGGAGCGCGGCCGCGGTTTCGCGAACTTCCTGCACATCCTCGACGAGGGTCGGATCGCGATTGCGGCGCTCGCCACCGGTGCCGCGGAGGGATGCCTCGAGGCGGCCGTCGACTACGCGAAGAGCCGTGTCGTGTTCGGGGAGTCGGTGGGCAGCAGGCAGGCGATCCAGTTCATGCTGGCGCGCATGCAGCAGCGCGTGCACGTGTCGCGGCTGGCCTGGCTGCATGCCGCTCGTCTGCGCGACGCCGGCCTGCCGTTCAAGACCGAGGCCGCCATCGCCAAGCTCACCTCGAGCGACGCCGCGATGGACAACGCACGCGATGCGACGCAGATCTTCGGCGGCAACGGGTTCATGAACGAGTACCCCGTCGCCCGGCACTTCCGCGACTCGAAGATCCTCGAAGTGGGGGAGGGGACGACCGAGGTGCAGCTGCTCCTGATCGCCCGATCGCTCGGGCTCGCCTGATCGTCAGACGGGGACGGCGGAGGTCTCGAGCAGGATGAGACCCTCCGGCTCGACGCGGAAGCTGTGAGCCGACCCGTTGAGGATCTTGTGGCCTCGGCCGGGGTGCACGCCGTCGGTCACGTGCTCCATGACGGCGCGGATGAGCGCGCCGTGGGCGACGACGATGAGGTCGGGGGCGTGCGGATCGTTCTCGCGCCGGGCGCGCTCGACGACCTCCTGTAGTGCGGCGAGCGCGCGGACCGCCACGGCATCGCGGGATTCGGCGCCTGGCACGACGGCCGTGTCCCAGGGTCCCCAGCGCTCGGCGAACTCCACGTCGGTGACGCCCTCGGCCTCGCCGTACGAGCGCTCCCGCAGGCCGATGTGGGTGGTCGGCTCCGGCAAGCCCAGCTCCGCGGCGATGATGCGGGCGGTCTCATGCGCGCGGGACAAGTCGCTCGAGACCACGACGGTCGTGCTCGCGCGCGTCACGCGCTCGGCGAGGTCATGGGCCGCGGCACGTGCCTGGATCCGGCCGGTGTCGTTGAGCGGGATGTCCGTCGAGCCCTGGATGCGGCGGGCGCGGTTCCAGTCGGTCTCGCCGTGGCGTACGAGGGTGAGGATCGTCACCCCACGAGCCTACGCGGGGCGCGGTGTCAGCCCGCCGAGAGGGCCCGGCTCAGCGCCGTCAGCACCTCGGAAGTGCCGGCGTCGATCTTCACCGTCGCCCGCGCGTCACCGCGGGTCTGCCCGCGGTTGACGATGACGACCGGGAGCTTGCGGCGCCGCGCCCGGTCGAGTAGTCGGATGCCGGAGTTCACGACGAGCGACGAGCCGGCGATCAGCAGGGCGCTGCTGGCGCGCACGAGCTGCTCGGCCTCGCGGAACTTCTCCAGCGGGATGTACTCGCCGAAGAAGACGACCTCGGGCTTCAGCATCCCGCCGCACACCGAGCAGTCCGGGACGACGAAGCCGTCGCTGCGACCCGGCAGGACGTCCCCGTCGGGACCGAGTTCGACGCTGTCGGGCACGGTGATCCATGGGTTGTCGCGTTCGATGCGCTCGGCGAGGTCGCGCCGGTCGAAGACCTGACCGCAGTGCAGGCAGCTCACCCGCCGCATCGTGCCGTGCAGCTCGACGACCCGGCGGCTACCGGCGCGCAGGTGGAGCCCGTCGACGTTCTGCGTGATGACGCCGGTCGCGACCCCGGACCGCTCGAGGTCGGCGAGCGCGCGGTGCCCGTCGTTGGGGGCGGCGGCGGCGAAGGTGCGCCAGCCGAGGTGACTGCCCACCCAGTACCGCCGCCGGGAGGCGTCGTCGGCGAGGAATTCCTGCGCCGTCATGGGGGTGCGGACGGGGGCGCCCTTGCCGCGGTAATCGGGGATGCCCGAATCGGTCGAGACCCCGGCGCCGGTGAGGACGGCGACGCGGCGACCGGCGAGCGCGTCGACCGCGCGTTCCACGGCGGCGCTCGTCGCCGCATCCAGGTCCAGCACGCTCATGGCCCTCCTCGGTTTCCGAGCCTACGCCGTCGCGGTTTCGCGCAGATCACGTCGCGGCGCCCGTGACAGCATGGGCGTATGACGACGACCCGGATCGACGATCCCGCCGATCCGCGCCTGTCGGACTACCGCGACCTCACCGACACGGCGCTGCGGCGCGTCGCCGAACCCGCCGGGGGCCTCTACATCGCCGAATCGGCGAAGGTCATCTCCCGTGCGGTCGCGGCGGGGCACCGTCCCCGCTCCCTGCTCGTGCAGGAGAAGTGGCTCGACGACGCGCTCCCGCTGGCCGGCGACGCCCCCGTCTACGTCGTGCCGGACACCGTCGCCGAGCAGGTCACGGGCTTCGCCGTCCACCGGGGTGCGCTCGCCGCCATGCATCGCCCCGCGCTCCCGGATCCCGCCGCGCTCCTCGAGGGTGCGCGCACGGTCGTGGTCCTCGAGGACATCGTCGACCACACGAACGTGGGGGCCGCGTTCCGCGCCGCCGCCGCCCTCGGCGCGGCCGCCGTGCTCGTCAGTCCGCGCTGCGGCGATCCGCTGTACCGCCGGAGCGTGCGGGTGAGCATGGGCACCGTCTTCCAGGTGCCGTGGACGCGGTTGCCCGAATGGGATGCCGCGTCGCCGCTGTTCGCGGCCGCCGGCATCCATCTGGCGGCTCTCGCGCTCGCCGAGGACGCGGTGCCACTGGACGCGTTCGCCGCCGCGCGACCGGAGCGGCTCGCCGTGCTCATGGGGTCGGAGGGCGAGGGGCTCTCGGCCGCCGCCCTCGCCGCCGCCGACACGATCGTCACGATCCCGATGGCGGGCGGGGTCGACTCCCTCAACGTCGCGTCGGCCGCCGCGGTCGCGCTCTGGGCGTTGCGCTGAGTCGGATCAGCCGTGCGGTGCGTCGGTCGAGAACGGCAGCGCTTCGGGGCGCTTGGCGGTGACGTTGTCGCCCGAGGACTGGTGCCGCAGGCGCCGCAGGACCCAGGGCACGAAGTGCTCCCGCGCCCACACGAGGTCGTTCGCGCGCGCGGCGCGCCACGTGGTGGGCGGCAGCGCCTCGGGAGCCATCGGCTGCAGGTCATTCGGCACGTTCAGGGCGCGCAGCACCATCCGTGCGACCTCGTGGTGCCCGAGCGCGTTGTAGTGCAACCGGTCGTCGTCGAAGAAGCGCATGTCCTGCACCGACTTCAGCGCCCACTGATCGGCGACGATGCAGTCGTACCGGTCCGCGATGGCGCGGATGTTCTCGTTGTAGATCGCCACGCGCCCGCGGATGCCGCGGAAGACCGGGGTGAAGCCGGTGTCGACGGCCGTGAACACGAGCAGCGTCGCGCCCTGCGACGACAACCGGGCGACGGCGTCCTCGAAGAGTTCGGCGACCGCATCCGGATCACCCTGCGGGCGGATGACGTCGTTGCCGCCGGCGGAGAGCGTGATGAGGTCGGGCTTCAACGCGAGGGCGGGTTCGACCTGCCCGTCCACGATCTGGCGGATGAGTTTGCCGCGGATCGCGAGGTTCGCGTAGGCGAAGTCCTCGACCTGGGACGAGAGCACGGCAGCGACGCGGTCGGCCCAGCCGCGGTGCTCACCCGGGCGGTCGGGGTAGGGGTCGCCGATCCCCTCGGTGAACGAGTCACCGATCGACACCATCCGTCGCCACGGGTGGGCGGTCGAGTTGGGGACGTAGGGCGAACGGTTCTCGTCGGGCCCGGGGTCGATGTCGTGCATGGCACCTCCGCCTCGAGGCTACCCGTCCGTGCGCGGCGACCCGGGGCGCCCGGTGTCGGACCGGACGATTAGGGTGGATCGACGTGACGAGCGAGACGATGAACGAAGAGGGGGCGGCTTCGCAGGAGCCCCACTTCGGGAGTTTCGCCGCCGAGCACCTCTCGCCCGCGTTCCCGCAGCGCGCCCCGTGGGGAACGGCCCAGAACCTGCGTGCCTGGCAGGCCGAGGCCCTCGAGCAGTACTTCGAGGCCGACGGGCCCGACGGCGTCGGACGGGGACCCCGCGACTTCCTCGCCGCCGCCACCCCCGGCGCCGGCAAGACGACCTTCGCGCTCCGGCTCGCGAGCGAGCTGCTGCGGCGCGGGGTGATCGATCGCATCATCGTGGTGGCGCCGACTGAGCACCTGAAGACGCAGTGGGCGGATGCCGCGGCCCGCGTCTCGATCCGGCTCGACCCGCGGTTCAGCAACAAGCACTACTCGCCGGCGCGGCACTACCACGGCGTCGCCGTCACCTACGCGCAGGTCGCGGTGAAGGCCGCCGTGCACGAGCGTCTCGTCCTCGACTCGCGCGCTCTCGTCATCCTCGACGAGGTCCACCACGGCGGCGACGCCCTGAGCTGGGGCGACGCGCTGCGCGAGGCCTACGGGCGGGCGACCCGACGGCTGCTGCTGTCGGGCACGCCGTTCCGCAGCGACACGGCGCCGATCCCGTTCGTCGAGTACCACCCGAACGACAAGGGCATCCGCATCTCGCGGACCGACTACAACTACGGCTACGGCCGCGCGCTCGCCGACGGCGTCGTCCGTCCGGTGCTCTTCCACGTGTACGCGGGCCAGATGAAGTGGCGCACCAAGGCCGGTGACGAGTACGAGGCGCACCTCGGCCAGGACAACACGAAGGACATCAACGCGCAGGCGTGGCGGACGGCGCTGAACCCCGAGGGCGAGTGGATCTCGGCCGTGCTGCGCTCCGCGGATCGCCGATTGAGCGAGGTCCGCCAGGACGTCCCGGATGCCGGGGGTCTCGTCATCGCGACCGACCAGACGGCCGCCCGTGCCTACGCCGCGATCCTCCGCGACATCACGGGGGAGCCGACGACGGTCGTCCTCTCCGACGACAAGGCCGCGTCGGGGCGGATCGAGACCTTCTCGCAGTCCACGACGCGGTGGATGGTCGCGGTGCGGATGGTGTCGGAGGGGGTCGACGTCCCCCGTCTCGCCGTCGGCGTCTACGCGACGAGCGCCTCGACCCCGCTCTTCTTCGCTCAGGCCATCGGACGCTTCGTGCGGGCCCGGCGCCGCGGCGAAGCGGCATCCGTCTTCCTCCCGAACGTGCCGCAGCTGCTCGCGCTCGCGAACGAGATGGAACGCGAGCGCGACCACGCGCTCGACCGCGAGGAGTCGGACGACGACGGTCTCGAGGACTCGCTGCTGGAGGAGGCCGAACGCGAGGACAAGGCGTCGGACTCCCTGCTCGAGGAGGGCAGCTACCAGGCTCTCGGGTCGACCGCGCACTTCGACCGGGTGCTCTACGACGGCAAGGAGTTCGGCCAGCTCGCCGTCCCGGGCACTCTCGAGGAGGAGGAGTTCCTCGGCATCCCGGGCCTGCTGGAGCCCGAGCACGTCCACGAACTCCTCATGCAACGCCAGTCGCGGCAGTCGCGCCACCGTCACGCCCGCGAAGCACGGGAGAAGGCGCACGGCGAGGCGACGGGCGAGCCGGAGAACACCCTGCCGCCGGCGTTGCACCGTACCCTCCGCGAGCAGCGACAGCTGCTCAACAGCCTCGTCGGGCTCTACGCGCGGCAGAGCGGCGAACCCCACGGCGCCGTGCACGCCGAACTGCGTCGCGTGTGCGGGGGACCCGAGGTCGCGCGCGCGACCGTCGCGCAGCTGCAGGCGCGCATCGACGTCCTCCGACGGCGCGTGCACTCCTGACCCCTTCGGATCCCCGAAATGCTGGCAGTTCCGGCTTCGGCGCGGTCCCGGCCGGACGCGGTGACTACCGTGAAGGGGACATGAGCACGACGAACGCGACCCCGCTGCCCGACGCCACCCCGACGGATCGACGACGCTGGGCCTCCTATCTCGCCGACGAACGCGCCGAGGCCCGCGTGTACCGCGAACTCGCCGCACGGAAGTCCGGGGAGGAGCGCGACATCCTGACGGCGCTCGCCGACGCGGAGGGGCGCCACGAAGCGCACTGGCTGGAACTGCTGGGAGGCGAGCCGCAGCGGCTGCCGAGGGCGTCGGTGCGCACACGGATGCTGGCGGCGATGGCGCGCCGCTTCGGCTCGATCTTCGTCCTCGCGCTCGCGCAGAACGCCGAGAACCGCTCCCCGTACGACGACGACCCGCACGCCACCCCCGCCATGCGAGCCGACGAGAAGATCCACGGCGAGGTCGTGCGCGGCCTGGCCGCGCGCGGTCGGATGCGCCTGTCGGGCACCTTCCGCGCCGCCGTTTTCGGGGCCAACGACGGACTGGTGTCCAACCTCGCCCTCGTCATGGGCATCGGCGCGACCGGGGTCGCGCCGCAGTTCGTGCTCTTCAGCGGCATCGCGGGCCTCCTCGCGGGCGCCCTTTCGATGGCGGCCGGCGAGTTCGTCTCGGTCCGCTCGCAGCGCGAACTGATCGAGGCGACGCATCCCAACAACGACACCGATCACGTCCTGCCCGACCTCGACCTGGACGCCAATGAGCTCGCCCTGGTGTACCGGACGCGCGGGCTCGACGAGGACGACGCGCTGGCCCGGGCACGCAAGGTCATCGCGACCGCCCAGGCGAGCGACCGCGCCGTGCCCTACCGGCGCGCCGCGGAGCCGCCCGCCGACCTCGAATCCGTTGGCTCGGCGTTCGGGGCCGCGGCATCCAGCTTCGCGTTCTTCGCCTCGGGTGCCGTCATCCCGGTCCTGCCCTGGATCTTCGGCCTCTCAGGGCTCTCCGCCGTCGTCCTCGCCCTCGCGCTGGTCGGGCTCGCGCTGCTGCTCACCGGCGCCACCGTCGGGCTGCTCTCGGGCGCCCCGCCCCTGCGCCGCGGCCTCCGCCAGCTCGCGATCGGCTTCGGTGCCGCGGCGATCACCTACCTGCTGGGTCTGCTCTTCGGCGTCTCCGCGGCGTAGTCGCCCCGATTATCGGGAGCGGTCAGAACGTGCTACTGTCGATCCTCGGTTGCGAAACCGAAATCCCCGAGGAAACGACGGGAGAAAACTCTGCGCGGGTGGCGGAATAGGTAGACGCGCTAGCTTGAGGTGCTAGTGCCCGAATAGGGCGTGGGGGTTCAAGTCCCCCCTCGCGCACAGAGTCGAAATGGGTCCCGAAAGGGGCCCATTTCTCGTTTCCGGCCTCCGCGGCGCCGTCCTGCCGACCGGGTAGCGTGGGCGGCATGTCCGCTCCCGACGATCTGCCCGAGGTCGCCCGCGTCGCGCGCGACCTGATCCGGTTCGACACGACGAACTACGGCGAAGGGCGCGCGCACGGCGAACGGGAGGCCGCCGAGTACGTCGGCGCGTACCTCGAGTCGCTCGGCCTCACCCCGGAGTTCTTCGAGCCGATCCCGCGCCGCACGAACGTCACCGCGCGGGTGCCTGGGCGCAACCCCGACAAGCCCGCGCTCGTCCTCCACGGCCACCTCGACGTCGTCCCCGCCGTGGCCGAGGACTGGAGCGTCGACCCCTTCGAAGGTGTCGTCAAGGACGGGATGCTGTGGGGTCGCGGCGCCGTCGACATGAAGGACATGGACGCCATGATCCTCACCTCGGTCGGCGACCTCCTGCGGGCGGGGGAGCAGCCCGAGCGCGACCTGGTCCTGACCTTCTTCGCCGACGAGGAGAACGGCGGCGTCGAAGGCTCCCAGTTGGTGGTCCGGGACCGGGCCGAGTGGTTCGCCGGCGCATCCGAGGCGATCAGCGAGGTCGGCGGATACTCGATCGCTGTCGGCGACGAGCGCGCGTATCTGCTGCAGGTCGGCGAGAAGGCGCTCGTCTGGATCCGGCTGCACGCGACCGGCCTCGCCGGGCACGGCAGCCGCCACCACCCCGACAACGCCGTCACGCGCCTCGCCGAGGCCGTCGCCGCTCTCGGCCGCACGGGATGGCCGATCGAACTCACCTCGACGACGCGCCAGCTCGTCGGCTCGCTCGCCGAGCTGTCGGGCACCCTGGCCGACGACCCCGACACCGTCGCCGACACGGCGGGCGCGGCATCCGCGTTCCTGCGCTCCACCTTCCGGACGACCACGAACCCGACCGGTCTCGCCGCCGGTTACAAGCACAACGTGATCCCGGATGCCGCGACCGCCGCGATCGACATCCGCACCCTCCCCGGGCGCGAGGACGAGGTGCTCGCACAGGTGCAGCGGATCGTCGGCGACGACATCCGCATCGAGGTCGTGCACCGCGACATCGGACTCGAGGTGCCGTTCGCCGGGGACCTTGTCGACGCGATGGTCGGCGCGCTGGGCAGGCACGATCCCGGCGTACCGGTCATCCCGTACCTTATGGGGGGAGGGACCGACAACAAGGCCCTCGCCGAGCTCGGCATCGCCGGGTTCGGGTTCGCACCGCTGCGACTGCCCGCCGATCTCGATTTCACGGGGATGTTCCACGGTGTCGACGAGCGTGTCCCGATCGACGCGCTGGTGTTCGGGCAGCGTGTGCTCACCGATCTGATCCGCTCGTACTGAAAGGCCCCGCATGTCGATCCTCGAGGCCATCATCCTGGGCATCGTCCAGGGTCTGACCGAGTTCCTCCCGATCTCCTCGAGTGCGCACCTGCGCATCGTGGGCGAGTTCCTGCCCTCGGCCGAGGACCCGGGTGCGACGTTCACCGCCATCACGCAGATCGGCACCGAGCTCGCCGTCCTCGTGTACTTCTGGGCCCGCATCGTGCGCATCATCGTCGCGTGGGCGAAGTCCCTCACGGGGCGTGTCCCGCGCAACGACCCGGACGCGCGGATGGGGTGGATCGTCATCATCGGCACGATCCCGATCGGCGTGCTCGGCTTCCTCTTCCAGGATGTGATCCGCGAGACGTTCCGCAACCTCTGGCTCGTCGCGATCGTCCTCATCGTGTTCGGCCTGATCCTCGGTGTCGCGGACGCCCTCGGGAAGCGCGACCGCACCGAGAAGGACCTGACGATGGGTCACGGACTGACCCTCGGCTTCGCCCAGGCGCTCGCCCTCATCCCCGGCGTCTCGCGCTCGGGTGCCACGACGACCGCCGGCCTGGCGCTCGGGTACACCCGTCCGGCCGCGGCGGAGGTCGCGTTCCTGCTGGCGGTGCCGGCCGTGTTCGGCAGCGGCCTCTACGAGCTGCTGCAGGCGATCCGCGAGCCCGGGCAGTCGCCGTTCACCCTGGGTGAGACCGCGGTCGCGACGGTCGTCTCGTTCGGCGTGGGTCTCGCGGTCATCGCCTACCTCATGCGATACCTCAGGCGCGGCAGCTTCCTGCCGTTCGTCCTCTACCGGGTCGTGCTGGGCGTCGTCCTGCTGATCCTGCTCGCCACCGGGGTGCTGCAGGCCTACTGAGCCCGCTCAGCGGCGCGGGTCGTCCTTCGGCCCGCGCGGCCCGTCGCCGCGGCGGCGCAGGTAGCGCTCGAACTCCTGCGCGATGGCGTCGCCCGACGCCTCGGGGGAGTCCCATGCGTCACGGGTCGTCTCGAGCTGGCGGATGTACTCCGTCATCTCCTCGTCGTCGGCCGCGGCGGCGTCGATCGACGCCTCCCACGCGAGCGCGTCCGCCGGCAACGTGCCGCGCGTGATGGTCGCGCCGGTGATCTCCTCGAGCTTGTCGAGGAGCGCGAGGGTGGCCTTGGGCGACGGCGTGTGTCCGCCGACGTAGTGGGGGATGCTCGCCCACAGACCGGCCGAGGGGATGCCGGCGGCCTCGCCGGCTGCGGCGAGCGCCGACAGGATGCCGACCGGACCTTCGTAGGTCGAGCGCTCGAGCCCGAGAGCCGAGCGCAACTCCTCGTTCTCGGATCCTGCGAACACCGAGATCGGGCGGGTGTGCGGGACGTCGCTCATCATCGATCCGAGGGCCACGATGCCGGTGATGTCCTCGCGCAGGGCGGCGTCGACGAACTCCGCCGCGAACGCCTGCCAGGCGCGCGCCGGCTCCGTCCCGGTCAGCAGCCAGAGGTCGGGGCCGTCTTCGCGCGGCGTCACGGGGCGCCAGAGGGTGGCGTCGGGCCAGACCAGGCGACGGGCACCGTCGGCATCCATCTGCATCTGCGGACGCGTGTACTGGTAGTCGAAGTACAGCTCCGGGTCGACGCCGAACGCCCTCTCGAACGTCCCGGACGAGCGCAGCTGTGCGACCGCGGCGGTGGCGGCCTCTCCGGCGTCGTTCCAGCCGTCGACGGCGATCACGAGCACCCGCTGTCCCAGTCCCTGCACGGACGTCCTCTCTGTCGGTACCCCCACGATACGCCGCCCGTCACCGGGCGGGCGGAAGCCCTCGCATAGCATTGACCGGTGACTTCCCCCCTTCCCGCCGCGGTCCTCTGGGACATGGACGGCACCCTCGTCGACACCGAGCCCTATTGGATGGCCGCCGAGACCCCGCTCGTCGAGCGCTTCGGCGGCACCTGGACGCATGAGGACGGTCTCGCCATGGTGGGCATGGGCCTCGAGGACGCGGCCCGCGTCCTGCAGGGCGCCGGTGTGCGCCTCGAGGTCGACGAGATCGTCGCCCACCTGACCGACGAGGTCATGCGCCGCCTGCGCGAGGACGGCGTGCCCTTCCGTCCCGGTGCTCGGGAGCTGCTCCGCGAGCTCCGCGAGCATGGCGTGCCGACGGCCCTCGTCACCATGTCCATGAGCCGGATGGCGAGGGCCATCACCGAGCTCATCGACTTCGACGCGTTCGATCTCGTCATCGGCGGCGATGACGTCACCCACGCCAAGCCGCATCCTGCTCCGTACCTGCAGGCCTGTGCCGCGCTCGGGGTGGATCCCGCCGACACGGTCGCCTTCGAGGATTCGCTCACCGGCACCGCCTCCGCCATCGCCGCGGGCACGGTGACGGTCGGCATCCCGCACATGGTCCCGCTCGACGGGGTGGGGGCGCACGAGTTGTGGCCCACGCTCGACGGCCGGACCGTCGCCGACGTCGCCGACGTGCTCGCCCGCGTGCGCCAGGAGGTGGATGCGTGAGCGCCGACCTGCGGCCGAGCGGCCCGTTCCGGCTGGGTGACCGTGTCCAGCTGACCGGACCCAAGGGGCGCATGCACACCGTCACCCTGCGGGAGGGCGGCGAGCTGCACACGCACCACGGCGTGCTGCGCCACGAGGCGATCATCGGTCAGCCCGACGGCTCGGTCGTCGTGAACAGCGGCGGCCACGAGTACCTGGCGCTGCGTCCGCTGCTGCGCGACTTCGTCATGTCGATGCCGCGGGGCGCGGCGATCGTCTACCCGAAGGATGCCGCGCAGATCCTCGCCTCCGCCGACATCTTCCCCGGGGCGACCGTCGTCGAGGCCGGCGTCGGCTCGGGCGCGCTGTCGCTGTGGCTGCTCCGCGCGATCGGGCCCTCCGGTCGCCTGCTGTCGTTCGAGCGCCGCGAGGAGTTCTCCGAGGTCGCCGAGGCCAACGTCGAAACCTTCCTCGGGCACTACCCCGACTCGTGGCGGGTGGTCGTCGGCGACCTCGCCGAGCAACTGCCGCAGGCGACCGGGCCGGGGAGCGTCGACCGCGTCGTGCTCGACATGCTGGCGCCGTGGGAGTGCATCGACGTCGTGGCCGAGGCGCTCACCCCGGGCGGCGTCGTGCTCTGCTACATCGCGACGGCGACCCAGCTCAGCCGGGTCGCCGAGTACATCCGGCATTCGGGCCTGTTCACCGAGCCCGAGGCGACCGAGACGATGGTGCGGGGGTGGCACGTCGAGGGTCTCGCCGTGCGTCCGGACCACCGCATGGTCGCGCACACCGGGTTCCTCCTCACCGCCCGTCGCCTGGCCCCCGGTGCGATGCCGCCCGATGTGCGCAAGCGCGCGCTGAAGAAGCCGTCGTACGCCGACGAGGACGTCGAGGCATGGACCCCCGGCGCCGTGGGCGACCGCGAGATCACGGACAAGAACCTCCGCAAGCGGGTGCGCGACGCCCAGCGCGCCGTCGAGGGCGCCCGGCAGGCTGCCGAGGACCGCTCCGGCGAGACCGTAGACTGATCCAATGCGTCAGATCCCCGCTGCCGTGGCCGTGCTCGGCCTGACCGCCCTGGCCCTCGTCGGGTGCGCCCCCACCGGTCCGGCAGACGCCGGCTGCGAGCGCGTCACCGCGCCCGCCTCGTCCCTCGACCTCGTCGAGGTGACGGATGCCGAGGCGGCACCGGCGGCCACCACCACCGACCCGGTCTACGTCACGGAGACCTCGTTCACCGACATCGCGACCGGCTCGGGCACCCCGATCACGACGAGCAAGCAGGACGTCCAGCTGGGGATCACGCTCCTCGACGGCGCGACAGGTCAGACGGTACTGTCCGCGCCCACCCGCCTCGTCCAGGTGAGCGTCCTCGAGCAGACGTTCCCGACGATCGAGAAGATCCTCGACTGCGCCCGCCCGGGCTCGCGGATCGTCTCGGCCATCCCGGCGAAGGACCTGAACCCCGACCTCGTGAGCCAGATCGGCCTGAGCGAGGAGCAGGCGGCCGTGGTCGTCATCGACGTGAACACGGTCTTCCTCCCGGCGGCGAACGGCGTGCCGCAGTACGTCGACGGCAGCAACATCCCCACCGTCGTCCTCGCCCCCGACGGCACCCCGGGCATCATCGTCCCCGACGCGGTCGCGCCGAAGGACCTGATCATCAAGACGCTCAAGAAGGGCGACGGCGAGAAGCTCACCGCCGACTCGACGCCGCGCGTCAACTACACCGGTGTGCTCTGGAACACCGGAGAGGTGTTCGATTCCACGTGGGAGAAGGGCTCCCCGGCGACGCTGTCGCTGGACAGCGTCGTCCCCGGCTTCCAGAAGGCGCTGGAGGGTCAGACCGTGGGGTCGCAGGTGCTCGCGGTCATCCCTCCCGACCAGGCCTACGGCGACACGGCCTCGGGTTCCGTCCCCGCGAACTCGACGCTCGTCTTCGTGATCGACATCCTCGGGATCGACACGAGCGACGACGCCACCACGGCGACACAGTGAGCCCGCGCGGGGCCGGCGACCGGTCCCGCGCCTAGGATTGCCGTGTGCCCACCGATCCGATCCGCAGCGCGCCCGAGGAACGGCTCGTCAACCTCGTCGTCGCGTTGCTCGCGACGGAGCAAGGGCTGACGAAGGACACGATCCTCTCGTCCGTCTCGGGCTACCGCGAGCAAGGGGCGGCGGGTGCGTCGAAGGATGCGCTCGAGAAGATGTTCGAACGCGACAAGGACAGCCTGCGCTCGCTCGGCGTTCCGATCGAGACGATCGGTGACTACGCCGACCCCGACGACCTCCGCGAGGCGCGGTACCGGATCCCGACGGCCGAGTACTCCCTGCCGGTCGACATCGACTTCACCCCGGCCGAGATCGCGGTGCTCAACCTGGCCAGCGGCGTCTGGGGCGAGAGCTCCATGTCGGCGTCGGCGCGCAGCGGTCTGCGCAAGATCCAGGCGCTCGGCATCGAGGTCGACGCCCCCATCATCGGCTACGCCCCGCGCATCAGCCTGCGCGAGCCGTCCTTCTCACCGCTGCAGCGCGCGATCGAGCAGGGGCGGGTCGTCGAGTTCGACTACGTCAAGGGCGGATCGGATGCCGCGCACCGCCGCCGTGTGCAGCCGTGGGCGCTCGTCGAGTACGAGGGTCGGTGGCACGTGTACGGCTTCGATCTGCTGCAGGACGCCGAGCGCACCTTCCTGCTGACCCGCATCTCCTCGGACGTCGTCGTCACCCGGACCTCGTTCGATCTCTCGCTGCGCGAGGGCGCGGGCGACAAGGCGATCGCCGGGCTCGAGGCGGTCGCCCGTCGTCAGCGCGCGCTCGTCCAGGTCGAGCCGGGGACCGAGGCCGCGGTGCGCTTGAACCGTCGCGCGGTCGCCGCCGACGACACCGGATGCCGGGTGCCCTACGTCGACGCGCAGATCTTCGCCGACGAGCTCGCCTCCTACGGTCCCGAGGTCCGGGTGATCGAGCCGGTCGAGCTGGCCGACCTCGTCGTCGCGCGCCTCCGCCGCGCCCGCGACCTGCACGCGGAGGCCGCCGGATGAGCGCGCAACCGCTGGTCGCGACCGACCGCGCCTCCCTGATCCTCCAGCTTGTGCCGTACCTGATCTCGAAGGGCGAGGTCACCGTCGAGGACGCCGCACGCGACTTCGAGGTCGCGCCCGACGAGATGCGCTCGATGGTCGAGAAGCTGACCGTCATCGGCCTGCCGGGCGACGGCGGCTTCTGGCAGATGGCGAACGACCTCTTCGACATCGACTGGGATCTGCTCGACGAGCAGGACACCATCTCGATCACGAACGCCGTCGCGCTCGAGCGCACGCCGCGGCTGACCGCCCGCGAGGCGGCCGCCCTGCTGGCGGGCCTGCAGCTCGCGGCGAGCCTTCCGGGAGTGGGGGACAGCGGCGTCGTCCAGGGGCTCCTCGCCAAGCTCGCCGCCGGCGCGTCGAGTGCTCCGGCGGAGGTGATCGTCGCCACCCCCGTCGTCGACGACGTCCGCACCACGGTCGCGGCGGCCGTCCAGCAGGGCGTCGCCGTCTCGTTCGAGTACCGGGCTCCGGATGCGCCGGTGACCACCCGCACGGTCGACCCCGTCAAGGTCCACATCGCCGACGGCCAGTGGTACCTGCAGGGCTGGTGCCACCTGCGGCAGGCCGTGCGCACGTTCCACCTCGACCGGGTCTCCGAGGTCGTCCTCACCGACATCCCGAGCACGCACGGCGCGGACCCGCTGCCGGGCCTGTTCGAACCGACCGAGTCCGATGTGATCGTCGAGCTCCGCTGCCGTAAGGACGTCGTTCCGCTGCTCGGCGAGTTCGCGGCGCGCGCCGTCGTGCGGGGCAAGGGCGATGTCCGGTCGGTCCGTCTGCGGGTCGGTGACGAGCGCAGCCTGAAGCGACTGGCCGCGCGTCTCGGGGGCGACGTCGAGGTCGTCTCGCCCGCCACCGCGCGGGAAGCGGCGCGGGCGTGGGCCGAGGCGGGGCTCGCGCAGTACACCTGAGGACCGGCCGCTCCCGGGCGGTTAGACTGGAACGACTTCAACCCCGAGGAGCTTTCATGGGCGGTCTGCAGGGCTGGCATCTTCTCATCGTCTTGGCGGTGATCCTCCTTCTGTTCGGTGCGGCCAAACTGCCGGCGCTGGCGAAGAGCGTCGGTCAGTCGGCGCGTGTCTTCAAGGGCGAGATGAAGGCGATGAAGGAGGAGGACGGGCCGGCTGAGACGCCGAACCACCAGGCTCCTCCGGCGCCGTCCTCGGTCACCCCGCTGACGCCGCCGCCCGCGCAGGGCCCATCGCAGGGCCCCGCATCCTGATTCAGTGACGACCACCGAACGGGACGCCGCGCGAGACGACGCCCCTTACCGGGACAAGCGGATGTCGCTCGGCGACCATCTGCGAGAGTTCCGCAAACGGCTGCTGATCGCTGCCGCGGCGCTCGTCGTGGGGATGATCGTCTCCTTCATCCTGACGGACGGCATCATCTGGGCGATGACGGAGCCCATCCGCATCGTCGCCGAGCGTCGAGGTGACGAGGATGCCGTCACCCTCATGTTCGCGACGGTGACATCCGCCTTCGACCTCCGCATCCGCATCTCCTTCGCCGTCGGCCTGCTCATCTCTGCGCCTGTCTGGCTGTGGCAGATCTGGGCCTTCCTGATGCCCGGGCTGACGCGGAAGGAGATCCGTTACACGATCGGGTTCGTCGCTGCCGCGGTGCCCCTGTTCTTCGCAGGCACCTTCACCGGCTGGCTGATCCTTCCGCACCTCGTCGAGCTGATGGCCGGCTTCACGCCCGTCGGCGCCTCCAACTTCTACGACGCGAAGTACTACTACGACTTCGTGTTCAAACTCCTCCTCGTCGTGGGCGTCGCCTACGTGACCCCGGTGTTCCTCGTCGCCTTGAACCTCGCCGGCGTCATGACTGGCCGCGAGATCATCAAGGGCTGGCGCGTGGCGATCGTCATCGCGACGGTGTTCGCCGGAGCCGCCACCCCCGCAGCCGACGTCGTCAGCATGCTCATCCTCGCGGGCATCCTGACGGTGCTCTTCTTCGCCGCCGCCGGACTCTCGATGCTCTTCGATCGCCGCAAACGCAAGCGCGACGAGGCGCTCCTCGCTCCGGTCGCATGACGGACCCCTCGGCACGCTACGCCCGCGCGCAGTCGGAGCGCCGGCATCCGATCTCCGCCTCCTTCGCGTCCCTGCAGCGGTTCGACCTCGACCCGTTCCAGATCGAGGGCTGTCACGCGCTCGAAGAGGGGAGGAGCGTGCTCGTCGCCGCCCCGACGGGCGCTGGCAAGACGATCGTCGGCGAGTTCGCCATCCACCTCGCGATGCGGGAACCGGGCGACAAGGCCTTCTACACGACGCCGATGAAGGCGCTGTCGAACCAGAAGTTCCGCGAGCTGCAGGAGGTCTACGGCGAGGGCGAGGTCGGCTTGCTCACCGGCGACACGAACATCAACGGGAACGCGCGCGTCGTGGTCATGACCACCGAAGTGCTCCGGAACATGCTCTACGCCGACTCGCCGGCCCTGCGCGGACTCCGCTACGTCGTGATGGACGAGGTGCACTACCTCGCCGACCGGTTCCGCGGACCGGTGTGGGAGGAGGTCATCCTCCATCTGCCGCCCGCTGTGCGCCTCGTCTCTCTGTCGGCGACGGTCTCGAACGCCGAGGAATTCGGCGACTGGCTCGACACGGTCCGCGGCGACACGGCCGTGATCGTCTCCGAGACCCGTCCCGTTCCGCTCGAGCAGCACGTCCTCGTGCGCGGCGACCTCCTGCCGCTGTTCGACGACCGCGCCGGCGTCGCCACCGCACAGGTGAACCAGGAGCTCACCCGCATCCGCTCACCCAAGGGTGCCCTTTACGAGAACAATCGCCGCGCCATGGAGTACCGCTCACGCGGCGATCAGGAGAGGCGCCGCCCGCACCGGGGCGGTAAGCGTCCCGTACGACCGTCGACGGCGATGCGGACCGAGCGGATGGACCGTCCGCAGGTCGTCGAGCTGCTGGGTCGCTCCAACCTGCTGCCGGCCATCTTCTTCATCTTCAGTCGGGTCGGATGCGACGCCGCGGTGCAGCAGGTCCGGCGCGCGGGTGTGTGGCTGACCGACACCGCGGAGCGCGACGAGATCCGCTGGATCATCGACGAGCGGATGCGGGCGCTTCAAGACGAGGACCTCGGCGTCCTCGGTTACTGGGAGTGGCGCGACAACCTCGAGCGGGGGATCGCGTCCCACCACGCGGGTCTGCTGCCCGCGTTCAAGGAGGTCGTCGAGGAGCTGTTCCAGCGCAAACTCGTGAAGGTGGTCTTCGCGACCGAGACCCTGGCGCTCGGGATCAACATGCCCGCCCGGACCGTCGTGCTCGAGAAGCTCGAGAAGTTCAACGGCGAGGCGCGGGTCGCGATCACGTCGGGCGAGTACACACAGCTCACCGGGCGGGCGGGCCGGCGCGGCATCGACGTCGAGGGGCATGCGGTCGTCCAGTGGACCGAGTCGCTCGACCCGCAGGCGGTGGCGGCGCTCGCGTCGCGCCGCACGTACCCGCTCAACTCGAGCTTCCGGCCGACGTACAACATGGCGGTCAACCTGATCGACCAGTTCGGCCGGCCGCGGGCGAGAGAGATCCTCGAGTCCTCGTTCGCGCAGTTCCAGGCGGACCGCGCCGTCGTGGGCCTCGCCCGGCAGGTGAAGGAGGCCGAGACATCCCTCGCGGGCTACGAGAAGTCGATGACGTGCGACCGCGGCGATTTCGCCGAGTACTCCGGTATCCGGCGCGACCTCAGTGACGCCGAGAAGCTCAACCGCGCCGATCGGACGGCGCCGGCCCGCATCCGTCAGCAACGCCAGAACGAGATCCAGTCGCTGCGTCGCCGGATGCAGCGGCACCCCTGCCACGGCTGCCCCGATCGCGAGAACCACGCCCGCTGGGCCGAGCGGTACTGGAAGTTGCGTCGGCGCACCGATCGCACGCGCCGCGACATCGAGACCCGCACCGGCACCGTCGCGCGGATCTTCGACCGCATCATCGACGTGCTGGCCGAGCTGGACTACGTCGCCTTCGACGACGACGGCGCGGCCACGCTCACGGCCGCCGGGCGCACAATGCGCCGCATCTACGGCGAACGCGATCTGCTGGTCGCGGAGTCCCTGCGCCGCGGGCTGTGGCGCGAGCTCGACCCCGCCGGCCTCGCCGCCCTCGCGTGCTGCCTCGTCTACGAGCCGCGCCGCGACGAGGCCGGGGAGTACCGCTTGCCGCGCGGGCCGTTCCGTGAGGCCCTCACGAAGACGCAGGACCTCTGGAGCCGGCTCGACGACCTCGAACAGGCGCACCACCTACCGGGCACCGAGGCGATCGCGACCGGCCTCGCGCAGGCCATGAACTCCTGGGCGCGCGGGGCGTCGCTCGACGTCGTCCTCACCGAGGCGGACATGGCCGCGGGCGACTTCGTCCGGTGGACGAAGCAGACGATCGACCTGCTCGACCAGCTGTCGATCGTGGCGGATGCCGATGTCGCGACGACCGCGCGGAAGGCCCTGGACGCCGTGCGACGGGGCATCGTCGCCTACAGCTCGGTGTGACGCCTGGCCGGGTGCGGCCCGGCTGACAACACGATCGCCCTCCCGCACGGCCTGCGGCCGAACGTGAGGGCGATGGAGGGGATGACGGGAATCGAACCCGCGTAATCAGTTTGGAAGACTGAGGCTCTACCATTGAGCTACATCCCCGTCGGCGCCGCGATGAGCGCCTCGACGAGTGTACCCGACATGGTCGGCTAGACTGACCAACGGCCGTTTTTCGGCGCTCGCCAGCGTGCGCGCCCGGGGCGTAGCTCAGCTTGGTAGAGCGCCCGCTTTGGGAGCGGGAGGCCGCAGGTTCAAATCCTGTCGCCCCGACCAACGGCCCCACGAACCCAGATCACCGAACGGACGCGCGTGTGCGCGGCCGGACAAGGAGAACGACAGGCATGGTCACCAGCACCGTCGAGCAGCTCACCCCCACCCGGGTGAAGCTCCACATCACGGTCACCCCGGAGGAGCTCAAGCCGAGCATCTCCCACGCGTACGAGCACATCGCGCAGGACGTCCAGATCCCCGGCTTCCGCAAGGGCAAGGTCCCCGCGCCGATCATCGACCAGCGCATCGGGCGCGAGGCCGTCCTCGAGCACGCCGTCAGCGAGGGGCTCGACGCGTTCTACCGCGAGGCCGTCACGGCCAACGAGGTGCGTATCGTCGGCCGCCCGGCCGCCGAGATCGTCGAGTGGCCGAGCACGAAGGACTTCTCCGGCGACCTCAAGGTCGAGGTCGAGGTGGACGTCCGCCCCGAGTTCGAGCTGCCCTCCTACGACGACATCACGATCGAGGTCGACGCCGTCGAGACCGACGAGGCCGCCGTCGACGCCGAGCTCGACAAGCTCCGCAGCCGTTTCGGCACGCTCGTGACCGTCGACCGTCCCGCCAAGGCCGGCGACTTTGTCGAGCTCGACCTCGTCGCCACGATCGACGGCGCCGAGATC
This sequence comes from Microbacterium sp. ARD31, assembly GCF_031844425.1. NCBI lineage: Bacteria > Bacillati > Actinomycetota > Actinomycetes > Micrococcales > Microbacteriaceae > Microbacterium > Microbacterium sp. ARD31. The sequence continues at coordinate 202,926 of NZ_JAUZVE010000001.1, forward strand.
GACCGCGCCGAGGGCGTGTCCTACGAAGTCGGCTCGGGCGAGCTGCTCGAGGGCATCGACGAGGCCGTCGAGTCGCTCACCGCCGGTGAGGACACCACGTTCCGCTCGAAGCTCGTCGGCGGCGACCACGCCGGTGAAGAGGCCGAGGTCGCCGTGACGGTCAAGGCCGTCAAGGAGCGCGAGCTCCCCGAGGCCGACGACGACTTCGCGCAGGTCGCCTCCGAGTTCGACACGATCGCCGAGCTCCGCGAGAGCCTCGTCGAGCGTGTCTCGGAGCAGGCCGTCTTCACGCAGGGCTCCGCCGCGCGCGACAAGCTCGTCGAGGCCCTCATCGAGAAGGCCGACATCCCCGTCCCCGCCAAGCTGGTCGAGGACGAGGTCCACGCCCACCTCGAGGGCGAGGGCCGCCTGGAGGACGACGTGCACCGCGCCGAGGTCACCGAGGCGAGCGAGAAGCAGTTCCGCACGCAGATGATCCTCGACAAGATCGCCGAGAAGCACGAGGTGCAGGTCTCCCAGGAGGAGCTCACCCAGTACCTCATCCAGTCGTCGGCGCAGTACGGCATGTCGCCGCAGGACTTCGTCAACGCGCTGCAGGAGGGCAACCAGATCCCGCTCATGGTCGGTGAGGTCGCCCGCAACAAGGCCCTGGCGATCGCGCTCGGCAAGGTGAACGTCGTCGACACCAACGGCAAGAAGGTCGACCTGGCCGGCTTCGCCGCCGAGGACGAGGACGCCGGTGAGGAGGCAGCCGACGAGAAGCCGGCCGCCGAGAAGGCGCCTGCCAAGAAGGCTCCGGCGAAGAAGGCTCCGGCCAAGAAGGCCGCCGCCGACAAGGCGGATGCCGCCGACGAGGCAGCCGAGGAGAAGCCGGCCGCCAAGAAGGCTCCGGCCCGCAAGCCGGCCGCCAAGAAGGCCGACGCGGACGCCGCCGAGGCGCCCACCAAGAAGGCTCCCGCCAAGCGCGCTACCAAGAAGGCCGCCGACGCGGAGTGATCGTTTCGAAGGGCGGCGGGTGCCTCACGGCCCCGCCGCCCTTCGGCGTCTCCGGGCAACGTCCGCGGGCCGCGCGCGGCTGGATGCCCGCCCCGGTATGCCCACGGCGAACACGGGCGAGGCGCTCGGGACGCGCCACTAGATTCGAAGCACGAACACGAATCCAGGAGAGCATCCATGGCTGAACCCCTTATGGCGACCAGTGTCTTCGACCGGCTGCTGAAGGACCGAATCATCTGGCTCGGTTCCGAGGTGCGCGACGAGAACGCGAACGAGATCTGCGCCAAGATCCTGCTGCTCGCGGCCGAGGATTCCGAGAAGGACATCTACCTCTACATCAACTCGCCCGGTGGCTCGATCACCGCCGGCATGGCGATCTACGACACGATGCAGTTCGTGCCGAACGACATCGTCACCGTCGGCATCGGCATGGCCGCCTCGATGGGTCAGCTCCTGCTGACCAGCGGCACGAAGGGCAAGCGCTACATCACGCCCAACGCCCGTGTGCTGCTGCACCAGCCCCACGGTGGCTTCGGCGGTACGGCCAGCGACATCCAGACCCAGGCCCAGCTGATCATCTCGATGAAGAACCGTCTCGCGGAGATCACGTCCGCGCAGACCGGCAAGTCCGTCGAGCAGATCAACGCCGACGGCGACCGCGACCGCTGGTTCACGGCCGAGGAAGCCCTCGAGTACGGCTTCGTCGACCACATCCGCGAACACGCCGCCGACGTCGCCGGCGGTGGCGGGACCGAGAACTGATCGCCCGGAGGACGAAGAGAATGCACACCCCCACTTTCGGTCGCCCGCAGGGCGTCGCCATGCCCTCGAGCCGCTACATCCTGCCGCAGTTCGAAGAGCGCACCGCGTACGGCTACAAGCGCCAGGACCCGTACAACAAGCTGTTCGAGGACCGCGTCATCTTCCTGGGCGTCCAGGTCGACGACGCGTCCGCGGACGACGTGATGGCGCAGCTGCTGGTCCTCGAGTCGATGGACCCCGACCGCGACATCATCATGTACATCAACTCGCCCGGTGGCTCGTTCACGGCCATGACGGCGATCTACGACACGATGCAGTACATCTCGCCCCAGGTGTCGACGGTCGTCCTCGGACAGGCGGCCTCGGCGGCATCCGTCCTGCTGGCCGCGGGTGCCACCGGCAAGCGTCTCGCGCTGCCGAACGCCCGCATCCTCATGCACCAGCCGGCCGTCGGCGAGGCCGGTCACGGGCAGGCGTCCGACATCGAGATCCAGGCGGCGGAGATCCTCCGCATGCGCACCTGGCTCGAGGAGACGATGGCCCGTCACACCAACCGCACCGTCGAGCAGGTCAACAAGGACATCGACCGCGACAAGATCCTCTCGGCCCAGGAGGCGCTCGAGTACGGCATCGTCGACCAGGTCCTGACCTCGCGCAAGCGCACCCCCGCCGCCATCACCGCGTGATGCCGGCACCCGACGCCCCGCCGATCCGTCGGCGGGGCGTCGTCGTCCACACTCGCGTCGCAATCCACCCCGTGCCCGGATCTGCGATTAGGCTCATCTCCACCGGCACGAGATCCTGAGGGGGACACCATGGCACGCATCGGTGAGAGCGCCGACCTGTTCAAGTGTTCCTTCTGCGGCAAGAGCCAGAAGCAGGTCCAGCAGCTGATCGCCGGCCCCGGCGTCTACATCTGCGACGAGTGCGTCGAGCTCTGCAACGAGATCATCGAAGAGCGCATGGCCGAGTCCGGCGACGGTGAGGTCAAGGACTTCGACCTTCCCAAGCCGCGCGAGATCTTCAGCTTCCTCGAGGAGTACGTCGTCGGTCAGGACTCCGCCAAGCGCGCCCTCGCCGTCGCCGTCTACAACCACTACAAGCGCGTCCGCGCCCGCAGCACGATCCAGTCCGCCGAGCAGCGCGCCGACGAGGTCGAGATCGCCAAGAGCAACATCCTGCTGCTGGGACCGACCGGATGCGGCAAGACGTACCTCGCGCAGACGCTCGCCAAGCGGCTGAACGTCCCCTTCGCGGTGGCGGACGCGACGGCCCTCACCGAGGCCGGCTACGTCGGCGAGGACGTCGAGAACATCCTCCTCAAGCTGCTGCAGGCCGCCGACTTCGACGTCAAGCGCGCCGAGACGGGCATCATCTACATCGACGAGGTCGACAAGATCGCCCGCAAGGCCGAGAACCCGTCGATCACCCGCGACGTCTCGGGTGAAGGCGTCCAGCAGGCACTGCTGAAGATCCTCGAGGGCACCGTCGCCTCGGTGCCGCCGCAGGGCGGTCGCAAGCACCCGCATCAGGAGTTCATCCAGATCGACACGACGAACGTCCTGTTCATCGTCGCGGGCGCGTTCGCGGGGCTCGAGGACATCATCTCGTCGCGTGTCGGCAAGCACGGCGTCGGCTTCGGTGCTCCGCTGCAGGACAAGGAGCAGGAGCTGGACGTCTTCCGCGACGTCCTCCCTGAGGACCTGCACAAGTTCGGCCTCATCCCCGAGTTCATCGGCCGCCTGCCCGTCGTCACGACGGTGTCGCCGCTCGACCAGACCGCGCTGATCGAGATCCTCACCGGTCCCAAGAACGCGTTCGTCAAGCAGTACCAGCGGATGTTCGAGCTGGACGGTGTCGAGCTCGAGTTCGAGGACGATGCGCTCCGTGCCGTCGCCGACCTCGCCGTCGCCCGCAAGACCGGCGCCCGCGGTCTCCGGGCCATTCTCGAGGACGTCCTCGGTCCGATCATGTTCGAGATCCCCTCCGCGGAGGACGTTGACAAAGTCGTGGTCACGCGCGCCGCCGTCCAGGACGGCGCGCCCCCCACCCTCGTGCTGCGCCAGAAGCGCAAGAGCGCCTGACGCCCGCGGATGTCGTAGGCCGGGGGTAGCGTCCCCGTCATGGGACGCATCCTCTACGACACCGCCACGACGGCCAACGGATTCATCGCCGACGAGGAGAACTCCCTCGCCTGGCTGTTCGCCGTCGAGAACGGCGACACCCCGGACGACGCCCTCCTGCCGTCCGGGGCGACCGTGCTCGTCGAAGGATCGACGACCTACGAATGGGTGCTGGCGGAGTCCGACATCCTCGCCCACCCCGAGCGGTGGACGCAGTTCCACGGCGGGCGTCCGACGTTCGTGTTCACGACGCGGGACCTGCCGCGACCCGCGGGCGCCGACATCCGCTTCGTCCGGGGACCGGTGGCATCCGTCCTTCCCGACATCCGTGAGGCCGCCGGCGACGGCGACGTCTGGATCGTCGGCGGGGGAGACCTCGCCGGTCAGTTCCTCGACGTCGGGGCGCTCGACGAGATCGCCGTGTCGGTCGCGCCCGTCTTCCTCACCGGCGGCGCACCGCTGTTGCCGCGTCGACTCGAGTCCGACCGCCTGCGGCTCGTGTCGGCCGAGGCGGTCGGACAGTTCGCGCGACTCGTCTACCGCGTCGGCTCGGCGGCGGGCTGAGCCCGGTCAGCCCGTGAGACCGCGGCGCTCGAGCAGCGGCTCGATCCGCGCGTCGCGACCGCGGAAGTCGCGGTAGGCCTCGAGCGGGTCCTTCGACCCGCCCACACCGAGCAGGCGCTCGCGGAACCGGTCGCCGTTCGCACGGGTGAGGCCGCCGTTCTCGCGGAACCATTCCACGGTGTCGGCGTCGAGGACCTCGCTCCAGATGTAGGAGTAGTAGCCGGCGCTGTAGCCGCCCGAGAAGACGTGCGCGAAGTACGTGGACGAGTACCGGGTCGGCACGGCGGGGTTGTCGAGCCCGATGTCGGCGAGGGCGGTCGCTTCGAAGGCATCGACGTCGATCTCGGATGCCGTGTCCTCGACGTCGAGGCTGTGCCACGCCTGATCGATCCAGGATGCGGCCAGGTACTCGCTGGTGGCGAAGCCCTGGTTGAAGGCCTCCGATTCGCGCAGCTTCGCGACGACCTCCGCCGGGAGCGGCTCATCGGTGTCGATGTGGCGGGCGTACGAGGCCAGGATCTCGGGCCAGAAGATCCACATCTCGTTGACCTGGCTCGGGAACTCGACGAAGTCGCGGAAGACCGCCGTGCCGGCGAAGTGCGGGTAGGTCACCGTCGCGAACAGTCCGTGCAGCGCGTGACCGAATTCGTGGAAGAGCGTCGTGACCTCGTCGAGGGTCAGCAGCGTGGGGCTGCCGGGCGCGGGCTGCGGCACGTTGAGGTTGTTCACGACGATCGGCGCCGTGCGGCGCAGGGCGGACTGCGAGAGGATCGAGTTCATCCACGCCCCGCCGCGCTTCGAGTCGCGGGTGTAGAGGTCGAGGATGTAGAGCCCGAGATGCGAGCCGTCCTCGTTCCGGACCTCGAACACGCGCGCCCCGGGGTGGTAGGCGGGCAGATCGGGGCGCTCGGTGAAGGTGATGCCGTACAGGTCGGTCGCCGCGCGGAACACGCCGTCGACGAGCACGCGCTCGGCCTCGAACCAGGGCCGCAGCGCGGTGCGGTCGAGGTCGTACCGTGCGGCGCGGACCCGCTCGGTGTAGAACGCCCAGTCGTGCGCCGCCAGGTCGAACCCACCGCCGTCGCGGTCGATGATCTCCTGCAGTGCCGCCTGCTCCTGCCGGGCGTTCTCCGCCGCGGGCACGGCGAGGCGGCGCAGCAGCGCGTGCACCGCCTCGGGCGAACCGGCCGTCTCGTCCGCGGTGACGTACGCCGCGTGCGAGTCGTACCCCAGCACCCGGGCGCGCTCGGCGCGCAGCCGGACGATCTCGGTGAGGACCGCGCGGTTGTCGTTCTCGTTGCCGCGTCGCCCTCGCGAGCGGGAGGCGGTCATCAGCTTCTCGCGGCTCGCGCGGGACGTGAGCGAGGAGAGGTAGGGATGCCCCGTGAACAGCGTCAGCGTGATGACGAACTTCCCGTCGAGGCCGCGATCGGCGGCGTTGCGTGCCGCGGCCGACAGTTCGCCGTCGGTGAGGCCGTCGAGTTCCGCGGCGTCGTCGAACACGACGGCGAGCTCGTTGGTGTCGGCGAGGAGGTTCTTCTCGAAGGTCGTCGTCAGGACGGAGAGCTGCTGGTTGAGCTCCGTGAGGACGGTCTTGTCGGCCGCGTCGAGTCCGGCACCCGCGTTCGTCATCTCGCGGTGGGTGCGCTCCACGAGGTAGCGGTCCTCCCCGGTGAGGCCGAGGTCGTCCAGCTGCGCGTGGACGGCGGCGACCCGCGCGTACAAGCGGGCGTCGAGGGTGACGGCGTCCTGGTGCGCGGCCATGAGCGGCGCGAGCTGCTCGTCGATCTCCTGGATCTCGGCCGTCGCGTCGGCGGAGCTGACGGTGTAGAAGGTGCGTGCGACGCGTCCCAGCAGCTCGCCGGAGCGCTCGAGGGCGACGAGCGTGTTCTCGAACGTGGGCTCCTCCGTCGAGGCGGCGATGGCCTCGATTTCCGCGCGGTGAGCCGCGAACGCCTGCTCGAAAGCGGGCAGGTAGTGCTCGGGGCGGATGCGGGGGTAATCCGGCAGATCGAACGGGAGAGGGGAGGGCGAGAGGAGCGGGTTGGCAGCGGCATCCGTCATCGTCCCAGCGTACGTCGCGGTTAGGAACCGCGGCGTGCAAAGGACCCGTTGCAAAGAAAAACTTGCAAAGTAAGCCATGCAAAGGTATCTTTGCATCATGACCGAACAGCGACAGGTGCGCGAAGACCGCAAATTGGATGCCGGGGCCCTCCGTGCCCTCGCGCATCCGCTGCGTGTGCAGCTCTTCGACATCCTGTCGCAGTACGGACCCCAGACGGCGAGTTCGCTCGCCGAGCGCACGGGGGAGTCCTCGGGGGCGACGAGCTACCACCTGCGGGCGCTGGCCAAACAGGACCTCATCCGCGAGATCCCCGACCGCGGTTCGGCGCGGGAGCGGTGGTGGGAGCGTGCGGACAAGTCCGTCTCCTTCGACAGCCCCGAGGCCCTCGCGTCGCCGGCCATCCGGTCGGCCACGCAGCTCATCATGAACGAGTTCCTCGGTCGCCGGCACCAGCAGTTGATGCGTCACGTCAGCGAGGGCATCGCGTCGCCCGACAAGGAGGACGACGCCGCGATGATCTCCACCGCGAACATCCACCTCACGCGCGATGACGCTATGGCGCTCATCGCGCGTCTGTCCGCCGTCGTCGACGAGGCCGTCGCCGGTGCCCGCGGGCGCGAAGAAGAGCCCGACCGACTGCCGTTCACCATCCGGGTGGACGTGTTCCAGCTTCCCGAGGACGGAGACGGACGATGACCACGATCACCATTCCTGCGCTGGACGTCGCCGCGCGTCCGACCCGGCTCGAGGCGGCACTGCTCGCGGCGTCGGCCTCGGTGCAGCGCGCCGTGGCCGCACGGATGATGCGCCGCGCCGAGCAGGCACTGACGCAGTCAGCCGCCGACGAGCACGTCGAGCGCACCCGCGCCGACGTCGCCGCGCACCTCGCGCGTCACCCGCGCGGCTGAGCCTGCGTCAGGCCATTCCGTCGTCGTCGAGATGACCGACGACGATCTCGCCCTCGCGGTCCACACGCACGACGACCCCTGTCTCGAGCTCCGCGACCGGGCGTCCCTCGAGCCAGGTCAGCGTCCATCGTGGGCGGGGCTGGCCGAGCGGATCCTGGTCGATCGTGGCGTCCACGGCCGCGATCTGCTCTCGCAGGATCTCCGGCACGGCGGACGGCGGCTGGTCGCCGCTGGTCCAACGGGTTCCGAGCTGCATGTCAGGCCTCCTGCGGGGTGAGGACGATGTCGCCGACCGACACCGTGTCGCCGGTCGCGTACGAGACGTGCGCGATGCGTCCGACGGCGGCCAGGTCGCCCTCGGCCGAGCGGATGGCGTCGAGTGCGGCATCCGGTCCCGTGATGGTCAGCGACGCGACCGGCGTCTTCTGCGAGGCCTTCGCCTCGGTCTTCGCGCGGCGCACGCTGATGAGCGCTTCGCCCACCGTCCGCAGCACGGCCGGGTCACCCTCGATGCCGAGCGGTTCGGGCCACGAGGCGGTGTGCACCGACCCCTCCTCGAACCACGACCAGGCCTCCTCCGCGGCGAACGAGAGCACCGGCGCGAGCAGACGCAGGAGCGTCGACAGGGCCATGCGGAGCGCGAGCGCTGCCGACGCCTGACCGGCATCGGCCTGGTTGTACGCACGCTCCTTGACGAGCTCGAGGTAGTCGTCGCAGAAGGTCCAGAAGAACGCCTCGGTGACTTCCAGCGCGCGGGCGTGGTCGAAGGCGTCGAACGCCTTCGTCGCGTCGCGCACCACCTGATCGAGGGTCGCGAGCATCGACGCGTCGAGCGCGTGCGTGATGCGGGCGTCCTCGGGGACCGGGAACGACAGGACGAACTTCGCCGCATTCAGGACCTTGATCGCCAGGCGACGGCCGATCTTGACCTGCGTCGGGTTCTGCGGGTCGAAGGCGGCGTCGGCGCCGAGACGGCTCGAGGCCGCCCAGTAGCGGACAGCATCCGTGCCGTGGGCGTCGAGGATGTCGGCGGGCGTCACCACGTTGCCCTTGGACTTCGACATCTTCTTGCGGTCGGGGTCGACGATGAAGCCGGAGATGGCGGCATCCGTCCACGGCGCCCGGCCGTCCTCGAGCACCGAACGCACCATGGTCGAGAAGAGCCACGTGCGGATGATGTCCTGGCCCTGCGGGCGCACGTCGAACGGGGCGACGAGGTTCCACAGCTCCTCATCGCGCTGCCATCCGCCGGCGAGCTGCGGGGTCAGCGACGAGGTCGCCCAGGTGTCGAAGATGTCGCGCTCGGCGTCGAACCCGCCGGGCACGCCGCGCTGGTCCTCGGTGTAGCCGTCGGGCACGTCGGTGGTGGGGTCGACGGGCAGGCGCGACGCGTCGGGCGTCAGGACGCGGTCGTAGTCCCGCTCGCCGTTCTCGTCGAGGCCGTACCAGACCGGGATCGGCACACCGAAGAAGCGCTGACGCGACACGAGCCAGTCGCCGGTGAGACCGTTCGTCCAGTTCTCGTAGCGCACCCGCATGAAGTCGGGGTGCCAGCCCATGCTGCGCCCCATCTCGATGAGCTTCTCGCGCAGGTCGGCGTCGCGCGCCCCATTGCGGAGGTACCACTGACGGGTCGAGACGATCTCGAGGGGGCGGTCGCCCTTCTCGTAGAACTTCACGGGGTGCGTGAACGGCTTCGACACCTCGAGCAGCTCACCGGACTCCTCCAGCAGCTCGACGATGCGCTTCTTGGCGCTGAACACCGTCTTACCGGCGAGTTCCGCGTAGGCCGCCTTCGCGGCATCCGTCACGAGCACGTCGGGAGCCTCGTCGATGATGCGGCCGTCGCGGCCGAGGATCGTGCGGTTGGGCAGGTCGAGCTCGCGCCACCAGATGATGTCGGTCACGTCGCCGAAGGTGCAGATCATGGCGATGCCCGTGCCCTTGTCCTTCACCGCGAGGGGGTGGGGGAGGACCGGCACCTCGACGTCGAACAGCGGGGTGCGCACGGTGGAGCCGAAGTACGGCTGGTAGCGCTCGTCGTCGGGGTTCGCCACGAGTGCCACGCACGCGGGGAGCAGCTCGGGCCGCGTCGTCTCGATGTGGATGTCGCCCGAACCGTCGGTCTTGTGGAAGGCGACGCGGTGGTACGAGGCCTGCTGGTCCCGGTCCTCGAGTTCGGCCTGCGCGATGGCGGAGCGGAAGTCGATGTCCCAGAGGGTGGGCGCCATCGCCTGGTAGGCCTCGCCGCGCTCGAGGTTGCGGAGGAAGGCGAGCTGGCTCGTGCGGATCGTGTCGTCCGAGATGGTGCGGTAGGTCTGCGTCCAGTCCACCGACAGGCCGAGCTTGCGGAACAGGTCCTCGAACTGCTTCTCGTCCTCGATCGTCAGCTCCTCGCAGAGCTCGATGAAGTTCCGTCGGCTGATCGGCACCTGGTCGGCCGGCTTCAGGCTCTTCGCGTCACCGCGGAACGGCGGCGTGAAGTCCGGATCGTAGGGGAGCGACGTGTCGCAGCGCACGCCGTAGTAGTTCTGCACGCGACGCTCGGTCGGCAGGCCGTTGTCGTCCCAGCCCATCGGGTAGAACACGGTCTTGCCGCGCATGCGCTCGTAGCGCACCTTCACGTCGGTGTGGGTGTAGCTGAACACGTGACCGATGTGGAGCGAGCCGGATGCCGTCGGGGGAGGCGTGTCGATCGAGAAGACGCCCGCGCGTCCCTTCGCCTTGGCCGCGTCGCGGTCGAACAGGTACGTGCCGGCGTCGGACCACGCGGCATCCCACTTCTGCTCGAGGCCTTCCAGGGCGGGCTTGTCGGGAATGTGCGCATTCGTCATGGTGGGGCTCCTCGAGCGATATGTGCGGCACTGTGTGAGCGTGCCTGAGTGTGGATGCCGCGCCAGTCTACCGCCGGGGCGTCCGCCGGACGGGTGACGCTTCGCGAGGAGATGGAGGTTATCGAGGAGCGGATGCGGGATCCGCCCCTCGGGACGCGTCATCTCCTCGCGAACCTCCGCCGCTTCCTCCCCGGTGCGCACCGGGCCGCGCCCGTGCACACCGTTCCGGCGGTGCCGGTTTGTCGGCCGGTCGAGGCCGCAGGCTGTGCGGATGAGGGTGACGGATGCGGTGGGGCAGCGCGGTGGGATCGTCCGATCGGCGGCGTTGCGCCGACTCGGCTTCAGTGAGCGCGCGGTGCGCACGGCGGTGGACATAGGGGAGTTCGTGAGGCCGCGGCGAGGGTGGGTCGCCCTCCCGTCGAGCGACCCCGCGCTCCGCGCGGCGGCCGCTGCAGGGGTCGTCCTCTCGTGCGTCACGCAGGCGCAGCGACTGGGGCTGTGGGTGCTGCACGCGGAGGGGGCGCACGTCGCGGCATCCGCTCATTCGGGATCCGTCCGGACCGAGGACCCGGGCACGGTCGTCCACTGGTCCGAGCCGATCGTGCCGCGCGCACCGGATGCGCTCGTCGACCCGATCGAGAACGTCCTCGCGCTCAGCGCGAGCTGTCTGCCGTTCGAGGAGGCCCTCGCGATGTGGGAGTCCGCGATCGAGCGGGGACCGGTCCAGCTGCCCGCGCTCCGTCGGCTGCCGTTCCGCGGACGGGCACGCGAGGTCCTGGCCCAGGTGACACCCTTCGCCGGTTCGGGCCTCGAGTCCTTCATCCCGCCGCGGCTCGCGTGGCTGCGGGTGCCCATCGTGCCGCAGGCCTGGATCGCCGGACATCGCGTGGACTTCCTGCTGGGCGATCGCCTCGTCCTGCAGATCGACGGCGGCACCCACGTCGGCGCGCAGCGCGACAGGGACAACGCCCACGACGCCGAACTGATGCTGCTCGGGTACCACGTGATCCGCGTCGGGTACGCGCAGGTCGTGCATCGCTGGCACGTCGTGCAGGACGCCGTCGCGCGCGCGGTGGCGCAGGGGCTGCATCTCGCTGAGCGGTGACGGTGACGCTGTCGGTGACGGTTCGCGAGGAGATGGAGGTTATCGAGGAGCGGATGCCGGGATCCGCCCCTCGGGACGCGTCATCTCCTCGCGAACCTCCGCACAGCGACGCGCCACGCGCCGCGGCCGGCGTCAGCGCGTCAGAACGCGGCCTCGATCGTCTCGTTGCCGTCGATGATCTTGCGCACCGGGTCGCTCGTGAACGCGTCGATGAGCGCCTCGGTGGAGGCGGCATCCGCGTCCTCTTCGGGGACGACCAGCTGCAGGGCGAAGCGGTCGTCGAGCTCGGTCAGCAGCCCGTCGTCCTGCGGGGTGAGGCCGAGGGCGGCGATGTGGGACGGCCACTGGAAGACCAGGTCGGCCTCGTCGTACGCCGTGTTGAGCTGGTTGATCTGGAGTTCGAGGAACTGCAGGTCCTTCGGGTTTTCGGCGATGTCGTCCACGGTCGCCTCGTACGGGTCGACGCCCTCGGCGAGCGTGATGAGCTTCGCGTCGGCGAGCATCTTCAGCGCACGGCCGGTGTTGGAGGCGTCGTTCGGGATGGCGACGGTCGCCCCCTGGGGCAGGTCGGCGATGTCGTCGATCGTCTTCGAGTAGAACGCGATCGTGAAGTTGTAGATCGGCTGCACCGCTGTCAGCGACGCGTCGTTCGCGGCGTTGAACTCCTGCATGTAGGGCTCGTGCTGCGAGAAGTTCGCGTCGATGTCGCCGGCGGCGAGCATCTTGTTGATCGTGATGTAGTCGGCGACCTCGACGAGCTCGATGGCGTAGCCGTCCTCGATCTCGTCGGCGGCGGCCTCGACGATGTCGGTCATGGGCGAGGTGACGGCGCCGACCCGCAGCGTCTGCACCTGCTCACCGCCTGGTGCGGCGGGTGAGGCACAGCCGGCCAGGAAGGCGACGGCGGCGGCCGTGAGGGCGGCGGCGAGGGTGAGGCGGCGCGGGGACATGGTGCTCCTTGTGGGATGGGGGTGGATGCCGGTGGTGGCGGACGCTCAGCGATGGTCGAGGCGGACCGAGATCCGCTGCCCGACCGCTTGGATCACGAGGACGATGGCGAGGATGACGAGGATCGTGAAGTACATGAGCGCGTCGTCGTACTCCTGGTAGCCGTACCGCAGAGCGAAGTCTCCGATCCCGCCGCCGCCGACCACACCGAGGACGGTCGAGTAGGACAGCAGGCTGATGCTCGCCGAGGTCAGCGCGTACACGAGACCCGGCAGCGCCTCGGGCAGGAGGAAGCGCCACACGGTCTGCGGCACCGTGGCCCCGAGGGTCTGCGCGACGCGGGGGATGCCGGGGCTCACCTCGCGGAGGATCTGCTCGACCAGCCGGCCGTACACGGCGACGGCGACGACGCACAGCGAGAATGTCGCAGCGGGCGTGCCGAAGGTGGTGCCGTAGATCGCCCGGGTCGCCGGCACGAGGAACACGACGAGCAGCAGGAACGGGAACGAGCGGATGACGTTGATCAGGAAGTTTGTGACGGACCAGACGAGGCGCTGAGGGAGGATCCCGCCGGGACGCGTGAGGTAGACGGCGGCCCCGAGCGGCATCCCGAACACCACGGCGGCCGCGAGCGAGACGCCGAGCATGTAGCCGGTCTCGCCGAGGGCCGCGATGAGGTCGTCGCCGCGCTCGGCGAGCGACGCTCCGAGCGAGGCGAGGACGTCCTCGGGGTCGTTCATGCGCCGAGCTCCCGTCGCGCGCGATCGAGGTAGCTCTCGCGCTCGCCGCGTGCCGCCTCGGGAACGTCGAGCACCTCGACGAGCCTGCCGTCGTCGAACAGGCCGACCCGGTCGCACACGCCGCGGACGACGGCGAGGTCGTGGGTGACGATGACGATCGTGGTCCCGAAACGGTCCCGGGCGTCGCGGAGCAGGTCGAGCACCTCGGCGGCGGTCGCGGCATCGAGCGCCGACGTGGGCTCATCGCACAGCAGCAGGCGCGGCCGTGTGACCAGTGCCCGGGCGATCCCGACGCGCTGACGCTGGCCGCCGCTGAGCTGCGCCGGGTAGGCGTCCGCGCGGTGATCGAGCCCCACGAAGCGCAGCACGTCGTCGACGGCGGCGTGCGATCGCGCTTTCCGGGGTCGGAGCGCGAGGGCGACCTCGACGTTCTGGCGGACGGTCCGGTTGGACAGCAGGTGGACACCTTGGAAGACGACGCCGACCTGACGTCGCAGCCGGCGCAGGCCCGCCCGGTCGAGGCGGCCGACGTCGTCGCCGAGCACCCTCACCGAGCCCGCGGTGGCCGCGACCTCACCGGTCAGGAGGTTCAGGAGCGTGCTCTTGCCCGCCCCGCTCTCGCCGATCACGCCCAGGATCTCTCCGTCGGCGACGATGAGGTCGACGTCGGTGAGGCCCTGTACGCCGCCGGAGTAGGCGACGCCCGCACGAGCGAGCTCGACCGGGGATGTGGACAGCACGAACGGACCTCAGAACGTTGTTGGATGAAGTCCAATTATAGTTCTGCCATGAGCACCAGGTACCGGACCGAGGCGATCAACGACGACGGCGGGACCGGTGTCAGCCGGATCGTCGGCGGCCTGGAGGTCGCGGTCTCGAACCCGCTGAGCCCCGATGCGGACCTGTCGCGCACCAATCCCGAGCAGTTGCTCGCCCTGGCTTGGGCCACCTGCCTCGACGCCACCCTGCAGGCGATCGTGAAGGCCGCGCACCGGACGCGGGTCCGCGTCGAGGTCGAGCTCCACGACTCCCCGGAGCGCGGCGGCTACGAGTTCCACGTCACCGCTTTCGTCTCCGCCGAGGGACGCACCCTCGCCGAGACAGAGGAACTCGTCGCTGCCGCCCACGATCGATGCCCGATCTCGCGGCTCCTGCAGGGAGCGGCGACCGTCGGCATCCGTGCGGAGGACTGGGCCTCCTAGCGGTCCACGGCGAAACCGAGGTGCGGCATGTCGACGCCTCGGTAGCGCGTGACGAAACGACGGCGCACGGTCATGCCGAGGCGGATGGCGACGTTCATCGACGCGATGTTCGTGTCGCGGACCTTCGCCCAGACGGTGGCGGCGTCGAGGTGGCGGAAGGCCCAGTCGCGTGACGCCGCGGCGGCCTCGGTCGCGTATCCCCGATGCCAGTGCGCCCGCTGGAAGAGGTACCCGACTTCCAGGACCCCGACGTCCTCGATCCGCTGGCGGGTGATCCCGCACTGGCCGATCATCCCGCCCGGCTCGGCGGCGAGCTCGACCGCCCAGAGCCCGAACCCGTCCTCCTCGTAACGTTGCAGGTTGCGATCGAGCCACGCCCGGCACTCCGCCTCGGCGAAGGCCCCTTCGTAGGCGGTCATCGCAACCGGGTCGGTGAGGATCGTCCGGAGCGCCGGCAGATCGTCTTCGCCCATGTCTCGGAGAACCAACCGGGCAGTACGCAGTCTCATTCGCCGGTCCGGACGTCGATCCCGAGGGATGCCGCGAGTGCGAGCGCGTGCGAGGTCGCCTGGTCGGAAGTCATGGTGACGCCGCGCAGCATTCGGACATCCGTGAACGACAACACCTCCGCGCCGCGCAGGTCGACGTCGCTCGCCTGCCACTCCCTGACGTCCATCTCGTCCACCGACGTCCCCCCGAACCGCATCCGCTCGACGCGGGCGCCCGGGAGGTCGAGGGTGCCGATGCGGCATCCGCTCACCTCGACGTCGCGCAGGGTCGCGCCCCCACCCGTCACGTAGTCGACCCGCACGCCGTCGAGGACGAGCCCGTCGCACCGCGCTCGCGAGAGGTCGAGCGTGCCGATCCGGCCGCCGCGCACCACGACCGTCCGCCACGTCGCGTCGCGGGCGATCAGTTCGGCGGCCGACACCCCGTCCACGACGACGTCCGCCAGAACCGCGCCGGTCAGATCGAGGGAGTGAACGGATGCCGGGGCCACGACGCTCTCGCTGATGCGGCTGTGCGCGGCATCCGTCGTTCCGGGGTCGAGGTCGATGCGCGCCTCGGAGAACCCGCCCGACCGGCGCAGCGTCGCGGGTTCGAACGCGCGGGGCAGATCGGGATCGGGGATGCGGGGCGGCTCGGGACGGGTGCGGGGGCGGGCCATGACGCCAGGCTATGCCGACGGTATGATTGTGGACATCAGCACCGATCCGGCCATCACCGGGGAGCTCTCGGAAGAACAGCGGTCCGCCGCCCAGTAGAACCGAGCGGGGCAGGCCCGTCATCGCCGCAGGTGAGTGGGTGCCCCCGGATCCGGGTGGCATCAAGCGGGGTGGTACCGCGGTCTCCGGATCGTCCTCGCAGGAGCAGACCTGCAGGAGTGACATGACCTACCCCCGACCTTCCGCCTTCGGCCCGGCCGCCGACGCGCCCGCGGCCGTCGTCCCGAGCCCGCGCTTCCCCGACCTCGAGCGCGAGGTCCTCGCGTTCTGGGAGCAGGACGACACGTTCCGCGCCTCGATCGCGCAGCGCGACGGCGCCGACGAGTGGGTGTTCTACGACGGTCCGCCGTTCGCCAACGGCCTGCCGCACTACGGGCACCTCCTCACCGGGTACGCGAAGGACCTCTTCCCGCGCTTCCAGACCATGCGCGGCAAGAAGGTCGACCGGGTCTTCGGGTGGGACACGCACGGCCTCCCCGCCGAGCTCGAGGCGATGAAGCAGCTCGGGATCACGGAGAAGAGCGAGATCGAGGACATGGGGATCGCCGCCTTCAACGCGAAGGCGCGCTCCTCCGTGCTCGAGTACACGCAGGAGTGGGAGAACTACGTCACCCGGCAGGCCCGCTGGGTCGACTTCGAGCGCGGCTACAAGACGCTCGACACCGGGTACATGGAGTCGGTGCTGTGGGCCTTCAAGGAGCTCTACGACAAGGACCTCGCCTACGAGGGCCACCGCGTGCTGCCCTACTGCTGGCGCGACGAGACGCCGCTGTCCAACCACGAGCTGCGCATGGACGACGACGTCTACAAGATGCGCCAGGACCCGTCGGTGACGGTGACCTTCCCGCTCGTCGGCGCGAAGGCCGAGGCCCTGGGCCTCACCGCCGTCCGTGCGCTCGCCTGGACGACGACGCCGTGGACCCTGCCGACCAACCTCGCGCTCGCCGTCGGACCCGACATCGAGTACGTGGTCCTGCCGGGCGGTCCCGCCGGCGCCGCCGACGTCCACGAGGACGCCCTCGAGGGGCAGTCCCACCGCTACCTGCTCGCCGCCGACCTGCTCGGCAACTACGCGAAGGACCTGGGATACGCCTCCGCCGAGGAGGCGCGCGCCGCTGTCGACCAGACGGTCCGCGGAGCGGAGCTCGCCGACGTCGCGTACGACCGCCTGTTCGACTACTACGCCGACGAAGAGACGTGGGGCACGCAGAACGCCTGGCGCATCCTCGTCGACGACTACGTCACCACGACCGACGGCACCGGCATCGTCCACCAGGCCCCGGCCTACGGTGAGGACGACCAGCGTGTGACGGGGGCCGCCGGCATCCCGCTCATCATGAGCCTCGACGACGGCGGACGCTTCCTGCCTCAGGTGACCGACGTCGCCGGCGAGCTGTGGATGGACGCGAACCGTCCGCTCATCCGTCTGCTGAAGGCCGAGGGGCGGCTCTTGCGCGAGGCGTCGTACGAGCACTCGTACCCGCACTGCTGGCGCTGCCGGAACCCCCTCATCTACAAGGCCGTCTCGAGCTGGTTCGTGCGGGTCACCTCGATCAAGGACCGCCTCGTCGAACTCAACGAGCAGATCACGTGGGCGCCCGAGAACGTCAAGCACGGGCAGTTCGGCAAGTGGCTCGAGGGCGCGCGCGACTGGTCGATCAGCCGCAACCGGTTCTGGGGCTCGCCGATCCCGGTGTGGAAGAGCGACGACCCCGAGTACCCGCGCGTCGACGTCTACGGTTCGCTCGAGGACCTCGAGCGCGACTTCGGTCGCCTGCCGGTGAACGAGGCCGGCGAGGTGGACCTCCACCGCCCGTTCATCGACGACCTGACCCGGCCGAACCCCGACGACCCGACCGGGCAGTCCACGATGCGCCGCATCGAGGACGTGTTCGACGTGTGGTTCGACTCCGGCTCGATGCCGTACGCGCAGGTGCACTATCCGTTCGAGAACCGCGAGTGGTTCGACGAGCACGCCCCCGCCGACTTCATCGTCGAGTACATCGGGCAGACCCGCGGCTGGTTCTACGTCATGCACGTGCTGTCGGGCGCGCTGTTCGATCGTCCCGCGTTCTCGGGCGTCGCCTGCCACGGCATCGTCCTCGGCAGCGACGGGCAGAAGATGTCGAAGTCCCTGCGCAATTACCCGGACGTCAGCGAGGTCTTCGACCGCGACGGCTCCGACGCGATGCGCTGGTTCCTGATGAGCTCGTCCGTCTTGCGCGGCGGCAACCTCGTCGTCACCGAGGAGGGCATCCGCTCGGGCGTGCGCGAGTTCCTCCTGCCGCTGTGGAACGCCTGGTACTTCTTCTCGACGTACGCGAACGCGGCCGGCGGACCCGACGGCGAGGGGTACGAGGCCGTCTGGCGCACGGACTCCACGAACGTCCTCGACCGTCACATCCTGGCGCTCATCGGCGACCTCGTCCGCGACGTCGCCGCCGACCTCGAGGCGCTCGACTCGACGATGGCCGCCGCCAAGCTCCGCGAGTTCGCCGAGGCGCTCACCAACTGGTACATCCGCCGCTCCCGCGACCGGTTCTGGGTGGGGGTGGATGCCGCTGACCCGAGCACGACCGAGGCGTTCGACACGCTCTACACGGTGCTCGAGACGCTCACCCGCGTCGCAGCGCCCCTCATCCCGCTCGTCGCCGAGCGCGTCTGGCAGGGACTCACCGGGGGTCGCAGCGTGCACCTCGAGGACTGGCCCGACGCCGAGCGGTTCGCCGCGGCATCCGACATCCGCGAAGCCATGGACACCGTCCGCGAGGTCTCGTCGGTCGCCAACGCGCTGCGCAAGAAGGAGGGCAAGCGCGTGCGTCTGCCCCTCGCGTCGCTGACGGTCGCCGTGACGGGCGCCGACGGACTCGCGCAGTTCGAGGACATCGTCCGCGACGAGCTCAACGTCAAGGCGGTCGAGGTCGTCGAGCTCACCGACGGCCTGGCCGAGCAGTACGGCATCAGCCAGCGTCTCGCGGTCAACGCGCGCGCCGCGGGGCCGCGCCTGGGCAAGCAGGTGCAGCACGTCATCAAGGGCGCCAAGGCGGGCCTGTGGAGCGAGGAGGGCGGCGTGGTCGTCGTCGACGGCATCGCGCTCGAGCCGGGGGAGTACGACCTCACGCTCGAGGCGGGCGGCGTCGCCGAGGGCACCGCGATCGCGCTCCTGCCGCGCGGCGGCTTCGTCCTGCTCGACACCACGACGACGCCCGAGCTCGAGGCCGAAGGCCTCGCGCGCGACGTCATCCGCGCCGTGCAGGACGCCCGCAAGGCGGCCGGATTCGAGGTGAGCGACCGCATCGCGCTGCAGCTCACCTTCGCCGACCGTGCCGACGCCGAAGCCGTCGCCGCGGCGTTCGACGTCGCCGACGTCGCGGGCGAGACGCTGTCGGTCGCCGACCTCGTCGCGACCGCCGACGGCGACACGCTGCGCGGCGAGGCCCTGCGCTCGAGCCCCGAGTACACGGCATCCGTCCCCGCCGGCACGTACGCGAACGCCGGCGACCTCACCATCGGCGTCCGCCGGATCGGAGCGACCTCATGAGCGACCGGACCCGAGCGGATGCCGTGTACGCGGCGCTCCTGCAGCGGCAGGGCGAGCGGTGGGTCGAGCCCCGCGTCGAGCGCACCCGTCGTGCCCTCGAGCTCCTCGGCGACCCGCAGCGGACCTACCGCGTCATCCACGCGACGGGCACGAACGGCAAGACGTCGACGAGCCGCATCGCGGAATCGATCGTGCGCGCCCACGGCCTGCGCACGGGGCTGTTCACCAGCCCCCACCTCGAGCGGTTCACGGAGCGGATCATGATCGACGGCGAGCCGATCGCCGACGCCGCGGTCGCCGACGCGTGGGACGAGATCGCCCCGATCGTCGCGCTGGTGGACGAGGAGCTCGACGGCAAGGGCGAGCCGCCGCTCACCTTCTTCGAGCTGCTCACCGTGCTCGCCTTCGTCTCGTTCGCCGACGCCCCCGTGGACGTCGCCGTGATCGAGGTGGGCATGGGCGGTGCGTGGGACTCGACGAACACGGCCGACGGCGACGTCGCGGTCTTCGCCCCCATCGACATCGACCACGCCGACAAGCTCGGCGACACGATCGCCGAGATCGCGACGGTGAAGGCCGGGATCATCAAGCCGAACGCGGCTGCCGTCTCGGCGGCGCAGCAACCCGCGGCCCTCAGCGTGCTGACGACGGCCGCGCGGGCTCAGGACGCGTCCCTGGCCGTCGAGGGCGAGCAGTTCGGCCTGCTCGACCAGAAGCTCGCGGTCGGCGGTCAGCTGCTCACGGTCCGCGGACTCGCCGCGACCTACGAGGAGCTGTATCTGCCCCTTTACGGCGCGCACCAGGGGCGCAACGCCGCCCTCGCGATCGCCGCGGTCGAGTCGCTCATCGGCGGTGGCACGCAGCCGATCGCCCCCGATGTGCTGGCCGACGGACTCGGCGCCGCCACCTCGCCTGGGCGCCTGCAGCTCGTGGGAGTCGCGCCCACCGTGCTCGTGGACAGCGCCCACAATCCGCATGGCGCGCGATCGCTCGTCGCAGCGCTCGGCGAGTCGTTCGACTTCGACGAGTGGGGCCTCGTTCTCGGCGCCTTCGCCGACAAGGACGTCGCCGGCATCGTCGGCACGCTCGCGCCCGCCGTCGCGCACGTGTTCGCCACGGCGCCCGAGTCCGACCGGGCGGAGGAACCGGATGCCGTCGCCGACCTCGTCGAGCAGACCGAGACACCCGTGACGGTCCACCGCGACCTCGCCGATGCCGCCGAGGCCGCGCGTGCGTGGGCCGCGGCATCCGACCGCCGGGCCGTCGTCATCGCCGGCAGCGTCGTGCTCGCCGGCGAAGCCGTCGTGCTCGCCGAGGCGGAGGACTGGAAGTCGGGGTACGAGGCGTGAGCGGGCCGCGCGTGCGCCGCCGGCGCGGCGCCCGGGAATCGCTCCTCTCGGTCATCCTCGGGTTCGAGTCGATCGTCGCGTTCCTGGCCGGTCTCGCGGTCTACGGCCTGCGCGCGCTGCCCGAGGGCATCGAGCCGTGGTGGGGGATCGTCGGCGGCGTCGTCCTCGGCCTCCTGATGATCGCCCTCGCAGGGGTCACCCGGTACCGCTGGGCGGTCATCGCCGGCGGCGCGCTGCAGGTCGTCATCGCGCTCGGGGCGATCCTCGTGCCCGCGCTCCTCATCGCGGCGGCCGTTTTCGGCGCGTTGTACGTCTATGGCACCATCAAGGGCGGCGCGCTCGATGCGCGCAACGCCTCACTCGCCGCCGAGGCGGAGAAGAACGGAGACTGACATGGCCACCGAACAGACCCTCGTCCTGGTGAAGCCCGACGGGGTCGCCCGCGGACTCACCGGCGCGATCCTCGCCCGCATCGAGGCGAAGGGGTACTCGCTCGTCGACATCCGCCTCGTCGAGCCCGACCGTGAGCGTCTCGAGCAGCACTACGCCGAGCACGCCGGCAAGCCCTTCTACGAGCCGCTGCTCGAGTTCATGATGTCGGGGCCCTCGGTCGCCGTCCGCCTCGCCGGCAACCGCGTCATCGAGGGGTTCCGCTCCCTGGCCGGCACCACCGACCCGACCACGGCGGCACCGGGCACCATCCGCGGCGACTTCGGCCGCGACTGGGGCCTCGCCGTCCAGCAGAACCTCG
Source organism: Microbacterium sp. ARD31 (assembly GCF_031844425.1). NCBI lineage: Bacteria > Bacillati > Actinomycetota > Actinomycetes > Micrococcales > Microbacteriaceae > Microbacterium > Microbacterium sp. ARD31. Next base: position 224,040 of record NZ_JAUZVE010000001.1, read on the forward strand.
TCCACGGCAGCGACAGCGTCGAGTCCGCGAACCGCGAGCTCGCCATCTGGTTCGACTGACCCGGATCCACGAGAGCGCCCGTCCCGTCATCGGGGCGGGCGCTTCGTCGTGTCAGCGGGTGAACTCCGAGATCCAGTCCAGCTGCACCTGCGCGATCACCCCGATGATGGCGAAGGCGACGATCGCCATGAGCGGCGTCCACGCCATCAGGGCGTCCGCGCGACGGCGCGCGCTAGCGGAGGCCGGCAGCGCGCCGACCCGCACCAGATGCACGGCGACGGCGAAGAACGTCGGGATCGTCACCGACCACGTGACCATGCACCAGGGGCAGAGGGTCGCGAGCACGAAGATGCTCTGCGAGATGAGCCAGAGGACGAAGGCGACGGCGGCGGTGACTCCGAGCCCGAACAGCACCCAGAACCATCGCGCGAAGCGCGCGCCGGCGAGCAGCGCCGCACCGACCACGATCGGCGCGACCCAGCCCGTCAGGCCGAGGATCGGGTTCGGGAATCCGAACACCGACCCCTGCGCCGATTCGAGGTTCTTGCCGCACTGGACGAGCAGGCTGATGTCGCAGGATGCCGCGGACCCGGGATTCTCGAGGAGATGGAAGCGCTCGGTGGTCAGCTGGAAGGCGGCGAACCAGCCCACGACGCCGGCGAAGATGAGCCACAGGGCGAAGACAGTCGGGCGGGAGGTGCGGCTCGGGGAGGGCATGCGGGCGATTATCGCACCGCCCGTGATCCGCTCTCTGAGGCGCCGGCCGTGCATATCCGAGGGCGTCGGTCACGGCTCCGGCTCGGGAAGTGGGATAATGGGGGTCGACGTCCCCGCGGCCGCGCCGCCAGGATGTCACCAGAAGACTTCGGGCGAGCAACGCCCGCGCAGCATCACCCCGCCGCGAGTGCGGGGATCGGCTGCAGACCAGATGAGTTCGCGGCACACCTCCGAGACCGGAGCGGAGCCGCCCGATTTTCGCCGGACGGCACGCGGAGCCGTCGGCTGGGAGTAAGCCAGAGATGGCAGATGAGACGAACGACACGACAGCATCCGATGCGACCGAGGGCGTTCTGACGCCTCACGACGCCGACGGCGGGACCGAGACCGGCCAGCCCGTCGAGGCGGAGTCGCAGCCCGCCGAGCCGACCGAGGACGCGCCCGTGGACGCGGCCGTCGAGGTCGAGGCCCCCGCCGAGGTGGCTCCGGCCGCGGAGGCGCCCGCCGAAGAGGCGCACGGGACCGAGGCGCCCGCGGAGGAGGCGCCCGTGACCGAGACGCCCGCGGCGGAAGCGCCGGGGGCACCGGAAGAGCCCGCCGCCCCCGCGATCCCCACCGCCGTGAGCCTCGGTCTGCTCCCGGAGCAGTTCGTCTCCGCGGTGTCGACCGCGCTGCACTTCTACGCCCCCGAGGTCGCCCCGCTCCCGGCCCTGTCGCGCGACGATCGTGACGACCGCGACGACGCCGGAGCCGAGGCATCCGGGGGATCGCGTCGCCGCAACCGCCGGCGCGGCGGCGGCAACACGTCCGAACAGAACGACGAGCCCGCGGCGCCGCGTCGTCGCGTCGTCGAGGTCATCACCGAGCCGCAGCGCATCAAGGGCTCGACGCGCCTCGAGGCCAAGAAGCAGCGTCGCCGCGACGGACGCGAGGCGGGCCGTCGGCGCGCCGTCGTCACCGAGGCGGAGTTCCTCGCGCGCCGCGAGTCGGTCGACCGCGACATGATCGTTCGTTCGCGCGGCGGCCGCATCCAGATCGCCGTGCTCGAGGACAACGTCCTCGTCGAGCACTACGTCGCGCGCAACCAGGACGCCTCCCTCATCGGCAACGTCTATCTCGGCCGCGTGCAGAACGTGCTCCCCAGCATGGAGGCGGCCTTCGTCGACATCGGTCGCGGTCGCAACGCCGTGCTGTACTCGGGCGAGGTGGACTGGGATGCCGTCGAGACCGGCAACCAGCCGCGCCGGATCGAACTCGCCCTCAAGTCCGGCGACCGCGTCCTCGTGCAGGTCACCAAGGACCCCGTCGGCCACAAGGGTGCGCGACTGACCAGCCAGATCTCGCTCCCCGGCCGCTACCTCGTGTACGTGCCCGGCGGCGCGATGAACGGCATCTCGCGCAAGCTCCCCGACACCGAGCGCGCCCGCCTCAAGAAGATCCTCAAGGAGGTCCTCCCGGAGTCCTCGGGCGTCATCGTGCGCACCGCGGCGGAGGGAGCCACCGAGGAGCAGCTCACCCGCGACGTGCAGCGCCTCACCTCGCAGTGGGAGCACATCAGCACGCAGGCTCAGACGGGCCAGGCGCCCGCGCTCCTGCACTCCGAGCCCGACCTGCTCGTCAAGATCGTCCGCGACGTCTTCAACGAGGACTTCCGCAAGATGCTCATCCAGGGGGCTGAGGCGTACCAGACGATCACGTCCTACCTCACCGGCGTCGCCCCCGACCTGCTCGAGCGCATCGAGAAGTACGAGGGGGAGCAGGACCCGTTCGACGTGTTCCGCGTGACGGAGCAGATCGAGAAGGCGCTCGACCGCAAGGTGTGGCTGCCCTCCGGCGGATCGCTCGTCATCGACCGCACCGAGGCCATGACGGTCGTCGACGTCAACACCGGCAAGTTCGTCGGCACGGGCGGCAACCTCGAGGAGACCGTCACCAAGAACAACCTCGAGGCCGCGGAGGAGATCGTCCGCCAGCTGCGGCTGCGCGACATCGGCGGCATCATCGTCGTCGACTTCATCGACATGGTGCTCGAGTCCAACCGCGACCTCGTCCTGCGCCGCCTCGTCGAGTGCCTGAGCCGCGACCGGACGAAGCACCAGGTCGCCGAGGTCACCTCGCTCGGCCTCGTGCAGATGACCCGCAAGAAGATCGGCCTCGGGCTGCTCGAGACCTTCAGTGAGGCGTGCGAGGTGTGCGCCGGTCGCGGCGTCATCGTGCACCACGACCCGGTCGTCAAGCACCGCACTTCGTCGGGCGGGGGCAACGGCAACGGCAACGGCAACAACCGGCGCCCGCGTCAGAACGGCGGCTCCGCGCCGGCGCAGAACGGCGCCGCCGCCGCACCGGCACCCGGCGGCACGCACGTGATCACCGAGGGTGTGAAGTCCGCGCTCGCGCAGATCGCGGCATCCACCATCCAGCCGCACGAGGAGCCCACCGCTGTCGTCGCGGAGGAGCCCGTCGCCGAGCGTCCCGAGCGGCCCAAGCGCCCGCGCCGCAAGAAGGCGGAGCCCGCCAAGACCGACGCCGACCGCCTGCTCGACTCGGTGCTCGAGGCGCTGCCCGAGCCGAAGGCGCCCGGTCAGGGGCGCGCGCGTCGTCGCGTGACGACCGCCGCGCTGACCGGCACGCCCGTCCAGACCCCGACCGAGGACTGAACGCGCACGTCACCGTCCGCGGCGCTCGCGGGCGGTGACGCGCAGTCCCGAGGCGATCAGCCGACGGACCAGGTCGTGCGCACTCACGCGCTCCGCACCGCCCGCCACGAGGCGATCGATCGCGTCCTCGGGGACGTCGTAGTGGTCGCGGTCGAAGGCGCGGGGCGGGATGCCGTGGGTCGCCGCGAAGGCGTGGAGCTCGTCGAGGTCGTTGTCCGAGACCATGTGGGCCCAGAGCCTGCCGTGCGCCGGCCACATCGCGGAGTCGACGAGGATGGCCATCCGCCGATCATATGACCGCGCCGCGCGAGGGGGACCGCCCGCGGCGCGCCGGGCCGCGCTTTTGCCCTCACTGCGGCGATCGGGTATTCTGGCTCCTTGGTGCGTCACGTGTCGCAGGCAGTTGCGACGCAGAGCCTGGCTTCCGCACCACGACTTCCAGTCTCATCAGACAATCGGAGCCGAGCGCTCCACAGAAGAAACAAGGTGTGAAGTGGTTTACGCAGTTGTGCGCGCCGGTGGCCGTCAGGAGAAGGTCCAGGTCGGCACCATCGTCGTCCTCGACCGTCAGGCGGCGAAGGTCGGCGACAAGATCGAGCTCCCCGCCGTCCTGTTCGTCGACGGCGACGCCGTGACGACCGACGCCGACAAGCTCGCGAAGGTCAAGGTCACCGCCGAGGTCCTCGGCGAGGAGCGCGGCCCGAAGATCGTCATCCAGAAGTTCAAGAACAAGACCGGCTACAAGAAGCGCCAGGGCCACCGCCAGGACCTCACGCGCGTCAAGATCACCGGCATCAAGTAAGAAGCCGAGAGGACACGAGAGATGGCACACAAAAAGGGCGCGAGCTCCACCCGTAACGGTCGTGACTCCAACGCACAGCGCCTCGGCGTGAAGCGTTTCGGCGGCCAGCAGGTCCTCGCCGGCGAGATCATCGTCCGTCAGCGCGGCACCCACTTCCACCCGGGCGCCGGTGTCGGCCGCGGTGGCGACGACACGCTGTTCGCGCTGGCCGCGGGCGCGGTCGAGTTCGGCACGAAGGGCGGCCGCAAGGTCGTCAACATCGTGTCGGTCGCCGAGTAATCGGACGCAATCCTTCATGAGGGGCGGGCTACGGCCCGCCCCTCGTCTTTTCCCCTGATAGGAGACATCGCATGGTGACGTTCGTCGACCGCGTGACGCTGCATCTGCGCGCGGGCAAGGGCGGCAACGGCTGCGTCTCTGTCAAGCGCGAGAAGTTCAAGCCGCTCGCCGGCCCCGATGGCGGCAACGGTGGGCACGGCGGCGACATCGTCCTCGTCTCCGACCCGCAGGTGACGACGCTCCTGTCGTACCACCACTCGCCGCACCGCTCGGCCGGCAACGGCGGGTTCGGCATGGGCGACCACCGCTCCGGCGCGAACGGCGAGCCCCTCGAGCTCACCGTCCCCGTCGGCACGGTCGTCAAAGACGACAACGGTGAAACCCTCATCGACATGGCGACCCCCGGCATCCGCTTCGTGGTCGCGCCAGGCGGGCAGGGCGGTCTCGGCAACGCGGCGCTCGCCAACCCCAAGCGCAAGGCCCCCGGCTTCGCGCTGCTCGGCACGCCCGGCTGGGAGGGGGATGTCCACCTCGAGCTGAAGACGGTCGCCGACGTCGCCCTCGTGGGCTTCCCGTCCGCCGGCAAGTCGAGCCTGATCGCGGCGATCTCCGCCGCGCGGCCCAAGATCGCCGACTACCCGTTCACGACGCTCCACCCGAACCTCGGGGTCGTCCAGGCCGGCGATGCGCGGTACACCGTCGCCGACGTGCCCGGCCTCATCGAGGGTGCCAGTGAGGGCAAGGGTCTGGGACTCGAGTTCCTGCGTCACGTCGAACGCTGCACGGCGCTCGTGCACGTCCTCGACTGCGCGACGCTCGAGCCCGGTCGCGATCCTCTCAGCGACCTCGACGTGATCCTCGCCGAGCTCGGGGCCTACCCCGTGCCCGAGGGCCAGGTGCCCCTGCTGGAGCGTCCGCAGCTCGTCGCACTCAACAAGCTCGACGTCCCCGAGGCGAAGGACCTCGCCGACCTCGTCCGGCCCGAGCTCGAAGCGCGCGGCTTCCGCGTGTTCGACATCTCGACCGTCAGCCGCGACGGTCTGCGTCAGCTGACCTTCGCGCTCGGCGAGATCGTCGAGGAGCACCGCGCGGCCCTCGCTGCCGCGCCCGCGCCGGAGCGCGTCGTGATCCGCCCGAAGGGATCGACGAAGGACTTCGAGATCCGCGTCGAGGGCGGCACGTACGGCAACATCTACCGCATCCTCGGCGACAAGCCGGTGCGGTGGGTGCAGCAGACCGACTTCCAGAACGAGGAGGCCGTCGGATTCCTGGCGGACCGCCTCGAGAAGCTGGGCGTCGAGGACGGCCTCTTCAAGGCCGGCGCGCAGGCCGGGTCGACGGTCGTGATCGGCCCCGGTGACGGCATCGTGTTCGACTGGCACCCGTCCCTCGGGTCCGCGGCCGAGCTCATGACCGCGCCGCGCGGCACCGACCCCCGACTCGATCTGAACCCGCGTCGGACGACGTCCCAGCGCCGTGACCGCTATCACGAGCGGATGGATGCGAAGGCCGAGGCCCGCGCCGAGCTCGAGTCCGAGCGCCTCGCGGCCCGCGGGGAGGACGAGGACGCGTCGTGACGCTGCAGGACCGCGCGGGCCTCGCCGGCGCACGCCGTGTCGTGGTGAAGGTCGGGTCGTCCTCGATCAGCGGTGAGAACGCCGGCAAGATCGGACCGATCGTCGATGCCCTCGCCGAGGCGCACGCGCGCGGCACCGAGGTCGTGCTGGTCTCCTCCGGCGCCATCGCCACCGGCATGCCGTTCCTGCTCCTCGACGCGCGTCCGAGCGACCTCGCCACGCAGCAGGCGGCCGCCGCGGTGGGGCAGAACGTCCTCATCTACCGCTACCAGGAGGCGCTGCGCCCGTTCGAGATCGTCGCGGGTCAGGTCCTGCTGACCGCGGGCGACCTCGAGAACCCGACGCACCGCTCGAACGCGCGACGCGCGATGGAGCGATTGCTGGGTCTGCGGATCCTGCCGATCGTCAACGAGAACGACACCGTCGCGACCCACGAGATCCGCTTCGGCGACAACGACCGGCTCGCCGCCCTCGTCGCCCAGCTGATCGGGGCCGACGCACTCGTGCTGCTGAGCGACATCGAGACGCTCTACACCCGCCCGCCCGACGAGCCCGGCGCCGTCCCCATCACGCGCGTCGACTTCGGTGACGAGCTCGCCGGGTACCAGTTCGGCTCCGTCGTCGTGAACAGCGTCGGCACCGGGGGAGCAGCCACAAAGGTGTCGGCGGCCCGGCTCGCGTCCGCTGCGGGGATCGCGGTGCTCGTCACGAGCGCCGATCTCGTGCACGCGGCGCTCCGCGGCGACGAGGTGGGCACGTGGTTCGCGCCGAACCCGCATCCCGCCGCGCCGTCGATCACCGGGTCCGTGCGGGTTCCCGAGGCCTGACACGAGGGGAGCGGCGGCATCCGTCCGCTCTAGACTTGGCGGATGACGATCACCGCGACCACCCCCCAGGAGCGCATGCACGCGGCGCGCACCGCGTCCCGGTCCCTGGGTCTGTTGACGGATGCCGCCAAGGCCGACCTCCTGCGCTCGATCGCCGCCGCGATCGAGGCGAACATCGCGCCCATCGTCGCCGCCAACGCCGAGGACCTGGCGCGCGGCCGCGCCGACGGCCTCTCGACCGGCCTGCTCGACCGGTTGACGCTCGACGATCAGCGGGTGCGCGCCCTCGCTGCCGCCGTGCGCGACGTCGCCGAGCTCCCTGACCCCGTGGGTCGCGTGCTCGATGAGCGCGTCCTGCCCAATGGATTGCACCTGCAGAAGGTGTCCGTCCCATTCGGGGTGATCGGCTCGATCTACGAGGCCCGCCCCAACGTGACCGTCGACATCGCCGCCCTCGCGCTGCGGTCGGGCAACGCCGTGGTCCTTCGCGGCGGGAGCGCTGCGCAGTCCTCGAACGCGGCCCTCATCGCCGTCATGCGCGGCGCCCTCGCCGAGGCCGGCGTCGACCCCGAGGCCATCCAGACCGTCGACGACTTCGGTCGGGACGGCGCGCGGGCGCTCATGCGCGCCCGCGGACTCGTCGACGTCCTCGTCCCGCGCGGCAGCGCGCAGCTGATCGAGACGGTCGTCACGGAGTCGTCGGTGCCGGTCATCGAGACCGGTGCGGGCGTCGTGCACATCGTCCTCGACGAATCGGCTCCGCTCGAGTGGGCGACCGACATCGCCGTCAACGCGAAGGTGCAGCGCCCCAGCGTATGCAACGCCGTCGAGACTCTGCTGGTGCATCGGGGCGCCGCCGAGCGCCTCGTGCCGCCCGTGGTGGCCGCTCTGCAGGCCCAGGGGGTCACCGTCCACGGCGACGACGCCACCGCGGCCCTGGCGGCCGATGTGGTCCCCGCGACGGAGGCCGACTGGGCGACCGAGCACATGAGCCTCGACATCTCGGTGCGTGTCGTCGACGACCTCGACGAGGCCCTCGCGCACATCCGGCGCTACTCGACACAGCACACCGAGTCGATCATCACGGCCGACGACGCGGCCGCGGAGCGGTTCCTCGCCGAGGTGGATGCCGCGGTCGTCATGGTCAACGCGTCGACCCGTTTCACCGACGGCGGCGAGTTCGGCTTCGGCGCTGAGGTGGGCATCTCGACGCAGAAGCTCCACGCGCGGGGCCCCATGGGCCTCCCGGAGCTGACGACCACCAAGTGGCTGGCGCGGGGCGCCGGGCAGATCCGCTCCTGACCAACTAAACTGTTCCTGCACCCGACCCCTCGAACGGAGCCCGAATGAATCTCGCGACGACCATCGTTTCCGCTGCGGCGGAGGCCGAGCACCAGGGCGGCAACGTCATGGCCACGACCTTCGTCTACGGTGTGGTGGCCCTCGTGCTGTTCCTGCTGCTCGCGCTCGTGTCGGTGTCGTACCGCAACGTGGCCAACCGCCACGCGCACAAGGCCGAGGCGTACGCCGCGAAGAACCCCGTGCAGCAGGCGGGCCACGGCCACCACTGAGGCCGTGTCCATGGCAACCACGCGCGCACCGCGTATCGGTGTGATGGGCGGCACGTTCGACCCGATCCATCACGGCCACCTCGTGGCGGCGAGCGAGGTCGCTCAGTCGTTCGATCTCGACGAGGTCATCTTCGTCCCGACCGGTCAGCCGTGGCAGAAGTCGGGTGTCTCCTCGGCGGAGCACCGGTATCTGATGACCGTCATCGCGACGGCATCCAACCCGATGTTCACCGTGAGCCGCGTCGACGTCGACCGGACCGGGGCGACCTACACGATCGACACCCTGCGGGACCTCAAGGCGCAGCGGCCCGAAGCCGACCTCTTCTTCATCACCGGGGCCGACGCCATCGCGCAGATCCTCGGGTGGCGCGATGTCGCCGAGCTATGGGAGCTCGCGCACTTCGTGGCGGTGTCGCGTCCGGGGCACACGCTCAGCGTCGACGGGCTGCCAGCTGAGGACGTCAGTAAGCTCGAGATCCCCGCCCTGTCGATCTCCTCCACCGACTGCCGCGCTCGCGTGAGCCGTGGACACCCCGTCTGGTACCTCGTCCCGGATGGCGTCGTCCAATACATCGCGAAGCATCACCTGTATCGGAGCAAGGCATGAGCACACCTGACCAGCCGAGCACTCCGCCGCTCACCCGGCGCCAACTGCGCGAGCTGCGCAACACGGCATCCACGCCCATCATCACCCCCGAGCAGGCGCAGGCGGATGCCGAGATGTCGGATGCCGCCGCGGAGGAAGCGGCCGAGGCGGCCGCCGCCCACGAAGCCGAGGTCGCGCCCGAGCGGACGCCGATCGCGCTCGACGATCTCTCCGACCTCGACCCGGACGCGCATCCCGTCACGCGGCGACAGGCGCGTCTGCTGGAGAAGCTGCGCACCGGCACCGTCGAGGTGATCCCGACCGACACCGGCGACGTCCCCACCTCGGAGACCGAGGCCGACGCCGGAGATGAGGCGCCCGAGGATGCTCCCGACGTCGTCGACGCCGAGGACATCGAACACCCCGAGGAGCCTGCAGCGGCGGACGAGCCTGCTGTCGATGAGCCCGCGGACGAGATCGAGGCCGAGCCGCTGCACGGAGCCGTCGACGAGGACGCGCACGGAGCCGTCGACGAGGTCGCGCACGATGTCGACGAGGACGCGCACGATGTCGACGACGAGGAGCCCGCGGCCCACGGCGACGAGTCCGCGGAGCACGAGAATCTCGCCGAGGAGGAGCGCGCACAGGACGACGCGCCCGCAGAGGCGGATGCCGACGAACCGGCCGACGCCGCCGCCGCCGAACCCGCGGAGCGCAAGGAGACGGAGGCGCACGACGAGGAGCAGGAGCCGGCGCGCGTCGTCGCGCCCGATCTCGGCGCGCAGCTGCTCGAGGACGGGGCGGCGCACGTCGAACTGCCGCCGTCGTTCGACCACCTGCTGACCCGGGGAGGGAGCGGGTCCGCCTCCGCGCCGAACGCCCTCATCCTGTCGCAGACGCCCGACACCGGCTCGCTGTCGGTCCCGATCCTCGGTACCGGTGAGTTGATCATCACGGGCAGCTACCAGCTGCCCGACACGTTCGGCTCGACCGGTGGAGCCCCCGGGGTCTCCGACGGGAAGGATGCCGACGCCGCCCTCATGGACGGGGAACTCCCGCCGGCGTCGTCGCCCACCCCGATCGCCGCGTCGGCCGCGATCAGTACGATCAAGAGTGCGGATGACATCGTCCGCCCCCCGGCGCCCGAAAAGGGCAGCCGCCTCATGATGACACTCGCGATCTGCGCCGGAGCCCTCGGGCTTGCCATCGCGACAGTGCTCGTCCTCATCCTTGTGAACGGAAGTTTCTGATGGTCGCTGCAGAGCACACGCACGAACTCGTCCAGGTGGCCGCCGCCGCCGCCGACAGCAAGGGCGGCACGGATCTCGTCGCCTTCGACGTCTCCGGTCCGCTCCCGCTCATCGACGCGTTCCTCCTCGTGACGGGAAACAGCGAGCGCAATGTTGCCGCCATCGCCGACGAGGTCGAGGACAAGATGCTCGAGGCCGGGCAGAAGCGTCTGCGCCGCGAAGGGCGCGACGAGTCGCGTTGGGTGCTGCTGGACTTCGGCGACCTCGTCGTGCACGTCTTCCACGAGGAGGAGCGGGTCTTCTACGGGCTCGAGCGCCTGTGGAAGGACTGCCCGGTCATCCCCGTGACGATCGCGGAGCCCACTCCGAGCGAGTGACGATGTCGCCTCGTGTTCAGAGCACTCCTCGGCGTGTAGTAAACTGAATGAGTTGCCGCGAGCGGCGACCAAGGGCCTGTGGCGCAGCTGGTAGCGCACCTGCATGGCATGCAGGGGGTCAGGGGTTCGAGTCCCCTCAGGTCCACCAAAACTCCCGGTAAAGCACCGAAACTTCACTCCCCGATCGGGGGGTTTGAATGTTTGGTAGTCGAGTACTGGTCACTTCGCCGAGTAGCCGCAGGGCGCTTTCGAGCCTCCTAGAGCTATCTGCAAGGTACGCGGCAATCCCCGCGCACCTTCGCTGTATGGACAGCGGTGGCACCTCACAGTCGGGACTCGGCAACTACGTCTCGTTGGCTGAGCTTGCCGCCGAGTCGAAGGTCTCCGTTCAGACGATCTACGACCTGCGGAGTAGGGGGTGCGGGCCGCAGGGATTCCGTGTCGGCACCCCGTTGAGGTTTCGCAAAAGCGAGGTAGACGCCTGGGTCGAGCGCACGGAACAGGCTGACGAGCAGCGCCACGCGGGCGGTGCAGCATGAACGGCGGACGGCCACGCACCCTGATCGGCTCCTACGGGACCATCAGCGTCACCAGGCGCGGCACCTCCTACGTGGGCCTTGCGCGCATCTGCGACGCCGACGGGCGCCTGCGCAGACTCACCGGTGCTGCTCGCACCGAATCGGCGGCTCGAGCCCGTTTGAAGGAGCGTCTCCTCGACAGGCCCGGGTTTGGAGCCGGCGGTCTCCTCGACCTCAGTAGCTCCTTCCGAGACCTCGCTGACCTGTGGCTCGAGGATCTGGAGCTGCGCGAGTTGTCGGACGGGACGAAGAAGAACTATCGCGACGATCTCCGGCTCCGAGTGAGGCCGCAGTTCGAGCACTTCTCGGTCGGTGAGATCACTGCGGGTCGCGTGGAGTGGTCGGGAAGCCCCTTGACATGTGGTTCGTGGGTGCGTTTGCTGTCTCGCGGAGTGCCGGCGTCAGGACAAGGCTGACGTCGTGCGCGGGTTGCAAGCATCAGGGACGGCCGTCATGGTCGTAGGCGACGGGGTGAACGACGCACCCGCGCTGGCAACCGCAAGCGTCGGTGTCGCTATGGGACGCCATGGATCGGACCTCGCGCTCGACACCGCCGACGCGATCATCATCCGCGACGACCTCAGCGCGATTCCCAACGTCATCACCCTCTCCCGGCGGGCGCGCCGGTTCGTCATCGCTAACCTGATCATCGCCGGGACATTCAGCCACACTCGTCCTGTGGGACTTGATCGGAACGCTGCCGCTTCCTCTCGCCGTCGCCGGCCACGAGGGATCGACCGTCATCGTCGCCCTCAACGGACTCCGGCTACTCCGTCGCTCGGCGTGGAACTGATCGACTCCCCACACCGACCCGCCGTGCCGAAACCCCGCACCGACTCCATCTGTCCCGAAACGAGGTTCTGAAACGGTGCGGGGTTTCGGGGGCTCACTTCGCGATCGCCGCGGCGCATGCCACAAACGATCGTTTTCGGCGCAGCCAACGTGATGACGCTCGCTCCTAGGTCATGACCGCACTCGGGTCATGCAGATCTGGACGAGCTACTCCTTGGGGCACTCTCGCAGAGCTGTCTCATCGAATGTTGGGGCGGGACGTGCCTGCGCCTCTTCGGGGGTTCCAGCGATGCCGTTGCTCGCAATGTCGTCGATGAGCCAGTTCATCTCGAGGATTTCGTTGCGCTGCGCCGCGCTGATTTCGGCGGCGAGTTCGCAGACGCGAACGTCCTGGATCTGTGCACGTTCGGAGCGGGTGATGGCGAGGGAGTGGTGGGGGATCATCGCGTTCATCCAGGCGGTGTCGTCCACGGTGATCTGACTGCGGTCAAGCGCGACTCCGCCGGCGAGCAGCAGGACGCTAACTGTGGCGACGGCGATGTTCGCTTTGACGCTCTTGTACATGTTGAGCATCCACGCCAGCATGACCAACCCCATCGCACCGCCCATGGTCAGGGCCATGAAGACGCGGCTTTCGCTGAAGCGGACGTGGCTCCACTCCCACGAGCCGACGAACATCACCCAGTACATGACAACCATTCCGGTGAGGATCATCGCCCCGAATCGCAGATACATCTTCCAGGGCGTGGAGTGACCTTGTTGGCTGTGATCGCCGGTCGCTGCGCTTCGGTCGTTCTGCTGGGGGTCGTGGTGGTCGTTCGCGGTCATGACGTCTCCTGTTCGGATGGGAGGGGGTGCGGCGACGGTGACGGGGCGGGCGATTGCGGCATCGACCGTCCCGTCAGCGACCGCCAATGGCGGGTAGTGCTCGCAGGAGGACTGCGAACCTGGGCCGCTTTAGAGAGCGGCGAGAAGGTCGGTGCATGCCTCCTCGCAGCGGCGGCAGGATTCGGCGCACACGCGGCAGTGCTCATGCATGTCTGCGTGCTGTTCACACTCGGCGGCACAGGACGCGCAGGCGGTGCGGCAGGCTTCGAGCAGGGCGCGAACCGTTGCAACATCCGGTGCGGTTTGGCGGGAGAGCACTGCACCTGTGGCGGCGCAGATGTCTGCGCAGTCCGAGTTCTTCCGGATGCATGTAACGAGCTCCGCGACCATGTCTTCTCCGAGGCATGCGTCCGCGCAGGCGGTACATGCCTGGGCGCATTCGGCGCACGCCTCGATACAGCGCAGAAGGGCGTCCTGTGCTGCGGCGAAACCGACTTTCGGGTGGGTGGCGAGCATCTGATCTGCAACAGTCATGGCGGCTCTTCCTTCTTCGGGGGCACTTCCCCCAATGCGGTCACGCTAAAGCGAGGTCGAGGATGGACGGAGGGGCTTGTAATTTTTCGATAGGTGGAGAACCGCTGGCTGGGTCCGCTGTCATCGACGATGAGGATGTCGCCAGCGTCGGTAATGGCGAATGCCTGCGCGGAGCCGTGCGCCGTGCCGATGTTTCGCCACGATAGATCGCGGGTCGTGCTCCTCTCCGAGCTGCCTTTGCTTCCCACGCCGATCAGTTGCTGGCCGTCCGGGGACATAGCGATGAGGGACATGATCGGGCTGTCTGGCAGCGGTCCGAACGTCGCCCTTGGTCGGTACTGACCTGAGGCCCGTCGGGCGTCGTGGCGATGATGCGTCCGGTGCGGCGGTGAGAACGTGGAAGTCATTCTCGCCCGTGAAGGCCACCGGCTCCCATGTCGTGCCGCCGTCGCGACCTAGGGCGTGTCTGACAAATAGTTCGGCGGCGCGCTGAGAGTCTGAGGTCGTGACGCGGTTTCAGGTGCTCTCGGATGCTCAGTGGTCGTTGCTCGAGGAGATGCTGCCGCGCCCGACCGGGCGCAGGGGACGGCCCTTCGCGGACGCGCGGTTGATGGTCGAGGGCATCGTCTACCGGTATCGGTGCGGGATCGCGTGGCGGGATCTGCCGGAGGTGTTCGGGCCGTGGCAGACGGTATGGACCTGGCATCACCGCATGGCCACGGAAGGCACCTGGGATAAGGTGCTCGCCACACTCACCGCCGCCGCGGACGAGGCGGGGCTGGTGGAGTGGTCGCTGTCGGTGGACTCCACGATCGCCCGCGCGCATCAGCACGCGACGAACACGAAGCGCCTCACAGGGGGCTGGATCGAATTACACGAATCCGGGCGTCGAGCCGCCTGATCACGCGGTCGGCCGCTCCCGAGGCGGCCTGTCGACGAAGATCCACCAGCTCGTCGACGGCAACGGGCTCCCGCTGGTCGCGCTGCTGACAGCAGGCCAGGCCGGGGACTCGCCGATGTTCCTGCCGCTGAGGGACACCTGCGTGTCGCCCGTCCCGTCGGCCGGCCCCGCACTCGTCCGGACGCGGTCCGGGGTGACAAGGCGTACTCATCCCGCGCGATCCGCGGGCATCTACGCGCCCGCGGGATCAAGGCCGTGATCCCCGAGCCGTCCGACCAGCAAGGCCACCGCAAGCGCCGCGGCTCACGCGGCGGACGCCCCGTCGGCCTCGACGCCGCCGACTACAAGGGCCGCAACGTCATCGAGCGCCGCTACTGCCACATCAAGCAATGGCGAGGACTCGCCACCCGCTACGACAAACTCGCGATCACCTACCGGGCCGCTGTCATCCTCAACGCCGTCATCGCCTGGACCCGGCAATTGTCAGACATGCCCTAACTGCGATCCGCCTCGTCAGTGCTGCACCCACAACGAGGTAAGTCCCATGGGACCAGAGTGACGACGTCACGCTGGTCTTCCTCACATTCGGCACGCCCGGCCCGGCGGCTCTCCTCCCGCGGCCAGACTGAGACCAGTAGCTTCGTTCCGACCCGTGCAGCAGAAGATGCTGCCCGTGGCGCCGGCGGGCCGGACTTGAGATGTAGACAGGTACGCAACTGTTCAGATACCTCGAGATCTCTCCAAGACCGCCCGGATCCGTCGAAGCCCGGTCGCGTATGCTGGCTATCACCACCACCGGAGTGAAGCCGAGGGGCAAGATTCCGGGAGTTCTGGGCATCCGCGAGACCATCCGGGCCTGTGGCGCAGGTGGTAGCGCACCTGCAGGGCATGCAGGGGGCCAGGGGTTCGAGTCCCCTCAGGTGCACCAAACACCCCGGTTCGCCGGGGTGTTCGTGTTTCCGCATGGCGCGTGACCGGCGGGATGCCACCATGGTGCGCATGACCCGGGGAACCCGATCAACACTCCTCTGCCCTCGACGCTACGGCTGATCCCGATGCGGCCGCGCGATCCGCACGAGCCGGGGCGGGCGGCATCCTCTCTCGAGTTGCTTTTCGATCTCGTGTTCGTCGTCGCGGTGAGCATCTCGGCGGATCAGCTCCACCTCACGCTCGCGGAGGATCGCGTCCTCGACGGCGTGATCAGCTACGCAGCCGTGTTCTTCAGCATCATCCCCGTCCCGATCACGTTGACCGCCGCCATCCTGGCAGGGGTCGCCGCCGTGCTGCTCTGGCGTACGCCCGTCGCGTCGAGCCGGGAGGTATCAGAGCCCGTCGTCTGAGTCCGGGTCGTCCTGCGCGAGCTGCGCGTCGACGCTGAGGTCACCGTCCTCGGGGACGTGGAACCGCTCGTCGGGGTCGACGGCCGCCCTGTTGTCGGATGCGCCCTCGGGGGCGGGCGGGAGGCCCTCCTGTTCACCGCCGATGAAGCGGTCGAGCTCGGGGGAGTGCGAGGTGCTGTCAGCGCTCACGATGATCCTTTCGACTCCGCCAGTCTCGCGGCGCAGGCGACGAGGGTCGAGGGCTTGACGTCGGCACCGGGGTGAGACCGGGGTCAGCCGATCCGTGCGAGGAGCGCCGCACGGATCGGCTGCGCCCTCGCCGTGAACTCGCGCTGGGCGGCGACGTAGGCCGCCTTCCCTTCGGGTGTCTCGACGGGGACCGCGCTGTACCCCCACCCGGTCAGATCGTAGGGCGACGCACGCATGTCGAGTTCCCGGATGTCGCGCGCGAGCTCGAACGCATCGAGCATCAACTCGCCGGGCACGAGCGGCCCCAGTTTCACGGCCCACTTGTAGAGATCCATGCCTGCGTGCAGACATCCCGGCTGTTCCATCTGCGGCTGCGTCTCCCGCGTCGGGGCGAAGCGGTTGCGGGGCACGGCGTCGGGCGTGAAGAACCGGAACGCGTCGATGTGCGTGCACCGCACATCGTGCGCCTCGACGACGGCATCCGTCCCTTCCGCGCCGAGTCGGAGGGGGACCGGGTGCCGCGTGTCCCGGTCGCGGTACACCATCGCCCACTCGTGCATGCCGAAGCAGCCATACGATGCCGTGCGTCCCAGGGCGCCCGCGAGGATGCCGCGGATCGCTCGGACGAGCGGGCGTTTCTCGGTGAGGAACGCCTCGGTGTCCGCGCCGACGACGCCGCCCTCGGCGCGGTACCACCGCCAGGCCGCGTGGGGTGCGTCGGCCGCGTCGTCGAGCGCGACGTCCCGCCCGGGATGCCACCGCCGCAGCAGGGAGGGTTTGTACGAGTAATACGTGTACAGGAAGTCGTCGACGGGATGCGTCTCGCCGCGCGCCGCCCGCTGACGGCGCCGGGCGGTGAGTGCATCCGCGCGGGCGGCGTGCGCCCGCATCCGC
Source organism: Microbacterium sp. ARD31 (assembly GCF_031844425.1). Taxonomy (NCBI): domain Bacteria; kingdom Bacillati; phylum Actinomycetota; class Actinomycetes; order Micrococcales; family Microbacteriaceae; genus Microbacterium; species Microbacterium sp. ARD31. Next base: position 240,739 of record NZ_JAUZVE010000001.1, read on the forward strand.
TCGGTCCAATCGGACCGGTCGAGCACGGTCGCGGTGGCGGTCGTCACGAGCGGGTCAGACGGGCTCGATGAGGTCGGGCGAGTCGTTGCGGACGTTCCCGACGGCGTTCGAGACGACATGGTCGGTCAGGCCGGCGACCACCTGGTCCGCGGCGTCGACGGCCGCGTCGAGCAGGTCGCCCACGTTGTCGACCTCGGTGTCGAGCCAGGCGTCGGCGAAGTCGGCATCGAGGAACAGCGGCATCCGATCGTGGATGGAGCCGAGCGGATCGATGGCGGCGCGCGTGAGGATGGTGAACGAGAGCAGCCAGCGGCTCGGATCGTCCTCGGCCTTCGCGGGATCCTTCCACCATTCGTAAAGCCCGGCGAACAGCAGGGGCGAGCCGTCGGCGGGGTGGATGAAGTAGGGCGTCTTGCCCTCGTCGGTGGTCTGCCACTCGTAGTAGCCCGTCGCCGGCACGATCGCGCGGCGCTTGATGAGGGCCTGCCGGAACATCGGCTTGTCCTCGAGTTCCTCGGAACGCGCGTTGAACGCCCGCGCACCCACCTTGACGTCCTTCGCCCACGACGGCACGAGACCCCACCGCGCCGGCTCGAGGCGCCGCGTAGGCGGATCGGTCTTGGCCGAGTCGAGGACGATCGCGACCTGCGACGTGGGAGCGATGTTGTAGGACGGCGCCGGGAGGTGGTCGCTCTCGACGTCGACGCGCAGCACGCCGACGAGCTCGGAAGCGACATTCGCGACGACGAAGCGACCACACATGTCGGACAGCCTAGGAGGAGGGGGGGACATCGCGGACGATGTCGACGTCCGTCAACCGTTCCAGCAGTTCCGCCCCGTCATCGCCGGTCACCCACGGCACCCCGGCGGCGCTGTGGTCGTCGACCGCCGTGCGGCCACCCGCGAGAACCGCTTCCGCCGGTGTCAGCCGCCGGATCGCGACCGCCGCGACCTGTTCGGGATGCTCGATCGTGAACTGCGTATAGATCTCATCGTCGTGCTGCCCGTCGTCGCCGATGAGGAGCCAGTCGATGTCGGGGAACTCGTCGGCCAATCGGCGAAGGCTCTCCTGCTTGTGCAGCTTGCCGCTGCGGAACCAGCGGTCGTGCGTCGGCCCCCAGTCGGTGAGGAGCATCGCGCCCATCGGGAACAAGTGCCGCCGCTGGAACCGGACGAGCGTCGGCGCGACGTTCCAGGCTCCCGTCGACAGGTACAGGACCGGCGATCCGGGGTTCTCGCGGGCGAGCCGCTCCAGCAGCACGGCCATGCCGGGCACCGGCTGCCGGGCGTGCTCGTTGAGGACGAAGGAGTTCCACGCCGCCACGAAGGGGCGGGGGAGGGCGGTCACCATGACGGTGTCGTCCACGTCCGAGATGATGCCGAACCGGATGTCGTCCCCGACCACGAAGACGCGCGCCTCGACGGGCTCGGCCTCTTCGACCCGCATCGTGACCGTTTGCCACCCGGGCGGCAGCGTGGCGGGCAGGACGGCGTCGATCACGCCGCCGCGGTCGGCGGTGACCTCGTGCGGTACACCGTTCACGGTGACGGTGACCGTCGCGTGTGCGACCGGGACCGACGCGAAGCTGCGCCATCCGCGCACACCCGCGTAATCGCCGCGTTCGCGCCTCTTGGCCTTCGGGGGGATGAGGACCCTGCCGAGCACCCGCACCCACTGGGTGCTCCCGTACCCCGGGAACGCGGCGACGGTCGCCGTCCGCCCGCGTGCGCGGGCGCGTTTCTCGCGCCACGCGTGGAACCTGTACTCCAAGCGCGCGAGCCAGAGCACCTTCATCGGGGGCGAAGCGGGGGAAGCCATCGCTTCAGTCTTTCACGTCGTCGGCGTCGAGCCCGGCGGGCTCCTCCTCGGCGAGGTGACGGGCCTCGCGCGCGCTGATGACGCGCTTCGCGACGTAGACCAGCAGGAGGAACGCCGCGATCACGCCGACGAACAGGTACCCCGCGTAGTGCAGGTTGTCGGAGAGCTCGCGGTATCCCTCGGCGGCGGCCGCCGCCACCGACACGTAGGCGACGGACCACACGGCGCACGCGGGCACGGTCCAGGCGAGGAACCGCCGGTAGGCGAAGCCGCTCATCCCGACCGTCAGCGGTACCAGGGAGTGCAGGACCGGCAGGAACCGCGACAGGAAGATCGCCGGCCCGCCCCGCCGCCGCAGGTAGAGCTCGGCGCGCGCCCAGTTGCGCTCACCGATGAGCCGGCCGACGCGGGAGAAGCGGATGCGGGGACCCAGCCAGCGGCCCAGGGCGAAGCCGATGCTCTCGCCCGCCAACGCTCCGATGAGAACCGCCGCGACGAGCCACGCGCCCTCGGGGAAGGTGTCGACCGCCGTGCCGGCGACGATCACGATCGAGTCGCCGGGGACGATCAGGCCGACCAGCACGCTCGTCTCGAGCATCATGGCGACTCCGGCGACGATCGTCCGCACGACCGGGTCGACAGCCTGAACGGTGCCGAGCAACCAGTCGAGGATCTCGTTCACGACCTCAGATTATCCGCCGTCTACCCTGAAGGGATGTCGAGCGACCTGCCGCACCGCGTCCTCGCGGGGTGGGTCGATCCTGCGGTCGCGTTCACGGGGCTGTTCGCCGCGGGCGACGCCTTCTGGCTCGACGCCGGCCCGGAGGCGTCCGACGGATGGAGCTGGGTGGGCAGCGGCATCCCGTCGTCCTCTCCACGCGACGTGATCGCCGCGGGCAGCGGTGACCGTACCGCGGGGCCGTTCCGCGGCGGCTGGGTCGGATGGGCCGGGTACGACGCCGCGGCGGCCCGGGCGGGTGCGCCGGCCGCGATCGACCCGGGCCCGGAAGAACTCTGGCTGCGCGTCGAGCGGATGCTGGGGTTCGACCACTCCTCGCGTCGTGTCCTCGCCTTCGCCCCGGCCGATCGGTTGGCCGGGTTCGTCTCCGAAGTCGAATCGGTCGCCGCGTCGCCGCTGCCGTCGGTCGGTCCTGTTCCACAGGTCGAGGCCACCGCGCGCCACGAGCCGGGGGAGTACGGGGAACTCATCGAACAGTGCCGGGACGAGATCCGCGAGGGGCGCGCGTATCAACTGTGCCTGACGACGCGGTTCGAGACGGCGGCATCCGTCGATCCCGTGCAGACCTACCTGCGGCTGCGCGCCGCGACGCCCGCCCACCACGGCGGGTTCATCCGCAGCGGCGGGTGGGCGCTCGCGAGCGCGTCGCCGGAGCAGTTCCTCGCCGTGGACGACGGGATCGTCCGCACCCGCCCCATCAAGGGAACGCGCCCGCGATCCGCGGAGGTGGAGCGCGACGCGGCTCTCGCGGCGGATCTGCGCGCCAGCGTCAAGGAGCAGGCCGAGAACGTGATGATCGTCGACCTGATGCGCAACGACCTGCAGCGGGTCTGCGTCCCCGGGTCGGTGGCGGCGGAACGGCTGCTCGAGGTGGAGTCGTACCCGGCGGTGCATCAACTGGTGAGCACGGTGGCGGGTCGGCTGCGCCCCGGGACGACCGTCGGCCAGCTGTGGGATGCCGCCTTCCCGGCGGGGAGCATGACGGGAGCGCCGAAGCTGTCGGCCATGCAGATCCTGCACCGGCTCGAGGCCGCGCCGCGCGGGGTGTTCTCGGGATGCTTCGGGTGGATCGGCGACGACGGCGGGGTGGACCTCGCCATGGTCATCCGCTCGATCGTGGTCCATCCGGACGGCGCGTACGTCGGCGCCGGAGGGGGGATCACCTGGGGGTCCGTCGGCGCGGATGAGGTCGCGGAGGTGGGGATCAAGGCCCGGGCACCGCTCCGCGCCTTGGGGGCGGACCTGCCTCCGGGCTGGTGAAAGTCCCGGTCCGCTAGGCTGAAACGGCGCTTTCGCGCGCCCTCCCGACTTTGCACGATTGGTTCACCGTGTCCTCCAGCACCTCCCACGACGCATCGACTCCCGAGCAGACGAGCTTCGACTCCCGCGCCATCCAGACCAAGTGGCAGACCCGGTGGGCGGAGGCCGACCCCTTCAAGGCGGGCGGCGACGAGGACACCCGACCGCGCAAGTACGTGCTCGGCATGTTCCCCTACCCCTCGGGCGACCTGCACATGGGGCACGCCGAGAACTACGCCTACGTCGACGCGGTCGCGCGGTTCTGGCGCCACCGCGGCTACAACGTCCTGAACCCGATCGGCTGGGACTCCTTCGGCCTGCCCGCCGAGAACGCGGCCATCAAGGGCGGTGCGGGCTCGGATCCCCGAGAGTGGACGTACAACAACATCGCCCAGCACAAGACGAGCTTCCGCGCGTTCGGGTCGTCCTACGACTGGAGCCGCGTGCTTCACACGAGCGACCCCGAGTACTACCGCTGGAACCAGTGGCTGTTCCAGCGCCTGTTCGAGCGCGGTCTCGCGTACCGCAAGCAGAGTGCCGTCAACTGGTGCCCCAACGACCAGACCGTGCTCGCCAACGAGCAGGTCGTCGACGGTCACTGCGAGCGGTGCGGGTACGAGGTCGTCAAGAAGAAGCTGACGCAGTGGTACTTCAAGATCACCGAGTACGCCGACCGTCTGCTCGATGACCTGAATCAGCTCGAGGGCTTCTGGCCGCACAAGGTGCTGCAGATGCAGCGCAACTGGATCGGCCGTTCGGTCGGTGCGGACATCGACTTCGAGATCGAGGGGCGCGACGAGAAGATCACCGTCTTCTCCACTCGTCCCGACACGCTGCACGGCGCGACCTTCATGGTCGTCGCCCCCGACTCCGACCTGGCTGCCGAGCTCGCCGAGGGCGCCTCGCCCGAGGTGCAGCAGCGGTTCCGCGACTACCTCGACACGGTGCAGAAGACGAGCGAGATCGAGCGGCAGACCGCCGACCGTCCCAAGACGGGTGTCTTCCTCGACCGCTTCGCGATCAACCCGATCAACGGCGAACGTCTGCCGATCTGGGCGGCGGACTACGTCCTCGCCGACTACGGCCACGGCGCCGTCATGGCCGTGCCCGCTCACGACCAGCGCGACCTGGACTTCGCCCGCGCGTTCGACCTTCCGGTGAAAGTCGTCGTCGACACGACGGCGCCGGTCACGGGCGCCATCCCGGTCATCGAGGTCGACGAGGACGGTGTGCCGATCGGTGATGACCTCGAGTCGATCGACCCCGCCTGTACCGGCACCGCGCTGACGGGCGACGGGCGCCTCATCAACTCGGGTTCGCTCAACGGTCTCTCCAAGCGCAACGCGATCGCGCGCGCGATCGAGGAGCTCACCGCGGCGGGCACCGGTCGGGCCGCGAAGACCTACCGCCTGCGCGACTGGCTGATCTCGCGCCAGCGCTTCTGGGGTACGCCCATTCCGATGATCCACACCGAGGACGGCCGCATCGTGCCCGTCCCCGACGAGCAGCTGCCGGTCGTGCTGCCCGACGCGAAGGGTCTCGACCTGAAGCCGAAGGGCACGTCGCCGCTGGGCGGCGCGACCGAGTGGATGACGACGGTCGACCCCGAGACGGGGGAGCCGGCGCTCCGCGACGCGGACACGATGGACACGTTCGTCGACAGCTCGTGGTACTTCCTCCGCTTCCTGGCGCCGAACGGGGCGACGGAGCCGTTCCCGACGGCCGAGGCATCCAAGTGGGCCCCGGTCGACTCGTACATCGGCGGCGTCGAGCATGCGATCCTGCACCTGCTCTACGCCCGGTTCATCACGAAGGTCCTCTTCGACATGGGCCTCGTCGACTTCACCGAGCCCTTCACGAGCCTCATCAACCAGGGCATGGTGCTGCTCGACGGCTCGAAGATGTCGAAGTCGAAGGGCAACCTCGTCGAGTTCGCGTCGAGCATGGACGACCCGGGTGCGGATGCCGTGCGTGTCGCGATCGCGTTCGCCGGGCCCGTGGAGGACGACATCAACTGGGAGGACGTCTCGACGACGGGTGCCCAGAAGTTCCTCGCGCGCGCCCTGCGGATCGCCGCGGACGTCGCGAGCCCCACGGATGTCGTCTGGGCCGAGGGCGATGCCGCTCTGCGCCGCGTCACGCATCGCCTGTGGGCCGATGTCGTCGGCCTCGTCGAGCAGTCGAAGTTCAACGTCGTCGTCGCGCGCCTCATGGAGCTCGTCAACGCGACCCGTAAGACGATCGACTCGGGCGCCGGTGCGGCCGACCCGGCGGTGCGCGAGGCCGCAGAGGCCGTGGCGATGGTCCTGGACCTGTTCGCCCCGCACACCGCGGAGGAGATGTGGGAGATCCTCGGCTACGAGCCGTTCGTCGGTGTGGCGCCGTGGCGTCAGGCCGACCCGACGCTCCTCGTCGAGGAGTCCGTCACGGCGGTCGTCCAGGTCAACGGCAAGGTGCGGGGCACCCTCACGGTCCCGGCGAAGATCTCGGGCGAGGAGCTCGAGCAGCTCGCGCGCGCCGACGAGAAGGTCCGCCGCGCGATCGGCGACAAGGAAATCACGCGCGCCGTCGTCCGGGCGCCGAAGGTCGTCAGCTTCACCGTCGCGTGAGTCCGTCCGCGGGCTGCTGGAGCGGTGCCGTCGCGATGCGCAGATTCGGATATCGTTCGCGGATTCGGAGTGGGCCGGCCCGAGGCATCCGAATCCGGTGATGTTCTCCGAATCCACGGTCGAGACTGATCGGCGGACCGAGGGTCGCCTTTATCGGCGCCTGCCAGGGCCGAACTCTCGAGGCTAGGTTGGCCCATATGGAACACCAGAACGGGTCTACCTCGTCGAAGTACGAGATCTCGAAGGCGATGGCAACGCATCTCACGTCTGCTCACTTCGAGAGGGACGGCGCCGACTGGTCGAAGACTCAAGGGGGAGTGCGCTGGGAGCTGTTCCTGAGCGTCGATCGGGGAGGGACGGGTGACGAATTCGATGTCGCCTTACGTGCCGTTTCACTCGCGCGGACGGCCAGTGTGCAAGAAGAGATACTGGCCACGTCGTCGCTCTCCCACGTCGCCGGACGTTCCCAGCCGTACACAAATTCGGAGACGTTGACGTCTGATCTGCGAAGGACGCTCCTCCCGACCATCGAAGCGCATCCCGACGCTGAGGCCGTCATCGCCGGGTACCTCGCCGGTCAGTGGGATCAGCCGGGCGCCGGGCGCGCGACCAGTCTGGGCAGGGCCTGGCAGTCAGCTGATCGGCTCGGCCTCACCGCGTTGAGGGAAACGGTCTCTCACGAGATCCGCTCGGAGCGGTGGTCGTCGCATGATGTGTCGTTGTTGGAGTGGTACGGCGTCAGAGTCGGTGAACCACCCCGGAAGCGTCGTTGGTTCGACGTGGTGCTTCGTCGCCGCTGACTCTGGGCAGCGTCTCACAGGCGCGATCCGCAGATTCGGACGTTGTTCGCGGATTCGGAGGAGATCCGTGCGCGGCATCCGATTCCGGGGACAATCTCCGAATCCACGGTTGCGGTTGCCTCTCAGCGGTCGGCGGATGATGCCCATCTCCGTTCGGTCGCTGCGGGGCCGCACTCGGGGCGCCGCACTGCGACGATTCCTCCACGACACGGGAACCGTGGTAGCCGTCCACGGCTGACGGGCGGCGGATGATCGCGCGCGTGGCCGCGGGCGATCCTCGACGCATGGGTGCGCAGACGGTGCCGGTGTCGCGTCGCCGGCTGGGGATCGGTGCCGCCGTCGCCCTCGTCGTCGTGGTCGCGGCGGTCACGATCGCGATCGGCATCGTCCGGACCGGGGCGGAGGCTGCGGTCGAGACGGTGCCGGATGCCGTGTCCGAGACCGTGGCCCCCGCGACCGTTTACGTGCACGTGTCGGGTGAGGTCGCCGAGCCCGGGTTGTACCGGCTCGACGAGGGCGCGCGTGTCGTGGATGCGGTCGCCGCCGCCGGGGGATTCACCGATGCGGCATCCCGCGAAGGCGTCAACTTGGCGCGACCCGTCAGCGACGGCGAACAGCTCGTGGTTCCCGCCGCGGGGGAGCAGGGATCGGATGCCGCGGGTGCGACGGCGCCCGAGGGCGACGGTCGCGTGAACCTCAACACCGCGGACCTCGCGGCCCTCGACACCCTGCCGCGCGTGGGTCCCGCGATCGCGCAGCGGATCCTCGACTGGCGCGAGGACAACGGCCGCTTCACAAGCGTGGACGATCTGCTCGCGGTCCCCGGCATCGGCGAGAAGATGCTCGCCTCGCTCCGCGACCTGGTCACGGTGTGAGTGTCCGGACGGCGCGACGCCGCGACCTGCGTCTGCTCCCGGTCGCCGGCACGGCGTGGGCGGGTGCGGGGGCGGCGATCACGTTCCCGGAGCACGCGGGCGTGTCGGCGGTCGTCCTGTGGGTCATCGCCGTCGTGCTTCTCGGTGTGGCGCTGCGGCGCAGGCCCACCGTGCTCGCGCTCGTCGCGGTCTCCGTCGCCGTGGCGGCGGCCGCGGCATCCCACGTCGCGCTCGCGCAGCCGGCGCGGGACGCGCTGGCCCGTCTCGAGGTCGACGGGGGCCGCAGCGTCACGTTCGAGGTCGACGTCGTCGGCAAGGTGGAGCGCTCCGCCGCGGGGTACCGCTTCGATGCGATCACGCGGTCCGCGACCGTCGGCGATGACGACCGGGCCGTGTCGGCCCCCGTCGTCGTCCGCGCGCCCGAGCGTGCACCGGGTCTCGACTTGGGCGCTCGCGCGACGGTCACGGGCACGGCGTTCCGGGCGGACCCCGGCGACCGTGCGGTGCTCGTCGTCGAGGCATCCGCCCTCGTCGTCGACCGGCCTCCCTCGGGCCCGTTCGGCGTGGCCGCGACGTTGCGCACCGGTCTCGTGTCGGCCGTCGACGGGCTGCCCGATCCCGGCGCCGGCCTCGTCCCCGGACTCGCCGTCGGCGACACCTCGGCCGTGAGCGACGAGCTCGACCAGCAGATGAAGGCATCGTCGCTGTCCCACCTGACCGCGGTCTCCGGAGCGAATTGCGCGCTCGTGGTCGGGATCGCGTTCGGTATCGCAGCGCTCTGCGGGGCGCGGCGCGGCATCCGCGTCGCAGCCGGGCTCGTGACGCTCGTCGCGTTCGTCGTCCTCGTCTCGCCGGAGCCGAGTGTCGTCCGAGCGGGCGCGATGGCCGCGATCGCGATGCTCGGCCTGCTGCTCGGGCGGATCGGCGCGGGTGTCTCAGTGCTGTCGGCGTCGGTGTGCCTGCTCCTCGTGCTCGATCCGTGGCTCGCGGCATCCCTCGGGTTCGCCCTCTCGGCCGTCGCGACCGGATCCTTGCTGCTGTTCGCGGGACCGCTTGCCGACGGACTGTCGAGGTGGATGCCGTCGCCCGCCGCACTCGCGCTGTCGGTGCCGCTCGCCGTGCAGCTGGCCTGCGGGCCGCTGCTCGTGCTCATCGAGCCGACGGTTCCCCTCGTCGGGGTGCTCGCGAACCTCCTGGCGGGTCCCGCCGCGCCCGCGGCCACGGTGCTCGGCCTGCTCGCCTGCCTCGCGTTGCCCGTTCCGGTCCTCGCACAGGGGCTCGCGGCGATCGCCTGGCTGCCCGCGGCCTGGATCGCAGGGACGGCGGACCTCGCCGCACGCCTGCCCGGGGCATCCCTGCCCTGGCTCGAGGGGATGCCGGGGCTCCTCGCACTCGCCGGGACGGGAACAGCGATCGGGGCGGTGATCGCGGCGCGGCATCCCCGTCTGCGGCGCGTGGCGGCGTGGACTCTCGCCGCCGTCGTCCTCGCGGTCGTGGCCGCCGGCCCCGTGCGCACACTGTTCGACCGCACACGCGTGCCGGACGAGTGGACGATCGCGGCGTGCGAGGTCGGGCAGGGTGACGCGGTCCTCGTGCGCGACGCCGCTTCCGTCATGCTCATCGACACGGGCCCCGAGCCTGCGGCGTTGGCCGGATGCCTCGACCGCTTCGCGATCGACCGCGTCGACATCCTCGTGTTGACCCACTTCGACATGGACCACCGCGGCGGCGCCGGCGCAGTGCTCGGGCGCGCCGACCTCGTCCTGCACGGTCCGGTCCCCGATGCGGAGGCCGCGGACCTGCTCGCGCGCTTCGCCGCGCGCGGCGCCCGGACGCAGGAGGTGTCGGCCGGCCAGAGCGGAGCGCTGGGGGAGTGCCACTGGCGCGCGCTGTGGCCGAAGCCGCGCGATCCGGTCTATCCCGCCGGGAACGACGCGAGCGTCATCATCGACGTGACCGGATGCCGCGTCCCCGACGCGATCTTCCTCGGCGACCTGTCGGCTCAGCCGCAGCGCTCCCTCGCGGCGACGGGCGCCGTCGATCGCCGCTATTCCGTCGTCAAGGTCGCCCACCACGGCAGCGCCGACCAGGACGCCGGCCTGTACCGCGATCTCGACGCTCGCGTCGCCCTCGTTACCGTGGGCGAGAACACATACGGCCATCCCCGGGACGAGATCCTCGATCTCCTGCACGAGGAACAGGCGACCGTCGCGCGCACCGACATCTCCGGCGACCTCGTCGTCTGGCGCGACGACGCCGGCCTGCGCCTCTGGCGCTCGCGCGAGGGCTGACGCTCCCGTCACCGTCCGCCGCCCTCGGTAGGCTGGACACCATGCCGAGCCCCCGTCGTCCCGCCGCGAAGACGACGAAGTCGGCGATCCCGCAGATCTCCTGGCGGGCGCCGCAGCCGGCACCGGTCGTGCTCGTCTCCGGTCCCGAAGAGGTCTGCGCCGAGCGGGCGACCGCCGGCATCCGCGATTACCTGCGCGCCGAGGATCCGAGTCTCGAGGTCACCGACGTCCGCGCCGACGACTACGCGCCCGGCACGCTGCTGGCCGTTTCGTCGCCGTCGCTGTTCGGCGAGCCGCGGCTCGTCCGGGTGTCGGGGGTCGAGAAGTGCTCCGACGCCTTCCTCGCCGAGGCGATCCGCTACCTCGAGGCGCCGCAGGACGGCGCGACGATCGTCCTCCGCCATACCGGCGCGAGCGTCCGCGGCAAGAAGCTTCTCGACACGATCCGCGCGGGCGTCGGCGGCGGTGTCGAGATCGCCTGCCCCGCCGTCAAACGCGACTCCGACCGCTTCGACTTCGCCGCGGGCGAGTTCCAGGCCGCGAAACGACGCATCGCCCCGCCCGCCCTCCGTGCCCTCGTCTCTGCGTTCTCGGACGATCTCACCGAGCTCGCGGCCGCCTGCCAGCAGCTCATCTCGGACGTCGAGGGCGACATCACCGAGCAGGTCGTCACCCGCTACTACGGTGGTCGCGTCGAGACCACCGCGTTCGCCGTTGCAGACACAGCCATCGCGGGTCGCTACGGCGACGCCCTCATCACCCTCCGGCACGCTCTCGCCTCGGGCGCCGATCCGGTCCCGATGGTCGCCGCCATCGCGTCGAAGCTGCGCACCATGGCGCGCGTGGCCGGCTCCCGCGAACCGTCCGGCGCCCTCGCCGCGCGCATCGGAATGAAGGACTGGCAGGTCGACCGGGCCCGCCGCGACCTCGCCGGCTGGACGGAATCGTCGCTCGGCATCGCCATCCAGGCGGCCGCGCGAGCGGATGCCGAGGTGAAGGGCGCCTCGCGCGACGCCGTCTTCGCGGTCGAGCGGCTCGTCACCGTCGTCGCGACGCGCGCGCCCTACGGCGCCTGAGACCACGCCCGGGAACGACGAAGGCCCGCCCCCAGGGGGACGGGCCTTCGGAAGAGTTGCGGCTCAGAGAGCGGCGACCTGCTTGGCGATCGAGGACTTGCGGTTGGCCGCCTGGTTCTCGTGGATGACGCCCTTGCTGACGGCCTTGTCGAGCTTCTTGGTGGCCTTGAGCAGCGCCTTCTCGGCAGCGGCCTTGTCGCCGGCCGAGATGGCCTCACGGGTCTGACGGACGACGGTCCGCAGCTCGCTCTTCACGGCCTTGTTGCGCTCGCGGGCCTTCTCGTTGGTCTTGTTGCGCTTGATCTGCGACTTGATGTTCGCCACGTTCGACGTATCTTTCGTTCGGAGTTATCGGTTGGAAGTGCCGGCGACAGAAGAGGGCTGTCACGCAGCGGTCGTGTGAGGGAGGAACCCACACGCAAGCCAAAAACCGATTCTATCAGGTGCGCGCCTCATCCCGAAGTCGGCCGGTCCCGCGCCATCGTCGCCAGCGCCAGGTCCACGATCGCGTTGAACACACGGGGCCGCATCGCGGTGACGAGATGGGATGTCCGGGGCACGACGATGAGCTCCGCCTCGGGCTTGAGCTTCGTGAACAGGCGCTCGTTGAGCCGCAGCTGGTCCCACTGCCCGTTCACGAACCACATCGGGACCGAGATCCGCTGCAACGCGACCACGAGATCGAGGACCGACAGGCTGCGCAGAGCGATGTCCTGCGTGTCGTACGCGTAGCCGCCGGCGCCGAAGTCCGCCCGCGTCTCAGGTGGGAGCGTCCGGTCGAGCACGAGGTCGGCGAGCGGCTGACCGCGTCGGGGCAGGCGATCGAACCCCCGCGCCAGTGCCCGATAGATCGCGAGGCCGGCGCCGCGGGGGATCGACGTGCAGCCGGCGGCGATGAACGCATCCACGGGCGGGGGCTCCTCACGGCCCATGTACTCGATCGCCACGAGCCCACCCATCGAGTGCGCGACCAACAGCACGGGGCCGCGGGCCGCGGCATCCCTCACCGCGGTGTCGATCGTCTCGAACGCGCCGTCCAGCGTGAACGTCTCGCTCATCCGGCGACCGTGCCCCGGCAGGTCGACGGCGATCGCGCCGACACCCGCCGCGGCGAGATGCTCCACCTGCGCGCGCCACATCGTCGCGGAAGTCCGGATGCCGTGCACGAACACCACCTGAGGCGTCATCCCCTCAGCCTACGAATCCGGAGACCCTTCGACGCGAAAACGGGGGCGGATCCATGGATCCGCCCCCGTTCCGGTCCGTCCGGTCAGAAGAGGACGCGGACCTTCACCGGCGTGCTCTCCGATCCCTCGGCGACGGTCGGGTCGTCGGGGACGAAGGTCGCCGTGTAGGTGTGCGTCCCGCGGGACAGCCGGCCGAGCGTCGTCGACGCGGTGCCGCGGCGGACCTCCGCCGTCGCGATCACGGTGTCGCCCTCGCGGAACTCGACGACGCCCTCGGCGCGGCCGCCCTCCTGCGTGACGATCGCGACGAGCGTCGTGGGCAGGAACCGGTTGATGTGGACCGGCGTGACGGCCACCAGACGCGTCTTCGTCGCCGCGGCGGGCTCAGCCGCCTCCTCGACGGTGACGGGCACCTGCACGACCGTGCCGCTGGGGGCGGCGGTCACGGTCAGCTGCGCGGCGCCGGCGGGCGTTCCGGCGGGCAGGGTGACGCTGACGGATGCCGCGCCCTCCGACACCGGCGCCGTGCCGAGCACCTGCTCGCCCAGGCTCACCGAGACCTCGACGTTGGCGGGAGCGCCCTTGCTGGTCAGGTCGAGCCCGGCCACCTGGAACGACACGGTCTCGCCCGCCGCGACCGTCTCGGGCACGCCCGAGACCTGCACGCCGTGCTTCGCGAACGAGGGGGCGACGGGCGAGCCCTCGGCGAGGTAGTCGACCCACGCTTCGTAGTCGAGCAGACCCGTGTCGACGTAGTCCTCGCCCTCCGTGAAGGCGCGGAAGTTGTCGCCGCCGGCCGCGAGGAACGAGAACGTGCCGATGCGGTAGGTCCCTTCGGGATCGATCGGAGCCCCGTCGACCGTCACGGACGTGATGCGCTCACCCTCCGGCAACGCCGGGTCGTAGGTGTACGAGACGTTGTCCGAGAGTCCCAGCTGCAGGTAGGGGCGCTGGGGGACGTTGCCCGCGGCATTCCGCTGCCACTGCTGCTCGAGCATCGTCGTGAACTCCTCACCCGTGAGGGTGACCAGCGCGAGCGTGTTGTTGAACGGCAGCACCGCGTTCGCCTGGCTGAACGAGATCGATCCGTCCTCGAGACCCGCGACCGCACCGGCCCCGAACTCGGCCTGCGTGTCGAACAGATCGGCGCGCAGACCGCCCGGGTTCGTCACGCCGATGACGGCGCCGTTCGGCAGGTCCGCAAGGCTGTCGCGCAGCATGTTGGCGACCGTGTTGCCGAGCGTCGACTCCGCCGCCCGGTTGTCGCGCGATCCGCCGGTGTAGACACCGTCGACGTACGATCCGCCGCTGTAGGCGGTCGTGATGTCGCCCGAGACCTGACCGACCTCGGTGTTGCCGATCGCGGCGGCGTTCGCTAGCGCGGCCTTCGTGATGCGGTCGACCTCCGCGACCCGCGGGTAGGCGGCGACGAGGTCGGCGGCAGGGGTCGTCGTCCGTGCGACGTTGCGCTCGGTGTGCGCCGAGACCTCGCCCGTGGCGGCATCCACCGTCAGCGTGATCTCACCGATCTTGGCGCCGTACGAGCCGGTCTGCACGACGGGACGCGTGCGGTCCGTGCCGGGGATCGGTGCCGACCACGCGTACTCCTTGTGCGTGTGACCGGTGAAGATCGCGTCGACCTCGGGGGAGGTGTCCTCGATGATCGCCCCGAACGCGCCGCCCGCGGCGACCTCCTCCTCGAGGGTCGCGCCGTCCGGCGTGCCGGCTCCGGCACCCTCGTGGTAGAGCGCGACGATGACGTCCGCCTCGCCGTTGGAGGCGTCGCCGTCGGTCAGCTGCGCGGCGACGCGGTTGACCGCTTCGACCGGGTCGCCGAAGTCCACCGACTCGATGCCGGTCGGCGTGACGAGCGTCGGGGTCTCCTCCGTGACGGCGCCGATGACGCCGACCGTCAGTCCGTCGGCCTCCAGCAGCGCGTACTCGTCGAGCGCGGGCGTCGTCGTGCCCTTCTCGTAGACGTTCGCGCCCAGTTGCGGCGCGTCGAACGCGTCCGACACCCGACCCGACAGGTCGGCGAAACCGCGGTCGAACTCGTGGTTGCCGACCGCGCTCGCCTGCAGGCCCAGGGCGTTCAGGACGTCGATCGTGGGCTCGTCCTGCGCCACGGACGACGCGAACAGCGAGGCGCCGATGTTGTCGCCGGCAGACAGGAACAGGGTGGGGCCGGTTGCGGCCTTCCGCAGCTCTTCGACGGTCCCCGCGAACGCGACGGTGTTGCTGTCGATGCGTCCGTGGAAGTCGTTGATCCCGAGAAGGGTCAGCTGCACGGGGGCGGCATCCGCGTTCATTCCGACGATGACCGGATCGTGGTCGCTCGAACGGAACGGGTCGGCCGAGTAGAACTCGGTGCCGTGGGTGCGGAAGCGGCTGTACTCGAGGGCGATCGACTCTCCGGAGTTGATGTTCCAGATGTCCGCTCCGGTGGAGCGGGCGAGCGCCGCCTCGTTCAGCAGGACGTGGTCGAGCGAGCCCGCGAGCCCCGAGAAGCTGTACGACGACGAGTCGAGGTCGAACGCCTGCTCGGCATCCGCGTACCCGGCCTCGTAGAGCACCTGCAGCGGGTCCTCCTGGCTGTACGAGTTGAAGTCGCCGGCGAGGGCCACCGCATCCACGTCGCCCTGGATCTCCGCGACCCAGTCGCGCAGTGCGGTCGCCTGACGGACCCGCGACTCGTTCGAGGATCCCTGACCGTCGCCCGTGTCGGCGTCGCCGGGCCACGGACCCGCGGAGCCCTTGGACTTGAAGTGGTTGACGACGAACAGGAACGGGTCGCCTCCCGCGGCGGGCTCGAACACCTGCGCGATCGGCTCGCGCGCGTTGCCGAACGCTTCGCCGTCGGCGCTCTGGTCACCGAGGGCGCGCGCGGCGCCCACGGGGGAGACGAGGGCGGGCTGGTAGATGATCGCGTTGGTGATCACGTCCTGCTCGGATGCCGGGGGGAGATCCGCCGACGAAGGAACGAAGGCCCAGGTGTCGGCACCCGCCTCCGCGTTCAGCGCGTCGACGAGCGTGGCGGTCGCCTCATCCTTCTCCTCGCCGAGAGCGGCCGAGTTCTCGATCTCCATGAGACCGATCACGGCGGCATCCACCGAGGTGATGGCCTCGACGAGCTTGGTCTGCTGACGCTCCAGGTCGGCGGCGTCCCACGCGCCGCGCTGGGCGCATCCGTCACGGACGGTGACGCCGTCGCCGAACCGGTCGGGGTAGGCCTCGCAGCTCGCCGAGTCCGTGCCGAGGGTCGTGAAGTAGTTGAGGACGTTGAACGACGCGATCGACAGGTCCCCGCCGACGTCCTCCGGCGCGTCGGTGCGGACGTTCTCGAAGACGACCTCGTCGGCTCCCGTGCCGTCGCCGACGAGCGGCTCGGTCGGGTTCAGCTTCCACGTGCCGTTGCGGTAATCGACGATCAACGGCGCGGTGAAGGACACCCCGGCACCCACGGTGACGGGCTCGGTGAGCGAGACGTACGCCGGGGTCAGCGCGCGGTTGGCGCCCGACGTGTAGTCGATCCCGGCGCCGTCGTCGAGACGCACACCGCGCGCGGCGTTGTCGGCGGCCACCGCGGCCGCGGCGTCACTGCCCGGGCGGGCGGCGTCGGTGGGCTGTCGCAGGGGGGTGTCGCCCGCGGCCAGACCCACCTCGCCGAAGCGGTTCGTGCTGTAGGTGTCACTGACGGTGAACGCGCCTTCCGGGGCGACGAGCATCGACTCGAGCGACTCGCGCTGCGCCGCCGTCGTCGGCCAGCCGATCCTCGCGGGCGTGGGCGCCGCGGCGTCGTCAATGACGTCGGCGTCGCCCGGCTCCACGGTGATCTCGGTGAGCCCGTCGAACTCCGACACGACACCGGTGACCGTGACCGTGTCGCCGAGCGCGACCTCTCGGACGGCGCCCGGGGCGTAGACGAAGACGGCGTCCGACGCGGTGTGCGTCTCGAGATCCAGTGCACCGCCCGTACCGGGGGTCTGGATGACGTAGCCGTTGTAGCCGCCGGTGGGATAGTGCGCGGTGACCACGCCGGTCGTGGTGACGGTGCGGCCCGCAAGGGGGGAGGCATCCGTCTCGCCCTGGATCTCGGCGATCGTGGCGACCTGCGGCTCGGGGTCGGGTTCGGGCTCCGGCTCGGGGTCGACGTCCGCGCCGAGCCCGGTGGGCGTGGGGGCGCCGGCGGCGAAGTCCGCCGCGTTGTCCGCGGTGTTCGAGGCGTCCTCGTCGCGGGAGACGCTCGTCGCGTTCGAGGTCCCGGGCGCCGGCGCGGAGCCAGCGAAGGCCGAGGCGGTGCTGCCCCAGCCGACCAGGTCGACGACCTGGTCCAGATCGGCGATCCCGGTGCTGCCGGTCAGTGCCGCCTCGGTGGACACGAGGGCGACCTTGGCGCCGCTGCCGCTCATCGCGATCGAGCCGTCGACGTCCGCCTCGAAGGCGGGGAGCGACGCGTTGCTCCCGAAGGCCTGACCGATGAGCAGGTTCTCGCCGGCGGGGAGGTCGACATCGCCGAGCTTCGTCACCTGCCAGGTGGCGCCGGTCGCAGAGGCATACTGCACGCTGAACCCGCTGAGGTCGACCGTCTCGTCGCCCGTGTTGGCGAGCTCGACGAAGTCGCGGTTGAAGGCCGCGCCGCTGTTGCCGCCGCCGCCGTACACCTCCGAGATGACGACGGGCGCGTCGGCCGACACGGCGGCGTTCGCCGCGCTCGGCACGAGGGCAAGACCCGCGGCCGTCACGGCGGTGACGGTCAGCAGAGCGCTGGTGCGACGGAAGGCGGACGGTGACGCGTGCGCAGGAACGGGTGGGTTCGACACGTGGGATCTCCCGAAGCGGCACGGGCGCGGGGCTTATCGCGCAGGAACCGACCGCCACATTGAGCATTCGGTCGGTCTCGCGGCCCCGCAAGTGTCAGATCGGTTAACTCTTTCTCATGCGGCGGGCCACTGGCGTGTCGCCGCCGTGGCGGGTTATGGTGCCCGATCGTCGGGGCTGGCGCCCGGCCCCGCGCCGGTAGACTCGGCTGGTCATGTCACCCCGCGCCCTTCAGCCCCTGCAGCCCGCGGCCACGCCGCCCGCGCAGCTCCGCAACTTCTGCATCATCGCCCACATCGACCACGGCAAGTCCACCCTGGCCGACCGCATGCTGCAGATCACCGGCGTGGTCGCCGACCGCGACATGCGCGCGCAGTACCTCGACCGGATGGACATCGAGCGCGAGCGCGGCATCACCATCAAGAGCCAGGCCGTTCGGATGCCGTGGGCCACCGCCGACGGCACGTTCGCCCTCAACATGATCGACACGCCCGGCCACGTCGACTTCACCTACGAGGTCAGCCGGTCGCTCGCGGCCTGCGAGGGCGCGATCCTCCTCGTCGACGCGGCCCAGGGCATCGAGGCGCAGACCCTCGCCAACCTCTACCTCGCCCTCGAGAACGACCTCGAGATCATCCCGGTCCTCAACAAGATCGACCTGCCCGCGGCGGACCCGGAGAAGTACTCCGCCGAGCTCGCGAACCTCATCGGCGGCGACCCGGCCGACGTGCTCAAGGTGAGCGGCAAGACCGGCATGGGGGTCGAGGCCCTCCTCGACCGCATCGTCGAGCGCATCCCCGCACCCGTCGGGGATGCCGACGCCCCCGCCCGGGCCATGATCTTCGACTCGGTCTACGACGCCTACCGTGGCGTCGTGACGTACGTGCGGATGGTCGACGGCAAGCTCGAGCCGCGCGAGCGGATCCAGATGATGTCGTCGAAGGCGGCCCACGACCTCCTCGAGATCGGGGTGTCGAGCCCCGAGCCCGTGCCCACCAAGGGTCTCGGCGTCGGCGAGGTGGGCTACCTCATCACCGGTGTGAAGGACGTCCGCCAGTCCAAGGTCGGCGACACGATCACCAACCACCGCAAGCCCGCATCCGAGGCGCTCGCGGGGTACACCGACCCGAAGCCCATGGTCTTCTCGGGCATCTACCCGATCGACGGCAGCGACTACGCCGAGCTCCGCGAGGCGCTCGACAAGCTGAAACTGTCGGATGCCTCGCTGCAGTACGAGCCGGAGACCTCGGTCGCCCTCGGGTTCGGGTTCCGCTGCGGCTTCCTCGGTCTGCTGCACCTCGAGATCATCACCGAGCGCCTCGCGCGCGAGTTCGGACTCGACCTCATCACGACCGCGCCGTCCGTGACGTACGAGGTGATGACCGACACCGGCGAGACCGTGACGGTGACGAACCCGTCCGAGTACCCCGACGGCCGCGTCGCCGAGGTCTCCGAGCCGGTCGTGAAGGTCGGCATCCTCCTGCCGAAGGACTACGTCGGCACCGTCATGGAGCTCTGCCAGTCCCGCCGCGGCACCTTGCTCGGCATGGACTACCTCAGCGAGGACCGCGTCGAGCTGCGCTACAACATGCCCCTCGGCGAGATCGTCTTCGACTTCTTCGACCACCTGAAGTCCAAGACGCAGGGCTACGCGAGCCTCGACTACGAGCCGGCCGGTTCGCAGACCGCCGACCTCGTCAAGGTCGACATCCTGCTGCAGGGTGAGAAGGTCGACGCGTTCAGCTCGATCGTCCACCGCGAGAAGGCCTACGCCTACGGGACGATGATGACCGAGCGGCTGCGCAAGCTCATCCCGCGTCAGCAGTTCGAGGTCCCCATCCAGGCCGCGATCGGCGCCCGCATCATCGCCCGCGAGAACATCCGCGCGATCCGCAAGGACGTCCTCGCGAAGTGCTACGGCGGTGACATCACCCGTAAGCGCAAGCTGCTGGAGAAGCAGAAGGAGGGCAAGAAGCGCATGAAGATGGTCGGCCGCGTCGAGGTCCCCCAGGAGGCGTTCATCGCCGCGCTCTCGGGAGACGTCGAGGGCAAGGACAAGAAGTAGGCTGGCACGATGCGCCGCGGGAGTTTCCAGGCAGGGACCGTCGACTACGCCGCCGTCGGGGCCACGCAGGCCCCCGATCTCATGGGCTATCCGCCGAAGGGCACGACCCCGGCGGAGGCGTCCTGGCGTCTCGGCAGCGGTGAGAGCCGGTTCGTCACCTCGACCGAGTCGCTCCTCGGATGGGGAGCGCAGCGCGGGGCGGGTCTCCAGGTGACCGATGTGCGCCCGGCATCCGGTCCGATGTACTCCGGTGTCGGCTTCGACGCCGACGGCAACGCCGTCCAGCCCAGTCGTCTCGACGACGAGCAGCGCTTCGACGCCGACGGCGTGCCGTTCGCGAGCGCCGGGACGACCGTGCACCTTCGGGGGCGCGTCGGCGGGATGCGGGCCGATGCCGAACTCCGGGTCATCTCGGTCGTCGACGAGCCGCGTCGGGTCGGGTTCTCGCTCGGCACCGTCGGCGGATCCGTCGTCAGCGGCGAGGAGTCCTTCCTGCTCGAATGGCGCGACGACGACGAGGTCTGGTTCACGGTCCGTGCCTTCGACAAGCCGACCGGCGTGCTCTACCGCCTCTGGCGTCCGCTGGTGAAGCGTCGGCGTCGCGCCCTGTTCCAGGGGTACCTGCAGGCGATGTCGCCGATGTACGCCACCGGCTCCTGATGGGCTCGGCCCTTCCCCTCGGCGATCCCGCTCCTCTCGACGGCGCACTGCCCGCCGACGTGCGCGTGTCGGACGACGTCGACTTCGGCGTCTACCTGCACGTCCCGTTCTGCCGCGTCCGCTGCGGCTACTGCGACTTCAACACCTACACGGCGACCGAACTGCGCGGCGCCCGACAGGACGCGTACGCCGACGAGGTCCTGCGCGAGATCGCGATCTCCCGGCGCGTGCTGGCCGAACGCGGACCGCTCCGCCCCGCGCAGACGGTGTTCTTCGGCGGCGGCACCCCGACGCTCCTGCCGCCCGGCGACCTGGCGCGCATGCTCGACGGCGTCCGGGAGGCCTTCGGTCTGGCGGACGGTGCCGAGGTGACGGTCGAGGCGAACCCCGACACGATGACGGACGCCGTGGCCGAGACCCTCGCGGCCGCCGGTGTGACACGCCTGTCGATCGGCATGCAGTCGGCTGTCCCGCACGTCCTCGCCGCCCTCGACCGCACCCACGACCCTGCGAACATCGCGACGGCCGTCGCCGCGGCACGGAACGCGGGGCTGGCGGTCAGCCTCGACCTCATCTACGGCGCTCCGGGGGAGTCGCTGGAGGACTGGCGAACCTCGCTCGAGACGGCGACGGCCCTCGCACCCGATCACGTCTCGGCCTACGCGCTCATCGTTGAGGACGGCACGAAACTCGAGCGGCAGATCCGCCGCGGCGAGGTGCCCGCTCCCGATGACGATCTGCAGGCCGACATGTACGAGCTGGCCGACGAACTGCTCGCCGCGGCGGGATACGGGTGGTACGAGGTCTCGAACTGGGCGACGAACGGCGCGCAGCGGTCGCGCCACAACCTGTCGTACTGGCGCGGCCAGGACTGGTGGGGGTACGGCCCGGGCGCCCACAGTCACATCGGCGGACTCCGGTGGTGGAACGTGAAGCACCCGGCCGCGTACGCCCAGCGTCTCGCCGTCGGCCAGTCCCCGGCCGCGGGACGGGAGCGACCGGATGCCGAGGCGCGCCGCCTCGAGGACATCCTGCTGCGCTCGCGCATCGTCGATGGAGTGGCCGTCGACGAGGCGACGGCCATCGGGCGGCGGAACGTGGCATCCCTCATCGCCGACGAGCTCGTCGACGGCGCGGCGGCGGTCCACGGCACGATCGTGCTGACCCGCCGCGGGCGGCTTCTCGCCGACGCCGTCGTGCGGGCGCTCACCGAGTGATCCGAGCAGAACGCTCCGCGCGCGGTAGAATTGGCACTCCAAGATCGAGAGTGCCAGCGGAGGAGGGATGATGGTCTCGGAACGCGGTCTTCAGGTGTTGCGCGCGATCGTCCAGGACTACGTGGACACGCGGGAACCCGTCGGCAGCAAGGCGATCGTCGACCGCCACCAGTTCGGTGTGTCCGCCGCCACGATCCGCAACGACATGGCCCTCCTCGAGGACGAGGAACTCATCATCGCGCCGCACACGTCGTCGGGCCGTGTGCCCACCGACAAGGGGTACCGGGTCTTCGTCGACCATCTCGCCGAGGTCCGTCCGCTGACCTCCGCGCAGCGCTCCGCGATCGGCGCGTTCCTGGAGGACACCGGCGACCTCGACGACCTGCTCGTCCGCACGGTCCGCACGCTCACCCGCCTCACCGGACAGGTCGCGATCGTGCAGTACCCGTCGTTCGCCCGGGCGAACGTCTCGCACGTCGAGGTCGTCCACCTCGGCGGCACCCGCATCGTCATCATCGTCGTGACCGACACCGGCCGGGTCTCGCAGCGGGTCGCGTTCCTCGCGACCGAGCCGTCCGCCGAGGAGGCCGAGCAGCTCAAGCTGGCGATGGCCGCGCTGCTGACGGGCAAGAGCGTCCGCGACGGTGCCGCGGCGATCGCCCGTATCCTCGAGGAGGAGGCTCCGGCCCCCCGCGAGGAGAACCGGCGGATCGTCCTGCGCGCGATCGGCGAGGAACTGGACGAGTTCCGCTCGGACCGCATGGTCATGGCCGGGTCGGCGACCCTCGCACGTCGGGAGGCCGACTTCCGCGGCAGCATCTACCCGCTGCTCGAGGCGATCGAGGAGCAGGTGACGCTCCTGCGCCTCATGGGCGAGATGGTCGCGGACGACCGTGGTCTGGCGACCAGCATCGGCCGCGAGAACGAGCCGTTCGGGCTCGCCGAGGCATCCGTCGTCGCGGGGGACTACGACGCCGGCGGCTCGCAGGCGCGCGTGGGCGTGCTGGGCCCGACCCGCATGGACTACCCCACCAATCTCGCGGCGGTCCGTGCCGTCGCGCACTATCTGACGCGTCTGCTCGAAGAAGACGAGAAGTCGCGCTGAACGAATCGGCCTCCGGGCCGGAGAGGTGATTGTGGCTGACCACTACGAGGTCCTGGGTGTCGCGCGCGACGCGAGCCCCGAGGAGATCAAGAAGGCGTACCGCCGACTGGCGCGACAGCTCCACCCCGATGTGAACCCGGGAGAGGATGCGGCGGAGCGCTTCAAGCTCGTGACGCACGCGTACGACGTGCTGAGCGACCCCGACCAGCGCCAGCGGTACGACCTCGGTGGCGATTCCGGGGCGTTCGGCGGCGCCGGGGCCGGGTTCGGCGGCTTCAGCGACATCTTCGAGACGTTCTTCGGCGGAGGCGGCGGGGGCACGCGTGCCGGACGCCCGCGCTCGCGTCGCGAGCGGGGCCAGGACGCCCTCGTGCGCGTCGACCTGACCCTCGGCGACGTCGTCTTCGGCGTGCACCGCGACATCGAGGTCGACACGGCGGTGCTGTGCGAGACCTGCCAGGGCTCGTGCTGCCAGCCCGGCACCCAGCCGGTGACCTGCGACATCTGCCACGGCTCGGGGCAGATCCAGCGGACCGTGCGGAGCCTGCTCGGCAACGTCGTCACGTCGCAGCCCTGCACGACCTGCCAGGGCTACGGCACGACCATCCCCTACCCGTGTTCCACGTGTCAGGGTCAGGGCCGCGTCCGCGCGCGTCGCACCGTGTCGATCGACATCCCCGCCGGCGTCGAGACGGGACTGCGCCTCCAGCTGCCCGGATCGGGCGAGGTCGGCCCCGCGGGCGGGCCCAACGGCGACCTGTACCTCGAGGTGACGGTCGCGTCGCACGACGTCTTCAGCCGTGACGGCGACGATCTGCTCGCGACTCTCGAGGTGTCGATGATCGACGCGATCCTCGGCACGAGCGTCACGATCGACTCGCTCGACGGCCCCGTCGACCTCGAGATCCGCCAGGGTGTCCAGGCGGGCGACGAGCTGACCATCCGCGGGCGCGGCATCACCCCGCTCCGCGGCGAGCAGCGCGGCGACCTCCGCGTCGCCGTGCAGGTGGTCACCCCGTCGCACCTCGACCCCAAGTCGCGGGCCCTCGTCCAGGAGCTCGCCAAGCGCACGCGCCCCGCGCCGCCGCACCTCGCCGAGTTCCACCCGGGTCTGTTCTCCAAGCTCCGCGGCAAGTTCAAGCGCTGACCGTGGCCCTGCACTTCCTGATCGAGGATGCCGGTGCCGCCGGCCCGGGCGACGTCGTCCGGCTGACAGGCGCCGAGGCGCACCACGCGGCCGCCGTGCGCCGCATCCGGGTCGGGGAGGGGGTGACCGTCGGCGACGGCCGCGGACTCTGGCTCACGGGAACCGTCGCCTCGGTCGCACCGAAGGAGGTCGTCGTCGAGGTCGTCGAGCGGCGGGAGCACCCGGCGCCGTCGCCGCGCACGGTGCTCGTGCAGGCGCTCGCGAAGGGTGATCGCGACGAGCTCGCGGTGCAGGCCGCGACCGAACTCGGCGTCGATGCGATCCTCCCGTGGCAGGCAGCCCGGTCCGTCTCGCGGTGGGACGGCGCGAAGGTCGCCAAGGGCGTCGCACGCTGGGAGTCGATCGCCCGCGAGGCGGCCAAGCAGGCCCACCGTGCCTGGCTGCCCGAGGTGGCCGACCCGGTGACGACGCGGCAACTCGTCTCGCAGGCCGAGTCGGCACGGATGCTGGTGCTCGAACCCACGGCATCCGCTGCGCTCTCCGCGGTCGACCTCGACGCCGCCGACACCCGTGACGTGCTGCTCGTCGTCGGTCCCGAGGGCGGGATCTCGCCCGACGAGCTCGACGCGTTGCAGGCCGCCGGCGCGACCCTCGTGCGGCTCGGCGACACGGTTCTGCGCACCTCGACCGCCGGTCCCGCAGCGCTCGCGCTGGTCAACCGGGCGCTCGGCCGCTGGTGAGTCGGCACCGGCCGACGCCGGGAGCCGCTGACTAGACTGGGAGGATGAGCGAGTCGTCGGTGTTCACCCGCATCCTCCGGGGTGAGATCCCGTCCGAGATCATCGCGGAGACCGAGAACGCGTTCGCGATCCGCGACATCGCCCCGCAGGCTCCCGTGCACCTGCTCGTGATCCCCAAGAGCGAGCAGTACCGCGACGTCGTGGAGCTCGCCGCGGGCGACCCCGCCCTCCTCGCGGAGCTGGTGGGGCTCGCGAACAGCCTGGCCGCCGAGCACGCCGACGGCGACTTCCGGCTGATCTTCAACACCGGCCCCGGCGCCGGTCAGACCGTCTTCCACGTCCACGCCCATGTACTGGGCGGCGGGCTCAGCGAAGGGAGCCTCGGTGGCTGACAGCACCGAACCCACCGTCGACCGCATCTACGCGGACGGCGTCGCGATGGTGCAGCTGCTGGGTCCTCAGGACCGCCTGCTGCGCACCGTCGAACGCGAACACCCCGACGTGCAGGTGCACGTCCGCGGCAACGAGATCACGCTCACCGGCGAGTCCGACGCCGTGGCACGTGCCCGCGAACTCGTCGACGAGCTCATCGGCATGGCGCGCGCGGGGCAGGGTCTCGACCCGAGCGACGTCACCCAGTCGAGCCGCATCCTGCGGGACAACGGCGGGATGCGTCCCTCCGAGGTCCTCGGCGAAGCCATCCTCTCCTCGCGCGGCAAGGTCATCCGTCCGAAGACGCTCGGCCAGAAGGAGTACGTCGACGCGATCGAGGAGAACACGATCGTCTTCGGCATCGGCCCCGCTGGCACCGGTAAGACCTACCTCGCGATGGCCAAGGCCGTCCAGGCGCTGCAGCGCAAGGAGGTCAGCCGCATCATCCTGACCCGTCCCGCCGTCGAAGCGGGGGAGCGCCTCGGATTCCTGCCGGGCACGCTGACCGACAAGATCGACCCGTACCTGCGGCCGCTCTACGACGCGCTGAACGAGATGATGGACCCCGAGCTCGTCCCGAAGCTCATGGCGTCGGGAACGATCGAGGTCGCCCCCCTCGCCTACATGCGCGGGCGCACCCTGAACGACTCCTTCGTCGTCCTCGACGAGGCGCAGAACACGACGCCCGAGCAGATGAAGATGTTCCTCACCCGTCTCGGGTTCGGCACGCGAATGATCGTCACGGGCGACATCACGCAGGTCGACCTGCCGCAGGGCGCGTCGGGCCTCCGGCTCGTCACGCGGGTGCTCAAAGACATCGACGACATCCACTTCGCGCGCCTGACGAGCGACGACGTCGTGCGCCACACTCTGGTGGGCCGCATCGTCGACGCCTACAGCGCGTACGACGAGGAGAAGCTCGCCGCACGCCGTGAGCGCGACGAGGCGAGCGAGTTCGCGAACCGCGCCGAGCGCCGCGCGGGCCTGCGGCCCGCCGGACCCCGCGACCGACAGCCCAAACGAGGACGATCATGACCATCGAGATCACCAACGAGTCCGGTGTGGAGGTCGACGAGACCGTCCTGCTGCGCCTCACCGAGCACAACTTCGCCGAACTGCACGTCAGCCCCGACGCCGACGTCGCGATCCTCCTCGTCGACGAAGGCGCCATGGAAGCGCTGCACGTGCAGTGGATGGACGAGCCCGGTCCGACCGACGTGCTGAGCTTCCCCATGGACGAGCTGCGCCCCGGGACCGAGGAGGCGCCCACTCCTCCCGGGCTCCTCGGCGACATCGTGCTGTGCCCGCAGGTCGCCGAGACCCAGGCGCAGGCGGCGAAGCACTCAACGATGGACGAGCTCATCCTCCTGACGACGCACGGACTGCTCCACCTGCTCGGCTTCGACCACGCCGAGCCCGAGGAGGAGCGCGAGATGTTCGGACTCCAGAAGGAGCTCATCGGCGCGTTCCACTCGCGCGAGCGCCGCCGGCGCGCATGACCGAGATCCTCCTCCTCGTCGCGGCCGGCCTGCTCGTCGCGCTTGGCGGGCTGATGGCCTCGCTCGAGGCCGCGCTCGACGTGACGGGTCGCGCCGACCTCGCCGACCTCGCCGACGAGGCGCGCTCGGAAACGGCCCTGCGGCGGATCGCCGCCGACCCCGACGCCCACCGCACGGCGGTCGTGTTCATCCGCATCCTCGTCGAGACGGCGGCCGCGGTGCTCGTGACGGTCGCGTTCACGCTGATCTTCGACAACATCTGGTGGGCGATGCTCGCCGCCGTCGTCCTCATGACGATCGCCTCCTTCGTCCTCGTCGGCGCCTCGCCTCGCGCCGTCGGGCGTCAGCACGCCAAGGGCTTCCTGCGGTTCTGCGCCCCGCTCATCCGCGGCGCGCGCATCGTGCTCGGACCCCTCGCGCACCTCCTCGTCCTCGTGGGGGACCGGCTGACCCCCGGCATCCACCGGGGTGCTTCGTTCGCCTCCGAGGAGCAGCTCCTCAGCATGGTCGACGAGGCCGCCTCGCAGGACCTCATCGAGGCGGACGACCGAGACCTGATCCACTCCGTGTTCGACTTCACCGATCGGTTCGTGCGCGCCGTCATGGTGCCGCGCACCGACATGGTGACGATGGATGCCGCGGCCACGACGCAGCAGGCGATGACGCTCTTCCTCGACAAGGGCGTCTCGCGCATCCCGATCGCCGACGGCGAGGCCGACGACATCACCGGTGTCGTGTACCTGAAGGACCTCGTCCAGTTCGCCTACCGCGACGAGACCGCGTGGCGCGGCGTCCCGGTCGCCCAGATCGCCCGACCGGCGGTCTTCGTGCCCGAGTCGATGCGCGCCGAGACGCTGCTGCAGCAGATGAAGCGCGAAGCCGTGCACGTCTGCCTCGTCGTCGACGAGTACGGCGGGGTGTCGGGTCTCGTGACCCTCGAAGACCTCATCGAGGAGCTCGTCGGGGAGATCGCCGACGAGTACGACCTGCGCACGAGCGAGGTCACGGACCTCGGCGACGGCCGCTTCCGCGTGAGCACGCGCCTCGGGCTCGACGAGGTCGGCGACCTCTTCGGCATCGAGCTCGAGGACGACGACGTCGACTCGATCGGCGGCCTGTTCGGCAAGGCGCTCGGCAGCGTCCCGGTGCCGGGCGCCCGCGTCGAGCACAGCGGCCTGATCCTCACCGGCGGCACCTCCCTCGGTCGCGGCCGCGGTCTCGCCACCGTGTTCGTCGAGCGCGCCGAGAGCCTGGAGGCCGCCGAGAGCGCCTTCGCACCCACCACCGGAGAGATCCGCGTCTCGCGGGGATCGGAGTGACCGTGACCGACCGTTCCGGTTTCGTGACGTTCGTCGGACGCCCCAACGTGGGCAAGTCGACGCTGACCAACGCCCTCGTCGGCGAGAAGGTCGCGATCACGAGCGACAAGCCGCAGACGACCCGAAAAGCGATCCGCGGCATCCTGAACCGCCCGAGCGGACAGCTCGTCATCGTCGACACCCCCGGCATCCACAAGCCGCGGACGCTGCTGGGCCAGCGCCTCAACGACCTCGTCGAGCAGGTGCTCGGCGACGTCGACGCCATCGGATTCCTCGTGCCGGCCACCGAGAAAGTGGGACCCGGCGACCGGCGGATCGCGGCATCCCTCGACGGATACGGTCGCGCGAAGAAGGTGGCCATCGTCACGAAGGTCGACATCGCAACCCGCGAGGAGATCACCGAGCGCCTCATGGAGGTCGACGCGCTGCGCGAGGACTGGGCCGCTGTCATCCCGCTCTCGGCCGTCACCGACGACCAGCTCGACGTGCTCGCCGACGAACTGCTCAAGCTCATGCCCGAGGGCCCCGCGCTCTACCCCGAAGGGGTCGTCACCGACGAGAGCGTCGAGGATCGGATCGCCGAAATCATTCGCGAGGCGGCGCTCGACGGCGTCCGCGACGAGCTGCCCCACTCCATTGCCGTGACGGTCGAGGACGTCTCGGCCCGCGAGGACAGTGACCTGACCGACGTGTACGCGAACATCGTCGTCGAGCGCGACAGCCAGAAGGCCATCATCATCGGCCGCGGCGGGTCCCGTCTGAAAGAGGTCGGGGCGCGGTCGCGAACGGGCATCGAGCCGCTCGTCGGCGGCCGCGTGTTCCTGTCGCTGCGCGTCCGGGTGGCCAAGGAGTGGCAGCGCGACCCCAAGCAACTGGGGCGCCTCGGATTCTGACCGGCGACGGCGTCGGCATCCCACGGAAGGACGACGACATGGCACAGGCATGGTTCGCGACGGGGCCGGAGGGTCTGTCGCAGTGGGAGCTCCGCGAGGTCGAGGCGCCGGCACCGGGCCCCGGCGAGGTGACGATCCGGGTGCACGCCGCCGGGATGAACCCCGCGGATGTGAAGTACCCCACTCGTCCCGGCGCGTCGTTCCCCTTCCCGATCGGGTACGAGGTGTCCGGCGAGATCACCGCGCTCGGTACCGACACGCAGATCGGCTCTGGCGCGGCGACGGTCGGCGACGAGGTGCTCGCGTTCCGCGTGAGCGGCGGGTACGCGACCGAGCTGACGGTCCCCGCCGAGATGGTCTTCGCGAAGCCGTCGAGCCTCACGCATCCCGAAGCCGCGAACCTGCTCCTGGCCGGGGCGACGGCCGCCGAGCTGCTCGAGCTGAGCGGTGCGCGAAGCGGCGACACGGTGCTGTTCCACGCCGCCTCCGGCGCGGTCGGAGTGAGCTTCCTGCAGCAGGCGGCGATCCGCGGTGTCCGCGTGGTCGGGACGGTGAGCGAGCGGAACGCCGACGTCGTGCGGCGCTACGGCGGCATCCCGATCACGTACGGCCCGGGTCTCGTCGACCGGGCGAAGGATGCGGCGGCGGGCGCCTCCTTCGTCGCGTCGCTCGACGGAGTGGGGACCGACGAGGCGATCGAGGCCTCGCTCGCGCTCGTCGAGGACCGGACCCGCATCATCACGATCGTCCGTCGCGACCTCGAGTCCGAGGGCATCGTCGCGATCGGCGGGATGCTGCGCGCAAGCGCGGCCTTCCGTGACTCCGTCCGCGGCGAGCTCGTCGACCTCGCGCGGCGCGGACTGCTCGAGGTGCCGGTCGCCCGCACCTTCCCGTTCGCCGACGCGGTCGAGGCGGCGCGTTTCCTTATGAAGGGGCACCCGGGCGGCAAGCTCGCGTTGCTGCCCTGACGGAGAGCGACGCCGCTCAGTCGACGGAGCGCAGCGCGGACCGGATGATCACCTTGCCTGCGCCGAAGTCCTGATCGGCGGCCCGCTGCCAGGTGCCGTCGTCCCAGATCACGTCGACGTACACCCAGCCGTCCTGTTCGTACGAACCGAGGTAGCCCGAGCCGAGGGCATCGGGCACGATCGACTGGATCGTCGCGGCGTCCTGAGCGGACGCGGCGCCCGCCTTCCCGCCGGTGGGATCGGGCAGTGCGATCGGGTCGAACAGGGCGAGGGGTACGGGTGTGTCTCGGACGGTGAAGCTCTCGCCGTCGTAGACACCGCGCACCGCGTACGTCCCCCAGGTCGAGCCGCCGGCAGTGGCCGCGTCCGTGAGGCCGTCCCAGGACCATCCGACGAGGGGGATGCCGCTGCACTGCGGCGGCGCGGATTCCGCGACGGCCCCCAGGCACAGCGTCGCCGTCGTCCCGTCGTCGAGGACGGTTCCCTGTGCGAGCACCTCGCCGGTCGGGTTCTCCGGTGTCAGCGCGGCGAGGGCAGCCCCGGGAGGCGCAGCGGAGCCGCCCGCATCAGCCGCGGCGGCGCAGGAGGTGAGCAGCAAGGTGGCGCCGGCGAGCAGGACGGCGGCGGATCGGCGGAGCGTCATACCGGGAGAGTGTCGGGGCCGCGGCATCCGTCTCGGATGTCGGCGCTTCGGATCGGGGTGTAACGTGTCGGTATGCGCTTCTGCGGCCTCCTTCTTCGTCGCCGCGACGAGTCCTCGATCTAGGACCAACTCGTCGCGGAGGTTGTCGTGGGTCCGCACCAGTGACGAGAGAAGAAGCACCCATCATGCGAAACACCCAGAAGCCCTCCGGCGCCCCGATCCACAAGTACCGCCCGTTCCACGAGCAGATCCGCGTCGAGCTGCCCGATCGCACCTGGCCGGGCAAGCGCATCGAGGTCGCGCCCCGCTGGTGCGCCGTCGACCTGCGCGACGGCAACCAGGCGCTCATCGACCCGATGAGTCCCGAGCGCAAGCGGATCATGTTCGAGCTCCTCGTGAAGATGGGCTACAAGGAGATCGAGGTCGGCTTCCCGAGCGCGAGCCAGACCGACTTCGACTTCGTGCGCCAGCTGATCGAAGAGGACCTCATCCCCGAGGACGTCACGATCCAGGTGCTGACGCAGGCCCGCGACCACCTCATCAAGCGCACGTACGAGTCGATCGCCGGTGCCAAGCAGGCGATCGTCCACCTGTACAACTCCACGAGCGTGCTGCAGCGCGAAGTCGTCTTCCGCACCGATCAGCAGGGCATCATCGACATCGCCCTCGAGGGCGCCCGCCTGTGCCGCGAGTACGAGAAGACGATCCCCGAGACGACCGTCTACTACGAGTACTCGCCCGAGAGCTACACCGGCACCGAGCTCGAGTTCGCCGTCGACGTCTGCAACCAGGTCATCGAGGTCTTCGAGCCGACCCCTGAGCGCAAGGTCATCATCAACCTGCCGGCGACCGTCGAGATGGCGACGCCCAACGTGTACGCCGACTCGATCGAGTGGATGAGCCGGCACCTGGCGCACCGCGAGAACGTCATCCTGTCGCTGCACCCCCACAATGACCGCGGCACCGCGATCGCCGCGGCGGAGCTCGGCTACATGGCCGGGGCCGATCGCATCGAGGGATGCCTCTTCGGCAACGGCGAGCGCACGGGCAACGTCGACCTGGTCGCACTGGGGATCAACCTGCTGACGCAGGGCATCGACCCGCAGATCGACTTCAGCGACATCGACCACGTCAAGCGCACCGCCGAGTACTGCAACCAGCTGCCCGTGCCCGAGCGGAGCCCCTGGGCGGGCGACCTGGTCTTCACCGCGTTCAGCGGGTCGCACCAGGACGCCATCAAGAAGGGCTTCGAGGCGATGGAGGCGCGTGCCCAGGCGGCGGGCGTCTCGGTCGACGAGATCGAGTGGGCCGTGCCGTACCTGCCCATCGACCCGAAGGACCTGGGACGCTCGTACGAGGCGGTCATCCGGGTCAACTCGCAGTCCGGCAAGGGCGGTGTCGCGTACCTGCTGAAGACCGACCACGCGCTCGACCTGCCGCGCAAGCTGCAGATCGAGTTCTCGGGGGTCGTCCAGGCGAAGACGGATGCCGAGGGCGGCGAGGTCTCGAGCGGTCAGATTTGGTCGATCTTCTCCGACGAGTATCTGCCCGCTGCCGCCGCCGACGAGAAGTGGGGTCGCTTCGAACTGCTGTCGACCCGTACGCAGAGCGACATGTCCGGGGAGGTCGCGCTCGAGGTGACGCTCCGCGACGGCGAGGAGCGCGTCTCGGCGACGGGCGCCGGCAACGGTCCCATCGCGGCTTTCCTGAAGGTGCTGGGCGAGCGCGGTTTCGAGATCTCCCTCTACGACTACGTCGAGCACACCCTGGGTGCCGGCGGCGACGCGCACGCGGCCGCGTACGTCGAGCTGCAGGTCGGGGACCAGCGCCTCTGGGGCGTTGGCATCGACGGTGACATCTCGACGGCGAGCCTGAAGGCGGTCGTCTCGGCGGTCAACCGGGCGATCCGCAGCCGCGTGTCCGAGAGTGAGCTCGCCGGCGTCTGAGTCCGCGCGGTCGCCGTCGGGACCGGATCACGGTCTGATGATCGGGATGGTCGAGGTCTCGACGGCGACCTTGCGCCGGTAGAGCGCGCGCTGCTCCGGCAGCGAGATGTCGAACGCGACGGCGAGGACCCGGATGACGGCGGTCACCGCGATGCAGGTGATCGCCGCCGGCACCGCCGCGACGCCGACGAGGTCGAGGACGGCCAGGACGGCGCATCCCACCGCCGCGGCGACGGCGTAGAGCGAGCCGACGTGCATCATCGCGACGGGGAGACCCATGAACACGTCGCGCAGGAGGCCCCCGCCGACCGCCGCGCACGCGCCGACGAAGACCGACGGGATGAGGGGGAGGCCGAGCGCCAACGCCTTGGTCGTCCCCAGTGCGCCGAACATGCCGATCGCGACGGCGTCGAGCGCCACGATGACGGCGTTGAGCCGCTGGAAGAGGTTCGCCAGCAGCATCCCGACGAGGGCCGCGGCGGTGACGGTGATGAGGTATCCGTCGCTCTGGAGGGCGACGGGCGTCGTGTTCAGGAGCAGATCGCGGATCATGCCGCCGCCGAGGCCCATGACGACGCCGATGATCGCGACCCCGAGCAGGTCGAGCCGGCGCTGTCCCTGGAACCCCGAGGCGAACAGGGCGCCCTGTACGCCGCCGAGTCCGACGGCGGTGAGGTCTGCCCAGAGGGGGATGAGGAACTGCGGCTCGGTCACGCCTTCATTGTGCCCGGTCACGGGATAATCGAGGGGTGCCCACTTA
Source organism: Microbacterium sp. ARD31 (assembly GCF_031844425.1). NCBI lineage: Bacteria > Bacillati > Actinomycetota > Actinomycetes > Micrococcales > Microbacteriaceae > Microbacterium > Microbacterium sp. ARD31. The sequence goes on from NZ_JAUZVE010000001.1 coordinate 273,646, forward strand.
CCGCGACGAGGTCGTGGTCCTTCGCACCCACAAACTGGGCGAGGCGGACCGCATCGTGACGATGCTCAGCCGTCGTCACGGCAAGGTGCGCGCCGTCGCGAAGGGTGTCCGCCGGACGTCGTCGAAGTTCGGCGCCCGGCTCGAGCCGTTCATGGTCGCCGACGTCCAGATGTACAAGGGCCGCTCGCTCGACATCGTGCAGCAGGCCGAGTCCCTCGGCGCCTACGGTGCGGACATCGCGACCGACTACGACCGGTACACCGCGGCATCCGCCATGTCCGAGACCGCCGACCGGCTCAACGAGGCCGAGACGACGCCGCAGCAGTACCTCCTCCTCGTCGGCGGGCTTCGCGCCCTCGCCCGCGGCGACCACGCCCCGCGGTCGGTGCTCGACTCGTACCTCCTGAGGGTCATGTCGCTCTCGGGGTGGGCGCCGTCCCTGCGGGAGTGTGCGCGGTGCGGTGCTCCAGGGCCGCACGAGTGGTTCGTCGCGCAGCTGGGCGGCATCGTCTGCGCTGCGTGCGCGCCCACCGGTGCTCCGCGGGTGAGTGTCGAGACCGGCGATCTGCTGCGGGCGCTGCTGGCGGGGGAGTGGGATGTGGTGGATGCCGCCTCGTCCGGCGCCACCGCGGCATCCTCCGGCCTCATCGCCGCCTACGCGCAGTGGCACACCGAGCGCGGCATCCGTTCCCTGTCCCACCTGGAGGCGCCTCGGTGAGTCCCAAGCCGTACACGCATCGCGACGCGGTGCCCTATCGACCGCTCGACTGGACCGGGCTGTACCCGCCGGAGTTCCCGAAGGGGACGGTGCCGGGCCACGTCGCGATCGTCATGGACGGCAACGGCCGGTGGGCGAACCGCCGCGGGCTGACCCGGATCGAAGGGCACCGCGCGGGCGAGGAGGTGCTGCTCGACGTCGTCGCCGGGGCGATCCAGGCGGGCGTCAGGCACCTCAGCGTCTACGCGTTCTCGACGGAGAACTGGGCGCGTTCGCCCGAGGAGGTGCGCTTCCTCATGGGGTACAACCGCGACGTGCTGCACCGCCGCCGGGACCAGCTCAACGAGTGGAACGTCCGCATCCGCTGGGCCGGACGCAAGCCGCGGCTGTGGGGATCGGTCATCAAGGAACTGCAGTACGCCGAGCAGCTGACGTCCGGCAACACCGGCCTGACGTTGACGATGTGCATCAACTACGGCGGGCGGCTGGAGATCATCGACGCGATGCGGGCGATGGGTGAGGAGATCGCACGCGGAAAGCTGAAGCCCTCGGCCATCACCGAGAAGACGCTCCGGCGCCACCTGTACGTCCCCGACATGCCCGACGTCGACCTCTTCGTGCGGTCGAGCGGTGAGCAGCGGACGTCCAACTTCCTGCTGTGGGAGGCGGCGTACGCCGAGATGGTGTTCCTCGACACGCTGTGGCCCGACTTCTCGCGGACCGACCTGTGGGGCGCGATCGAGCTCTATCTGGCGCGCGACCGCCGCTTCGGCGGGGCGAAGGACGCCCCGACGTCCTCCTGAGGTCAGTCGGCGGCGCGCGCGGCAGGGCCCGCGAGCCAGCGCTCGACCTCCCGCGGATGCCGGAGGCGCACGACGGGCAGGCCGTACTCGGCCGCGACCCGCGGCATCCGTTCCCGCCAGGTGCCGTGCGTGCGCATCTCCCAGCGCAGGATGTGGTCGGGGTCGCGGAGGACCGTCCACAGGGGAGGCTCGACGTTCCCGTTCCACAGGGGCTGCCGCAGGATGCTGCGCCGCAGGGTGCGTCGCACCAGCCGGGCGCGCGCGATACGACGGGGAAGGTCGAGCCACACCGCGAGGTCGGCGCGCTCGCCGAGCACCTGCCCGCCGCCCGCGCTGAAGTAGTTCCACTCCGACACCCACCGCTCACCGGCGGCGACGCGGCGCACGTCGTCGAGGAACTCGGGCCGGGGCGTCCAGCCCGGTCCGTGGAAGAGCGAGTCAAGCTCGGTGTACTCGAGGTGCCACAGGTCGGCGAGCCGTCGTGCGAGGGTGGATTTGCCCACCCCCGTCGTGCCCGCGATCACGACGCGACGCGGCAGAGCCGGCAGCGGGTCGTCGGCGGAGAGCATCCCGCCAGCCTAGGACGGCGGCGGGAATAGATGCGAGTGCCCGGCGCGTTGCAGGCGATGTGACGGATGCCATCAAGATCGACGTGTGGAGCGACATCGCCTGCCCCTGGTGCTACATCGGCAAGCGCAACCTCGAGACGGGGCTCGCGGCGACGGCGGACGACGCCGACGCCCCCCGCGTGGAGGTGACGTTCCACTCGTACGAGCTGTCCCCGGACACCCCCGTCGACTTCGACGGGAACGAGGTCGACTTCCTGTCGCAGCACAAGGGCATGACACCCGAGCAGGTCAAGCCGATGCTCGACCGGGTGACGGGTGTCGCCGCCGAGGCAGGCCTCGAGTACCGGTTCGACCTGCTGAAGCACACGAACACGGTGAAGGCGCACGAGCTGCTCCACTTCGCCAAGGAGCAGGGTCTCCAGAAGGAGATGACCGAGCGGCTCATGTCGGCCTACTTCACCGAAGGCCGTCATGTCGGTCGCATCGACGACCTCGTCGATCTCGCCGCCGAAGCAGGACTCGATCGGGAGGCCGCGCGCGACGCGCTGGAGTCCGGCCGCTACCTCGAGGCGGTGCGGGCCGACCAGGCGCAGGCGCAGGCCTACGGCATCCAGGGTGTGCCGTTCTTCGTCATCGACGGCAAGTACGGCGTCAGCGGGGCGCAGCCCGCCGAGGCGTTCGCGCAGATCGCACGTCAGGTGTGGTCCGAGCGCGCGGAGGCGTCGGCCGCGAGCTGATCAGGCCAGCGCGTCCTCGATCGCCGCGACCACCTCGGGCTCGTTCGGCTTGGTCTGCGGACGGAACCGGTGCAGCTCGCCGTCCCGCGTCACGAGGAACTTCTCGAAGTTCCACATGACGGGGCCCTTCGCGCGCTCCGCGTTCGGGGTCTTCTTCAGCGCCTTGTAGAGCGGAGCGGCGTGCGAGCCGTTCACCCGGATCTTGTCCATGATGGGGAACGTGATGCCCCAGTTGACGGCGCAGTAGTCGAGGATCTCCTCCATCGACCCGGGCTCCTGCCCCATGAACTGGTTGCACGGGAACCCGATGACCTGCAGGCCGCGCTCGCCGTACGTCTTCTGCAGCTCCTCGAGCTGCTCGTACTGCGGGGCCAACCCGCACTTCGACGCGACGTTGACGATGAGGAACGCCTTGTCGCCGAAGTCGCCCAGTGTCGCCTCCCTCCCGTCGGCCGTAGTGAACGGGATGTCGCGGAGGGAGGGGGTCTCGGTCATGTCTCCACGATAAGACGCGCGCCGATGCCGCAAGCGCTCGCCGTCTGGGAGAATGGGAAGGATATGTCCTCGACCCTCGCACCCCCCGCGCCCCTGCGTATCGGGCCGATCACCCTCGACGCTCCCGTCGTCCTGGCACCCATGGCCGGCATCACCAACACGGCCTTCCGTCGCCTGTGCCGCGAGTACGGTGCGGGCCTCTACGTGAGCGAGATGATCACGACGCGCGCTCTGGTCGAGCGCAACGCCACGACGATGCGGCTCATCCGCCACCACGAGTCCGAGACCCCCCGGTCGATCCAGCTGTACGGCGTCGACCCGGCGACCGTCGAGGCCGCGGTCCGGATCATCGTCGAGGAGGATCACGCCGACCACGTCGATCTGAACTTCGGATGCCCCGTGCCCAAGGTGACCCGCAAGGGCGGCGGCGCGGCGCTGCCGTGGAAGACCGAGCTGTTCCGCGAGATCGTCGAACGCGCCGCGAAGGCCGCCGGCGACATCCCGTTGACCGTCAAGATGCGCAAGGGCATCGACTCCGACCACCTGACCTACCTCGAGGCGGGCCGGATCGCCGAAGGCGCCGGCGTCGCCGCCGTCGCGCTCCACGCGCGGACGGCATCGGAGTTCTACTCGGGCCACGCGGACTGGTCCGCGATCGCGAAGCTGAAGGAGACGGTCACGAGCGTCCCCGTGCTCGGCAACGGCGACATCTGGTCGGCGGAGGACGCCCGCCGGATGATGGCCGAGACCGGTTGCGACGGTGTCGTCGTCGGACGCGGATGCCTCGGCCGCCCCTGGCTCTTCGGTGACCTCGCGCGCGAACTCGGCACCGGCCACGCCGCTCCGCCCGTCGATGCGACCCTCGGGTTCGTCGCGGCCGCGTTCCGTCGCCACGCGGAGCTGCTGGTCGAGTTCTTCGAGGACGAGGACCGCGGCTGCCGCAACATCCGCAAGCACGTCGCCTGGTATTTCAAGGGCTACCCCGTCGGGGGTGACCTGCGGGCTCGCCTCGCGACCGCGTCGAGCCTCGCGGAGATCGACGAGCTGCTCGCGACGCTCGACCTCGACGCGCCGTACCCCGGTGCCGCCGCGGAGGGTCAGCGCGGGCGTGCGGGCACGCCGAAGCGGCCGGCCCTGCCCGACGGGTGGCTCGACTCGCGCGAGATCGGACACGCGGCATCCACTGCCCTTGCGGATGCGGAGCTCGACACCAGTGGCGGCTGAGTCGGGGATCGGCGCGAGCGTGGGCATCGCCGCCGGACGTCCCACGGGCTACGACGACCACGACGCCGAGCGTTTCCACCCGGAGAAGCACCGTTCCCTGCGCGACGGGTTCGCCCGTGACCGCGCCCGGGTGCTGCACTCCGCGGCGTTCCGGCGGCTCGCGGCCAAGACGCAGGTGCTGAGCCCGGCGAGCCCCGACGACTTCGCCCGCAACCGGCTGACCCACTCGCTCGAGGTGGCGCAGGTGGGACGCGAGCTCGCGATCGCGCTCGAGCTCTCGCCCGACGTGGTCGACACGGCGTGCCTGAGCCATGACCTCGGGCATCCGCCCTTCGGGCACAACGGCGAGCGGGCGCTCAACGAGTGGGCCGAGGACATCGGCGGGTTCGAGGGCAATGCGCAGTCGCTCCGGATCCTCGCCCGTCTCGAGCCGAAGGTCGTCGACGACGACGGCGAGAGCTTCGGGCTGAACCTCACCCGCGCGAGCCTCGACGCGACCTGCAAGTACCCGTGGACGGCGGATCACGCGATCCCGGATCCCGGAGGACGCCAGAAGTTCGGTGTGTACGCCGAGGACGAGGCGATCTTCCGGTGGATGCGGCAGGGCGCGCCCGGTCGGGTGCGGTGCATCGAGGCCGAGGTCATGGATCTCTCCGACGACATCGCCTACTCGGTGCACGACTTCGAGGACGCCGTCCTGAACGGCTACCTCGATCCCCGCCGACTCGCGGATGCCCGGGAGCGCGAGGCGCTGCTGACGGCGATCCAGTCGTGGGTCGGGCTCGGGTTCAGCCGCGATGAACTCGCCGATGCGCTGTACCGACTCGTGCGACTTCCCGAGTGGATGACCGACTTCGACGGCACGCGGGCGTCGGTGGCCCGGCTGAAGAACCTCACGTCCGACTTCATCGGGCGCTTCGCTCGTGCCGCGACGGCGGCGACGCGCGAGCACTACGACACGCCCGCGCTGACCCGCTACCGCGGACGGATGATCGTGCCGCGGGTCATCGAGGCCGAGATGGCGGTGCTGAAGGGCACGATCGGGGCGTTCGTCGTGTCGATCGACGGTCGTAAGGGGCTCTACAAGGAGCAGCGTCGGGTGCTGAAGCGCCTCGCGTCGGCTCTGCTGGAGCGCCCGGAACACCTCGATCGGGTGCACGCGGTGGACTTCGCGGCGGCATCGAGCGATGTCGAACGCAAGCGCGTCGTGGTGGATCAGGTGGCGACGCTCACCGACCGTTTCGCCATCGAGTGGCACTCGGCTCTCGTCGGGCCGGTGGACTTGCGCGAACTCGGCCTGTGGCCGGCGGGGTCTCGGGTCGTCGCGAACGCGAGCTTCGCCCTTCCCGAGCCGATCGAAGGTCTCTGATGGCCCGCATCCGGCAGTCCGACGTCGACGAGGTGAAGGCCCGGACGAACATCGCGGACATCGTGGGGGAGCGGGTCGCGCTGAAGTCAGCGGGCGTGGGGTCCCTCAAGGGGCTCTGCCCGTTCCACGATGAGCGCAGTCCGAGCTTCAACGTGCGGCCGCAGGCGGGGTACTACCACTGCTTCGGCTGCGGGGAGTCGGGCGACGTCTACTCGTTCCTGCGTGCGATGGACCACCTGTCGTTCACGGAGGCGGTCGAGCGTCTCGCGGCTCGCATCGGGTATCAGCTGCACTACGAGGACGGCGGTGCTGCGCCCGAGACCGGCGGCCGCACGCGGCTCTACCAGGCGAACACGGCCGCGGCCGAGTACTTCCGCGCGCAGCTCGCGACAGCGGAGGCCGACGCGGGTCGCCGGTTCCTCGGCGAACGCGGGTTCGATGCCGGTGCCGCCGCGCACTTCGGTGTCGGATACGCCCCGAAGGGGTGGAACAACATGCGCGACGCCCTGCGCGCGCAGGGCTTCACCGACGAGGAGTTGGCGACGGCGGGGCTCGTGTCGCAGGGGCAGCGCGGCGTGTACGACCGGTTCCGCGGACGGGTGGTGTGGCCGATCCGCGACCTCACGGGCCAGACGATCGGCTTCGGGGCGCGGAAGCTGTACGAGGACGACCAGGGGCCCAAGTACCTGAACACGCCCGAGACGCCGATCTACAAGAAAGCGCAGGTCCTCTACGGTCTCGACCTCGCGAAGAAGGACGTCTCCCGCTCGCACCGTGTCGTCGTCGTGGAGGGGTACACCGACGTGATGGCGTGCCACCTCGCCGGGGTGACCACGGCGATCGCGACGTGCGGCACCGCGTTCGGGTCGGACCACATCACGGTGCTGCGCCGGGTGATGGGTGACGACAGTGCCTCGGGCGAGGTGATCTTCACGTTCGATCCGGATGCCGCGGGGCAGAAGGCGGCGTTGCGGGCGTTCTCGGAGGAGAAGCGGTTCGCGGCGCAGACATACGTGGCGGTCGCGCCGGACGGTCTCGACCCGTGCGATCTGCGGCTCAATCGCGGCGACGGCGCCGTGCGGGCGTTGATGGACGCGAAGGCGCCGATGTTCGAGTTCGTGATCGACCAGAAGCTGGCCGGGTTCGATCTCGGGAGCGTCGAGGGCCGGGTCGGCGCGTTGCGCGCGGCCGCGCCGATCGTCGCGGAGATCCGCGACTCGTCGCTGCGGCCGGGGTACACGCGGGTGCTGGCGCGCAAGCTCGGGATGGACCTCGGTGAGGTCACTCCGGCGGTGGAGCGCGCGGCGCGCGGGCCGCGCGGCCCGCGGGAGCCGGAGGCGGCTCCGGTCGAGAGGTCCTCGGATGGGGCGGCTCCGTCGCTGCGGGTGACGGTGGCGAGCCTTCCGCGGACGGCGAGCGTGACCCTCGAGCGGGATGCGCTGATGGGTGTGCTGCAGTACGGGCACGTCATCGACCGGGAAGAGGTGGATGCCGCGTTGCAGATCCCGATGGAGCATCCGGCGCTCGACGCGGTGCGCCAGGCCGTGGCGGCGCAGCCGGACCGTTCGCGTGTCGGGTGGTCGACGGCCGCCGTGGACGCGACGCGGGAGCCGTATCGGGGGCTCGCCGCTGAGTTGTTGACGGCGTCGTTCCCGGCGCTGACGGAGGTGGAGGCGACGACGTCGGCGCGTGCGCTGTGCCGTCGGCTTCGGCTGCGGGCGATGGATCGGGAGAAGGCGGAGCTGCTCGGCGCCGTCCAGCGCGTGCCGGCGGACTCCGAGGAGGGTCGCGCGGTTCGGGTCGCGCTGCGGGACCTTGACCAGCGGCGCCGGACGCTGGCTGATCTCGTCTGACGCTTTGTGTGGCCGTGGAGAAACGCGGGATGGTGGGATGCGGGGCGTTCTCCCCGCCGCGTCACGCTCAGGCGTGCTCGCCGGGTTACGCGAGCGAAGCGTTTTCCCCGCCGCGTCGCCCTCAGGCGTGTTCGCTGGGCTACGAGAGCGACGCGCTCTGATTGCCGAGTGATACTCAGAAGGGTGCGGGTTCCGCTGGTGTGGTCGGTGGTGGTGGTTCGGCAGGGGTGAAGGCGACGGCCGGGGTGGGTGCGTCTTCGCGGTAGGTCCTGCCGAGGGGTGAGGTCCATTCGAGGACGCCACCCTTCAGTTGTCGCACCCTCCAGGCGGTGAACTGCTTCATCGAGTGATGCCGTTGGCACAGATGCGCGAGGTTCGACAGTTCTGTTCGTCCGCCGAGGGCGTGATCGTGCGTGTGGTCCACTTCGCAGCGGATGGCAGCGACCCGGCACCCGGGGAAACGGCAGTGCTGATCGCGGGCTTGCAGAAACCGGCGCATCCCCGACGGAACCCGGTACGAATCTGTCGACACCGTGACACCAGTGGTGGGGTCGTGGAACAGGCGTTCCCAGATCTGCGCACCGCCGGCGAGGGTGCGGGCGGTCGCGGGGTCGATGGGGGAGCGGCCCGCGAGGTCGCTCGGTCCGTTGTCCTCGCCGGTGAGGGTCGCGGCGGGGACGAGGATCTGCACACGCGCGCGAATCGCGCCCAACGGACCGGCGGTGGTGTCGCGGGTGTGATCCAGCACCGGGGTCCCGGCGAGGAGAAGGTCGGCGAGCACGTCGGCCCGGACCTGGTCGATGGAGCGCTGGTCGGTGGCGATGATCGTGGTGGCGTCATCGTCGCGGTCGCCGTCACCAGTGCGTGTCGTGGCGGCTTCCCCGAAAGCGTCACCAGCCCCTCCGTGCGCAGCGACGCGTTCGTCACGGGTGTCGATGATCGCCCGCGCTTGCTGCGTGAGCCGGTCGTGAATGCCCTCGGCGATCACCGTCGGGAGGGTCGCGACCACGTCGGACATCCCGTCTCGTCCGGGCACGATCCGGACGCATCGCGTCGCGGCAGCCTCTTCGTGTCGTTCCGCGAACGAGCGTGGGTGCATTCGGTGCGCGAGGATCTCGAGCTCGCCTCGCACCCGGTTCGGGGTGTCCCGTTCACACCGGGTGATCGCGACCTGTTCGAACTCCGGCCACATCTCGGCCGGCAGGCTCGTCCCGGTCTCGAGGATCGCGATCGCGTGCCCGCGGACGATCCGACCCTGCTCCCACGCCTCGATCGTCGCGGGGAAGCCCTCGATCAACGTCCGCGCTTCACCGATCCGGCGTTGCACGGTCCGATCGGTGACCCGCATCACCCCGCCGACCTCGGCCGCGATCGACCGCAGCGCCATGTCATGCACCTGCACCCGCGCATTCCGCTGCGCGGTCTGCGCTTCGGCGAGACGGCCGGCGGCGGCCAGCGCGCGCAGTTCCTCGATCTGCGCGGCGGCGATCCGCCGGGCCGCGGAATCGACGTCCGCAACGACCCCCGCCAGATCAGCGAGATAGTCCTCGCTACCGGGGGTTTCCGCCGCATCCGTCATACCTGCACTCTGCCACTGACCTCCGACATTCACCCCGGCAGGACCGGCCCAGAACACACGTTATGCACACCCCAAGAATGAGAGTCCTCTCATCCTCGTCGGCCGGCCGCGAGCGGATGTCGCGACATCTCACGCCCCGAACAACGCACCGGACCCGCCGCACCCGCACCGCCCCGGACTGGCGCCCGCGTCCCCGACGGATGAGGATGGAAAGCATGCCTCGAGTGACCGAACCGGATGCCGCCATCTACTGCTCCGACCTGTCGATCGCTCGTGTCTCCGCAGACACGCGTGTCGTCGACGGCGTGTCTCTGCGGGTCGCGCCGGGCGAGGTCGTCGCGGTGATGGGCGCGACGGGTTCCGGCAAGTCGAGTCTCGCCTCGTGTCTCGCGGGGGCGGACCACCGCGACCTGCGCATCGTCGGCGGGGTCGGGGAGGTCGCCGGCATCTCCCTTCGTGCACGGGGTCGCGCCCGGCGGGTCCTGACCTATCGCACCGGGCACCTGCGTCAAGGCGCGAACTCGGATCTTCCGGCGCGGCTCACCATCTCGGAGATCGTCGCGGAACCGATCACAGCCCGTGATCGCAAGGTCAACGAGCGCGCCCTCGCGCTGCGGGTCGCCGCGCTGCTCGATGAGTTGCAGCTCCCCATCGGGGCGTCGGAGAAGTACCCCTACGAGCTGAGCTCCGGCATGCGTCAACGCGTCGCAATCGCGCGCAGCCTCGTGCTCGATCCCACGGTCCTCATCGCGGACGAGCCCTATGCGAACCTCGACGTCGACGTCCGGCCCGCCGTCCTCGACGCTCTCCGGCGACGTGTCGACGACGGGATGGCTCTGCTCGTCGTCACGAACGAGCGCGAGCTCGTGGCCGACCTCGAGGCCCAGGTCCTCGTCCTGCGCGCCGGCCACCCGATCGGTGTCGGCCCCACCCTGGACGACGTGCTCTGGACCCCCGACGAAGCGACACGCATCGGCGGCTGATGTCACGAGCACCCCTCGGGCTTTGCTACGATTGTGTGGTTGCCCGGTGGCGGGTGACTGATCCTCGGTAGCTCAATTGGCAGAGCAATCGGCTGTTAACCGATAGGTTCTTGGTTCGAGTCCAAGCCGGGGAGCCATTGAACGAAACCCCCGGTCCCGCCGGGGGTTTTCGCTTTCGCGGCACGGATGCCGGGGCGCGGCGTCCGCACTTCCGAGAAATTTCCTTACGCGGGGCCCACAGCGGCCTCATCCTGGAGCCGTGAACGCCGTCGTCGGAGGCTGGAAGGTGTGGAGCTGGGGCGAGCGCGCGGGCGTGATCGTCCTCGCCGCCTCCGTCCTCCTTCTGGTCTGGGCCGCGTTCCAGTACGGCGGCGGCCAGGACGTCGCCTTCTTCGCCCTCTTCGGTGCGCTCGTCGCGGGCATCACCGGGCTCGGCGTCCAGGTCGCGTCGCGCGAAGCCCGGTTCCGCCGGCAGTCGCGCCCGCGCCGGCGCTGACCCTCAGCGCAGGACGCTGACGTCGCGCCGTTCGAGAGCGGACAGCGTCGTGGCGCCGGCAGCATAGTCGAGCGCGGCGCTCACGCCGGGCCCGACCTCACCCGTCGCGGAGCACAGCGCCCGACCACACCCAGCACCGGCGCTCCTGATCGCCGACCCGGAATCGGATCGCCGCGGCCCGGTCGGTCCACATGCACAGATCCGCATCGACGAGCACCGGCTCGGCGCCGAAGCGCACCCACGCCTGCACCCGGGCAGGGCGCGGATCGGTCGTCACGGGCCTGCGGTCGAGCTCCAGCTCCTCGTTCGTGAGGGACTGCAGGATGCCGCGCGACGCGACCCGCTGCAGGATGCGGTCGTCCATCCGCGCATCGACGCTCGCCGCGTACCGCCTGTTCGCACCCAACCGGCATCCCTCTCTCCGGCCGACTCCGCGATCGTACGCAGAGCGGCGGACATCGGTGTCAGTCGGTGAGGTGGGCCTGTACGGCCTCGTCGCCCGATCCGGTCACGGCGACCACGCGTCCCGCCGTGATGCGCAGGAACAGGAACTCGGCGACGTTCACGTGCCGACGCGTCGGCGGGATGCCGCGCCACACCCCTGCGTGCGTTCCGCCGGCGCGCAGGTGCGCGGCGATCCGATCATCCTCGGCGACCACCTGGATCGTCTTCCACCGCCAGTCCGGGAAGCCGTGGAACAGATCGGCCAGGTCATCGATCCAGGCGTCCGCTCCTGCGGGGAGGTGGGCGCGCCGGACACCCGGATCGAGAAGATCCCGGATCGCCGCCAGATCGTGCCGGTTGCAGGTGTCGACGAAGTCGTCGAACCACCCGTGCAGCTCCCACGGCTCCATGGCGGGACGGTCGTTCAGGCGTCGAGGTCGTCGACGCCCGGCATCCAGCTCTGTCCGGGCTTGCCCCAGCCGCGCTTGCGAGCGATCTTCTGGGTGGTCTTCCAGTCGGAGTCCGACAGGCGGTCGATGTAGAGGATGCCGTTGAGGTGGTCGAACTCGTGCTGCATGATGCGTGCGCGCCACCCCTCGACGCGGATCTCGACCGGAGCCCCGTCGAGGTCCGTGCCCGTCACCAGGACCGAGTCGGCCCGGCGCAGAGGGAACCGCTCGCCCGGGAAGGACAGGCACCCCTCGGACTCGTCGTCGGGGTCGGGGGAGCCGGGCTCGGGTGGCGTCATCCAGAGTTCCGGGTTGATGAGGACACCCCGCCACGGCTGCCCGTCGTCGTCCTGATACGAGTACGTGTAGATACGGAGCCCGACGCCGACCTGCGGGGCGGCGAGGCCGACACCCGGTGCCGTGTCCATCGTCTCGAACATGTCGGCGACGAGCGTGCGGATGTCGTCGGTCACCTCGTCGACGAAAGCGGCGACGGAATGGAGGACGGGATCGCCCATGATGCGAATCGGAAGTACGGCCACGTCAGAAGCCTAACGAGGCTCGCGCCCGGTATCGTCGAGGCGTGATTCTCCCCGGGACGCCGATCGACGACCTGACCGACGAGCTCGTCGGCGTCTTCGGGAACCCGGCGATTCTCATCGGCATCCCGCTCGCGATCATCGGCGCGGTGTTCATGTCGTTCGGTGCGCAGTATCAGCACCGCGGCGTGCAGAAGGTCGAGCAGCTCACCGCGCAGGCGGGTGTCTCCGGCCTGACCGGCGGTCAGCTCCTGCGGTTGCTGCGCCGTCCGTCGTGGGTCCTCGGGACCGTCATGCTGGGCCTCGCGATCCTCTGCCAGCTCGCGGCGCTGTCCTTCGCGCCGCTGATCCTCGTACAGCCGATCGGCGCGATCTCGCTCGTCATCACCACGCTGCTCAACGCGCGGGTCAGCGGACACAAGCCGACGCGACGCTCGATCACCTCGATCGCCCTGTGCGTCGGCGGCATCTTCATCTTCGTGACGGTCGCCGCGCTGTACGCGACCGAGCGCCCGATCAGCGACCCGCAGCTGCTGACGGTCCTCTGGATCCTCCTCGGCGTCGTCGTCGTGCTGGGCGTCCTGTGGGTGACCCTCCGCAAGCGGATGCGGGCCCTGTTCTACATCGTCGCGGCCGGCATCGTCTATGGCTTCGTCGCGACCCTCGCGAAGGTCGTCCTCAACCGCATCGCCAACGGCGACTTCGAGTGGCTGACGGTCCTGTGCATCGTCGCGCTGCTCGCCGGAACGGCGATGGGCGCCTACTTCGTCCAGACGGCGTACTCGTCGGGCCCGCCGGACCTCGTCATCGCCGGACTCACGGTGATCGACCCGATCGTCGCGATCGTCATCGGCCTCGCCGTCCTCGACGAGGCGAGCGGTGCCCCGTTCTGGGCGTACATCGGGTTCAGCGTGGCGGGCGCGCTCGCGATCGTCGGCGTCTTCCAGCTCGCTCGGTACCACCCGCAGGTGATCAGCGACAGCCAGGAGATCCCGATCTCCCGCGGCAGCACCGAGTTCACCGACGGCAAGAAGCCCACGACGGGATCGATCCGGATCACCGAGACCGTCGCGAAGGTCTGGCCGGATCCGCCCGTCAAGGACGAGGAACGACCGAAACGATAGGCTCGTCCTCACAGGGGGCGGTGGCCAAGCTGGTCAAGGCAGCGGGCTCATAACCCGACGATCGTGGGTTCAAGTCCCACCCGCCCTACCGATCACCGCGTTGCACGGCGCCGTAGGACGGCTGACGCAGCGCCTCGAACCACGCGGGCATCCGCGCGCCGGGGATGAGGCGGCGACCGGCATCCGCCCTCATCACGTCCGGACTGTCGGCCGCCCGCAGGTCGACCAGGGCGAACGGATGCCACGGCTCCGCGGGTGTCGCATGCGAGAGCTCCACCCACCACGCCGTCCGACGCAGCGTGCGGTGCAGCTCGGACAGCCGCGCGGGCAGACGCGGCCCGAGCGAGCGCGCACGCACCATCACGCGGCCCTGATCGCTTTCGTACGGGACGAGCGTGCCGTACACAATCCGCGGGGATGGATCGGGCGTGGATGCCGCACCCGCTGGACGCCGAGGAACACGAGGGCGAATGCGCGGCCGACGACCGCGGATCCTCGCCCCATCAGGGATGCGTGATCGACGGTCCCTGGGGGAAAGGGTTGTCCTCGTCGTCCGACACCTCGCCGCCCGACACTTCGTCGCCGGCTCGGGCCGCGTCGGCCTTGACCTCGTCGCTCGCGGCGTCGGTCGGCAGCGCGTCGTCGGCGTGGGCGTCGTCGGTGTCACGGTGGTGAGGGGTGTTCTCGCTCATGATCTTCCTTCCGTCGAGCGGCCACTATGCCTCTGCACAGGGCAGCGTCCTACGGGGTTGACGGATGACCGGAGCCGTGAGTGTTACACGGTTGTGATTCGGTGTCGACGTAGGCGATAATGGCGGCACAACCGGATAGCCGGCCAGCACTCTCCATCAGGTCGTAGGGGAAGACGTACCTGAACGAAACGGAGAGATCGATGGCCACACCTCAGGCGCGCGGAGTGATCTTCATCCACTCCGCGCCACGCGCGCTGTGCCCCCACCTCGAGTGGGCGGCCGGGCGTGCCCTCGGGCACGCCGTCAACTTCGAGTGGGCGGACCAGCCCGTCCTCGACGGCAGCCGACGTGCGGAGTTCTACTGGGAGGGACCCGCCGGGACCGGCGCCGCCCTGGCGACCGCTATGCGCGGGTGGGAGCACCTGCGTTACGAGGTGAGCGAGGACCCGACGCCGCGCAGCGACGGCGGCCGGTGGCTGCACACGCCGAGCCTCGGCATCCACTACGCCCAGACGGACTCGGCCGGCAACGTCGTCATCGGCGAGGACCGCCTCCGGTACGCCATGGAGATCGCGGGTGGCGACATCACCGAGCTCCAGCGAGAGCTCGACGTCGCGCTCGGCGTCGCCTGGGACGACGAGCTCGAGCCGTTCCGTCACGCCAGCGACGACGCGCCGGTCGTCTGGCTGCACAAGGTCGGCTGAGACGACCCGTCCCGAGCGGACACTCCACGATCGGACAGGTTTTCAGGCGGGGCAGGAGAGCTTCGACCGGCTTCGGACGGCTTCCCGGAGACCGGGGCGGCCTCGGCCCCGCCTGGATAGGACGACAGACGCCCCCGGTGGCTTCCCGGGGGCGTCTGTCGTGTGTCGGATCAGACCGAGCGGAACGCGACGACGGCGTTGTGACCGCCGAAGCCGAACGAGTTGCTGATGGCCAGCTGGTCACCGTCGCCGAGCGGCACCGCGTCGCCGGACAGGCGGAACGGCACGGCCGGGTCCGGCTCCGTGATGTTGATCGTCGGGGGAGCGACACGCTCGCGCAGAGCGAGCACCGTGAACATCGCCTCGAGGGCGCCCGTACCGCCCAGCAGGTGGCCCGTGGAGGCCTTCGTGGCCGAGACCGGCATCTCCTCGACACGGTCGCCGAAGACGGACTTCAGTGCGACGTATTCGTTCGGGTCGCCGACCGGGGTGGAGGTCGCGTGCGCGTTGACGTGGGTCACGTCGTCCGGCGCGGCATCCGCCATCTCCAGGGCGAGACGGACGGCGCGCGCGGCGCCGGTGCCCTCGGGGTCGTTGGCGGTGATGTGGTACGAATCCGCCGTGACGCCGCCGCCGACGAGCTCGGCGTAGATCTTGGCGCCGCGCGCCTTGGCGTGCTCCTCGGTCTCGAGGATCAGCACGGCCGCACCCTCGCCCATGATGAAGCCGTCGCGGTCGATGCTGCCGGGACGGGATGCCGTCTCGGGCGAGTCGTTGCGCCGCGAGAGCGCCTGCATCGAGGCGAACGACGCGATCGTGATGGGGTGGATCGCCGATTCGGTACCGCCGGCGATCACGACGTCGGCGAGGCCCGCGCGCATGTGCTCGAGGGCGTTGACGATCGACTCGGTGCTCGACGCGCAGGCGCTCGCGAAGGTGCGGGCGTAGGCGCGGGCACCGAAGTGCAGCGACAGGTTGCCCGCCGCCGCGTTGGGCATGAGCATGGGCACCGTCATCGGCATGACGCGACGCGGCCCCTTCTCGCGCAGGGTGTCCCAGGCATCGAGGAGCGTCCACACGCCGCCGATGCCCGTGGCGAACTCGACGCCGAGGCGCTCAGGGTCGACCTCGGGCGAACCCGCGTCCTCCCAGGCCTCCTTGGCGGCGACCATCGCGAGCTGCGACGACGGGTCGAGCCGCTTGGCGACGGGGCGTTCCAGCACCGTGTCGGGGCGCACCTTCGCCTCGGCGGCGAACGTGACGGGCAGCTGGTACTGCTCGACCCACTCGTGCTCGAGGGTGCGCGCGCCGGACTCTCCGGCGAGGAGGGCGTCCCAGCTCTCGCCGGCGGTTCCGCCGATGGGGGAGGTCGCACCGATGCCGGTGACGAAGATTCGCTTGTTGCTCATGGTTCCCTCGTGCTGCTCCGGTGGGGGCGAACCCCCACCGGACGCGCGGATCAGGCCTGGTTGGACGAGATGTAGGTGACGGCGTCGCCGACGGTCTTGAGGTTCTTGACCTCGTCGTCGGGGATGGTGACGCCGAACTTCTCCTCGGCGTTGACGACGATCGTCATCATCGAGATCGAGTCGATGTCGAGGTCGTCGGTGAACGACTTCTCGAGGGCGACCTCGTCGGACGAGATTCCGGTCTCGTCGGTGATGAGCTCGGCCAGGCCGGCGAGGACCTCGTCGTTGGTGAATGCCATGGGATTTCTCCTTCTGTGGGAATCGGGCCCAGCCGGGCCGGTAGTCAGTTTAGGTGGGGGAGTGCCGTCGTCACGGGAGGACGACGACCTGGGCGCCGAACACGAGTCCGGCTCCGAATCCGATCTGCAGGGCGAGGCCGCCGCTGAGTTCGGGGTGCTCTTCGAGCAGACGGTGCGTCGCCAGCGGAATGGATGCCGCGGAGGTGTTGCCCGTCGTCTCGATGTCTCGACCGATCACGACGGACTCGGGCAGCTTCAGCTGTTTGGCGAACTCGTCGATGATGCGCATGTTGGCCTGGTGCGGCACGAAGGCGGCCAGGTCGTCGGGGGTGATCCCGGCGGCTTCGATGGCCTGCCGTGCGACCTTGACCATCTCCCAGACGGCCCAGCGGAACACCGTCGGGCCCTCCTGACGGAGGGTGGGCCAGGGGGCGAGGCCGTCGCGGAACTCGGTCAGCGTGTGGTTCATGCCCACGGCATCCGCCTTCGAGCCGTCCGAGCCCCAGACGGTCGGACCGATGCCCGGAGTCTCACTCGGTCCGACGACGACCGCGCCCGCGCCGTCGCCCAGGAGGAACGAGATGGAGCGGTCGGTGGGGTCCACGACGTCGCTGAGCTTCTCGGTACCGATGACGACCGCGTAGTGGGCGGCGCCGGCGCGGATGAGGGCATCGGCCTGGGCGACCCCGTAGGCGAAGCCGGCGCAGGCGGCATTGAGATCGTAGGCGGCCGCCGGGTTCGCGCCCACGCGGTCGGCGACGATCGCCGAGACCGACGGCGTCTGCTTCGGGTTCGAGATCGTCGCGACGATGACGGCGTCGATCTTGTCGGCCGGGATGCCGGAGCGTTCGATCGCCTCGGCGGCGGCGTCGGCGGCGAGATCGATCGCCGAGGTGTCGGCATCTGCCCTCACGCGGGTGATGATCCCGGTGCGCTGACGGATCCACTCGTCGCTGGAGTCGATCGGTTCGATCAGGTCCTCGTTCGGGACGGCGTTCTGACCGCGCGCCGCACCGTAGGAGTAGATGCGGGTGTGGGCGGCGCCGGTCGGCTGGATCAGCTGGGGGGTCATGCGTTCTCTCCGGTCAGGAGGGCGTTCGCGGCGGCGAGGTCCTCGGGCGTCTTCACCGCAACAGACGGTACGCCGCGCAGCCCGCGCTTGGCGAGTCCGACGAGCGTGCCCGCCGGTGCGAGCTCGATGATCCCGGTCACGCCGTTGTCGGCGAACGAAGCCATGCACAGGTCCCAGCGGACGGGGTTCGCGACCTGCGCGACGAGCAGATCCAGTGCGGCGCGGCCGTCGGTGACGGTGCCGCCGTCGCGGTTGCTCCAGAGCGTGAGAGAGGGGTCGGATGCCGAGACGTCGGCCGCAGCCGACCGCAGCGTCTCGACGGCCGGCGCCATGTACCGCGTGTGGAACGCTCCGGCGACCTGCAGCGGGATGACGCGGCTGCCGCGCGGCGCCTCGGCGGCGAGCTCCGCGAGGGCGGGCAGCGCGCCGGCGGCGACGATCTGACCGCCGCCGTTGTAGTTGGCGGGGGTGAGGTCGAGCTCCTCGAGGCGGCCGAGCACCGTGGCCTCGTCTCCTCCGACGACGGCGCTCATGCCGGTCTCCTCGAGCGCGGCGGCCTCGGCCATCGCGCGGCCGCGGATGCCCACCAGGCGCATACCGTCCTCCTCGGTGAGGACGCCGGCGGCGACGAGCGCCGCGATTTCGCCCACGGAGTGGCCGGCGACGCCGTCCGGGCGGTGACCGGCGGCGACGAGCGCGCGCCAGGAGAGCAGGCTCGCGGCGACGATGAGGGGCTGGGCGACCTTGGTGTCGCGGATGCGGTCGGCATCCCACTCGGTTCCGGCGGCGACGAGGTCGACCTCGGCGAACGCGGAGTACTGCTCGAGCAGCTCGCGGGTGCCTTCGGTGTCGAGCCACGGGGTGAGGAACCCGGGGGTCTGCGAACCCTGGCCCGGGAAGACGGCGATGATCACGGTTTCCATCCTTGCAAGTTCGGGTCGGACGTGCTGTCGGTCGGCGCACAACAAAGTGCGGATCGTTTGTCTGTGTCGTACAGGATCAGCCGCGGCGCGCCGGGCGTCGGCGGGTCACCTCGGCGCCGATCGAGCCGAGGATCAGCGCCGTCTGGAGGATGAGCGCCTCACGGGGACCGGTGGCATCCCACCCGATCACGTCCGACACCCGCTTCAGGCGGTACCGCACCGTGTTGGGGTGGACGAAGAGCTCGCGGGCCGTCGCTTCGAGCGAGCGGCCGTTGTCGAGGTAGCTCCACAGGGTCGTGACGAGGTCCGTCGAGTGCGCCTGCAGCGGTCGGTAGATCTTGTCGATGAGGGCAGCCTTCGCGAGGGGGTCACCGGCGAGGGCGCGTTCGGGCAGCAGGTCGTCGGCGTCGACCGGCCGCGGCGCGTGACGCCAGGACTTCGCCACCGCGAAGCCGGCGAGCGCGGCACGCGCGCTGATGCCGGCATCCAACAGGGCGGGCGCCGTCGGGCCCAACACGAGATGACCGCTCCCGAACCCCGGCTCGAGACGCGTCGCGATCTCGGTGAACGGGAGCTCCTCGGCATCCTCCCGGCCCGTCTGGTCGGCCCGCCCGATGACGAGCACCAGGCGCGAACCCTGCACGCCGATGAGGACGTCGACGCCGAGCTTGCGGGCCGTCCGACGCACCTGGTCGACGTCCAGCTGAGGCGGTGTCGTCCCCACCAGGACGGCGACCTCGCCGTGACCGTGCCAGCCGAGCGCCGCGATGCGGCTCGGCAGCTCCTCGTCGGCCTCGCCCGTCAGGATCGAGTCGACGACGAGCGCCTCGAGGCGGGCATCCCACAGTCCGCGCGCCTCGGCCGCGCGGGCGTACACGTCCGCAGCGGCGAAGGCGACCTCGCGCGAGTACAGCAGGATGCTCTCGCGCAGCCCGTTGCCGCGCCCCGCGACGCGCTCCTCGGTCGTCTCCACCGTCACGCGGATCAGCTGGAGCGTCTGGGTCAGGCTGATGCTCCGCAGCAGCTCGCGGGGAGCGGACGCGAAGACGTCCGCTGCGATCCACGGCGTCGAGTTCGGGTCGTCGTACCAGTCGACGAACGACGAGATCCCCGACTGCGCGACGAGACCGACCGCCGACCGCCGCCCGGGGGGCATCTCGGCGTACCACGGCAGGGACTCTTCGAGCCTGCGCAGTGTGGTGCTCGCGAGATCACCCGAGATGCGACGGAGCCACGCCAGTGTCTCCGCCTTCTCCTGGGCGGTCGGCCGTTCGGTCATCGCGCGGGTCAGGCTTCGCCGCCCGCGTTGCCGGAGGTGCCGGCGTTGACATCGTGCAGACGGTACTTCTCGATCGCCTGAGCCGACAGGCCGCGGTCGACGACGCCGTCCTCGGCCAGGGCCTGCAGCGTGCGCACGACGATCGACGGGCCGTCGATCTTGAACTGGCGACGGGCCGCGGCGCGCGTGTCCGAGAAGCCGAAGCCGTCGGCACCGAGCGTCGCGTACCGGCGGGGGATCCACTGGCGGATCTGGTCCTGCACGGCGTGCATGAAGTCGCTGACGGCGACGATCGGCCCCTCGGAGTCGCTCAGCTTCTCGGTGACGTAGGCCGTCTTGGGCTCTTCGGTCGGGTGCAGGAAGTTGTGCTCGTCCGCCGCCAGACCGTCACGACGCAGTTCGGTCCAGCTGGTGACCGACCAGACGTCGGCGCTCACACCCCAGTCCTTCTGCAGCAGCTCCTGCGCCTCGAGCGCCCACGGCAGACCCACGCCCGAGGCGAGGATCTGGGCACGGTGGCCCTCACCCGACCCGGTCGCGACGCGGTGGATGCCGCGGATGATGCCGTCGACGTCGACATCCTCCGGCTCCTTCGGCTGGACGATCGGCTCGTTGTAGACCGTGATGTAGTACATGACGTTCGGGTCCTCGTGCTCCCCGCCGTACATGCGCTCGAGACCCGACTGCACGATGTGCGCGATCTCGTAGCCGTAGGCCGGGTCGTAGGAGACCGTCGCCGGGTTGGTCGAGGCGAGCAGGTGCGAGTGGCCGTCGGCGTGCTGCAGGCCTTCACCGGTCAGCGTGGTCCGTCCGGCGGTGGCGCCGATGATGAAGCCGCGCGCCATCTGGTCGCCTGCCGCCCACTGGGCGTCGCCCGTGCGCTGGAAGCCGAACATCGAGTAGAAGACGTAGACCGGGATGAGCGGTTCGCCGTGCGTCGCGTAGGAGGTGCCGACACCCGTGAAGGCGGCGACGGCGCCGGCCTCGTTGATGCCGACGTGCATGATCTGGCCCTGCGGGCTCTCCTTGTAGGCCAGGAGCAGCTCGCGGTCGACGGACGTGTAGTTCTGTCCGTTCGGGTTGTAGATCTTCGCGGTCGGGAAGTAGGCGTCCATACCGAACGTGCGCGCCTCGTCGGGGATGATCGGCACGATGCGGTGGCCGAAGTCCTTCGTGCGCAGCAGGTCCTTGAGCAGGCGGACGAACGCCATCGTGGTGGCGACCTCCTGCGTGCCCGAGCCCTTCTTCGGCAGCGCGTAGACGCTGTCGTCGGGAAGGCTGATCGCGGTGTGCGTGCTGCGACGCTGCGGGAGCGTGCCGCCCAGCGCGCGACGGCGCTCGACCATGTACTCGATGGTCTCGTCGCCCTCACCCGGGTGGTAGTACGGCGGCTCGTACGGGTTCTCCTCCAACTGCGCGTCCGTCAGCGGGATGTGCATCTGGTCGCGGAAGAGCTTCAGGTCGTCGAGGGTCATCTTCTTCATCTGGTGCGTCGCGTTGCGCCCCTCGAAGTGCGGACCGAGGCCGTATCCCTTGACCGTCTTGGCGAGGATGACGGTGGGCTGGCCCTTGTGCTCGACGGCGGCCTTGTACGCCGCGAAGACCTTGCGGTAGTCGTGCCCACCGCGCTTGAGGTTCCAGATCTGCTCGTCGGAGTAGTCCTTGACGAGGGCGGCGGCGCGCTCGTCGCGGCCGAAGAAGTGCTCGCGGACGTACGCGCCGTTCTCGGCCTTGTACGTCTGGAAGTCACCGTCGGGGGTGCTGTTCATGAGGTTCAGCAGCGCGCCGTCGATGTCGCGGGAGAGCAGGTCGTCCCACTCGCGGCCCCAGACGACCTTGATGACGTTCCAGCCGGCGCCGCGGAAGAAGCTTTCGAGCTCCTGCACGATCTTGCCGTTGCCGCGCACCGGGCCGTCGAGTCGCTGCAGGTTGCAGTTGACGACGAAGGTGAGGTTGTCGAGGCCTTCGTTCGCCGCGACCTGCAGCTGACCGCGGCTCTCGACCTCGTCCATCTCGCCGTCGCCGAGGAAGGCCCAGACGTGCGAGTCGGAGAGGTCCTTGATCCCGCGGTTGGTGAGGTACTTGTTCGTCATCGCCTGGTAGATGGCGTTGATCGGACCGAGACCCATCGACACGGTCGGGAACTGCCAATAGTCCGGCATGAGGCGCGGGTGCGGGTACGACGGCAGACCGTGGGGGGCAGCGGATGCCTCCTGGCGGAAGCCGTCGAGCTGCTGGCTCGTGAGTCCGCCCTCGAGGAAGGAGCGGGCGTACATACCGGGGGAGGCGTGGCCCTGGAAGAAGACCTGGTCGCCGCCGCTGGAGTGGTCGGGGCCGCGGAAGAAGTGGTTGAAACCGACTTCGTAGAGGGCCGCCGACGAGGCGTAGGTCGAGATGTGACCGCCGACGCCGATGCCGGGACGCTGAGCGCGGTGCACCGTCAACGCGGCGTTCCAGCGGATCCAGCGGCGGTAGCGACGCTCGATCTCTTCGTCACCGGGGAACTCGGGCTCGCTGTCTGCCGGGATCGTGTTGATGTAGTCCGTGGTGGGGACCTGCGGGACATTCAGGTGCAGCTCGCGCGAGCTCTGCAGCAGGCTCAGCATGATCTCGCGGCCGCGGCCGGCGCCCCGGGCGTCGACGAGCTGGCGCAGGGATTCCTGCCACTCCGACGTCTCTTCCGGGTCGCTGTCCTGCGGGCCCTGCGAGTACGGATCCTGATCGTTGACAGTCACAAGAGGCCTTTCGTCGCCTGGCAGATCGTGCCAGGAAGGAGGGTACGAGCGAGGGCGCGCTTGTTCGCCGCGCACAACTCGCTTGTCCTCAGCCTACCCATTGCGCCCGGCGGCGTTCGCCGTTCGAGACGGCGAGATGAGACAGCGGAGGGCGGATGCCGGGAGTGGGCCCTGCCGGGATCGAACCGACGACATCCACGGTGTAAACGTGGCGCTCTACCAGCTGAGCTAAAGGCCCTGACGGACCGAGTCTACGGGTGGGAGCCGCAGGCCCGGGGCATCATCACCGCGCGGTGGGCGCGGTGGACAGGTCGCCGCCCTTCGCCAGTCGCGAGTGCCGGCGCGAGTACGCGAAGTAGATGACGAAGCCGAGCGCGAGCCAGATGAGGAAGCGCAGCCAGGTCTCGACCGTGAGGTTCAGCGTCAGGTGGTCCCACCCGGGGCACGACATGCTCGCGCGTCGCGGCATCCCGCTCGTAGCCGACGCCCCGGCGGTCCGTCGGCCGAGGGTAGGTTGGAGGGCGTGAAAGCCAGCTTCGCCGACCAGCGCCGCCTCCTCGATCTCGCCGACGCGGACCTCGCCGCGCAGCAGGCGGATCACGCTCGCCGCAACCCCGCGCAGGCCGCCCGCGTGAAGGAGCTGCTCGCCGAGCGCGCGACGCACTCGGCCGAGCTCACCCGTCGACTCGGTGCCCGTGACGACGCGAAGGCGGAGCTCGCCCGCATCCAGTCCGACGTCGCCGTCGTCGACGCCCGGACCGCCCGCGACAACGAGCGGCTCGCGTCGACGTCGAGCGCGAAGGACGCGCAGGGGCTCGAGCACGAGATCGCCTCGCTCGCCAAGCGCAAGTCCGACCTCGAGGACGCCGAGCTCGAGGTCATGGAGCGCCTCGAGGAGGCGGAGGCCGCGGTCGCGGCCCAGGAGGCGCTCATCGCCTCGGTCAATGAGGAGGGTGCCCGCCTGAGCGCCGAGGCCAAGGAGGTCGTGGCCGACGCGACCGCCCGCCACGAGGCCGCCACGCGTGACCGCGCCGCGATCGCGGCGAGCCTGCCGGCCGACCTGGTCGCGATGTACGACCGCCTCGCGGCGCGGGGCGTCGGCGCCGGTCTCCTGCAGCACCGCACCTGCGGCGGGTGCCGCATGGTGCTGTCGGGGACCGACCTGAACACCGTCCGCGCGGCGGCCGAGGACGACGTCGTCACGTGTCCCGAGTGCGGCTGCATCCTCGTCCGCGGCGAGGACTCCGGGCTCTGACCGTCCCGGGCGCCTCCGCCGGGGACGCCGTCCCCTGGATCGTGGTGGGGGCCATCGGCGACGGTGTCGCCCTCGTCCCCGTCGCCGCCGACGGATCACGCGGCGACACGACCCGCCTCGACAGGCGCGACTTCGCCGATAGGGTGCGGCGCACGGAGGGCACCACCCGCTGGGTGTGGAGCGACACGACCGCCTGGTACCCGGCCCTCCTCGCGGGAGGCGTCCGCGTCGCGCGGTGTCACGACCTGCGCCTCGCGCACGCGATCCTGCGCGACAGCGCGCGTGCGGTGGCAGCGGACCGCCTGCGCTCTGCGACGGAGTGGGATGCCGCGGCATCCGTCGTCGATGACGGCCCGAGCGCGCTCTTCGACATCGATCCGGGCACGCGCGAGGTGCCCCGCGACCTGGACTCGGCCCTGGCGGAGTTCGAACGTCAGCGCGAGGTGATCGCCGCAAGCGCGGCGGGGCTGCGCCTGCTGGTGGCGGCGGAATCGGTCGGTGCCCTCGTCGCGACCGAGATGCACGCGGCGGGCGTGCCCTGGGACGCGGAGGTGCACGACGGGATCCTGACCGGGATGCTGGGGCCCCGGGAACCCGCCGGACGCCTGCCCGGGCGCATCGAGGCGCTCGGCGCCGAGATCCGTGCGCTCCTCGGCGACCCCGGTGTCAGCCTCGACTCGCAGCCGAAGCTCCTGCGCGCGCTGCACCGCGTGGGGGTCGCGGCGGCGTCGACCAGCAAGTGGGAGCTGCGCGAGTACGACCATCCGGTGATCGCGCCGCTGCTCGAGTACAAGCGCCTCATGCGGCTGTTCACCGCGAACGGGTGGGCCTGGCGCGACGAGTGGGCACCCGACGGCCGGTTCCGCCCGGTGTACGTGCCGGGCGGCGTGGTCACGGGACGGTGGGCGTCGTCCGGGGGAGGTGCACTCCAGATGCCGCGTCAGCTGCGCCCCGCGGTGCGGGCCGACCCCGGGTGGTCGCTCGTGGTCGCCGACGTGGCGCAGCTCGAACCGCGGGTGCTCGCCGCGATGTCGCGGGATGCCGCCCTGGCCGAGAGCGCGCGGGACACCGACCTGTACGAGGGCATCGTCTCGCGCGGCGTCGTGAGCACCCGGTCCGAGGCGAAGTTCGCGCTGCTCGGCGCGATGTACGGCGCGACGACGGGGGACAGCGGGCGACTCGTGCCGGCCCTCCGCCGCGCCTACCCGCGCGCCATGGGGCTCGTCGACGACGCCGCGCGAGTCGGCGAGGAGGGCGGGGTCGTCTCGACGTGGCTCGGGCGCAGCAGCCCGCCGCCGTCGCCGGGCTGGCGAGCGCTGCAGGGGAGCGCGGGGGACCCCGAGGCGACCGAGGCGGACAGGACGCGCGCCCGCCGCGCCGCGCGCGACCGTGGGCGCTTCACGCGCAACTTCGTCGTGCAGGGGACGGCGGCGGAATGGGCCCTCGCGTGGCTGGGCGACCTGCGTGCGCGCCTCGCGGCACTGCCGCTCGTCGACGAAGCGGATTCCGCGCCGCGGTCGGGTCCGCTCCACGCACGGCAGGCGCACCTGGCCTTCTTCCTGCACGACGAGGTCATCGTCCACACGCCCGCCGCGCACGCGGCGCTCGCGGCCGAGGCGGTGTCGCTCGCGGCCGACGCGGCCACGCGCCTGCTCTTCGGCGACATCCCGTTGGACTTCCGCCTCGACCTGCAGGTGCGGGTCGACGCCGCGAAGGAGTGACCGGCCGGCCGGATAGACTTGACCACGCGAATGGGTCGGCTGGACGGTCGCGTGGCGCGAGAGCGCACCGAGGAACGTCCGGGCTCCACAGGGCAGGGCGGTGGGTAACACCCACCCGGAGTGATCCGCGAGACAGTGCCACAGAGAGCAGACCGCCCCGGTTCCGACCGGGGTAAGGGTGAAAGGGTGGTGTAAGAGACCACCGGGGTCGTGGTGACACGACCCGCACGGTAAACCTCGCCCGGAGCAAGGTCAGACAGGGGATGCCGACGCGGCCCGCTGAGTCCCCGGGTAGACCGCTGGAGCGGCACGGCAACGTGTCGCCGAGAGAGATGACCGTCCACGGGGTTTCGACCCCCGGACAGAACCCGGCGTACAGGCCGGCCCATTCGCCCCCCGGACGACGCGTCAGCGCGCGGTGGTGTCCGCCAGGTCGCTGCCCTGCTCGGCCGGCATGTCCTCACGCTCGCCCGCGAGAGCGAGCGCCGCCGCGCCGATGATGCCCGCGTTGTTGCGGTGCACAGCGGGGACGATCTCGGTCTTCAGATCGAGCAGCGGCAGGAACTTGTCGGCGTGCTTCGAGACGCCGCCGCCGACGACGAACAGGTCGGGCGTGAACAGGAACTCGAGGTGGCCGTAGTACTGCTGCAGACGGCCGGCCCAGGCATCCCATTCGAGTTCCTCGCGCTCCATCGCCGAGTAGGCGGCGAAGTGCTCGAAGTCCTTCTTGTGACCGGGGCGGTGCAGGTGGCCCAGCTCCGTGTTCGGAACGAGGACGCCCTTGTAGATCATCGCGGTGCCGATGCCGGTGCCGAGGGTCGTCAGCAGGACGAGGCCGTTGCGGTCCTTCGCGGCGCCGTAGCGCATCTCGGCGACGCCGGCGACGTCCGCGTCGTTGGCGAAGTGGATCTGGCGGCCGAGTCCCTTCTCGAAGAACGCCTCGGCCTCGAAGTCGATCCACGTGTCGGCGACGTTCGCGGCGGACAGGGTGCGCCCGTTCTTCACGATCGCCGGGAACGCGACGCCCAGGGGGACGTCGGCGTCGGTGACCTCGAGCTTCTCGAGCACCTCGCGCACGGCCGTGAGCACGTCGTCGGGTTCGGCGCCCTTGGGCGTCGGGACCTTGATCCGGTCGGTGAGGAGCGTTCCTTGCGAGAGGTCGACGAGGGCACCCTTGATGCCCGTCCCTCCGATGTCGATGCCGACGGCGGTGGTGGCGGTCCCAGTCATGCCTCCGAGCCTACTGCGACCGCGCGACGGGAATCGTAGGATGCCGGGCGCCGCCTTCGTAGGATGAAGCACACGAGGCCGAGGAGGACCCCATGAGCGACGCCGACAAGTACTGGTACAACCTGAAGACGGGCGAGGTGCAGCAGGGGTACGAGGTGCCGTCGGTCGATCGGGCCGGCCCGTTCGACACCGCCGAAGAGGCGGCGCGCGCTCCCGAGATCATGCGCGAACGCTCCCGCGCGTGGGCGGCGGAGGACGCGGCCGAAGACGACTGAGGCGCGCCCGCGTCGCGTGAGTGCGGCGCCGTGGCGGACCGATAGTCTTGCAGTCGGCTCGGCACCGGGAAGGATGCGATGGACAAGCAGCGTGACTTCGTTCTGAGGACGATCGAGGAACGGGGGGTCAAGTTCATCCGGTTGTGGTTCACCGATGTGACCGGAACCCTCAAGTCGGTCGCGATAGCCCCCGCCGAGGTGGAGGGCGCCTTCGCGGAGGGACTCGGCTTCGACGGGTCCGCGATCGAAGGTCTGACCCGTTCCTACGAGTCCGACTTGCTGGCCCACCCGGACCCCTCCACGTTCCAGACCCTGCCCTGGCGCGGCGAGATCGACCCGACGGCGCGCATGTTCTGCGACATCACGACCCCCGACGGGCAGCCCGCGGTCGCCGATCCGCGCAACGTGCTCAAGCGCGCCCTCGCCAAGGCGGGGGACGCCGGCTTCACCTTCTACACGCACCCCGAGATCGAGTTCTACCTGCTCAAGTCGTCGTCCTTCGGTCCCGAGGGACCCGAGCCCGTCGACTCGGCGGGCTACTTCGACAACGTCCCCGGCGGCACGGCGCACGACTTCCGCCGCCGCTCGGTGCGGATGCTCGAGGACCTCGGCATCTCCGTCGAGTTCAGCCACCACGAGGGTGGGCCGGGTCAGAACGAGATCGACCTCCGGTACGCCGACGCGCTGGCGACGGCCGACAATATCATGACGTTCCGCACCGTCGTGAAGGAGGTGGCGATCGAGCAGGGCGTCTACGCGACGTTCATGCCGAAGCCCCTCAGCGGCAAGCCGGGCAGCGGCATGCACACGCACATGTCCCTGTTCGAGGGCGACATGAACGCGTTCTACGAGGAGGGCGCGCAGTACCAGCTCTCCAAGACCGGCCGCCAGTTCATCGCCGGCCTCCTGCGTCACGCGAACGAGATCTCGGCCGTCACGAACCAGTTCGTGAACTCCTACAAACGCCTCTGGGGCGGGGACGAGGCGCCGAGCTTCATCTGCTGGGGCCACAACAACCGCTCCGCCCTCGTGAGGGTGCCGATGTACAAGCCCAACAAGGGCCAGTCGACGCGCGTCGAGTACCGCGCCCTCGACTCCGCCGCCAACCCGTACCTCGCGTACGCGCTCATGCTCGCCGCCGGCCTCAAGGGCATCGAGGAGGAGTACGAGCTCCCGCCCGAGGCCGAGGACAACGTGTGGTCGTTGACGGATGCCGAACGCCGGGCCCTCGGCTACGGTCCGCTTCCCTCGAGCCTCGACCACGCCCTGGAGTACATGGAGGAGTCCGAGCTCGTCGCCGAGACCCTCGGCGAGCAGGTGTTCAACTACGTGCTGCTGAACAAGCGCCGCGAGTGGCAGGAGTACCGGTCGCAGGTCACCCCGTTCGAGCTGCAGAAGAACCTCGAGATGCTCTGAGGCGATGGCCTCCACCGAGCGACGCGCAGCACTCACCGATCTGGCCCGTGCGGGCTTCTCCGACCTCGAGACATCCTCCGACGCCCTCGACGAGCTGAGCTCCCTCACGGGTGTGGATCGTGACGAACTCGTCGAGGGTGCCCGGCGCGCGGCCGACCCCGACGGGGCGGTGCAGTCCTGCGTACGGATCGGTCGGCGCGATGCCGCCGCCCTGCGCACCGCCATGGACGACGCGGGCGCGGTGCTGTGGTCGCTGCTCGGTGCCTCGTCGGGGTTCGCGGACTTCTTCCTCCGCCACCCCGAGGAGCTCACCCACCTCGTCGGGGCCGGTCGCATGCTCCCCTCGCCGCAGGCGATGCGGGAGGGGCTGCTCGAGGCGATCGGAGCGGATGCCGACGGTTTCGCGGCGGCATCCGATGAATCCGCGTGGGTCGCCCTGCGCGTCCGCTACCGGCGGCTCGTCGCCCTCATCGCGGCGTACGATCTCGCCGCGACCGACGCGACCGACGTCCTGCCCGAGGTGGCGGCCGCTCTCGCCGACGCCGCCGGTGCCGCCCTCGACGCCTCGCTGTGCGCGGCGCGGACGCGTGCGGCGCTCGCGATGTTCCCGCGCGAGCAGGTCGCGGCGACGCGGCTGGCCGTCATCGGGATGGGCAAGACCGGGGCCCGCGAACTGAACTACGTGAGCGATGTCGACGTGATCTTCGTCGCCGGGGTCGCCGACGGCGCCGACCTGGCGGAGGGGCGCGCAATCGACATCGCGACGCGTCTCGCCACCCTCACGATGCGCGGCATCTCGGACGTCGAGATCGAACCGCCGCTGTGGGAGGTCGACCCCAACCTACGACCCGAGGGCAAGCAGGGTGCGCTCGTGCGGACCCTCGACTCGCACCTGTCCTATTACGCCCGGTGGGCGAAGAGCTGGGAGTTCCAGGCGCTGCTCAAGGCGCGCCCGCTCGCGGGCGACCTGGCGCTGGGGGAGGAATACTGCGCGGCCGTGCAGCCGCAGGTGTGGACGAGCAGCGCGCGCGAGAACTTCGTCGACAGCGTGCAGCGGATGCGCGAACGCGTGACGGATCACATCCCCGCCGACGAGGTCGCGCGGCAGTTGAAGCTCGGGCCGGGCGGGATCCGCGACATCGAGTTCACGGTGCAGCTGCTGCAACTGGTCCACGGTCTCGCCGACGAGGGGATCCGGCAGCAGAGCACGCTCGGGGCCCTCGTCGCGCTCGTCGGGGAGGGGTACATCGGACGGACGGATGCCGCGGCCTTCGGCCAGCATTACCGCACCCTCCGGGTCATGGAGCACCGACTGCAGCTGCGCCGGCTGCAGCGCACGCACCTCATGCCGACCACGGACGACGAGCTGCGCGTCCTGGCGCGCGCCACGGGCCTCGCCACCGACGCGGCGGGCATCGGTGCGGTCTGGGAGCGGATCAAGCAGCAGGTGCGCGAGATCCACATCCGTCTGTTCTACCGGCCGCTGCTGTCGGCCGTGGCTGCTCTCCCGGCCGAGGAGCAGGGGGCGCTGTCGTCCACGCAGGCGCACGATCGTCTCGCGGCCATCGGCTTCCGCGATCCCGCCGGCACGCTCCGCCACATCGGCGCACTGACGAGCGGACTCAGCCGCAAGGCCACCATCCAACGGCACCTCATGCCGGTGATGATCCGGTGGTTCGCCGACGGCGTCGACCCCGACTACGGGATGATCTCGTTCCGCCGCATCAGCGAACGCCTCGGCGACACGCCGTGGTTCCTCCGCATGCTCCGGGACTCGTCGGGCGCGGCCGAACGGCTCACCCACGTGCTCTCCGGCTCCCGCTACGCCGCCGACCTCATGGAGTGGATCCCCGAGGCGGTCGCGTGGCTGGACTCGTCCGAACAGCTGCGCCCGAGGTCCGGGTTCGCCCTGCAGCAGGAGGCCCGCGCCATCCAGGCCCGTCACGAGTCGATCGGCGACGCGATGCGGTCGGTCCGTGCGTTGCGACGCCGGGAACTGCTGCGTCTCGCCCTCGGCGGCCTGCTCGGCGAGTTGACGATGGCCGAGCTCGCCGACGGTCTCACGTCCATCAGCGAGGTGACGATCCAGGCGACGCTGCGGGCCGTCTGGCGGGAGGTCGTGCCCCCCGAGGACGATTCGCTCGATTTCGCGGTGATCGCGATGGGGCGCTTCGGCGGCGCCGAGCTGGGCTTCGGGTCGGATGCCGACGTCATGTTCGTCTACGACCCCAACGGTGTGCCGCCTCAGCGCGCCCACGATCTCGCGCTGAAGATCGTGCAGGGTCTGCGCACGCATTCCGAGGACCATCGCGCGCCGTTCGACCTCGACGCGGGGCTGCGGCCCGAGGGCCGGAACGGGCCCATGGCGCGCTCGATCGACGCCTACGCCGAGTACTACCGGCGCTGGTCCCTGTCGTGGGAGGCTCAGGCCCTGCTGCGGGCGAGGGGCGTCGCCGGCAGCGTCAAGCTGATCGCGCGGTTCATGGCGTTGGCGGACGAGGTCCGTTATCCGCTCGATCCCGACCCGCAGGGCCTGCGCGAGATCAAACGCATCAAGGCGCGCGTCGAGAGCGAGCGGCTGCCGCAGGGGGCCGACCGGTCGCGTCATCTGAAGCTCGGCCCCGGCGGCCTCAGCGACGTCGAGTGGCTCGTGCAGCTGCTGCAGTTGCAGCACGCCGCGCAGGTCGAGGGTCTTCGCACGACGTCCACGACACAGGCACTCGCGGCAGCGCAGGGCGCCGGATTGATCCCGGATGCCGCAGCCGAGCGGCTCTCGTCCGCCTGGTGGCTCGCGAGTCGCCTCCGTTCGGCGAACACGCTCCTGTCCGGTCAGACGAGCGACGTGTTGCCGAGCGACCGTGGCAAACTCGACGGGATCGGCCGCCTCCTGGAGTATGAACCGCGCTCGGCCACGCAGGTGGAGGAAGATTGGCTGCGGACCGCGCGGCGAGCCCGCCGCACCTTCGAGAATCTCTTCTACGGCTGAGCGCCGACCCACCGAAAGGCTTCCCCCATGTCTGTTGGACTGCTGGCCGTCGTCGACGACATCCTGAGCGCCGCCCTGAAGGCGTCGTCCAAGACCGCGGGTGTCGTCATCGACGACGCCGCGGTGACCCCGCAGTACGTGCAGGGTGTAACCCCGGCCCGCGAACTGCCGATCGTCGGCAGGATCGCCCTCGGCTCGTTGATCAACAAGTTCCTGATCATCATCCCGATCGCCCTCGTACTGACCGCTTTCGCGCCGTGGGTGCTGCCCTACCTCCTGATCCTGGGCGGCGCCTTCCTCTGCTTCGAGGGTGCGGAGAAGGTCCTCGAGTGGTTCGGGTTCCACCTCCACGCGGAGGAGGAAGCGGAGCGCGACGAGAAGAAGCTCGTGCTGGGCGCCGTCCGCACCGACCTCATCCTTTCGAGCGAGATCATGCTCATCTCGCTGGACAGCCTGGAGGAAGGGCTCGGGATCTGGCAGACCCTCGCCATCCTGGCCGTCATCGGATTCATGATGACGCTGCTCGTCTACGGGGCCGTCGCCCTGCTCGTGAAGATCGACGACATCGGTCTGCGGATGGCGAAGAGCCCGGTCAGGCGCGTCCGCCACAACGGCGCCCGCATCGTGCGGTCCATGCCCGCGGTGTTCCGCGGGATCAGCATCCTGGGGACGGTGGCGATGCTGTGGGTCGGTGGACACCTCGTCCTGGAGAACGTGGGCAAGGTCGGGTGGCACTGGACGACCGACCTCCTGCACGACGTCGAGCACCTGCTCGAGGCTGCCGGTCCGGTCGTGGTCTGGGTCGGCGAGACGCTGGTCTCCGCGATCGCCGGCCTCGTCCTCGGCCTCGTGTTTGTCGGGGTGATCATGCTCGTCGGCCGGCTCCGCGGAGGCCACAAGGAGCACCGCGGCAGTTCGTCCGCCTCCGTTCACTGACCTGTCAAGGGGTCCGGCGGCTGCCGTGCGGGGCCGTACCGTCCAGTCATGACCAACGATCAGAACTCCGCTCCGGTCGAGCCCACCGAGGCGACCGACACCGCCCACTCGCAGGACGACCAGATCGATCACGACACCGCGTACAGCCCCGGCAGCGAGACCGAGACGCAGCAGAAGCAGGACGAGCACGTCTCCGATGAGGTGGCGGGCGACATCGATGAGGATCAGGTCCAGGTCGCACCGGGCACCGGGGGACCCGACGACGTTGGTGAGGTCGAGGTCGACCCGAAGGACATCAACCTCCCCGGCCTTTGACCGGCCTGTCGTCGTACGATCTCGCGGGCCTCGTGGAGAAGGTCCGCGAGCACACCGGAGGCGAGGTGGATCGCAGCATCCCCGCGCTCGCGTCTGCCGATGCCGACCTGGTAGCAGTCGCGCTCGTCAGCGTGGATGGGGAGGTCGCGGCATCCGACGATGCCGGCGTCCTCTTCAGCCTGCAGTCGGCTGTCAAACCATTCCTCTTCGCGCTGGCTCTGGCCGACTCGGACGGCGCTGCGCTCGATCGTGTGGGGATCGAGCCGACAGGCGAGGCCTTCGATGCGATCAAGCTCGAGAGCGGCACGGGACGCCCGCCCAACCCCATGGTCAACGCCGGTGCGCTCCTCACAGCGTCGCTCGTCGACGGCGATGATGTCGCCGAGCGTGACGAGCGGATCCTGCGAGGGCTTTCTGCCTTCGCGGGCAGGTCGCTCGAGGTTGACGAGGAGATCGCGCGGGATGAGCACCTGCTCGGCGATCGCAATCACGCACTCGCGCATCTGATGCGTTCGGAGGGCACGTTGACGGTGACCGCCGACGACGCGGTTGCCGTCTACGCGCGTGCGTGTGCGACGCTCGTCGACGCTCGGGCATTGGCTGTCATGGGCGCGACCCTCGCCCACGGAGGCCGGAATCCGCTGACGGGGGAGCGAGTGGTCTCCGCGGCGGTCGCTCGTGACGTCGTATCCGTCATGGCCACGTGCGGGGTGTACGACGGTTCCGGCAGATGGATGCGGAGCGTCGGCATCCCTGCGAAATCCAGCGTGTCCGGTGCCCTGGTCCTTGCGGCGCCCGGCGTCCTGGGTGCCGCGACGATCAGTCCGCCGCTCGACGAGCGTGGGACGAGCGTGCGCGGCCATGCAGCGGCAGACATCATCAGCGCGGACTTGGATCTGCACGCCTTCGGTGGTCTGTGTTGATACATTGAAGTCAGTCCGACGAAGGGAACTCGGGGGTCTTCGACATGGCAACAGGAGCGAGTCGGATCAGGATCGACCCCGAAGCGCCGGAGCCACCGTTCGTGCAGATGCGCGCGCAACTCCTCGAGCAGATGCAGGCGGGGGAGTTGCCCGCTGGCACGCGCCTGCCGACGGTCCGTCACCTCGCTGCCGACCTCGGCGTGGCACCCGGGACGGTGGCGCGCGCCTACAAGGAGCTCGAAGCGATCGGGGCGATCGAAACCCGCGGCCGCAACGGCACCGTCGTGGCCTGGTCGACGGATGCCGGTGAGCGCCGAGTGCAGGAGCTCGCCGCCCAACTCGTCCAGGTCTCCCGCGAGAACGACGTCCCCGCGGATCGGGTGCGAGCGCTCGTCGACGGTGCCCTCGCCCGCTCGACCACCACGGGCTGACAGGAAGCGGAATGGCCCGCCGGCTGACGCCGACGAGCCATTCTCAGGATCCGGAGATCAGACCCCGAAGTACAGCTCGTACTCGAAGGGGTGCGGGCGCTGGGCCAGCGGCTGGATCTCGTTCTCGATCTTGTACTCGATCCACGTCTCGATCAGCTCGGGCGTGAAGACGTTGCCCCGGGTCAGGAACTCGTGGTCCGCGCGGAGCGCCTCAAGCGAGTCGAGCAGCGAGTTCGGCACCTGCGGGATGCTCTTGGCCTCCTCCGGCGGGAGCTCGTAGAGGTCCTTGTCGACGGGCTCGTGCGGCTCGATGCGGTTGATGATGCCGTCGATGCCGGCCATCAGCTGCGCGGCGAACGCGAGGTACGGGTTGCCCGAGGCATCCGGCGCGCGGAACTCGATGCGCTTGGCCTTGGGGTTCGAACCGGTGATCGGGATGCGGATGGCGGCCGAGCGGTTGCCTGCCGAGTACACCAGGTTGACCGGCGCCTCGAAGCCCTTCACCAGGCGGTGGTAGCTGTTGAGGGTCGGGTTCGTGAAGGCCAGGACCGCCGGGGCGTGGGCCAGGATGCCGCCGATGTACCAGCGGGCGATGTCCGAGAGCCCGCCGTAGCCCTTCTCGTCGTAGAAGAGCGGCTCGCCACCGTTCCACAGCGACTGGTGGGTGTGCATGCCGGAACCGTTGTCACCGAAAAGCGGCTTGGGCATGAAGGTCGCGACCTTGCCCCACTCCTCGGCGGTGTTCTTGACGATGTACTTGAACTTCAGGATGTCGTCCGCCGCGTGGACCATCGTGTCGAAGCGGTAGTTGATCTCCGCCTGGCCGCCGGTGCCCACCTCGTGGTGCGCGCGCTCGAGCTTGAGGCCCGCCTCGATGAGCTTGAGCGAGATGTCGTCGCGCAGGTCGGCCTGCTTGTCGACGGGGGAGACGGGGAAGTAGCCGCCCTTGTACGGGGTCTTGTTGGCGAGGTTGCCGCCCTCTTCGACGCGACCGGTGTTCCAGGCGCCTTCCTCGGAGTCGACGAAGTAGAAGCTCTGGTTCTGCTTCACGTCGTAGCGGACGTCGTCGAAGATGTAGAACTCGGCCTCGGGGGCGAAGAACGCGGTGTCGGCGATGCCGGTCGACGCGAGGAACTTCTCGGCCTTCTTGGCGACCTGACGCGGGTCCTTGGCGTAGATCTCGCCGGTGCGCGGGTTGTAGATGTCGAAGACCATGATCAGCGTCTTCGCCTCGCGGAACGGGTCCAGGTAGGCGGTGGTGACATCCGGGATCAGCTGCATGTCCGACTCGTGGATGTTCGCGAAGCCGCGGATCGAGGAGCCGTCGAAGAGCTGGCCGACCGTGAAGAACTCCTCGTCAACGGTCGAGGCCGGGATGTTGAAGTGCTGCTGCACACCAGGGAGGTCCGTGAAACGGATGTCGAGGAACTTGACGTCCTCGTCCTTGATGAACGCGAGCACCTCGGAAGAATCTTTGAACATGGAGTCTCCAAGATCGGGTGCGATGTCGTCGCCTGTCGGATCAGGCGCCCCTCGAACCTACCGGGATGCAGTTGCCCGGCAGTGTCCCCGATGTTTCGGGGATGTTACGTGCCCCGGATTACGCTGAGACGGTGTCATCGACCCTGCCCGACTACCCCGGCGAACGGCTCGGACGTCCCGCCACCGGCCGCGGCAGCATCGGCCGGCCCGGCCGGCGCATCGGCGCCCTGTTCATCGACTATGCGGCGGCGACGGTCCTGGCGACGGCGTTCTTCGGATACGACCAGTTCGCCCTGCCTGAGAAGGCCGGCTGGACGCTGTTCGCGCCGATGATCGTGTTCGCCGCCCTCCAGATCCTGTTCATCCCCACGCTCGGCGGGAGTCCGGGTCACCGGATCCTCGGGATGCGGGTGGAGCTGGCGCGCGGCGGATGGCCCGGCCTCTGGCGTCCCATCGTCCGCACGGCACTGCTCGTGGTCGTGCTGCCCGCGGTGATCTGGGACGCCGACCAGCGGGGCCTCCACGACAAAGTGGTCGGAACCGTCCTCGTCCGCGGCTGACGCGGCCGCTTACCGGGGTCGCGGAGCGCGGGCGCGCGTCGGGTCGATGCCCTTGGGGATCGGCAGCGACGTCACCGACTGCGACACCGAGTCGATGCGCTTGACGACGGCCGCGAGGGTGGCGCGATCGACGGTCTTGGGCAGCGCCTTGATGGTCTTGGCGAGCTTGGAGATGTGGACGTCGCCCTCGCCGTCGCCGACGTAGAGGACCTCGATGTTGATGCCCGAGGCGACCCGCGCGACCTTCTTGCGCTCATCGTTCACGAGGCGCGTCAGTCGCCCACGCGCACCCTCGCCGATGATGACGACCCCGCCGCGACCGACGGCCCGGTAGACGGCGTCCTGCGTCCGCGGGTTGACACCCACGGGCATGTCGGACGTCACCCAGCTGCGACCGAGACCGGTCGAGAGGATGTGGCCGGTGGCACCCGGCATCCCGTCGAGCTTCTTGTACATGACCCGCGTCGACAGGCGCGTCAGCAGGATCATCGCGAAGAGGAAGCCCATGAGCAGGCCGCTGACACCCCAGAGGATGACGCTCCAGATCGCCACCGGCGGCACGAGGAAGCCGAGGCCGACGCCCAGGGCGACACCGAGGAGCAGGGCACCGATCAAGGCCCACGGCAACCACCGGAACTCGCTCCGGGTGAACGTGTACAGCGAGCGGATCTGGGAGAAGAATCCGGGGCGCTTCTCAGGTGCGGTACTGCGGGATGCCATGTGCTCAGCCTACCTTCGCGGCCCGCGGACTTCTTCACACGTCGTCGGGCGCGGGCGGCTGTCCACCGGTCGTCGGGGCGCAGCCGATCATGGTGGGCGCGGACGGAGGGTGGAGGAATGGAACCCGTCGCTCTGGACATCCCGCCGGCGCTGCGCGAGCTCACCGCGGCCGAGGCCCCGTTCGCAGGGGTACTGCGCGCCGGTGACCCGCCGACCGTGTGGGTGGACGCCGCTGCCTTCGGCGCCTCGCCCGCGTGGGCGGCGCACGGGGCCGAGCACCTCCTCGCCCCGATGGACGCCGCGGGGACGCCGGAAGGTTCCCGTGTCGTCCTGCCGCACTGTCCCGTCAGGCTCGACGAGGTGCTGACGGACGGCTCGCCTCCGCCGGGTGTCCTCGTCACGCTGGCGGTCAGCGCCCTCCGAGGCGCACGCGAGGCGGACGGACTCGGTGCCGAGGCCGGACGATGGTGGGTCACCACCGAGGGCAGACCCGTCCTCGCGTTGACCGGCACGCTCGCCTGGCGCGAGGACACCGTCGACCTCCTCCGGCGGGTGTATGCCGCAGACCCGCCGCTGCAGCGAGCACTCGAGAGCGCCGCAGCGGCGATCGGCGACCCCCGGCTCCTGCGTCGAGAGGGCGAGGCGATCGAAGGCGCGTTGTTCGCCGCGGCGGATCCCGAACCGCTTCCGACGGAACGGCGCGAGGACGGGCACCTGCCTAAGACACGCGAACGCGCCGTGGCTCCTCCGCGCGCGAGTGGGAGCGTCGCCGGCACCGTGCGGGACCTGCTCGCGCGCTTGGTGGACGTGGGGGTCGCCGAGCGGGTCGGGCGCGCGTGGGCCGCGGTCGTCCGTCGCACCCGTGCGACGCCGCGCGCGGGTGATCGGCAGGCAGGCCGGCCCACGGGGGGACGGCGCCGTGTCCTCCTCGTCGCGGCAGCCGTGGCCACGGCGGTCATCGTCGGGGGCGCCCTGTGGCCGTCAGGGGAGGGGGAGCGCCCGGCAGCGGCGGCCGGCGGGTCCGCTGATCCGACGCGCGCGGCGGCGCCGTCGGCATCCGCCTCTCCGGTGCGCGACGAGGATCCTGCGACGGAGGACGCCGCCCGGTCCGATGAGGGGCCGGCGGAGATCGTCGACGCGGCTCGCGGCCTGGTGGACGCGCTGGCTGCCTGTGGTGACGACGCGTGTCTCGAAAAGCTCTGGGAGGAGTCCGGATCGGCCCGACCGATCGACGCCGCGGGTGGGGACTACGCGGTGGAGGTGGTCGACGAGTACGGCGGTGCCGCGGCCGTCCGGATCGTGACGGCCGAGGTGACCCAGGTGCTCGTCATGGTGCGGGTGGAAAAGCGATGGCTGGTCCGCGAGGTGTACGACCTCGCGGACCAGCCATGATCCCGCTGGGGGTGTCAGACGCCGAGCTGACCCTCGAACTGCGCCGCCTCGAGGCGAGCCTTCACCGCGCTGAGGAAGCGCGCGGCGTCGGCACCGTCGATGACGCGGTGGTCGTAGGACAGCGCCAGGTAGACGTAGGAGCGGACGCTGATCGCGTCCTTCCCGTCGACCGAGACGACTCCGGGACGCTTCACGACGACGCCCGTGCCCAGGATGGCCGACTGCGGCAGGAACACCACGGGGGTGTCGAACAGCGCGCCACGCGAACCGGTGTTGGTGAGCGTGAACGTGCCGCCGGCCAGCTCGTCGGGCTTCAGCTTGTTGTTGCGCGTCCGGTCGGCGAGGTCGGCGATCTCGTGCGCGATCTGTGCGATGTTCTTGTCGCCCGCGTCACGCAGGACAGGCGTCAGCAGACCCCGCTCGGTGTCGACCGCGATCGAGAGGTTCTCGCTCGCCGGGTAGACGATCTGGTCGCCGTCGACGGTCGCGTTGATGATCGGGAATGCCTTGAGGGCTTCGGCGGCCGCCAGCGCGAAGAACGGCAGGAACGACAGCTTGTCGCCGGTCTTCTCGAGGAACGAGTTCTTCACCGAGTCGCGGTAGCTCGCAAGCTTCGTGACGTCGACCTCGACGACCGTCGTCAGCTGAGCAGTCTGCTGCATCGACTCGACGGCACGGCTGGCGAGCACCTTGCGCAGACGCGA
Source organism: Microbacterium sp. ARD31 (assembly GCF_031844425.1). Taxonomy (NCBI): domain Bacteria; kingdom Bacillati; phylum Actinomycetota; class Actinomycetes; order Micrococcales; family Microbacteriaceae; genus Microbacterium; species Microbacterium sp. ARD31. Next base: position 312,487 of record NZ_JAUZVE010000001.1, read on the forward strand.
CATCGCCTGGGTGGTGCCGCGCAGCGGCGAGACCTCGACGGCGGCGGGCGCCGGCGCGGCGGCAGCGGCCGGTGCGGACTCGGCCTTGGGGGCCTCGGCGGCCTTGAGGACGTCCTCCTTGCGGATGCGTCCACCGACGCCGCTGCCACGCACGTTCGACAGGTCGACGCCGTGCTGCTGGGCGAGCTTGCGCACGAGAGGAGTCACGTAGGTGACGCCCTCGTCGTCCGACGCCGATTCGGCCGGCGCCGGTGCGGCCGGAGCGGGCTGCTCGGCCTTGGGCTGCTCAGCCTTCGGCTCCTCGGCCTTCGGCTCCTCGGCCTTGGGCTGCTCGGCGGCGGGCGCCTCGCTCTGGGGCGCCGGGGCCTCGGAGGCCTTCTCCTCGGCGGGTGCCGCGGGGGCCGATTCAGCGGGTGCCGCGGCGGCGCCGGATCCGACGCGGGCCAGGACGGCGCCGACCTCGACGGTCTCGTCCTCCTGGACCAGGATCTCGGTCAGCGTGCCGGCGATGGGCGAGGGGATCTCGGTGTCGACCTTGTCGGTCGAGATCTCGAGGAGGGGCTCGTCGACCGCGACGTCGTCGCCGACCTGCTTGAGCCAGCGGGTGACGGTGCCCTCGGTGACGCTCTCACCGAGCTCGGGGAGGACGACGTCCTTCGCATCGCCGGATGCCGCCGGTGCCGGTGCGGACTCGGCGGGGGTCTCCTGCGGGGCGGGCTCGGCGGGTGCGGACTGCTCGGGCGCGGACTCGGCCGGAGCGGACTCGGCGGGCTCGGACTCGGCCGGAGCGGACTCGGCGGGCTCGGACTCGGCCGGCGCGGACGAGCCGTCACCGATCTTCGCGAGCACGGCGCCGATCTCGACGGTCTCGTCCTCCTGCACGAGGATCTCCTCGATGACGCCGCTGACGGGCGAGGGGATCTCGGTGTCGACCTTGTCGGTCGAGATCTCCAGGAGTCCTTCATCGGCCTGGACGGAATCACCGACCTTCTTGAGCCAGCGGGTGACCGTTCCCTCGGTGACGCTCTCACCGAGCGCGGGGAGGACCACGGATGTGCTCATGACTGTGTCTCCTTCAAGAAAGTGCGATGTGCTGTCTAGCTTAGTGTCGCCCGTGCGACGGGGTCAGACGGTATGGAGGGGCTTGCCCGCGAGAGCGAGGAACGCCTCGCCGAGGGCTTCGCTCTGGGTCGGATGCGCGTGGACGAACGGTGCGATGTCCTCCGGGTGGGCTTCCCATCCGATCGCGAGCTGCCCCTCGGTGATGAGCTCGCCGACGCGGTCGCCGACGAGGTGCACGCCCACGACGGGGCCGTCCACGATGCGGACGACCTTGGCGAAGCCCGCGGTCCCGAGGATCTCGCTCTTCGCGTTGCCGGCGAGGTTGAACTCATAGGCCGCGACGCGATCCCCGTGCGCGGCGCGCGCCTGCTCCTCGGTGAGGCCGACCGAGGCGACCTCCGGGTGGGAGTACGACACGCGCGGGATGGTCGATTCGGGGACGGCGACCGGCGCGAGACCGGCGATCCGCTCCGCCACGAAGATGCCCTGCTGGAAGCTGCGGTGCGCGAGCTGGAGCCCGGGGACGATGTCGCCCACGGCCCACACGTGGGGCACCGAGGTCTGCAGGTCGTCGCCCACGACGACGAACCCGCGGTCGCGGGTGACACCCGCCTCGTCCAGGCCCAGGCCGTCGGTGACGGGACCCCGTCCGACCGCCACGAGGACGTAGTCCGCCTCGACGACGGCTCCGTCCGACAGCGTGACGGCCACGCCGTCCTCGCGCGGCGAGACGCCCTCGCAGCGGGTCGAGAGGGCAGTCCGGATGCCGCGCTTGCGGTACGCGCGTTCGAGGGCCTTGCTCGACGCGGCATCCTCTGCCGGGAGCAGTCGGTCGAGGGCCTCGACAATGAGGACGTCGACGCCGAGCGAACGCCACGCGCTCGCGAACTCGACCCCGATGACCCCGCCGCCCAGGACGACCACCGAGCCGGGGACGGTGTCGAGCGTCAGCGCGGTCTCGCTCGTGAGCACCCGTCCGCCGACCTCGACCCCCGGAAGCGACCTCGTCTGCGAGCCCGTCGCGAGGATGACATCCGCACCCGCGTACTCGTCCTCGCCGACGATCACGGACCGGTCCGCGCTCAGCCGGCCCTCGCCCGCGACCACGGTGATGCCGCGCGTGGACAGCAGGCTCTGCAGGCCGCGGTACTTCTTGGCGACGATGCCTTCGCGGTAAGCGGTCATCCGCGCCGGATCGAACCCCGTCAGCGAGGCGTCGACGCCGACCGCGGCGGCTTCCCGCACGTGGTCAGCGATCTCCGCGGTGTGGAGGAGCGCCTTGGTCGGCACACAGCCGCGGTGCAGGCAGGTTCCCCCGACCTTGTCCTTCTCGATGAGGGCGACTTTCTTGCCCAGCTCGCTCGCGCGGATCGCGGCGGCGTACCCGCCGCTGCCGCCGCCCAGGACGACGACGTCGAACTCGTGGCGGCTCATCGGATCTCCGCCTCGAGGAAGGCGAGCAGCGAACGGACCGTCGCCGCCGTGGGTCCCTTGTCGGTCGGGCCGAAGGGCGAGGCCTTGTTCTCGCCGCTGCCCGCGATGTCGAGGTGCACCCACGGGATGCGGGGGGCGTCGGCAGCCTCTCCCGTGCGGCCGACGAAGCGGCGCAGGAAGAGCCCGGCGAACATCGTGCCGCCCGCCGGGTCGCCGACCTTGGCGTTGCGGAGGTCCGCGATGGGGGAGTCGAGCTCGTCCTCCATGTGGTCGGGGAGCGGCAGCTGCCATGCGGCCTCACCGGCGGATGCTGCCGCCTCGAGGTAGCGCGCCACGGTCGCGTCGTCGCCCATGACCCCCGTGTGGCGGTTGCCGAGCGCGACGATCACGGCACCCGTGAGCGTCGCGACGTCGACGATGACATCGGGTCGCGTCCGGCTCGCCGCGACGAGCCCGTCGGCGAGGACGAGGCGGCCCTCGGCATCCGTGTTGAGGACCTCGACACTCGTCCCGTCGAGCATCCGCAGGACGTCGCCGGGGCGGGTCGCGCGCCCGGAGGGCATGTTGTCGGCGATGCACAGCCACGCGGTCACCGCGATCGCCAGTTCGCGCTGCGCGGCGGCGCGCACCACCGCGAGCGCGGTCGCCGCGCCCGCCATATCGAACTTCATCCCGACCATGGATGCCGGTGGCTTCAGCGACAGCCCGCCGGTGTCGAACGTGATCCCCTTGCCCACCAGGGCGATGTGGCGGTCGGCGCCCGCGGGGGAGTAGGTCAGGCGGACGAGACGCGGCGGACGGTCGGACCCTTTGCCGACGCCCAGGATGCCGCCGTAGCCCTGCGCCGCGAGCTCGGTCTCGTCGAGCACCTCGACGTCGACGGGGAGCCCCGCGACGGCCTCGATGGCGCGCTCGGCGAGATCGGCGGGTCCGAGCCACTCCGCGGGCACGTTGACGAGGTCCTTCACGAGGGCGACGGCGGACCCGGTGACGTCGACCGCGCGCAGCTCCTCCGGGTCGACGTCGGCCGACAGATGCAGGACGACGTGGGAGGCGCGGGTCTTCCCGGACTCGGAGGACTTGTACCCCTCGAAGCGGTATCCGCCGAGGACCGCGCCTTCGGCCGCGGCGCGCCAGTGCGCTTCGGCGTGCGGGAGGGCGACGGCGAGCCGGGCGAACCCCGTCGTCGTGCGCACGGCGGCACCGACGGCATCCCGGATCGCCTCGGCCGAGGGTGCAGAGCCGGTCCCCACGACGAAGAGGGGGAGCGCGGTGGCTGCGGGGGCGAAGACCCGGGTCGTGGTCCCGGGGGTGCCGCTGAATCCGATGCCGCGGAGGACCTCCTCGACACCCGGCCAGTCCGCGAGGACCGACGCCGCCTCGTCGAGGGGCGGGAGGGCGAGGATGATCGCGTCGGCACCGCCGTCGCGTGCAGGAGAAGTGGACACGGTCAGCTCGGGGTACGGCATGGACTCCATCCTATGGACGGGGGCGTTCGCTCAGAGCGGGACGGGTGGCGCGCCGCCTGCTTCGGGCGTGCTCCTACAGTGGAGACATGCCCCTGTCTGGTCCCCTCTACGAGCGCATCACGACGGCGCCGCCCGTGCCCGCGGGCCTTCCGCTGGTCGTCGCGTTGACCGGCTTCACGGATGCCGGTTCCGCGGTCACCCGCGTCGTCGACCACCTGCACACCGAGCTCGACCCGCAACCGGTCATCACCTTCAACCCGGACGTGCTGTTCGATTACCGCGCCCGCCGGCCCCTCATCACCTTCAACGGCGACCACCTCGAGGACTACCAGCCTCCCCGTCTCGACCTCGCGCTGGTCCACGACTCGCTGGGTCAGCCCTTCGTCCTGCTGTCCGGCTACGAGCCCGACTTCGCCTGGGAGGCCTTCGTCGACACCGTCGTCGGACTCGCCGAGGGGCTGCAGGTCCGGTCCGTCACGTGGGTGCACGCGATCCCGATGCCGGTGCCCCACACGCGGCCGCTGGGGACGACGGTCAGCGGCAACCGCGCCGACCTCACCGAGGCGCACTCCGTGTGGAAGCCCCGCACCCAGGTCCCCTCGACCGCCGGGCACCTCCTCGAGTACCGGCTCTCGGATGCCGGTGTCTCGGTGTCCGGGTTCGCCCTGCTGGTGCCGCACTACCTCGCGGAGACGGACTTCCCCGCGGCGGCGATCGCCGCGCTCGACAGCGTCTCCGTCGCGACCGGTCTCGTCTTCGACAGCGACACCCTCCGCGAGGAGAACCGGGAGTACCTCGAGAAGGTGGACGACCAGGTCGCGGCCAGTGAGGAACTGACCGCCATGCTCGGCAACCTCGAGAACCGTTACGACGCCTACATGGCGGGCTCGACGCAGGCCCAGCCGATCATCCACACCGGCGATCTGCCGTCCGCCGACGAGCTGGCCGCCGAGCTCGAGCGGTTCCTCGCGAACCGTCCCTCCGGCGACGACGACCGGCGCCCCGGGCTCGGCTGAGTCGCACTCCGCGCCGCCGTGACAGCATTCCGCCGGGGAATGCGCACAAGGTATTCGGTGTTGACACGGGTACGTCCTTCATGCATCCGAGACGTATGAGAGAATGGACGAAATGACCCGTTGTCGGGCCCGTGGAGTCGCTTCCGTGCGAGTCCGGCGGACTTGACAAGGGTCTTACTAGTGTCCGAAACCCGGCGGAGTGCCGTCGGTGAAAGGCGAAACGTGACTTCGAGCACGAGGACCACCCGTACACGCGCGGCCGACACGGTCGACGCCGCCGAAGCGGTCGAGCCCGAGGCGGCGACCACCCCGGCGAAGAAGGCCCCGGCTCGCAAGGCCGCGGCGAAGAAGCCTGCCGCGACGAAGGCGTCCCCGGCCAAGGCACGCGCCAAGAAGGCAGCCGACGACGAGGACGAAGACGAAGAAGTCGACGAGGTCGAGATCGATGTCGACGCCGCCGACGATGCCTCGGACGACGACACGAAGAAGGATGCCGAGAAGGCGGACGGCGAGGACGAGGACGAGCCCGCGAAGCCTGCCTTCACCGAGCCGCTCCCGACGGGCGCGATCGTCATCTCCTCCTCGGACGACGACGAGGTCCCGGTCTACTCGACGCAGATCACCGGTGCGACCGCCGACCCGGTCAAGGACTACCTGAAGCAGATCGGCAAGGTCCCGCTCCTCAACGCGGCCGAAGAGGTCGAGCTCGCGATGCGGATCGAGGCGGGCCTGTTCGCCGAGGAGAAGCTGTCGCACATGACGGCTGCCGAGAAGTCGTCGCAGCTGGGTCTCGACCTGCAGTGGGTCGCCCGTGACGGGCAGCGCGCCAAGAGCCACCTGCTCGGCGCGAACCTGCGACTGGTCGTCTCGCTCGCCAAGCGCTACACCGGTCGCGGCATGCAGTTCCTGGACCTCATCCAGGAGGGCAACCTCGGCCTCATCCGTGCCGTCGAGAAGTTCGACTACACCAAGGGCTTCAAGTTCTCGACCTACGCCACCTGGTGGATCCGTCAGGCGATCACCCGCGCGATGGCCGACCAGGCGCGCACGATCCGCATCCCGGTCCACATGGTCGAGGTCATCAACAAGCTGGCCCGCGTGCAGCGGCAGATGCTTCAGGACCTGGGTCGCGAACCCACGCCCGAGGAGCTCAGCCGCGAGCTCGACATGACGCCCGAGAAGGTCATCGAGGTCCAGAAGTATGGCCGCGAGCCCATCTCGCTTCACACGCCCCTCGGTGAGGACGGCGACAGCGAGTTCGGCGACCTCATCGAGGACACCGAGGCCGTGGTCCCCGCCGACGCCGTCGGTTTCACGATGCTGCAGCGTCAGCTGGAGTCCCTGCTCGACTCGCTCAGCGAGCGCGAGGCGGGTGTCATCCGGATGCGGTTCGGCCTCGGCGACGGTCAGCCCAAGACGCTCGACCAGATCGGCGACACGTTCGGCGTCACGCGGGAGCGGATCCGTCAGATCGAGTCCAAGACGATGGCGAAGCTGCGGCACCCGTCGCGGTCGCAGTCGCTCCGGGACTACCTCGAATGAGCGGCGCCGCGAACGAGGGCAAGGAGCTCACGCGAGCGGTCGACGGCGCGACGTACGCCCGGATCCCGATCCGGACGCACGTCGTCATGCCGGGCGAGGACATCGACGAAATCGTCGCGACCTACGCCTCGCCCGAGCTGCAGCCCGGTGATCTGCTGTTCGTGACGGAGAAGATCGTCGCGATCACGCAGGGCAGGTCGTACCTCGTCGAGGACATCGCGCCGCGCCCGCTCGCGCGTTTCCTCTCGCGCTACGTCGTCAAGACGAAGTACGGCATCGGCCTGGGCATGCCCGAGACGATGGAGATGGCGCTGCGCGAATGCGGGACGCCCCGCATCCTGTTCGCCGCGGGCGTCGCCGCGATCACGAAGCTGTTCGGACGACGCGGTGACTTCTACCGGATCGCCGGCGACAAGGCACGGTCGATCGACGGGCCGACTCCGCACACGATCCCGCCGTACAACAAGGCGGTCGTGCTCGGTCCGAAGGAGCCGGCCGCCGTGGCCGCGCGCCTGAAGTCCCGTCTCGGCGGCGCGTTCGAGGTGGCGGTCGTCGACATCAACGACATCGGCGGCAACATCCTCGGGTCGACGCTCGACAAGGCCGGGGAGCAGCGGCTCGTCCGCATCCTCTCGGACAACCCGCTCGGTCAGGGACACCAGTCCACGCCGCTCGGCATCATCCGTCCGTCGAAGGGCTGACCGTGGGCGCCGTCAACAGGTTCTATCGCCGTGCCCGCTTCTTCGTGCGCCGGGTGGTCAACTTCGACACCGAGCGTGTGCTGCAGTTCGCCCGTCAGTCCGCGCGGCTGTCGAAGGCGCCGCTGTGGTGGGTCGTCGCCGACATGGCCTGGTGCTCGGTGCGCTACGAGACGACGTTCGAGAACTACTCGGAGTGGGACTTCCGCATCCTCAAGGGTCGTGAGCGCAAGACGTACATGACCGACCCCAAGTCGTTCCACCTCTCGCGACGCCTCAACGACAACGCGCAGCGGGCGATCTTCGACGACAAGCTCCAGTTCGCCACCCGTTTCGGGCCCGAGTTGGGTCGTGAGTGGCTCGACCTCGGTGAGTCGGATGCCGCGGCCTTCGCCGCCTTCGTCGCCCGCCACCCGCGCATCATCGCCAAGAACCCCGGCGGCGTGGGCGGCAACGGGATCACGCTCGTCGAGTCCGTCGACATCGGGGACGTCGACGCCTTCCGCGATCGGCTGCTCGCCGACGGTCAGACGCTCGTCGAGGAGGTGCTCGTGCAGCATCCCGACATGGCGGCGCTGTACCCCGGGAGCGTCAACTCGCTCCGGATGGTGTCCTACCTCGATCCCGACGGCGAGGTGCACGTCCTCGCGGGTGTGCTGAAGATCGGCAACGGCGGCGTCATCGACAACTTCAGCAACGGCGGCATGTACACGATGCTCGACGAGCAGGGTCGTGCCCTGCACGCCGCCAGCGACGAGGAGGGGCGCCCCTTCGCCGAGCACCCCGCGACGGGAACACCCATCACCGGGTTCCAGGTGCCGCTCTACGACGAGGTGCTCGAGCTCGTCGACCGGCTCGCGCGTCGCGTGCCGGCCTTCCCGTACATCGGGTGGGACATCGCCATCACGCCCGACGGCCCCGTCGTCATCGAGGGCAACCACAACTCCGGCGTCTTCCAGTCGAAGCCCTCGGTCTCCGGCATCCGTCGCGGTCTGCTGCCCCGCTACCGCGCTGCGATGCGCTTCTGACCGACCCCAACCGAAGGGACCGACATGCGCCGCATCCGCGTCCGCCTGCAGTACCTGATCCGTCGCGCACGCAAGCTCCGCCCGGGCAACCTCGTCGAGTTCGCGCGGACCGTCCAGCGGGTGTCGAAGGCGCCGCTGCCGGTGATCATCGCGGACATGCTGTGGTGCTCGGTGCGCTACGACATGGCGTTCCGCGACTACGCGGTGTGGGACATCCGGCTCCTGAACGCGCGTGAGCGGAAGACGTGGATGACGCATCCGAAGTCCTTCCGCATCACGAAGATGTACAACACACCCGAGGGGCGCTCGAAGCTCGAGGACAAGCGCCGGTTCGCCCGCGAGTACGCCGATCTGCTCGGTCGCGAGACGATCGATCTGCGGGACGTCGACGACGCGCAGCTGGCGGCGTTCCTCTCCCGGCACCCGCGTGTGCTGGCCAAGCCCAACGAGGGTCACGGCGGCGGGGGGATCGAGCTCCACGAGGTCGGCCCCGACGTCGACCCGGCGCGGTTCCGGGCCGAGGTGACCGCCCAGGGCCAGACGGTGCTCGACGAGTTCATCGTGCAGCACCCCGAGATGTCGGCGCTGTACCCGGACGCGGTCAACACCGTCCGGCTCATCACGTTCCTCGACAAAGACGACCGTGTGCACCTGCTGGCGGCCGTGCTGCGCATCGGCAACGGCGACGTCATCGACAACTTCGCCTCGGGCGGGATGTTCACGATGCTCGACGACGAGGGCGTCGCGCTGTACCCCGGTGTCGACAAGAACAGCAACGTCTACCGCGAGCACCCCGTGACGGGAACGCCGATCGTCGGATTCCGGGTGCCGCTCTACAGCGAGGTCCTCGATCTGGTCGCCGCCCTCGCCCGTCGGACGCCCGAGGCGCCCTATGTGGGCTGGGACATCGCGATCACCGCGAACGGTCCCGTCGTCATCGAGGGCAACCACAACTCCAGCGTCTTCCAGCCGAAGCCGTCGGCGTCGGGTGTGCGGACGGGCCTCCTCCCGGTGTACCAGGCGGCCGTCGGGTTCTGACCGGCATCGCGAAAGCCCCCTGCATCGCAGGGGGCTTTCGTCGTGATCGGGATGCCGCGGCTCAGACCGACTCGGTCAGGCGGGCGGTCTCGTCGTGCCACGAGGTGGCGACGGCGCGGAGCTTCTCCTCGTACTTGCGGCCGTGGTGGGCGCAGAACAGGAGTTCGCTCCCGTTGACCTCGGCGGCGATGTAGGCCTGGGCTCCGCAGGAGTCGCAGCGATCCATCGCCGTCAGGCGGTGTTCGAGGACGGCTCCGGGCTCGGTGGTGGTCGACGTGCTCATGTCAGGTGCCTCCTCGTACTGCTCATGACGGGTGAACTGTCACGCAATACAACCACGCCGATGTTGCGGGTATGCCGCCATTGCATGACATTTCGCTGTGCGCGTACGGTATGCGCTCCCTGTGCGTGTCGACCTCGTGACGGCGTGTGTGTCGGTCGGCGTCGTGTCGGGGGTGCCGCATACGATGGGAGATCGTGACAGCCGAGTATTCCGCCCATCATCTCCAGGTCCTGGAAGGGCTCGAGGCCGTGCGCAAGCGGCCCGGTATGTACATCGGCTCGACCGACTCCCGCGGACTCATGCACTGCCTGTGGGAGATCATCGACAACTCGGTCGACGAAGCCCTCGGCGGACACGGTGACCGCATCGAGATCATCCTGCACGCCGACGGCAGCGTCGAGGTCCGTGACCGGGCGCGCGGCATCCCGGTGGACGTCGAACCGCGCACCGGCTTGACGGGTGTCGAGGTCGTGTTCACCAAGCTGCACGCGGGTGGCAAGTTCGGCGGTGGGTCGTACGCGGCATCCGGTGGGCTCCACGGTGTCGGTGCGTCCGTCGTCAACGCGCTCTCGGAGCGGCTCGACGTCGAGGTCGACCGGGCGGGCAAGACGTACGCCATGTCGTTCCACCGGGGTGAGCCGGGCGTGTTCGAGGGCGACTCGCCGTCATCCGGATTCCGGCCGTTCGAGAAGTCCAGCGAGCTGCGCGTCGTCGGCAAGGCGGCGAAGGGTGTCACGGGTACCCGCATCCGTTACTGGGCGGACCGGCAGATCTTCACGAAGGACGCAGCGTTCGATCTCAGCGAGCTAGAGCAGCGCGCTCGTCAGACCGCGTTCCTCGTCCCCGGTCTCGAGATCGTCATCGTCGACGAGCGGACAGTGGACACCGTCGAGACGAGCTATCGCTTCGACGGAGGCATCTCGGAGTTCGCCGATTTCCTCGCCCCGGATGCGCCGATCACGGACACGTGGCGTCTGACCGGCACCGGCACGTTCACCGAGACGGTGCCCGTCCTGCAGGCCTCCGGAGCCATGGTCCCCACCGAGGTGCAGCGCGAATGCGAGGTCGACATCGCGCTGCGGTGGGGGACGGGCTACGAGACGGTCACCCGCTCGTTCGTGAACATCATCGCGACGCCGAAGGGCGGCACGCACCAGCAGGGCTTCGAGCAGGGCCTCATGAAGACGCTGCGCGGGCAGATCGAGTCGAATGCCCGCAAGCTCAAGGTCGGTGCGAACGACAAGATCGAGAAGGACGACATCCTCGCGGGACTGTCGGCGGTGCTGACCGTCCGCCTGCCGGAGCCCCAGTTCGAGGGCCAGACGAAGGAGATCCTGGGCACGCCGGCGGTCCGCAACATCGTGACCTCGGTGGTCTCTAAGGAGCTCGCCGCCAAATTCGCCTCGACGAAGCGGGACGACAAGGCGCAGACCGCCCTGCTGCTCGAGAAGGTCGTCTCCGAGATGAAGGCGCGCATCTCGGCGCGCACGCACAAGGAGACCCAGCGCCGAAAGAACGCGCTCGAGTCGTCCTCGCTGCCGACGAAGCTCGCCGACTGCCGGACGAACGACGTCGCCGAGTCGGAGCTGTTCATCGTCGAGGGTGACTCGGCGCTCGGGACGGCCAAGCACGCCCGCAACAGCGAGTACCAGGCGCTGCTGCCGATCCGCGGCAAGATCCTGAACGTCCAGAAGGCGTCGATCAGCGACATGCTCTCGAACGCCGAGTGCGCCGCGATCATCCAGGTGATCGGTGCCGGTTCGGGCCGCTCCTTCGACCTCGAGGCCGCGCGCTACGGCAAGATCATCCTGATGAGCGACGCCGACGTCGACGGTGCACACATCCGCACGCTGTTGCTCACCCTTTTCTTCCGGTACATGCGGCCCCTCATCGAAGAGGGTCGGGTGTACGCCGCCGTGCCGCCGCTGCACCGCGTCGTCGTCATGAACCCCGGCTCCAAGCCCAACGAGACGATCTACACCTACAGCGAGCAGGAGCTCCACACGCTGCTTGCGAAGCTGACGAAGTCGGGCAAGCGGTGGCAGGAGCCGGTGCAGCGCTACAAGGGCCTCGGCGAGATGGACGCGGACCAGCTCGCGACGACGACGATGGACCGCGCGGGACGCACTCTCCGCCGCGTCCGGGTGCAGGACGCCGAAGTCGCTTCCACCGTGTTCGAGCTGCTCATGGGATCCGAGGTGGCGCCCCGCCGGGACTTCATCGTCACCTCGAGCGAACGGCTCGACCGCGAAAGGATCGACGCCTGACCCAGGCTTCCGTCGGATCTACTCTGTGCTCATGACCTCCCACCGCGTCGTCGCTCCTGTGATCGCCCCCGGCGACAAGCCGAAGGGGCCGGCGTCGTACTTCCCGAGCATCGAGAAGACGTATGGGCAGCCCGTGCAGCACTGGCTCGACATCGCGGCCGACGCGCTCGACACGAGGACGCACATGGCGACGGTGGGGCTCCTCAAGGAGGAGCACGGCCTCGGCCACGGCCACGCGAACGCGATCGTCGCCTACGTCAAGGCGAAGCTGACCGCCTGACTCAGAGGCGCCGCTCGTGGCGACGCGGCTTCAGATGAGCCGGGGCGTCGGATGCCGGCATCCACTCGCACGTAAAGGACCCTCGGTAGCCGAAGAGGTACCCGAAGCGGTCGTTGTCGACGCGAAGGTCGACGTGGAACCGTCCGTCGGTCTCGTCGAACCGCTCGCGGAGAGTCGCGCGGCCGCTGAACAGCATCGGGAAGCGGAAGGCGACCGGCCCCTCGTAGAAGCGCTGTGCGCCGCTGCGCAGGAGGAGTGACCCGTCGGGCTCCGCCGACACGTCGAGGTCGACCGCGAGGTGCTGGTGGGTCCCCAGGTAGTCGACGATCCCGTCGTGCCCTGCCACCATCGTCGCGTCGAACCGGCGCCTCCTGCCGCGGACCCCGTACTCGCGCACGAAGGTGACCGTCTCCCGTCCGTACGGATCGAGGTAGGGGTAGTTGGCGATGGTGAAGGGGACATCGGAGCCCACGTCGGGGACGAGGATGTTGCGAAGGCGCCCGATCTGCAGGAACGGCACCGTCCACCACGGGCCGCGCGTGATCTGCGTCATGATCCCGCGTCCCACGCAAGCCATGCCGCCCGTCAACCCGACGTCGAAACGACGCTGGAGCTGCGGGTGCAGACGATCGAAGTCCGCTCCCATCGTGGTGCGGAAGAGCGAGGTCATGTCGGCTCCCGAAGGTCGGCGAGGGTTGCCGGCGCATCGTCGAGGGCGTGCCGGCCGGCGGGTCGACGACCGCACCGCGCCGCGCGAGGTCGGTCCGCGCGCCACCAGGCCAAGGCGGAGACGAGGCCCCAGCGCTCCGGTGCGACCCCCGTCTCGGCCCAGATGCGCAGCCGGTCGAAGCTCCACGCCGTCGCCCAGCCGAGGAGCGGACGCACGAGGACGTCGGCGGGGCCCCACCCGGGGTCGTAGTCGTACCCCGTCACGAATCGCACCCTGCCGTCGGGGAGGGGGATGTACCGCCAGTACCCCCGTCCGCGGCGTATCGGAGAGAGTCGATCGGTCGTCGAGAAACGCAGCGCCGACGTCCGGGTGCGGTCGGGCCGCAGGCGCTCGCCCAGGCTGACGCCCGTGCCCCGCACCGTGTGGAGCGGCGTCCGGCGTTCGTACGTGAACCGCTGCATCCCGGACGCGTCGGTGCCCGTCGGCTGGATACGCGAGAACCGGACGTCCCAGCGCGGGTGCAGCTCGGGGTCCTGGGTGAGCGCCCACAGGTGCTCCATCGGCGCGGCGATGTCGATCTCCACATGGATGCCGCGCCGAGCCACGCCGTGCCGCCTCAGGAGACCGCGGTGCCGATGGCGCCGATGACGGCGTCGAGGGCCTGACCGGAGGCGTCGCGTTTCGCACCCGGTTCGGGCAGCTGCCGGACCGAACCGTCCGCACCCACGGCGCGGGGGCCATCGCCCACCCAGGCGAGGATGAGCGCGTCCTCGCCGCGGAGGAATCGCTGCGCGCGCACGCCGCCGGTCGCACGCCCCTTGGCGGGGAACTCGGTGAACGCGGAGACCTTCGCGGATCCGGCATCCGTCCCCGGCAGGGCCGCGGTGGATCCGGCGACGGTCGTGACGACGGTGTCGTCGGTCGCGGCTACGGCGGTGAAGGCGATCACACGGGCGTCGCCTGCCAGACGGATGCCGGCCATGCCGCCCGCCGAGCGGCCCTGGGGACGCACGGCCGCGGCATCGAACCGCAGCAGCTGGGCATCGGTCGTGACGAAGACGAGTTCGGTCCCGTCCGCCGCGAGCGCCGCCCCGACGACGGTGTCGCCCGGCTTGAGCGCGATGATCTCGACGTCCGGCTTGCCGGCCGGGAGCTCGGTCGCCGCGACACGCTTGACGACGCCCTGCGCCGTGCCCAGCGCGATCGGCGCGTCGCCCGTCAACGGGACGAGGGCGAGCACATGCTCGTTCGCGCCCAACCCGAGGTACTGCGCGGCGCGTGTGCCGGCCGCCAGCTGCACCGAGTTCGCCGGGACCGAGGGGAGGTCGACGGGGGTGAACCGGACGAGGCGTCCGAGCGTGGTCACCGCGCCCAGGTCGCCGCGGGTCGTCGTGTCGACCGCCGACCGGATGGCGTCGTGCTTGGATCGTCGGACCGGCGGCACGATGCCGCCGCCCGGTGCGTCGGGCACCAGCTCTGCGCGCACCATGCGGCCGGTCGCGGAGAGGAAGACGCGGCACGGGGCGTCGGCGATCTGCAGATCGGCGGGGGCAGCGGCGCGGCCGCGCGGGGTGACCGGTCCGCCGTTCATGAGCAGGGTGCGGCGCGGCGTGCCGAAGGACTCGGCCGCGGCATCCAGCTCCTTCGCGACCTGACGGCGCAGGAGCACGTCGCTGGCCAGCAGCTCCTCCAGCGCGGCGATGTCGGCCTTCAGGGTGTCGCGCTCGCTCTCGAGCTCGACACGCGAGAACTTCGTCAGCCGGCGCAGGCGCAGTTCGAGGATGTACTCGGCCTGCGGCTGCGACAGGTCGAACACGTCCATGAGTCGCGTGCGGGCCTGATCGCTGTCGTCCGAGGTGCGGATCACCTGGATGACCTCGTCGATGTCGAGGATCGCGATGAGGAGTCCCTCGACGAGGTGGAGGCGTTCCTGCTTGCGGGCGAGCCGGTAGCGGCTGCGCCGCGTGACGACCTGGATGCGGTGGTCCAGGTACACCCGCAGGAGGTCCTTCAGCCCGAGCGTCTGCGGCTGACCCGCGACGAGGGCGACGTTGTTGATGCCGAACGAGTCCTCGAGCGGCGTCAGGCGGTACAGCTGCTCGAGCACGGCGTTCGGGTCGAAGCCCGTCTTGATGCCGATCACGAGCCGCAGACCGTTGTTGCGGTCGGTGAGGTCGGTCAGGTCCGAGATGCCGGTGAGCTTCTTCGCGGTGACGGCGTCGCGGATCTTCTCCATCACCCGCTCGGGGCCGACCATGTAGGGGAGCTCGGTGACGACGATGCCGGTGCGACGCGGGCCGAGCGATTCGATCGACGTCTTCGCGCGCGTGCGGAAGGAGCCGCGGCCCGTTTCGTACGCCTCCTTGATGCCGTCGAGTCCCACGATGACGCCGCCGCCGGGGAGGTCGGGACCCGGCACGAACTCCATGAGCTCGTCGAGGGTCGCATCGGGGTGTTCGAGCAGGTGGACGGCCGCCGAGACGACCTCGATGAGGTTGTGCGGCGCCATGTTGGTCGCCATGCCGACGGCGATGCCGGTCGCGCCGTTGACGAGGAGGTTCGGGAAGGCGGCCGACAGCACCTCGGGCTGCTGGAACTGGCCGTCGTAGTTCGGGATGAAGTCGACGACGTCCTCGTCGAGGTTCTCGGTGAGTGCGAGGGCGGATGCCGCGAGTCGGACCTCCGTGTACCGCGCCGCCGCGGGGCCGTCGTCGAGCGAGCCGAAGTTGCCGTGGCCGTCGACGAGCGGGACGCGCAGGGCGAAGTCCTGGGCGAGACGCACGAGCGCGTCGTAGATCGCGGAGTCTCCGTGCGGGTGGAGCTTTCCCATGACGTCGCCGACGACGCGCGCGCTCTTGACGTGCCCGCGGTCGGGGCGCAGCCCCATCTCCGACATCTGGAACAGGATGCGGCGCTGCACCGGCTTCAGGCCGTCCCGCGCGTCGGGCAGGGCGCGCGAGTAGATGACCGAGTAGGCGTACTCCAGGAAGGACCCCTGCATCTCGTCGGCGAGATCGACGTCCTCGATGCGTTCAACGGCGGGAGGGGGAGGGGGAGTGCGCGATGCCATGGCCTCGATCGGTCTTCGGGAGATGCTGCCAGGGGTCAGGACGGCGGCGGGGCACCGTGTGGAAGACTGACCCGGATGACTGCCAGCCTACCCGCGGACCCGCCCACGGCCCGGAGCCTCACCGGTGTCGTGCCGCAGATCCTGGCGTCGCTGCAGGGGCGCGGCGAGTGGTTCGCGCCGGCGCGATCGGCGATCGTCGTCATGGTCGACGGACTCGGTCGATCGAACCTCACCGCCCGCGCCGGGTACGCCCGTTTCCTCGCCGGACGCATGACGAAGAAGGATGCCGCGCGCACCGTCTTCCCCGCGACGACCGCAGCGGCGCTGACGAGTCTGCTCACCGGGGAGTCGCCGGGCCGGCACGGCCTCGTCGGCTACCGCGTGCGGGTGCCGGGCACCGACCTTGCACCGAATCAGCTCAAGGGTTGGGAGACCGACGGTCTCGATCCGCTCACGTGGCAGCGATGCGCGCCGATACTCGAACGCGAGACCGCAGCCGGGCGACCCTGCTTCGTCGTCTCGTCGCCGCGGTACGCCGCGACCGGGTTCACCCGCGCGCTGCAGCGCGGGGCGGAGTTCATCGGGGCCACGACCATCGCGGAGCGCATGGAGCGCTCCGCGGATCTCGCGTTGCGGCATCCGGGCGCCCTCGTCTACACCTACATCCCCGAGCTCGACACGATCGCGCACGCGCGCGGGTGGGAGAGCGACGAATGGTCGGCCGCGCTGGAGACCGTCGACGTGGCGGCGCGCGATCTCGACACGGCGATGGGCGCCCACGCGGGTGCCGTCGTTACGGCCGACCACGGGGTGGTCGACGTCCCGCGGCACCGTCACCTGCTCCTGCAGGACGGCGATCCGCTGGTGGACGACGTCCGCATCGTGGGCGGCGAGCCGCGCATGCTCCATCTCTACGCGGAGGAGGGACGCGCGGACGACGTCTTGCGTCGGTGGCACGAGGCCGAGTCCGGAAGGTCCTGGGTGCTGTCGCGCGACGAGGCCGTCGCGGCGGGCCTGTTCGGCGAGGTCGTGGACGCGGAGGTGCTCCCTCGCATCGGCGACGTCCTGGTGGCCGCCCGCTCAGCGGTCGCGTACTACGACGACCGGGAGTCGGACAAGCGGCCGCAGAGCATGATCGGGCAGCACGGATCACTCACTGATCAGGAGCGCGTCGTCCCGATGGTGCGACTGGGGTCCTTCGCCTGACGCTCAGCCGTCCTCGGTGCGGGCGCCGAAGACGATCTCGTCCCACGACGGCATCGACGTGCGTCCGCGGCGGCGCGTCTGCTCGGCCGGAGCCTCGCTCGCCTCGGTCTCGGTGGGTGCCGGCTCGTCGGGGACGGACTCCTCGGGCGTCTCGAGCGTGTCGAACAGGGCGACCGGGCTCGACGACCGCTGTTCGGTCTGTTCCGTCGGCATCGGCTCGCGCTGTCCGCGGCGGCGGCGGAGCGCCTCGAGGAGGTCGGCCGTCTCCGCGGAGGTCACCGGGGCGTCCGGGGCACGCTTGATCGCGGCCTGCTGGACAGCCGCCGAGGAGGAGGGGCGATCGTCGGTCACTTCGGCCGCGCCGTCGGGGGCGACGAGCCCGCGGGGACCGAACGATCCGCTGTCGAACCGCGAGGCATCCTTCTGCGGAGCGGTGTCGAGTGCGCGCAGGCGAGGGATGAGGCCCTCCGGGAGGGAGCCTTGCCGGGAGAGCTGCGTCGCGTCAGAGTTCTGGGGTGCGAGCGAGGATCGGCGGGGGTCGAACGACCACCGCGCGTCGTGCTCGACCTCGCCGACGGTGAACTCGAGCTTCACGGTCCAGCCGTTCTGGTCCTTCCAGCTCGTCCACCGTTCGCCGGTCGCGCCCGCCTCGGCGAGCTTCGCGCGCACGGCGTTGCCGAACGTGGGCTGCGCCCCGGGGTCGAGCTCGCCGCCGATCAGCACAGTCACGGCGAGGGCCTGGTCGACGACGTGCTCGCGCTCGGCGAGGACGGGCCCTTCGAAACGCTGGACGTCCTCGACGCGGACTCCGAGCAGCTGGGCGACGTCCTCAGCCGACATCCCGGCACGGATGTGCGCCTGGATGTCGCGGGGGTTGGGGCGGGCGAGTCGAGGTTCGGCGTCGCGCTGCAGACGGCGCAACTGCGTGCGCAGCGCCTCGTCGACGGCGAGCGAGAAGCGGTCGCCGGCGTCGGTCGCGAGCATGAGGCGACCGTCCTCGGTGCCGATCACTTTGAGCTGTTCCATGCGGACGTCCTCCAGATCCAGCGTGTGCGCCCATGGTGTCACGGCGGGCGCCCGGCGACGGGAATATCCGGGGCGTGCCGCGAGTTTGCGGTGAGGCCCCTCCGAAAGGCGGCGGCGACCCGGCGGCCCATTTGCGATTCACGGGTGCGTGATGCAAACTATGGCCGCCCGAACGGGCCGCACCCACTGCAACACCCCGAAAGTTGAGACGTTCTCGCATGGCCACGGATTACGACGCCCCCCGCAAGACCGAAGACGACAGCGAGTCGATCGAGGCTCTGAAGGAACGCGTCCCGGACAAGATGTCCGGCTCGGTCGACGTCGAGGACTCCGACAACCCGAGCGGTTTCGAACTGCCCGGCGCCGACCTCTCCGACGTCGACCTCGACGTCGTCGTCCTGCCTCCGCAGGAGGACGAGTTCACCTGTGTCGAGTGCTTCCTCGTGAAGCACCGCACCCAGATCGACCACCAGACCTCGATCGGTGCCATCTGCACCGAGTGCGCGGCCTGACCGGCACCGACCTTCCAGGTCTCAGCGACCCCGCTGCGCGCGGGTGATCATCGCCGCCACCCTCTCGGGAGTGCGGGACGAGAACACCCACCGCGCCGTGGGGTCGTCTTCGTCTGCGACGGGAACGCGGACGACACCGTCGATGCCTCCGCGCAGGAGGTGCCAGTCGTCGCGGCGGAGGTCGCTGCCGCGGGCGGCCCGCGCGGCCTCGCCGGCGAGGATCTCGGGCTCGCCGAGGTCGCTGACGGCGATGTGCGCGCGGCCCACGCGGAGCTCGCCGTCGCTCACCGAGACCACCGGAGCGCCGGCGATGAGTGCCGAGACGAGGCCCACGCCGACGGCCAGACCGACCACGAGCGCGAGGGTCGTGTCGATCGGCGCGAAGGTCACCGCGGCCATCGGTGCGCACACCGCGGCACTGACCAGCAGCCACAGCGACGGGCTCAGCCGCTCGCGGTACGAGGGGGGAGCGGAGCGGTCGGTGTTGTGCATTAGCCTCGGGGGGTGATGGATACCGTGGACGTTCCCATTATCTCGGCTCAGGTCCCCGTCTACGCGCACCCGGGCGACGCGGGCGCCGACCTCGTCGCCACGGAGCGGGTCCGACTCGCCCCCGGGCAGCGCGCCCTGATCGGCACCGGCGTGCGCATCGCGTTGCCCGACGGCTACGTCGCCTTCGTCGTACCGCGCAGCGGTCTCGCGGCGAAACACGGCATCACGGTGGTCAACTCCCCAGGGACGGTGGATGCCGGCTACCGCGGCGAGATCAAGGTCACGCTGTTGAACACGGATGCCGCAGAGGCGTTCGACGTCGCGCCCGGCGACCGCATCGCCCAACTCATCGTCATGCCCGTCTCGCGGGCGACCTTCCTCCCCGTCGACGCGCTTCCCGACAGTGTGCGCGGCGACGGGGGATTCGGATCCACCGGCTATACGACAGGACAACCCGCATGAGCGACGAGCTCGCCCCCAAGTCGGCACCGAGCGATCGTGCCAGCAACGGTCCCTTCGACGAGGCGGAAGCCAATCCCGTCCGTCCGTACATCGATCTCGGCGGCGTGAAGGTGCTGCCCCGCGAGGGCCTGAACCTGCGTCTCGAGGTCGAGGAGCAGACCAAGCGCATCGTGGCCGTCGGCCTCGACTACGCCGGCTCCACGCTGCAGGTCCAGCCCTTCGCCGCGCCGCGCTCGAGCGGCTTGTGGGAGGAGACGCGCGAGCAGATCCGACAGCAGGTGCGCCAGCAGGGCGGTCGCGTCGAGGAGCGCGAGGGCCCGCTCGGTCCCGAGCTGCTCGCCGAGGTCCCCGTCGCGGGAGCCGACGGCGCGGCCGGCAAGCGTCTCGCCCGGTTCGTGGGTGTCGACGGTCCCCGGTGGTTCCTGCGCGGCGTCATCGGCGGAGCCGCCGCGAGCGACATCGACGCTGCGGCGCAGGTCGAGGACCTCTTCCGATCGATCGTCGTGGTGCGGGGAGCGACTCCCATGCCGCCACGCGACCTGATCCCGCTGAAGATGCCCGCCTCTCCCGGCAGCGCATGACCGCGTCGCAGGACCAGGGCGGATCCGACGAGCCCTCGACGCCCCGCCCCGACCTCGTCCCCCCGGTCGCATCCGAGGGTGCGACGGCGTCCGAGCTGCTTGGGCAGGCCCTGGGCGGTGCGG
This sequence comes from Microbacterium sp. ARD31, assembly GCF_031844425.1. Taxonomy (NCBI): domain Bacteria; kingdom Bacillati; phylum Actinomycetota; class Actinomycetes; order Micrococcales; family Microbacteriaceae; genus Microbacterium; species Microbacterium sp. ARD31. Next base: position 332,746 of record NZ_JAUZVE010000001.1, read on the forward strand.
CGAAGCGGGCCGGACTGGATCCGGCCGAGGATGCGACGACCGGTCACGTCGTCTGGCGGGCGATGGGGGGATGGCGCGGCATCGCCGAATCCGTCCTCCCCGGTCTCGTCTTCGTGGTCCTCTTCACCGTGACCGGGCAGAACCTCGTGCTCTCACTCGTGGCGTCGGTCGGGCTCGCGGCCGTGTTCACGATCATCCGCCTCCTCCAGCGGTCGCCGGCGGCCGCCGCCTTCGGCGGTCTCGTCGCGACGGGTGTCGCTGCCGCGCTCGCGCTGTTCACCGGTCGCGGCGAGGACAACTTCGTCCCCGGGCTGATCACGAACGCCGCGTACGGCACCGGTCTGCTGATCTCGGCACTGATCGGCTGGTCGCTCATCGGGCTCGCCGTCGGCTTCCTCATGAACGAGGGCACCGCGTGGCGCGCCGACCGACGCAAGCGTCGTGCCTTCTTCTGGCTCACGATCGCGTGGGCGGCGTTGTTCTACGCCCGGCTGGCCGTGCAGCTCCCGTTGTACCTCGCGGGGGAGGTCGCAGCGCTCGGCACGCTCAAACTCGTCATGGGTCTGCCGCTGTTCGCCCCGATGGTCGCCGTGACATGGCTCGCGGTCCGGGCGCTGTACCCGCCGCGTGTCCCGCGCCTCGACGAGAGCTGAGGAACCACCCCACCGGCGCCGCGGGGCTGATTGACTGAGCCCATGGACGCCGTGCCGATGTTCCCGCTGGGAAGCGTGCTGCTCCCGCACACGCCGCTCGCGCTGCGCGTCTTCGAGCCGCGGTACCTCACGATGATCGGGCGGCTGCTCGATGCCGACGACCCGTCGTTTGGGGTGGTCCTGATCGAGCGCGGATTCGAGGCCGGGGGCGGCGACGAGCGCGCGATGCTCGGAACCCTGGCGCGCATCGTCCGGGTCGAGGCGGGCGCCGAGGACCTGTTCGTGATCGCGGTGGGAGGGGAGCGGATCGCCGTCCACAGGTGGGGTGAGGACGACCCGCATCCCGTGGCGGACGTGTCACCCGTCGCGCCGCTCGCCTGGGACGAGGACCTCCTGCCGCTGCGCCGTGAGGTGGAGCGCGTCGTGCGTCGTGTCGCGACGTTGGCTGCGGTCCTCGATGAAGCGCGCTGGGATCCGGATGCCGAGGTGGCCGACGATCCCGTCGTCTCGACGTGGCAGCTGGCCGCCATGGCCCCGCTGGGGGAGTACGACCGGTTCCGCCTGCTGGGTTCCACGAGCATCGCGGATCTGCTCGAACGGCTGCGCGGGATGTGTCTCGAGGAGGAACCGGTCCTCATCGCCCGGATCGCGGATGTGGCCGATACGGAAGACGGGGACGTCTGACACACGTGCCAGAGGCGTCCGTGAGGTATCTTGATATCAAGATAGATTTCGCCCGTCATGGTAAGGCAGACCTCACTAGCCGCCGGGACCGGGCGGGGCGAAGATGGGAGGGCCGGCTCACGCCGCGCCCGCCGACGAAGGAGAGCACACGTGTCCACTGTTGACAGCTTCGGTGCGAAGAGCACACTCACGGTCGGCGACACCGACTACGAGATCTTCCGCATCGACACCGTTCCCGGCTACGAGAAGCTTCCGTACAGCCTCAAGATCCTCCTCGAGAACCTGCTCCGCACCGAAGACGGTGCGAACGTCACGAAGGAGCAGATCGAGGCTCTCGGGAACTGGCAGCCCGACGCCGAGCCGAACACGGAGATCCAGTTCACGCCCGCACGCGTCGTGATGCAGGACTTCACCGGTGTCCCGTGCATCGTCGACCTCGCCACGATGCGCGAGGCCGTGACCGCCCTGGGCGGCGACCCCAACAAGATCAACCCGCTCTCGCCCGCCGAGATGGTCATCGACCACTCGGTCATCGCCGACCTCTTCGGCAGCGAGAACGCTCTCGAGCGCAACGTCGAGATCGAGTACGAGCGCAACGGCGAGCGGTACCAGTTCCTCCGCTGGGGCCAGACCGCCTTCGACGACTTCAAGGTCGTCCCGCCCGGCACCGGCATCGTCCACCAGGTCAACATCGAGCACCTGGCCAAGGTCGTCTACGACCGCACCGTCGACGGTGTGCTGCGCGCTTACCCCGACACCTGTGTCGGCACCGACTCGCACACCACGATGGTCAACGGCCTGGGTGTGCTCGGCTGGGGTGTCGGCGGCATCGAGGCCGAGGCCGCGATGCTCGGCCAGCCCGTTTCCATGCTGATCCCGCGCGTCGTGGGCTTCAAGCTGACCGGTGAGATCCCCGCCGGCGTGACCGCCACGGACGTCGTCCTCACGATCACCGACATGCTCCGCAAGCACGGCGTCGTCGGCAAGTTCGTCGAGTTCTACGGCGAAGGCGTCGCCCAGGTGCCGCTCGCCAACCGCGCCACCATCGGCAACATGAGCCCGGAGTTCGGCTCGACCGCGGCCATGTTCCCCGTCGACGACGTCACGCTCGACTACCTGCGTCTGACCGGTCGCGACGAGCAGACCGTCGCGCTGGTCGAGGCGTACGCGAAGGCGCAGTCGCTGTGGCACGACCCGGCGCGCGACCTCAGCTTCAGCGAGTTCATGGAGCTCGACCTCTCGACGGTCGTCCCCTCCATCGCCGGCCCGAAGCGCCCGCAGGACCGCATCCTGCTCTCCGAGGCGAAGAGCCAGTTCGAGAAGGACATCCTCAACTACGCGGATGCCGCCGAGGAGGACTCGGTCGAGATCGAGGGCACGTTCCCCGCCTCCGACCCGGGTACCACCCCGGGTGTTGAGCACGAGACGGTTTCGGCAGAGGGCGTCTCGCACCAGCACGACCACGAGCACGTCCCCTCGATGATCTCGAGCGGTGCCCGCCACGCGGCATCCAAGCCGGTCAAGGTCACGACGCCCGACGGGCAGTCCTACCTCCTCGACAACGGCGCGGTGACCCTCGCGGCCATCACCTCGTGCACGAACACGTCGAACCCGTCGGTCATGATCGCGGCGGGCCTGCTCGCCAAGAAGGCCACCGACAAGGGCCTGAAGCGCAAGCCGTGGGTCAAGACGACGCTCGGCCCCGGCTCGAAGGTCGTCACGGACTACTACGAGAAGTCCGGGCTCGACAAGGCGCTCGAGGCGCTCGACTTCTACACCGTCGGCTACGGCTGCACGATCTGCATCGGTAACTCGGGCCCGCTCATCGACGAGGTCTCGGCGGCCATCAACGAGAACGACCTGGCCGTGACCGCGGTGCTCTCGGGCAACCGCAACTTCGAGGGTCGCATCAGCCCCGACGTGAAGATGAACTACCTCGCGTCGCCGCCGCTGGTCGTCGCCTACGCCCTCGCCGGGTCGATGAACTTCGACTTCGAGACCGATGCCCTCGGAAAGGACGCGGACGGCAACGACGTGTTCCTGAAGGACATCTGGCCCTCGCCCGACGAGGTGCAGGAGGTCATCGACCAGTCGATCTCCCGCGAGCAGTTCATCAAGCAGTACTCGACCGTCTTCGACGGCGACGAGCGCTGGAAGAACCTGCCCACGCCCACCGGTCCCGTCTTCGAATGGGACGAGGACTCGACGTACGTCCGCAAGGCGCCGTACTTCGACGGCATGGAGCGCACCCCCGCACCGGTCACCGACATCTCCGGCGCGCGCGTCATGGCGACGCTCGGCGACTCGGTCACGACCGACCACATCAGCCCGGCCGGGAACATCAAGGCGGGCACCCCCGCCGCGCAGTACCTGACCGAGCACGGGGTCGCGCAGAAGGACTTCAACTCCTACGGCTCGCGCCGCGGGAACCACGAGGTCATGATCCGCGGCACCTTCGCCAACATCCGCCTGAAGAACGAGCTCGTGGCCGCCGTCAACGACGGCAAGGTCGTCGAGGGCGGGTTCACCCGCGACTTCACGCAGCCGGGCGGCCCGCAGTCGTACATTTACGACGCGAGCCAGAACTACCAGGCGCAGGGCACCCCGCTCGTCGTCTTCGGCGGCAAGGAGTACGGCTCGGGCTCGTCGCGCGACTGGGCGGCCAAGGGCACGAGCCTGCTGGGCGTCAAGGCGGTCATCACCGAGAGCTTCGAGCGCATCCACCGCTCGAACCTCATCGGCATGGGTGTCGTGCCGCTCCAGTTCCCCGAGGGGGAGAGCTGGAAGTCGCTCGGCCTCGACGGCACCGAGATCGTCTCGATCACGGGTCTCGAGCAGCTCAACGAGGGCGTCACCCCGAAGACGGTGAAGGTCGTCGCCGAGCCCAGCGAGTTCTCGCCCGAGGGTAAGCAGACGATCGAGTTCGACGCGGTCGTCCGTATCGACACCCCCGGTGAGGCCGACTACTACCGCAACGGCGGCATCCTGCAGTACGTGCTGCGTTCGCTCGTCTGAGGTCCGTTGTCAAGAGGACCCCGGCTCCGCGTGGATTCGGGGTCCTCTCGCGTAGGGCCACGTAGACTCTGGACATGAGTCTTCTCGAGGGAATTACCGGTCCACGTGACCTCGACCGATTCTCGAGCGAGGAGCTCCACATCCTCGCCGACGAGATCCGGACCTTCCTCGTCGAGAACGTCTCGCGGACCGGTGGCCACCTCGGGCCCAACCTCGGCGTGGTCGAGCTGACGATCGCCTTGCACCGTGTGTTCGACTCGCCGAACGACCCCATCATCTTCGACACGGGGCACCAGTCCTACGTCCACAAGCTGCTGACCGGGCGACAGGACTTCTCGAAGCTCCGCTCCCGCGGCGGCCTCGCCGGCTACCCGCAGCGGTCGGAGAGCCCGCACGACGTCGTCGAGTCCTCGCATGCGTCGAGCTCGCTGAGCTGGGCCGACGGCGTCTCGCGTGCCCTCACCCGCACCGGGCGCAAGGACCGTCACGTCGTCGCCGTCGTCGGTGACGGATCGCTGACGGGCGGGATGACGTGGGAGGCGCTCAACAACATCTCCGACGACAACGACCGCAACCTCGTCATCGTCGTCAACGACAACGGCCGGTCGTACGCGCCGACCATCGGTGGCATGGCCCGCTACCTCAACCGCGTGCGCACCGCCGACAGCTACCAGACGCTCCGTCGCAGCTCCGCGCACGTCTCGCGCTTGTTCGGCCCGATCGGGCGCGCCGTCTACCGCGGTGTGCGCGGCGGCACGCACGGGTTCCTCTCCCGGTTCACGAACAACATCGCGCTCTACTCCAACCTCGACATCAAGTACCTCGGTCCCGTCGACGGGCACGACCTCGACGCGATGGAGGAAACCCTCCGCCTCGCGAAGGAGTACGGCGCCCCCGTCATCGTGCACGCGATCACCGACAAGGGGCGCGGCTTCGAGCCGGCTCGGCGCGACGAGGCCGACCAGTTCCACGCGGTCGGCAAGATCGACCCCGTCACGGGTGAGCCCATCGGAGCCTCGGATGCCGTGGCGTGGACCGATGTGTTCGCGGACGCCCTCGTCGACGCCGGCGACCGGCGCGAGGACATCATCGCGATGACCGCCGCGATGCTCCGCCCGACAGGTCTGCAACCGTTCGCGCAGCGGTTCCCCGACCGCGTGTACGACGTGGGCATCGCCGAGCAGCACGCGGTCGCCTCGGCCGCAGGTCTCGCCTTCGGCGGACTCCACCCCGTCGTCGCGATCTACGCGACCTTCATGAACCGCGCGTTCGACCAGGTCATGATGGACGTCGCCCTCCACAAGGCGGGCGTCACCTTCGTCCTCGACCGCTCGGGTGTCACCGGCCCCGACGGCCCCAGCCACCACGGCATCTGGGACCTCGCCATGCTGCAGCTCGTCCCCGGCATCCGTCTGGCGGCACCCCGCGACGGCGAGCGGCTGCGCGAACTGTTCGACGAGGCCATCACGGTCGAGGACGCCCCGACCGTCGTGCGCTTCCCGAAGGGGTCCGTACCCGACGCCCTCGAGGCGATCGAGCGGCTCGAGGACGGTACTGACGTCCTCTACCGCAGCGGCGCGGAGGACGTGCTCCTGGTCGGGATCGGACCCATGGCCCACCTCGCCGTCGCCGTCGCCGAACGTCTGCGCGCGCAGGGCATCGGGTCGACCGTCGTGGATCCTCGATGGGCCGTGCCGATCCGCCCCGCGATCGTCGACCTGGCGGCATCCCACCGCCTCGTGATCACGATCGAGGACGGCATCCGCGTCGGCGGCGTCGGCACCCGGGTCCGGCAGGTGCTGCGCGAGGCCGGAGTGTCGACCGCGGTCGATGAGCTGGGGCTCCCCGACGAGTTCATCGACCACGCGAGTCGCGAGCAGATCCTCGCGGATGCGGGGCTCACGGCACCGAAGATCGCGCAGGACGTGGTCGCTCAGGTCCTCGGCACGCGCGTGCCGATCGCCCGGCAATCGACCGACGACGCGGTGTGGTCCTCGCAGGACGTCGAACTGCGCGGCCCCGCCGACTCCGCGTCGGACTGACGTCGCCCCTGCGTGACAGCATGGAGGGATGCAGACACCGCAGCATCCCGGCGATGAGAACCTGAGTCGAGAGGATGCCGCGGCCCGCGCATCCGTCGTCACGCTCGAGACGATCGAGGTCGACCTCGACGTGCGATCGGCGTCCGACCCGGCGCGCGAGGACTTCGAGACGCAGAGCATCCTCCGCTTCGACGCGGCGACCTCGGAGACCTGGGTGGACTTCCTGGGCGCGTCGGTCGACGAGGTGGAGATCAACGGCGAGACCCGAAAGGTCGACTGGGACGGCGCCCGCATCCGACTGACGGGCCTGGCCGAACGCAACACGGTGCGGATCCGCGCGCGCGGCCGGTACAGCCGGTCGGGTGAGGGTCTGCACCGCTTCACCGACCCGGTCGACGGCGCGGTGTACCTCTACACGCAGTACGAGCCCGCCGACAGCCGCCGGGTCTACCCCTGCTTCGAGCAGCCCGATCTGAAGGCGCGGTGGACCTTCCACGTCACGGCCGCGGGCGCCGGTGTCATCCTCTCCGGCGGTGCGGAGACCGGGCGCACCGACGTCGACGGCGGCGTCCGGGTCTCGTTCGCCGAGACGCCGCCGCTCTCGAGCTACGTCACCGCGGTCGCGGTGGGCCCGTACCACCGCGTGGACGGTGTGTGGCGCGGTGAGCGCCAGAGCGTCGACCTCGGGGTGCTCTGTCGCGCCTCGCTCGCGGAGCACCTCGACGCGGACGAGATCCTCGACATCACCCGTCGCGGCCTGGACTTCTTCACGAGCGCGTTCGACCAGGACTACCCGTGGGGCAAGTACGACCAGATCTTCGTCCCGGAGTACAACCTCGGCGCGATGGAGAACCCCGGGCTGGTGACGTTCACCGAGGCGTACGTCTTCCGGGGAGCGGCGACGGCGGCCCAGCGCGAAGCCAGGTCGAACACGATCCTGCACGAGATGGCCCACATGTGGTTCGGCGACCTCGTGACGATGCGGTGGTGGGACGACCTGTGGCTCAAGGAGTCGTTCGCCGACTTCATGGGGACCCACGCGAACGTCGCGACGGGGCTCCACCCGGATGCCTGGGTCACCTTCGCGAGCCGGCGGAAGGGCTGGGCGTACGTGCAGGACCAGCTGCCGACGACGCATCCGATCGTCGCCGACATCCCCGATCTCGAGGCGGCCAAGCTCAACTTCGACGGGATCACCTACGCCAAGGGCGCCTCGGTCCTGAAGCAGCTCGTGGGCTTCGTCGGCGAGGAGGCGTTCTTCCGCGGAGCGCGCCGCTACTTCGCGGCGCACGCCTACGGCAACACGACGCTGGAGAACCTCCTGGCGGCTCTCGAAGAGGCCTCGGGCCGCGACCTGCGGTCGTGGAGCGCCGCGTGGCTCGAGACGACGGGTCTGCCCACCCTCACGACCGAGCGCGCCCCCCTCGCGGTCGCGCAGGACGTCGCGAGGCCCCATGCCGTCCGCGTCGGGCTCTGGGACGACGAGGGCGGGCGGCTCGTGGTCCGCGGCGACGTCGCCGTCGACCTGTTCGAGGAGCGGACGGTCGTGACCGCCCCCGTCCTCCCCGACGCCGCTGTGGTCGTGGCGAACGTCGACGACCGGTCGTACGCGAAGGTGCGGCTCGACGACCGGTCGCTCGCCGCGGTCCGGGAGGGTCTGTCGACCATGCCGGATGCGGTCGCGCGGGGGGTCGTCTGGGCTGCGCTGTGGAACGCCGTCCGGGACGGCGAGCTCGCGGCATCCGTCTACCTCGCCATCGCGGCACGGCATGCGCCGCAGGAACCGCACCCCGCCCTGCTCGCGGACGTCCTCGCCCACGCGGCCTTTGCGGTCCGCCACTACGTCCCGGACGCCGCCCGTGCCGCGGCGGCGGATGCGTGGCTCGACACCGCCGGGGCCGCGATGGACGCCGCGGCCCCCGGTTCGGACGCGCAGCTCATCTGGGCGCGTGCCGTCGGGGTGGCCGCTGAGCTGTCGGACGGTCGCGCCGAGCTCATGACGGCGATCCTCGACGGTCGGGCCCCGACCCCCGAGGGGCTCGCGCTCGACCCCGACCTGCGCTGGGGGTGGGTGTTCGGACTCGCCGCCTCGGGCCGGGCGGACGCGAGACGCATCGAGGAGGAGGCGGCGCGGGATGCCACGTCGTCGGGCCGTACGGCGCGTCTCGCCGCTCTCGCTGCTCGGCCCGAGGCATCCGTCCGTGCCGATGCGTGGCGCGCGGCGTGGGACGACCCGACCCTGACGAACGATCACCTGGGCGCGGTCATCCGAGGAGTCCGAGCGGGTGCGAGCCGGCCGCTCGTGACGGCGTTCGACGACGACTACTTCGCCCGGATCCTGCCGGTCTGGCGCTCGCGCAGCATCGAGATCGCGGCGCGTCTGGTGCGCGGGCTGTTCCCCGCCACGGAGGACACCGCGGCGGTCGACGCGTGGCTGGCCGAACATCCGGACGCGCCGGGCTCGCTCCGCCGCATCGTCCTCGAGGAGCGCGACCACCTGGCGCGCGACCTGCGGGTCCGTGCGGCCCAGGCGGTGCTCGAGGCACGCTGACGCACGGAAGCGGCCCCGGGGATCCACCCCGGGGCCGCTCCCTTCCTGCCGTCCGATCAGGCGATGCCGCGGATCGGCGGGTGGTGGAACGTCTCGCCGAACACCCGCTCGCTGGCTCCCTCGCGGTCGAGGTACGGCGTGGCGCCACCGTCGATGAAGGGCCAACCCGCGCCGAGGATGAGGCAGAGGTCGATGTCCTCGACCTCGGGCACGACGCCCTCGTCGAGCATCAGCTTGATCTCCTGCGCGAGGCCGTCCTGCACCCGGCGGAGGATCTCCTCAGCGGATGCCGGTGTCGATCCGGTCGCCTTCTTCGCGACCTTCTCGGCGGCCTTCGTGAAGCCGGTCACCCGGCCCCCCTTGTCCTTCTCGACCACCGCGTCGAGCGCGGCGAGCTCGTGGAAGTTCTCGTTCGCGTAGAAGCGGTCGGGGAAGGCGCGCACCATCGTGTCCTGCACGTGCGCGGCGACCTTCCAGCCGACGAGGTCGATGAGCTGGAACGGTCCCATGGGTAGGCCCAGCGGAGCGAACGCCTTCTCGACATCGGCGACGGGTGTGCCCTCGTAGACGGCGCGGGCCGCCTCGCCCATGACCTTGGCGAGCAGTCGGTTCACGACGAAGCCGGGCGCATCAGCGGTGAGGACCGCGTTCTTACCGAGGCCCTTCGCGACGACGAAGGCGGTCGACAGGGCGGCATCCGACGTCTTCGGCGTCTTCACGACCTCGATGAGCGGCATGACCGCGACCGGGTTGAAGAAGTGGAAGCCGACGAGTCGCTCGGGGTGCGCGAGCTTCGCGCCGATCTCCTCGACCGACAGCGACGAGGTGTTCGTCGCGAGGATCGCGTCCTCGGCCACCACGGCCTCGATCTCGGCGAAGACGGCCTGCTTGACGCCGACCTCTTCGAAGACGGCTTCGATGACGAAGTCGCAGTCGGCGTACGCGGACTTGTCCGTCGTCCCGGTCACGAGGGCGCGCAGCTTGTTGGCGGTGTCGCCGTCGAGCCGGCCCTTCGCCTCGAGCTTGCCGATATCGTCGTGGATGTACGCGACACCCTTGTCGACGCGCGCCTGGTCGAGGTCCGTGATGAGCACGGGCACCTGCAGCTTGCGCACGAACAGCAGCGCGAACTGGCTGGCCATGAGTCCCGCACCGATGACGCCGACCTTCGTGACCTTCTTCGCGAGAGCCTTGTCGGGCGCACCAACCGGCCGCTTCGCGCGCTTCTGCACGAGGTCGAACGCGTACATGGATGCCGCGAACTGGTCGCCCGTGACGAGCGAGGCGAGCGCCTCGTCCTCCCGCGCGAAGCCCTCGGCCTTGGTGCCGCTCTTGGCCTTGTCGAGCAGGTCGAGAGCCACGTACGGCGACCGGGGCACCGTTCCGATCTTCGACTCGAGCATGCCGCGGGCCATCTTGATCGCGATGGGCCACTTGGTGAGGCGCTCGATCTTGCCGGGGGCGTTCTTGCGCTCGACCTTGACGGCGCCGGTGAGGACGTCGTCGGCCCAGCGCAGCGACGATTCGAGGTAGCTCGAGGCGGGGAAGATCGCGTCCATGATGCCGAGGTCGTACGCCTGCTGCGGCTTGAGCACCCGGTTCTGCTTCAGCGGGTTCGAGATGACGACCTCGAGGGCGTTCTCGATGCCGATGAGGTTCGGCAGCAGGTACGCGCCGCCCCAGCCGGGGATGATCCCGAGGAAGACCTCCGGGAGGGCGATCGCCGCAGCCGAGGCATCCACCGTCCGGTAGGTCGAGTTCAACGCGATCTCGAGGCCGCCGCCGAGCGCGAGCCCGTTCACGAACGCGAACGAGGGCACGCCGAGGTCGGACAGCTTGCCGAGCACGTGATGGCCGAGCTGGGCGATGAGTCGCGCGTTCTCCACCGAACCGACGGTGCTGACCTCGCTGAGGTCGGCGCCGGCGGCCAGGATGTACTGCTTGCCGGTGATGCCGACGGCGTCGATCTCGCCCGCGGCCGCCCGCGTCGCCAGGGTGTCAAGCGTCGCGCCGAGCTCGGTGAGCGTCGCCGGGCCCAGCGTGTTGGGGCGGGTGTGGTCGCGGCCGTTGTCGAGCGTGATGAGGGCGAGGACCTTGCCGCTGGCGAGCGTGATGTCGCGGACGGGGGAGTGGGTCACGACCTCGCTGTCGGAGAGGGCGAGAAGGGGCGAGAAGTCGATCCGGTCGTAGTTCGTCATGGTCGGCTGCCTCACTTCTTCTTCTTGCCGTTGTAGTGCGGGTTCTCCCAGATGACGGAGCCCCCCTGTCCGAGGCCGACGCACATCGCGGTGAGGCCGTAACGGACGTCGGGTCGCTCCGCGAAGTGCGCCGCCAGCTGGATCATGAGGCGGACACCGGATGCCGCCAGCGGGTGCCCGAGCGCGATCGCGCCGCCCCAGGGGTTCACGCGCGGATCGTCGTCGGCGATGCCGAAGTGGTCGAGCAGCGAGATGACCTGCACGGCGAAGGCCTCGTTCAGCTCGAACAGGCCGATGTCGTCGATCGTGAGGCCCGCCTTCTTCAGCGCCTTCTCGGTCGAGGGGATCGGGCCGATGCCCATGATCTCGGGCTGGACGCCCGCGAAGGCGAACGAGACCATCCGCATCTTCGGCGTGAGCCCCAGTTCCTTGACCGCGCCGCCGCCGGCGAGGAGCGACATGGTCGCGCCGTCGGTGAGCGGGGAGGAGGTGCCGGCCGTCACGCGACCGTGCGGGCGGAACGGCGTCTTGAGGGCGGCGAGGTCGGCCATCGTCGTCTGCGGACGACGGCCCTCATCCTCGGTCGCCAGTCCCCACGCGCCGGCAGCATCCTTCACCGCGACGGGGACGAGGTCGGGCTGGAACTTGCCGGCTTCGTAGGCCGCCTGCGCCTTGTGCTGGCTCAGCATGCCGAACCGGTCGGAGCGCTCCTTCGTGAGCTGCGGGAACCGGTCGAAGATGCGCTCCGCCGTGACTCCCATGTTGAGGGCGCCGGGATCGACCATCTTCTCGGCGACGAACCGCGGGTTGGGGTCGGCGTTGCCGCCGATCGGGTAGTGCCCCATGTGCTCCACACCGCCCGCGAGCGCGACGTCGTACATGCCGACGCCGATCGCCCCGGCCATCGTGGTGACGCTCGTCATGGCGCCCGCGCACATCCGGTCGATGGCGAAGCCGGGGACCGTCTGCGGAAGCCCCGCGAGGATCGCCACCGACCGCCCCAGGGTCAGCCCCTGCTCGCCGGTCTGGCTCGTCGCGGCGATCGCGACGTCGTCGACGCGCTCAGCCGGGACGTCGGGGTTCCGTTCCATGAGGCCGATCGTCGCCTTGACGGCGAGGTCGTCGGCGCGCGTGTTCCAATACATGCCCTTTTCGCCCGCACGCCCGAACGGGGTGCGCATTCCGTCGACGAAATAGACGTCCGAAAGCTCGGCCACACTGCCTCCAATGATTGGGTTCCCACCCAGCCTAAGGAGGCCGCGATACCGCGAAAATCGGTTGGGTCGAACCTACGAAGCGGTCTCGGATGCCGCGTCGGGCACCTGCACGGAATCGACAAAGGCCGTGGCGATCACCTGTGCAGTCTGTGCAATCTGCCACGGGCGCGCGCCCAGCTCGCCGAGGGCATCGCCGATCGACTCGGCCGTCACCTCGGCCGGCGGATGCCAGGCCACACGGCGGAGCAGGTCGGGCGTCAGGAGGTTCTCCGTCGGCATCCCCAGCTCTTCGGCGCGCGCCTCCACGAGAGGCCGGGCGGCCTTCAAGCGCGCGTCCGCCGCGGGGTTGCGATCGGCCCATGCCCGGGGCGGCGGCATCCCGTCACCCGGGCCCCGCTCGGCGGGCAGGGCGGGATCTGCGCGCCCCGCCTCGATGGCCGCCCACCAGCGGTCCAGCTGACTGCGGCTCGCGCGTCCCGTGAACTCCTTCACGCGGGCGAGGTCCTGCTTGGTCGCGGGGTCTGCGATGACGGCCGCGACGAGCGCGCGGTCGGGCACGAGCCTTCCCGGGGAGACGTCCTCTTCGCGGGCGTAGTCCTCGCGGGCCTGCCACAGCGCACGGGCGACGGCGAGCGCGCGGCGACCGCGCACCGTGTGGAGCCCGCTCAGCCGGCGCCACGGCTCTTCGCGCGGCGGCTTGGGGGCGCGGGTGCGCACTGCCTCGAACTCCTCCTGGGCGAAGGCGGTCTTGCCCTGTTCATCGAGTTCGGTCGCCAGGGCGTCGCGGACGTCGATCAGGTGCAGCACGTCCAGCGCAGCGTATTCGAGCCACCCCTGGGGGAGCGGCCGGGTCGACCAGTCCGCCGCTGAGTGCGCCTTGGCCAGGGTGATGCCGAGCGTGTCCTCGACGACGGCGCCCAGACCCACCCGGTCGCGACCGAGCAGTCGGGCGGCGAGTTCGGTGTCGAAGATGCGGGGCGGCTCGAGTCCGGCCTCGCGCAGCGACGGCAGATCCTGGCTGGCGGCGTGCAGCACCCACTCCTCGTCGCCGATCGCCGCCTGCAGGGCGGAGAGGTCACCGATCGCGGGCGGGTCGAACAGGAACACCTCGCTGCCGCGCCGGTAGACCTGGATGAGGTAGGCGCGTTGCGAGTAGCGGAAGCCCGACGCCCGCTCGACGTCGACGGCCACGGGACCGTGACCGGCCGCCAGGCGCGACGCTGCGGCCGCCGCCGCATCCAGATCGGCGATGACCTCGTATTCAGCCACGTGTACTCCGCTGTCCGCCGAACACGGCGATGTTCTCCGAACCCGGGGGGAGACCTGCCAACATGCAGACCAGCTCGCCCCAGGCGTCCATGTGACCGGTCGGATCCCCGTCGGGGGACCACGACGCGCGGAGTTCGATCTGCGCACCGTCGCCCTCGGCGGCCAGCGTTCCGAAACCCTTCGAAAGGGTCTTGGTCGCTGTGCCGGATGCCGCGTGGAACGTCGCTCCACGCGCTGCGAGTGCATCGACCAGCCATGACCAGGCTACGTCGGCCAGCAGGGGATCGGTGCCGATCTCGGGTTCGAGAGGGGCCTGCGCGAAGCAGACGATCCGCCAGGAGCCGCCCCAGGCATCCGGTTCCGAGGCGTCATGGAGGATGACGATCCGGCCCGTCCCGTAAGGGGATTCACCGTCGTCGTCCGGACGCACGTCGCCCGCGAAGGCGATGGCCTCGGGGGCGAGGGATGCCGGTGCGGCGATCTCACGAACGACGAAGTCCTCGCGGAAGTGCAGGGCGCGCAACGCGTCGCTCACAGCGAGGAACTCCGGCGTCCCGGTCGGGGGTTCGGTCACGGCGACAGACTAGAGTGAGGGCACCATGAAGGCTTCCAGGCGCGCCGTCCCCGACGCGGCCCGACCCGGGACCGTTCCCACGATGCGCAGCACAGTCGTCGCACTCACCACGGCGCTCGTCAGCACGACGGGACTGCTCGCGCTCCTCGCCGGTCGCGTCGCGCGGCGCGTCGTGACGCTCTCCGCTCGGGTGCCGGACACGACCCTCGTCGACGTCGACGTCGACGTCGCCGCGCAGACCATCACGCTCTCGCGCTCGGCGGACACCGTCCTCCCGGGGCGTTACGGCCTGTTCACCACCGGGACGCAGAGCTACATCAAGCTCGGCACCGTGCTCGCCGCGGGGACGGACACCGTCACCCGCAAGCTCCTCACCCAGATCGACGAGTCGGATCGCCTCGACGCCGCCGCAGCCTTCAGCGGGTGGTACTTCTCCGATCCCGCCGAACTGCATCTCCCGTTCGAGGAGGTCTCGGTCAGCACTTCGCTCGGGTCGTGCCCCGCGTGGGTGTTCCCCGCGGACGGCGGGAGCGACGTCTGGGCGGTGCACATCCACGGACGCGGCACGACGCGTGCGGAGACCCTGCGGGCCGTGCCGGTCTTCCATGCCGCGGGGATCACCTCGATGCTCACCTCCTACCGCAACGATGCCGACGCCCCGCGCAGCCGCGGAGGGAGTTCGGCACTGGGCGCGACCGAGTGGCGCGACGTCGACCGCGCGATCGGCTACGCCCGCCGCGCCGGGGCGCGGCGCATCATCCTCATGGGGTGGTCGATGGGCGGCGCGATCGCGCTGCAGCTGGCGGCGGGATCTGCCCACCGCGACCTCATCGCCGGCGTCATCCTCGACTCGCCCGTCGTCGACTGGCGCCGCGTGCTGACGCATCACGCCGACCTCACCCGCATCCCGCGCCCGCTGACGCATCTCGCCCTCGACGCGCTGACCCGCCCATGGGCGTCGTCGCTGACGGGGGCGGGCGACCCGATCCCGTGGGACCGTCTCGACGTCCTCGCCCGCGCGGACGAGCTCGTCGCGCCGATCCTGATCCTGCACAGCGCGGCGGACGACTTCGTGCCGCCGGCGGCCTCCCGTGCGCTGCGGGATCGACGTCCCGACCTCGTCACGCTCGACGAGTTCGAGGGGGCCCGGCACACGAAGCTGTGGAACTACGACGAGGAGCGCTGGACCTCGGACATCCGCGACTGGCTGTCGGCGCGGGACCTCACCGGCGACGCAGACGCAGGTAACTGAATCCGTCGTCGTCGACGAGCACGCCCGCGGGTGTCGTGTCGACGGCGTCCGTCAGCGGCAGGAACGGTCCGGCGCTCGGGACCAACCGGGGCGCTGCCGTGATGCAGTACTCGTCGACGACGTCGGCCGCGGCGAACTGTCCGGCCAACGACGGGCCGCCCTCGCAGACGATGCGTCGGATGCCGCGGTCGGCGAGGGCGGAAAGGATGCCGGGCACCGGCATCCGTCCGTCGTCCAGCGTGACGCGGACGAGGGTGACACCGGGCACGGGGCGCGGGGTCGGCGCGTCCGGGGGCAGCAGGAGGAGCACCTGGTCTTCGGGTCCGTCGGCGGCGGGTTCGAGTCGGTGCCCGGCGAGGTCACCCGCTCGCGACACGACCACGAGGCGGGAGCGACGGGGGAGGACGTACCCCTCGGCTCGCACGGTCTGCGCTCCCACGACGACGGCGTCCGCGCCCGCGCGGATGACGCCGAGGATCGCGCGGTCGGCGCGGTTCGTGAGGGTGTCGCTCGTGCCGTCCGGGCCGACGGCCGACCCCGTCAAGGAGGTGATCATGTTGAGGCGGACCCAGGCGTCCGCGGCCGGCGCGTACCGGTCGGCCAACCATGCGCGCCCCTTGGGCGTCGCGGCATCAACCCGCTCCCCGGTCGACGGCAGCACCTCGGTCACCCACACGCCGCCATCCTCGCACGCGCTGCGGGCCGCGAAGGGGACTGCGCCCGGCGGCTAGGCTGGTCGGGTGCCCCTCACCTCCTCCGGAACCACGCACCTGAGCGAACGCGATCCGAAGGTGAGCGGTGCCGAGATGGTCGCCGCTCTCGTGCCGCCGCCGCAGTTCGACGGGGCCACCTTCGAGACCTACCGCGCCGACGAGGCCTATCCCTCGCAGCAGGGGGCCAAGGACCTGCTCGAGGTCTTCAGCTCGGGTCGTGGGGCACCCGCCGCGCGGGGAGGCTTCTTCCGACGCGCCAAGCGCGAAGCGCCGATGAAGCCGGGCGTGTACCTCGACGGCGGCTTCGGCGTCGGCAAGACCCACCTGCTCGCCGCGATCTACCACGCGATGCCGGCACGCCGGAAGTACTTCGGCTCGTTCATCGAGTACACCGCGCTGGTCGGGGCGCTGGGCTATCAGAAGACCGTCGAACTCTTCCGCGGCGCGGACCTGCTGTGCATCGACGAGTTCGAGCTCGACGATCCGGGCGACACGATGGTGATGACGCGACTCATCGCCGAGCTCGTCCCCACCGGCACGAAGCTCGCCGCAACCTCCAACACCCCGCCGAACGCACTGGGGGAGGGGCGGTTCGCCGCGCAGGACTTCCTCCGCGAGATCCATGCGATGGCCGAACACTTCCAGACCATTCGGATCGACGGCACCGACTACCGGCAGCGCGCCGTCGACGGTCACGCGGTCGTCCTCGACGACGTCGCCTACGAGAGCGCGATGACGGATGCCGCGGCATCCGCTCTCGTCTCCGATGACGACTTCGGGGCGTTCATCCGCCATCTCGCCTCGGTGCACCCGTCGCGGTACATCCGCCTCATCGAGGGGATCGGGACCATCGGCCTGCGGAACGTGGTCGGATTCGACGACCAGTCCGCCGCCCTGCGCTTCGTGGCGTTCGTCGACCGCGCGTACGACGCGCAGATCCCGATCCGCGCCACCGGGACTCCGCTCGATTCCGTGTTCCGCGAGGACATGCTCGCGGGCGGATACCGCAAGAAGTACCTCCGCGCCGTCTCGCGCCTGGTGGCTCTCACCCACTCCTAGGGTGCTCGTCGCCTCACTCGCAGAGCCGGGAAACCTGATGTTTACCTGCTCGACCCGCTCGTAATCGGCGCGAAACACGACGCATCCCGCCGCGGAAACTCGACGGCGCCAAACTGATCGCGCCCGACAGCGCTGCCTACCCGAATGAACAGGCGCGCCGGGACCGAGTTACACAACACATGAGTGAGGAACTTCATGGACAGCGGAAACCTCGCGTGGTCTGTCGCCGCGACAGCCCTCGTACTCTTCATGACGCCGGGCGTCGCGTTCTTCTACGGGGGTCTCGTCAAGGCCAAGAGCGTCGTGAGCATGATGATGCTCAGCTTCGGCGCCATGGGTCTCATCGGCGTCCTCTGGATCCTGTTCGGGTTCAACATGAGCCTCGGCGGAGGCACGTTCGCCTTCTCCGGTAACCCGTTCGTCGACTTCGGGCTCGCCGCGGCGGACAGCGACACCCTCGTCGGCGCCACATACGGAGCCACCTTCGCGATCATCACGGTGGCCCTCATCTCGGGCGCGATCGCCGACCGCGCAAAGTTCGGCGCGTGGATGATCTTTGCGGGCATCTGGGCAACGGTCGTCTACTTCCCCGTCGCCGCCTGGGTGTGGGGCGACGGCTGGATCTTCAACTGGGGTGACAACACGGGGCTGCCCGGAGTCATCGACTACGCCGGTGGTACCGCTGTCCACATCAACGCCGGTGCAGCCGCTCTCGCCCTCGCGCTGGTTCTGGGCAAGCGGGTCGGGTTCCAGAAGGGCATCCACAAGCCCCACAACGTGCCACTCGTCATGCTCGGTGCCGCGATCCTCTGGTTCGGCTGGTTCGGCTTCAACGCGGGTGCCGAGGGCACCTTCGGTCTGCTCGGCACCGAGGACCAGGCCGTGGGCACCATCGTCATCAACACGCTCGGCGCCACCGCCGCCGCGATCCTGGGTTGGACTCTCGTCGAGAAGCTCAAGGACGGCAAGGCGACGTCGGTCGGGGCAGCCTCCGGTGCAGTCGCCGGTCTCGTCGCCATCACCCCCGCGTGCGCCGCTCTGGCGCCGGGATGGGCGCTCCTGCTCGGTGTCATCGCCGGCGCGGTCTGTGCCCTCGCGATCGAGCTGAAGTGGAAGCTTGGCTACGACGACTCGCTCGATGTGGTCGGCGTGCACCTCGTCGGCGGTGTCCTCGGCACCCTGTACCTCGGCTTCTTCGCGACCGGCACCGGCCTGTTCACCGGTGGTGACGCGGGCCAGCTGATCTCGCAGACCGTCGCCGCCTTCGCGGTCCTCATCTACTCGTTCGTGGTCGCCTTCGTCATCGGCTTTGCAATCGAGAAGACGATCGGCTTCCGGGTGAAGAACGAGGACGAGATCGCCGGCATCGACACCGTCGTCCACGGCGAAGAGGGTTACGCTCTCGTCGACTGATACGCACCTCGCACCGAAGGGGCGCCGCGGACGAATCCGCGGCGCCCCTTCCGTGCGTCCACGGGTCTGGGGGTGAGCTCACCGGTCGGGGCCCGACTGCGAGCCGTTGGTCGCGGACCCCGAAGCGGTAGCGATTCTGCGATGAGCAGCTGCTCCAGGAAGTGGACACCGCTACCGCGGCGAGATCGACGCAGGTCGGGGGCCGGAGGGATGAAGGCGTCGACGGCCTGGGTGGAGGACCGTCCCGGCTTCTTCCGCATGACCGTGGCGGTCACGAACTGCTACGTGATCCGGGATCCCGAAGGTGTGACGCTCGTCGACGCCGGACTGTCCGCCACGGGAAAGGTCCTCGACGCCCTCTCGGCGACCTGGGCCTGCGTCGTCAGGACATCGATGCCGTCCTCCTCGTGCACGCGCACGTCACTTCGCGACGCGCGGCGTCCTGCTGTCGGGTGACGCGCTCGTCACGCTCGATCCGTACACCGGCAAGCGCGGTCCGCAGATCGTCGCGAATGCGGCGACGAAGGATGCAGCGACCGCGCTGCGCTCCCTCGACGCGCTCGAGGCGACCGAGGCGGGCGTGGTGCTGACGGGGCATGGGGACCCCTGGATCTCGGGGATCGCCTCAGCTGCTCGACGGGCCCGGGTCGTCGGTCCACACTGATCCGGACAAGGGCGAAGCCCCGGTGGTCTGAGACCTGCCGGGGCTTGTTCGGTGGGCGATGCCGGACTCGAACCGACGACCTCTTCCGTGTGAAGGAAGCGCGCTACCAACTGCGCCAATCGCCCGAATGACACTCGGGCCGGTGTCCGAGCATACCGGATCGGAAGGCTCGGACCGAACCGGCGCGGGGGTGCGGGGGATGACACGCGCGGGGCGTGCTCGGTTTTGCACTGGGCCCGGAATCGTCTACTGTTTAACGAGTGCCGGAGAGATCCGGAACGAAATGCGGATGTAGCGCAGTGGTAGCGCATCACCTTGCCAAGGTGAGGGTCGCGAGTTCGAATCTCGTCATCCGCTCGAGTGTGGGGATCTTCCTCCGGGGAGATCGCGTCACGTGGGTCAAACCACACACGGTGGCGTGGCCGAGTGGCTAGGCAGCGGCCTGCAAAGCCGTCCACACGGGTTCGAATCCCGTCGCCACCTCCACTCACAACTCAACAGCCTTCACGGGCGCGATTGGCGCAGCGGTAGCGCGCTTCCCTGACACGGAAGAGGTCACTGGTTCGATCCCAGTATCGCGCACAGACAAACCCCCGGTTCTCCGGGGGTTTTTTGTTGTGCGCGGGCGGCGCTGCGCGGGCCCGAGGCGCCCCGGGCCCGCGCAGCGAGGGGTCAGCCGACGGCTGCGACCTGCTCCGTCTCGGGCAGCTCGTGGAGTCCGGCGGGGGAGTTCGCGGCAGCCATAAGGCGCTCGACCCACTCGTGGTTGAGCGGGATGCGGGTGTCGCCCCGCCGGCGGAAGGCGAGGCTCGACGCCCGGTTCATCCACACGGTCGTGCGGCCGGTGCCTTCACCCGCGGCGCGCGACCACGTGAAGAGGAAGGCTTCGCCGCGGCGGAGCTTGGCGTAGATGACGGCTTCGAGGTGCGCGAGAGTGCGATCGTCGATGTCGAAGCGTGTGGTGCTGTTGTAGGCGAGGAGTCCCATGGAACCGACCCTGGTCGAGGCGTACAGAAGGGCGGAGCTGCGGTCTCCACGGTCATCCTCTCACCCGCGCGGGCCATTCCCGCGCACCGGCCGGACGTGTCACACGGTCGTCACAGGTCGCTGAGAAAATGCGGACATGACCACCGCCCGGATCATCGTCCTGTTCGTCCTCGCCGCCGTCGCCGAGATCGGCGGCGCCTGGCTGATCTGGCAGGCCGTGCGGGAGAACCGCGGATGGTGGTTCGCGCTGCTCGGGATCGTCGCCCTCGGCGCCTACGGCTTCGTCGCCGCCCTGCAGCCCGACGCTCATTTCGGACGGGTGCTCGCCGCGTACGGGGGAGTGTTCGTCGCCGGATCCTTGGCCTGGGGGATCGTCGTCGACGGGTTCCGCCCCACCGTGTGGGATTACGTGGGCTCCGGTGTCGCCCTGGTCGGGGCCGCGATCATCATCTTCGCGCCAGTGGTGACCGACGCCGTCGACGGATGATCGCGACCCCGCGGCCGATCAGGGGACGATGACCGCGCGCCCCCGCACCTTCCCGGCCGCGAGCGCCTCATAGGCCTTCGGGCCGTCGTCGAGGGAGTACCGCTGCACCTCGACCGACACCTGACCCGATCGTGCGAGGTCGAGTACCTCGATCAACTCACTGCGCGATCCCCAGTATGGGATGCGGACGGCGGCGTCGTAGGCGATGGATCCGAAGCCCACGTGAGCCGTGCCCCCACCGATCCCGACGATGGTCACGTCGGCGTCGACGGCCGCTGCGCCGACCGCGGTGGCGATGGTCGGTTGCGCACCGACGAAGTCGAACACCGCATTCGCACCCAGGCCGCCGGTGAGGTCGCGGATGGCGTCGACAGCCTTCTCATCGCTCAGCACGGCGTGATGCGCGCCGACCTCCCGCGCGAGCGCCAGCTTCTCGTCATTCACGTCCAACGCGATGACCGTCGTCGCCGATACGGCACGCAGTATCTGGATCGCGACGTGCCCGAGACCGCCCGTCCCGATCACGACGGCGGTCGTGCCGGCGCCGAGCTTCGGCAGCGAGGTCTTGATCGCGTGATACGGGGTGAGCCCGGCATCCGTCAGGGAGACGTTCTTCACGGGGTCCAGATCGCCGAGCGGAACGAGGTGACGGGCGCTGTCGACGATCATGTACTCCGCCATCGATCCGGGTGCGCCGAGGCCGGGAGGCATGATCCCTTCGGACTGCGCGTTCGTGCAGTAGTTCTCTTTGCCCTGCGCGCAGTTGCGGCAGCGCCCGCATCCCCACGGTCCGTACACCGCGACGGCGTCGCCGACCTGCAGGTGCTCGACGCCCTCGCCGAGCTCTTCGACGATGCCCGCCCCCTCGTGCCCGAGGGTCAACGGCAGGGTGTATCCCGCGGCGGTGTACTCCTCCTCGCTGAGCCCCATGACGAACTCGTCCGAGTGGCAGACGCCTGCCGCGGTGACCTTGAGCAGCACCTGCCCGGGACCTGGAGTCGGCTTCTCGATCTCGACGACCTCGGGGTGTGAACCAATGCGCGTGTACTGGAGTGCCTTCATGCGCGGCACGCTACGCCGCATGCGTCTCGCGGCGCATGCCCCTGCGCCGCGGCATCCCGACCGATAGGATCCCGCCATGGCCCACCTCGTGCTCACTGTGGTCGGCGACGACCGCCCGGGACTTGTCAACGCCCTCGCCGAGCAGGTCTCGGCCGCGGGAGGCAACTGGGAGCGCAGCGAGCTCGCCGAGCTGGCCGGCGCCTTCGCCGGCATCGTGCTCGTCTCGATCGACGACGACCGTGAGGCCGACCTCGTCACGGCGCTCGAAGGACTCGACGGGATGCTGCGCGTCACCGTCCACGGCGGACACGTGGCCTCGGTGACCGAACCCGTCGAGCGCGCGATGGAGGTCACCGTCCTCGGCAACGACCGCCCCGGGATCGTGCGCGACGTGACCGCGGCGATCGCCGCCCACGCGCTGAGCATCGACACCTTCCGCAGTCGGACGCTCGACGCGCCGATGGCGGGCGGGACGCTCTTCGAGGCGACGGTCGCGTTCCGCGTGCCGGCCGGAGCGGATGCCGCGCCGGTGACGGCCGCGCTGGAGGAGCTCGCGGGCGAGATCCAGGTGGACCTCACCGTCGCTTGACGTGCACCGCGTCGACGTGATCCGCTCCCGCCTGCGGGCCGCAGCAGACCCGTCCCGCGCGGCCGGCCAGCAGGCGTACATGAAGTCCGACCTCCCGTTCCTCGGCGTGCGGGTGCCGGAGACGCGACGGATCGCGCGGGCGGCGGCCGCGGGGGAGACCGACCCCCTGCGCATCCTCGACGACGCGCGGGAGCTGTGGGATGCGGCATCCCATCGCGAGGAGCGGTACGCGGCCATGATGCTCCTGGCCGTGCCGCCCGCCCGCGCGGACCTGCGGATCGTGCCGCTCGTCGAGCACATGGTGCGCACCGGCAGATGGTGGGACGTCACGGACGAACTGAGCGGCCGCATCCGCGAACTCCTCGACGAGCATCCCCGCGACGGAGACGCCCTCGTGCGCGGGTGGTGTGTGAGCGAGGAGCTGTGGCTGCGACGCCTCGCGATCCTCAGCCAGCTCGGTCGCCGCGAGCGGACGGACCTGCGCCTGCTGACCGACGCGCTCGAGCCGAACCTCCGCGACGGCGAGTTCTTCATCCGCAAGGCCATCGGCTGGGCGTTGCGCGACGCCGCCCGGGCCTACCCGGAATGGGTGTCCGCCTACGTTGCCGCCCACGCGCTGAGTCCGCTCAGCCGTCGCGAGGCGCTGAAGCACCTCTGAGGTCAGCGCAGGAGCAGCGGGACGGTGGCCGCGGCGACGACGAGGGGAGCCGCCACGAGACCCCACAGGATGAAGCGACGCCACGGCAGGTGCACTCCCGCCGCCACGAGCCGCTGGTGCCAGAGCAGGGTGGCCAGCGACGCCCACGGCGTGATGAGCGGACCGGCGTTCACGCCGATCAGCACGGCGGCCAGGCGCTCCGGCGTGTCCGCCGTCGATTCGAGCAGCAGATACGCGGGAAGGTTGTCGAGCGCATTCGCGGTCACGAGCGCCGTTCCCGACATCCGCAGCAGGTCGACCGGCGCCGACCCCGATCCGGCCACCGCCGTCGCCAGCTGTCCCGAGCCCCACGCCTCGAGGGCGGCGACGGCCGAGAAGAGCCCGGCAGCGAACACGAGCAGCGACCACGGCACGAGCCGCAGCCCCAGAGCCTTCGGCGAGCGCCACGCGAACAGACCGATCAGGGCGAGCGCCGCCACCGTCGCGGGGATCCACGGCTCGATCCCGCTCACGAGCAACGGCAGCAGGGTGAGGACGATGACGGATGCCGCGACGAGCTGCACCCGGTCGCTCACCCGCGGCGGCGGGGCCACCGTGAACGAGCCGACCAGCGAGCGCCGGTGGATGACCCACAGGAGGGCGACGGTCACCAGGACGGCGAGGGCGGCGGACGGTCCGAGCAGGAGCACGAACGAGGCCGGGTCGGCGGCCCCCGGCATCCGGGCCAGGGCGAGGAGGTTCGTGAGGTTCGACACCGGCAGCAGGAGCGACGCCGTGTTCGCCAGCCACACCGTCGCGAGGGCGAACGGCAGCGGCGGCAGCCCGTTCGCGCGTGCGACGGTGATCACGACGGGGGTGAGGAGGACGGCGGTGGTGTCGAGCGACAGGAACGCGGTGGTCACGATCGCGAGGGCCACGACGAGTGCCCAGAGCAGAGCGGTGCGTCCCCGGGACATCCGCGCCAGCCACGACGCCGTGACGTCGAAGACCCCGGCCTTCGCCGCGAGCTCCGCGACGACGGTGACCGCCACGACGAACGCGAGGATCGGGAGCACGCGCTCGGCGACCACGCCCAGCTCGGAGAGAGGCAGGATGCCGGTGGCGACGGCGACGATCGCGCCCGCGAGCAGGACGACCCCCGCGAGAGCGAGCTTCACGGCATCCATCATCGCCCCTCCCGGCGGCCCAGTAGACTCGCATGATGCAGAACAGCCGGGTGTCCCACCTCGCCGGCACGCGAACGCCGCGGGCCTGAGCGGGCGGAGCGCGTACAGCGCTCGAAGCTGAGTCACCGTGATCCGAGCCACCTTCTGGAGATCTCCCCTTGTCTGATCCGATCGCCCCGGCGGATGTCGCCCTTCCCGCCGACGGTTTCGCCCTGTTCCCCGACCGCTCCATCGTCGCGCTCCGCATCCGCGGCGAGCTGAAGGACCTCGCGACGGTCGTCGACTCTCTCGACGGCGTCGAGCCGGTCACCGTGTCGAGCCCCGACGGGCTGAGCATCCTGCGCCACTCGACGGCCCACATCCTCGCGCAGGCGGTGCAGCGCGTCCGCCCGCAGGCGAACCTCGGGATCGGCCCGCCGATCACCGACGGCTTCTACTACGACTTCGGCGTCGAGGAGCCCTTCACCCCCGAGGACCTCAAGGCCATCAAGAAGGAGATGGAGCGCATCGTCCGTGAAGGACAGCGTTTCGTCCGCCGCGTGGTGACCGATGACGAGGCCCGCGCCGAGCTCGCCCATGAGCCGTTCAAGCTCGAGCTGATCGGGCTGAAGGGCGGGTCGCAGGAGGCGGCCGAGGGCGCGTCCGTCGAGGTGGGCGCCGGCGAACTCACCATCTACGACAACGTCACCCGCGACGGTGAGACCGCGTGGAAGGACCTCTGCCGAGGGCCCCACGTCCCGAGCACCCGCATCGCCGGCAACGGCTGGGACCTCACTCGCGTCGCCGGGGCCTACTGGCGCGGCAGCGAGAAGAACCCGCAGCTGCAGCGCATCTACGGCACCGCGTGGCCCACGAAGGACGAGTTGCGCGCCTACCAGCACCGACTCGAGGAGGCCGCCAAGCGCGACCACCGCAAGCTCGGCAAGGACCTCGACCTCTTCTCCTTCCCCGAAGAGATCGGGCCCGGCCTGTCGGTGTTCCACCCCAAGGGCGGAATCATCCGGTACGAGATCGAGCGCTACATGCGCGAGAGCCTCCTCGCCAACGGGTACCAGGTCGTGAACACGCCCCACATCACCAAGGGCGACCTGTTCATGACGAGCGGTCACCTGCAGTGGTACGCCGACGGCATGTACCCCCCGATGGTGCTCGACGAGGTGGTGGATGCCGACGGTCACGTCTCACGCGAGGGCCAGGAGTACTACCTCAAGCCCATGAACTGCCCGTTCCACAACCTGATCTTCCGCTCGCGCGGACGCAGCTACCGCGAACTGCCGCTGCGGCTCAGCGAATTCGGCTCGGTCTACCGCTACGAGAAGAGCGGCACGCTCGCCGGCCTCACCCGTGTGCGGGGGATGACGCAGGACGACACCCACATCTATGTGACCGCCGACCAGGTCAAGGGCGAGCTCGAGCACAGTCTCGAGTTCGTGCTGAAGACCCTGCGCGACTACGGGCTGAACGACTTCTACCTCGAGCTGTCGACGAAGGAGGAGGGCAACCCCAAGTTCATCGGCGACGACAGCCTGTGGGACGAGGCGACGCAGACCCTCCGTGAGGTCGCCGAGGGTTCCGGTCTCGAGCTCGTGCCCGACCCGGGCGGGGCCGCGTTCTACGGCCCGAAGATCTCGGTCCAGGCACGTGACGCGATCGGTCGCACCTGGCAGATGTCGACGATCCAGCTCGACTTCAACCAGCCCGAGCGGTTCGAGCTCGAGTACACCGGTCCCGACGGTGAGAAGCACCGCCCCGTCATGATCCACCGTGCGCTGTTCGGCTCGATCGAGCGCTTCTTCGCGATCCTGCTCGAGCACTACGCGGGGGCCTTCCCGGTGTGGCTCGCTCCGGTCCAGGTCGTCGGCATCCCCGTCGCCGAGGAGTACGGGCCGTACCTCGACGAGATCGTGGCGCGCCTGCGCACCGAGGGCGTCCGCGCCGAGGTCGATCACTCCGACGACCGCATGCCCAAGAAGATCCGCACCCACACGACCCAGAAGGTCCCCCTTCAGCTCATCGCGGGGGAGCAGGACCGTTCGGGGGGCACGGTGTCGTTCCGGTTCCGTGACGGCTCGCAGACCAACGGCATCCCCGTCGACGAGGCGATCGACAAGATCGTCGCGGCGATCGCGGACCGCACGCTCGTGAACACCGCGGAGGACCTGGCATGACGGACGACGACCGCCGCGTGGAGGTTGCCGCCGAGCTGGCGGGCGTGCCCGACGAGTTCCAGCGACTGTGGACGCCGCATCGGATGGCCTACATCCAGGCGGGTCCGGAGCCCTTGAAGCACGACTGCCCGTTCTGCGCCGCCCCGGGCAAGACCGACGAGGAGGGTCTCATCGTCGCGCGCGGTGAGACCGCCTACGTCCTGCTGAACCTCTTCCCGTACAACTCGGGACACCTGCTGGTCTGCCCGTACCGTCACTTCGCGACGTACGACGACGCGACCCCGGAGGAGGTCGCCGAGATCGGCGCGCTGACCCAGGTCGCGATGAGGGTCCTGCGCACGGTCGCGAAGTGCGACGGGTTCAACCTCGGCATGAACCAGGGCACGGTCGCCGGTGCGGGCGTCGCGGAGCACCTGCATCAGCACGTCGTGCCGCGCTGGGCGACGGACGCGAACTTCTTCCCGATCATCGCCAAGACGAAGGCCCTGCCGCAGTTGCTCGGCGAGGTTCGGCAGGCCGTGGCCGACGGCTGGCCCGTCATCTGACGAGCCGGCCGCCCCGCCACGTCAGCGGACCTGCGTGACCTCGAACTGCATGCGCGGGTGGGCGTAGGCCTCCTGCGCCTCGATCAGTCGGAGCTCGCGCGAACCCGCGTCGTACGTCTGCTGCAGCAGGTCGAAGACGCTCGAGGTCGTCCGCGCGAGGGCGTCCGCCGCGTCGCCGGTGCGGCGGAAGTGCGCCGTGAACAGGGCCGCCGTGACGTCACCCGAGCCGTTGGCCTTCATGGGGATGTGGGGGGTGCGGACGATCCACGCGCCGTCGTCCGTGACCGCGAGCATCTCGATCGTCCCCTCGGGGCGGTCGGGACGCTCGACGCTCGTGACGAGGACCGTCGACGGGCCCATCGCCCGGGCGGCGTCGACCGACGCGAGCGTCGACTCGAGGTCCGACGGCTCGG
Source organism: Microbacterium sp. ARD31 (assembly GCF_031844425.1). Classification (NCBI taxonomy): domain Bacteria; kingdom Bacillati; phylum Actinomycetota; class Actinomycetes; order Micrococcales; family Microbacteriaceae; genus Microbacterium; species Microbacterium sp. ARD31. Next base: position 360,125 of record NZ_JAUZVE010000001.1, read on the forward strand.
TCCCGGTGAGGAACCCCAGTTCGAACTGGTTCGGCGTGATGAGGTCGGCGGCCGGGACGACCCGCTCGCGCAGCAGGACCGGGATGGCCGGGGCCACGAAGCATCCGCTCTTCGCGTTGCCCATGACGGGGTCGCACGCGTAGATCGCGTTCGGGTTGGCGGCCTTCACCCGGGCGACCGCGTCGAGGATGACGTCGCCGATGCCCTCGCCGCCCTGGTACCCCGAGAGGACGGCGTCGATCTCGCCGAACGCGCCGCGCTCCTCGATGCCGGTGATGACGTCGGCGACGTCCTGCGGGCTGATGAGCGGGCCCCGCCACGCGCCGTACCCGGTGTGGTTCGAGAAGTTCACGGTGTACACCGGGTACACCTCGACGCCGATGCGCTGCAGCGGGAACACTGCGGCAGAGTTTCCGACGTGACCGTACGCGACGGCGGACTGGATGGAGAGGATCTTCACGGGGCGGTACTCGCTTCCGGTGAGGGCGCGATGGCTCGCGCCGAGGCGGCGACGTCGGCGGCCAGGCGCGCGAGGTCGGTGTCGGACAAATCGTGGACGGTCAGGCGCAGGCGGTGGGTCGCCGCGGGATCGGCGAGGACGAACTCGTCGCCGGGACGGGCGAGCCACCCACGACGCATGAGCTGCTCGGCGACGGCGCGGGCGGGAGCGGGGACACGCACCCACACGCTCAGCCCGTCGCCCGCCGCGGTGGGCAGGCCGAGTCGCGTCAGTTCCGCGGCGAAGCGGTCGTTACGTGCGCGGTAATGGCGTGCGGCGCGCTCCACCCCGGCCAGGACGGCGTCGTCGGAGACGAGCGCGAGCACGAGACGCTGCAGTAGGTGGCTCACCCACGTGGACCCGGGGCTCAGTCGGCGCGCCAGGCGCTCGGCGGTCTCGGGGTCGCTCGCGGTGACCGCGAGGCACATGTCGGGCCCGAGGAACTTCGACACCGAGCGGATGAGGGCCCACCGTCGGTGCCCGGGTCCGATGATCGAGTGGTACGGCTCGCGCGAGAGCATCGAGAAGTGGTCGTCCTCGATGACGAGGACGTACGGATGCTGCTCCAGCACGGCGCGCAGCTGCGCCGCCCGCTCGGCGGTCAGACTCACACCGGTGGGGTTCTGCGCGCGCGGAGTGCACACGATGGCGCGCACGCCGGCGTCGAGCGCGGCGCGCAGCCCGGCGACCGTCATTCCCTGATCGTCGACGGGGATCGGGACCGGCCGGTAACCGCCGATCCTTACCGTGCGGAGGGCGGAGAGGAAGCAGGGATCCTCGAGCCCGACGGCGTCGTCGCGGGTGAGGGCGTCGGCGAAGAGGCGCTCGAGCGCGTCGACCGCGCCGCCCGTGATGGTGAGGCGCAGCTCGGCGCGTTCGGGCAGATCCTTCGCGATCCACTGAGACGCCCACGCCTCGAGGTCGGGGTCGATCGTCGGTTCGCCGTAGAGGACGGGCCGACCCGCGAGGCTCGACAGCGCATGCGAGGGATCCGGGATGAGCGCGGGGTCCGGGTTCCCCGTCCCGATGTCGCGCAGCACGGTGTCGGCGGCGAAACCCTCCTGCGCCGGGTCCGACCGCGGCGCGACGCGGGTACCGGCGCGGCCGGCGGTCGCGACCGCGCCGGCGGCGGCGAGGAGGCGGTACGCGGCGACGACCGTGTTGCGGTTCACCCCGACGAGGTCGGCGAGCGCGCGGACGGAGGGGAGCGCGGCGCCGGGAGTGAGGTCGCCTCGATCGATGAGGGCACGGATGCTGTCCGCGATCTCAGCGGCGGTCTCGCCGCCGATCGCCAGGACATCGTCTGCCATGGGACGAGTCTATGTCCGTGTCGTGCTAGGTTTTGGCCTATGCCAACGACCACGACTGGAACCGCGCGGGTGAAGCGCGGCCTCGCCGAAATGCTCAAGGGCGGCGTCATCATGGACGTCGTCACCGCCGACCAAGCCAAGATCGCCGAGGACGCCGGCGCCGTCGCCGTCATGGCGCTCGAACGCGTGCCCGCCGACATCCGCGCCCAGGGCGGCGTCGCCCGCATGAGCGACCCCGACCTCATCGACGACATCATCGCGTCGGTCTCCATCCCGGTGATGGCCAAGGCGCGCATCGGGCACTTCGTCGAGGCGCAGGTGCTGCAGGAGCTCGGCGTCGACTACATCGACGAGTCCGAGGTGCTCTCACCCGCCGACTACGTGAACCACATCGACAAGTGGGACTTCACGGTGCCGTTCGTCTGCGGGGCGACGAACCTCGGCGAAGCCCTGCGACGCATCACCGAAGGTGCGGCCATGATCCGCTCGAAGGGCGAGGCCGGCACCGGCGACGTGTCCGAGGCGATGAAGCACATCCGCAAGATCCGCGGGGAGATCGCCGCCCTCGCCGCGCTGCCCAAGGACGAGCTCTACGTCGCGGCCAAGGAACTGCAGGCGCCCTACGAGCTCGTCGCCGAGGTCGCCGAGACCGGCACCCTGCCCGTCGTCCTCTTCGTCGCCGGCGGTGTCGCGACACCCGCGGACGCGGCCATGATGATGCAGCTCGGAGCCGACGGCGTCTTCGTGGGCTCGGGCATCTTCAAGAGCGGCAACCCCGCCGAACGTGCCGCGGCGATCGTCAAGGCGACGACGTTCCACGACGACGCGAAGGTGATCGCCGACGTCTCACGGGGGCTCGGTGAGGCGATGGTCGGCATCAACGTCTCCGACCTCGCCGCACCGCACCGGCTCGCCGAGCGGGGATGGTGACCGCTCCCCGCGTCGGTGTCCTCGCCCTCCAGGGCGACGTCCGCGAACACACGCGCGTGCTCGCCGAGCTCGGCGCCGACGTCGTCCCGGTCCGGCGGCCGGAGGAGCTCGCGCAGGTGCGGGGGCTCGTGCTCCCCGGGGGCGAGTCGAGTGTCATCGACAAGCTCTCCCGCGCGTTCGGGATGCAGGAGCCCATCCGTTCCGCCATCGCGGAGGGGATGCCGGTGTACGGCACCTGTGCCGGCCTCATCCTCCTCGCCGATCGCCTCGCGGACGGGATCGCCGGGCAGCAGACGTTCGGCGGCCTGGACGTGACGGTGCGCCGGAACGCGTTCGGCGGCCAGGTCGAGTCCTTCGAGACCGAGCTGGCGGTGCCGGCGGTCGGCGAGCCGCCGGTGCGCGCGACCTTCATTCGCGCCCCCGTCGTCGAAGAGGTCGGACCGGCGGCCGAGGCGATCGCCGCCCTCCCCGACGGCAGGGTCGTGGGGGTGCGCCAGGGTGCGGTCATCGGTCTCTCCTTCCACCCGGAGCTCGATGCCGAGACCCGTTTCCACGAGTTGTTCCTTGCGAGCGTGCGCGACGCGTAGCGGCCCCGTGTCGGCACGGTCGTAGACTGGACCCCGCGCTTTTTCCGAGAGGAGTCCCGTGAGCGGACATTCTAAGTGGGCCACCACGAAGCACAAGAAGGCCGTCATCGACGCGCGTCGTGCGAAGTCGTGGGCGAAGCTCATCAAGAACATCGAGGTCGCCGCCAAGCTGGGTGGTGCGGACCTGCAGGGCAACCCGACCCTCTTCGACGCCGTCTTGAAGGCGAAGAAGACCTCGGTCCCGAAGGACAACATCGACCGCGCCATCAAGCGCGGCGCCGGCATCGGCGGCGAGTCGGTCGAGTACACCTCGATCATGTACGAGGCCTACGGACCCAACGGCGTGGCGCTCATGGTCGAGTGTCTGACCGACAACAAGAACCGTGCCGCCGCGGAGGTCCGCACGGCCCTCACCCGGAACGGCGGCACCCTCGCCGATCCCGGATCGGTCGCGTACAACTTCACGCGCAAGGGCGTCATCGTCGTCTCCGGTGAGGGGACGACCGAGGACGACCTCATGATGGCGGCTCTCGAAGCCGGTGCCGAGGAGATCGAGCCGCGGGCCGAGGGCTTCGAGGTCGTCACCGAGGCATCCGATCTCGTCTCGGTGCGCACCGCGCTCACCGACGCCGGCATCGAGTACGACTCGGCCGACGTCGAGTTCGTCCCGAACCTCAAGGTCGAGATCGACGCCGACACCGCGCGCAAGATCTTCCGCCTCATCGACGCCCTCGAGGACAGCGACGACGTGCAGAACGTCTACGCCAACTTCGACCTGACGCCCGAGGTCCAGGCCGAGCTCGAAACCGACGACGAGGACTGACTCCGCAGGCGCGCCGACGAGCGGATGCCGCACCTCCCGCCTAGCGTGGGGGAGTGGCATCCGCTCTTCGCGTCCTCGGCATCGATCCGGGACTCACCCGCTGCGGCGTGGGGGTCGTCGACGTGCGCGCCGATCGGTCGGCCACGCTCGTGCACGTCGGTGTCGTCCGTTCGGCGACCGATGCGCCGATCGAGCAGCGGCTCGCGAGCATCGCGGCCGGCATCCGCGCGGTGATCACCGATCACGGGCCGGACGTCGTGGCCGTCGAGCGGGTCTTCGCCCAGCAGAACCGCAGCACCGTCATGGGGACGGCGCAGGCCAGCGGCATCGCGCTGCTGCTCGCCGCCGAGCATGGGCTGCCCGCCGCGACGCACACGCCGTCCGAGGTCAAGGCCGCCATCACGGGCTACGGCAACGCCGAGAAGCTGCAGGTGCAGACGATGGTCGCGCGGGTGCTGCGCCTCGACGCGCTGCCGCAGCCCGCCGACGCCGCCGACGCGCTGGCCCTCGCGCTTTGCCACGCGTGGCGTCGCGGTCCCGCCGCGGGAGGCGCCGCCGCGGAGCTCACCCCCGCCCAGCGTGCGTGGGCCGCCGCCGAAAAGGCGACGCGACGCTGAGACCGCCCGTCCCAGGTGTGTCGCTCGAACATAGGTCCGAAGGCTCGCTTAGGCTCGGATCATGATCTCCTCGCTGCGCGGCCGTGTGCTGCACCTCGAACCCGACTCGGTCGTCATCGACGTGCACGGGGTCGGTTACGCGGTCGCCGTCACGGCGCAGCACGCGCGGCAGCTCCACCTCGGCGACGAGGTCTTCGTGCACACCTCGATGATCGTCCGCGAGGACGCCATGCTGCTGTTCGGCTTCGAGGACCGGTCCGAACTGGATGTGTTCGGCCATCTGCTCAGCGTCTCGGGTGTCGGACCGAAGTCCGCGCTCGGGGTGCTCTCGGCCCTCACGGTCGATCAGATCGCGACCGCGGTCGCCGATGAGGACGATGCGCCCTTCCGCCGCGTCTCGGGCATCGGCCCGAAGACCGCCAAGCTGATCGTCGTGCAGCTCGCCGGCAAGCTCACCGCGCCGGCCCGGACGACGCCCGGCCTCCCCGCCGCGCAGGGTCTCGGCGTGCAACTGGCGGCGGCGCTCGTCGCGCTGGGGTGGAGCGAGCGCGTCGCGACGGAGACCGCCGAGAACGTCCTGGCCGAGGCGCCCGCGGGAGCCACCGTGCCGGCGCTGCTCAAGCTCGCTCTCGCCCATCTCGGTCCCGCACGTGCGGAGCGCACCGGTGTCTGAGGCCCGCGACCAGCGCCTTCCCGAGGACGAGGGCGAACTCGCCGTCGAAGGCGCGCTGCGCCCGGGGTCGCTCGCCGAGTTCGTCGGTCAGATGAAGGTGCGCGGGCAGCTGCAGTTGCTGTTGGATGCCGCCCGCATCCAGCAGCGTCCGGCCGACCACATCCTGCTGTCGGGCCCTCCGGGGCTCGGCAAGACCACCCTCGCGATGATCGTCGCGCACGAGAGCGAGCGTCCTCTGCGGATGTCGAGCGGTCCCGCGATCCAGCACGCCGGAGATCTCGCCGCCCTGCTGTCGAGCCTGGTGCCCGGCGAGGTCCTCTTCATCGACGAGATCCACCGGATGGCGCGCTCGGCCGAGGAGATGCTGTACCTCGCGATGGAGGACTTCCGGGTCGACATCATGGTCGGCAAGGGGGCCGGGGCCACCAGCATCCCGCTCGATCTCGCTCCCTTCACCCTCGTCGGCGCGACGACGCGGTCGGGAATGCTGCCGAACCCGCTGCGCGACCGGTTCGGCTTCACCGCCCACCTCGAGTACTACGAGCCGATCGAGCTCGAGCAGGTCATCGCCCGTTCGGCGGTGATGCTCGACGTCGACCTGCCGGCGGCATCCCGCGCCGAGATCGCGCGTCGGTCGCGCGGCACACCCCGCATCGCGAATCGGCTGCTGCGCCGGGTGCGGGACTACGTCGTGGTCCACGGTGGCTCCTCGACGCAGGCGACGACGGCGGACGTGTCCGCCGCGCTCGACCTGTATGACGTCGACGATCTGGGACTCGACCGGCTCGACCGCGCGGTGCTCGACGCTCTCGTACGCCGCTTCCGCGGCGGCCCCGTGGGGCTCAACACCCTCGCGGTGACGGTGGGGGAGGAGGCCGACACCATCGAGTCGGTCGTCGAGCCCTACCTCGTGCGCATCGGCTTCATGGGGCGCACCCCCCGCGGGCGCGTCGCGACCCCCGAGGCGTACGCGCACCTGGGCATCCCCCGCCACGACGGGGCGCTGACCCTCGATGACCTATAATCGCTGAAGGCTCCGGCCTCCCACCCTCTTCGCCGCATCGCTGCGGCGTGCCCACCCGAAAGGCGGACACCCGTTCATGTTGCTTCTCTCCCAGCAGAACACCACGCAGGCCACCGGAGGCAACTTCTTCACGGACTACGGCCTGCTCATCCTGCTGGCGGGTCTGCTCGTCTTCATGTTCATCAGCTCGCGTCGTCGCACGAAGCGGATGAAGGAGGAGCAGGAGAAGAAGGCCCTGCAGATGGTGCCCGGCGTGAAGGTGCTGCTCCAGGGCGGCCTCTACGGGACGATCGTCGAGTACGACCCGACCGACCTCTCGAAGCCTGCCCACGTCGAGCTCGCCCCGGGGATGGTCGTCGAGGTCCACAGTCAGGCGATCCTGCGCGCCGTCGAGGAGGAGGAGCCCGTCGTCGATGAGACCGAGCAGGTCCCCGGTGACGACGTGATCGTCTCCCGCGACGAGGCCGACGTCGACCCGCGCCCGGTCGACGGCACCCCCGACGCGGACGACAAGCCCAAGGCCTGACCTCCCCGCTCCGGCGGCCCCTCACGAAAGTTCCCTCCGTGGCTTCATCCACCCCCGTCCGGCGCGCGTGGCGCGCACTGATCGGACTCCTGGCCCTGACGGCCGTCCTCTTCGGCGTGAACGCCGCGGGCGTCTACTTGTTCGAGCGGAGCTCGTGGGTTCCCGAGCTCGCCCTCGACCTGCAGGGCGGCACGCAGATCATCCTGCAGGCGCAGACGGAGGAGGGGGCGCAGCCCACCGCCGACCAGATGCAGCAGGCGGTTTCGATCATCCGCCAGCGCGTGGATGCCTCGGGTGTCGGTGAGACCGACATCACCACGCAGGCGGGCAACCAGATCGTCGTCCAGCTCCCGGGCATCGCCGACGAGGAGACCCGCGACCGCATCGGCCGTTCGGCGCAGATGCAGCTGCGCGCGGTGCTCTACACCGCCGCTCCGACGAACACCTTCATCGGCGAGGACGGCAAGGAGACGCCCTACCCGACCCCGGGCCCCTCGCTGAACGCGACGCCCACCCCGTCGCCGACCAACGGCAGCGACTTGTCGTGGGCGACGGAGGAGGTCCAGGCCGAGTTCCTCGCCTACGACTGCGCGAACCCCGCGAACGACGCCGCACAGGAGCCCGCCGACCAGCCGCTCATCACGTGCGACGCCGACGGGTCGGCGAAGTACCTGCTCGGACCGGTCGAACTCGACGGTTCGGCCATCTCGGACGCGACGAACGGCCTCAACTCGCAGAACGGTCAGTGGGCCGTCAACATCGTCTTCGACAGCGCCGGGACGGAGACCTTCGGCGAGATCAGCCAGCGTCTGTTCAACCTGCAGCCGCCGCAGAACCAGTTCGCCTTCGTGCTCGACGGCGAGGTCATCTCGGCCCCGTCGATGAACGCGGTCATCACCGACGGCAAGCCGCAGATCACCGGCAACTTCGACCAGGAGACGTCGAAGACCCTCGCCGACCAGCTCAAGTACGGTGCCCTGCCGCTGAGCTTCGAGGTGCAGAGCAGCAACGCGATCTCGGCGACGCTCGGTTCCCAGCAACTGCTGATCGGCCTCGTCGCGGGGCTCATCGGTCTCGCCCTCGTCGCGGTCTACTCGCTCGTGGTCTACCGCGCGCTCGGGTCGGTCATCATCGCCTCGCTCGCCGTGATGGGCATCCTGACCTACATCACGCTCTGCATCCTCGCCTGGCGCATGGGCTTCCGCCTGTCGCTTGCCGGTGTCGCGGGCCTCATCGTGACGATCGGCTTCACCGCCGACTCGTTCATCGTCTACTTCGAGCGCATCCGAGACGAGCTCCGTGACGGCAAGTCGATCACGAGTGCCGTGGAGGACGGCTGGGCACGCGCCAAGCGGACGATCTACATCTCGAAGTCGATCAACATCCTCGCCGCCGTGGTGCTTTACATCCTCGCCGACGCGACCGTGAAGGGCTTCGCCTTCACGCTGGGTCTCACGACCGTCATCGACGTGCTCATCTTCGTGCTCTTCACGCACCCGGTGCTGCAGCTGCTGGCCCGGACGAAATTCTTCGGCGGCGGGCACAAGCTGTCCGGGCTCGACCCGACCGCTCTCGGCGCGGTGTACCGCGGTCGTGCGCAGTTCCGCGCACCGGTCGCCGCCGGCGGCAAGTCGCAGGCCGAGAAGCGGTCCTCGCGATCGCGGAGCGAGGCGGTGCGCCGTCAGACGATCGCCGAGCGCAAGCTCGCGCAGCAGAGCGGCGATACCCGCTCCGCAGGGGAGGGGGACGACTGATGCGCTCCATGAACGATTTCGGTAACGACCTGTACACGGGGAAGGTCTCCTTCCCGTTCGTCGGCCGTCGCCGGTTGTGGTTCCTCATCGCCGCGATCCTCGTGATCGGTTCGGCGCTGGTGCCGGTCTTCCGCCCCATCCAGTTCTCGATCGAGTTCACGGGCGGTTCGCAGTTCACCGTCAACGACGTGGCATCCCCGGATCAGCTGCGCGCGACCGACGCGGTGCAGTCCGTCGTCCCGGATGCCGCGACCCGCGTCACGACGGTCGGCGACGACAGCCTCCGCATCCAAACCGACCAGCTCGGCGAGCTGGAGACGCGCGAAGTGACCTCCGCCCTCGTCGAGGCGTTCAACGTTCCGGATGACAGCGTGAGCTCGTCCTTCATCGGTCCGAGCTGGGGTGAGAGCGTCACCCGGCAGTCGTTGTGGGGTCTGGCGATATTCCTCGTGCTGACCTTCCTGATCCTGGCGCTGTACTTCCGCACGTGGAAGATGTCCGTCGCGGCGATGATCGGTCTCGTCGACGTGCTCGTCGTGACGATCGGGGTCTACGCCCTGTTCGGTTTCGAGATCTCTCCGGCGGCCGTCATCGGCTTCCTCACGATCCTGTCGTACTCGCTGTACGACACGACGGTCGTGTTCGACAAGATCCGCGAGAACACGTTCGAGGACGGGGAGAAGTCCGGCAGGACGTTCGGCGAGTCGGTCAACCTCGCGGTGAACCAAACACTCGTCCGCTCGATCAACACGACCGTCGTGGCCGTGCTGCCGACGGGAGCGATCCTCTTCATCGGCGCCCTGTGGCTCGGTGCGCAGACGCTCACCGACATCTCCCTCTCGATCTTCGTCGGAACGATCGTCGCGGCCTACTCGACGCTGTTCGTCGCGGCCCCGCTGTACTCGCTCCTGCGCGAGAACGAGTCCGACCTCAAGGCGCGGGACCAGCGCGTCATCGAGGCCCGTTCGGCCGCCGTCGCCGCGGTCTGAGCCGGATGCGCGCGGGCGTAGGATTGTCCTCCAGTTCCACGCGCGTGCGGACAGACGGGAGGCGATCGCATGGCTGAGGCGGTCACCCCGACAGGAACCGCGACCGGGGGCCAGTCGCTGCGCCGGCTCGTGCCGCGCATCTTCTCCCGCGCCCCCTCGCGGGACGCGCTCGAGGAGCTCATGCGCACGGTGCGCATGCACCACCCCAAGGGCGACATCGCGATCGTGGAGCGGGCCTACCGCACCGCCGCGAAGGCGCACGCGACGCAGAAGCGTCAGAGCGGCGAGCCGTACATCACGCACCCCCTCGCCGTCGCGCAGATCCTCGCCGAGCTGGGCCTCGGCCCCCGCGCCATCGCGGCGGCCCTGCTGCACGACACGGTCGAAGACACCGACTACTCGCTCGACCAGTTGACGGCGGACTTCGGCGACGAGGTCGCGATGCTCGTGGACGGCGTCACGAAGCTCGACAAGGTCAAGTACGGCGATGCGGCGCAGGCCGAGACCGTGCGGAAGATGATCGTCGCGATGTCGAAGGACATCCGCGTGCTCCTCATCAAGCTCGCCGATCGCCTCCACAACGCGCGCACATGGGGCTTCGTTCCGCCCGAGAAGGCCGCCAAGAAGGCCCGCGAGACCCTCGAGATCTACGCGCCGCTGGCGCACCGCCTCGGCATCCAGACCGCGAAGAGCGAACTCGAGGACCTCTCGTTCGCCGTCCTGCACCCGAAGCTCTACGCGGAGATCGACTCGCTGGTCAAGCAGCGCACCCCGCAGCGCGAGCAGTACGTGCACACGGTCATCGACGCCGTGGAGACGGACCTACGCGATCTCCGTATCCGCGGTCGTGTCATGGGTCGGCCGAAGCAGCTCTACTCCGTGTACCAGAAGATGGTGGTTCGCGGTCGCGAGTTCGACGACATCTACGACCTCATCGGCATCCGGATCATGGTGAACACGGTCCGCGACTGCTACGCCGTGCTCGGCGCGATCCACGCACGGTGGACCCCGATCCCCGGGCGGTTCAAGGACTACATCGCCACGCCGAAGTTCAATCTCTACCAGTCCCTCCACACGACCGTGATCGGTCCCGGCGGGCGCACGGTCGAGATCCAGATCCGCACCCACGAGATGCACCAGCAGGCCGAGTACGGTGTGGCGGCGCACTGGAAGTACAAGGAGCAGATCGCCGGCGGCAAGGCCGACTCCAAGGCCATCGACCAGGACATGGCCTGGCTGGCGCACATCTCGGACTGGCAGGCCGAGACCGCCGATCCGGGGGAGTTCCTCGACTCGCTCCGGTTCGAGATCGGTGCGAAGGAGGTCTACGTCTTCACGCCGAAGGGACGAGTCATCGGTCTTCCGGCCGGGGCGACCCCCGTCGACTTCGCGTACGCCGTCCACACCGAGATCGGCCACCGCACGATGGGCGCGAAGGTCAACGGCCGCCTCGTGCCGCTCGAGTCCGAACTCCACTCGGGTGACGTCGTCGAGGTGTTCACCTCGAAGAACCCGGATGCCGGGCCGAGCCAGGACTGGCTGGCGTTCGTCAAGAGCACCCGGGCGCGCAACAAGATCCGCGGCTGGTTCACGAAGGAGCGCCGCGACGAGGCCGTCGAGCAGGGCAAGGACGCGATCGCCCGTGCGATGCGCCGCCAGAACCTGCCGATGCAGCGTCTGATGAGCCAGGACTCGTTCACCGCGGTGGCTCACCAGTTGCGCTACGAGGACGTCACCGCCCTCTACGCCGCAGTCGGCGAAGGACACGTCTCGACCCAGTCCGTGATCGAGAAGGTCACCGCGCTCGTGCGCTCGGAGGAGGAGGACACCTCCACCGGTCCGATCGACCTGCCCGCCGGCGGTCGGTCTAGGGCGCCGCGCGGCGGCGACTCCGGCGTGCTGGTGCGGGGTGCTCCCGACATCCTCGTGAAGCTCGCCAAGTGCTGCACGCCGGTGCCGGGCGACGAGATCGTCGGGTTCGTCACGCGCGGCAGCGGGGTCTCGGTCCACCGCGCGGACTGCACGAACGCGGCGGCGTTGCGCGACCAGCCCGATCGGATGATCGAGGTGTCGTGGGCGCCGACGTCGAAGAGCGTGTTCCTCGTGCACATCCAGGTCGAGGCGCTCGACCGGTCGGGCCTGCTGAGCGACATCACGCGGGTGCTCAGCGAGCACCATGTGAACATCCTCTCGGCATCCGTTCAGACGACCAACGACCGCCTCGCCCTCAGCCGCTACGTCTTCGAGATGGGCGACACGGTGCACCTCGACCGCGTGCTGAACGCCGTCCGCCGGATCGACGCCGTGTACGACGTCTACCGGGTCACCTCGTCCTGACGACGCCGGAGCTCGGTGGCGGCCGCCCGTTTGTGGTGGACAGGTCCGGAGGTCTCGACCCAGCTCAGCGCATCCGCGAGGAGCTCCGGGCGCCACGCCAGTACGTCGTCGACCAGCTGTGACGGACCGGCGCCGACGACGGCGTCCCGGACGAGGTCGACGAGCGTCCGCACCGGCGTCGTCACAGCTACGCCGCTGATGGTCTCGACGTCGGAGGCGGGCAGGGCCACGTCGCGGAAGCGGATGCGGGTGTCGAGGGGGACGGCAGCCCGCGTCCGGCCGGCGCGCTGCAGGGTCTGGATGAGGGGCGGTTCGGGGATCGCCCCGTGCACCCACGCCGCGCTCGCGTGCGTGACGGCCCGGTGGACCCCGGCGACCCCGCGGAACGAGGCCGCACGCAGTTCGCGCGTCTCGACGGCATCGGCGGGCATGAACGCCTCGCCGATCTCGACGAGGTCTCCATCCAGCCGGGCTGCGGTCAACTCGGCGGTCGACAGGCGGTCATCGGCGAAGTAGAGGAACGGCCACATGAGGGCAGTCTGCGCCACCGCGCCGAGACGACGACGCCGCGGCGGGACTCTGTGGAGAATCCCGCCGCGGCGTCGGTGCTGTGTCGGAGGCGGTCAGCCGCCGAGAGCGCGCAGCCAGCCCTTGCGGGCTTCGAGCGCGTCCTTCGCCTTGGCGATCGCGGCCTTGTCCTTCGAGGCCTCGGCGGCGGCGAGCTCGTCCTCGAGCTTGGATATCGCATCCTGGAGCTGGCTCGTCATGTCGTTCTGACGCGCCTTCGTCTCGGGGTTGTTGCGCTTCCAGTCCTCGTCCTCGCGCGCCTTCAGCGCGGTCTCGACCTTGCGGAGCTGGTCGTCCAGGCCGCGCTCCGTGTCGCGAGGGAAGACCCGACCGATCTCATCCCACTGGCGCTGGATGTTGGTGAGGAGCGCGCGCGCCTTGCCGTTGTCCTTCTCCTTCGCGACGCCGGCGGCCTCGTCGAGGAGTGCGCGCTTGGCCTCGATCTTCTCCTTGGACGCCTCGACGTCGGCGTTCTCGCGTTCGATGCGCGCACCGTAGAGCACGTCGCCAGCGGCCTTGAAACGGGCCCACAGTGCGTCGTCCGCCTTCTTGCCCGCGCGACCGGCGGACTTCCACTGGTCGAGCAGCGTGCGGTAGGCGGCGATGCCGTCCTCACCCTGCGGCGCGAGGGCCTCGGCGCGCTCGACCAGTCGGGTCTTCGCGTCGCGGGCGGCCTTGTGCTGCTCGTCGAGGCTCGAGTAGAACTCGCGGCGGTTCTTGTCGATCACCGCGCGCGCGTCGCGGAACCGCTTCCAGAGCTGCTGACCGACGGCCTTCGGCAGGCGCGGGCCGCTGCTCTGGTGCTCCTGCCAGCGGGCGAACAGGGCGGCCACGTCCGCGGTCGTCTGCTTCCACTGAATGGAGCGGGGGTCCTTCGCGGCGATCGCTTCGATCTCGGCGACGATCGACTCGCGCTCGGCCACCGCGGCATCCACTGCGGCACGCTGCGCCTGAGCCTCCTCGGCGCTCGCCTCGGAGAGGGCGCCTTCGAGTGCCGTCACGCGGGCTTCGAGCGCGGCCAGGTCGCCGACGGCGGCGGCACCGTCCAGGCGCTCCCGGATGGTGCGTGCCGTGGAACGGAGGTCGGATGCGGAGGCGCCGCCGCGACGGTGGCGCACTTCGAGGAGCGTCACCTCGGAGGCGAGGTCGGCGAACTTGCGCTCGAAGTAGGCCAGCGCCTCTTCGGGGGTGCCGTCGGGGTACTGCCCGACGACACGCCACTGGTCGCCCTCACGGACGGAAACGGTGCCGTCGTCGTCGACGCGGCCCCACGGCTGGGTCTCGGCGGATTCAGGGGTGGCGGAACTCACGGGGGTCACCTCGTCGGCGGCATGCGCCGCATGGGGGTCGGATTAGTGACTCAGCCTAGTACGGCGGTCACGGGGTCGGAGAGGGGGTCGGCGAGCCCGACGGCGAGGGGGACGGCGTCGGCGACCCGCTCGGTCCCGGGGTGGGTGTCCCGCTGGGGGAGGTGGGCGCGGTCGGTGTCGGCGCTGGCTCCGGCATGCCCGGCCCGAGCGTGTAATAGGCGACCTGCGCACCCAGCAAGGCGGCGATCAGGAGGCCGCCGGCGACGCCCGCGATCAGGTTGTCCCGGCGCCTGCGCTGGATGACGGAGGCGTGGAACCGGCGCCGCGCGTCATACAGTCGGGCACGCTCGCGCTCCTGCGCGCTGTCGCGCCCCTTGCCCCTGCCCGCTGCCACGGTGATCCTCTCGTCGGCGCCGCACACGCCCGCGCGGCCATCTGCAGAGTATTCAGTCCCCGGCATCCGTTCCAAACCGGAGCCCCGCAGCCTCGGCACGATGTCGGTGGGGGCGGTTAGCCTGGGGGGATGGCCCAGAGTGACGCGCTTTTCCGTGGTGCGACGCCGCTGGCCGTGAGGATGCGGCCCGCATCGCTCGACGAGGTCGCAGGGCAGACGCACTTGTTGCGCCCCGGCTCCCCGCTCGTGGCGCTCGCCGACCCCGGCCGCGCGACGACCGGAGCCGTGTCGGTGATCCTCTGGGGCCCGCCCGGCACGGGCAAGACGACGCTCGCCCAGGCCATCGCGCGGACGTCGGGCCGTCGGTTCGTCGAACTGTCCGCGGTGACCGCGGGCGTGAAGGACGTGCGCGAGGTCATGCAGGAGGCGATGACCCAGCGCGACCTGTACGGGACGTCGACCATCCTGTTCCTCGACGAGATCCACCGGTTCACCAAGGCGCAGCAGGACGCCCTGCTGCCCGGCGTCGAGAACGGATGGGTCATCCTCATCGCCGCGACCACCGAGAATCCCTCGTTCTCGGTGATCTCGCCGCTCCTGTCGCGCTCGCTCCTGCTCACCCTGCAGCCGCTGACGGACGCCGACCTCGGCATGCTGATCGACCGCGCCGTGACCGACGCTCGCGGACTCGCCGGGGCCGTCGAGCTCTCGGACGACGCACGTGCCGCGCTCGTCCACCTCGCCTCGGGCGACGCACGCCGCGCCCTCACCTCGCTGGAGGCCGCCGCGGCCATGGCGGAGCCCGGGGAGGACACCCCGGTCATCACCGCTGAACACGTCGCCCAGGCCGTCGACCGCGCTCTCCTGCGCTACGACCGGCAGGGCGACGAGCACTACGACGTCATCAGTGCATTCATCAAGTCGATCCGCGGTTCGGATCCGGATGCCGCCATGCACTACCTCGCCCGCATGATCGAAGCCGGGGAGGACCCGCGTTTCATCGCGCGACGGCTCGTGATCTCGGCCGCCGAGGACATCGGCCTCGCCGATCCGCAGGCGCTGCAGATCGCGGTCGCGGCCGCCGACGCCGTGGCCTTCATCGGGATGCCGGAGGGCCGCATCCCGCTCGCGGAGGCGACGGCGTACCTGGCGACGACGGCCAAGTCGAACG
This sequence comes from Microbacterium sp. ARD31, assembly GCF_031844425.1. Taxonomy (NCBI): domain Bacteria; kingdom Bacillati; phylum Actinomycetota; class Actinomycetes; order Micrococcales; family Microbacteriaceae; genus Microbacterium; species Microbacterium sp. ARD31. The sequence continues at coordinate 375,636 of NZ_JAUZVE010000001.1, forward strand.
CGGCGTACAACGCCATCAACGCCGCGATCGCGGACGTCCGCGCGGGCGGCTTCGGGCGGGTGCCGGTGCACCTGCGCGACGCGCACTACGCGGGAGCCAAACGCCTCGGTCACGGTAAGGGCTACGTCTACCCGCACGACCTCGACGTGGGCGTCGCGACCCAGCAGTACCTCCCCGACGAGCTGCGCGGCCGACGCTATTACGAGCCGACGTCGCGCGGCGTCGAGCGCGACATCTCCGCCCGCCTGGAGAAGATCCGGAAGATCCTCGGTGACTGACCCCTGGGAGCGCCGCATCGAGGCCATCTGGGAGGGCGCCGACGACGGGAAGCCGGAAGCGCTGCGATCGGCGATGGCGGACGCCCTCGCCGGGCGCCCGGAGGACGATGCGCGGTGCCTGTTCGAGCGGGCATCGGTCGAGGACTTCCTCGGGGAGGAGGCGGCCGCCATCCCGCTGTACCGGCGCGCGCTGGATGCGGGACTCCGCCCGCCCCTGCGCAGTCAGGCGATCATCCAGCTCGCGAGTTCGCTCCGGAACGTCGGCGATGCCTCCGGGGCGATGGCGGCCCTCAAGGGGATCGATCCCGCCGACCCGCTGTCCGCGGCGGCGGCAGGATTCGAGGCCCTCGCGCTCTACGACGACGACAAGCCCGCGCGTGCCCTGCGGACCGCGCTCGGCGCTCTCGCGGACGAGGTTCCCCTCTACGGTCGTGCGCTGCGCGCCTATGCGGCGGACGTCCGCACACGCCCCCGCATCCGGGTCATCGCCGTCGCAGTGCTGATCCGCGACGGCCACGTCCTCGCCGAGGAGTACGCCGCGACGCCGGCCCGTCCCGCGTTCCTTCGCGCTCCCGGCGGAGGAGTGCAGCCGGGCGAGACCGCGGAGGCGGCCGTCCGACGCGAGATCGCCGAGGAGCTGGGGGTGACCGTCACCGAGACCCGACTCGTCGGGGTGGTCGAGAACATCTTCGACAACGAGGGCCGGCCGGGGCACGAGATCGCCTACGTCTTCGCGATCCGGAGCCCCGAGCTGGAGGCTCACCCGCGGGGCGACCGCCTGCCCGTACTCGACGGCGACACCACCGTCGGCTGGTACCGCCTCGAGGACGTGTCGGAGGAGTCCGTGCCGTTCTATCCGCCCGGCGCCCTCGATCTGGCACGCGGCCGGGGATGATCCGGCCCGTCTGTTAGACTTGATCGGCTCGAAACCGTGTTTTCGGGCATCCTCTTCTCTCTTTCCCACCTTTCGGCGTGCCCCGGCGTGCAGTCCGGAAGGGCGAGAGACGGCGATACGCCCGTGAGCCGTGAAAGACATGGCCACGTCATGGAAGGAAGATTTCGTGGCAACGAAGTCCCAGGACCGCCGCAAGGTGCGCCTCTCGCGCGCCCTCGGCGTCGCACTGACCCCTAAGGCCGCCCGCTACCTCGAGAAGCGTCCCTACGCTCCCGGTGAGCACGGCCGCACCAAGCGCAAGCAGGACAGCGACTACGCCGTCCGTCTCCGCGAGAAGCAGCGTCTGCGCGAGCAATACGGCATCCGCGAGAAGCAGATGCGCAACACGTTCAACGAGGCCCGCCGCACCGAAGGGCTGACCGGTGAGAACCTCGTCGAGCTCCTCGAGATGCGTCTCGACTCGCTCGTGCTGCGTGCCGGCTTCGCCCGCACCACCGCACAGGCTCGTCAGCTCGTCGTGCACCGTCACATCCTCGTCGACGGCCAGCTCGTCGACCGCCCGTCCTTCCGCGTGAAGCCGGGCCAGACGATCCACGTCAAGCCCAAGAGCGAGGCTCTCGAGCCGTTCCAGGTCGCAGCCGCCGGCGGTCACGCCGAGGTCCTGCCTCCGGTTCCCGGCTACCTCTCGGTCGAGCTCGACAAGCTCCAGGCACGTCTCGAGCGTCGCCCGAAGCGCGCCGAGGTCCCCGTGACCTGTGAAGTCCAGCTCGTCGTCGAGTACTACGCCGCGCGCTGATCTCCGGATCGAGCGGTTCGAAGGGGCGTCGGGTTCACCCGGCGCCCCTTCTGCTTTGCACCTAACATGGATCCCATGAAGAGCGTCCTCTGGTTCCTGCTGGGCATCGCCGGTGGCTTCGTCGTCGCGCACCTGGTCAACAAGGACCCCCGAGGTCAGGAGCTGCTCTCCGAGGTCGATCTCCGGATCTCCGAGTTCACCGACCGGATGGCCGACGCCTACCGGGCGCAGGAAGCGAAGATCGACGGCATCGTCGCCGACGCGAAGGACCTCGCCGCCGACGTCGCCGCCGCCGGCCGCTCGGCCGCAGCGAAGCTCGACGACTGACCGCCCCCACATCTCCCGGTCGCCTCCTCGCGGATGCGACCGATCCCGCCTGCAGTTGAGGACACACGATGAAGACCGCTGAGATCGCCCGGCGCTACCTGGACTACTTCGAGAAGAAGGGGCACACGATCGTGCCCTCGGCATCCCTCGTCAGCGACGACCCGGCGCTACTGTTCACGGTGGCGGGCATGGTCCCCTTCATCCCGTACCTGTCCGGCGACGTGCCCGCGCCCTACAAGCGCGCCGCCGACAACCAGAAGTGCATCCGCACGAACGACATCGAAGAGGTCGGCAAGACCCCTCGCCACGGCACCTTCTTCCAGATGCTCGGCAACTGGTCGTTCGGCGACTACTTCAAGGAAGGCGCGATCCGCTACGCCTGGGAGCTGCTCACGACGTCCGAGGAGGAGGGCGGCCTGGGCTTCGACCCGAAGGATCTGTGGGTCACCGTCTACGAGGAGGACGACGAGGCGATCAAGCTCTGGCTCGAGCACTCCACGCTGCCCGAGGAGCGCATCCAACGACTCGGCAAGGACACCAACTACTGGACGACCGGCCTTCCCGGCCCGGCCGGCCCGTGCTCGGAGATCTTCTTCGACCGCGGCCCGGCCTACGGCGTCGACGGTGGTCCCGCGACCGACGACGACCGGTACGTGGAGATCTGGAACCTCGTCTTCATGCAGTACGAGATCACGAACGTCCGCTCGAAGTACGAGTTCGACATCGTAGGCGACCTCCCGGCGCAGAACATCGACACCGGCATGGGCCTCGAGCGGGTCGCCTTCATCAAGCAGGGCGTCGACAACATGTACGAGACGGACCAGGTGCGTCCCGTCCTCGACAAGGCCGTCGAGCTGTCGGGCAAGCGGTACGGCGAGAACCACGACGACGACGTGCGCTTCCGCGTGGTGGCCGACCACATCCGGTCCTCGCTCATGCTGCTCTCGGACGGGGTGACGCCCTCCAACGACGGCCGCGGCTACATCCTGCGCCGTCTGATGCGCCGCGCCATCCGTTCGATGCGCCTGCTCGGCGTCGACGGTCCGACGTTCGCCGAGTTGTTCGCCGTCTCCCGCGACGCCATGAAGGAGTCGTACCCGGTCGTCGAGACCGACTACGCGCGGCTGTCGCAGTACGCCCTCGCGGAGGAGGCGACGTTCCTCCGGACCCTGGCGAGCGGTTCTGAGATCCTCGACACCTCGATCGAGTCCGCGAAGTCGTCCCAGTCGACGTCGCTCAGTGGCTCCCAGGCGTTCCTGCTGCACGACACCTACGGCTTCCCGATCGACCTCACCCTCGAGATCGCCGAGGAGGCCGGGCTCACGGTCGACCGCTCCGGCTTCGACGCCCTCATGAAGGAGCAGCGCGAGCGCGCGAAGGCCGATGCGCGCTCCCGCAAGGGCCAGCTGGCCGACACGAGCGTCTACCGCGACTTCCGCGCGCTGGGCGAGACGGTCTTCACGGGGTACACCGACCTCGAGACCGAGTCCCGCGTGCTCGGCATCCTCGTCGGCGGCGCACCCGCCGACCGTGCCTCTCAGGGCCAGATCGCCGAGGTGATCCTCGCCGAGACCGCGCTCTACGCCGAGTCCGGCGGCCAGGTCGCCGACAAGGGCGTCATCGTCGGCCCGGGCTACGAGCTCGAGGTCCTCGACGTGCAGAAGCCCGTGCCGGGACTGGTCAGTCACACCGTCGAGGTGACGACGGGCGAGGTCGCCGTCGGTCACGCCGCGACGACGGTGGTGGATGCCGCCAACCGCCGCGCGGCCGCGCAGGCGCACTCGGCGACCCACCTCGTCCACGCCGCGCTCCGCGACACTCTCGGCAAGGGGGCGACGCAGGCGGGCTCCCTCAACCGTGCCGGATACCTCCGGTTCGACTTCTCGTGGGGTCAGGCGCTCTCGCCCGAGACCCGCAGCGAGATCGAGGAGATCGCCAACAACGCGGTCCGCGACGACCTCGAGGTCACGACGCGCGTCCTTTCCCTCGACGAGGCCAAGTCGGCTGGCGCGATGGCGCTGTTCGGCGAGAAGTACGGCGACCGTGTGCGCATGGTCGACATCGGCGGACCCTGGTCGCGTGAGCTGTGCGCCGGGACGCACGTGTCCTCGAGCGCACAGATCGGTCTCATCAACCTGGTGGGGGAGTCCTCCGTCGGTGCGTCGAACCGTCGTGTCGAGGCTCTCGTGGGTCAGGACGCCTTCCGCGAGCTCGCCGCCGAGCGCGCGATCGTGTCGCAGCTCACGTCGGGGCTGAAGATCCCTCGCGACCAGTTGCCCGCGCGCATCGCGGAACTGCAGGCGAGCCTCAAGGCCGCGGAGAAGAAGATCGCCCAGTTCGAGGCCAAGGCCCTCGGCGAGCGCGTCCCGACGCTGGCGGCATCCGCTGTCCGCGCCGGTGCGCACAGCGTCGTCGCCCAGTCCGTCGGCACCGTCGGTTCCGCCGACGACCTGCGCTCGCTCGCCCTGCAGGTGCGCGAGCGCCTCGGCACCGACGCGGCCGTCGTCGCGCTCGGCGGCGAGGTCGGCGGGCGCCCCGTCGTCATCGTCGCCACGAACGAGGCGGCCCGCGCCGCGGGCGCCAAGGCGGGCCTGCTCGCACGCTCGGCGGCGGGTGTGCTCGGCGGCGGCGGCGGCGGACGCGACGACGTCGCGCAGGGCGGCGGGACGGATGCCTCGGCACTGCCGGCGGCGTTGCAGGGCATCGTGTCGGCGCTGGAGAGCGCTGCCGCGTGAGCGGGTTCCGCCGCGGGGTGCGCCTCGGGATCGACGTCGGGCGCGCCCGTGTCGGCGTGGCGCGGTGCGATCCCGACGGTCTGCTCGCCGTTCCGGTCGAGACGGTGCCGCGTGCGGAGACCTCGGTCGCCCGCATCGTCGAGATCGCCCGTGAATACGACGCGATGGAGGTGCTGGTCGGTCTGCCGATCAGTCTCGGGGGAGCGGAGACCGCCTCGACGACCGACGCCCGCGAGTTCGCGATCGCTCTGGATGCCGCGCTGGAGGTGCCCGTGCGCCTCGTCGACGAGCGCCTCAGCACCGTGTCGGCCAACGCCGTCCTCCGGCAGAACGGGCGTTCGCAGAAGTCATCTCGTAGGATTGTCGACCAGATCGCCGCGGTCGTCCTCCTCCAGCAGGCGATCGACGTCGAGAAGAGCACCGGTAACCCGGCCGGTGCGGCGCTGTAGGAAGACGCAGGAGTCCACCGATGCCCGAGACGCCTTCGCGCGACGACCATTCCGGCGCCCCCGCGGACGAGACCGCGACCACCGGCGCCCCCGTGTCCCGGCGCGCCGCGCGTCAGGCTCAGCAGGGCGCGAGCGGTGACGCACCGACGGGTGCTCCCGCCCCGACGCGGCCGCAGACGACGCCGCGCGCATCCGTCTCCTCGACGGCACCGATCGACGCTCTCTTCGAGGAGAAGGGGCTGGCCGCACCCTCCAGCTCCACGAAGCGACACGATCGTGACCGACGGAAGAGCCGCGTCGCCGCCTGGGGCGTCTTCGTGATCATCCTCGCGATCCTCGGCGGGCTCACCGCGGGAGGCTTCTACGTCTGGAACACCTACGAGGACCAGATCCGTGCGGTCATGGGGTGGGAGGAGCCGAAGGACTTCGACGCCGGACTCGCCGAGGGCGAGGCGAGTGTCACGATCGTCTCGGGTCAGACGGGCGCCGACATCTCTCAGACGCTCTTCGACGCCGGTGTCACCAAGACTTCGGACGCGTTCTACTCGTACCTGATCGACAGCGGCGAGGACCCGAACGTCCTGAAGCCCGGCGTCTACTCGCTGCAGCAGAAGATGACCTCGGAGGCGGCGTTCACGGCGCTCCTCGATCCCGCGAACAAGCAGGAGTACACGGCGCAGCTGCGCGAGGGGCTCACCGTCGCCCAGTCGGTGCCCCGTATCGCCGAGGGCGTCGGTCTGCCCATCGAGGACGTCGAGGCCGCCGTGAAGGACCCCGCCGCCTACGGTGTCAAGGCGCAGAGCCTCGAGGGCTGGCTGTTCCCGGCGACCTACACCTTCGACCCCGACGTCACGGCGACGCAGGTGATCCAGGCGATGGTCGACCGGACGGTGACTGCCCTCGACGATGCCGGCGTCCCGGCCGACCAGCGGGAGCGCATCCTCATCGTCGCCTCGATCATCGAGAAGGAAGCCCGCTACGAGGACGACTTCTACAAGGTCTCGCGCGTCATCGAGAATCGGCTTGACCCGTCGATCAGCGACACGAATGGCAAGCTGCAGATGGATTCGACCGCGCAGTACCCCTTCGCCGATCGGGAGGGTGGCACGAGCTCGCGCGCGGAGGAGCTCGAGGACGACAACCCGTGGAACACCTACGTCAACCCCGGCCTGCCGGTGACGCCCATCGCCAACCCCGGTGAACTCGCCATCAAGGCGGCGCTGGAGCCTGCCGAAGGGCCGTGGCAGTACTTCGTCACCGTCAACCTCGACACCGGCGAGACCGTGTTCTCCGCGACCTTCGCCGAGCACGAGAAGGCCGTCGCGCAGTACCAGAAGTGGTGCCGGGACAACCCCGACGGAGGCTGCTCCTGATGCCGGTCGCCCTGGAGGTCTGGGGCGATCCGATCGAGCACAGCCTGTCGCCGGCGATGCACACGGCCGCCTACGCGCTGCTGGGGTGGGACTGGACCTACGGTCGGCGGCGGGTCGACGAGGCCTCCTTCGCCGATGAGCTCGCCTCGCTCGGCCCCGAGCACCGCGGGCTCTCGCTCACGATGCCCCTCAAGCACGTCGCCTACGCCGCCGCCGGGCAGCACGACGCCCGCGCGGCACTGACCGGCGCGGCGAACACGCTCGTCCGGTCCGGCTCCGGGTGGCATGCCTTCAACACGGATGCCGGGGGCATCGTCGCCGCGTTGGCGGAGGCCGGTGTTGTGGCCGCCGACCGGGCGCGCATCGTCGGTGCGGGGGCGACGGCATCCGCTGCGCTCGTCGCGCTGTCGGAGATCGGCGTGCAGCGGGTGTGGATCGCGGCACGCCGTCCCGCCGCGGCCGCCTCGCTGAAGGACCTGGGGGAGCGGCTCCGGCTCCGCGTCGACGCGGTGCCGCTCCACTCCGCGACTCACGCGTCCGTGGACGTCACGATCGCGACGCTCCCCGGCGGCGTCTCGGTGGACGAGTCCGTCGCGGCTGGTCTCGCCGCCGCCGGCGGCGCACTCCTCGACGTCGTCTACGGCCACTGGCCGACGGATCTGTCGCGGGCGTGGGACCGCATCGGCGCGCCCGCGCAGGGCGGGGCGGGGATGCTGCTGCATCAGGCCGTGCTGCAGATCCGCGCGTTCGCCTCGGGGGGAGTCGATCAGCCGCTGCCGCGCGAGGACGAGGTGGTGGCCGTCATGCGCCGCGCGCTCGTGGGAGACTAGAGCAATGCTCCGCGTGCTCACCGCCGGCGAATCCCACGGCCCCGAACTCGTCGCCATCATGGAGGGTCTGCCCTCCGGCGTGCCCGTCTCGCTCGACGCGATCCGCGCCGACCTCGCCCGCCGCAAGCTCGGCTACGGACGCGGGTCGCGGATGAAGTTCGAGGAGGACGAGCTGAACCTTTCCGGAGGCGTGCGGCACGGCCTCTCGCTGGGCAGCCCGATCGCCCTGCGCATCGGCAACACCGAGTGGCCGAAGTGGGTCGAGGTCATGAACCCGGAACCGGTCGAGATGACCGAGCGCTCGCGCGGGCGCGGCGCCGCTCTGACGCGCCCCCGTCCCGGCCACGCCGACCTCGTCGGCATGCAGAAGTACGACTTCGACGAGGCCCGCCCGATCCTCGAGCGCGCCAGCGCCCGCGAGACCGCGGCGCGCGTCGCGCTCGGCGCGATCGCCCGCGGCTTCCTGTCGGAGCTCGGCATCCGCCTCGTCAGCCACACCCTGTCGATCGGTCCCGTGCAGGTGCCCGAGGGCTCCGCGCTCCCCGGTCCGGACGACGTCGCGACGCTCGATGCCGATCCGCTGCGCTGCTTCGACCCGCAGACGTCCGAGCGCATGGTCGCGGAGGTGGATGCCGCCAAGAAGGACGGCGACACCCTCGGCGGCATCGTCGAGGTACTCGCCTACGGACTGCCGCCGGGGCTCGGCTCGCACGTGCACTGGGATCGCCGCCTCGACGGCAAGCTCGCCCAGGCGCTCATGAGCATCCAGGCGATCAAGGGCGTCGAGGTCGGCGACGGGTTCGAGACCACGCGCCGCCGCGGATCCGCGGCCCACGACGAGCTCTTCGCGACGGCGGACGGCATCACCCGCGCGTCCGACCGCGCCGGCGGCACCGAGGGCGGCATGTCGACGGGCACCGTCCTGCGCGTCCGCGCGGGCATGAAGCCGATCGCGACGGTCCCGCACGCGCTGCGCACCGTCGACGTCGCCACCGGCGACACCGCAGCCGCGCACCACCAGCGCTCGGACGTCTGCGCGGTCCCCGCGGCCGGCGTCGTCGCCGAGGCGATGGTCGCGATCGTGCTGGCCGATGCCGTCCTCGAGAAGTTCGGCGGTGACAGCGTGCGCGAGACGCGGCGGAACCTCGAGACCTACCTCGCGGCGATCCCCGAGACGCTGAAGACGACCCCTGCGTCAGAGGCGGCGCTGCTCGCGCATGACCTCGCCTGAGCGCCAGGCGATCGTCCTCATCGGCCCCATGGGGGCCGGCAAGACGAGCGTCGGCAAGCGCGTCGCGAAGCGATTGGGCCGCAGCTTCACCGACACCGACGCCGCGATCGTCCGTCAGCACGGCCCGATCGCCGATATCTTCGCGACGCACGGCGAGAGTCACTTCCGTGCGCTCGAGCGCGACGCCGTCGCGGCAGCACTCCAGACCGGGGGCGTCGTGTCGCTCGGCGGGGGCGCGGTGCTCGACGAGACCACCCGGCAGCGGCTGCAGGCGCACCGGGTCGCCCTCCTGACGGTCGCCCCGCGCGTCGTCGCGCGTCGGCTCGGCGAGGCGGCGACCCGGCCCCTGCTCACCGCGGGCGACGAGACCCCGATCGCCCGCTGGGAGCGGATCTACGCCGAGCGGCGTCCCGTCTACGAGGCGGTCGCCGATGCGACCTTCGACACCTCGTCGGGCCCGCTCGAGAACATCGTGACCGCCATCGCGGAGTGGGCAGCCCCCTCCGCCGACCCCTTCGGAGCACACGAATGAGCCACACGACCATCAGCGTCACGGGAGCGACGCCGTACGACATCCACGTCGGACGCGGGCTCCTCGCCGGTGTCCGCGAGCACCTCGCGCCCACGGTGAAGAAGGTGCTCGTCGTGCACACGCCGCGGCTCGGCGCGAAGGCCGCCGACCTGCGCGAGACGCTCCTCGCCGACGGCACCCTCGAGGTCCTGACCGCCGAGGTGCCCGACGCCGAGGACGGCAAGCGCATCGAGGTGGCCGCCTTCTGCTGGCAGGTCATGGGGCAGGCCGACTTCACCCGCTCGGACGCGGTCATCGGCTTCGGCGGCGGTGCGGTCACCGATCTCGCCGGGTTCGTCGCGGCATCCTGGCTGCGGGGCGTGCAGATCGTGCAGATCCCGACCACCGTCCTCGGCATGGTGGACGCCGCCGTCGGCGGCAAGACCGGGGTCAACACGGCCGAGGGGAAGAACCTCGTCGGCGCTTTCTGGGCGCCGAGGTCGGTGATCTGCGACCTCGACGTGCTCGACACCCTGCCCCGCAACGAGACCGTGGCGGGCTTCGCGGAAGTGGTCAAGGCGGGCTTCATCTGGTTCCCCGAGATCCTCGACATCGTCGAGCGCGACCCCGAGGCCGCCGTCGACCCGACGACGGCGGAGTTCCGCCGCTGCATCGAGCTCGCCATCGAGATGAAAGCGCGCGTCGTGAGCGAGGACTTCCGCGAGGCGGGCCTGCGCGAGATCCTCAACTACGGCCACACGCTCGGACACGCCATCGAGCACGCCGAGCGCTACCGCTGGCGCCACGGCGCCGCCATCTCGATCGGCATGATGTACGCCGCGGAGCTCTCGCGCCTCGCCGGCCGCCTCTCCGACGAGGACGTCGCCCGGCACCGCCGCATCTTCGATCTGCTCGGGCTGCCCGTGAGCTACCGCATGGACGGGTGGCAGCACCTGCTCGGCGTCATGCAGCGCGACAAGAAAGCCCGCGGCGGGATGCTGCGCTTCATCGTGCTCGACGCGATCGGCAAGCCGACGGTCATGCAGGCGCCCGACGAGTCGATCCTGTTCGCGGCGTACCAGGAGGTCGCCGGGTGACGGATGCCGTCGTCCGGCGGGTGCGCCTGCAGGAGTGGCGGCAGGTCCGCGATCTCCGCCTCCGCGCGCTGCGGGACCCGGTGGCATCGATCGCCTTCCTCTCCACCGCCGAGGAGGCGCTCGCCCAGGCCGACGACTTCTGGCAGCAGCGCACCGCGGACGCCGCGATGGGCGAAGACGCCGCGCAGTTCGTCGCCGTCGCGGGGGAGCGGTGGGTGGGCTCGGTGACCGTGCTGCTGCGCGCGGCGGGCTCGACCGACACCCTCGGCCGGACAGTCGACGCGCCCCAGGCCGACCTCGTCGGGGTCTTCGTCGACGCCGATCACCGCGGCCGCGGCATCCTCGACGCACTCGTGGAGGTGGCCGCGGCGTGGGCGGAGGAAGCGGGCGCAAACGGACTGACGCTCGACGTCCACACCGACAACGCGCGGGCGCAGACGGCCTACCGCCGGCTCGGGTTCACGCCGACGGGGCTCGGCGTCGACACCGCAGCGGGGTTCGAGATCCAGATGCACAGGGCCGCCCGATAGGGTGCTGACGTGTCGACCCGCCGCCTCCTGCTCGTCAACGGACCGAACCTGAACCTGCTCGGCATCCGCGAACCCGAGGTCTACGGCACCGAGACGCTCGCCGACGTCGAATCCCTGGTCGCAAGGACCGCGGCGGAGTCCGGCTACGAGGTGCGCGCCGTGCAGAGCAACCACGAAGGTGTGCTGATCGACGCGATCCACGCGGCCCGCACGGACTGCGCCGGCATCGTCATCAACCCGGGCGGCCTCACCCACACCTCCGTCGTCCTGCGCGACGCCCTCGCGGGTGTCGCCCTGCCCGTCGCCGAGGTGCACATCTCCGACGTGATGGCGCGCGAGGCGTTCCGCCACCACTCCTACGTCGCCGACGTCGCGGTGGTCCATGTCGTCGGGCGTGGCGTCGCGGGGTACGCGGAGGCCACGCGCGCGCTCGTCGCGCGGCTCGCGGACTGACCCGTTCCCGGGGCGGATGCCGCGGCATCCCGTAGAATCGATCGTCGGCCGCTCCGGCCCCCGAACTCATCGAACGGAAAACCGCACTCTCATGGCATCCACTGCAGACATCAAGAACGGCGTCGTCCTGTCCATCGACGGACAGCTCTGGAGCGTCGTCGAGTTCCAGCACGTGAAGCCCGGCAAGGGCGGTGCCTTCGTCCGCACCAAGCTCAAGAACGTCGTCTCGGGCAAGGTCGTCGACCGCACCTACAACGCGGGCGCGAAGATCGAGATCGAGAACGTCGACCGCCGCGACTTCACCTACCTCTACAACGACGGTGACAGCTACGTCTTCATGGACGTGTCGGACTACGACCAGCTGAGCGTGTCCTCGACGGTCGTCGGTGACGCCGCGAACTACCTGCTCGAGAACCAGCAGGTCCAGATCGCGCTGAACAACGGCAACCCGCTGTACGTCGAGATGCCCGCGTCGGTCGTTCTCGAGATCACCTACACCGAGCCGGGCCTGCAGGGCGACCGTTCGTCGGCCGGCACGAAGCCCGCCACCCTCGAGACCGGCTACGAGATCCAGGTCCCGCTCTTCGTCGAGCAGGGCACCAAGGTCAAGGTCGACACGCGCACCGGGGACTACCTCGGCCGCGTGAACTGACCGACCGATGAGCGCACGGAGCAAGGCGCGCAAGCGCGCCCTCGACATCCTGTACCAGTCGGACATCCGCGGCGACGAGCTCGCCGTGACCCTCGCCGCTGAGGCGAAGCGCGCCGCGAGCGAGCCCGCCCGCGAGGCGTCGTGGCTTTACGCGCGCGAGATCGTCGACGGCGTCATCGACACGCAGAGCGAGATCGACGAGCAGATCGTCACCCACGCCCGCGATTGGAAGCTCGAGCGGATGCCCGCGGTCGACCGCGCGATCCTCCGCATCGGCGTGTGGGAGATCCTCCACAACGACGACGTGCCCACGGCCGTCGCGATCGATGAGGCCGTCGAGCTCGCGAAGGAGTTCTCGACCGACGACTCCGGCTCGTTCGTGCACGGCGTGCTCGCCCGCATCGCGCGGAGCTGACACGCGGCATCCGGCGGGCGGCGTCGCTGCGCTCGAGCGGAGATCCGTCTTCGCGAGGACGTTTGCGGCGGCATCCGTCCGCGGGAACGCAGATCTCCGCCGGACGGAAGCCCGGTCAGGCGAGGTGGAGGCCCTGCGCCAGCGCTCGGAGGATCCGATCCTGGACGTCGGGCCACCGGTCCACGACGTCGGCGTACCCGACACGGATCACGGTGTAGCCGTGCAGGGCGAGGAGGGTGTCGTGCGCGTTGTCGGCATCGCGTTGTGCTCCGACGTGATGGCCTCCGTCGATCTGCAGCACGAGCCTGGCCCCGATGAGGAAGTCGACCCGGTGACCGTGCAGATACACCTGGGGGTGGACGGTGGCCGGAATCCAGCGGAGACGGACCGAGACGAAGGTCTCGAGGCCGGAATCGAGGTGAGCACAGGCATCCTCGAGCACGCGCCGCGCGGCCGGACGGAGGGCGTAGCGTCGCATGACCGCCGCGGACACCAGGCCCTGCCGCAGCGCGGAGTCCCAGACGGCGAGCGCCAGTTCGAACGGCCGGCACTCCGCGACGATCGCGAGGACGTTCTCGATGGGGTCCTCCAGCGCGCCCGGCACGCGTGCGATCAGCGGCGCGCTCCAGTGGACGCGCGCGCCGCGCGCAGAAACGGCACCGGATGCCGGTGGCGCGCCCACGTGCGGCCGTGAGGAGTCGTCCAGCGTCCAGAGACCGAGCCGCCGCGCCTGCGTGACGCACGTCAGGACCACGCCCGCGCGTGCCGCGCTGTACAGGAGCGGATCGGCTCCCTGCTCGGCGACCCAGCCGCGGCGCGGTCGTTCCAGGCCCGCCGTGCCGATCCGATGTCGGGAGAACCCGGCATCCCGAAGATCTGAGGTCCGCACCACGCCGCCGCGGTGCCGCACCCATTCGCGGATGTCCATCCGTCGAGCGTGCCCCGATGGCCGCATGCGATCACACTCGCGGGTGTCGTTGGGGGCGAGTGATCCGACCGCAGCGGGTGTGGAGGGATCCAGTGACCGGCACCCGAGCGGAGATCGGCCTTCCAGCGGACGCGCGGGCCACCGTCCTTCCGCGCGAAAGCAGATCTCAGCGTGCGGGGCGGAAGGCGGCGAGCTTCCCGACACCGCGCCCGGCGCGGTGCACGAGGATCCCCGCCCCGACGCCGAGGGCGAGGAAGCAGGCGACGAAGCTCGTGCTCATGAGGACGAGCCCGACCTCGGAGTCCGAGCCGCCGATGGGCAGCACGTCGCCGAGGTCGCCGAGGGACATCCCGACGCCGAAGGCCACGCCGACGTAGGCGGGCAGACCGCAGACGAGCAGCGCGAGGTACGCGAGCGCGACCCACTCCGTCCGGAACACGGGGAACATGATCGCGGCGACGAGGACGGCCGCCGCCAGCGCGACCCCGACGAGCGGGAGGGCGACGGCGAGGGGCGTGAAGACGGGCTCACCGGCCGCCTCGGCGGCGACGGCGATCTGGCCGAGCGTCCGCCCCGGCACGGTCGACAGCTGTGTGAGGATCTGGGTGACGACGTACATCAGCTGCGCGTACAGAACGACGAGGACCGTCCCGGTCACCACGATGGGCGTGCGTACAGGTGTCATGTCTTCCCCCGGAGTCATCCTGGCATGCCGAGCGGGCGCACCCCGTTAGACTGGTCGCACACAAGCAACCTTTAACACCGTCCTGTGAGGCGGAGAAGGGAGCGGCGGATGACTTCGCGCATCGTCTTGCACGACAGCGACATCGCCCGCGCACTCACGCGCATCTCTCACGAGATCCTCGAGTCGAACAAGGGCCCCGATGGGCTCGTGCTCCTCGGGATCCCCACCCGCGGCGTCACCCTCGCCGAGCGGATCGCGGCGCTCATCGCCTCGTTCACCGGAGCCACCGTCCCGGTCGGCGCGCTCGACGTGACGATGTACCGCGACGATCTGCACCGCAACCCGACCCGCACCCCCCGCCCGACGGAGATCCCCGCCGGCGGGATCGACGCCAAGACCGTCGTCCTCGTCGACGACGTGCTCTTCTCGGGGCGATCCATCCGCGCGGCGCTCGACGCGCTGCAGGACATCGGCCGTCCCGCCGCCGTGCGGCTCGCGATCCTCGTCGACCGCGGTCACCGCGAACTGCCGATCCGGCCCGACTTCGTGGGCAAGAACCTGCCGAGCTCGCGCGACGAGCGCGTCAACGTCCGCCTCGCCGACGTCGACGGGGCCGAGGAGGTGACGATCGCGTCATGAGGCACCTGCTCGACACGCGCACCCTCGGCCGCGCCGACGCCCTCCGCATCCTGGACGTCGCCGAGGACATGCGCGACACGCAGTCGCGCGAGATCAAGAAGCTCCCGACGCTCCGGGGCAAGACGGTCGTGAACCTCTTCTTCGAGGACTCGACCCGCACCCGCATCTCCTTCGAGGCGGCGGCCAAGCGGCTCTCCGCCGACGTCATCAACTTCTCCGCGAAGGGGTCGTCCGTCTCCAAGGGCGAGTCGCTCCAGGACACCGCCCAGACCCTGCAGGCGATGGGGGCCGACGCCGTCGTCATCCGCCACGGCGCCTCCGGTGCCCCCCACACGCTCGCGACGAGTGGATGGATCTCCGCCGGCGTCCTGAACGCGGGTGACGGGACCCACGAGCACCCGACGCAGGCGCTGCTCGACGCCTTCACGATCCGCAAGCGCTTCTTCGGCGACGACAGTCGGGGTCGCGACCTGTCGGGCCTGCACGTCGCGATCGTCGGCGACATCCTGCACTCACGCGTCGCCCGGTCGAACGTCTGGCTGCTCACGACCCTCGGGGCGCGCGTCACCCTCGTCGCGCCGCCGACCCTCGTCCCGCAGGACGTGACGGCGTGGCCGGTCACCGTCCTCTACGACCTCGATCAGGCCATCGCCGACGCCCCCGACGCGGTCATGATGCTCCGCATCCAGCTCGAGCGGATGAATGCCGCCTATTTCCCGACTGAGCGGGAGTATTCGCGGCGCTGGGGATTGGATGCCGCGCGGATGGCCGCCCTGCCGACCGATAGCATTGTCCTGCATCCCGGGCCCATGAACCGGGGTCTGGAGATCTCCGCCGACGCCGCCGATTCGCCACGCTCGACCGTTCTCGAACAGGTCGCGAACGGGGTGTCGGTGCGCATGGCGGCGCTCTACCTGCTCCTGGCGGGGGAGCGACCCACCCACGACGCACAGGAGGAGGCTCGATGACCGAGACCACCCTCATCCGCGGAGCGCGGATCGACGGCGGCATCGCCGCCGACATCCTGATCCGGGACGGTGTCATCGCCGAGCTCGGTTCCGGACTCAGCGGCGCCGGGGCGCGGACGGTGGATGCCGACGGCCTGATCGCGCTGCCGGGACTCGTCGACCTGCACACCCACCTCCGCGAGCCCGGCTACGAGGCGTCCGAGACGATCCTCACCGGATCGCGGGCGGCTGCCGCGGGCGGCTACACGACCGTCTTCGCGATGCCGAACACCTCACCCGTCGCCGACACGGCCGGCGTCGTCGAACAGGAGCTCGCCCTCGGCGAGGCCGCGGGCTACGTCCACGTGCAGCCGATCGGCGCCGTCACGGTCGGGCAGAAGGGGGAGCGGCTCGCCGAGCTCGGCGCCATGGCGTCGTCGCGTGCCCGCGTCCGCGTCTTCAGCGACGACGGCTTCTGCGTCTTCGACCCGCTCATCATGCGGCGCGCGCTGGAGTACGTGAAGTCCTTCGACGGCGCCGTCGCGCAGCACGCGCAGGACCCGCGGCTCACCGAGGGCGCGCAGATGAACGAGGGCACCGTCTCGGCGGAGCTCGGGCTGACCGGCTGGCCGGCGGTCGCCGAGGAGTCGATCATCGCCCGCGACGTGCTCCTGGCCGAGCACGTCGGATCGCGCCTGCACGTGTGCCACCTCTCCACCGCGGGATCGGTCGACCTCATCCGGTGGGCCAAGAAGCGCGGCATCCACGTGACCGCCGAGGTCACGCCCCACCACCTGCTGCTCACCGAGGAGCTCGTCCGCGGCTACGACCCGCGGTTCAAGGTGAACCCGCCGCTGCGGCGCGACGAGGACGTGATGGCCGTCCGCGAGGGCCTCGCCGACGGCACGATCGACATCGTCGCCACCGACCACGCACCGCACCCGGCCGAGGCCAAGACGTGCGAGTGGCAGGCGGCGGCGAACGGCATGGTGGGGCTCGAATCGGCGCTCCGCGTCGTCCACGCCGCGATGATCGAGACCGGTCTGCTGGAGTGGGCCGACGTGGCGCGCGTCATGTCGACCGCTCCGGCCCGCATCGGCCGCCTCGCCGACGCCGGCACGCCGCTCGCGGTCGGCGCCCCGGCATCCCTCACCCTCTACGACGCGAACCCGGTCCGCGTGTTCGGCACCGACGACCTGCGGGGCCGGAGCGTCAACTCGCCCTACCTCGGGCGGGAGCTGCCGGGCGAGGTGCGTGCGACGTTCTTCCGCGGGCGACAGACCGTGGCCGACGGCGTCGTCGTCGACGAGGTCGCCCCGTGAGCCGCGAGGCCGCCGGCCTCATCATGGCGGCGGTCGCGGCGCTCCTGATCCTCGCGGGCCTCCTCGCGTGGCGACGACGATCCCGGCGGGATGCGGGCCTGACCGCTCCCGTCGGCGAGGCGCCGGCCGGCGCCACGACGCGACTGCGGTCCGAGGGACTGTACGTCGCGACGACGCGCCACGACGAGCCGCTCGAGCGGCTCGCGATCCGCGGGCTCGCCTTCCGCTCGCGCGTCGACGTCACCGTCACCGACCGCGGCGTCGCGCTCGATCTGACTGGCCAGCCGCGCGTCTTCCTCGCGGCGGACCGCCTCGTCGACGCGGGACAGGCCACGGTCGCCATCGACCGGGTCGTCGAGCGCGACGGGCTCGTCCGCGTCGCGTGGACGACGCCCGAGGGCACTCTCGTCGACAGCTACCTCCGCCCGCAGGACACCTCGGCCCGCTCGCTCGCCGACGCGATCGCCGGGATCCTCCCCGCCACCCCCACTCCCACCTCCCCCCAGCAGACTCCCGGAAGCGACGCATGAGCATTCAGAGATTCCAGGCTCCCGAACCCGCCGTCCTCGTCCTCGAAGACGGTTCCCGCCACCCCGGTCACGCCTACGGCGCGCGCGGCACCACCCTCGGCGAGGTCGTCTTCGCCACCGCGATGACCGGTTACCAGGAGACGATCACCGACCCGTCCTACGCGGGTCAGATCGTCCTGCAGACCGCGCCCCACATCGGCAACACCGGCATGAACGGCGAGGACCACGAGTCGCGCCGCATCTGGGTCTCGGGCTATGTCGTCCGCGACCCGTCGCGCATCGTCTCGAACTGGCGCGCCGACCATTCGCTCGAAGACGCCCTCGTCCGCGACGGCATCGTCGGCATCAGCGGCGTCGACACCCGCGCGGTGACGCGTGTGCTCCGTTCGGCCGGCTCCATGCGCGGCGGCGTCTTCTCGGGGGATGCCGCATCCCTCACCGATGACGAGCAGCTGCGCATCGTGCGCGCGGCTCCCGAGATGAGCGGGCAGAACCTGTCCGCCGACGTCTCGGTCGCCGCCGCCGAGGTGACCCCGGCGGTGGGGGAGAAGATCGGCAACCTCGCGATCCTCGACCTCGGCGTCAAGCAGGCCACCGTGAACAACCTCGCCGCCCGCGGGTTCGAGGTGCACGTCCTCCCGCAGTCGATCACCTTCGCCGACATCCAGGCGATCGACCCGGTGGCGGTCTTCTACTCGAACGGCCCCGGCGACCCCGCGGCATCCGACCGTCACGTCGCACTGCTGCGCGAGGTGCTGGATGCGCGCCTGCCCTTCTTCGGCATCTGCTTCGGCAACCAGCTGTTCGGCCGCGCTCTCGGGTTCGGCACGTACAAGCTGCCCTTCGGGCACCGCGGCATCAACCAGCCCGTCCTCGACAAGACGACCGGTCGCGTCGAGATCACGGCGCACAACCACGGGTTCGCCGTCGACGCGCCCATCGAGGGCGTCATCGACAGCCCGAACGGCTACGGCCGCGTCGAGGTGAGCCACGTCGGTCTCAACGACAACGTGGTGGAGGGCCTGCGTGCCCTCGATCTCCCGGCGTTCAGCGTGCAGTACCACCCCGAGGCCGCTGCCGGCCCGCACGACGCGAACTACCTCTTCGACCGCTTCCGCGACCTCGTGATCGCCACTCAGGAGACGACCCAGAATGCCTAAGCGCGACGACATCAACAGCGTCCTCGTCATCGGATCGGGCCCGATCGTCATCGGTCAGGCCTGCGAGTTCGACTACTCCGGCACCCAGGCGTGCCGGGTCCTCCGCGAGGAGGGCGTGCGCGTCATCCTCGTCAACTCGAACCCCGCGACGATCATGACCGACCCCGACTTCGCCGACGCCACCTACGTCGAGCCGATCACCCCCGAGGTCATCGAGACGATCATCGCCAAGGAGAAGCCCGACGCGATCCTGCCGACCCTCGGCGGCCAGACGGCGCTCAACGCCGCGATGGCGCTGCACGACCGCGGCATCCTCGAGAAGTACGGCGTCGAGCTCATCGGCGCGAAGGTCGACGCCATCCGCAAGGGCGAGGACCGCCAGGTCTTCAAGGAGCTCGTCCTCGAGTCCGGCGCCGATGTCGCGCGCAGCGTCATCGCGCACACGATGGACGACCTGCTCGCCGGCGCCGCCGAGCTCGGCTACCCGCTCGTGGTCCGCCCCTCGTTCACGATGGGCGGCCTGGGCTCCGGGTTCGCGTACGACGAGGAGGACCTCCGTCGCATCGGCGGCGCGGGCCTGCGCGACTCTCCCACGACCGAGGTGCTCCTCGAGGAGTCGATCCTCGGCTGGAAGGAGTACGAGCTCGAGCTGATGCGCGACACCGCCGACAACACGGTTGTCGTCTGCTCCATCGAGAACGTCGACCCGGTCGGCGTGCACACGGGCGACTCGATCACCGTTGCACCTGCGCTGACGCTGACCGACCGCGAGTACCAGAAGCTCCGCGACATCGGCATCGACATCATCCGCGCCGTCGGCGTCGACACCGGCGGCTGCAACATCCAGTTCGCCGTCGACCCGCAGACTGGCCGCATCATCGTCATCGAGATGAACCCGCGTGTCTCGCGCTCGTCGGCCCTCGCCTCGAAGGCGACCGGCTTCCCGATCGCCAAGCTCGCCGCGAAGCTCGCGATCGGCTACCGCCTCGACGAGGTGCCGAACGACATCACGAAGGCGACGCCGGCGAGCTTCGAGCCGACGCTCGACTACGTCGTCGTCAAGGTGCCCCGCTTCAACTTCGAGAAGTTCCCCGCCGCCGACACGACGCTGACGACGACCATGAAGTCGGTGGGCGAGGCGATGGCGATCGGCCGCAACTACACGACCGCCCTGCAGAAGGCGCTGCGCTCCCTCGAGAAGCGCGGCTCGAGCTTCCACTGGGGCCCCGAGGAGCGCTCGGTGGAGGAGCTCCTCGAGATCGCGAAGACCCCGACCGACGGCCGGATCGTCGTGCTGCAGCAGGCGCTGCGCAAGGGCGCGACGCTCGAGCAGGCGTTCGAGGCGACGGCGATCGACCCGTGGTTCCTCGACCAGATGATCCTGATCAACGAGGTCGCCGAGTACATCCGCGAGGCCGACGACCTGACCGAGGACGTCCTGCGCCTCGCGAAGGACCACGGCTTCAGCGACGCCCAGATCGCGGAGATCCGCGGCCTCGGCGAAGCGGAGGTGCGCGGCATCCGTCACAGCATCGGACTGCGCCCGGTCTACAAGACCGTCGACACGTGCGCGGGCGAGTTCCCCGCCCTCACGCCGTACCACTACTCCTCGTACGACCGCGAGACCGAGGTCACACCGAGCGAGGGCCGCAAGGTCGTCATCATCGGCTCGGGACCGAACCGCATCGGCCAGGGCGTCGAGTTCGACTACTCGTGCGTCCACGCGTCCTTCGCGCTGTCGGATGCCGGTTTCGAGACCATCATGGTCAACTGCAACCCCGAGACGGTCTCGACGGACTACGACACGAGCGACCGGCTCTACTTCGAGCCGCTCACACTCGAGGACGTCCTCGAGGTCCTGCACGCCGAGGCGCAGTCGGGGGAGATCGTCGGCGTCGTCTGCCAGCTCGGCGGTCAGACCCCGCTCGGACTCGCGAAGGGGATCGAGGCCGCCGGCTACACGATCCTCGGCACGAAGCCCGCCGCGATCGACATCGCCGAGGAGCGCGAACAGTTCTCGCAGCTGCTCGACCGGGCGGGACTCATGGCGCCGCGCCACGGCACGGCCACCGACGAGGCGGGCGCCATCGCGATCGCCGAGGAGATCGGGTACCCCGTCCTGGTGCGCCCGAGCTTCGTGCTCGGCGGACGCGGCATGGAGATCGTCTACGACACCGAGAGCCTGCGCGACTACTTCGTCCGCATCGCCGACCAGGCGATCATCCGCGAGGACGCGCCGCTGCTCGTGGACCGCTTCCTCGACGACGCCGTGGAGATCGACGTCGACGCGCTCTTCGACGGCGAGCAGCTCTACATCGGCGGCGTCATGGAGCACCTCGAGGAGGCCGGCATCCATTCCGGCGACTCGTCGTGCACCCTGCCGCCGATGTCGCTCGGACGCGGCGAGATCGACCGCGTGCGCACCGCGACCCACGCGATCGCCGAGGGCGTCGGGGTACGGGGCCTGCTGAACGTGCAGTTCGCGGTCTCGGCCGGCGTCCTGTACGTCATCGAGGCCAACCCGCGCGCATCGCGCACCGTGCCGTTCGTGTCCAAGGCCCTCGGCATCCCGATGGCCAAGGCCGCCAGCCGCATCATGGCGGGCGCGTCGATCGCCGAGCTCATCGCCGAAGGCCTCCTGCCCGAGCAGGACGGCTCGCGCGTTCCGCTCGACGCTCCGGTCGCCGTCAAGGAGGCCGTGCTGCCGTTCAAGCGGTTCCGGACCGCGGACGGTCGCACCGTTGACTCGGTCCTCGGTCCCGAAATGCGCTCGACCGGCGAGGTCATGGGCATCGACCGGGACTTCCCGACGGCGTTCGCGAAGAGCCAGGCGGCCGCGTACGGCGGGATGCCGACCTCGGGCACCGTGTTCCTGTCGGTCGCCGACGACGACAAGCGCGCCGTCATCCTGCCCGCCCACCGGTTGCAGGAGCTCGGCTACACGCTCATCGCCACCGAGGGCACGGCCGAGATCCTGGCCCGCAACGGCATCCGGGTGGAGGTCGTCTCGAAGTACTCCGAGACGCAGGACTCCGGTGAGTCGAACGTCGTCGACCTCATCAACGCGGGCGAGATCGACATCGTCGTGAACACGCCCTCGGGCGGCATCGCCCGCGCCGACGGGTACGAGATCCGCGCCGCCGCCGTGGCTGCCGACAAGGCGCTGTTCACGACGATGGCCGTCCTCGGCGCCGCGGTGTCCGCGATGCCGGTCCTCCGCGAGGGCTTCGCGGTCCGTAGCCTCCAGGAGTACGCCGCCGACCGGAAGGCGGCGGTGTGACCTCATTCGGTTCACGGCTGGCCGCGGCGGTCGACGCCCGCGGCCCGCTGTGCGTCGGGATCGACCCCCACGCGTCCCTCCTGGACGCGTGGGGGCTCCCGGCATCCGCTGCGGGCGTCCGCGAGTTCGGCCTGCGCGTGGTGGATGCCGCGCGCACCCGCGTCGGCGTCGTCAAGCCGCAGGTGGCGTTCTTCGAGCGGTACGGGTCGGCGGGGTTCGTCGCACTCGAGGAGGTCATCGGCACCGCGCGGGCGGCGGGGCTCGTCGTGATCGCCGACGCCAAGCGCGGCGACATCGGCACGACGATGGACGGGTACGCCGAGGCGTGGCTGGCGGCCGGGTCCCCGTTGGAATCGGATGCCGTGACGGTCAGCCCGTACCTCGGCCCGGACTCGCTGCGCGGCACGATCGCGACCGCCGTGCGTGCGGGCAAGGGCGTGTACGTCCTCGCCGCGACGAGCAACCCCGAGGCCGCGGGCCTCCAATCCGCCGAGGTCACGGCGGTCGACGCGGAGCGCGGCCAGACGGTGGCCGACTGGGTCGCGCAGCGTGCCGGAGCCGCCAACGCGTCGGCCGTCGTCGGGGACGACAGGTTCGGACCGGTGGGGTTCGTCGTCGGGGCTACAGTGGAACGCGCCGACCTCGGACTGTCGGATGCCTCGCTGCACCGCGCATCGATCCTCGCCCCGGGGTTCGGCGCGCAGGGTGCCCGCCTGCGCGACCTCACCGAGCGGTTCGGTCCGCTCGCTCCGCAGGTGCTCGCCAGTGCGAGCCGCAGCATCCTCGGCGCGGGTCCCGACGGGATCGGCGCGGCCATCGACACCCACAACTCCGAACTCCAGGACGCACGACATGCCTGACTCCCGCACCCCTCCCGAGGTCGACCGCGCCGCCGCATCGCGACGCGCAGTCGCGGCACGCCGCGAGCGTGCCGCGCTCAAGCGCGACGTCTCGACGCGCGTCATCAGCCCGCAGGACCTCCTGCGACGCGCGTGGGCCGAGCCCCAGTCCGCGGCGGCCGCCATGCGCGTGACTGAGTTCCTGACCGCGATCCCGGCCATCGGCGAGGGCAAGCGCGACCGGATCCTCGCCGACCTGCAGATCGCACCGGTGAAGAAGATCGGCGGTCTCGGCATCCGTCAGCGTCAGGTGCTGCAGGAGTACCTCGACCGTCGCCTGCCCGAGCCCCGGGCGCGCGCCGAGCGCAGCCGGCTGATTGTCCTGGCCGGCCCGACCGCGGTCGGCAAGGGCACCGTCGCCGCGCACATCAAGGAGCACCACCCCGAGATCCTGCTGTCGGTCTCGGCCACGACGCGGCCGCCCCGGCCGGGCGAGGTCGAGGGGGAGCACTACTTCTTCGTCGACGACGCGGAGTTCGACCGGATGGTGCGCGACGGCGAGCTCCTCGAGCACGCGACGGTCCACAACGCCTACCGGTACGGCACGCCGCGTCGTCCCATCGACGCCGCCCTCGCCGAAGGACGGACGGTGCTGCTCGAGATCGACCTGCAGGGTGCGCGTCAGGTGCGGGCCGCCGCGCCGGACGCGAC
Source organism: Microbacterium sp. ARD31 (assembly GCF_031844425.1). NCBI lineage: Bacteria > Bacillati > Actinomycetota > Actinomycetes > Micrococcales > Microbacteriaceae > Microbacterium > Microbacterium sp. ARD31. The sequence continues at coordinate 399,249 of NZ_JAUZVE010000001.1, forward strand.
GCTCGTCTTCCTTCTGCCGCCGAGCTGGGACGAGCTCGTGAACCGCCTCGTGGGGCGGGGCACCGAGGGCGAGGAGGAGCGGGCACGCCGCCTGAAGACCGCCCGGGTCGAGCTGGCCTCGCAGGGCGAGTTCGACTACCGCGTCGTGAACGACGACGTCGCCCGGGCTGCCGCCGAAGTGGCGGACCTCGCCCGCTGACGCCCGCTGGGAACGATTCGTTTCAGACCGTTACAGCCGATGAGGCGGGACGGCGGCGGTCCGGAAAGCTGGACGCATGTCCACCGTCCTGACCGCCACCGCACCTGCGTCGAGTCCCGCCTCGGCACCCGGGGCGGTGTCGCTCGCGGGTGTGGAACGCACCTTCGCCGGCGCGAACGGCGCCGTCTCGGTGCTCCGCGGCGTCGACCTGACGATCGACCCCGGGGAGATCGTCGCCGTGGTCGGTCCGTCCGGGTGCGGCAAGTCCACGCTCCTGCGTCTGCTGGCAGGCCTCGACACCCCGACCGCGGGGTCGGTGACCGTCGACGGCACGCCGCTCCGCGACACCGACGAGCGCACCGCCGTGGCCTTCCAGGAGCCGCGCCTGCTGCCGTGGCGCAGCATCGCCGAGAACGTCGAACTCGGGATGCCGCGCGGCACCGCGCGCGCCGCGACGAGAGCCCGCGTCGCCGAGCTGCTCGACCTCGTGGGGCTGACCTCCGCCGCGACGCGTCGCCCGAGCGAGGTCTCCGGGGGGATGGCGCAGCGCGCATCCCTCGCGCGCGCCCTCGCCCGCGGACCCGAGGTGCTGCTGCTCGACGAGCCGTTCGGCGCCCTCGACGCGCTCACGCGGCTGCGGATGCAGGACCTCCTCCTCGACATCCACTCCGCCGAACCGACGACCGTCGTCCTCGTGACGCACGACGTCGAGGAAGCCCTCTACCTCGCCGACCGCGTGCTGCAGCTGCGTGCGATCGACGCCGGATCCCCGGAATCCTCGATCGCACGCGTGATCGAGGTCCCCGGCATCCGCCCCCGTGACCGCGCCGATCGCGGCTTCACGGACCTCCGCGCCGAGCTCCTCGACGGACTCGGCGTCGACACCCACCGCTCGACCCCTCAGGAGACCCGATGAGCACCGTCATCCGCCGCACCGCCCCCACGATCGTCGTGGCGGGAGCGGTGATGCTCATGGCCACGGGGTGCCTCGCCGGCGAGAACGCCGCCTCCACCTCCGAGAGCACGGGGGAGTGGTCCACCGACACGCTGTCGATCGACTTCGCGACCTACAACCCGCTGAGCCTCGTCGTGAAGGACCAGGGCCTCATCGAGAAGGCGCTCGGCGACGACGTCGACGTCGAGTGGACGCAGTCCGCCGGGTCGAACAAGGCCAACGAGCTGCTGCGCGCCGGTTCGCTCGACGTCGGCTCCACGGCCGGCTCCGCCGCGCTGCTGGCCCGCGCCAACGGCTCGCCGATCAAGGTCATCGATGTCTACTCGCAGCCCGAGTGGTCGGCGATCGTCGTCGGCCCCGACAGCGACATCACCTCGGTCGCCGACTTGAAGGGCAAGAAGGTCGCGGCGACCAGCGGCACCGACCCGTACTTCTTCCTGCTGCAGGCGCTCGAGACGGCCGGACTCGGCGTCTCGGACGTCGAGGTGCAGAACCTGCAGCACGCCGACGGCCGCTCGGCCCTCGACGGCGGATCGGTCGACGCGTGGGCCGGTCTCGACCCGATCATGGCGGCCGCCGAGGTCGAGTCGGGCGACAAGCTGATCTACCGGAACGTCGACTTCAACTCGTACGGCTTCCTCAACGCGACCGAGGAGTTCCTCACCGACCACGCCGATGTCGCGCAGGTCGTCGTCAACGCATACGAGGAAGCCCGCGAGTGGGCTCTGGCGAACCCCGACGAGACCGCGGCGCTCCTCGCCGAGGTCGCCGGGATCGACCCCGCCGTCGCGACCACCGTCATCTCCGAGCGCTCGAACCTCGACGTCAGCGCCATCCCCGGCGACGCCCAGCTGGCGGTCCTCGAGAAGATCGCTCCGGTGCTCGTCGACTCCGACGCGGTGACCGGTGGGCAGGATGCCGTGGACACGGCGCTCGACACGATCATCGAGCCGACGTTCGCCGAGAAGGCCGCAGGCTGATCGTGACGGCCTCCGCAGAGGCGACCACCACCGCCGCGGCGCCCTCGGGCGCGGCGGCGGTGCGGCCGTTCTGGTCCCGCACGAGCGTCCGCGTCGTGGGCGGACTCGTCGTCCCCGTCGCCCTCCTCGCCTTGTGGCAGGCGGTGACGGCGTTCGGGGTGATCCCGACCTATCGCCTGCCCGCGCCGGTCGACGTCCTGAACGCGGCGATGGGGCTCGCCCAAGACGGCACCTTGTGGCGCCACATCGCGATCTCGGTGCAGCGCGTCGTCCTCGGCTTCGCGGTCGGGTCCGTCGTGGGCCTCGCCGTCGCCGCGGTCGTCGGGCTGACCCGTTCCGGGGACGTCCTGCTCAGCCCGATCCTCGCGGGTTTCCGCGCGATCCCGTCGCTGGCGTTGGTGCCGCTCCTGCTGTTGTGGATGGGCATCGGCGAGGAGCCGAAGGTGACGCTGGTGGCGATCGGCGCGTTCTTCCCGGTCTTCACGACCGTCGCGGGCGCCCTCCGCCATGTCGATCCGCACCTCGTCGAGATGGCGCGCTCGTTCGGTCTCCGCGGGTGGGAGCTGTTCCGCACCGTCCAGCTGCCGGCGACCGTCCCCTCCCTCGTCTCGGGTCTGCGCCTGGCGCTCGCGCAGGCGTGGTTGTTCCTCGTCGCCGCGGAGCTCATCTCCGCCTCGATGGGTCTCGGATACTTGCTTACCGATTCGCAGAGCACGGGACGCGTCGACCGCATCTTCCTGGCGATCGTGATCCTGGCGGGCCTCGGGGTGCTCTCGAACGCGCTCGTCACCCTGCTCCAGCGCCGTGTCCTGCGGAAGTGGTCATGACTTCGACGACCGCAGACGACGAGCTGCGCCTCGTCGAGACCCGCGCCTACCCGGCGCCGCCCACGTTCGCCGCGCAGGCCAACGTGACCGCCGATGCGTACGGGGAGGCTGCCGCGGATCCCCTGGCCTTCTGGGAGCGTGCCGCGCGGCGCCTGGATTGGACGACCCCCTGGCACACCGCGCTCGACTGGCAGCCCCCCGCCCGCTCCGACGACGGCACACTGGCCGTCCCGGTCGCCCGCTGGTTCGACGGGGGCACCCTGAACGTCGCCGTGAACTGCGTCGACCGCCACGTCGCCGCCGGGCGAGGTGAGAAGGTCGCTCTCTACTTCGAAGGCGAGCCCGGCGACCGCACCGCCGTCACGTACGCGGACCTGCAGCGTCGGGTGTCGCAGGCGGCGAACGCGCTCACCGCCCTCGGCATCCGTCCGGGCGATCGCGTCGTCGTCTACCTGCCGGTCCTCGTCGAGACGGTCGTGATCACCCTCGCGTGCGCACGGATCGGCGCCGTGCATTCGCTCGTGTTCGGCGGGTTCTCGGCCGAGGCGCTGCGGTTCCGCCTCGAAGACACCGGCGCGAAGCTGCTCGTCACGAGCGACGGGCAGTTCCGCCGCGGGGGAGCGGTCGAGGTGAAGTCCGCCGCCGACACCGCGGCTGCGGGACTGCCGGCCCTCGAGCACGTGCTGGTCGTCCGGCGCACCGGCGACGAGGTCGCGTGGACCCCGGGTCGCGACGTCTGGTGGCACGAGGTGGTCGACACGGCGGCGCCCGTCCACGCGGCGCCGGCGTTCGAGGCGGAGCATCCGCTCTTCATCATCTACACCTCCGGCACGACGGGCAGGCCGAAGGGCCTCGTGCACACCTCGGGCGGGTACCTCACGCACGCGAGCTGGGCGCACTGGGCCCACTTCGACGCGAAGCCCGACGACGTGCACTGGTGCACCGCCGACCTCGCCTGGGTCACCGCGCACACCTACGAGATCTACGGGCCGCTCTCGAATGGTCTCACGCAGGTCATCTACGAGGGGACGCCCGATACGCCGCACCGCGAGCGTCATCTGGAGATCATCGAGCGCTACGGGGTGACCGTCTACTACACGGCTCCCACCCTCATCCGCACCTTCATGACCTGGTTCGGCGACGCGCTCCCGGCCGGTCATGACCTGTCTCGCATCCGCCTGCTCGGCACCGTGGGCGAGGCGATCAACCCCGCCGCGTGGGTGTGGTTCCGTCGCACGTTCGGCCGCGACGAGGTGCCCGTCGTCGACACGTGGTGGCAGTCCGAGACCGGTGCGGCGATGATCGCCCCGCTGCCCGGCGTCACGACCCTGAAGCCCGGCTCCGCGACCGTCCCGCTGCCGGGGATCGACGCGGCCGTCGTGGACGCCGAAGGCCGCGAGGTCCCGCCGGGACGCTCGGGAACGCTCGTCGTGCGCCGCCCCTGGCCGGGCATGGCGCGGACCGTGTGGGGTGACCCGGACCGCTACCGCGACGCGTACTGGTCGGCCTACGCCGGGCACGGGGAGTACGGCGGCTACTACGTCGCCGGCGACGGCGCGACCCGCGACGCCGACGGCCACATCCGCATCCTCGGACGACTCGACGACGTCGTGAACGTCTCCGGTCACCGTCTGTCGACGATCGAGATCGAATCGGTGCTCGTGGCGCACGAGACGGTGGGCGAGGCGGGCACGACGGGTGTCGCCGATCCCGTGACCGGCCACGCGGTCGCGGCCTTCGTCGTCCCGTCCGGGGCGGGGGAGCCGGATGCCGCCGACCTCCGCGCGCACGTCGCGCGTGAGATCGGGCCGGTCGCCAAGCCCCGCCATGTGCTCGTCGTCCCGGACCTGCCGAAGACCCGTTCCGGCAAGATCCTCCGCCGCCTGCTCGCCCAGCTGTGGCAGGCGGAGCAGGACCGCCGTGCCGGCCGCGAGCCCGCGCCGCTCGGCGACACCACGTCGCTGCAGAACCCCGACGCCGTCGCAGAGATCGCCGCCGCCCTCGCCGCGGCCTGACACGCGGCATCCCGAGAGAGAAGACATGACCGACGAACACCGCTTCGGCTTCCGCACCCGCGCCCTTCACGCTGGAGGGACCCCGGATGCCGCCACCGGCGCCCGCGCCGTGCCGATCTACCAGACCTCCTCGTTCGTCTTCGACGACGCGACGGATGCCGCGAACCTGTTCGCGCTGCAGAAGTACGGCAACATCTACTCCCGCATCGGCAACCCCACCGTCGCCGCGCTCGAGGAGCGCCTCGCATCGCTCGAGGGTGGGATCGGCGCGGTCGCGACGGCGTCGGGGATGAGTGCGGAGTTCATCACGTTCGCCGCCCTGGTCGGCGTCGGCGACCACGTCGTCGCGTCGGCGCAGCTCTACGGCGGCACCGTCACGCAGCTCGACGTGACGCTCCGCCGCTTCGGCGTCGACACCACGTTCGTCGCCTCGAGCGATCCGGCCGACTACGCCGCGGCGATCCGGCCCGAGACGAAGGTCCTCTACGTCGAGACGATCGGCAACCCGTCGGGCGAGATCGCCGACATCGAGGGGCTCGCCGAGGTCGCTCACGCGGCCGGCATCCCGCTCGTCGTCGACTCGACCCTCGCGACCCCCTACCTCGCCCGGCCGCTCGAGCACGGCGCGGACATCGTCATCCATTCGGTCACCAAGTTCCTCGGCGGGCACGGCACCACCCTCGGCGGCGTGGTCGTCGAGAAGGGGACGTTCGACTGGGGCAACGGGAAGTTCCCGCAGATGACCGAGCCGGTGGCCTCCTACGGCGGCATCCGCTGGTGGGACAACTTCGGCGAGTACGGCTTCCTCACCAAGCTCCGCACCGAGCAGCTCCGCGACATCGGTGCGGCGCTCAGCCCGCACTCCGCGTTCCTGCTGCTGCAGGGCGTCGAGACCTTGCCGCAGCGCATCGACGCGCATCTCGCGAATGCGCGCATCGTCGCCGAGTGGCTGGACTCCGACCCCCGCGTCTCGTTCGTGACGTGGGCGGGGCTTCCCGGTCATCCGCACCATGCACGGGCGCAGAAGTACCTGCCGCTCGGACCGGGGTCGGTCTTCGCGTTCGGCGTGAAGGCGGGCGACGACAGGTCGACCGAGGCGGAGCGGGTGGCCGCGGGACGCCGCGCAGGGGAGGCCGTCATCGACGCGCTGCAGCTCGCCTCCCACCTGGCCAACATCGGCGACGCGCGGACCCTCGTCATCCACCCCGCCTCGACGACGCACCAGCAGCTGAGCGCCGAACAGCTCGTCGCCGCCGGCGTCCCCGCCGACCTCATCCGCATCTCGGTCGGTCTCGAAGACCCCGAGGACATCATCTGGGACCTCGATCAGGCCCTCACCCGAGCCACAGGAGTCAGCCGATGAGCGACACGAATGCGTGCGCCCTGCCCACGCCCGCCGGGCACCACTCCGCCCCCCGCACGTGGCCGTCGGCCGGAGCGCAGGAGCGGTTCGAGATCCTCCGCCGCGCGAAGACGATCGCCATCGTCGGCGCCTCCGACAACCCGGCGCGGGCGAGCTACTTCGTCGCGACTTACCTGCGGGGGAGTTCGCCGTACGACGTGTACTACGTCAACCCGCGCGCCACTGAGATCCTCGGGCAGCCCGCGTACGCCTCGCTCGCCGACCTCCCCGTCGCCCCCGACATCGTCGACGTGTTCCGAAAGCACGACGACCTGCCGGGCGTCGCCCAGGAGGCGGTGGATGCCGGCGCCTCGACCCTCTGGCTGCAGCTCGGCTCGTGGCACGAGGGAGCCGCGAAGATCGCCGCCGACGCGGGACTGTCGGTCGTCATGGACCGCTGCGTCAAGATCGAGCACGCGCGCTTCCACGGCGGGCTCCACCTCGCCGGGTTCGACACCGGGGTGCTGAGCTCGAAGCGGCAGCTGCTCAGCCGGTGACCGCCCGCGCGGCGGAACCACCGCGCGCCCTGTAGACTGGCGGGATGCCGCGCCGCGCACACGCGCGTCCGTGCAGTCTTCTCGCCTCACCGATCCTGGAGGACCACCATGGCCAACCGTGACCAGGGCATCATCGACCCGCCCATCGACGCACTGCTCGACAAGGTCGACTCGAAGTACCAGCTCGTGATCTACGCATCCAAGCGTGCGCGTCAGATCAACGACTACTACTCGGACCTCCACGAGGGCAACCTCTTCGACAACGTGGGCCCCCTCGTCGACTCGAACGTCGAGGACAAGCCCCTTACGATCGCCCTCCACGAGATCCACGAGGACAAGCTGCGCCTGCGCGCGGCCGAGTGACCTCGACGTCATGACCCGGGCGCCACACGGCGTCATCCTCATGCCCGCGAATCCCCCATGTCGGGGACCGCGGGCATGATGGTTTCCACACCCCCGATCCGCCCTCTGGAGGACCGATGACCGCGCTGCGCCTGTTCACGTCGGAGTCCGTGACCGAAGGTCACCCCGACAAGATCTGCGACCAGATCTCCGACAGCATCCTCGACGCCCTGCTCGAGGTCGACCCCGGCAGCCGCGTCGCCGTCGAGACCCTCGTCACCACGGGGCTCGTCCATGTCGCGGGCGAGGTGCGCACCGACGGCTACGTCGACATCCCCGGGATCGTTCGTCGTGTCGTGAATCGCATCGGCTACACCTCGTCCGAGACCGGCTTCGACGGCGACTCCTGCGGCGTGACGGTCTCGATCGGCGAGCAGTCCGGCGACATCGCCGCGGGTGTCGACAACGCGCTCGAGCACCGCGAAGGCGGTTCGGTGGACCCCGTCGACGCGCTCGGGGCGGGCGATCAGGGCATCATGTTCGGCTACGCCACGAACGAGACGCCCCAGTACATGCCGACCGCGATCTGGACGGCGCACCGCCTCGCGGAACGGCTGACCGACGCCCGCCGCAGCGGCGCCCTGCCCTTCCTCCGTCCCGACGGCAAGACGCAGGTGACCCTCGGGTACGACGGCACGACGCCGCGCACCGTCGACACCGTGGTGCTGTCGACGCAGCACAACCCCGACATCTCGCTGCCGGCGCTCCGCGCGGCGGTCCAGGCCGAGGTCATCGACCCCGTCCTCGCCCAGACGGGGCTCGACGTCTCGGACGTCCGGTACGTCATCAACCCGGCCGGCCCCTTCGTCGTCGGCGGTCCGAAGGGCGATGCGGGCCTGACGGGACGCAAGATCATCATCGACACCTACGGCGGCGCCGCCCGACACGGCGGCGGGGCGTTCAGCGGCAAGGACCCGTCCAAGGTCGACCGTTCGGCGGCGTACGCGATGCGCTGGGTCGCCAAGAACGCGGTCGCGGCGGGTCTGGCCGATCGTCTCGAGGTGCAGGTGGCGTACGCCATCGGCCGCGCCGCGCCGGTCGGGCTCTACGTCGAGACGTTCGGCACCGGTCACGTCTCCGACGAGGCGATCACGGCCGCGATCCGCGACGTGTTCGACCTGCGTCCGCAGGCGATCATCGACGACCTCGACCTGCTGCGTCCCATCTACGCGCAGACCGCCGCGTACGGCCACTTCGGGCGCGAACTCCCCGAGTTCACCTGGGAGCGCACCGACCGCGTCGACGCGTTGCGGGCCGCCGCCGGTCTCTGACCCCGTGATCGACGTCGCGCGAGTCCTCATCGACTCGCCGCTGCCGCAGCTCGATCGGCTCTTCGACTACGCCGTCCCGAGCGCCCTCCGGGAGGACGTCCGCCCGGGCGTGCGTGTGAAGGTGCCGCTTCGGAGCGCCGGACGCGTGGTCGAGGCCTGGGTCATCGAGCGCGCCGAGGTCGAGCCGGGCGGGAGACCGCTGTCCGAGGTTGCCGCGGTCGTCTCCCTCGTCCCGATCCTCCCCGACGGGCTCTACCGGCTCGCCCGACGCGTGGCGGACCGCGCCGCCGGCTCGGCGAGCGACATCCTGCGTCTGGCTGTCCCCAAGCGGATGGTGCGCGCCGAGAAGGCGTGGGTCGCAGCCGAGCCCCCCGCGGCGCCGACGGTGGACCCGGATGCCGCGACCCGCGCACGCGCGGTGGCATCGGCGTACCCCGGGCTCGCCGACGCGGTGCTCGCGGGGGAGCGGCTCGCGGTGGATGCGCCCCCGCATCCCTCGCCCGGGCAGCTGCGCGGCGCGTGGGCGGATCTGCTCGCGTCGCTCGCGACCCTCGTCCTGGACGGCGGCCGGAGCGCGCTCATCGTCGTGCCGGACCACCGCGACCAGTCGCAGGTCCTGGAGGCGCTCGCGGCGCTCGTGCCGGCGGACGCCGTCGTCCGCGACGACGCCCGGCGGTCGGGTCCGGAGCGCTTCGCGACCTACCTCCGCATGCTGAGCCCTGCGCCCTGCGTCGTGGTGGGCAACCGATCGAGCGTCTACGCCCCGGCCCACGACGTCGGTGCGGTCCTCCTGTGGGACGACGGCGACCCGCTGCTCGCCGAGCCGCTGAGTCCCGGGGTCCACGCCCGCGATGCGGCGCTCGTGCGGCAGGAGGAGGAGCATTCCGCCCTCGTCTTCGCCGGTCACACCCGGACGACGGACGTCGAACGCCTCGTCCAGCTCGGCTGGGTGCGCGAGGTGCCCGCGCAGCGCCGCGTCAGCCCGCGGGTCGTCCTGTCGGCCACGCACGAGGCCGAGTACCGGGGCGCCCGCGTGCCGTCCGCGGCCTTCGCCGCCGCGCGCGAAGCCCTGCAGCACGGTCCGGTGCTCGTGCAGGTCGCCCGTCCGGGGTACTCGCCCGTGCTCGTGTGCGCCGAGTGCCGTCACCCGGCGCGGTGTCGGCACTGCGCGGGGCCGCTCCGCGCGCGCCGACCGGGAGCCACCCCGGACTGCGGCTGGTGCGGTCGGTCGGCGCCGAACTGGACCTGCGCGAACTGCCAGGGGACGCGGTTCCGGATGGCGTCGTCGGGCAGCGAGCGCACCGCCGACGAGCTCGGGCGGGCGTTCCCCGGCATCCGGGTCGTCGTCGCCGACGGCGATCACCCCGTCGTGTCCGTCGACGCCCGTCCCGCCCTCGTCATCGCGACGCGGGGCGCGGAGCCGCCTGCGGAGGGCGGGTACCGCGCGGTGATCCTCCTGGATGGCGACAAGATGCTCATGGCCGAGCAGCTGCGCATCGGCGAGTCGTGCCTCCGGTGGTGGTCGAACGCCGCCGCCCTCGCGGCGCCCGGCGCGCCGGTCCACCTCGTCGGGGTCACCGGTCCGGTCGCGCGTGCGCTCGCGACCTGGACGCACGCGGCCTACGCCCGCGCGGAACTGTCCGATCGGGCGCCGCTGCTCATGCCGCCGACGGTCCGGGTCGCCGCCGTCGAGGGGGCCGCGGCATCCGTCGACCGCGCCCTCGCCGAGCTGCGCGAGGCGGTTCCGGGCCTGGGTCCCCTCAGCGTGCTGGGGCCGGTGCCGACCGACGACGGCGCGCGTGCGCTGGTGCGGGTCGACTACGCGCACGGGCGGGCGGTGGCCGAGCAGCTGCGGGCCTCGGTCGTCGCCGACGCCGTCCGCGGTCGACGGCGGGGTCCGGGGCCGCGGACTACACTCAGGGTTCGGCTCGATGTGCCCGAGCTCGACCTGTGAGGACCTGAATGCGCGTCGTTTTCGCCGGAACCCCCGAACCGGCCGTCCCCTCGCTCCGTGCCCTCGCGGCTTCGTCCCACGAGATCGTCGGCGTCGTCACCCGTCGCGACGCCCCCGTCGGACGCAAGCGCGTGCTGACGCCGTCCCCGGTCGCGGTGGCGGCCGAGGAGCTCGGACTGACCGTCGTCAAGGCCGACCGGCTCGACGAAGCGGCGACCGCCGAGATCGCCGCCCTCGGCGCGGACCTCGGTGTCATCGTCGCGTACGGCGGTCTCGTGCGGGAGCCCCTGCTCTCGACGCCCCGGCACGGATGGATCAACCTGCACTTCTCGCTGCTGCCCAAGTGGCGCGGCGCCGCGCCGGTGCAGCACGCGCTCATCGCGGGCGACCGGGTGACGGGCGCCGCCGTGTTCCAGCTCGTCCCGGCCCTGGATGCGGGCGACGTGTACGACGAGATGCGCTACGACGTCCCGCGCGGGGCGACCGCAGGTGACGTGCTCGCCGACCTGGCGGTCTCGGGTGCTCAGCTGGTGTCCGGCGTCGTCGACGCGATCGATGACGGCACCGCCGCCCCGATCCCGCAGCAGGGGGAGCCGACGCTCGCGCCCAAGCTCACGCAGGTGGACGGTGCGCTCGACCTGACGCAGCCCGCCGACCGGGTCGTCGACCGCTTCCGCGGGACGACCCCCGAACCCGGCGCGCACCTCTCCGTCGGCGGCGCCCGCGTGAAGGTCCATGCCGCCCTGCGCGGTCCCGACATCGACCTCGAGGTCGGCCGGCTCGCTCTCGTCGGCCGGGACGTGCTCGTGGGGACGGGGGAGGGGACGCTGCTCCTGCGCACCGTGCAGCCGGCCGGCAAGGGCGCCATGCCCGCCGCGGACTGGTGGCGTGGCCTCCGGTCCGACGATCCGCGCGCCGACCTGCCGGGGGAGTCCTCGTGACCGCGCGTGACGTCGCGTACACCGTCATCCACGCGGTCGGCGCGGAGGACGCCTACGCCAACCTCCTGCTCCCGCGAGAACTCGAGCGTGCCCGTCTGTCGACGGCGGATGCCGCCCTCGCCACCGAACTCACCTACGGCACGCTCCGCCGGGTGGGCACCTACGACGCGATCATCGAGATCGCCGCGGCACGCCCGGTCTCGGGCATCGACCCCGCCGTCCTGGACGCGCTGCGGCTGGGGGCGCATCAGCTGCTGGCGACGCGCGTCCCCGCGCACGCCGCGGTCCACGAGACGGTCGACCTCGTGGGGCGCGTCGCCGGACGTCGTGCGACGGGTTTCGCGAACGCCGTCCTGCGCCGCGTGTCCGAGCGGGACGAGGAGGAGTGGCTGTCGCGCATCGAGGATGCTGCCCGCTCCGACGACGAGCGGCTGTCGGTGCGCTACGCCCATCCCGTCTGGATCATCCGCGCCTTCCGGCGCGCCCTCGCCGCGGAGGGGCGTGAGGCGGAGCTGCTCGACCTGCTGGCGGCGGACAACGCCGCGCCCACGGTGACGCTGTCGGCCCTCCCGGGCGTGGGCGAGATCCCGGCGGACGCCGATCGCACGCCGTTCTCGCCGCTGGGCTTCCGGCTCGCCGGCGGTGACCCCGATCGCATCGTGCGCGCCTCGGGCGGCGCTGTGCGCGTCCAGGACGAGGGGTCCCAGCTCGCCGCCCTCGCGTTGTCCCGTGCGCTGCCCGTCCGCAAGGGCGAGCGCTGGCTCGACCTGTGCGCCGCTCCGGGCGGCAAGACGGCGGTCCTCGCGGCCGAGGCGGTCACGCACGACGCCCGGCTCGAGGCGAACGAGCTCTCCCCGGCACGCGCGCGACTGGTGCGCCAGTCGGTCGCCGCGGTCCCGCTCGAGGTGCCGGTGTCGGAGGAGGACGGCCGCTCGCGTGCCGGGCGGGGCGTCTACGATCGCATCCTCGTCGACGCGCCGTGCACCGGACTCGGTGCCCTCCGTCGGCGCCCCGAGGCGCGGTGGCGCAAGGCCCCCGCCGACGTCCCCGAGCTCACGCAGTTGCAGACCGAGCTCCTCACCGCGGCGGTCGATGCGCTCGCTCCCGGCGGGGTCGTCGCCTACGTCACGTGCTCCCCGCACCTGGCCGAGACGGCGGGTGTGGTGGCCGAGGTCGAGCGTCGTTTCGGCGCCGAGATCACCCAGCTCGACGCCCGCGCGGTGCTCCGTGAGATCTCCGGCGGCGACATCGATCTCGCCGCACCGGCCGACGGTTCCGGTCGCGCGCAGCTGTGGCCGCACCGTCACGCGACCGACGCCATGTCGATCTGGCTCCTGCGCCGTTCGTGACCCTGCAGGAAAGACGACGGGGCGCCGGGATAATGGCTGACGTGGCCCATTCCGACGTACGCATCAACCCCAGCATCCTCGCCGCCGACTTCGTGAACATGCAGGCCGAGCTCGCCCGCATCGCGTCGGCGGACTTCGTCCACGTCGATGTGATGGACAACCACTTCGTCCCCAACCTGACGTTCGGCCCGCAGATGGTCGCGCGCATCCAGGCGACCAGTCCGGTGCCGCTCGACGTGCACCTCATGATCAGCGACGCCGACCGGTGGGCGCCGGGCTACGCCGAGATCGGCGCGGCATCCGTCACCTTCCACCTCGAAGCGGCCGCCGAACCCGTCGCGCTCGCGCGGCGCCTGCGTGACATCGGGGCGCGCGCCGGTGTCGCCGTGAAGCCGGCGACCCCCGTGGAGCAGCTCTTCGACGTGCTCGACGAGTTCGACCAGATCCTCGTGATGACCGTCGAGCCCGGCTTCGGCGGGCAGAGCTTCATGGCCGACCAGATGCCGAAGCTCCGTCGCCTGGCCGACGAGGCGCGCCAGCGCGGGTCGCAGGTCTGGTTGCAGGTCGACGGCGGTATCGGCGAGTCGACCATCGCGCAGGCGGCGGAGGCCGGGGCCGACACGTTCGTGGCGGGCTCCGCGGTGTTCGGCGCCGAGGACCCCGGCGCGGCGATCCGCGCCCTCCGGTCGGCCGCGGCATCCGCTCACCGGCACTGACGGCCTCGTCACGGGAACCGGACCGCGGCGCCGTGCCGGTACCCTGGATGGTGTGAAGACCTTCGACGGACTGTTCTCCGAGCTGACCGAGACGGCGCAGACCCGTCCCGAGGGATCCGGAACCGTCGCGCAGCTCGACCGGGGCGTCCACGCGATCGGCAAGAAGATCGTCGAAGAGGCGGCCGAGGTCTGGATGGCCGCCGAATACCAGTCCGACGCCGAGACGGCCGAGGAGATCTCGCAGCTGCTGTACCACCTGCAGGTGCTGATGCTCGCGAAGGGGCTGACGCTCGAGGACGTGTACCGACATCTCTGATCGGTCCTTCCCGCCGTCCGCATACCTCACACCGAAAGACGTTCCATGCTGCGCATCGCCGTCCCCAACAAGGGCATGCTCGCCGAGACCACGGCGGGGATGCTCGCCGAAGCCGGGTACACCGGCCGACGTGACCCCAAGGACCTCCACGTCATCGACCCCGTCAACGACGTCGAGTTCTTCTACCTCCGTCCGAAGGACATCGCGACCTACGTCGGTTCCGGCGCGCTCGACGTCGGGATCACCGGCCGCGACCTGCTGCTGGACGCCCGGATGCCGGGGGCCCGCGAGATCGAGCAGCTCGGCTTCGGCGGCTCGACGTTCCGATTCGCCGGTCCTCCAGGACGCTTCACCGAGCTCTCCGACCTCGACGGTCTGCGTGTCGCGACGGCCTACCCGGGCCTCGTCGACGGCTACCTCGACGAGCACGGCGTGGCTGTGGACCTCGTGCCCCTCGACGGAGCGGTCGAGTCCGCCGTGCAGCTGGGGGTGGCGGATGCCGTCGCCGACGTCGTCTCGACGGGGACGACGCTCCGCCAGGCCGGGCTCGAGATCTTCGGCCCCGTTCTGCTCGAGTCCGAGGCGGTCCTCATCGGCGCCCCGACCGAGGCGCCCGGCACCGAGACGCTGCTGCGGCGCCTGCGCGGCGTGATGGTCGCCCGCCGCTACGTGCTCATCGACTACGACCTGCCGGCGCACCTCGTCGACCAGGCGGTCGCGCTGACCCCGGGCATCGAGTCCCCGACGATCTCGCCGCTGCGCGACCCGGAGTGGGTGGCCGTGCGCGTCATGAGCCCGCGCAAGACCGTGAACCAGGTCATGGACGCGCTGTACGAGATCGGCGCCCGCGCGATCCTCGTGACGGCGATCCACAACGCGAGGCTCTAACGTGTCGCTCGTCTGCCGGGTCATCCCGTGCCTCGACGTGGCCGCCGGCAAGGTCGTGAAGGGCGTCAACTTCGAGAACCTGCGCGAGATGGGCGACCCCGTCGAACTCGCCCGCCGGTACTACGAGCAGGGTGCGGACGAGATCACCTTCCTCGACGTCACCGCGACCGTCGACGCGCGCGACACGACCTACGACGTCGTGCAGCGCACCGCCGAGCAGGTCTTCATCCCACTCACGGTCGGCGGCGGCGTGCGCTCGGCCGAGGACGTCGCCCGCCTCCTCGGCGTCGGTGCCGACAAGGTCGGCGTGAACTCGGCGGCCATCGCGCGGCCGGAGCTCCTCGGCGAGATCGCCGACCGGTTCGGCGCGCAGGTGCTCGTCCTGTCGCTCGACGTCAAGCGCGCACCGCACACTGCCTCCGGGTTCGCCGTCACGACCCACGGCGGCCGCACCCTGACCGACCTCGACGCGCTCGCCTGGGCGCGTGAGGCGATCGAGCGCGGTGCGGGCGAGCTCCTCGTCAACTCGATCGACGCGGACGGTACGAAGGACGGTTTCGACCTCGAGCTCGTCGCCCTCATGCGCGAGGTCTCGTCCGTGCCCGTGATCGCCTCGGGCGGCGCCGGCGACGCGGCGCACTTCGCCCCGGCGATCGAGGCCGGCGCCGACGCGGTGCTCGCGGCATCCGTCTTCCACTCCGGCCAGCTGACCGTCGGCGACGTGAAACAGGCCCTCGCGGCCTCGGGTGTGGAGGTGCGGCGATGACCGGATCGATCGACGAACGCATGGCGCGGGTCGTCTACAACGCCGACGGCCTCGTGCCCGCGATCGTGCAGCAGCACGACACGCGCGAGGTCCTCATGCTGGGGTGGATGGATGCCGAGGCCCTCCGCCGCACGCTCACCGAGGGTCGCGTGACGTTCTGGTCCCGGTCGCGGCAGGAGTACTGGCGCAAGGGCGACACCTCCGGCCACGCGCAGTTCGTCCGCGGCGTGCGCCTCGACTGCGACGGCGACACCCTCCTCGTGAGCGTCGAGCAGGTCGGGGCCGCCTGCCACACCGGCGACCGCACGTGCTTCGACGCCGACGACCTCGACCCCGTGATCGGAGAGTTCTCGTGACCGAGGCCACCGCGCGCCGGATGCGGCTGTCCGCCGTGCTGGCGATCCTCCTCGGCGGCGCGGTCGGCATCATCGGGTCGACCCAGACCTGGCTGAACGCGACCTTGAACGACGGCTCGCAGCTCGCGGTCCCGGTCCCCGGCGCCGACGCGCTGGCGGTGCTCGCGCCGCTCAGCCTCGCCGCGCTCGCGCTCGGCCTCGCGCTCACGATCGTCGGGCGTGCGCTCCGCTACGTCTTCGCGGTCGTCGCGATCGGCCTGGGGGCGGGGCTCGGCTGGGGCTCGTACCGCATCGCAGCGGAGCAGCCCATCGACGCCGTCGCAGGGCCGGTGACGGATGCCACGGGCCTCAGCGGCGCGCAGGGTATCTCCGGCATCGTGTCCGGGATCACGGCGACGCCCTGGCCCGGGGTGACGGCCGCGGCATCCGTCCTCATCGTGCTGGGCGGCGTCCTCATCCTCGCGACCGCCCACCGGTGGAGCGCCGGCGGCCGCAAGTACCGCACGACGGGGGCCGCAGGGACCGGCCCCCGCGACAGCATCGATTCCTGGGACGACCTGTCCCGCGGTGAGGATCCGACGAGCTGACGCGTCCGGGGCGAGGGGAGGGTGCCCGCCCCGCTAGACTGGTGGTGCGGCTCCGGCCGCCCCGAACCTGCATGCGAAGGAGAACAATGAGCGGCATCGAGGACCCCGGCCACGGACACTCCCCGGCGGCATGGACGACGGTCGTCATCATGCTCATCGCCCTGACGATCGGCACCGTTTTCTTCTTCCTCGAGATGCCGCTCATGGTCTGGCTCTCGGTCGTCCTGCTGGTCATCGGCCTCATCGTCGGCTACATCATGACCAAGGCGGGCTACGGCGTCGGCGGATCCAAGACCGTCTCGAAGCAGCACTGACGTGCTCGCCGACCTGACGGCCGGCGCGGTGGAGGATGCACGGGAGCGGGAGACCGTCCGCCCCCTGGCCGTGGTGGAGAAGCTCGCGCTCGCGCAGCCTGCCGCCATCGATGCGCTGGCCGCTCTCGCCCCCGCCGACAGCGTCAAGATCATTGCCGAGGTCAAGCGCGCGAGCCCGTCGCGCGGTGATCTCGCTGACATCCCCGATCCCGCGCTGCAGGCGCGTCGCTACGAGATCGGGGGAGCGTCCGCGATCTCGGTGCTCACCGAGGGGCGCAAGTTCAAGGGTTCGCTCGCCGACCTCGAGTCGGTGCGGGCAGCCGTCACCCTCCCGGTGCTCCGCAAGGACTTCATCGCGACGCCGTACCAGGTGTTCGAGGCCCGCGCCGCCGGCGCCGACCTCGTCCTCCTCATCGTCGCCGGTCTCGAGCAGCGCGTGCTGGCCGAGCTGTACGACCTCGTGGTCGAACTCGGCATGACGCCGCTCGTCGAAACCCATTCCGCCGAAGAGGTCGCGCGCGCGGGCGACATCGGCGCGCGCCTGGTGGGCGTCAACGCCCGCAACCTCTCCACCTTCGAGCTGGACCGGGACCTCTTCGGCCGGCTCGCCCCCGAGCTGCCGGACGGCGTGATCAAGATCGCCGAGTCCGCCGTGCTCTCACCCGCCGACGTCGCCCATTACCGCGGCGCCGGCGCCGACGTCGTCCTGATCGGCGAAGCGCTCGTCACGAACGACCCCGTGTCGACGCTCGCCGCCTTCCTGGAGGCAGGCTCATGAGTCTTCGCGCAGTGAACGGTCCCTTCTTCGGCGAGTTCGGCGGGCGATACATGCCCGAGTCGCTGATCGCGGCGATCGACGAGCTCACGGCGGTCTACGAGGACGCGAAGGCCGACCCCGCCTTCGCGGCCGAGTTCGCCCGCTTGCTGAACGTCTACGCGGGGCGGCCCTCCGCCCTCACCGAGGTGCCACGGTTCGCCGAGCACGCGGGCGGCGCACGTATCTTCCTCAAGCGCGAGGACCTCAACCACACCGGGTCGCACAAGATCAACAACGTGATCGGTCAGGCGCTCATCACGCAGAAGCTCGGCAAGAAGCGGGTCATCGCCGAGACCGGCGCCGGCCAGCACGGCGTCGCCACCGCGACCGCCGCCGCGCTGTTCGGCTTCGAGTGCACGATCTACATGGGCGAGGTCGACACCGAGCGCCAGGCCCTCAACGTCGCTCGGATGCGGCTGCTGGGCGCTGAGGTCGTGCCGGTCACGACCGGCTCCCGCACCCTCAAGGACGCCATCAACGAGGCGTACCGGGACTGGGTCGCCTCGGTCGAGACGACCAACTACATCTTCGGCACCGCCGCGGGCCCGCACCCGTTCCCCGCGATGGTGCGCGACTTCCAGAAGGTCATCAGCGAGGAGGCGCGTCAGCAGCTCCTCGACGAGACCGGCCGCCTCCCCGACGCCGTCATCGCGTGCGTCGGCGGCGGGTCGAACGCGATAGGCATGTTCGACGCGTTCCTCGACGACGAAGGCGTCGCGCTGTACGGAGTGGAAGCTGCCGGTGACGGCGTCGACACGCCGAAGCACGCGGCGTCCATCGAACGCGGCCGTCCCGGCATCCTCCACGGTGCGAAGACCTTCGTCCTGCAGGACGAGGACGGGCAGACGACCGAGTCGCACTCGATCTCCGCCGGCCTCGACTACCCGGGCGTCGGGCCCGAGCACGCGTGGCTCGCGAGCATCGGCCGCGCGCGGTACATCCCCGCGACCGACACCGAGGCCATGGAGGCGCTGCGCCTGCTGAGCCGCACCGAGGGCATCATCCCCGCGATCGAATCGGCGCACGCCCTCGCCGGCGCACTCCGCATCGGCCGCGAGCTCGGTCCGGACGCGATCCTCGCCGTCAACCTCTCCGGCCGCGGCGACAAGGACATGGACACCGCCGCGCGCTGGTTCGAGCTGTACGACGCCGACAAGGAGCCCGTCGAGATCCCGGCCGACCCCGAGCACGGCAGCGGCGAAGGGGTCGAGCTGTGACCTCGCGCGTCGCCGCCGCGATCGCCGCCGCGAAGGAATCCGGTCGGGGCGCGTTCGTCGGCTACCTCCCGATCGGATACCCCGACCTGCAGACGAGCATCGACGCCGCCGTGGCCCTGGCCGACAACGGCGCGGACATCCTCGAGCTCGGCCCGCCTTACTCCGACCCCGTCATGGACGGCGTCGTCATCCAGGAGGCCACGCAGGCCGCCCTCGCGGCGGGCTTCCGCTTCCGCGACACGTTCACGGCCGTCCGCGCCATCGCCGAACGCGTCGATGTGCCGATCGTCGTCATGACGTACTGGAATCCCGTGTTCCAGTACGGCGTGGACCGGTTCGCCGACGACCTCGCCGCCGCCGGCGGTGCGGGACTCATCACCCCCGACATCACGCCCGACGCAGCGGCCGAGTGGATCGCCGCGTCCGAGCGCACCGGGCTCGATCGCATCTTCCTCGCGGCACCGTCCTCGACCGACGAGCGCATCAGGATGATCGCCGAGCACTCCACCGGTTTCGTGTACACCGTCTCGACGATGGGCATCACGGGGGAGCGGACGGAATTGGATGCCGCGGCCCGCGCCCTCGTCGATCGCCTGCGCGCGCACGGCGTCGAGAACGCCTGCGTCGGCATCGGCATCTCGACGGCCGACCAAGTCGACGGTGTCCTCGACTACGCCGACGGCGCCATCGTGGGCACCGCGCTCGTGCGCGCGCTCCGCGACGGCGGTGTGGACGGCCTCGCCGCGACGACCCGTGAGCTGTCCCGCGGCGCAGGTCCGCGTCCGGGCACCGCGTAGACTCGCCGTCGTGACTTCTGCAGCCCTCTCCGTCGTCGCGAGCATCCCCAGCCCGCCGATCAACTCGTTCCAGCTCGGCCCACTGACGATTTACTTCTACGCCCTCTGCATCCTCGCAGGCATCGTGGTGGCCACGTTCTGGACCAACCGCCGTCTGACCAAGCGCGGCGCGGAGCCGTGGGTCGTCATCGACATCGCGCTGCTCGCGGTGCCGCTGGCCATCATCGGCGCACGCATCTTCCACGTCCTCACGCACCCGGGGTTCTACTTCGGCGAGGACAAGGACCTGTGGGCGATCTTCCGCATCTGGGAGGGCGGCATCGCCATCTTCGGCGCCCTGATCGGCGGCGCCGTGGGTGCGTGGCTCGGCTGCAAGTGGAGCGGCATCCGCTTCTGGACCTTCGCCGACGCGCTCGCGCCCGCGCTCCTGCTGGCGCAGGCGTTCGGCCGCTTCGGCAACTGGTTCAACCAGGAGCTCTACGGCCTGCCCACCGACCTGCCGTGGGGCCTGGAGATCAGGTACCCGAACCCGGCCTGGCCGGCGGGTCTGCCCGAAGGCACCCTCTTCCACCCGACCTTCCTCTACGAGGTCATCTGGAACGTCATGGGTGTGATCATCATCGCCGCGGCCGGTCGCCGCTTCCGTCTGCAGTGGGGCCGGCTGTTCGGCCTCTACCTCGTCTGGTACTGCGCCGGTCGCATCGTGTGGGAGTCCATCCGCATCGACCCGAGCGAGGTCTACCTCGGTCTGCGCACCAACGTGTGGGCCGCGATCCTCGGCGTCGTCGTGGGTCTGGTCATCATGATCGTGCAGAAGCGCCGGCACCCCGGGTTCGAGCCGTCGCCGTATCAGCCGGGACGCGAATGGACGCCTCCGGGCGCGGTACACTCGCAGGGAACCGATGACTTCGTCGACGTGAGCGCACCCCCCGCGTCCGAAGAATCCTCCGACTCGGCCACAAGCTCAGTCACCACCCGATAGCACCGCAGGGCCGACGTCGTCCCAGGTTGAGCACCCATGTGAGGACGGTAGGCATGCCCTCGAGCTCCCGTCACGAAGACACCACGACCCGGTCGGCCGGGACCATCGCCGGTGGTTCGTTCCCTGCGAAACAGGGGATGTACAACCCGGCGTTCGAAAAGGACGCCTGCGGTCTGGCGATGGTCGCGACGCTGCGCGGTGAGGCGGGCCACGACATCGTGGACCTCGCCCTCACCGCGCTGCGCAACCTCGAGCACCGCGGCGCGATCGGGTCGGATGCCGGTACCGGTGACGGCGCCGGCATCCTGACGCAGATGCCCGACGCGTTCCTGCGCGCGGTGGTCGACATCGACCTGCCGCCCGTGGGGGAGTACGCCGCGGGTCTCGCGTTCCTCCCGACGGACCACGACGAGCGCGCGGCCCAGAAGAGCGCGATCGAGGCGATCGCGCGGAGCGAGGGCCTCACCGTCCTCGGCTGGCGCGTGGTGCCGACGGCCGACGAGAACCTCGGCAAGCTGGCGTTCCACGCCCGTCCGGCCTTCGAGCAGCTGTTCGTGTCGCGGCCGGCGGTCGGCGACGCGCCGGCGCTGTCGGGCATCGCGCTCGACCGGCGGGCCTACCGCCTGCGCAAGCGCGCCCAGCACGAGCTGGACGCCTACTTCGTCTCGCTCTCGAGCCGCACCCTCGGCTACAAGGGCATGGTCACGACCCTGCAGCTCGAGCCGTTCTACCCGGACCTGCAGGACGAGCGGTTCGCGACCGAGCTCGCCGTCGTCCACTCGCGGTACTCCACCAACACGTTCCCGTCGTGGCCGCTCGCCCAGCCGCTGCGCATGCTGGCGCACAACGGTGAGATCAACACCGTCAACGGCAACCGCAACTGGATGCGGGCGCGTCAGTCGCAGCTCGAGTCCGAGCTGCTCGGCGACATCCGTCCGCTCCTGCCGATCTGCAGCCCGGGCCAGAGCGACTCGGCCTCGTTCGACGAGGTGCTCGAGCTGCTGACGCTGACCGGGCGCAGCCTGCCGCACGCGATCATGATGATGGTGCCCGAGGCTTACGAGAAGCAGGCCGACATCCCGGCCGACCTGCGCGCCTTCTACGAGTACCACTCGATGCAGATGGAGCAGTGGGACGGCCCGGCCGCCCTCATCTTCACCGACGGCTCGCTCGTGGGGGCGACGCTCGACCGCAACGGCCTGCGTCCGGGTCGGTGGACCGAGACCACCGACGGACTGGTCGTCATCGGCAGTGAGACCGGTGTGCTCGACTTCGAACCCGAGCGCATCAAGCGTCGCGGTCGTCTGCAGCCCGGACGCATGTTCGTCGTCGACACCGCGCAGGGGCGCATCGTGGAGGACGAGGAGATCAAGCGCGACCTCGCCACCCTGCACCCGTGGCAGGAGTGGTTGGACGAGGGTCGCGTGCGCCTCAAAGACCTCCCCGAGCGCGAGCACATCGTGCACCCCATCGCCTCGATCACGCGCCGCCAGCGCACCTTCGGCTACACCGAGGAGGAGGTCCGCATCCTCCTGACGCCGATGGGCCAGACGGGCGCCGAGCCGCTCGGTGCGATGGGTTCCGACACCCCCATCGCCGTCCTCAGCGAGCGTCCCCGCCTGCTGTTCGACTACTTCGTGCAGCAGTTCGCGCAGGTCACGAACCCGCCGCTGGACTCCATCCGCGAAGAGGTCGTCACCTCGCTCGGGCTCGGGCTCGGTCCCGAGCGGAACCTCCTGGCATCCGGACCGGACCACACGCGCGTCATCACGCTCGACTTCCCGGTCATCGACAACGACGAACTCGCGAAGCTGCAGAACATCGACCGCGCCCTCCCCGGTCGGCGCTCCATCACGATCCGCGGTCTCTACCGCGCCGACGACGACGCGGACTCGCTCCGTGCGCGCCTCGACGAGATCAACGCCGAAGTGGATGCCGCCATCGCCGACGGCGTCGAGTTCATCATCCTCAGCGATCGCGACTCCACCTCGGACCTGGTTCCGATCCCGTCCCTGTTGACGCTCTCGTCGGTGCACCACCACCTCATCCGCAACGAGAACCGCATGAAGGTCGGTCTCGTCGTCGAGGCGGGCGACGTCCGCGAGGTGCACCACGTCGCGACCCTGATCGGCTACGGCGCGTCGGCGGTCAACCCGTACCTCGCGATGGAGACGGTCGAGTACCTCGTCCGCGCGGGCTACATCACCGGTGTCGAGCCCGAGAAGGCCGTCCGCAACCTGATCTACGCGCTCGGCAAGGGCGTGCTGAAGATCATGTCGAAGATGGGCATCTCGACGGTGTCCTCGTACGCGGGTGCGCAGGTCTTCGAGGCCGTCGGCCTGTCGCAGGAGTTCGTCGACACCTACTTCACCGGCACGGAGACGAAGCTCGGCGGCATCGGGATCGAGGAGATCTCGCGCGAGAACCTGGCCCGTCACGAGTTCGCCTACCCGGCGGACCAGGCCGCCCGTGCGCACGAGCGGCTGTGGACCGGTGGCGAGTACCAGTGGCGTCGCGACGGCTCGCCGCACCTGTTCAACCCCGACACGGTCTTCCGTCTGCAGCACGCGACGCGGACCCGTCGGTACGACATCTTCCGCGAGTACACCCACCTGATCGACGAACAGGCCGCCGAGCTCAAGACGCTCCGCGGACTGTTCCGCCTCAAGACCGGGGTGCGTCCGGCGGTGCCGATCGACGAGGTCGAGCCGGTGTCCTCGATCGTCAAGCGCTTCTCGACGGGCGCGATGAGCTACGGCTCGATCTCGAAGGAGGCGCACGAGACCCTCGCGATCGCGATGAACCGTCTCGGAGCGAAGTCCAACACGGGTGAAGGCGGCGAGGACGTCGACCGTCTGCTCGACCCCGAGCGGCGCAGCTCCATCAAGCAGGTCGCGTCGGGACGCTTCGGTGTCACGAGCATGTACCTCACGCATGCCGACGACATCCAGATCAAGCTCGCCCAGGGCGCCAAGCCCGGCGAGGGCGGTCAGCTGCCTCCCGGCAAGGTGTACCCGTGGATCGCCCGCACGCGCGGCGGCACCCCGGGCGTCGGCCTGATCTCGCCGCCGCCGCACCACGACATCTACTCGATCGAAGACCTCAAGCAGCTCATCTTCGACCTGAAGCGCGCCAACCCGTCCGCGCGGGTGCACGTCAAGCTCGTGAGCCAGTCGGGCATCGGCGCGGTCGCGGCCGGCACCGCGAAGGCGCTGGCCGACGTCATCCTCGTCTCCGGTCACGACGGGGGGACGGGCGCGAGCCCGCTCAACTCCCTCAAGCACGCGGGCACCCCGTGGGAGCTCGGGCTCGCCGAGACGCAGCAGACGCTGATGATCAACGACATGCGCGGCCGCGTCGTCGTGCAGGCCGACGGTCAGCTCAAGACCGGGCGCGACGTGCTCATCGCCGCGCTCCTGGGCGCCGAGGAGTTCGGTTTCGCGACGAGTGCGCTCGTGGTGGAGGGGTGCATCATGATGCGCGTCTGCCACCTCGACACCTGCCCCGTGGGTGTCGCGACGCAGAACCCCGAGCTGCGCAAGCGCTTCACGGGCAAGGCGGAGCACGTCGTCAACTTCATGGAGTTCATCGCCCAGGAGGTCCGCGAGTACCTCGCCGAGCTCGGCTTCCGCTCGATCGACGAGGCCGTGGGGCACACCGAGGTCCTCGACGTGCAGCCCGCCGTCGACCACTGGAAGGCGCACGGCCTCGACCTGTCGCCCATCCTGCGGGGTCCCGCCTTCTCCGACGACGCACCGCGACGCCGGGTGCAGGAGCAGGAGCACGAGCTCGAAGAGCACTTCGACGTCGCCCTGCTCGACCGGGCGCGCGACGTCGTCGAGCACGGCGGCCACCTGACGATCGACCTGCCGGTGCGCAACACCGAGCGCGCCGTCGGCACGATGCTCGGCCACCACGTCACCAAGGTGCACGGCGAGAACGGTCTGCCCTCCGGCACGATCGAGGTCAACCTGACCGGGTCGGCGGGGCAGTCCTTCGGCGCGTTCCTCCCGTCGGGGATCACGCTGCGCCTGGAGGGCGACTCGAACGACTACGTCGGCAAGGGACTCTCCGGCGGCGAGATCGTCGTCCGGCCGCCGCGTGCGGCGACCTTCGACGCATCGAAGAACGTCATCGCCGGCAACGTCATCGGCTACGGCGCGACGCGGGGCTCGATGTTCCTGCGCGGCGTGGTCGGCGAGCGGTTCCTGGTCCGCAACTCCGGCGCGACCGCGGTCGTCGAGGGCGTGGGCGACCACGCACTCGAGTACATGACCGGCGGGCTCGCCGTCATCCTCGGGCCCACGGGGCGGAACCTCGGTGCGGGGATGTCGGGCGGTTCGGCCTACATCTACCGGCTCGACCGGACGCTCATCAACCGCGAGGCGCTCGCGACCGGCGAACTCGAGCTGCTCGAGCTGGGTGCCGGCGACGTCGAGATCCTCCGCGACCTGTTGACCCGGCACGTCGAGGAGACCGGCTCGGACCTCGCCGAGCGACTGCTCGCGAACCTCGACACCGAGATCGCGAACTTCACGCGCGTCCTGCCGCGGGACTACGCGGCCGTTCTGAAAACCCGCCAGGAGGCGGCCGCCGAGGGGCTCGACCCCGACAGCGACGTCGTCTGGACCCGCATCCTGGAGGTGACCGGTGGCTGATCCCAAGGGCTTCCTCAAAGTCACCGAGCGCGAGCTGCCGCCGCGCCGGCCCGTTCCCGTCCGCATCATGGACTGGAAGGAGGTGTACGAGCAGGGCGATCAGGCCGTGCTCCGCCGTCAGGCCGGCCGCTGCATGGACTGCGGCGTACCGTTCTGCCACCAGGGCTGCCCGCTCGGCAACCTCATCCCGGAGTGGAACGACCTCACGTGGCGCGGCGAGGGCCGCGCGGCGATCGAGCGGCTGCACGCGACGAACAACTTCCCCGAGTTCACGGGTCGACTGTGCCCGGCCCCCTGCGAGAGCGCCTGCGTGCTCGGCATCAACCAGCCGGCCGTCACGATCAAGCAGATCGAGGTCTCGACGATCGATGAGGCGTTCGCGAACGGGTGGGTCGAGGCGGAGCCCCCCGGACGCCTCACCGGCAAGACGGTCGCGGTCGTCGGATCGGGACCCGCCGGTCTCGCCGCCGCACAGCAGCTGACACGTGCCGGTCACACCGTGGCCGTGTACGAGCGCGACGACCGCATCGGCGGTCTGCTGCGCTACGGCATCCCGGACTTCAAGATGGAGAAGCGCCACCTCGAGACGCGCCTGCGCCAGATGCGCGACGAAGGCACCCGCTTCCGCGCCGGCGTCGAGATCGGCAAGGACCTGTCGTGGGCGGACCTGCGCGCCCGCTACGACGCGGTCGTCGTCGCCACCGGCGCCACCGTGCCGCGCGACCTCGCCATCCCCGGTCGTGACCTGGACGGCGTGCACTTCGCGATGGAATACCTCGTGGAGTCGAACAAGGCGGTCGCGGGCGACCAGGTTCCCCACCAGATCCACGCCGAGGGCAAGCACGTCGTCGTCATCGGGGGTGGCGACACCGGTGCGGACTGCATCGGAACGGCTCACCGCCAGGGCGCGCTGAGCGTCACGAACCTCGCGATCGGCAAGCAGCCGCCGGAGTCGCGGCCGGACCACCAGCCGTGGCCCATGATGCCCACGATCTTCGAGGTCGCCTCGGCGCACGAAGAGGGCGGCGAACGCTCCTACCTCGCCTCGACGGTCGAGTTCCTCGGCAACGAGGCGGGCGAGGTGCGTGCCCTCCGCGTGGCCGAGACCGAGTTCGTCGACGGCCGCCGCGTCCCCAAGAGCGGGACCGAGCGCGAGATCCCCGCCGACCTCGTCCTCATCGCGATGGGCTTCACCGGCCCCGAACGCACCGCCCTCGAGGAGCAGCTCGGCACGGTGTTCGACACACGCGGCAACGTCGAGCGTGCCGATGACTGGCAGTCGACCGCCCCGGGCGTGTTCGTGGCGGGGGATGCCGGGCGTGGCCAGTCCCTCATCGTCTGGGCGATCGCGGAGGGACGCGCGGCCGCTTCGGCTGTCGACGAGTACCTCATGGGATCGACCAGCCTCCCGGCGCCGGTCCGTCCGACCGACGTCGCGATCGGTCTCCCGCACGCCTAGGCTGTAACCGATCCCAGATCCCGAATCACTACCCGACGGAGCTATTTCTGTGAGACGCGCGAAGATCGTCGCCACGCTGGGTCCCGCCACCGAGAGCTATGAGATGGTCCGCGCGATCATCGACGCCGGTGTGGACGTGACCCGCTTCAACCTCAGCCACGGCGACTACGCCGACCACGACGCCCGACTGGCCAACGTCCGGAAGGCGTCGGATGACGCCGGCCGTGCCGTCGCCGTCCTCGTGGACCTTCAGGGACCGAAGATCCGTCTCGGTCGCTTCGCCGAAGGCCCCCACTTCCTCGCCGTGGGCGACGTCTTCAAGATCACGACCGAGGACATCGCGGGCACGAAGGAGATCGTCGGCACGACCTTCAAGGGGCTGCCCGACGACGTGAAGAAGGGCGACTTCCTCCTGATCGACGACGGCAAGGTCCGCGTCCAGGTCACCGGTGTCGAGGGCCCCGTCGTCACGACCGAGGTCATCGTCGCGGGCTACGTGTCGAACAACAAGGGCATCAACCTGCCCGGTGTCGCCGTCAACGTCCCGGCCCTCTCCGAGAAGGACGAGGCCGACCTCCGCTGGGGTCTGCGCGCCGGGGCCGACATCATCGCCCTCTCGTTCGTGCGCAACGCCGCCGACGTGACGCGCGTGCACGAGATCATGGCGGAGGAAGGCCGCAAGGTTCCCGTCATCGCCAAGATCGAGAAGCCGCAGGCGGTCGACGCGCTCGAGGAGATCATCGACGCGTTCGACGGCATCATGGTCGCCCGAGGCGACCTGGGCGTCGAGCTCCCGCTGGAGGCGGTGCCCATCGTGCAGAAGCGCGCGGTGGAGCTCTGCCGCCGCATGGCCAAGCCCGTCATCGTCGCGACGCAGATGCTCGAGACGATGATCGAGAACCCGGTCCCCACCCGCGCCGAGACGAGCGACGTCGCCAACGCCGTCCTCGACGGCGCGGACGCCGTCATGCTCTCGGGCGAGACGAGCGTCGGCAAGCACCCCGTCGGCGTCGTCGAGACGATGGCGCGCATCATCGACGCGACCGAGACCCACGGGCTCGAGCGCATCCCGCCGCTGACGGCCAAGCCGCGGACGCAGGGAGGCATCATCACCCTCGCCGCGAACGAGGTCGCGGAGTTCGTCGAGGCGAAGTTCATCTGCCTGTTCACCGAGTCGGGAGACACCGCCCGCCGCATGTCGCGGTTGCGCCCCGGCATCCCGATGCTGGCGTTCGCGATCGACCCGGCGATCCGTCGCCGGATGGCGATCACGTGGGGCATCCAGTCGGCCCTCGTCGAGCATGTGGCCCACACGGACCTCATGTTCCTGCAGGTCGACGACTACTTCCTCTCGCGCGGCCTCCTCGAGGAAGGCGACAAGGTCGTGGTCATCTCCGGTTCCCCTCCCGGGATCATCGGGGCGACCAACGACATCCGCATCCACAAGATCGGCGACGCCGTCCACGGCAAGGCACCGATCTACAAGGCGGAGAGCTGACGCCTCACGGTCGTCGGAAGCGGGCAGTCCTTCGGGACTGCCCGCTTTCTAGCACTCGGGATGCCACGGCGGAAGGCCCCCGGCCGGAGATTCCGGCGGGCGTAGGGTCGGGCGGCAAGTAGTCACCACCCGATCACAGGAGGTCATCATGGGATTCTTCGGTTTTCTGATCCTGGGGCTCATCGCCGGCGCCATCGCCAAGCTGATCCTTCCGGGCAAGCAGGGCGGGGGCTGGTTCGTCACGCTCATCCTGGGCGTCGTCGGAGCGCTCTTGGGAGGGTGGCTGGGCAGCGTGCTGTTCAACGCGCCCCTTGAAGAGTTCTTCAGCATTCAGACGTGGCTGCTCGCCATCGGCGGCTCGCTCATCGTCCTGCTGATCTACGGCCTGATCGTCGGCCGTCGTCGGACCACCTGACGACGCGGAGAACACGGAACGGCGCCCCTGCGGGGGCGCCGTTCCGCTGTGGTGCCGGTGGTGGGAGTCGAACCCACACGCCCTTTCGGGCAACCGAGTTTGAGTCGGTCGCGTCTGCCATTCCGCCACACCGGCGCGAGCCTCAACGACGATACCGCAGGATGGCGGGTCGCCCTGGCCTAGGATGGACGGGTGACTGAGCAGGAACCCTCCACCGCCCCCCAGGCTGCCCCGGCTCCCCGACGCGTCGTCGTCGCGGAGGACGAGTCGCTGATCCGCCTCGACATCGTCGAGATCCTGCGTGACAGCGGCTTCGACGTCGTCGGCGAGGCGGGCGACGGTGAGACCGCCGTCCAGCTGGCCACCGAGCTGCGTCCCGACCTCGTCATCATGGACGTGAAGATGCCGATCCTCGACGGGATCAGCGCGGCGGAGAAGCTCAGCAAGAACCACGTGGCCCCCGTGGTCCTCCTCACGGCCTTCAGTCAGAAGGAGCTCGTCGAGCGGGCGAGCGAGGCGGGCGCCCTCGCCTACGTCGTGAAGCCGTTCACCCCGAACGACCTCCTGCCGGCCATCGAGATCGCCCTCGCACGCTACGAGCAGATCATCACGCTCGAGGCCGAGGTCGCCGACATGGTCGAGCGCTTCGAGACCCGCAAGCTCGTCGACCGCGCCAAGGGCCTGCTCAACGAGAAGATGGGCCTGTCCGAGCCCGAGGCCTTCCGTTGGATTCAGAAGGCGTCGATGGACCGCCGACTGACCATGCAGGACGTCGCGAAGGCGATCATCGAGCAGCTCGCGCCCAAGAAGTCCTGACGCGGTCGCCGTGATCGACGAGTTCGATCTCCCGGTCGACCTCGCCTCCCCTCGCGGCACGATCACGCTCCGCGGTGCGGAGGAGGGCGACCTCGACGCGATCGTCGCGCTGCTGTCGGATGACCCCGTCAGCGCGGGCCGCGGCGACGTCGCGGCATCCGACGCTCGTCCGCTCTACCTGCGGGGGCTGCGGCGCATCCTCGCCGCAGACGGGAACGACCTGTTCGTCGTTGAGCGCGAGGGTCGCATCGTCGGGACGATGCAGCTGACCGTGGTGCCGGGCATGGCGCGGCGGGGGAGTACTCGCCTCATGGTCGAGGCCGTGCGTGTCGCCGGCTCGCAGCGCTCGGGCGGGATCGGAGCCGGGATGATGACGTGGGTCACCGACGTCGCGGCGCGTGCCGTGGGCGCATCCCTCGTCCAGCTCACGTCGGATGCGGCGCGCACCGAGGCGCACCGGTTCTACACGCGGCTGGGCTTCGTCGACTCGCACATCGGCTTCACATACGCCGTCTCGCGCTGAGCCGGGTCAGGATGCCGGCCGGTCCCGCACCATGTTGGTGATCCGGACCGTCGAACACCGTCTGCCCCGGTCGTCGGTCACCACGATCTCGTGCACCGTGAGGCTGCGGCCGAGATGCAGCGGGGTGCACACGCCCGTCACCCAGCCCTCCGTCGCGGAGCGGGTGTGGGTCGCGTTGATGTCGATGCCGACGGCGAGGCGCCCCGGTCCCGCGTGCAGGTTGGCGTGCATCGATCCGAGCGATTCGCCGAGCACGACGTAGGCGCCGCCGTGCAGGAGACCGACCGGCTGGGTGTTGCCGGCCACCGGCATCCGTGCCACCGCCTTCTCGAGGGTGAACTCGACGAGCTCGATCCCCATCTTCTCGGCGAGGGCGCCGAGGCCGCGGTCCTTCGCCCAGCTCAGGCCGTCGCCGGCGGAGAGGGCGTCGGGGGAGGGGGCGTTCTCGGACATGGCTCGGACCTCGGCTTCGGGTGGCGCCGACCCGGCGCCGCTGCGGGGGAGTCGATGTCGCACGCCCGAACTAGGCTGGCTGGGTGAGCGACTCCGCACAGCCTACTCTGCTCGTCGTCGACGGCCACTCGCTGGCCTACCGGGCGTTCTTCGCGCTCCCGGTCGACAACTTCTCGACGAAGGACGGCCAGCACACCAACGGCATCTACGGCTTCCTGTCGATGTTCGTGAACCTCGTGAAGGCCGAACGTCCCACGCACCTCGTGGTCGCGTTCGACACCTCGCGGCAGTCGTTCCGCAGCCGCGTCTACGAGGACTACAAGGCGAACCGGTCCGAGTCCCCGGCCGAGTTCAAGGGGCAGATCCCGCTGCTGCAGGACTGCCTCGCGGCGATGGGGGTGCCGGTCCTCACGAAGGAGGACGTCGAAGCCGACGACATCCTGGCGACGCTCGCGACCCAGGGTGTCGAGAGCGGCTTCCAGGTGCTCGTCTGCTCGGGCGACCGCGACACGATCCAGCTCGTCACCGACGACGTGACGCTGCTCTACCCGAGCGTGCAAGGGGTCTCGCAGCTGAAGCGCTACACCCCGGACGCCGTCGTGGAGAAGTACGGCCTGCCGCCCGAGAACTACCCCGACATCGCGGCGCTCGTCGGCGAGACGAGCGACAACCTCCCGGGCGTCCCGAAGGTCGGCGAGAAGACGGCGGTCAAGTGGCTCACGCAGTTCGGGTCGCTCGACGAGCTGCTGAACCGCGCCGACGAGATCAAGGGGGTCGTCGGCGGCAACCTCCGCGAGCACCTCGACGACGTCCGCCGCAACCGTCAGCTCAACGCCCTCCTGCGCGACGTCGAGCTCGAGCTCACCCCGCAGGACCTCGCGGTCCAGCCGATGGACACGCAGGCGGTCCGCGACATCTTCGCCCGCCTGGAGTTCCGGACCCTCCTGCCGCGCGTCTTCGACGCGTTCGGTGCGGACGCGGAGCCGCCCGCTCCCGAGGTCGCGGCCCCCGAACCGCAGGAGACGGATGCCGCGACCCTCGCAGCGTGGCTGGCGGAGCAGACCGGCGAGCTCGCCCTCACCGTCGCGGTCGCCGGCGGGCTCCCGACCCGCGTCGGCGTCGCGACGACGGACGCGGTGCGCGAGACCGCGTGGGATGAGTCCGCCCGCACGGCGCTCGCCCCGTGGCTGCAGGGCGACGCGCCGAAGGTGATGGTCGACGCGAAGCCGCAGGTGAAGGCGCTGCGCCGGGCGGGTGTGCGCCTCGGCGGCCTGGCATTCGACGTCCTCCTCGCCGGGTGGCTGCTGCGGCCGAGTCTGCCCGACAAGAACCTCGCCGACCTCGTCGACCGCTACCTGGACGAGAAGCTCCCCGAGGCCGACCCGTCGCAGCTGGTGCCCGAGACCGAGGGCGCGACCCCGGGTCAGCTCGCCTGGTTCGCCCTGCGCGTCGCGGCCGCCGAGCGGGCGGAGCTCCCGGCATCCGTCTCCGCGGTGCTGACCGACATCGAGCTCCCGACCCTCGACGCCCTGGCCGACATGGAGCTCGCGGGCGTCTCGGTCTCGCGCGACAAGCTGTCGGGTTTCTCGGGCGAGCTCGCCGCCCGCGCCGACGCAATCGCGCAGGACGCGTACGCGATCATCGGGCGCGAAGTGAACCTCGGCTCGCCGAAGCAGTTGCAGGAGGTGCTGTTCGACCAGCTCGAACTGCCGAAGACCCGCAAGACCAAGACCGGGTACTCGACGGATGCCGCGGTCCTCGCCGACCTGCAGGACACGAATCCGCACCCGTTCCTCGGCCTGCTGCTGCAGCACCGCGAGGCCACGAAGCTGCGCCAGATCATCGAGTCGCTGACGGTCGGAATCGCCGACGACGGCCGCATCCACACGACCTACGTCCAGACCGGCAGCCAGACGGGTCGGCTCTCGAGCACGGATCCGAACCTGCAGAACATCCCGATCCGCAACGAGGAGTCGCGCCGGATCCGCGCGGCGTTCGAGGTCGGGGCGGGGTACGAGACCCTCCTGACGGCCGACTACTCGCAGATCGAGATGCGCATCATGGCGCACCTGTCCGGCGACCCCGGCCTCATCGAGGCGTTCAACTCGGGCGAGGACCTGCACCGGTTCGTGGGCGCCCGCGTGTTCGGCGTCGAGCCCGCCGAGGTGACGGCTCCGATGCGGACCAAGGTCAAGGCGATGTCCTACGGGCTCGTCTACGGCCTCAGTGCGTTCGGCCTGTCGAAGCAGCTGCGCATCGAGCAGTCCGAGGCGAAGCAGCTCATGCTCGAGTACTTCGCGCGGTTCGGCGCCGTGCGGGACTACCTGCGGTCCTCGGTCGAGCAGGCCCGCATCGACGGGTACACCGAGACGATCTTCGGTCGCCGCCGCCCGTTCCCCGACCTGACGAGCCCCAACCGGGTGCTCCGCGAGAACGCCGAGCGGGCCGCGCTCAACGCTCCCATCCAGGGCAGCGCCGCGGACATCATGAAGATCGCCCTCGTCGAGATCCACCAGGACCTCCTCGATCAGGGCCTCGGCTCACGCGTGCTGCTGCAGATCCACGACGAACTCGTCGTCGAGGTGGCCACGGGGGAGTGGGATGCCGTGGAGCAGATCGTCCGCACGCGCATGGGCGACGCGGCCGACCTCTCGGTGCCGCTCGAGGTGCAGATCGGCCGGGGCGGTGACTGGGACGAGGCGGCTCACTGACGCGGAGCGTGCGACGCTCTACGCTCGGAGGATGACCGACGCACAACGCACACCCACTCCGATCGACACGATCGCGGACCGCTGGGTGGACACGCTGGCCGAACTCTCCCCGAGCCTCGCGACCTACATCGGGCGCACGGAGCACAACGGCCGACTGGACGACTACTCGCCCGCCGGGCACGAGCGTCTGGCCGCCGCTGCAGCCGAGACGCTCCGCGCGCTCGACGCCGCGGACGCGGTCGACGACGTCGACGATGTCACGAAGATGGACCTCTCGGCCGAGCTGGGGCTCCACCTCGACCTCCACGCGGCGAAGTCGCACCTGCGCGACCTGAACGTCATCGCCTCGCCGTCGCAGGACATCCGCTCCGTGTTCGATCTGATGCCGACCGACACGGTCGACGACTGGTCGGTCGTCGCCACCCGCCTCGCCGCCATCCCGGGGGCCCTCGCCGGTTACGTCGAGACACTCCGACAGGGCATCTCGGAGGGTGTCGTCCCCGCGCAGCGGCAGGTCCGGGAGGTCGTGACGCAGATCGCGCGCTACACGAGCGACACGGGCTTCTTCGCGTCCTTCGTCGGTGAGGCCGCGCCCGCCGAAGGGCACCTCCCCGCCTCGCTGGCCCGCGACCTCGCCGACAACGCCGGCGCCGCGCGGGTCGCCTACGATCAGCTCGCCGCATTCCTGCGCGACGAGCTGGTACCCGTCGCGTCCGAGACCGACGCCGTCGGCCGGGAGCTCTACGCCCTCCACTCCCGCAGCTTCCTGGGTGCGACGATCGACCTCGACGAGACCTACGAGTGGGGGGTCGAGGAACTGGCCCGCATGGTCGCCGAGCAGGAGGCCATCGCGAACGAGATCAAGAGCGGCGCCACCGTCGAGGAGGCGGTCGCCTTCCTCGAGCAGGACGAGGGCCGCAAGCTCCACGGCACCGAGGCGCTGCAGGCCTGGATGCAGGAGACGAGCGACCGCGCCGTCGAAGAACTCGGTCGCACGCACTTCGACATCCCCGAGCCGATCCGTCGCCTCGAGTGCATGATCGCCCCCACGAACGAGGGCGGTATCTACTACACCGGGCCCACCGACGACTTCTCGCGGCCCGGGCGCATGTGGTGGTCGGTCCCCGAGGGCGTCGACTCGTTCGACACCTGGCGGGAACTCACGACCG
Source organism: Microbacterium sp. ARD31 (assembly GCF_031844425.1). Taxonomy (NCBI): domain Bacteria; kingdom Bacillati; phylum Actinomycetota; class Actinomycetes; order Micrococcales; family Microbacteriaceae; genus Microbacterium; species Microbacterium sp. ARD31. The sequence goes on from NZ_JAUZVE010000001.1 coordinate 433,499, forward strand.
TGTACCACGAGGGCGTCCCCGGGCATCACCTGCAGATCGCCCAGGCCGTCTACAACCGCGCAGAGCTCAACTCGTGGCGCCGACTCCTGGCGGGCTCGAGCGGCCACGCCGAGGGCTGGGCGCTCTATGCCGAACGCCTGATGGCCGAGCTCGGCTACCTCGACGACCCGGCCGACCGCCTCGGGATGCTCGACGGTCAGCGGATGCGCGCCGCCCGTGTCGTCCTCGACATCGGCGTGCACCTCGGCAAGCCGCGTCTGGACGGCACCGGGGTGTGGGATGCCGACTACGCGCTCGAGTTCATGCGTCGCAACGTCAACATGTCGGACGAGTTCATCCGCTTCGAGGTGAACCGCTACCTCGGCTGGCCCGGCCAGGCCCCGTCGTACAAGGTCGGCCAGCGTATCTGGGAGCAGATCCGCGACGAGGCGGCGCAGCGCGGGGGCGCCGACTTCGACATCAAGCAGTTCCACATGCGGGCACTCCGCCTCGGCGGCGTCGGTCTCGACACGTTGCGGGCCGCTCTGCGCGACGGCTGAGCGACGCAGACAGACGAACGGGGATGCCGGGAATAGCCGGCATCCCCGTTATCGTTCATTCAGCTGAATGAAAGGGGCGGACATGACCGCAGTGGAGCTGGGCCTCGACACCTTCGGGGACATCACCGTCGACGAGCGGGGCGAGCGCGTGTCGGGCGCGCAGGCGATCCGCAACCTGCTGGCGCAGGCGGAACTCGCCGATCAGGTGGGGGTCGACTTCATCGGGGTCGGGGAGCACCACCGCGCCGAGTACGCCGTCTCGAGCCCCGAGATCGTGCTGTCCGCGATCGCCGCGCGCACCGAACGGATCCGGGTCGGGACGGCCGTGACCGTCCTCTCCAGCGACGACCCGGTACGCGTCTACGAGCGCTTCGCGACGCTCGCAGCGATCTCCGAGGGGCGCGCCGAGGTGATCCTCGGGCGCGGGTCGTTCATCGAGTCCTTCCCGCTCTTCGGCTTCGATCTGTCGGACTACGAGACGCTCTTCGAGGAGCGGCTCGAGCTGTTCTCGCTCCTGCGCCAGGAGAAGCCGGTGACGTGGCAGGGGACGACCCGCCCCGCACTGCAGCAGGCGGACGTCTTCCCGAAGACCGAGGCGGGCATCCGGGCCTGGGTCGGCGTGGGGGGATCCCCCGAATCGGTGGTCCGCACCGCGCGCTACGGGTACGGCCTCATGCTCGCCATCATCGGCGGCCCGGCCGCGCGCTTCCGCCCGTACGTAGACCTCTACCACCGCGCGATCGGCGAGCTCGGCACCGAGGCGCAGCCCATCGGCATCCACTCGCCTGGTCACATCGCCGACACCGACGAACAGGCGTGGGAGGAGGCGTACCCGGGCTTCGAGGCGCAGAACAACACGATCGGCCGCGACCGCGGGTGGCCGCCGTACAGCCGGATGCGGTTCCAGCACGAGATCGGACCCGAGGGGTCGATCTACGCCGGCTCGCCCGAGACCGTCGCGCGGAAGATCGCCGACACGGTGAGGACCCTGGGGGCCGGCCGCTTCGACCTGAAGTACGCCAACGGCACCCTCGGCCACGACAAGCTCATGCGCTCGGTCGAGCTCTACGGCACGAAGGTCATCCCGCTCGTGCGCGAGATGCTCGGCGAGTGACGCGGGCGCGGCCCCGACCCTCGTACGATGCAGGGATGACCGCGACCTCGACCGGCACGCTGACCGCCCGTCTCGATCGGCTGCCGTTCACGCGCACCCACCTGCGCGTCCTCGCCGGATCGGGAACGGGCTGGGCGCTCGACGCGATGGATGTCGGGCTCATCTCCTTCGTGATCGCGGCCCTTGTGGACCAGTGGCAGCTATCGACCTCGCAGACGTCGTGGGTCGCCTCGGCGGGCTTCGCCGGCATGGCGGTCGGCGCCACCGTCGGCGGACTGCTCGCCGACCGCATCGGACGCCGCTCCGTCTTCGCGCTGACGCTCCTCGTCTACGGCATCGCGACGGGCGCGAGTGCGCTCGCGGGCGGTCTCGTCGCGCTCATCGCGCTGCGTTTCGTCGTCGGCCTGGGTCTCGGCGCCGAACTGCCCGTGGCGAGCACCTACGTGAGCGAGTTCGCACCGGCACGGATGCGGGGACGCATCATCGTCGTGCTCGAGGCGTTCTGGGCGGTCGGATGGACGGCCTCCGCGCTCATCGGGTACCTCGTGATCCCGACGGCCGCAGAGGGGTGGCGGTGGGCGCTCGCGATCGGCGCGATCCCCGCGGTCTACGCGCTCGTCGTGCGCTGGGGGCTGCCGGAGTCGCCGCGCTGGCTCGCCTCCCGCGGGCGGACGGCGGACGCCGAACGGGTCGTGGCGGGCCTCGAGGCCTCTCCCGCGGTGTTCGGACGCCTCGCTCCGGCCGCGGTCGACGCGGTCGAGGCGCCGGCCGCTCCGGCCACGACCGTGGCGATGCGGCTGCGAGGACTCTGGGCGTCAGGGATGCGGCGGCGCACCGCTGCGCTGTGGGCCGTGTGGTTCTGCGTGAACTTCTCCTACTACGGCGCGTTCATCTGGATCCCGACGCTCCTCGTCTCGCAGGGGTTCGGTCTCGTGCGCAGCTTCGAGTTCACCCTCATCATCACGCTCGCCCAGGTACCGGGGTACGCGGTCGCCGCCTGGCTCATCGAGGTGTGGGGCCGCCGCGCGACACTGTCGGTGTTCCTCGCGGGATCCGCGGTGGCGGCGATCGTGTTCGGCCAGGCCACGACGGTGGCCATGATCCTCGGAGCCGGGATGGCGCTGTCCTTCTTCAACCTGGGCGCGTGGGGCGCCCTGTACGCCGTCACCCCCGAGACCTATCCGACGTCGCTGCGCGCGACGGGCGCGGGCTGGGCCGCCGGCATCGGCCGGATCGCGTCGATCCTGGCGCCGCCGGCCGTCCCCGCGCTCCAGGCGATCGGCGGCGTCCCGGTGGTCTTCGTCGTCCTCAGCGCGTTCTTCGCCGTCGCCGCCGCGGCGACGTGGGGGCTCGCCGAGTCCCGCGGGCGGAGCCTCGCCGAGTGAGCGCGTCCTACGCTGGAGGGATGCCGCAGGACATCCGCTACGTCGCGATCGGGGACTCGTTCACGGAGGGTGTCGGCGACGAGCTGCCGGACGGGAGCGTCCGCGGCTGGGCGGACCTCGTCGCGCAGGGCTGGGCGGATTCCCGCGGCGCAGCGATCTCGTACGCGAACCTGGCCATCCGCGGCAAGCTCATGCAGCCGATCGTCGAGGAGCAGCTCGAACGCGCGCTCGCCCTCCGGCCGACTCACCTGTCCTTCAACGGTGGCGGCAACGACATGCTGCGTCCGCGCACGCCGATCGCGCGCATCGCCGACGCGTTCTCGCACGTGCTCCGCCGCTGCGACGAGGAGGGCGTCACGATGATCGTCCTGTCGGGGGCGAACCCGTCCGCGCAGTTGCCGCTGGCGGGCCTCATCCAGAGACGCGGCGACGAACTGTCTCGCGCGGTGACCGACCGCATCCGCGGACGCCACGACCTGGTCGTCGCGTTGAACTGGCCCGACCGCGAGCTCTCGGACCCGTCGTTCTGGTCGGCGGACCGGCTGCACATGAACGCGCGCGGGCATCACCGCGTCGCCGCGCGCGTGCTGGAGGCGCTGGGGGAGCAGCCCCCGACCGAGTGGTGGCGGCTGGAGGAGGACGACACGGCGGTCGCCCTCGGTCGCGGCCGGTACTTCCGCGAGCACCTCGCGCCCTGGTTGCGGCGCCGGCTCACGGGCACCTCGTCGGGAGACGGACGCGAGCCGAAGTTCGCGGAGTGGCTGACGGTCGAACCGCGCTGAAACCGGATTCGACCGTCCTGTCAAGACCATCCAGGATCTTTGCAGCATCCGGGATGATCGGAGCACACAGCCTAGAAAGGGAGTGTGCGCATGAGCATCGGAACCGGAATCGTGCTGTTCGTCATCGGGGCCATCCTGGTGTTCGCCGTCAACGTCGACGTCCAGTACGTCAACCTCGACATGATCGGCTACATCCTGATGGCCGCCGGCGCTGTCGTCTTCATCATCGGACTCGTGCTGATGCTGCGGCGGCGTTCCAGCGAGTCGACCGTCCGAACGGTCGACCCTGTTGCGGGGGAGCGGGTCACCCGCTCCGAGACGCGCACGTCGGGAGACGGCACGTACTGACGCGTGACAGACTTCGAAGGCCCGTCCCCCAGGGGGCGGGCCTTCGTCGTGCGGGCGGTCACCGGCGCGGCCGGCGGGGCGGATCCATCCCGAGGTGGATGCGGGTGCGCCGCCGCTCGATGCTGATGAACGTCGCGCCCACGAGCCACAGCGGGATCTGGACGAGGAAGGCGATGCGGAAGGCCTCGAGCCGGTAGGTGTCGGGGGTGCCCGCGCCCTGGAGGTCGAGGACGAGGCCGATCGCGAAGATCGCCAGCAGCGCGGCGAGGAAGCCGCCGGCGTTCGTGACGCCCGTCGCGGTGCTGAGCCGGTGCGACGGATTGTGCGTGCGGGCGTGGTCGAAGGCGATCATCGACGCCGGTCCTCCCATCGCCAGGGCGACGAGGAGGACGATCAGCAGCCAGAGGGGCGCGGGGCCCGGCCACAGGATGACGGCCGACCACGCCGCGAACTGGAAGCCGACGGCCGGCAGGACGAGCGCGCGGGAGCGCCGGTGCGGGACGCGCCGCGAGAGCTCGCCGAGGACGGGGCCGAGGGCCATGCCGGCGAACACGTAGAGCGAGGTGAGGGCGCCCGCCTCGGCGACGGTCCGGCCCTCGCCCGCCGTCAGGTACGGGAAACCCCACAGGAGGATGAACGCCGTGCCCGCGAAGGGGGTCGTGAAGTGGGACCAGAACGCGAGACGGGTGCCCGGATGCGCGAGGGCGGCGCGGATGCCGACACCGGTGTCGATCGTCGAGGTCACGACCCGGATCGCCCCCGTGTCGGTGTCGACGCTGACGTCGCGCGCGAGGTCCGGTGGACGGTTGCGGACGAGCGCGAACACGAGGACGGCGAACAGGACGCACAGTCCGGCGATTCCGCCGAAGGTGACCGACCAGGAGGTCGCGTGAAGGATCGTCGCGATGGGGATGACGGCGACGAGCTGACCCGCTTGACCCAGGATGCCGGTGAGCTGCACCATGAGCGGTCCGCGCTGCGCGGGGAACCAGGTCGCGACGAGGCGGAGCACACCCGGGAACACCGCCGCATCACCCGCACCGAGGAGCATGCGCGCGACGATCGCGACACCGACGCTGGGGGAGAGGGCCATCGTCAGCTGACCGATGGCCATGAGGATCATGCCGGCGGTCATGATCGGACGCGAGCCGAAGCGGTCGAGGAGGATGCCGACGGGGATCTGCATCCCGCCGTAGACGGCCAGCTGGACGACCGCGAACAACGACAGGGTCGCGGCATCCGCCTGGAACCTCTCCGCCGCGTCGACGCCGACCGCGGCGAGCGAGGTGCGGTTGGTGACGGCGAGGACGTACGCGGCGACGCCGGTGCCCCAGATGATCCATGCGCGCACGCTCGGACCGGTTCGACTCACCCCGCCCACGCTACTCTCCGGCGGGCGTACGCTGGCTCCACCCCACCCGGGCGAACGGAGGACGACATGAAGGCCACCATCGGCGACACCGTCATCGCGGAGGCGGACGACGACCAGATCATCCGCATCGAGGGGAACGCCTACTTCCCGCCCTCGTCGGTGAAGGACGGCGTGCTCGTCGAGAGTCCGACGCCGTACACGTGTCCGTGGAAGGGCGAGTGCCAGTACTTCCACATCGAGGCGGGCTCCGAGCGCCTCGCGGACGGCGCCTGGTCGTACCCGAACCCGTACCCGTCGGCGTTCGACCGCGTCGGCGCGGACTTCTCGGGTTACGTCGCCTTCTCGCCGAGGGTCACGGTCGGCGCCTGACGCCGCATCCGCTCACTCGTGCAGCGGGCCGAGCTCGGCGGCGCGGACGAACCCGCGGTGACGGGATGGGCTGGCCGCCGTCGAGCGCGGGCACCGGGGAGGGGGCGACGTCGTCGCCGAGCGCTTCCTTGATGGCCGGGATGGCCCCCGGCATCCAGCAGACCCTCCGTGAGATCGCACCGGATCACGAACTGGCCCGCGTGCCGCAACGCGAGTTCGTCGACGGATTCGCGCGCACGCACCGCGAGTCCGGGGGAGATCCGGTCGTCGAGGAGGTGCTCGAACGGACCGCGCACTACCTCGGCGTCGCACTCGGCGACCTGGCGTCGATCATCGACCCCGAGGTGATCATATTGACCGGATGGACGGCCTGGGTCCTGGGCGACGACCTCGTGGATCCCACGAAGGCCGAACTGCAGCGGCGGGCGCCCGCCGGTGCGATGACGGGAGTCGAACGCGGCGTGTCGACCGTTCGCGGCAGTTCGGTCGCCATCGGCATGGCGACCTTCCCGTTCGAACGCTTCCTCGTGACGTCGGCCTGTCGACGACCCGTCTGCCGCTCGCCCTGTAGCTCGTCGACGCATCCTCAGCGCACTCGGTCGAGGAGAGCGGGGCCGAGCGCTCGCATCATTGAGTTGACATAATGTGCATTATCGGCTGTTTTCGATCGCTCATGAGTGCTGGTGCCATCTCTATCCCCGGGAAACTGCAGGCGCGCGCCCAGACGGCGGGGTGAGGCCACGGTCTCGGAGCGCACGTGCAGTCTCGCGGACGTGCCGGCGAGCGCAGACGTTCAGGACTCGTCCTGGATCGATGCCTCCGGTTCCCAGCGCAGGAGGTCGCCGGGCTGGCACTCCAGCACCTCGCACAGCGCATCTAGGGTGGTGAACCGCACCGCCTTGGCGCGACCGTTCTTCAGGACGGCGAGGTTGGCCGGCGTGATGCCGATGCGTGCGGCCAGGTCGCCGACGGCCATCTTCCGCCGTGCGAGCATGACGTCGATGTCGACGATGATCGGCATCAGACCACCTCGTCCAGCTCGGTGCGCATCTCGATCGCCTTGCGCAGCAGTGAGCGCATGACGACCACGACGAGCGCGACTCCGCCCGTCGCCACGGCGGCTCCGTAGATGAGGCCGACGACACCCGGGGCGACGTCTCCGGGCACGAGCAGCGTGGCGAGGCCGGCGGTCAGGACGGCGGCGACCGTGATCGCACCGATGATGATGTCGACGAAGCGGAAAGCACCGACCGAGAACACGGCCTCCACGGCGGCCATCGAGACGAGCCGCCAGATGCACACCGCGACGACCTGCAGGCACACGACCCAGAGTGCGAGGATCGAGACGGCGGCCACCCGCCACGCGAGCGGCACGGTCTCGAGGTCCCGCCAGATCGCGGGAAGGATGCCGACCTGCACGAGGAGCGAGCCCACGAGGGACGCCACCAGCGCCGTTCGGAGCGTCAGGATCGTTGCTGTGCTCATCATCGCCTTTCGATCTCAATCTATCGAAAAACGATAGCCTCTCCCCCGGTCCTCCGCAACTGGAGACCCGCCCTAGGCTCGAAGGGTGCTCGCAGTCCGCACGCTCTTCTCGTCGCTGCTGCCGGTCTCGGCGATCGCGGCGGTCGCCATGTTCGCCGTCTACGTTCTCGTCGCGCGCGTCATCTGGCGGCGCCCGGCCGGTGAGGTGCTCATCGGCGCGCTGTCGGCGGGGCAGGTGAACTCGAACAACATCGGCATCCCCCTGTCGCTCTACGTCCTCGGAAGCGCGGCCTACCCCGCTCCCGTCATCCTCTTCCAGCTCCTCGTGCTCACGCCGATCACGATGGCGATCTTCGAGGCGCTCACCTCCCCTGCCGGCCGGCGTCCCTGGCCGATCCTTCGGCGGACGGTGACCAACCCGATCGTGGTCGGGTCGCTCCTCGGCACGATCGTGTCGGCGACCGGCATCCCGCTGCCGCCCATCGTCCTCGATCCCCTGCAACTCGTGGCGAACGCCGCCGTCCCGATCCTGCTGATCAGCTACGGTATCTCGCTCAACGGCCAACGCGTCCTCGGACCGTCGGGGCGTCGCCGGGACATCCTCCTGGCGACAGGATTGAAACTGGTCGCCATGCCCGTCGTCGCCTGGGCGGTGGCCGCGTTGCTGTTCCGCCTCTCCCCCGCCGAGGTCCTCGTCGTCACCGTGCTGGCGGCCCTCCCGACCGCGCAGAACGTCTTCAACTACGCGCAGCGGTACGCGACGGGGAGGACCATCGCGCGCGACACCGTCTTCCTGACGACGATCGGATGCGTCCCCGTGCTGTTCCTCGTGGTGCTGCTGCTGGGGCCTTCGGCCTGAGCGGCCGGCGGTGTCAGGCGCCGAAGGAGCTGGTGTCGCCGATGAGACGCGTGTGGTCGGCCGGGATCGGCTCGACGGCGGCCCGGGCGACTTCGGCGGCGAACTCCGCGACGTTGTAGAGCTTGCCGGCGCTCTCGCGGCGCTCCGCGATCGCTCCGGGGTTCGCACGCTCGAGCAGGGTCGCCGTGATCGTGCCCTCGATCATGTCGCCCGAGACGACGACGAACTCGACGCCCTTCTCGGTCAGGGCCGGGATCCGCTCGCGGAGGGCGTCCTCGCCGGCGCGCTTGGAGCGAGCGACCGGCTCGTACTCGGGCATGGTCGGCGTGGTCTCGATGAAGTGGGCCTGGTGGCTCGTCACGAACACGACCCGGCTGCCTTCGGACATCATCGGGAGCGCCGCCTCGAGGGCTCCCACCTGGGCGTCGCGGTTGAGCGTCAGTGCGTAGTCCTCGGCCATGCCGCCTTCCATGCCGCCGGAGGCATTGAGCACGAGGATGTCGAGGGAACCGAAGCGTTCCTTCACCGCGGCGAACATCTCCGAGACGGATGCCGGATCCGTGAGGTCCGCACCGACCGTGAGCACATCGACTCCGAGGCCGCGCAGCTCCGTCGCGAGCTTCTCGGCGCGCGGTGCCTTGTTGCGGAAGTTGATGACGACGTTCGCGCCCGCCTGCGCGAGGTAGCGGGCGGTGTCGGCGCCGATCCCGCGGGACGATCCGGTGACGAGGGCGGTCTGGCCGGTCAGGGATGCGGCGGGAACGGGCTGCGACATGGGGACTCCTGCGGGGTGCTCGGCGGGTGCACGAGACGGACGGGACGGGGACGAGCCTATCAATCGGGGGCGGTTCGGCCTGGCCGTCGACCCCGGTTGGTAGGGTGCGAGGACACGCTCACCGAAGGAGCCGACAATGTTCCCCGATCTCATCCAGTACCTGTGGATCGGTTGGCTGGTGCTCGCGGTCCTCTTCGTCATCATCGAGCTGCTCACCCTCGAGTTCACGTTCCTGATGCTCGCCGCCGGCACCCTCATCGGCGGCCTCGGCGCGAACCTCGCCGGAGGGGTGTGGTGGCTCCAGGTGCTCGCCGCCGCCGCGGTGTCGGCGCTCCTCCTCTTCACGATCCGCCCGCTCCTGCTGCGCGCCCTGCATCGCTCCAGCCAGCACGTCCCGACCAACGTCGACGCGCTCACCGGGATGTCGGCGCGGGCGGTCTCGGCGTTCGTGGACGGCGACGGCTCGGTCAAGCTCGACAACGGCGAGACCTGGACCGCCCGTCTGCTCGACGCCACGGCATCCGTCATCCCGGGTCAACGTGTGACCGTCACCGCCGTCCGCGGCGCCACCGTCGTGGTGGCACCCGAAGAAGGGAACCCCGCATGACCTTCCCCGCCCGCGTCGACGTCGGCGCGTTCGTCGGCCAGATCTTCGTCGTCGTCCTCCTGGTCGTCGTCGCGATCTTCGTCGTCGTCGTCCTGTTCCGCTCCATCCGGATCATCCCGCAGGCGTACGCGGGTGTCGTGGAGCGGTTGGGTCGCTATCAGCGCACCCTCTCCCCCGGCCTGAACCTCCTCGTTCCCTTCATCGACCGGCTCCTCCCGCTGGTGGACATGCGCGAACAGGTGGTGTCCTTCCCGCCGCAGCCCGTCATCACCGAGGACAACCTGGTCGTCTCCATCGACACGGTCGTCTACTTCCAGGTGACCGACGCACGCGCGGCGACGTACGAGATCAACAACTACCTCGGTGCCGTCGAACAGCTCACGACGACGACGCTCCGCAACGTGGTGGGTGGTCTGAACCTCGAAGAGGCCCTCACCAGCCGCGACAACATCAACACGCAGCTGCGTGTCGTCCTCGACGAGGCGACCGGCAAGTGGGGCATCCGCGTCTCGCGCGTCGAGCTGAAGGCGATCGATCCGCCCGTGTCCATCCAGGACTCCATGGAGAAGCAGATGCGCGCCGAACGCGACCGGCGTGCCGCGATCCTCACCGCCGAGGGGTCCAAGCAGTCCCAGATCCTCGAAGCGGAGGGCCGCCGGCAGGCCGAGATCCTCCGGGCCGAGGGTGACAAGCAGGCAGCCGTCCTCCGCGCCGAGGGCGAGGCCCAGGCGATCCAGTACGTCTTCGACGCGATCCACAAGGGCGACCCCGACGAGAAGCTGCTCGCGTACCAGTACCTGCAGACTCTGCCGAAGATCAGCGAAGGGGCGTCGAACAAGCTCTGGGTCATCCCCAGCGAGTTCACCGATGCCCTCAAGTCGTTCAGCACCGCGTTCGGCGGACCCGCCCGGCCGACGGACGGGACGACACCGGCACCATGACGCATCCGTGGTTCCTCGGTGAGGAGGCACCGCGGGTGCTCGCCCATCGCGGGTTCGTGCCGCCGGACTCCGAGCAGGTCGTCGAGAATTCCGTCGCCGCCCTCGCCGCCGCGCGCGCGACCGGCACCGTCTACCTCGAGTCCGACTGCCACGTCACCGCCGACGGCGACGTGATCCTCTTCCACGACGACGATCTGCGACGCGTCACCGGAGACCCCCGCCCCGTCGCGACCGTCCGCACCCGCGAACTCGTCGAGATCATGTCGACGCGCGGCGGCCTCGCCGTGCTGCCCGATGTCCTCGATGCGTTCCCGGACGCGCGGTTCAATCTGGACGTGAAGGCGGATGCCGCGGCCGAACCCGTCGGCAGGCTCACCGCGCGCGAGTCGCACCGCGTGCTCCTCACGAGCTTCTCGGACGCCCGCCGCGCCGCGGCCCTGACCTCGGCCCGCGGGCGGGGTGGTGAGCCGGCGACGTCCGCGGGGTCGCGCACGCTCGCGCGGGTGCTGGCGGCTGTCACGGCCCGGCTCCCCCGCCTCGCGGCGCGGCACCTCGAGGGGCTCGACGCACTCCAGATCCCGGAGCGTCATCGCGGCATCCGGATCCTGTCCCCGCGCCTCATCGACGCCGCGCACGCGGCGGGCGTCGAGGTGCACGTGTGGACCGTCGACGACCCCGCTCGCATGCGCCATCTGTGGGACATGGGCGTCGACGGCGTCGTGACCGATCGGACCGATGTCGGCGTCTCGACGAGGGCATCTCGCGTATAACCGGCGGTCCTGGAGATCGGCTGTGAATAGCACACTCGTTGAGGTCTTCTCGGATGATCCGCACAGGTGAGTTCGTTATACCTGAGGACGACGACGAGAGGACCACACAATGGCAGATCGCAGCCTGCGCGGCATGCGTCTCGGCGCTTCGAGCCTACAGAGCGAAGAGGGCGTCGTGTTCGTGGAGCGCACCAACCACACCTACGTCTGCACCCAGTGCGAGCGCGAGACTGTTCTCACGTTCGCGGCAGACGCCGAGGTTCCCGAGGCCTGGGAGTGCCGCACCTGCGGTTCCGAGGCCGTTCGACGCATCGGCGACACGGTCGCCGTGGTCGACCACTCCGGTGACAAGGCCGCACGCACCCACTGGGACATGCTGATGGAGCGTCGCACCATCCCCGAGCTCGAGGAGCTCCTGGAGGAGCGGCTCGCTCAGCTGCGCGCCCGTCGCGGCGGCAGCTCGGACAAGCTGAGCGCCTGACCCTCACACTCCAGCGGCGTCGTCCTCTTCGGACGGCGCCGCTTCTGTGCGCCGGCGGGCGAGGATCCCGAGCAGGACGAGCATCGGAAGCGCCGACCACCCCAGCAGCCACTGGAGGGCCGGACCGAGGACGACCGCGGGGGTGAGTCCGGATCGTAGCGGCACGTCGACCAGGAGCGCCCCGGCCGTGTCGGCGGCGAGGCCGTCGATGACGGAGCCATCCGGGGCGATCACCTGGCTGGTCCCGACGGTGGAGATGTTGACGACCGAGCGGCCCGTCTCGATGGCGCGCATGCGGGCGAAACCGAGCTGCTGAACGTTCTCGTCGGTCCCGCGGAAGTCGGCATTGTTCGTTTGGAACATGTAGACCTCGGCGCCGTCGCGGGCACCGTCCCAGATGACGTCGTCGTAGATCACGTCGAAGCAGATGGCCAGCCCGACGCCGACGCCGTCCACGTCGAAGAAGGGCGGGTTCGTGCCCGGGGTGTACTCACGCTGGATCAACCCGACGAGGTCGGGCGCGAGCGCTTCGAAGAACCATCGGTCGGGGACGTACTCCCCCATCGGGACGGGACGCGTCTTGTCGTGGAGTGCGAGCGGGTTCTCCGCGCCGGCCTGCCACAGCATCGAGGTGTTGTAGATCTTGTCGCCGCGCTCGGTCGCGGCGTTCACCAGGAGCGGCGCGTCGACCTGGGTGGAGAGGTCGTCGAGCGCATCGGCGATGGAGGAGTTGTTGATCGGGTCGGCGTCGACGCCTCCCTCCGGCCACAGCAGGAGGTCGAGGTCCTGGCCGATCAGGGGCTGCGTGGCGGCGAGCTGGGCGCGGAAGACGGCGTAGGGCTCGCGCTGGTCGAAGTACCCCGACGGGCCGTTCCCCTGCACCGCGCCGACACGCATCGTCCCGGCATCCGTCGTCGGGAACTGCGGTACCAGCAGGAGAAGGGCGGCGGCGACGGCCGCGGGCACGGCGAGCCGTACGCGACGCCACACCCGCAGGCGGACGGCCTCGATGACGGCGGCCGTCAGGAAGACCATGACGAAGGTCAGGCCGCTGACGCCGAGCCACGAGGCGAGCTCGGCGAGCGGACCGTCGGACTGACTCATCCCGAGCCGCGCCCACGGGAACCCCGTGTACGGCCACGATCCGACGAACTGCTCGCGCGCCGTCCAGGCGGCGGCCACGAGGGCAGGCAGTGCGGCGACGCGCGCCCACGGGCCGGGCAGCACCTTCGGCAACCATCTGTAGGCCAGCGTGATGGCGATCGCGCCCACGGCATTCAGCACCGTCTCGACCCCGGCGAGGGCGAACCACGGGACCGGGCCGAGGTAGCGGGTGACCCACGCGATGTGCAGCAGGTAGAAGGATGCCGCGAACGCCGCACCGACAGCGACCGCACCCCATGCGGACCGGCCGATGAGCGTCACCAGGGTCATCGCCGCGCCGACGAAGGCGAGCGGCCAGACCCCGATGTCGGGGAAGGCGAGGTCCAGGACGGCGCCGCCGGCGACCGCCACGGGCAGGGCCAGCCAGAGCGGGAGGAGGGGGCGGTCGCGCATGGAGGAAGCCTAGATGAGACCCGCTATGGCGACGCTGAAAAGCCGCCTCACGCCGCGTCGCCGTGACGGGCGGAGTGGTCGAGGTAGATCGCGGCGTTGCGGAGGATCCCCGCCCGCTCCTCCGGGGTGAGGGGGCGACGCACCGTCGCGGGGACTCCCGCGACCAGCGAGCCGTCGGGGATGACGGCGCCCTCGAGCACGACCGCTCCCCCGGCGATGAGGCATCCCGCACCGATGACCGCGCCGGAGAGGATCACCGAGCCCATCCCGACGAGGGTGCCGTCGCCGATGCGGCAGCCGTGGACGACGGCGTTGTGGCCGATCGAGACGTCCTCCCCCACCTCGACACCGTGTTCGGCGTCGACGTGGACGGCGACGCCGTCCTGCACGTTGCTGCGGGCACCGATCGAGATCGGCGCACTGTCGCCACGGAGGACCGCGTTGTACCAGACACTCGCGCGGTCGCCGAGGGTGACCGCGCCGACCACGCGCGCGCCGGCGGCGACGAAGGCGGAGTCGGCGACCTCGGGGGTCGCCTCCGGGAGGGCGAGCAGGGTGGCCTGGTCGGACACGGTCATCGGGGTCTCCTCAGGGGGCGATGTGGGTGAGCCGGCCTGCGACCGTCGTCGCGCCCACGCGTGTCGCGCGGAGACCGGGGTCGTCGGCGGCGAGAGGATCGCGGTCGATCAGGGCGAGGTCCGCGGTCAGGCCGGGCTCGAGCGCACTCCCGGTGGCGGAGCCGCCCGCCGTCGACGCCCCGAGCGCGGTCGCCGCGTCGAGACCCTGCTCGGGGCGCCACGGGGCGCGTCCCCCGCGGGTGCGGTGGACGGCGGCCGCCATCGCGGCCCACGGGTCGAGCGGCGACACCGGAGCGTCCGATCCGAACAGCAGGTTGGCCCCCGAATCGGCGAGGGCGCGCAGCGGGTACGGCAGCGCGGTCTGCGCCGCCCACACCGAATCGGTCAGGTCCCGGTCGTCGACGGCGTGCTCGGGCTGCACGCTGGCACCGACGCCGAGTCGGGCGAAGCGCGGGATGTCGGCGTGCGCGACGAGCTGAGCGTGCTCGATCGTGCCCGTGGCGCCGGTGAGGGCGAAGGCATCCAGGGCATGCGAGTTCGCGACGTCGCCGATCGCGTGGATCGCGCAGGAGAGCCCGGCGCCGGTGGCCCGGATCATCAGGTCCACCAACTCGTCGGGAGCCACCGTCAGGACACCCATGTTGTGCGGATCGTCGGGATAGGGATGCGAGCACGCGGCGGTCCTCGTGCCGAGGGAGCCGTCGGTGATGACCTTCAGGGAGCCCATGCGCACCAGCCCGAGCGGGTCGACGGCGTCGCCGGTGGCCAGTCCGACGGCGATCGCGCGGTCGAGGAGGTCGGGGTACACGCCGAACGAGACGCGAAGGCTATCGAAGCCGGCGTTCAGGCGCCGGGCCCAGGCATCCGCGTTCCACGCCATGTCGAGGTCGACGATGCCCGTCACGCCGCGGGCGGCGGCACGGTCGAGGGCGTCGCGGACGAAGCCGTCCGAGACGGGGGGATCCACGTCGTTGAGCCGGCGCGAGATCTCGAACGCCGGTCCTTCGCGGAGGATGCCGTCCGCGGTCGGGGCGATCGACTCGCGGCGGAACGCGGCGCTGTTCAGCCAGACGCTGTGGACGTCCGCGTTGATGAGATACGTCGGGACCTCGCCGGTGTGCTCGTCCAGCAGACGGAGCGAGGGGGTGTCGGGCCACAGCGCGTCACGGAAGCCGGTGCCGACGCGTCGTCCGTCGTCGAGGACGGGAGAGTGCCCCATGACGGATGCCGCCTGCACCGCATTCGTCACGCCGCCGAGCGGCGTCCGCTGCGCGACGAGGGCCCACTGCACGGTGTGGACGTGGTGGTCCCACAGCCCCGGGACGAGCCATCCGCCGTCGCCCTCGACGACGACACCACGGCGGGGCAGCGCACCGGCCGGGGCGATGTCCGTGATGACGCCGCCGCGCAGGTGCACGTCGACCGGCGCGTCGCCGAACGGGTCGACCCGCCCGGCGCCGGTCAACCGGACGCCGGCGATGACGTCGACCTGCTCGCCGCGCGACGCCGTCACGAGCGTGCCGCCCGGATCGCGTCGTGGGCGCGTCGCATCTCGTCGGCCAGACGCGGATCGGCATACGGGCTGTCACCGGCGTCGAGGCGGTCGATGATCGTGTCGACGACCTCGTCGGGACGGTTCTGGCTGAGCTTGCGCTTAGCCGTCACGTGCGTCGGAGTCAGTCGGAAGCCGACCGTGCCCTTCTCCAGCCGGCGCACGAACTCGTCGTCGTTCGGCGCCTCCCACATGCGGCGCGGCTGCGGCATCGACCCCTCGAACCGGTCGACGAGACGGTCGAGGACAGCGAGGTTCTCCTCCGCCGAGAGGATCTCGGGTACACCGCGCAGGTGCACCGAGACGAAGTTCCAGGTGGGGACGGCGGGGCCGTCGCCGTACCAGCCGGGCGAGATGTATCCGTGCGGGCCCTGGACGACGACGAGGATCTCGGCCTCGCCGAGGCCGTGGATGAGATCGTCCGGGCGTCCGACGTGCCCGACGATCGTCAGGTCCTCGCGTGTCGGGTCCAGCAGGACCGCGTAGTGGGACGCCACCAATCCCGCCTCGGTGTCGCTCACGATCGTGACCCAGGGGTTCTCGTCGATCACGCGGCGGAGCTCGGCGGCATCCGTCATCGTGAAACTCGGGTTCTGCCTCACCGTGCGCCCTTCCCGTCCCGGATCATGCCTGACACCGCGGGCACCAGTACAGCTTCCGCGCGGCCATCTCCTCGAGGACGATCGCCGTGCCGCACACACGGCATGGGAGCCCTGCGCGGTGATAGACCCAGTGTCGGTCGTCGCGGTGCGCCATGGCACGGCGGTACGCCTCCGGGTCGAGGTCGTCCATCGTCATCATCTGGCCGGTCTCGACACCGATCGCGAGCAGGCGCACCCAGTCCTGCCACAGACCCCGCACCGTCTCCTCGGGCACGTCGCGCGCCGGCGTGTGCGGGTTGAGGTTCGCGCGGAAGAGCAGCTCGGCCCGATAGACGTTCCCGATCCCGCTCACGACCTTCTGATCCATCAGCACCTGGCCGATGGGCGTCGGCTTGCGCCGGACGGCGGCGACGAAACGCTCCTCGCCCTCCGCCACGTCGTCCACCAACGGGTCGGGTCCGAGTGCGGCGACGGTGGCGAGCATCTCGTCCACGGTCTGCAGCTCGCACGCTGTGGGGCCGCGCAGGTCCGCGGAGGTCGACGCGGTCAGCAGTCGCAGGCGCACCTGCCCGACGACGGGCGGCGGCCACTCGGCATCCGTCGTCTCGTCGAGTCCGCGGGTCTGCTCGCTCATCCGCACCGCGCCGCGCGTGCGACGGGGCGCTCCGATCGACGACAGCGAGTTCTCGCCCGCGTCGTCGTAGACCGGATCGACCCCGCGCTGGTTCGTCTGCCCCATCCGTCCGTTCGCCGACGCGATCGTGGGGTCGAGGAGGATCTCACCCGCGAAGTCCCACGCGCCGTAGATCCCGAGGTGCACCCGCAGCCACACGTCCGCATCGAACTCGAGGAACATCTGCTTGCCGACCGCGCGCACCTGCGTGGGGGTCCGGCCGTCGAGGACGGCGGCGCCCTCCGCGAAACGTCCCTGCGGGCTCGACGCGGCGACCGGGCGGCCGACGAAGTTGCGGTCGAACTGACGGGCGATGCGATGGACGGAATGACCCTCGGGCATCAGCCCGCTTCCGGGTCGAAGGTCTCCGAGGCGTCGAGCACGTCGGGCTGCGCGGCGCGCGGATCGGCCTCGAGGGTGCCGTCCGTCTCGTACGCCGCGAGCTGCGCGATGCGGCGCGCGTGACGCTCCTCCCCCGGGAACGGGGTCGCGATGAAGCGGTCGATGAACCCGACCGCCTCGTCGAACGTGTGCTGGCGCGCGCCGATCGCGATGACGTTGGCGTCGTTGTGCTCGCGCGCGAGTTCGGCCGTCGCGATGTTCCACACGAGGGCCGCGCGGATGCCGCGCACCTTGTTCGCGGCGATCTGCTCGCCGTTGCCGGAACCGCCGAACACGACACCGAGCGTCGGGATGCCGCGCGCCTGGTCCTCGGCGACCGCCTGGGCCGCGCGGATGCAGAAGGCCGGGTAGTCGTCGAGGGGGTCGTAGGTGACGGGACCGTGGTCGACGACGTCGTGACCGGCTTCGGCCAGGTGGTGCTGCAGGCGGGTCGAGAACTCCATGCCCGCGTGATCGGTCGCGATGTGGATGCGCATGTGACGATTCTAGGGAGGCGGATCCCCCGTTCCGGCGAGTCGTCGGCGTAGGCTGGGACGGTTGCCGTCGGCGCCAGCAGCGCCTGTCCACGGCACCCCACCCTCACCCCTGGGAGACACGAACGTGCCTGGAGAGAACCTCACCCGCATCGAAGCGCAGGAGCGCCGCGCGACCGTCGAGACGCACGCGTACGACGTCGCCCTCGATCTGACCACCGGTGACGAGGTCTTCGCGTCGCGGAGCGTCATCCGCTTCGCCGCCACCGCCGGCGCGTCGACCTTCGTCGACCTGATCGCCCGCACCGTCCGCGAGATCACGCTCAACGGTCGCTCGCTCGACCCCGCCGCGGTGTACGCCGATTCGCGCATCGCGCTCGAGGGACTCACCGACGAGAACGAGCTCGTCGTCGTCGCCGACTGCGAGTACACGAACACCGGAGAGGGCCTGCACCGCTTCGTCGACCCCGTCGACGGCGAGGTCTACCTCTACACGCAGTTCGAGGTGCCGGACTCGCGTCGCGTCTTCGCGGTCTTCGAGCAGCCCGACCTGAAGGCCACGTTCCGCTTCACCGTGACGGCTCCCGACGCGTGGAAGGTGGTCTCCAACTCCCCTACCCCCGAGCCGCAGCCCGCGGGTGAGGGCCTCGCGACCTGGTCGTTCGAGCCGACGCCGCGCATCTCGTCGTACATCACGGCCCTCGTCGCCGGTCCGTACGAGCAGGTGTTCTCGGAGCTCACGAGCTCGGACGGGCGCACGATCTCGCTCGGCGTCTACGCGCGCAAGAGCCTGTGGCAGTACCTCGACGCCGACTACGTCTTCGAGAAGACCCGCCAGGGCTTCGCCTACTTCGAGGACAAGTTCGGCGTCCCCTACCCGTTCGCGAAGTACGACCAGCTGTTCGTGCCCGAGTTCAACGCGGGCGCCATGGAGAACGCCGGCGCCGTCACCTTCACCGAGACCTACGTGTTCCGCTCGAAGGTGACGGATGCCGTCAAGGAGCGCCGCGTCGTCACGATCCTCCACGAGCTCGCGCACATGTGGTTCGGCGACCTCGTCACCATGAAGTGGTGGAACGACCTCTGGCTGAACGAATCGTTCGCCGAGTGGGCGTCGACCATCGCCACGGCGGAGGCGACGGAGTGGACCGAGGCGTGGACGACGTTCAACGCCATGGAGAAGACCTGGGCATACCGTCAGGACCAGCTCCCCTCGACGCACCCCGTTTTCGCCGAGATCAACGATCTCGAGGACGTGCAGGTCAACTTCGACGGCATCACGTACGCCAAGGGCGGATCCGTCCTCAAGCAGCTCGCCGCCTGGGTGGGCATCGAGGCGTTCTTCGCGGGGGTGTCGGCGTACTTCCAGAAGCACGCGTGGGGCAACACCGAGCTCAGCGACCTCCTGGTGGAGCTCGAGAGCACGAGCGGGCGCGAGCTCACCACCTGGTCCAAGAAGTGGCTCGAGACGGCCGGCGTCAACACGCTCGCTCCCGAGATCCGCGTCGACGGTGACGGTGTGATCACGCGCTTCGCGATCGTCCAGACAGCCCCGGCCGACTACCCGACGATCCGCCCGCACCGCCTGGGAGTGGGCTTCTACACGCTGCAGGGCGAGGAGCTCGTCCGGACGCACCACCTCGAGCTCGACGTCGACGGCGACCTCACCGAGGTCCCCGACCTCGTGGGGCACCGGCAGCCGGACCTCGTGCTGCTGAACGACAACGACCTCGCGTACGCCAAGATCCGCCTCGACGAGAAGTCGCTGCGCACCGCCACGGCGCACCTCAGCAAGATCAGCGACCCGCTCGCCCGCTCGCTCGTCTGGGGCGCGGCGTGGGACCAGACGCGTGACGGAGAGGCGTCGGCGACCGAGTACCTCGACCTGGTGCTGCAGAACATCGGCACCGAGACCGAGTCGACCACCGTGCGCACCACTCTCGCCCAGCTGCAGCTCGCCGCGAACTCCTACGTGGACCCGGCGACCCGGGACGTCGCGCGCGAGCGCGTCGCCGAGGGCCTCTGGGCCCTCGCGCAGGATGCCGAGGCCGGCAGCGACAGCCAGCTGCAGTTCGTCACGGCGTACGCGTCGGCGGCATCCACCCCTGCTCAATGGGAGCGCGTCGCGCAGTTGCGCTCCGGCGCGCAGGAGCTGCCCGGGCTCGAGATCGATGCCGACCTCTCGTGGGCGCTCCTCGTGTCGCTCGCCGCCGGCGGAGTCGTCTCCGCAGCGGAGATCGACGAGGCCCTGGCGGCCGACAACACCGCGAAGGGCGGCGAGTTCGCCGCCCAGGCGCGCGCGGCGCTCCCGTCGGTGGAGGCCAAGCGCGCCGCCTGGCAGTCCCTCGTCGACAGCGCCGACCTGCCCAACACCGTGGTGCGTTCGGCCGCGGCCGGATTCGTGCACCCGGCGGGCGTGCCCGCGCTCCGCGAGTTCGTCGACGCGTACTTCGACATGCTGCTGCCGGTGTGGGAGTCGCGCACCTACCAGATCGCGCAGTACCTGATCGTGGGGCTGTACCCGGCTCCCCTCGCCGATGCCGCCCTGCGTGACGCCACGCGCGGCTGGCTCGCCGAGCACCGGGACGCGCCCGCTGCCCTCCGACGCCTGGTGAACGAGAACCTCGCCGGCGTCGAGCGTGCCCTCTCCGTGCAGGAGCGCGACCGCCAGGACTGAGCCGCCGGACACACGAGGGGGCGTCGTACCGTGGTACGACGCCCCCTCGTCGATATCGCCCTCACGGGGGACGCGGCGGACGCATCCGGTCCGTAACGTCGAGGTCATGATCGTTGCAGAAGGCCTCACGAAGAGGTACGGAGACAAGACCGCCGTCGACGGGATCGACTTCGCCGTCCAACCCGGGAAGGTGACGGGATTCCTCGGCCCGAACGGCGCCGGGAAGTCGACGACGATGCGCATGATCGTCGGGCTCGACCGGCCCACGGCCGGCCGGGTCACCCTGGACGGACGCGAGTACCGGTCGATGCGCTCGCCCTTGACGGAGGTCGGCATCCTCCTCGACGCGAAGGCGGTCCACACCGGCCGCAGCGCGCGCAGTCACCTGCGGGCCATGGCCGCGACCCACGGCATCCCGCGTTCGCGCGTCGACGAGGTGATCGAGATCACGGGTCTCCAGAGCGTCGCCGGCAAACGCGCCGGCGGGTTCTCGCTCGGCATGGGCCAGCGCCTCGGGATCGCCGCCGCCCTGCTCGGTGACCCGCGCACCCTCATCCTCGACGAGCCCGTCAACGGACTCGACCCCGAGGGTGTCCGCTGGGTCCGGCAGTTCGTGCGAGCACAGGCCGCCGAGGGGCGGACCGTCCTGCTGTCGAGCCACTTGATGAGCGAGATGGCGCAGACGGCGGACCACGTCATCGTCCTGGGTCGCGGGCGCGTGCTCGCGGATGCGGGCATCGATGAGATCGTGCGCGCCTGGACCCGGACCACCGTGCTGGTGCGCTCTCCGCGCGCCGCCGAGCTCGCGAACGCCTTGGCCGCCGCGGACGTGACCGTCTCGTCCGGTGCCGACGGCGTGCTCGAGGTCACCGGCCTCACCGCCGCGGCGGTCGGCGACACCGCCGCCCATGCCGGTATCCCGCTCCACGAGCTGACTCCGCGCAGCGGGTCGCTCGAAGACGCCTACCTCGCCCTCACCGAAGGTGCTGTCGAGTACCAGACCAAGGAGGTCGCGCGATGACCGCCATCGCCCCGTCCGCTCCCCTGACCCGTCAGACGTCCGCCCCGGGTCACCCGTCGGCCCGGCTGTCGTTCGGTCGCCTCGTGCGCAGCGAGTTCCTCAAACTGTTCACGCTGCGCTCGACATGGTGGTCCCTGGGCATCGCCGCCCTCCTCACTGTCGGACTGGCGGCGATGATCGCCGGTGCGTCGTCGAGCTTCGGTCCCGGGTTGAGCCCCGTCGCCGCCATCACCCTGCCCGTTCAGTTCACGATGCTCGTGGCCGGCATCCTGGGCGCCATGGCGATCACCGGCGAGTACTCGACCGGGATGATCCGCTCGACCCTCACGGCCGAGCCCCGCCGTGGTCGTGTGCTCGTGGCCAAGTCCGTCGTGATCGCGACGACCCTCGCCCTGCTCGCGGCCGTGACGTCGGCGATCGCCGGGCTCGTGATCATGCCGATCCTCGGCGCCGACTCCTACGCCTGGGGCGACGCGAAGGAGCTGTGGCTGCCGCTGCTGCTCAGCATGCTGGCCATGGCCACATTCGGCTTACTCGGCCTCGGGTGGGGGTTCATCGTCCGCAACGGTGCCGGGGCGATCGCGACGACCGTCGGCATCCTGTTCGTCCTGCCCCTCGTGCTGCAGCTGTTCATGCTGTTCGGCGAGTCGTGGCAGTGGATCGTCGATCTCGGCCGTTGGCTGCCGGGCAACGCGGCCGCGGCGCTCACGGATCTGGACGGAGAGGTCTTCTGGCCCTCTCTCGCCGCGACCGTCGCCTGGCCCGCGGGCGCCCTGCTCCTCGGCTGGGCCGTGCTGCGCACCCGCGACGCGTAAGGTCATCGGGTGATCACCGGAAGCCGTGGCGACGCCTCTCCCGAGGCCGAGCCGCGGCTTCCGCGTCCCCCCGGCGTCCTCCGGCGGTTCTGGGCGCGTCACCCGGTCCTCACCGACATCGCGATCGCGGGCTTCTGTCTGCTCCTCTCGGTCGCTCCGGTCGTCGCCCTGCCGGACCGGGCCGTCGCAGACGATCGGATCGACCCGCAGACCTGGGACCGCATCTGGCCGGTCCTCGCGTCGGTCGTCATCCTCGGGAGCTTCGCCCTCCTCGTCCGTCGTCGCAACCCCGTCGGCGTCTTCGCGATCACCGTCCTCGTCGCGGCGGCCTACCTCTTCTCCCCGGTGTCGCTGGGCGGGCCGCTCGTCGGGATCGCGACCTACACCGTCGCGGTCTACCGCGGCAATCGGGTCTGCCTGATCGCCGTGGGAGCGGGGCTCTCGCTGTTGGTCGTCGTGGCGGGTGCGCTCGGGTTCAGCGGCATCATCGCCCCCGACATCGCCTGGAACGTCCTCATCGGCGAAGCGCTTCTGATGCTGATCGGAGGGCTCGTCGGCGCGAACGTCGGCGGCCGCAAACGCTACGTCGAAGCCCTCATCGCGCACTCCCGCCGCCTCCTCGTCGAGCGGGATCAGCAGGCGCAGCTCGCCGCCGCAGCCGAGCGCGAGCGGATCGCCCGCGAGCTGCACGACATCGTCGCCCACTCGCTGACGGTGATGGTCGCGTTGGCCGAGGGGGTGGCCGCGTCGAAGGATGCCGCGCAGGCCCGTCCCGGTGCGGAGGCGATCTCGGCGACGGGTCGCGAGGCGCTCCGCGACATGCGGGCGACCCTCGGCGTCCTGCGGGACACGGATGCCGCTCCCCTCGCGCCCCTCGTCCGTGACACGACGGCGGAGACGGTCGCCTCCGCCCGCGCTGCGGGCTTCGAGACGCACCTCACGGTGGTGGGCGAGCCCGACGTGCCGACGGCGACGCGGTTGGCGGTGTCGCGGATCGTCCAGGAGGGCGTGACCAACGTGCTGCGCCATGCCCGTGCGGCCACCCGCATCGACGTGGACATCCGGTACACCGACGAAGGAGTCACGGTCTCGGTCGTCGACGACGGCCTGTCCGCCCCGATTCCCTCGGCGGCGGGAGGCTTCGGCCTCCAGGGTGTGCGCGAGCGCGTCGAACTCGCGGGCGGCACCGTGACGGCCGGCCCCGGCGAGCAGCGAGGATGGACGGTGCGGGCGTGGCTGCCGCGGGAGGAGCAGGGATGAGCGAGCGACCGATCCGCGTGGTCATCACCGACGATCAGTCCCTCATCCGCCTGGGGTTCCGGATGGTGCTCGAAGCCGCCGACGACATCGAGGTGGTCGGCGAGGCCGCGGACGGAGCCGCGGCCGTCGACGCCGTCGCCGCGCTCGCGCCCGACGTCGTTCTGATGGACGTGCGGATGCCGGGGCTGGACGGCATCGAGGCGACCCGCCGCATCCGTCGCGACCATCCCGGCACCCGCGTGCTCGTCCTGACGACGTTCGACCTCGACGAGTACGCCTTCGGCGCGCTCCGCGCCGGTGCCGGCGGCTTCCTTCTGAAGGATGCCGAGCGGGAAGAGCTCGTCGCGGCCGTCCGGGCGGTCGCTGCCGGCGAGGCCACGCTCTCGCCCCGCGTCACCCGCCGGATGATCGAGCTGGTCACCGCGGGAGGGCGACCGCACCCCGAGCCGCACCGGAGCGCCGCATTGACGGCCCGCGAGCAGGAGGTGCTCGACGCGATGGCGCGCGGGCTCACGAACGCGGAGATCTCCGCGGCGCTGTTCCTCAGCGAATCCACCGTCAAGACGCACGTCGGGCGGATCCTCGCCAAGCTCCCGGCGCGCGACCGGGTGCACGCTGTGCTCATCGCCCACGGGCTGGCGGACCCGGCCGACTCCTGACGCGTCTCAGGCCGGTCCGGGACGGGCTCGATAGAATCGGTGGGATGAACGGAACGGGTGCTGTCGACTGGGAGACCGTCCGCGACGGCTTCCTCCGCTTCCTCGTCGATGCGGGCTGGAACATCCTGTGGGTGGCGGTCACCGTCGTGGTGGCCCTCGCCGCGTCGTGGTTGATGCGACGGCTCATCGCCCGCGTCGTGGACCGGATCGTGACGGGCGCCAAGTCCCGCGCGGCCGCCGAGGACACGCGCGCGATCGACATGTCGCCGCTGGCGCGGGTCCGGATCGTCCAGCGCACCCGCACGCTGGGATCGATCCTCACCAACATCGTCAACGTGGCGATCGTCATCGTCGCGGTGCTCACGATCGTGTCGATCATCAACCAGGGGGTGCTCGGCTCCTTCGCCCTGCTGTCCGCGGCCATCGGTGCGGGCTTGGGCTTCGGCGCGCAGAACATCGTCAAGGACGTCCTCAACGGCATCTTCATCGTGGCCGAGGACCAGATCGGCATCGGCGACGTCGTCGATGTGGGGCTCGCGACCGGCATCGTCGAGTACGTGAGCGTCCGCGTCACGCACGTGCGCGACGTCAACGGCACGCTCTGGTTCGTCCGCAACGGTGAGATCACCCGGATCGGCAACATGTCGCAGGGCTGGGCGCGCGTCGTGATCGATGTCGGGGTCCCGGCCGATGCCGACATCGACGCCGTCGAGGACGCCATGCTCACCGCGGCGAAGGATCTCGTCCGCGAACCGAAATGGCGTACGCGCATCATCGACAAGCCCGAGATCTGGGGGCTCGAGTCGATCGACGGCGACACCCTCGTGACGCGTCTCGTGCTCAAGACCCGGCCGAACGCGAAGGACGACGTCTCGCGTGCGCTGCGCAAGCGCCTGAAGTCGGCGCTCGACGCGCTCGGTGTGCCGCTCCCCCAGCTCCAGTCCACCCTGCTCGAGGGTGCGGACGCCGTGCAGAGCATCCGCGGAGCGAACCCGCCCAAGACCAAGCCCCAGCAGGTCGCTCCGGCTACTCCGCCGCGGCTGGCGTGGCGGCCGAAGAAACGCGGGCGCACCGACGGGGACGCACCCGAGGGGAGCTCGGCCCCGTGAGCGAGACCGTGAGCTTCTACGACGAGGTCGGCGGGCACGAGGTGTTCCGGCGCATCGTCGACGTGTTCTACCGCGAAGTCGCCGCCGACGACGTGCTCCGCCCCATGTACCCGGAGGAGGACCTCGGTCCCGCCGCCGAACGGCTGCTGCTCTTCCTCGAGCAGTACTGGGGCGGGCCGACCACCTACGGCGAGACGCGCGGCCACCCGCGCCTGCGGATGCGCCACGCGCCGTTCCACGTCAACCCGGACGCCCGGGACCGCTGGCTGCGAGCCATGCGCATCGCGGTCGACGAGGCGCACCTGTCGCCGCTGCACGAGGCGACGCTGTGGGACTACCTCCAGCGTGCCGCCCACGCCATGGTGAACACCTTCGAGCCGACGGGCATCGGACCGACCGCGAAGCCGCACGGCGGGTCGACACTGCCGGTGCGTCCCGAGTCCTGAGCCCGTCGTCCGCTCAGCGGGTGCCGGTCGCGCGGACGGCGGTCAGCCCCGTCGGGTTGCCCGCCCGGACGAGGACGTGACCGCGGGGCAGCGTGACACGTGTCCACGTGCCGGTCCGGAGGACGGATGCCTCCCCTCCCGCATCCGGCCCGAGGAACCCGAGTGCGTCGGCCGCGAAGGCGACCCCGGCGATGAGCCCGTTCAACTCGGTGTCCTCGGCGCCCCAGACGGCGGCGCGGACGGTGCGCACGAGGTCCTCCCCGGGGGACGCCGGCAGAGCACGGGCCACCTCGTCGACGCCGCGACGCACGGCGCGCGCGAGGTTCTCGACCGGCACCGGATCGCCCGGCACCCATCCGCTGCGCGGCGGGGAGATGCCCGCCCACGCCGCCGAGACGCCGCTGTCGGGCAGGGCGACACGGGTGGCGTCGTCTCCCGCGCGGAGGGCACCGGCATCCACCACCAGATCGCAGGCGAGCTCGGGGTCGATGCGCAGGAACCGCATGCCGAGCACCGTCGGGGTGTCCTCGCCGAACCCGCGCGGCGAGAGCGGGGCCGCGGAGACGGCGAGCGTGCCGGAGGCGGCGCGGAGGCGGACGGCGGGATCGCCCAGTCGGGCGGCGCGTCCGGCGAACGTGAGGAGGTCTGCCGCCGAGCGCGGGTCGGGGAAAACGAGCTGCGGGGCCATCCGACCTAAACTACCAACCGGGCGCCGCCTCGGGTCGCCCGGGAGGGGACGCTGTGCGCGAATCGGATCACGTCGACGGTTTGCTGGCGGTGTTGGATCTCGCGTCGAGCGATGCCCGCACGACCGAGGACATCTTCACCGGGGTGTCGCAGTCGATGCCGCTCGGCCGGGTGTTCGGCGGGCAGGTCCTCGCACAGGCGGTCATCGCCGCGGAGCGCACCGTCGAGGACGATCGCGCCGCCCACTCGATGCACGGCTACTTCCTGCGGCCGGGTGACTCGACGCGCGGGATGACCTTCTCCGTGGACCGCATCCACGACGGCCGGTCGTTCTCGACCCGCCGCACTCAGGCGTTCCAGGAGGGCGTCCCGATCTTCTCGATGATCGCGTCGTTCGAGACGGACGCCACGGGGCTCGAGCACCAGGACGAGATGCCGGCGGGCGTCCCCGGACCCGAGGACCTGTCGGACGACGCGGTGCTCGCCGGACTCCACCCGATGAGCAAGCGGCACTTCGACCAGAGTCCCATCGAGGTGCGTCACGTCGAGCAGCCCCTTTACGCGACGGCGGGCGACGAGAAGGTGGCGCAGCAGTCCGTCTGGGTCCGCACCCGCGGCGACCTGCCCGACGACCCGCGCCTGCACCGGGCCGCCCTCGCCTACATGAGCGATCTCACGATCCAGGAGCCGGTGCTGCGGGCGCACGGCACGTCGTGGTCCACCCCCGGCCTCAAGGTCGCGAGCCTCGACCACGCGATGTGGTGGCACCGCCCGGC
Organism: Microbacterium sp. ARD31; assembly: GCF_031844425.1. Classification (NCBI taxonomy): domain Bacteria; kingdom Bacillati; phylum Actinomycetota; class Actinomycetes; order Micrococcales; family Microbacteriaceae; genus Microbacterium; species Microbacterium sp. ARD31. The sequence continues at coordinate 460,613 of NZ_JAUZVE010000001.1, forward strand.
GCGGGTCGACGAGTGGCTGCTGTACGTGCAGCAGTCGCCGAGCGCGCAGGGCGGTCGCGGGCTCGCGACGGGCCGGATCTTCTCCCGCGACGGTCAGCTGGTGGCCTCGGTCGCGCAGGAGATCATGATCCGGGTGCCCGCACCCGAGTGAGCCGCCTCAGCGGCGTCCGAGCGGCGGCAGCGGTTCGCCGAGGTAGGGCTCCCAGGCGGCACGCGTCTCTGGCGACAGCCGCACAGGGCGCCCGGTGACCGCATCCACCTGGACGATGACGGTGGATGCCCGTGCGTACAGCGTGCGCGGTTCGTGGCCCTCGGGCGTGAAGACCTCGTAGTGCACCTCGGCGCTCGATCCGCAGATCTTGCCGAACCACATCTGCACGTCGATCGGGTCCCGCTGGTACGGCACCGGCGCGAGGTACTCGATCTCCTGCCGCGCGATGAGCGTCAGCTGCGCCGCGCCGTGGCTCGCGTCGATGACCGCGGTGGGCACGGCGCGCTCGGTGGCGCCCGGCATCCAGAAGGCGCGGACGCGCGCCTCCTCGAGGAGTTTCAGCATGGACGCGTTGTTGACGTGGTTGTACGCGTCCAGGTCCCCCCACCGGAGGTGGATGGGGACCCGGATGCGGGCCTCAGTCACGCGTCAGCTTGCGGTAGGTCGACTTGGCCGGGTTGGCGGCATCCGCCCCCAGTCGCTCGACCTTGTTCGCCTCGTACGCCTCGAAGTTGCCCTCGAACCAGTACCACTGGTCGGGCTTCTCGGCCGTGCCCTCGTAGGCGAGGATGTGCGTCGCGATGCGGTCGAGGAACCACCGGTCGTGGGTGATGACCACGGCGCAGCCGGGGAACTCGAGCAGGGCGTTCTCGAGCGAGCTCAGGGTCTCGACGTCGAGGTCGTTCGTCGGCTCGTCGAGGAGGAGCAGGTTGCCGCCCTCCTTGAGGGTGAGAGCCAGGTTCAGGCGGTTCCGCTCACCGCCGGAGAGCACCCCGGCCTTCTTCTGCTGGTCCGGTCCCTTGAAACCGAACTTCGACACGTAGGCGCGCGAGGGGATCTCGGTCTTGCCGACCGTGATGATGTCGAGCCCGTCCGAGACGACCTCCCACAGCGTCTTGTTGGGGTCGATGTTGGCGCGCGACTGGTCGACGTAGCTGATCTTGACGGTCTCGCCGATCTTCAGGTCGCCGCCGTCGAGGGGTTCGAGACCGACAATCGTCTTGAAGAGGGTCGTCTTGCCGACGCCGTTGGGGCCGATGACGCCGACGATACCGTTCGGCGGCAGGCTGAAGCTGAGCCCGTCGATGAGCGAACGGTCGCCGAAGCCCTTCTGCAGCTTCTTCGCCTCGATGACGACGTTGCCCAGACGCGGCCCGGGCGGGATCGTGATCTCCTCGAAGTCGAGCTTGCGCGTGCGCTCGGCCTCGGCGGCCATCTCCTCGTAGCGGGCCAGGCGCGCCTTCGACTTGGTCTGGCGGCCCTTGGCGCTCGAGCGCACCCAGTCGAGTTCTTCCTTCAGGCGCTTGGCGAGCTTGGCGTCCTTCTTGCCCTGGATGTCGAGGCGCTCGGCCTTCTTCTCCAGGTAGGTCGAGTAGTTGCCCTCGTAGCCGATGAGGCGCCCGCGGTCGACCTCGGCGATCCATTCCGCGACGTTGTCGAGGAAGTACCGGTCGTGGGTGATGGCGATGACGGCGCCCTTGTAGGCCTGCAGGTGCTGCTCGAGCCACAGGACGCTCTCGGCGTCGAGGTGGTTGGTGGGCTCGTCGAGGAGCAGGAGGTCCGGCTTCTGGAGCAGGAGCTTGGCGAGGGCGACGCGGCGCTTCTCACCACCGGACAGCGGCGCGATGGCGGCGTCGGCCGACGGGGTGCGCAGCGCGTCCATGGCCTGCGCCAGCTGGGAGTCGAGGTCCCAGCCGTCGGCGGCGTCGATCTCCTCCTGCAGGGTGCCCATCTCGGCCAGGAGCGCGTCGAAGTCGGCGTCGGGGTCCGCCATGAGGGCGGAGATCTCGTTGAAGCGGTCGAGCTTGGGCTTGATCGCCACGCCGTCCTGGATGTTCTCAAGGACCGTCTTGGACTCGTCGAGCTCGGGCTCCTGCATGAGGATGCCGACCGAGAAGCCCGGGGAGAGCTTCGCCTCGCCGTTGGACGGGGTGTCGAGGCCCGCCATGATCTTCAGGATCGTCGACTTACCGGCGCCGTTGGGGCCGACCATGCCGATCTTGGCACCGGGCAGGAACGCCATCGTGACGTCGTCCAGGATGAGCTTTTCGCCGACGGCCTTGCGGGCGCGGACCATGGAGTAGATGTATTCGGCCATAACGACCCAAGTCTACGGGCGACGCTTCGTCCTGCGGCACCGCGGAGCGGTCACCAGTCGATCGGGCGGGTCTCCCCCACCAGGCACTCCCCCGCGGGAAGCCCCGGCATCACGAGTGCGGTCGGGCCCGGCACCGACGGACCGACCTGCCCGACGAGGCACTCGTCATCGATGCGCACCGAGAACTGGATGCTGTCGGCCGGGAGGCCGACGGACGTCTCGTCGAAGGTGACCTGCATGGCGTCCTTCGCGAATCCGGCGGCGACGAGCGCGTCGACGTAGTCGCGGCCTTTCACGGACTTCGATCCGCGCCACACCTCGTCCATGACGGAGGTGAAGGTCGGCAGGAGCGCCTCCGCCGAGCCGTCCGCAGGACCCGGGGTCCCCGTGGGCGTGGGACCGGGCGACGACACCGACGGCGAAGGAGAGGCCGGCTCGGAGGCACGCGGCGCCGCATCCGGCGCGCACGCGACGAGGGACACGGCCACGGCGGGGGCGAACGCGATGAGAAGCAGGCGGGTTCCCCGCGGGGACTGGTGTCGGCGCACGGGCCAGAGTCTAGGGCGTGCGCCCTCCGAGCCGGCTGGGTCCCCTCAGAACGGCGTCGCGACCGGTTCGGGGCGGTCGACGCGGTCGTCCGCGGAGTCCTCGACCGGCCCGGCCGGTGCCCACTCGGCATCCGCCTCGACCGGTCGGGCCTCTTCCCGCGGCCGACTTGTTCCGGTGAAGACGGTCGTCCCGAACGCGAGGTCGTGCCCGACGGCGAGAGCGTCGATCTCGGCATCCGTCCCCGACTTCTCCCCGGCCTCCCACCGCTTGATCGCGAGGGTGCCGAGCACGACGACGCGCTGTCCCCGTCGGACGGAGGCGGCCACGTGCTCGCCGAGGGCGCGGAACACCGACACCCGGTACCAGCTCGTGTGTCCGTCGACCCACGCGCCGGCCTTCGCGTCGTACCGGCGTTCGGTGCTCGCCACCCGCAGGGAGACCACCGGTGTGCCGTCGGGCAGCCGCCGGAACTCGGGGTCCGCGCCGACGTTGCCGACGATCGTGATGTGATCCTTCATTGCGACTCCTTGAGAGGTCGGGGGCACGGCGTGCCCGGATGATGCTCCGACGCCCGCGTGCCCGGCGGGCGTCGGAGCCCCCTCAGAATCGCGCCGGAGCCGCACGCACGAACGCCTCGGCCCCCGACCGGTGGATCCGATCGGGGGCCGAGGCGTTGTGGAGGAGGCTCAGCTGCGGGCGTACTCGCCGAACCGCGCCCGGACCTTGTTCACCTTCGGAACGGCGACGGCGAGGCAGTAGCCCTGACCGGGGTTCTTCGCGAAGAAGTCCTGGTGGTAGTCCTCGGCCGGGTACCACTCCGTCAGCGGCTCCATGGTGGTGACGAGTCCGCCGCCCCACCACTCGGCCGCGCGCTCGGCGGCACGCTCGAACGTCTCGCGCTGCGCGTCGTCGGCGGGGAACATCGCCGACCGGTACTGGGTGCCGACGTCGTTGCCCTGGCGGTTCAGCTGCCGCGGGTCGTGCATCGTGAAGAACGCATCCAGGATGACGTCGGACGGGATGACCTCCTCGTCGAAGGTCACCTTGACCGCCTCGGCGTGCCCGGTGGTCCCGGTGCACACCTGCTCGTACGTCGGCGACGGCACCGATCCGCCGACGTATCCCGACTCCACCGAGACGACTCCGTTGAGAGCGCGGTAGGCGGCGTCGAGACACCAGAAGCAGCCTCCGGCAAGCACATAGGTCTGCATGCGAGACCTTCCTTTCACTGTTGGATCGTCACCGGTGAGAACGCGCGCGACGGCTGCGCTGTTCCCCGAGGGAGGAGTGTCGGAGGCCGAGCGTACCGTGTGGAACCGTCGGAGGAGGGTCCATGAGCACCATCGCAGCGAGCACCGCCCACCGGTTCCGTGCGTACCGGTTGGTCGCGGTGTCCGACCGCGTGGCGCGTGTCGTCGACGGGTCGGGCCGCGTGATCGGCCACGTCGCACGGACCGGTGACGGCGACGGATGCCGCTACCTCGCCCGACGCTACCGCGCCTCGGCGGGCGGTTTCGTCGAGGTCGGGGAGTTCTGGCGTATGGACGACGCCGTCGCGGCCCTCCACGATTCCCGCTGAGCGACGAATCAGACGATCGCGGCCATCGCTTCGCGCTCCTCGACGGGGTGGAGCGCGGTGCGACCGGTCACCTCCGGCCACACGCGTGCCAGGACGGCGACCGCCTGACGGATCTGCTCCGGCGGTGCGGTGAAGGGCAGGCGCAGGTGTCCGTCGTAGCCGCCGTCCACCGAGAAGCGCGGACCCGCCGAGAGGAGCACCCCCTCGCGACGAGCCGCCAGGACCAGGCCGCCGCTGCGCGGCGCGTCCAGCCCGACCCAGAGCGAGACACCGCCACGGGGCACCGGCACCGACCAGGTCGGCACCGTCTCGCGCAGCGCGGCGACGGCGGCATCCCTCCCCCGCCCGAGGAGCTCCGCCCGCTGGGGCAGGATCTCGTGCATCGAACGGACCAGGCGCGTCGCGACGGCCTGCTCGAACTCCGCCGTCCCGAGGTCCCGCCGCGGCCGCGACGCGACGAGGCTGCGGACGAACGCCCGCTCGGCGCGGACCCACCCCACACGCAGTCCGCCCCAGACCGTCTTGCCGAGGGATCCGATCCGGACGGCGCGCGGGCCGAAGTCGAGCGCGGCGGGGGTGTCGCCGTCGATGGAGAGCTCCGCCGTCGTCTCGTCGATCACGAGCACGGTGCCCGCGCCGGCGGCCGCGGAGCGGAACGTCGCCGCATCCGCCGTCGTCATGCTCCGTCCCGTCGGATTCTGGAACCACGGCATGAGGTACGCGAGGGTGGGCCGGGCGCGGCGGAAGGCCTGGACCGCTCGGTCGAGGTCCCAGCCGTCCTCCACCGTGACCGGTGTCCCCGTCACCCTCGCGCCCGTCGCCTTGATCGCCTCGGTCGCGTGCGGGTAGGTGGGCGTCTCGAGCAGCGCCGTCGTGCCCGGACGCAGGAGGGCGGAGGTGACGAGATGGATGGCGTGCTGGCCGCCGTTCGTCACCAGGATCTCGTCGGGAGCAGTCGGGAGGCCGCGCATCGTGTACCGGTCCGCAATCGCCGTGCGCAGCTCGCTGCTGCCGACGATGTCGTAGCCCGGCCGGCCGACGAGGGATGCCGCATCGGCACCGACTTCGGCGATGATCCCCGCGAGGCCGGGCCACGCGGCCGGACTCGCCTGCTGCAGATCGATGCCGTCCCCGTCGTCGAAGACCCGGCCCGTCCCGCGACGCACCTGCGGGAGCGTCACGCTCCCCGATCCGCGGGTGCTCTCGATGTGACCGCTGTCGCGCAGCGAGCGGTACGCGGCGGCGACGGTCGCGCGGCTGAGTCCGAGGGTCACGGCGAGTTCCCGCTCGGCGGGAAGGGCGGTGTTGGCCGGGATGCGGTTGTCGAGGCAGAGCAGCCGGATGCCGTCGGCGAGGGCTTCGTAGGTGGGCGTCCGCGTCCGCCAGCCGCCGAGGGCGCCGGCGAGGGTCCGGGCGCCGATTCGAGAGTCCATGGTCCACCGATCCGAGATTGGACTGTGTGCAGGAGGCCAATCGTACGCTGCAATGGACTCATGACCCTCCGCCTCATCCGTCTCGTCGTCGGCCTCGCTCTCTTCGGCGTCGGATGCGCCGTGCTCGTCCAGGCCGGCATCGGCCTCGACCCCTGGACGGTGCTCGCCGAGGGACTCGCGCTGCAGACCGGGATCGGCATCGGCTGGATCGTCGTCCTCACCGGCGCCCTCGTCCTCGTAGCGTGGATCCCGCTCCGCCAGAAGCCCGGGATCGGAACGATCGCGAACATCCTCGTCGTCGGGACGGTCATGCAGGGCGCGCTGGCCGTGATCCCCCCGATCGGGAACTACCTCTGGGGCGTCGTCGTCTTCCTCCTGGGCATCGCGCTCATCGCCGCCGCATCCGGGATCTACCTCGGGGCCGACCTCGGGCCGGGCCCTCGGGACGGACTCATGACGGGGCTGCACGCGCGGTTCGGCTGGCCGATCTGGGTGTGCCGGTTCGCGGTCGAGGGCAGCGTGCTCGTCACCGGCTGGCTCCTCGGTGGTACGGTCGGGCTCGGAACCGTGCTGTTCGCCGTCCTCATCGGCCCCGGCGTCCACCTCGCCCTCGACCTGTCAGCGCGGTGGCGGGCGCTGCGTGTACGCCGAGCGACCATCGCGGTCTGAGCGGTAGCCTGGGGAACGAGCATCCTTCCCTCCATAGCTCAGTGGACAGAGCGAGCGGTTTCTACCCGCCAGGTCGGGGGTTCGAATCCTCCTGGAGGGGCTCCGAGTCGCCGTGACCACGCCGACTCCTGTGGGAGGAGACCACGTGTCAGCTGCGGAGAACGACCGCCTCGTCTGGATCGACTGCGAGATGACGGGCCTCGACCTGTCGGTGGACGAGCTCGTCGAGGTCGCCGTCGTGATCACCGACTTCGACCTCCGCGTGCTCGACCCGGGGTTCCAGATCGTCATCAAGCCGGACGACTCGGCCCTCGCCCACATGAACGACTTCGTCACGAAGATGCACGAGAGCTCGGGTCTGCTGACCGAGATCCCGAACGGCGTCAGCCTCGCCGACGCCGAGTTCCAGGTGCTCGAGTACATCCAGCGCTTCGTGCCCGAGGGCAAGGCGCCGCTGGCGGGCAACACGATCGGCACGGACCGGATGTTCCTCGCCCGCTACATGCCGCGTGTCGACCGGTGGCTGCACTACCGCAATGTGGACGTGTCGAGCGTGAAGGAACTGGCCCGGCGGTGGTACCCCCGCGCGTACTTCAACGCCCCCGCGAAGGACGGCGGACACCGCGCCCTCGCCGACATCCGCGAGAGCATCCGCGAACTCGCGTACTACCGCGAGACGGTCTTCGTCGCCGCCCCCGGACCGACGAGCGACGACGCGCGGAGCGCCGCGGCCGCGACGGTGTCATCGTTCGCCTCGGGTCTGTAATACACTTGTGTGGTTGCCCGGAGACGGGCACATGGTGGGTATAGCTCAGTTGGTAGAGCACCTGGTTGTGGTCCAGGGGGTCGCGGGTTCGAGTCCCGTTACTCACCCCATGCTTTCCCCTCATGAGGCGCGATCGTGATCGAGATGGATGCCGAGGCCTTCGAGGACCTCGTGGCGTCCGAACTCGACGCCCTGCCCGATGAGATGGTCGCCGGTCTCGACAACGTCGTCTTCGTCGTCGAGGACCGCCCCGAGGACGGATCCCTCGATCTGCTCGGACTGTACGACGGCCTCGCCCTGACCGAGCGCGACCGGTACGGAATGGGAGATCTCCCCGACCGCATCATCGTCTACCGCGAGCCGCACCTGGATGCGTGCGACGACCTCGATCAGCTGCGCGACGAGGTGCACACGACACTCGTGCACGAGATCGCCCACTTCTACGGGATCGACGACACGCGCCTGCACGAACTGGGATGGGCGTGACATGAGCATCGCGAGCCCCGACCTCGACGAACAGGTCGACCTGCAGGCATCCACCTCGGGTCCCTGGCAGACGGTCGTCTGGAACGACCCGGTGAACCTCATGAGCTACGTCGTCCACGTCTTCCGCGAGTACTTCGGGTACTCCCGCGAGAAGGCGCACCGGTTGATGCTGGCGGTCCACCACGACGGGCACGCCGTCGTGGCCGAGGGGTCGCGGGAGCAGATGGAACTCCACGCGCAGGCGATGCACGACTACGGTCTCTGGGCGACGGTGCGCGAGGCCGGCTCGTGACCGGTCGGCGGATCACCCTCGAGCTCACGCTGCTCGAGGCGGCGCACCTGTCGGACCTCCTCGCGCAGTTCGAAGAGGTCGTGGCCGAGCGGGACGCTCGCGATCCCGCCGTCCGCCGGCTCGTCCCCGATGCCTACCGCGACGACGCCGACGCGGCCGCGGAGTTCCGCCGCCTCACGCAGGACGACATCCTGGAGCGACGGCTGACGGATGCCGGGGTGGTGCGCGCGTCGCTGCGCCGGGACGGACGCGACCTGGCCCCTGCGGAGCTCGACCGCACCCAGGCCGAGGACGCGCTGGTCGTCGAGCTGACGCCGGAGGTCGCCGGCGCCTGGCTGCGGACCCTCGCCGCGCTGCGGCTCGTGCTCGCGGAGCGGCTCGGCGTCACCGGCGAAGACCACGACGGCGACGGGGATCCCCGCTTCGGGGTGTACGAGTGGGTCGGGTACCGACTCGACGTGCTCGTCCGCGCCCTCGACGACTGACGGAGGATCAGGGCAGGACGACGACGATCCGCGCGAGCTCCGCCGGTCGGTTCTCGCGCAGGTGCGCATCCTCCTGCGCCGCCCACCGCTCCCAGTGCGGGCGATAGGCATCGCCGTCGCGGGCGAGGGCGCGCGCCTTGCGCGCGGCATCCGGTGCCTCCAGCCAGACCGTGACGTCCGCGAGAACGGCGGATGCCGCGGTGAGGACGCCGGCTCCTTCGACGATGACCACCGGGGCGGGCTCGACCGTCGCGTGACGTCCCGACGGTCTGTCGCGGGACCAGTCCCAGAGCGGCCACCGGGCGGGCTCACCGCGCCGGAGCGGCGTCAGGACCCGCTCGTGCACGATGTCGGTCGCCGCCCGCAGTCCGTCCCACCCCGGGTAGACGTCGTCGAGCCGCACGACGGCCGCATCCGGGAACCGCCCGGCCAGCGTGTCGGCGAAGGTCGATTTGCCGGCACCCGAGCGTCCGTCGATCAGGACGACGACCGGGACGCCGGACGCCGCGTTCACCGCGTCGGCGACCCGCTCGATCCCCGCCGCTGCCGCAGTGGTGAGGGAGGGATCAGCGGGTGAGGGCACGGATGACGCGGCTGAGCGCCCGTCCGGCGACCCACACGAAAGGGATCCCGACCGCGAGGAGCGAGACGAGGTTCGGCTCGAACCGCAGGTCGTCGCCCTTGCGGATGTAGGCGCCGACCGGGATCGCGGCACCTCCGCCACCGCCGCCGCCGCCGTTGGGGTCCTCCCCCGCGCCGAAGCCCGACCAGGTGAGGGCGACGGGGATGAGCCGGATGCCGTCGACGTCCTGCTGCTCGCCGTAGACGCTCGTGACACCGAGGGACGCGAATTGCTTGCCGAGTTCGAGAGGGAGGTTGGCCATGACGACCACGCTAGCCGGTCGCATCACCACGCACAGGGGCTTGCGCGTGACGCGTCCTCACTCCTGCACCGGTCGCGGGTTGGTCGGCAGCGCATTGACGTCGCGTCTGGGGCCGAGTGTGCTCGCCCTCGTCACGGCGCCGCGCCCGAAGCGCGAGCGCGCGTCGTCGAGTGCGGCGTCGACGCGGCGCCACTCGGCATCGTCGTCCCACAGTGCGAGGCCGCCCACGCCGTCGGCGGTCAGCTTCTCGCCGCGCACGCCGATGAGGCGCACGGGTTGCACGAGATCGATCTTCGAGAAGAGGTCGAGGGCGACGTCGCCGATCCGTTGGCCGACGTTGGTGGGCTCGGGGACGCTCACCGACCGCGACAGCGTCGTGAAGTCGGAGAACCGCACCTTCACCGCGATCGTGCGGGCCTCCCAGCCGCCCGCGCGGAGGCGGCTCGCGACCCGGTCCGACAACCGCCGGAACTCGCTCCGCAGCGTCGCGACGTCGGACACGTCCTCGAGGAAGGTCTCCTCGTGACCCACGCTCTTCTCGGTGTGCTCGGTCTGCACGGACCGCGGATCGATCCCGCGGGCCAGCTGCGACACCCGTGCCCCCATCGCCGGTCCCAGCGCCCGGTCGAGGACACCCCGGGGCGTGTTCAGGATGTCCGACACCATCCGGATGCCGCGGGCCTCGAGGGCTTCGGCCGCCTTGGGGCCCACGCCCCACAGCGCACCGACGGGCCGCGCCGCGAGGAACGCCTGGGTGTCCGGCTCGCTGACGATGAGGAGGCCGTCGGGCTTCGAGACGGTCGAGGCGATCTTGGCGACGTGCTTCGTGGCCGCGACGCCGATGCTGCACGTCAGTCCGGTCTCGTCGAGCACGCGACGCCGGACCATGCGGGCGATCTCGCCGGGACTCCCCCACAGCCGGCGCGCGCCGCTCACATCAAGGAACGCCTCGTCAATCGAGAGCGGCTCCACGAGCGGGGTGACGTCGCGGAAGATGGCCATGACCTTCTTCGACAGCTCCGAGTAGCGCTCGAACCGCGGCACGACGACGATCGCCTGCGGGCACAGCTGCAGGGCGCGCCCGACCGACATGGCGGAGCGCACGCCGAAGCGCCGGGCCTCGTACGAGGCGCTGGAGACGACGCCGCGCCCCTCCATGCCGCCGACGATGAGCGGCTTGCCCGCCAGGGAAGGGTCGTAGAGGACCTCGACGGACGCGTAGAACGCGTCCATGTCGACGTGGAGGATGCGGGTGCCGGTGTCGTCGGCGCCGTCGGGCGAGACGATCCGCCCCGTCCCGTCACCGCGTCCCATACGTCCATTGTCGACGATGCCGCCGACACCGGTACGGATCCGGGGCTGACGGCATCGTCAGGGCGTCACTGGCCGGCGCGCTCCAGGATGAGCTCGCGGACACGGGCGGCGTCCGCCTGGCCCTTCATCGCCTTCATGACCGCACCGATGACGGCGCCGGCGGCCTGAACTTTGCCGTCCTGGATCTTCGCGAGCACGTCGGGCTGGGCGGCGAGGGCCTCGTCGATCGCGGCGATGAGCGCCCCGTCGTCCGAGACCACGGCGAGACCGCGGGCGTCGACGACCTCCTGGGGCGTGCCCTCCCCCGCGATGACGCCTTCCAGGACCTGGCGGGCCAGCTTGTCGGTGAGGGTGCCGGCATCCACCAGCTTCTGCAGCTGCGCCACCGACTCGGGCGACACGAGGGCGGCGGGCTCGGTGCCCTGCGCGTTCGCGATGCGGGTGATCTCGCCGGTCCACCACTTGCGGGCGGATGCCGGTGACGCGCCGGCGGCGATCGTCGCCTCGACCTCGGCGAGCAGCCCGCCGTTCGCGACGTCCTGGAACTCGAGGTCGGTGAACCCCCACTCCGCCTTCAGCCGGCGCCGGTACACCGCCGGAGTCTCGGGGAGCGCCGCGCGGAGCTCTTCGATCAGCTCTGCGGACGGCTCGACGGGGAGCAGGTCGGGCTCGGGGAAGTAGCGGTAGTCGTCGGCATCCGACTTGGGACGACCCGGCGAGGTGCGTCCGGTGTCCTCGTGCCAGTGCCGCGTCTCCTGCGTGACGGTGCCGCCGGCGGCGAGGATCGCGGCCTGCCGCTGGATCTCGTAGCGCACCGCGCGCTCGACCGAGCGCATCGAGTTGACGTTCTTCGTCTCGGTGCGGGTGCCGAGCTTCTCCTGTCCGCGCGGGCGCAGCGAGACGTTCGCGTCGCAGCGGAGGTTGCCGCGCTCCATGCGGGCCTCGGAGATGCCGAGCGAGCGCACGATGTCGCGGATCGCGGCGACGTAGGCCTTGGCGACCTCGGGGGCGCGGTGCTCCGTGCCGAAGATCGGCTTGGTGACGATCTCGACGAGGGGCACGCCGGCGCGGTTGTAGTCGACGAGCGAGTACTCGGCGCCCTGGATGCGACCCGTCGCGCCGCCCATGTGCGTGAGCTTGCCGGCATCCTCCTCCATGTGCGCCCGCTCGATCGGCACGACGACGACGTCGCCGCCCTCGAGCTCGATCTCGACGCTGCCCTCGAAGGCGATGGGCTCGTCGTACTGCGAGATCTGGTAGTTCTTGCCGAGGTCCGGGTAGAAGTAGTTCTTCCGCGCGAACCGCGACGACGGCGCGATCGAGCAGCCGAGGGCGAGGCCCAGGCTGATCGAATAGCGGACGGCGGTCTCGTTCACGACGGGCAGCGACCCCGGCAGCCCCATGTCGACGGGCGCGACGAGCGTGTTGGGTGCCGCATCGTGGTTCGCCTCGTTCGCCGGGTTGCCGGCGGGCGAGAACATCTTGGTCTCGGTGTTGAGCTCGACGTGGACCTCGAATCCGAGGACGGGCTCGAACAGCTCGAGCGCCTTGTCGAAGTCCATCAGCGCGTCCTTGGCCATCAGCGGGCTCCTCCGAGGATCGGGGCGCGGTCCAGGATCGGACCGCCCCAGCTGTCGACGAGCAGCGCCTCGAGCGCCGCCCCCACGCGGTATAGTCGCGCGTCCTCGCGGGCGGGAGCGACGAACTGGATGCCGACGGGCAACCCGTCCTCTTCCGCGAGGCCCGAGGGGATCGAGATGCCGGGGACGCCGGCGAGGTTGACCGGGATGGTCGTGACGTCGTTGAGGTACATCTGCAGCGGGTCGTCGAGCTGCTCGCCCAGGCGGAACGCGGTCGTCGGCGCGGACGGCGTCGCGATGACGTCGACCTGCGCGAACGCCTCGTCGAAGTCGCGCTGGATGAGGGTGCGGACCTTCTGCGCGCTGCCGTAGTAGGCGTCGTAGTAGCCCGCCGAGAGCGCGTAGGTGCCGAGGATGACGCGGCGCTTGACCTCGTCGCCGAAGCCGGCGTCGCGCGTGGCGGCCATGACGTCCTCGACGGTGCCGTCAGGCACGTTCACCCGCATCCCGAAACGGACCGAGTCGAACTTCGCCAGGTTGCTGGACGCCTCCGCCGGGAGGATCAGGTAGTACGCGGCGACGCCGTACTCGAAGTGCGGTGCGCTGACCTCGACGATCTCGGCGCCGGCGGCCTCCATCGCGGCGAGGGACGCTCGGAAGGATGCCGACACGCCGGACTGGAAGCCGGAGTCGTCGAGCTCGCGGATGACGCCGACCTTCAGACCCTTGAGGACCTCGCCGGTCGCGCCCTCGCGGGCGGCGGCGGCGAACGACGGCCAGGCGTCGATCAGCGACGTCGCGTCGTGCGGGTCGTGCCCGCCGATGACGTCGTGCAGGAGCGCCGAGTCGAGGACGGTGCGCGAGACGGGACCGACCTGGTCGAGGCTCGAGGCGAGGGCGATCGCGCCGTAGCGGCTCACACCACCGTACGTGGGCTTCATCCCGACGGTGCCGGTGACGTGCGCGGGCTGGCGGATCGAGCCGCCCGTGTCGGAACCGAGCGCGAGCGGCGCTTCGAACGCGGCCACCGCAGCGGCCGAACCGCCGCCGGAGCCGCCGGGGATCCGATCGAGGTCCCACGGGTTCCGAGTCGGGCCGTACGCCGAGTGCTCGGTCGACGAGCCCATCGCGAACTCGTCCATGTTGGTCTTGCCGAGCGGGACGAGGCCCGCCGCCCGGGACCGTGCGACGACGGTCGCGTCGTAGGGCGACATGTAGCCCTCGAGGATCTTCGAACCGCTCGTGGAGGGCATGTCGGTCGTCACGAGGACGTCCTTGATCGCCAGGGGCACGCCGGCCAGTTCGCCGAGCTCCTCGCCGGCGGCGCGGCGGCGGTCGATGTCGGCCGCGACCTCGACCGCGTGGTCGGAGACGTGGAGGAAGGCGTGCACGTCGCCGTCGACGGCGGCGATGCGGTCGAGGTGGGCCTGCGTGGCCTCGACGCTCGAGAGCTCGCCGGAGCGCAGCTTCGCGGAGAGGTCGGCGGCGGTCAGCTTCAGGATGTCGCTCACTGCTCCTCCCCCAGGATCGCGGTCACGCGGAACCGGCCGTCGGCGGCATCCGGTGCGTTCTGGAGCACCTCGTCGACGGTCAGCATGTCGCCGGGGACATCGGGGCGGAAGACGTTGCGCAGCGGGATCGGGTGGCTCGTCGCGACGACCTCGGGGGTGGCGACTTCGGACACCTTGGCGATGTTGTCGACGATCGCGTCGAGCTGGCCGGTGAGCCGCTCCACCTCCTCGTCGCTCAGCTGGATCCGGGCGAGCACGCCGAGATGGCGCACGAGATCGGGGGTGATTTCAGACACCCCGACAGTCTAGTTCGGGCCGGTCGCCCTCCCGAGCCCGCGCCGACCCGCGCCCTAGGCTGGGGGCGTGACCGATTCGCCCTCCGCCGATCGCCCGTGGCTCTCCTCGTACGGTGAGGGCGTCCCCCTCCACCTGCCCCCCATCGACGGGTCGTTGATGGACCTGCTCGACGAGTCCGCCCGCGACTATCCCGAGGCGCCCGCTCTGCAGTTCTTCGGACGCGAGACGACGTACGCGGCCCTGCACGACGCCGTGAACCGGGCGGCCGCGGGGCTGCGCGATCTCGGGGTGAACAAGGGCGACCGGGTCGCGATCGTCCTCCCCAACTGCCCGCAGCACATCGTCGCGTTCTACGCCGTCCTGCGACTGGGCGCGGTCGTCGTCGAGCACAACCCCCTCTACACCCCGCGCGAGCTGCGGACGCAGTTCCAGGACCACGGCGCGCGGCACGCCATCGTGTGGGACAAGGTCGCGCCGACCGTGCAGGGGTTCCCCGCGGACCTCCGCGTCGAGGCGCTCATCGCCGTCGACGTCACGCGGGCGCTGCCCCTGCACACGCGCCTCGCGCTGCGGCTGCCCGTGAAGAAGGCGCGGGAATCGCGAGCCGCGTTGACCTCGGAGGCGCGCGGTGCGCTGTCGTGGGACGACCTGGTGAGGACGCCCGCCCTGGCGGCATCCCACCCCGGTCCGCGGACCGAGGACCTCGCGGTCCTGCAGTACACCTCGGGGACGACGGGGACGCCGAAGGGGGCGATGCTGACGCACCGCAACCTTCTCGCCAACGCCCGACAGAGCCAAGCGTTCATCCCGGCCGTGCAGCGCGGGGACGGATGCGTCTTCTACGCCGTCCTGCCGATGTTCCACGCCTACGGGCTCACCCTCTGCCTCACCTTCGCGATGTCGATGGGAGCGCGTCTCGTGCTCTTCCCCAAGTTCGACGCCGACATGGTGATCGGTGCGGTCAAGAAGCACCCGCCCACGGTCCTGCCGCTCGTCCCCCCGATAGCCGAGCGCCTGCTGGCACGCGCCCGCGAACGCGGGGCCTCGATCCGCGGCATCCGCATCGGCGTGTCGGGCGCCATGGCCCTCTCCCCTGCGCTGGTCGAACCGTTCGAGGAGGCGACCGGCGGGTACCTCATCGAAGGCTACGGGCTCAGTGAGTGCTCCCCCGTCCTGATGGTCAACCCCCCGGCCGACAACCGGAAGGCCGGAACCATCGGCATCCCGATCCCGGGGACGGACGCGCGGATCGTCGACCCCGAGAACCCGTCCCGTGTCCTCGGCGACGGCGAGCCGGGCGAACTCGTGGTGCGGGGACCGCAGGTGTTCTCGGGGTACTACGGCAAGCCGGAGGAAACCGAGAAGGTGCTCGTCGACGGCTGGTTCCGCACCGGCGACATCGTCGAGCGCGACGCCGACGGGTTCTTCCGGGTGGTCGACCGCCTGAAGGAACTCATCGTCACGGGCGGGTTCAACGTGTCGCCCTCCGAGGTGGAGGCCACGCTTCGGCAGCACCCGCAGGTCGCGGATGCCGCCGTCGTCGGTCTCCCCGACGCGCACAGCGGCGAGCAGGTCGTCGCCGTCGTGATCCCCTCGCCGGGGGTGAGCGAGGTCGACGTCGAGGACGTGCGCGCGTTCGCCCGCACCCGGCTGACGCCCTACAAGGTGCCGAAGCGGATCGAGACGGTCGAGGAGCTGCCGCGGTCGCTCATCGGCAAGGTCCTGCGCCGACAGGTGCGCGACGCGCTCCTCGCGAAGGACGCCTGAGCGTCACTCCGCGGCGGGCGCGTCGCCGAGCGCGGCCGGACCCTCGGTGACGAGGACGTGGAACTGCGCGGCGTCGATGATCCGGATGCCGAGGGCCTCGGCCTTCGCGAGCTTCGATCCCGCACCGGGCCCGGCGGCGACGAAGTCCGTCTTCTTCGAGACGCTCGACGCCGCTTTGCCGCCCGCCTGCATGATGGCCTCCTGCGCGCCCTCGCGGGTGTACCCCTCGAGCGACCCCGTCGCGACGACGGTGATGCCCTCGAGCACTCCTCCGGCCGCGGCCGCGGCGCCGGGACCCGGGTGCCCGGGCGTCGCCAGCCGCGCGCCCGCGGCGGTCCAGCGATCGACGATCTCGACGTGCCAGTCGACGGCGAACCAGTCGATGAGCGCGTCGGCGATGATCCCGCCGACACCGTCGACCGCGGCGAGCTCGTCGCGCGAGGCGGCCCGGATCGCGTCGAGCGAGCCGAAGTACTGCGCCAGGGCGCGGGCGGCGACGGGTCCGACGTGGCGGATGTTCAACGCGACGAGGAAGCGCCACAGATCCTTCGTCTTGGCCTTCTCGAGCTCGTCGATGAGGGTGAGGGCCTGCGCCGACGGCTGCGGTCCCGTGAGGCCCTCCTTCTTCTCCGCCGCGGTGGGGTTGCGGCGGAACGGCGCGCGGCGGACGACTTCGCCGGTGCTCTCGTCGACCCGGGGTTCGCCGGTCTCGGCGTCGCGAACGATGACCTCGATGGGCACGAGCCGCTCCAGGGTCAGCTCGAACAGCCCCGCCTCGGTCTCGAGCGCCGGCTGCTGCGGATCGATCGGCTGGGTCAGCGCGGCTGCAGTGACCTCGCCGAGCGCCTCGATGTCGAGCGCGCCGCGCGAGCCGATGTGCTCGACGCGCCCGCGGACCTGCGCGGGGCAGCCGCGCGTGTTGGGGCAGCGGAGGTCGATGTCGCCCTCTTTGGCCGGCGCGAGGGTCGATCCGCACTCCGGGCACGCCGTCGGCATGACGAAAGCGCGCTCCGTGCCGTCGCGGAGTTCGGCGACCGGGCCCAGCACCTCGGGGATGACGTCCCCGGCCTTGCGGAGGACGACCATGTCGCCGATCAGGACGCCCTTCGCCTTGACGACGTCCTGATTGTGCAGGGTCGCCTGGCGCACGACGCTGCCCGCGACGAGCGCCGGTGCCATCTGCGCGTACGGGGTGGCGCGGCCGGTGCGCCCGACCGACACGATGATGTCGAGGAGCCGCGTCTGCACCTCTTCGGGCGGGTACTTGTACGCGATCGCCCAGCGCGGGGCACGGCTGGTCGCGCCGAGCTCGTCGTGCAAGGACAACTCGTCGACCTTCACGACGATGCCGTCGAGTTCGTGCGCGACCGAGTGGCGCTTCTCGCCGTACTCGGCGACGAAGGCGAGGACGCCGTCGACGTCGTCGAACGTCTGCGGATACGGGCTGACCGGCAGGCCCCATTCGGCGAGCAGGCCGTACACCTCGCTCTGAGCGGACACGGGCGGGTCGGGCCACGCGCCGATGCCGTGGACGTACATGCGGAGGGACGAGAGACGGGCCTCGCCGGCTTCGAGTTCGAGCCCCGACTTCTTGTCGAGCTGCTGGCGTAGACCTCCGCTCGCGGCGTTGCGCGGATTGGCGAACGCCGGGAACCGTCGCGCCGCGCTCTTCTGCGCCTTCTCCTCGTCGTAACGGGGACGGGAGGCGGCGTCGGCGACGACGCGGTCGCGCAGACGCGCCTGCAGCGCGTTGAGGTCCTCGAACGCCGCCACCGGGATGAAGACCTCCCCCCGCACCTCGACGAGAGGGGGATGCCCCTCCCCCGACAGCCGCTCCGGGATGCCGGCCACGCGCACCGCGTTCACCGTGACGTCCTCCCCGATGCGGCCGTCGCCGCGGGTCGCCGCCGAGGTCAGCACACCGTTCTCGTAGCGCAGCGAGATGGCGAGCCCGTCGATCTTGAGCTCCGTCAGCCATCGCACCTTGCGCCCCGCTGCGGCCTCGGCCTTCGTGCACCACTCCCGCAGTTCGTCCGGCGAGAAGACGTTGTCGAGGCTCAGCATCCGCTCGGCGTGCTCGACGGGAGCGAACATCGACGACTCCGCCGCGCCGACGGTCTGCGTCGGCGAATCCTGCCCCTGCAGCTCGGGGTGCGCGCGCTCGATGGCTTCGAGCCGCTGCATCCACCCGTCGTAGGTGGCGTCGTCGACCAGACCGACGTCGCCGCCGTAGTAGGCCTCGCGCGCGCCGAGGATCTTCTCCGTGAGCCGCGCGGCCTCTGCGCGGGCCCCATCGAGGGTCAGTTCGGGGAGTTCTGCGTCAGCCACATCGACAGTGTAGGGAGGCCCGGCGACACCGCCGGGACCGTTCCGCGCTCCGGCAGGATGCGGTAGACGAAGGTCCCGGAGTAGCGGAAGACCTCGCCGAGCAACCGGCGACGTGACCGGGTAGCGTCGAGGCATGTCCCGTCCTCGTGCCGTCGTCGCCGGTGCCGGCGGATTCATCGGCGAGGCTCTCGTCGCAGCCCTCATGGACGACGGGTACGACGTCGTCACCGTCGGACGCACCGCCGCCGTCCGCTGGGACGACCCCGCCGCGCTCGCGGCCGCCGTCGACGGCTCCGACCTGCTCGTGAACCTCGCCGGGAAGTCCGTCGACTGTCGCTACACCGATCGCAACCGCGACGAGATCCTGCGGTCGCGGGTGGAGACGACGCGCGCCCTGCACGCTGCGGTGGCCGCGGCATCCGCCCCGCCCCGGCTCTGGCTCAATGCGTCCACCGCGACGATCTACCGCCACGCGATGGACCGCCCGAACACCGAATCGGGCGGCGAGCTCGGACAGGGCTTCTCGGTCGACGTCGCGCGGTCGTGGGAGCGTGCGTTCTTGGCGGGAGAACTGCCGCGCACGCGCCGCGTCGCCCTGCGTCTGGCGATCGTCGTGGGCGACGGCCCCGCCTCCCGTATGCTGCTCACCCTCGCACGTACCGGACTCGGTGGGCCGCAGCACGACGGCTGGCTCCCGCCGCACCGTCGCTACCGGGGCATCGGCGACGAGCCGACGGGCGACCGGCCGCCCTGGTACCGCACCCGGGGGCGCCAGCGCTTCAGCTGGGTGCACATCGAGGACGTGCTCCGCGCCGTCCGCTTCCTCATCGAGCGGGACGACATCTCCGGCCCCGTCAACATCGCGGTGCCCGAGGCATCCGACAACCGCACCCTCATGCGCACCCTCCGCGGCGTCGTCGGGATGCCGGTGGGCCTGCCATCGCTGCGTTGGATGCTCGAGATCGCCATGTGGGTGCTGCGGACCGAGCCCGAGCTGATCCTCAAGAGCAGATGGGTCTTCCCCGAGCGGCTCGTCGACGCCGGATTCCGGTTCGCGCACACCGACCTCCGCGCGGCGTTCGCCGAGGTCGAACGGGGCCGCCGGGTCAGGCGTTCTGGGGAACGGCGGAGACGGTCCGCGCGATCGTGAACTGCCCGATCACCCGGGTCCCGTCGTACAGCACCGCCGTCTGACCGGGCGCGACGCCGTCGAAGGGGGTCTCGGGGACGACCGTGATCGACCCGTCGCGCACGCTCGCCCGAGCGGGGACCGGATCGGCGTGCGCGCGGATCTGCACGTCGCAGGCGAACACGCCGTCGGCAGGGGCACGTCCGGCCCAGCTGTGCCGCTCCCCGGAGATCTCCGCCGTCGCGAGAGCCTCCTTCGGTCCGACGACGACCGTGTTCGAGACGGGACGCACCTCGAGGACGAACCGCGGCTTGCCGTCCGCGGCGGGGACGCCCAGCTGCAGCCCGCGGCGCTGACCGACCGTGAACGCGTGCGCTCCCTCGTGCCGCC
Source organism: Microbacterium sp. ARD31 (assembly GCF_031844425.1). Classification (NCBI taxonomy): domain Bacteria; kingdom Bacillati; phylum Actinomycetota; class Actinomycetes; order Micrococcales; family Microbacteriaceae; genus Microbacterium; species Microbacterium sp. ARD31. The sequence goes on from NZ_JAUZVE010000001.1 coordinate 480,381, forward strand.
CGACGACCGACCCGTCGCGGTCCACGACGTCACCCTGCTCGGCGCCCACCTTCTCGGCGAGCCACCCGCGGGTGTCGCCGTCGGGGATGAAGCAGATGTCGTGGCTGTCCGGCTTCTGCGCGACCGTGAGACCGCGCGTGGCGGCCTCGGCGCGGACGACGGCCTTCGACGGCGTCGTCCCGAGCGGGAAGTAGGTGTGGGCGAGCTGGTCCGCGGTGAGCACCCCGAGAACGTAGGACTGGTCTTTCGCCTCATCCGACGCGCGATGCAGCTCGCGCCCCTCCGGACCGTCGACGAGGGTCGCGTAGTGGCCGGTGCAGACGGCGTCGAAACCGAGTTCGAGGGCCCGTTCCAGCAGGGCCGCGAACTTGATCTTCTCGTTGCACCGCATGCACGGGTTCGGCGTGCGCCCCGCCCGGTACTCGCTGATGAAGTCGTCGATGACGTCGTTGCGGAAGCGCTCGGAGAAGTCCCACACGTAGAACGGGATGCCGAGCAGGTCGGCCGCGCGCCGGGCGTCGAGTGCGTCCTCGATCGTGCAGCAGCCCCGGCTGCCGGTGCGGAGGGTGCCTCCGGCGCGCGAGAGCGCCAGGTGGACGCCGACGACGTCGTGACCCGCGTCGACCGCTCGCGCCGCGGCGACGGCCGAATCGACCCCGCCGCTCATGGCTGCCAGTACGCGCATCGTTCCAGTCTACGAGCGCGACCCCGCACGGGCGCTGGACGCCGCCGCGCGACGGTGCGCCTCGGGGAGGGCGGCGAGGAACGCGTCGACGTCGGCCGCCGTGGTCGTGCGCCCGAGCGTGACCCGAAGGACCGAACGGGCTTCGCGATCGGTGCGACCGAGGGCGAGGACGACGTGGCTCGGTTCGGCGACGCCCGCTTGGCATGCCGATCCGGTCGACACGCGCACGCCCGCGGAGTCGAGGAGGAACAGGAGGGGCTCCCCCAGCGCGTCGGGGAAGAGCAGGTGCAGGTGGCCGGGTAGTCGCTGGTCCGGTGCGCCGAGCAGTACGACCTCCGGGGCGATGTCGCGCACACCGATCAGGAGCCGGTCGGACAGCGCACGCAGGCGTTCCGCCTCGGTGGCGCGCTCCGCCGCCGTCAGCTCCAGGGCCACGGCCAGGGAGGCGGCACCGGCGACATCCGGTGTGCCCGAGCGGAGGCCGCGCTGCTGTCCCCCGCCGTGCAGGACCGCTCCCATGCGGGCGTGGCGCGACACGACGAGCGCCCCCGTCCCGACCGGCGCCCCCACCTTGTGGCCCGCGACGCTCAGCGCGACGAGTCCGCCGCGACCGGCTCCCGGTCCCCGCAGGGCGGCGAAGTCAAGCGGCAGATGGGCGGTGGCCCCGACGGCGTCGAGGTGGAGGGGCACGTCCGCCGCCGCCGCCGATGCGGCCAGCGCGGCGACATCCGACACGCTCCCGACCTCGTTGTTCGCCACGAGCGCCGTCGCCAGGGCGGCGCCTGGGAGGGCCGCATCGAAGGCCGCGACATCGATCGCCGCGCTCTCGTCGAGCGGCACGGGTCGTACCTCCGCCCCCTGGGCGGAAGCGAGCCACGACACCGTGTCGAGGGTCGCGTGGTGCTCACCGTCTGGCAGGACGACCGCCGACCGGTCCGGGTCGCGCGCCCACCACGTCCCCTGAAGGGCGAGGTTCACCGACTCCGTGCCCCCCGAGGTCAGCACCACTTCGATGGGGTCGCACCCCAGCACCGCCGCGATCCGCTCACGGGCGTCCTCGAGCAGCCTCCGCGCCGCCTGGCCGGCGCCGTGCACGGACGACGCGTTGCCGGTGACCTCCGACGCGGCGAGCCACGCATCACGCGCCTCCGGTCGCAGCGGAGTGGATGCCGCGTGGTCGAGATAGACCGCCATGACCCTCCGCCTGCCGCTGACCTTCATCGCCTGCTCACTACTGTAGGACGCATGACCTTCGCTCAGGCCGGCCCGACGACCGCGGCGTCCCACACCCCCGTCCCGGGGATGCTGTCGGACGTCTACGACCGGCTCGGGGTACGCCTGCACGACGGGGGCGGGACGCTGCGGGTGTGGTCGGAGCACGCCACCGGCGTCGAGCTCGTGGTCTTCGACGACGACGACCCGGACTGGATCGTCGACACCGTCCCGCTGGCCCCCGTGGGCGGCGGCGTGTGGGAGGCGACGACGTCCGCGCTGCGGGTCGGCGTCACCTACAGCGTGCGGGTCGACGGACCGCACGGCCCCGGGATGACCTTCAACCCGGCGACGCTGCTGATCGATCCCTACGCGCGGGGGTTGGCGTCCCCCGGCATCCACTCCTGGCGGTCCGTCGTCGTCGACGACTGCTTCGACTGGGGCGGCGTCGCGAAGCCGATGACGCCGCTCGATCGCACCGTCGTCTACGAAGCGCACGTCAAGGGCCTCACGAAACGGCATCCCGGTGTGCCGGCGGCGTTGCACGGCACCTACGCCGGGATGGCGCATCCGGCCATGATCGAGCACTACCGGAGCCTCGGGGTGACCGCGATCGAGCTGCTCCCGGTCCACGCCTTCGCGAGCGAGCCCCGTCTCCTGCAGCTGGGGTTGACCAACTACTGGGGCTACAACTCCGTCGGCTTCTTCGCGCCGCACGCCCCGTATGCGACGGCCGCCGCTCAGGCCGAAGGCGCCACCGCGGTGCTCCGCGAGGTGAAGGGGATGGTGAAGCTGCTGCACGCGGCCGGCATCGAGGTGATCCTCGACGTCGTCTTCAACCACACCTCCGAGCAGGGACTCGGCGAGCCCCGCTCGAGCTTCCGCGGGATCGACAACCGGTCGTACTACCGGCAGGCCGACGACGGCACCTACATCGACGTGACGGGATGCGGGAACTCCCTGAACACGTCGACGGATGCCGCGTCCCGCCTCGTCCTCGATTCGCTGCGCTACTGGGCGAACGAGGTGCAGATCGACGGGTTCCGCTTCGACCTCGCCCCCGTCCTGGGGCGCGACGCGTCCCACGCCTTCACCCCGGAGCACCCGCTCCTGCAGGCGATCGTCGAGGACCCCGCGCTGGCGGGCGTCAAGATGATCGCCGAACCCTGGGACGTCGGCATCGGCGGCTGGCAGACGGGGGCGTTCGGCGCCGGCTGGAGCGAATGGAACGACCGCTACCGCGATCGGGTCCGCAACTTCTGGCTGAGCGACATCGACTACTCCCGCCGCGCCGATGTCACGCCGGTGGGGATCGGCGGGTTCGCGACCCGGCTCGCCGGATCGGCCAACACGTTCAGCGCCGAGCGCGGACCGCTCGCGAGCGTCAACTTCGTCACCGCGCACGACGGGTTCACCCTCCACGACCTCGTCTCCTACGACTCCAAGCGCAACGAGGCCAACGGCGAGCACGGGAGGGACGGGGCGGACACGAACCGTTCCTTCAACCACGGCTTCGAGGGGCCGACCGACGATCCGACCGTTCTCGCCGCCCGCCGGCGCGCGATGCGCAACCTGCTGGGCACGCTCCTGCTCTCGGCGGGCGTTCCGATGATCACCGCGGGCGACGAGATCGGGCGCACGCAGCACGGCAACAACAACGCGTACTGCCACGACTCCGCGCTGACCTGGTACGACTGGGGCCGCGAACCCTGGCAGGACGACCTACGCGCCCACGTCGAGCTGCTCACCCGCATCCGCCGGGAGAACCCGGCCCTGCGACCCGTCCGGTTCGCCCATGCCGAGAAGACCGTTCCGAGCGCGTCCGTCATCGACTGGTACGACGAGCAGGGGAACACGATGTCGGTCGAGCAGTGGACGGATCCCTCGCACCGCACGCTGCAGTACGACGCCTGCTCCACACCCGAGCGCGAAGCGCCCAACCGCACGCTCCTGGTGGTCCACGGCCGCGAGAGCGACGTCGAGATCACCCTTCCGGCGCTGGAGGGTGTGACGCGCTTCGCCCCCCTGTGGTCGAGCGTCGACGAGCGTCCGCGCTCGGATGCCGTCCCGCTGTCCCCCGGCGACACGTTCACCGCGACCGGCCCGTCAATGTACCTGTTCCGGGCCGAGTGATCCAGGCCGTTTCGAGCCTTCCTCGGCACCGGTAGGTTCGGAACGTGGCCACACAGATCTCCCCCGCTTCCGTCCGCAGTTCCGCTGAGATCCCGGTCCGGCCGGTGAAGGCGACCAGGAAGGATGCCGGCATCCGCAACGGCCGCATCCCGATCGCCTCCCATCGTCCCAGCGTCCCGGGCGGCCGGTTCGCGCCGACCGCGTTCGTCGGCGAGGCGGTACCGTTCACGGTCGCCGCCTTCCGCGAGGGACACGACCGCATCGGTGTGCACCTGCGGCTGACGGCGCCCTCGGGAGCGGTCACGCTCCACCGGCTCCGGCCCCTCGACGACGGCTTCGACAACTGGCGCGTCGTCGTGGCACCGCTCGAGCAGGGGACGTGGAAGTTCCGTTTCGAGACGTTCGCCGACGACTACGCGACCTGGCGTCATGCAGCCGAGCTGAAGATCGCCGCGGGTGTCGACCCGATCCTCATGCGGGAGATGGGCGCGCGGCTGTTCGAGCGCGCCGCCGCGGAGAAGACCCGTCCCGTCGAGGAGCGCACCGCCCTCACCTCCGCGGCGCAGGCCCTCCGCGATGACGCCGTGGACGACGAGGCGGCCCTCATCGTGGTACGCGACCCGGGGCTCGCCCGGGCGTTCGCCGACCGCCCCGCCCTCTCGCTCCACACCCTCCACGAGGAGAACACGCTCCTCGTCGAGCGCGAGCGAGCCGGCGTGGGCGCCTGGTACGAGTTCTTCCCGCGCTCCGAGGGGGCGGTCCGCTTGCCGGACGGCACCGTCCGCAGCGGCACCTTCCGGACGGCGGCCGAACGCCTCCCCGCCGTCGCCGCAATGGGCTTCGACGTGGTCTACCTCCCGCCCATCCACCCGATCGGCGAGGTGAACCGCAAAGGCCCCAACAACACCCTGAACGCCGGTCCCGGGGACCCGGGATCGCCGTGGGCCATCGGCTCGGCGGACGGCGGACACGATGCGGTCCACCCCGACCTCGGGACGCTCGAGGACTTCCGCGCGTTCGTGGACACCGCGAACGCCCACGGCCTGGAGATCGCCCTCGACCTCGCCCTCCAGGCCGCTCCCGACCACCCTTGGGTGACCGAGCACCCAGAGTGGTTCACGACCCTGCCGGACGGTTCGATCGCCTTCGCCGAGAACCCGCCGAAGAAGTACCAGGACATCTACCCGGTCAACTTCGACAACGATCCGGTCGGCATCCGCGCCGAGGTGCTGCGCATCGTCCAGCACTGGATCCGACAGGGGGTGAAGATCTTCCGCGTCGACAACCCCCACACCAAGCCGCTGCAGTTCTGGGAGTGGCTGATCCGCACCGTCAACGCCGAGCACCCCGACGTCGTCTTCCTGGCCGAGGCGTTCACCCGTCCCACGCCGATGCGGGCGCTCGCACAGAGCGGTTTCCAGCAGAGCTACTCGTACTTCACGTGGCGCAACACCAAGACCGAGCTCGAGGAGTTCTTCTCCTCGATCTCGGACGAGACGGCCGACTTCATGCGCCCGAACCTCTTCGTCAACACCCCCGACATCCTCACCGAGTACCTGCAGTTCGGCGGTCGCCCCGCCTACCGGATCCGCGCCGCTCTCGCGGCCACCGCGGGGGCCAGCTACGGCGTCTACGCGGGATACGAGCTCTACGAGAACGTCGCCCGCCCGGGGTCCGAGGAGAACATCGACAACGAGAAGTACGAGTACAAGTTCCGCGACTGGGCGGGCGCCGAGGCCGCGGGCGACTCCCTCGCCCCGTACCTGCGGCGGCTGAACGAGATCCGCCGGGCGCATCCCGCGCTTCGGCAGCTGCGCGGTCTGCACCTGCAGGGGACGGACGACGACGCGATCCTCGCCTACGTGAAGCACCTGCCCGCGGCGGTGGCCGAGCGCGGCGAATCCGACACGATCATCGTCGTCGTGAACGTCGACCCGCACTCGGCGCGCGAGACGACGGTGCACGTCGATTCGCAGATCTGGGGACTCCCCCGCGGCCACGACTACGAGGTCGAGGACCTCCTCACCGGCGCGCGCTGGACGTGGAACGAGCACAACTACGTCCGACTCGACGCTTTCGCCGAACCCGTCCACATCCTCCACGTGAAGGCACACTCATGACCCGTCCCGATGATTCGATCCTGGATGCCGTCGGTGCCGGCGCCTACCACGCCCCCCACGACGTGCTGGGCCCGCACCCCGAGGGCGACGAATGGGTGATCCGGGCGCGGCGCCCCTTCGCGCAGACCGTGACCGCCGTGCTGGCCGACGGCTCCCGCGTCGAACTCGAGCACATCCGTCAAGGGGTCTGGGAGGGCGTCGCGGAGACGCAGCCGACCGCCTACGATCTCGTCGCGACGTACGAGGGCGCGCCCGACTACCGCGTGGACGACCCGTACCGGCATCTGCCGTCGCTCGGCGAGATGGACCTGCACCTCATCCGCGAGGGGCGCCACGAGCAGCTGTGGACCGTCCTCGGGGCCCACGTCCGCCACTACGGCCCCGTCAGCGGCGTCTCCTTCGCGGTGTGGGCGCCCAACGCCCGGGCCGTCCGCGTCGTCGGCGATCTGAACGGGTGGGACGGCACCCAGCACGCCATGCGCTCGCTCGGATCGAGTGGCGTCTGGGAACTGTTCGTCCCGGGTATCGGCGCGGGCTCGGCCTACAAGTTCGAGATCCTCACCGCGGCGGGCCACTGGGTGATGAAGGCCGACCCGATGGCCCGGGCCGCCGAGGTCCCGCCCGCGACGGCATCCGTCGTCACGGAGAGCGAGTACACCTGGTCGGACGACGAGTGGATCGCCGCACGGTCGTCCGGCTCCGTGCACGACAAGCCGATGTCCACCTACGAACTCCATCTCGGCTCGTGGCGGCCCGGTCTCAGCTACCGCGACGCCGCCGACGAGCTCGTGGACTATGTGGGGGCGCAGGGCTTCACCCACGTCGAGTTCCTCCCACTCGCCGAGCACCCCTTCGGGGGCTCCTGGGGCTATCAGGTGACGGGCTACTACGCCCCGACGAGCCGCTTCGGCAGCCCCGACGACCTCCGCTATCTCATCGACCGGCTGCACCAGGCGGGCATCGGCGTCATCATGGACTGGGTGCCCGGGCACTTCCCGAAGGACGAGTTCGCGCTCGCGCGCTTCGACGGAGCCCCGCTCTACGAGCACCCGGATCCCCGGCGCGGCGAGCACCGCGACTGGGGCACGTACATCTTCGACTACGGGCGCAACGAGGTGCGCAACTTCCTCGTCGCGAACGCGCTCTACTGGCTCGAGGAGTTCCACGTCGACGGCCTGCGTGTCGACGCCGTCGCCTCGATGCTCTACCTGGACTACTCCCGCGAGGAAGGACAGTGGGAGCCGAACATCCACGGCGGCCGCGAGAACCTCGAGGCGATCCGCTTCCTGCAGGAGGTCAACGCCACGGCCTACAAGCGCCACCCGGGGATCGCCATGATCGCCGAGGAGTCGACGAGCTTCCCCGGCGTCACGGCTCCGACCAGCCAGGGCGGTCTCGGGTTCGGCTTCAAGTGGAACATGGGCTGGATGAACGACTCGCTCGTCTACATCGGCCGCGATCCGCTCTACCGCTCGCACCACGAGGGCGAACTCTCGTTCTCGTTCGTCTACGCGTTCAGCGAGAACTTCGTCCTCCCCATCAGCCACGACGAGGTCGTCCACGGCAAGGGGTCGCTGTTCACTCGGATGCCGGGCGACCACTGGCAGCAGCTCGCCAACATGCGAGCCTTCCTGGCGTACATGTGGGGGCACCCGGGCAAGCAGCTCCTGTTCATGGGGCAGGAGTTCGGGCAGATGTCCGAATGGTCCGAGGGGCGCGGCCTGGACTGGTGGATGCTGGATCAGCCGGCGCACCAGCAGTTGCAGCGCTTCGTCGGCGCCCTCAACCGCACCTACCGGGACGAAGCGCCGCTGTGGTCGCGCGACACCGACGGGTCCGCTTTCTCCCGCGTCTGGCCGCACACCCCTGACGGCAACATCCTCGGGTTCGCCCGCCGCGACCACGACGGCGGCACGGTGGTCGTGCTGTGCAATTTCGCCGGCTCCCCCCGCCACGACGTGCGGATCACCCTGCCCGAGGCCGGGGCGTGGGCCGAGATCCTCAACAGCGACGCGCAGGAGTTCGGCGGGTCCGGGGTCGGCAACTTCGGCGGCGTGACGACGGATGCCGACGGCACCGCGACCGTCGTCCTGCCACCGCTCGGCGTTCTCTGGCTCCGTCACCAGGCGTGAGAGAAAGGGGGTCCGGGCTGATGCCCGGACCCCCTTTCCTCTGTCAGAAGAGCAGACTCGCGAGTCGTCCCCGCGCTCGGATGACCCGAGGGTCTGCGTCGCCCACGACGCCGAAGAGTTCGAGCAGACGTGCCCGCACGGGCGCGCGCTCGTCCGTCGGCAGAGCGGCGAACAGATCCAGCAGTCGCGCGAACGCGTCGTCGACGTGCCCGCCGGCGAGATCGAGATCGGCGACGGCGAACTGCGCCTCGACGTCGTGCGGAGCGGCAGCGGCCGCGGCGCGCGCGGCGGCGAGGTCCAGGTTCTGCACACGGCCGAGCAGATGCACCTGCGCGAGGCCGGCTTTCGCGTCCTCGTCGCGGGGGTTCTCGGCGAGAGCCTGCTCGTACGCTGCCGCGGCGGCCTGGTAGTCACCGGACTCGATGGCGTCGAACGCCTCCTGATGGAGCGGCGGCAAGGCGGCCGGGCGGTCCTCGGCATCCGTCTCAGCGCCTTCGACGGGCACCGTCCCGGTCACCCCGTGCTGCGCGGCGAGCTGCAGCAGTTGCGTGAAGACCTCGCGCACCTGCGCCTCGGGCACGGCCCCCGTGAAGAGCTGGACGGGCTGACCGGCGACGAGGGCGACCACGAGCGGGATCGACTGCGCACGGAAGCTCTGCGCGAGCTGCGGGTTCGCGTCGACGTCCACCTTCGCGAGCACGAGCCTGCCGCCGAGCTCGGTCACGAGCTTCTCGAGCACGGGGCTCAGCTGCTTGCAGGGGCCGCACCAGTCGGCCCAGAGGTCGACGACGACGGGGACGGTCCGCGACAGCTCGAGGACCTGACCGAAGTCGGCATCCGTCACGTCGAAGATGAGGCGGGATGCCGGGGCTCCGCCGCCGGCGGGCGCGGCGGCCTCGGGCTGTCCCGCGGGCCGGTTGCGAAGGGACGAGAGATCGACGGCGCCGCGGAGGACGGCGCCGGGTGCGGGGGTGCTCACTCTTTTTCAACCACCTTGGCGTCGAGGACGTTGGAACGGGAGGCCAGCAGCTGGATCTTGTCGTTCGAACCCTGCGCGGGCACGAAGAAGTACAGCTGATCGGTGTAACGGGTCTGGAAGCCGGTGCTCGACTGTGAGACGCCCGAAAGCGCCTTCACCACGACGTTCTCGCCGAGTTTGATGACGGCGTCGTCATCGGTCGGGACGGCGGTCTCGTTCTCCGTGACGGTGACGGCCACGATCGCACCGCTGTCGAGTGTGACGAGGGAGAGCGGCTCGGAATCGCCGGGCTCGGCCAGGAACGAGACCCGGCCGGTCTCCTCACCGGTCTCGTTGAACTTCTTGAGGACGGCAGCGCGGTTCTCGGCGACGAGGGAGCGGAACGTGTCGGTCTTCTCGTCGAACAGGGCGGCGAACTCGCTCTTGTCGCCCTTGTCGAGGACGTCCGCGTACGCGGCGGCCAGGTTCTCGGGCGGCATGAGGAGGAACGGTGAGTTGGGCTCGACAGCCACGGCGCCGACGTACTCCGCGGCGAGGTTCATCGTGGCATCGGCGCGGAGACTCGAGATGTAGGCGACCTTGTAGTCGGCCCACGGGTCGCTCTGCGTCGCCGTCATGACGGTGGCGACGCCGTCCGCGTCCTCGACCACCGCCATGAACATCCGCGGCCAGTCGTTCTTCGCCTGCGGCAGCAGGGCGGTCATCGTGCCGGCCGGGATGGCGGGCAGCGGGTCGGCATCGGGGAGCTCGGTGCGGAGTCGGTAGTTCGTCTCACGCTCGGTGAGGGCGGGCCCCGTGAGCCGCAGTGCCGCGGCTTTCGGGTCCTTCGCCTCGTCGGCGGCGGTGACCTGCTCGGAGATCCGGCCGAGGATGCGCTCGGCCTGCGTCTTCGTCACGGCGGGCGCTCCCTGACCCTCGGGCACGATGACGGATGCCGAGGGCGATGGCGTCGTCTCGGGCTGCAGGTCGGGCCAGGCGTCGGGCGAGCAGCCGGTGAGCGCGATCCCGCCGACGAGGAGGGCGGAGAGCGCGCCGAACGGGCGCCGTCCGCGGCCGAGTCGCTTCCGCGCGGGAGCCGCCGTGATGACGCCCTTCTCCGCCTGCTCCACCGAGAGGTCGATGGGTTGCGTCGCAGTGGTCGGCAGACCTTTGCGACGCGGGCCCCGGGACCGCCGGACGTGACGCAGAGCGAGGATGTACAGGACGAGGCCCACGACGGCCATCAGGATGCCGCCCGCCAGCAGCGGTCCCGCCCACGGCGTGGTCGCGCCGGTCGGCCAGGTGACGCTCAGCTCGGACGGAGCCGCCGCGGTGCCGTCCGAGGCGACCAGGACGCTCATGTCCGCCGGGAGTCGGAGTGTGGTGGCGAGAGACCCGTCCTGCTCGAACTCGTCCAGCCAGAGGTCGGACCCAGCGGGCGCCGCGGTCGGCGCATCGCCCTCGACGGGGGCCGACGCGGCGACGGTCTCGGAGACGGGCAGGTCCTCGGCGCCGAGGGTCACGTGGACATACTCGGTGGGAGCCAGCCACGCCGCGATGTCCTGCGTCCGACCGTAGGCGGCGAAGACCGGGCCGTCGCCGGCGATGCGGAGGGTCTGCGCGCCCGGGTGGCTGGCGAGGACCGCACCGTCGATGAGGACGTAGGGGGCGTCGGCATCCGTCGTGAGGGTCGCCGTCTCGGTCGCCGGTGCCTCGAGGATCGTGCGCTGGGCCACTCCGGCGCCGATCATCAGCGTGGCAAGGACGAAGGCGATGATCGCCCACACGAATCTCACGAACTGCCGCCCTCCTCCAGCCGGCATCCGGGGTGCACGGCCGATCATTCGACATTCCAGCCTAGCGAACGGTGCTGGCAAACGCGTGGGAGGGCGTCGCTCCCGCGTCGGGGCGCATCGGCGAACTAGGGTGAGGGAAGACCTGGGAGAGGGCACCGTGAAGATCCAGCATCCGTTCCGCACCGCGCTGATCGCCACCCTCGGCGTGGGCGTCGGCGTCCTCATCCTCACCGGGGTGCAGACCCTGTCAACCGTCCTGCTCTACATCGGGACGGCCCTCTTCCTCGCCCTGGGACTCGACCCCGTCGTGTCGTTCTTCGAACGCCGCGGACTCCCCCGCTGGGGCGCGCTGCTGGCGACCTTCGCGGGCCTCCTCGCCATCGCGACGGCGCTCGTGCTCATCGTGGTCCCGGTCCTCGTCGACCAGATCGCCAAGCTCGTCCAGCAGATCCAGACACTGGTGGAGAGCGCGGTCGATCAGGAGTGGAACCCGGTCACGGTCGCGCGGGACTGGCTCGCGCACACGTTCCCCCTGCTGCAGGTCGACATGGTGTTGGGCTACGTCAACGATTGGTGGAACGGGCTCGACTTCGCCGACATCGGAGCGGCCCTCGGCACCGGCCTGCTCTCCTTCGGTGCGGGGATCGTCGCGACGACGACGGGGACCATCATCGTCCTCATCCTGACGATCTACTTCACCGCCTCGATGCGCTCCCTCAAGCGCTCCGTCTACCAACTGGCACCGGCGTCGAAGCGCGAGCGCTTCGTCGGCCTCTCCGAGCAGATCACGGCATCCGTCGGCTACTACGTCATGGGGCAGGTCGTCCTCGGCGCGATCAACGGCATCCTGAGCGCCATCTTCCTCACCATCATCAAGGCGCCGTTCCCCGCAGTCCTGGCCGTGATCGCCTTCTTCTTCTCGTTGATCCCGCTGGTGGGGACCCTGACCGGATCCGCCATCATCGTGCTCGCCTGCCTGGGGCTCGCGTCGCCGTTGACCGCGCTGGTCGCCCTCGTCTGGTATCTCGTCTACATGCAGGTCGAGGCGTACTTCCTCTCCCCCAGGATCATGAGTCGGGCCGTCTCGGTACCCGGTGCCGTCGTCGTGATCGCCGCCCTCGCGGGTGGATCGCTCCTCGGCCTGCTGGGTGCGCTCATCGCCATCCCCGTGGCAGCGAGCGTTCTGATCATCTACCGCCAGGTGCTGATCCCCCGCCAGAACGAACTCTGATCAGGCGATCCGCCAGCACGCCGTGTGCCAGTGCCGCCTCGCGGCCAGGTCCGCGGCATCCCCGAGCACACCGTCGGCACGCCAGACGACGACGTGCGCCGTCCCGGCCGCCACGGTCCGTCCGCATCCCGGGCACACGTAGTCCTTCTGCGCCTGGACGGCGGACACCGGCTGCACCGTCCACTCGACACCGCGGCGCTGCTCCGTGCGCTTCCAGCCCGCAAGGAGACGGTCGAACGACGCGTCCGGACCGCTGGGCTTGCGCCGATTCGACCGGGGCACGGCTCAGTACCAGCCCGAGCGCTGCGACTTCCCCCAGGCGCCGCACGGGGTGCCATAGCGACCCTGGATGTATTTCAGGCCCCACGTGATCTGGGTCGCAGGATTCGTCTCCCAATCGGATCCGACCGAGGACATCTTGCGGCCCGGCAGGGCCTGCGGGATGCCGTAGGCACCGCTCGAGGCGTTGTACGCGTTCACCCGCCAACCGGATTCCTTCTTCCAGAGTGCGACGAGGCAGGCGAACTCGGAGTCCCCCCAGCCGCGAGCGGTGACCATGTCGTACGCGATGGCCTGCGCACTGCCGGGATTCGGCGAGACGAACGGCGGCTGCCAGGAGGAGGACGACCGCTTCGACGAGGACGACCCGGCCGGGGGTGGCGGAGGCGGCGTCGGGGTGGGCTTCACGTAAACCGTGTACTCGCTCGCCCGCTCGAGCTCCACGACGGGGGCGTCGCCGGCCTGATACCGCTGCGCATCCTCGACCGCCGACGCGTAGAGCGAGAGCGGGTCGAGTTGCGCCGCTTCGGCCGGATCGGGGAACGAGACCAGCGGGACGAGCGTCGCGGCCACGAATCCGGCGGTCGCGACCACCGAGAAGACAGCCAGCACGCCGCGCCGCCGAGACCAGCGCGACGGCGGAGCCGCGCGCCCGGACCGCCGGACGGTCTGCGTCGCGACGCCGGCGCGCGATGGGAGGATCTCGTTGCCGGAAGTCACAGTCTCCCGATCATATCGGCGACGCACGGCACCCGCCACGCATCAACCGACGGACTGCATGACGTCGACGACGGCGTCGAGGACGGCGTCGACCTGCGCCTCGTCGTAACCGCGGAGCTGCATGCGGAAGGCGACCGAACGGACCTGTTCGATCGTCAGCCCCTCCCCGGATTCGAGGTAGCGCGCGATCCGACCCGCGACGAGATCCACCTCGTCGACCCGGTACCCGAAACGGAGCGGGGAAACCCGACGGAAGCGGTGTCGCGGCTTCCGAGAGAGGCGGTCGAGGATCTCCTGCGCCAGCGCACGGGACGCCCCCACCCAGGCGCGGGCGCCCCGCTGATTCATCGCCATCACTCGCTCCCGCTGCGCGAAGGCATCCTCGATGCGGGCGAGGGCCGCGTCGACCGCGTCGATCGCATACCCCTCGCGCACCAGCGGGAACGCGGCGGCGCGGACGTCGGCGGAGGTGAGGTCGGTGTCGTCGGCCTCGAAAGCGGCGCGCGCGGAGGCGAGGAACTCGTCGACCGCGCGGGGGGCGTAGCCCTTGCGACGCCCCGAGGTCTTCGGGAAGGCGGCGGGAGAGGTGAGCTCGGTCATGACAGTCCGCTCAGGGGGCTCAGGAGGATGTACAGGGCGAGACCCGGGACGAGCGACGGCAGGATCGAGTCGAGGCGATCGAGCACTCCGCCGTGACCGGGCAGGAAGGAGCTCATGTCCTTGATGCCGAGGTCCCGCTTGATGAGCGATTCGCCGAGATCGCCGATCGTCGCCGACACGAGGATCGCGACCCCGAGGACCGCACCCGCCCACAGCGGCAGCTGCAGCATCAGCACGGCGAGCAGTCCGCCGGCGACCAGACTCGCGACGACGGCACCCGCGAAGCCCTCCCACGTCTTGTTGGGGCTGATCCGCGGGGCCATGGGATGCCGCCCGAAAGCGACCCCGCTCGCATAGGCCCCCGTGTCGACCGAGACCGCGATGACGAGGACGGCCAGCAACCACAGCTCACCGTGCTCCTGGCGCAGGATCACGAGCGCCAGGCTGCCGTGGAAGACGACGTACAGCTGGACGAGGGCGCCCGCGAGGACGTCGGTGACGACGTCACCGTAGCGACGACCGTCGCCGGCGGCCATCTGCGCGATGAGGCGCCACACGATCACGAGGACGACGGCGGCGAACAGGACGAACCACTGCGTGAGGTAGCCGACGAAGGCGGCCCCCAGCACCAGCGCGCCGGCGGTCAGCTGCGCGGGGACGTCGATCCGCCGGCCCGATGCTTGCAAGGCCCGCGAGAACTCGAACGCCCCGAGGAGGCACAGCGGCACCGCGAACGCGATGAACGCCCACTTCCAGAAGAGGAGCGATCCCAGCACGATCGCGCCGATGCCGAGGCCGATGAGGGTCGCCATGATCAGGTTGCGACCCGATCGCGCGTTGATGCGCTCGTTGGCCTCTTCGAACTCGACCCGGGCGCGCTCGATCTGACTCTCGAACTCGCTGCGCGCCGCGCGGACGTGCGACTGGAACGAGGACGGGTCGCCCGTCGCCCGACCGGCCCGCTTCAGCTCGGATCTGCTCGGCGGCGTCTCCGGTCCGACCGCGCTCCCCGGTGCGTCTTCGGACATGGCGCTCTCAGACCTCGAGGAGTTCTGCCTCTTTGCGCTTCAACGCCTCGTCGATGAGCTCGACGTGCGTCTTGGTCACCGCGTCGAGCTCCTTCTCGGCCCGAGCGAGGTCGTCGTCGCTCACCTCGCCCTTCAGGGCGTCGAGCTCGTCCTTGGACTTGCGGCGGATGCCGCGCACGTGGACCTTCGCGTCCTCCGCCTTGCTCTTGACGAGTTTGACGTACTCCTTGCGGCGGTCCGCGGTGAGCTCGGGCATCGTCACGCGGACGATGTTGCCGTCGTTCGTCGGGTTCGCCCCGAGGTTCGGCATGTCGCGGATCGCCTGCTCGATCGCCTTCAGCGCGGACTTGTCGTACGGCGTGATCACGAGGGTGCGCGCCTCGGGGGCGTTGAGCGACGCGAGCTGCGCGAGCGGCGTCGGCGTGCCGTAGTACTCGACCTGGACCTTCTGGAAGAGCTGGGGGTTCGCCCGTCCGGTGCGGACGGTCGCGAAGTCCTCCTTGGCGGCCTCCACGGCGCGGTCCATGCGGGTCTTCGTGTCGGCCAGGATGTCGGCGATCACGGTCTCTCCATTCGTCGGTACGTCCGGTTAAGTCTAGTCGGCGGCGTCCCCTGCCTCAGACGCTGACGAGGGTGCCGATCGATTCGCCGAGGAGGGCGCGGGTCACGTTGCCGCCGGGCTCCATGCCGAACACGCGCATGTCCATGCCGTTGTCCATGCAAAGGCTGAACGCGGTCGAGTCGACGACCTTCAGCCCGCGCTGCAGTGCGTCACGGTACGTGATCGTGTCGAGCTTCTCGGCCGAGGCATCCGTCCTCGGGTCAGCCGTGTAGACGCCGTCCACGCCGTTCTTCGCCACAAGCACCTCGACGGCACCGATCTCGAGCGCACGCTGCGCCGCGACGGTGTCGGTGGAGAAGTACGGCAGGCCGGCACCGGCGCCGAAGATGACGACGCGCCCCTTCTCGAGGTGACGCTCCGCCCGCCGCGGGATGTAGGGCTCCGCGACCTGGGTCATCGAGATGGCGGACTGGACACGAGTCGCCGCACCCGCCTGTTCGAGGAAGTCCTGAAGGGCGAGCGCGTTCATGACGGTGCCGAGCATGCCCATGTAGTCGGCGCGCCCGCGGTCCATCCCGCGCTGGCTGAGTTCGGCGCCGCGGAAGAAGTTGCCGCCGCCGACGACGACGGCGACCTCGACCCGGTCGACCGCTGCGGCGATCTCCTGTGCGATCTGGCTGACGACATCGGGGTTGACCCCCAGCTGTCCTGCGCCGAACGCTTCGCCGGACAGTTTCAGAAGGACGCGACGGCGTCCGGTGTTCTCGTCGATCACGCGGGGATCCTCTCGTGTATGGGGAGACTATCGAACGGCATGGAAAAGGGGTTCGCATCATCCGATGCGAACCCCTTTCTCATGTGCTTACGCGCCGACCTTGAAGCGGGCGAAGCCGGTGACCGTGATCCCGGCGTCGGCCGCGACCTTCGCGACGGACAGCTTGTTGTCCTTGGCGTAGTCCTGGTCGAGCAGGGCGACCTGCTTGAAGAACGCGTTGACGCGGCCCTCGACGATCTTCGGGAGCGCAGCCTCGGGCTTGCCCTCGTTGCGGGAGATCTCGGTGACGATCTCGCGCTCCTTCTCGACATCCGCCTCGGGCACCTCGTCGCGCGACAGGTACGTCGGGTTCGCGAACGAGATGTGCTGCGCGATCGAGCGAGCGGTCTCGGCGTCGTCACCCGAGTAGGCGACGACGACGCCGACCTGCGGGGGCAGGTCCTTGCTGGTCTTGTGCAGGTACACCTGGAAGGCGTCCCCGGACAGCGTGCGCACCCGACGCAGCTCGACCTTCTCGCCGATGATGGCGGCCTCGTCCGAGATGAGGTCGGCGACGGTCTTGCCGCCGGCGTCGGCCGCGAGGGCCTCCTCGGCGGAGTCGGCACCGGCCGCGGCAGCGGCGTCGAGGACCTTCTCCGACAGCGCGATGAAGCGCTCGTTCTTCGCGACGAAGTCGGTCTCGGTGTTCAGCTCGATGAGCGTGACCTTGCCGTCCTGCTCCTTCGCGGCGACGAGTCCCTCGCTCGTGGAGCGGTCGGCACGCTTCGCGTTGCCCTTCGCGCCCTTGAGACGCAGGATCTCGACAGCCTTCTCGAGGTCGCCGTCGGCCTCCTCGAGCGCCTTCTTCGTGTCGACCATTCCCGTGCCGAGCTGCTCGCGCAGCGCCTTGATGTCGGCGATGGTGAAGTTTGCCATGGGTGGCGGCTCCTCAGTAGTTGGGTGGGTGTTTCCAGGCGCCTGCGCCCCGCGGATGGCGGGGCACAGGCGGAACGATCACTCGGCGGACTTCGCCTCGGCGGTCTCGTCGGCGGCGGGAGCCTCAGCGGCCTCCTCCGCGGCGGGAGCCTCGTCAGCGGGCGCCTCGGCGGCGGGGGCCTCGGTCTGCTCGGCCGGAGCGGACTCGAGCAGCTCGCGCTCCCAGTCGGCCAGCGGCTCGGCCTCGGCCGACTCGTCCGTCGGGTTGTGGCGCTGGATGAGACCCTCGGCAGCGGCGTCGGCGATGATGCGCGTCAGCAGGCTGACCGAGCGGATCGCGTCGTCGTTGCCCGGGATCGGGAACTGGAACTCGTCGGGGTCGGCGTTCGTGTCGAGGATGCCGATCACGGGGATGCCGAGCTTCTTGGCCTCGTCGATGGCGAGGTGCTCGCGCTTGGCGTCGACGACCCAGATCGCCGACGGGGTCTTCTGCAGGTTGCGGATACCACCGAGCGACTTGTGGAGCTTGTCGAGCTCGCGCTTCTTGAGGAGGAGCTCCTTCTTCGTGAAGCCGCTCTCGGCCGGGTTCTCGAAGTCGAGCTCCTCGAGCTCCTTCATGCGCGCCAGGCGCTTGGAGACCGTCGAGAAGTTGGTGAGGAGACCACCGAGCCACCGCTGGTTGACGAAGGGCTGACCGACACGCGTGGCCTGCTCGGCGATGATCTCCTGCGCCTGCTTCTTGGTGCCGACGAAGAGGATCGTGCCGCCGTGGGCGACCGTCTCGCGCACGTACTCGTACGCCTTGTCGATGTACCCGAGCGACTGCTGCAGGTCGATGATGTGGATGCCGCTGCGCTCCGTGAGGATGAAGCGCTTGACCTTCGGGTTCCACCGACGGGTCTGGTGTCCGAAGTGAACGCCGCTGTCGAGCAGCTGGCGGATGGTGACGACGGCCATGGCCGTTCTCCTGTTCGTTGTGGTTGATCGCGCCGGACGATGGTCGCGGCGAGCCTGGTGCCCGGCACGCACCCGCTCCCGGAGGAGACCGTTGGGTGGGATGCCGCGATGTCGATCGACGGTGTCGGATCGAGCCGCTGTGGGCACGCGTAGTCACCCCGACGGACGGGGTGCCCCACCAGCATAGCAAGAACGAGACCTCCTCCCCCGCCGCCGCCCGCCACCATCCATCCCCCGTCGCCGAGCGGGACGCCCGTGCCGGCCACGTCGCGGAGCACCATCGAGCCATGCCCTCGATCCGCCGCGTGACCCTGGCTCTGGTGGCTGCCGCCACCCTCGTCCTGCTGACACCTCTGCGCGTCGACGCGGCCCCCGACGGCGCGCCGGACTGGCGACTGCCGGCGGAGGGTGCCAGCGTGGTCGCTCCGTTCGAAGCCCCCGCCCACGACTACGGCGCGGGCCACCGGGGAATCGACATCGGACCTGTGGCGGGTCCCGTCGTCGCACCGGCGGCGGGGGTGGTCGCCTTCGCGGGAACGGTCGTCGACCGCGGTGTCGTCACGATCGACCACGGCGGCGGATGGGTCACGAGCGTCGAGCCGATCGCGCCCTCCGTCGCCGTGGGCGATGCGGTGGAGGCCGGTGATCCGATCGGCACCGTGTCCACGGGAGGCCACGCGCCCGCAGGGACGCTCCACGTCGGCGTCCGGCTGGACGGGGAGTACGTCAACCCGCTCCTGCTGCTCGGGCGGGTGCCGAGAGCGATCCTGCTGCCGTGCTGCTGACCTGGAGGTCCGGGTGTCTCAGGCCCGGGGGTGGGCCAGTCGATACGCGGCGGTGAGCCGTTCGGTCGAGACGTGCGTGTAGATCTGCGTCGTGCCGAGACTCGCGTGTCCGAGCATCTCCTGGACGGCCCGGAGGTCCGCGCCCCCGTCGAGCAGGTGCGTCGCCGCCGAATGCCGCAGGGCGTGGGGACCGACGGCATCCGCGCCGATCACGGGGCCGAGCGTGCGACGGACGACCTCGTAGGCTGTGCGGACACCGAGACGGCCGCCGCGGGCTCCGAGGAACAAGGCGGTGATCCCGGGGTCGGTCAGAAGAGCGGGTCGCCCGCGGACCAACCACGCATCGACGGCTCGGGCGGCTGGAGCGCCGTAGGGGACCACTCGCTCCTTTCCGCCCTTGCCGAGGACGCGGACAGTCGCCGCTGCGCGGTCGAGCGACCCGAGGTCGAGCCCGCAGGCCTCCGACACGCGGAGGGCTGCGCCGTAGAGGAGCTCCAGCAGTGCCGCATCCCGCAGCGCGACGGGGTCTCCTGTCCCGTCGGCGCCGACGCGCTGCGCTTCCAGCACGGTGTCGAGCTCCGCCGCGGCGGCGACGGTCGGTAGCGTGCGACCGCGCTTGGGCGTCACGAGGCGGAGTGTCGGGTCGTCTTCCCGCATCCGCTCGGCGGACAGCCAGCCGAAGAACCCGCGCAACGAGGCGGTGCGTCGCGCGAGGCTGGCGCGGGAGATGCCGCGCTGCGTGGCGGACCAGAGCCACTCGCGCAGGTCCTCGACGTCGAGGTCGGCGACCGCCGGGTCGTCCGCGAAAGCCGCGAGGTCGGCGAGGTCGGCCCGGTAGGCGCGGACCGTGGCCGGCGACAGCCGCCGCACCCTGGCCAGATGCTCCGTGTAAAGCTCGACCGCCTCCGACATCCGCATCCTCCCAGGATGCCTCGCCCTTCGCCCTTCCGGCGCGAGGCGTGCGGGGAAGCCCCTGCCCGACGGATGGTCACCGCGCCGCCGGGGCGCGGCGCCACCCCTCCGGTCCGCGCTGCGCGCGTCCGTCGAGCTCGAGCAGCGCCAGCAGGCCCCTGGCCTCGCCGGCGGCGAATCCGGCGCGACGGGCGACGTCGTCCGGGGTCCGCGGGCTGCGGGCGCTCAGCGCGTCCAGGATCCTCGTCGCATCATCGACCCGTTCGGAGGACGCGTCGACCCGGGGGCTGTCGAGTCCCAGGAGCTCGCGGGCCTCGTCGGCGGAGGTCACGCACCGCGCGTCGTACTCGCGGAGCAGTCGGTGGCACCCCGCCGATGCGGCGCTCGTCACGGGTCCCGGGACGGCGCCCAGGGGTCTCCCGAGGGCGGCGGCATGCCCCGCGGTGTTGAGCGAGCCGCTGCGCCACCCCGCTTCGATGACGACCGTCGCTCCCGACAGCGCCGCGATCAGCCTGTTCCGCTGGAGGAAGCGCCATTTCGTCGGCGCGGTCCCACAGGGCACCTCGGCGACCACGACACCCGGACCCGCGGCGATCCGCGCGAGGAGGTCCGCATGGCCCGACGGATAGGCGCGGTCGACACCGCCGGCGAGGACGGCCACCGTCACGCCGTCGGCGGCGAGCGAGGCACGGTGGGCCATGCCGTCGATGCCGTAGGCCCCGCCGGAGACGACGCGGACGCCCGCGCGCACCAGATGCGTGGCGAACTCCCCCGTCACGTGCTCCCCGTACCCGGTGGCGGCCCGCGCACCGACGAGGGCCAGAGCCGGACGCGCACCGCGCAGCGCGGTGGTGTCACCGCGTGCCCACAGGGCGCGCGGAGCGTGGACGCCGAGATCGTCGACCTCCCGTGGCCACCCGTCACCGCCGGGGACCAGGAGCTGGGCGCCCACTCGGCGTGCGCGATCGAACGCATCCTCGACGGAGTCGCGCCGCGCATGCCACCGCCGTCTTCCCGCCTCGAGCTCCGCCGAGGTCGGCCCGCCGCTCCCCCACGCGACGTGGAGCGCAGCGACCGCGCCGAGTTCCGCGATGAGGGATCCCGCGACGCCGTCACCGGGTTCCGTCAGGCACGACCAGACGGCGCAGGCGTGATGGTGGGCGACGGCATCCTCGTCCGCGAGGACGCCTTCCGGCACGAGACCGGCCAATCGCTCGCGCTGCCGAGCGAGGCTCACGGTCAGCACGACGACGCCCCGCGCTTCAGGAACAGGGCTCCGCCGATGTCGGCCGCGTCCGGGCACTCCCTGTCGGCGAGGTCCGCCAGGGTCCACGCGACGCGCAGCACGCGGTCGTACCCGCGCAGCGTCAGCGATCCCCGGTGCAGGGCGTCGTCGAGCGGCCTGGTGGACTCGGGCGCGGCGCGCAGAGGTCCCGATCTCAGCCACGTGCCGTCGACCTCGCCGTTGGTCGTCCACGGTGTGCCGGCGAGCCGTCGTCGTGCGCGGTCGCGTGCCGCCCGGACGCGCTCGCGGGCGGCGGCGCTCGTGACACCGGCGCCCACCGTCTGCGTCGCCGACACCCGCTGGAGACCGAGCTCGATGTCGATGCGGTCGATCAACGGACCGGAGAGCCTGCCGAGGTAGCGGCGGATGGCCAGCGACGGGCACGAGCAGACGCCCCCGGGGATCCCGTAGTTGCCGCATGGGCAGGGGTTCGTCGCGACCACCAGCTGAAAGCGGGCCGGGAGCACGGCGCGGAACCCCACCCGGTGTATCTCGATGCGACCGGACTCGAGCGGTTGCCGGAGGGCGTCGAGCGCGTGGCCGCTGAACTCCCCGGCCTCGTCGAGGAAGAGCACGCCGCCGCTCGCCCTCGCGATCGCCCCCGGCTGGAGGATGCGGCTGCCGCCCCCGACGAGCGCGACGGCGGATGCGGTGTGGTGCGGCGCCTCGAAGGGCGGTCGCCGCCGGAGGGTGGTGACGGGCAGACCTGCGAGCGATCGGATCGATGCGACCTGCAACGCCGTCTCGTCATCCAGGTCCGGGAGGAGCCCGGGCAGCCTGCGGGCGAGCATCGTCTTGCCCGCCCCGGGCGGACCGCTCATGAGGACGTGGTGTCCGCCCGCCGCGGCGACGATGAGCGCCTCGACCGCATCGCTCTGCCCGATGACGTCCGCGAGATCGGGGACCGACTCCTCCTCCGCCGGCGCGCTCTCGGGGGCCGGCACGGGTTCGGCGACGACATCGGGGACGTCGAGGCCGTGAGCGCGGGCGACATCACGCAGGCTGACCGCGCCGCGGACCTCGATCCCGTCGACCAACTCCGCCTCAGAGAGGTTCGCGTGCGGCACGATGACGCGACGGAACCCTGCGCGAGCGGCCGCCAGGACCGCGGGCAGCACGCCGGAGACCGGGCGCAGACGACCGTCGAGCCCGAGCTCCCCCAGGTGGACGGTCTCGGCCAGCGACTGCCGGTCGAGAGGCGCCTCCGTCGCCACCGCGGCGATCGCGACGGCGACGTCCAGCGCGGATCCGCGCTTCGGGAGGTTCGCCGGCGACAGATTGACCGTCACGTGTCGCCGCGGCAGCGGAAGGTCGCTGTTCGCGCACGCGTTGTGCACGCGCTGCTGCGCCTCCCCGATCGCCTTGTCTGCCAATCCGATGATGGAGAAGCCCGGCACCTGGTTCGACAGATCGGCCTCCACCTCGACGATGTCGCCGACCAGCCCGGTGAGGACGACCGACCACGTGCGCCCCAGGCTCATCGCAGGTCCTCGAGGTGCTCCACCACGGCCGACTCCGGGTCGGGTCCCGTGATGCCGATGACATCGAGTCGCAGTCGGCGTCCCCGGGCCGCCTCCGGGTGTGCCACGATCCACGCAGCGGCAAGCCGCCACAGGCGATCCCGCTTGCGGGCGTCGACGGCGGCGAACGGATGCCCGAACCACTCCCCCCGGCGGGTCTTCACCTCGACGACCACGAGATCGGCCCCGTGCGCCGCGACGATGTCGATCTCCCCGCCGTGGGTACGCCAGTTCCGGTCGAGGATCAGATACCCGCCGGCACGCAGATGCCGCTCGGCGCGCTCCTCACCGGCCCGTCCGAGGTCGTCTTTCGCTGCCATGCGACCAGCGTGGCCCGCCCGTCCCGGCGAACGGGGTCGTCGACCCGCCCCGGTGGACGAACGCGAAAGGACGACTCCTGGGGAGGAGACTCAGCCGTCGAGCGAGAGCTCCTCCGGCAGCTGGAAGTCGCGCCGCTGGAGTTCCTCGACGTTCACGTCCTTGAAGGTGAGCACCCGCACAGACTTCACGAACCGGTCGGCGCGGTAGATGTCCCACACCCACACGTCGTTCATCGAGATCTCGAAGTAGAAGTCGTGCTCGGTGTCGCGGCGGACGACGTTGACCTCGTTGGCGAGGTAGAACCGGCGCTCGGTCTCGATCACGTACTGGAACTGACCGACGACGTCGCGGTACTCCTTGTACAGGGCCAGCTCGAGTTCGCGGTCGTAGTCCTCGAAGACTTCGTCATCCATGGTGACTCCATCCTAGGCGGGCGGCGAACGGCCCCGGACCTAGAACAGGGTCGGGGCGGCCGCGATCGACCACGACGCACGGTGGTGTCCGGAAAGACCGTGCTCTTCGATGGCCGCGCGGTGTTCCGCGCTCGCGTACCCCTTGTTGCGGACCCATCCGTAGACCGGCGCCTCGGCGGCCAGTTCGCTCATGTGCTCGTCGCGCGCCACCTTCGCGATGACGGATGCCGCCGACGCCGACGCGCAGTCACGGTCGGCCTTGATGATGGGGAGGACGCCGCGACCCACCGGCGCGACCGGGGTGATGTAGTCGTGGTTCCCGTCGAGGACCACCAGGGCATCGCCGATGTCGACGCCCTGCACGCGGAGCTCCTCGATGGCGCGCGCGGCGGCAAGGCCCAGGGCCCGGATGATCCCGACCTCGTCCACTTCCGCCGCCGACGCCCACCCCACCGCGTGGGCGGGCACCCAGGCCCGGACGCGTTCCGCGATCCCCGCTCGACGCGGTTCGACGATGAGCTTCGAGTCCCGCAGTCCCTCCGGCACGCGACGCCGGCTGAACGCGGCATCCGCGGCGACCGCGCCGACCGCGACGGGCCCCGCCAGCGCGCCCCGGCCGACCTCGTCGCACGCGATCACGAGGGGATGCTCCCGGAGCAGTCGACGCTCGAGCGACAGCGTCGGCGCGACCACGGCCATCACGGCGCCGGCACCCCGCGGAACACGTCGTGGTGCGAATCGATGAGACCGAACCGGTCGAACGGCCACGTGATGAGGAACGCCCGCCCGACGATGTTGTCCATCGGAACGAACCCCTGCCCCGGCTGCTCCTGCTGGTACCGCGAGTCCTGCGAGTTGTCGCGGTTGTCGCCGAGCACCCAGATCGACCCCTCCGGCACCGTGACGTCGTAGTCGAACTCGTCGGGTGCCGACTGGGACGGACCGAGGTCCAGGTAGGGCGTCTCGTCGATGGGCACGTCGTTGACGGTGACCTGCCCGAGCGCGTTGCAGCACACCACGTGATCGCCGGGCAGACCGATGATGCGTTTGATGAGGTGGTCGTCGCTGTCGGACGCCGTGAGCCCGACGAGGGAGCCCAGCCAGTCCAGCGCTGCCGTCAACGGAGGCTGCGCCGGCTCGTACGTCGTCGGGAGCCACCCGCCGGGGTCCCGGAAGACGACCACGTCGCCGCGTTCGTACCCGGTGAACCGCGGCGTCAACTCGTCGACGAGGATGCGGTCGCCCTTCAGCAGCGTGCGCTCCATCGAGCCGGACGGAATGTAGAACGACCGCACCAGGAAGGTCTTGACGAGGAAGGACACGAGGACGGCCACCAGGAGGATCACCAGGACGTCCCGGATGAACGGCCACGGTCCGCGTCGGGGACGGGAATCGGAGTCGCTGCCGAGCGTCGGGGACGGGGAATCGGTGGTCATGCTGTCCTTCACCGGTGCCGGGGCTCGGCGACCATCCACCAGCGTCGCACATCATGTGCACGCCGAGCACCAAAACACCCGGGAACGACGGATGCCCCGGGACTCAGTCCCGGGGCATCCAGTGGAGAACGCGATCAGTTGTCGCGCTTCTCCTTGATCTTGGCCTTCTTGCCACGCAGCTCGCGCAGGTAGTAGAGCTTCGCGCGACGCACGTCGCCGCGGGTGACGACCTCGATGTGGTCGATCACCGGGCTGTGCACCGGGAAGGTGCGCTCGACGCCCACCTGGAAGCTGATCTTGCGGACCGTGAAGGTCTCACGGACGCCGTCACCGGAGCGGCCGATGACGACACCCTGGAACACCTGGATGCGCGAACGGTTGCCTTCGGTGATGTTGACGTGCACCTTCACGGTGTCGCCGGCGTTGAAGACGGGGATGTCGGAGCGCAGCGAGGCTGCGTCGACGGAGTCGAGGATCTGCATGATCGTCACTTCCTGCGACCGCCTCAGGTCGACCGCGAGAGTAAGAGGAGAAAAGGATGTGGCGCCCGTCGGAGCCGACTGGGCTCCGAACTCCCCCGAGGCAGAGAACTGTCAGGGCACAAAGGGTCATTCTGCCATGGATGCCGACGGCCGCCAAACCGCGGCGCGCGGCCTCACACGAGCGGGTCGCGCTTCTCCTCGACGACGACCACGCTCTCGGGCGTCCGAGCGGGCGCGGTGTACCTGCGCAGGATGACGGAGGGCCGTGTCTCCTGGAACAGCTGTCGCAGCGACAGCCAGAACACGGCGAGGAAGACGACGGTCGCCGCGATGAGGAGAGGCCAGAACCACGCCTCCGAGAAGAAGCCCACGGCGATGGTCAGGACATGCCAGAGACCGACGCCGCCGACGTCCCACCAGGAGACCGCGCGCGTGTGCCGGACCGTGCCGCGGGAACGAATCAGGAGCGTCAGGACGAGCTGGCCGATGAGGACGGAGGGGATCGCGACGACCAGCACCCAGGCGAGCGCCCAGCCACCGGCATCCGACACGATCCATCCGATGATCAGCCACAGGGGCAGGATGACCGCGCTCGGCAGGAGCCAGAAGAAGAATCCACGACGCAGGGGCATCCTCCGATGCTACGCCGCCGGGCAGCCGCAGCGACCGCCGTCAGCTGATCACTCGCTGAGCAGGTCCGGGCGCCGAAGGCGGGTCCGCTCCACCTGCTGATCGCGCCGCCACTGCGCGACCCGCCCGTGGTGTCCGCTGAGCAACACGTCGGGAACGTCGTAGCCGCGCCACGATGCCGGCTTCGTGTAGGAGGGGTACTCGAGGAGGCCGTCCTCGTGCGACTCCTCGACGAGGCTCTCCGGGTTGCCGACGACGCCCGGAACGAGGCGTCCGACGGCCTCGATCATGGCCATCGCCGCGACCTCCCCGCCGTTCAGGACGTAGTCCCCCAGGCTCACGAGCCGCACGCGGCCGATGGTCGTGGCGTAGGCGAAGACGCGCTCGTCGATGCCTTCGTACCGCCCGCACCCGAAGACGATGTGCGATTCGGTGCTCCACTCGCGCGCCAGGGACTGGGTGAAGCGCTCCCCCGCCGGCGACGGGAAGACGAAGAGCGGTCCGGATGCGGCATCCGTCACCGTCTCGTGGGAGCCGGCGACGATCGCGTCGAGGGCCTGCGCCCACGGCTCGGGCTTCATGACCATCCCGGCGCCGCCGCCGTAGGGCGTGTCGTCGACGGTGCGGTGCCGGTCGGTCGTGTGGTCGCGGAGGTCGTGGACACGGATGTCGAGCAGTCCCGCGCCCCGAGCGCGCCCCAGCAGCGACACTTCGAGGACGTCGAAGAAGGCGGGGAAGATCGTGACGACGTCGATGCGCACGTCAGGACCCGGCGTCGGCCTCGTCGCCGGCCTCCGGACGAGGCTCGTCGTCACCGGGGAGGTCTTCGAACAACCCGGCGGGCGGAGTGACGACGAGACGACCGGCGCTCATGTCCACTTCGGGCACGATGGCCTTGACGAAGGGGACGAGCACCTCGCGTTCGTCCGCGGCAAGCTGGACACCCAGCAGATCCTGCGCCGGGAAGTGGTCGACCCGCGTCACGCGTCCGACGACCTCACCGTCGCGCACGACGTCGAGCCCCACCAGCTGGTGGTCGTACCAGGCGTCGTCCTCGACGACCGGCGCAGCGGCATCCTGGTCGATCCACAGGATGGCGCGGACGATGGATTCCGCGGCGGTGCGGTCGTCGATCCCGTCCAGGAAGACGACCGGGTGCGAGTTCATCCACTTGAACTCGCGGACCGTCACCGTCTTTCCGTGCCAGGGCGAGGACTCCGGCACTTGCAGGGTGAACTCCGCACCCGGGACGAACCGGCCGTCGGGGTCGTCGGTGTAGAGCTCGAGTTTGAGGGCGCCCTTCAGACCGTGCGCCTTGACGAGGCGCCCAACACGGAGCTGCGTGCGAGCCGACTTCGCCGACACGTCAGTCGTCCGCGACGTCGACGCGGACGCGCGTACCGTCGGCCAGAGCGGAGATGAGGGTACGCAGGGCTTTCGCCGTGCGTCCGCCGCGCCCGATCACACGACCCCGGTCGTCGGGGTGCACACGCACCTCCAGCACCTCGCCGCGGGGCGACGAGCTGGAGGCGATGGTGACGTCGTCCGGGTGATCGACGATCCCCTTGACGATGTGTTCGAGCGCGGCGGCCAGCAAGGTCTTACTCGGACTCGGTCGCGTCGTCGGCGGCCTCGGCGTCGGCGGCGGGCGCCTCGGCCTTCTTCTCCGCCTTCGGCTTGATGACCGACTTCTTGGACGAGTCGAGCTCGAACGGCGCCTTGGGCTCCGCCGTCTTCACGGTGGAGACGGCGTCCTTGTCGCCCTTGAACTTGCCCCAGTCGCCCGTGAGCTTGAGGATGGCGGCGACCTGCTCGGTCGGCTGCGCACCGACGGAGAGCCAGTACTGCGCGCGCTCCGAGTCGACCTCGATGAACGAGGGCTGCTCGGTCGGGTGGTACTTGCCGATCTCCTCGATCACGCGGCCGTCGCGCTTGGTGCGCGAGTCGGCGACGACGATGCGGTAGTACGGCGCACGGATCTTGCCCATGCGCTTCAGACGGATCTTGACAGCCACAATTCTCCTGAATGGTGTTGCGAGTGATGATGAACGTCGCCTGGAGCGTGGGGTGCACACCCGGCGGGAGCTCTGCGGTGGACCTCCGAGCCGGATAGAGGGTCGGGCAAGGCGGTCCAACCGTCCATTCTGCCAGATGCGGAGGGATGCCGCGAACCGCCGGACGCGCGTGACACACTGGCCCCATGACGGTGACCTTCGCCACATCCGCTCGTTCGACCGTCGGGATCGAGTGGGAGATCATGCTGGCCGACCGGACCACCGGCGATCTGGTCCCGGAGGCGCCCGCGATCCTCGACCAGATCGAGGAGCAGACCCGTCACGAGCGTCACACCGTCACCGGTGAACTGCTCACCAACACGATCGAGGTCACCAGCGGCGTAGGCGACACGGTGGCCGCAGCCGTGGACGACATCGCCGATGCGATCGCCCTGGTCCGCACCGTCACCGATCCCCGCGACATCGAGCTCCTGTGCGCGGGCAGCCACCCCTTCGCCCGGTGGTACGACCAGCAGGTGACCGATAAGACCCGGTACCACAAGCTCATCGAGCGTACCCAGTGGTGGGGGCGCAACATGATGATCTGGGGCATCCACGTGCACGTCGGGGTCGAAGACGTCGCGAAGGTCTTCCCCATGATCAACGCCCTCTCCGCCTACCTCCCCCACCTGCAGGCCCTGTCCGCTTCCAGCCCGTTCTGGGCAGGCGACCGCACGGGCTACGCATCCAACCGCGCCCTCGTCTTCCAGCAGCTCCCGACCGCGGGGCTGCCCTGGCCTCTCGAGTCCTGGGCGGAGTACGAGGCCTACCTCGCGGACATGGAGCGGACCGGCGTCATGGCGGACTCCACCGAGGTCCGCTGGGACATCCGACCGGCGCCGCGATGGGGCACGATCGAGATCCGCGCCTGCGACGGGATGTCGACGCTGCCCGAGCTCGCCGCCGTCGCCGCCCTGGTCCAGGTGCTGGCCGAGCATTTCTCGCGCATGATCGACGAGGGTCGCCCGCTCCCCACCATCCAGCCGTGGTTCGTCCGCGAGAACAAGTGGCGGGCAGCACGCTACGGACTGGATGCCGACGTCATCGTCGACCGCGCGGGCCGGCAGCGTCCCGTCGCCGACCATCTGCGCGAGGTGACCGAGGCCCTCGCACCGCTCGCCGCGGAGCTCCACTGCGCGAAGGAGTTCGCGGGGGTCACGCAGATCCTCGACCAGGGCGCCAGCTACGCTCGTCAGACCCGCGTGGCCGATGCCGCCGACGGAGACCTGCGCGAGGTGGTCCACCATCTCATCCGCGAGTTCCGGGGCGGCCCCACGCTGCGCGAGGTCGTCTCGGTCGGCTGAGCTCTCAGCCCTTGCCGAAGAGCTTCTGGATCTCGGCCAGGTCCGCCTCGCTCGGCTGCGGCGCGCCGCCGAGGCCGAAGCCCGAGCCCGACGGGGCGGTGTTCGCCGCCGCGAGGCCCGCGTTCTCGGCCGCGCGCTTGGCCGGGTTGCCCGACCGCGACCCGCCGCTGCTCTTCTGCTTCTTGCCGCGCTTGCTCGATGCGCCCGGCTTGCCGCCGATCGCACCCATCCCGGGCATGGAGGGCACGCCGCCCCGAGCCACGGTCTTCATCATCTTCGCGGCCTGATCGAAGCGCTGCACGAGTTGGTTGACGTCGGTGACCGTCATCCCCGAGCCGCGCGCGATGCGGAGCCGCCGGGATCCGTTCAGGATCGTGGGGTTCCGGCGCTCGGCGGGGGTCATGGACCGGATGATCGCCTCGGTGCGATCGATCTCGCGCTCATCGAAGCTCTCGATCTGCTGCTTCATCTGGCCCATGCCGGGCAGCATCCCCAGCATCTTCTTCATCGAGCCCATCTTGCGGACCTGCTGCAGCTGCTCGAGGAAGTCCTCGAGGGTGAACTGCTCGGTCGCGAGCTTCTGCGCGACGCGCTGTGCTTCCTCCTCGTCGAACGCCTGCTGCGCCTGCTCGATGAGGGTGAGGATGTCACCGAGGTCGAGGATGCGGCTCGCCATCCGGTCGGGGTGGAAAGCCTCCAGGTCGTCGAGGCCTTCACCGGTCGACGCGAAGATGATGGGGCGGCCGGTGACCGACGCCACCGACAGCGCCGCACCGCCGCGGGCGTCGCCGTCGAGCTTCGACAGCACGACGCCGGTGAAGTCGACGCCGTCCTGGAACGCCTTCGCCGTGTTCACGGCGTCCTGTCCGATCATCGCGTCGATGACGAAGAGCACCTCGTCGGGATCGGTCGCCTTGCGGATGTTCGCGGCCTGCTTCATCAGCTCCGCGTCCACGCCCAGGCGTCCCGCGGTGTCGATGATGACGGTGTCGTACTGCTGGCGGCGCGCGTACTCGACGCCGTCACGGGCGACCTTCACCGGGTCGCCGACCCCGTTGCCGGGCTCGGGCGCGTAGATGGCGGCACCTGCGCGCTCGGCCACCACGGTCAGCTGGTTGACGGCGTTCGGACGCTGCAGGTCGCAGGCGACAAGCAGCGGAGTGTGACCGTCCTTCTCGAGCTGCTTCGCCAGCTTCCCGGCGAACGTCGTCTTACCGGAGCCCTGCAGGCCGGCAAGCATGATGACGGTGGGGGGCTGCTTCGCGAACTGCAGTCGCCGCTGCTGGCCGCCCAGGATGGCGACGAGCTCCTCGTTCACGATCTGGACGACCTGCTGCGCCGGATTGAGGGCGCGGTTCACCTCGTCACCGAGGGCGCGCTCGCGCACCTTGCCCGTGAAGTCCTTGACGACCTGGAGCGCCACGTCGGCGTCGAGGAGGGCGCGACGGATCTCGCGCACGGTCCCGTCGATGTCGGCGGGCGAGAGCTTGCCCTTCGTGCGGAGGTTGCGGAAGGTCTCGGTGAGACGATCGGAGAGCGTGCCGAAGGTAGCCATGATGGCTCGAGTTTAGTCGAGACCCGCCGACGCGCCGGCGAGGGACGCAAGCGTGGCCGCGGCCACCGCCAGAGCGCGGGCGAGCTCGTCAGGCAGGGACGATCTGCCGGCGCCCGAGCGGGCCCATCCGTCGATGGCGATCATGACGGCTGCAGCGTGGGCGGCCCCCGCGATCTCGGCGGCGACGGGTGGTGCCCCGAGCGCGGACCAGGATGCCGAAAGAGCCCGGGCGATCCGCGCCTGACGGACGGCGGCTCCCCGCTCGATCTCGTCCTGGACACCCATCGCCTCGGCGTGGACGAGCGCGAGGGCGAGGCTATCCGGCGCGAAGCCGTCGCAGAGCTCGATGAGCCCGGCGACGGGTTCGGACAGCGGCACCCGTGCGTGCAACCGGTCGATCCGACGGTCGAGCGAGGACCACAGGATCGCTTCCTTCGAGTCGAAGTAGTTGAAGAAGCTGGATCTGCTCACGCCCGCGCGGACGGAGATGTCGGTGACGGATGTCGCGTCGTACCCGCGCTCGAGGAAGAGCTCGCACGCCGCCTCGGAGAGCACCTCCCGAGAGGATGCGCGTGGTCGGCCGGTCGTCATGCGAGGAGCCTATCGTCGCGTATTGTTGCACGCAGTCCAAAAAACAGGAGATGGCCTCGTGATCGAGATCCGCACCGTAGGGATGGCCCCCGACCTCGTCCCGTATCGACAGGGCTGGGACCTCCAGCGCACCCTGCACGCCGACATCGTCGCGGGCACCCGCCCCGACACGCTGCTCCTCCTCGAACACGAAGCCGTCTACACGGCGGGCGCGCGTACGGCACGGCACGAGCGGCCGGTCGACGGAACGCCCGTCGTAGACGTCGACCGCGGCGGCAAGATCACCTGGCACGGTCCCGGACAACTCGTGGGCTACCCGCTCGTCCGACTTGCGGAACCCGTCGACGTCGTCGCGCACGTCCGCCGGCTGGAGGACCTGCTCATCGAGGTCATCCGGACCGTCGGTGTCGCGGGTGAGCGCGTCGACGGACGCAGTGGCGTCTGGGTCGAACGAGCGGGGTCGCTCGAGAAGGTGGCGGCGATCGGGGTCCGGGTGCAGCGCGGAGTCACGATGCACGGCTTCGCGCTGAACTGCGACAACTCCCTCGAACCGTTCCGCAGCATCATCCCCTGCGGGATCGCGGATGCCGGGGTGACGACCCTCAGCCAGGTCACCGGTCGCGACATCTCCCCCGTCGACGTCCTCCCCGCCGTCGTCGCGGCGTTCACGCGTGAGCACGGAGCGGAGGTCGCCGCATGAGCGCGAACACCGCACCCGAAGGCCGCCGGATGCTCCGGCTGGAGGTCCGCAACGCCGAGACCCCGATCGAGCGCAAGCCGGAATGGATCCGCACGAAGGCGAAGATGGGTCCCGAGTACCGGGAGCTGCAGGGACTCGTGAAGGACGAGGGACTCCACACCGTCTGTCAGGAGGCCGGCTGTCCCAACATCTTCGAGTGCTGGGAGGACCGGGAGGCCACGTTCCTCATCGGCGGCTCGCAGTGCACGAGGCGATGCGACTTCTGCCAGATCGACACGGGCAAACCAGCCGACTACGACACCGACGAGCCACGCCGTGTCGCCGAGAGCGTCACCCGCATGCGCCTGCGGTATGCGACCGTGACATGCGTTGCGCGCGACGACCTGCCCGACGGGGGCGCGTGGCTCAATGCGGAGACCGTCCGCCGCATCCACGCCGACAACCCCGGTACGGGTGTGGAGCTCCTCGCCACGGACTTCAACGGTGACCCTGAGCTCCTGGACGTCGTGTTCGCGTCGCGCCCCGAGGTCTTCGCGCACAACGTCGAGACCGTGCCCCGCATCTTCAAGCGGATCCGACCGGCGTTCCGGTACGAGAGGTCGCTGGGCGTCCTCACCCGCGCGCGGGACGCAGGACTCATCACGAAGTCGAATCTGATCCTCGGGATGGGCGAGGAACGCGACGAGGTGGAGGACGCACTGCGCGACCTGCATGCCGCCGGTACCGACATCATCACCCTCACGCAGTACCTCCGCCCCACGCCGCGTCACCTTCCCGTGGCGCGGTGGGTCACGCCGCAGGAGTTCGTCGAACTGCGCGAGCTCGCCGAGTCCATCGGGTTCCTCGGGGTCCTGGCCGGACCGCTCGTGCGCTCGTCGTACCGCGCCGGGCGGCTCTGGGCGCGCTCGATGCGGTCGAAGGGTCGCGAGATCCCGGCGGCGCTGGCGCACCTCGCCGACGAGGCCGACGCCGAGGGATTCGCCCAGGCGGTCTGACGCCTCCTCCCCAGGTCGGGGGAGGCCGCATCCCTCCCCCACCTGGCACGGACGGGATCGCGCGCGGCGCGACGCTTCCTACCTTCGGGACGCCGGATGCACCGGCCTCACCGAAGGAGACTCATGCGTACTTCACTTCCGCTCGCGACCGCTCTCGGCGCGGCCATGGCGCTCGCCGCCCTGCTCCCCCACACGGCCTCCGCGCCGACCACGCACGATGTGCCCGAGCCCGCGCTCGACACCGTGGTGTCCGCGACCGGTGACGCCGCGAACGGGTTCGAAATCGGGTACGACGACGGGTCCGCCGAGTACCCCCCGACCGACTCCGAAGCACTCGCCGAGTGCAGTGAATACGACACCCGCGTCGAGCGGGTGCGATGCCGCACCGAGGTGAAGACCTGGTACCGGGACCTCGCTACCCTGCGGGACGCGATCGACTGGGCGCACGCGTCGCGCGGCTGATCGCCCGGTGACGCAGACCGTCAGTCGGCGCTGGTCACCGACTGGACGGCGCCCGAGACGTCGAGGTTGACCAGGAGCACGTCGTCGGTCGAGTCAGGGTCGAGGGCATACTCCAGCACCGCGAAAGGGTCCTTGCCTCCGTGCTCGTCGGCGAGGATCGTCATGCTCATCAGCTGCAGGGAGCGGATGACATCCATGTGGGTGTCACCCGAGACGTCGACGAGCAGGTCCTCGATGTCCTCGCCGAGCATCTCCTGCTGTTGGAGGATGAACTCCGTGACCTCGCTCGTGCGATCGTCCAGCTCGGAGACCATCGCGTTCCGGGCACGCAGATCGATGGTCTCCAACGCCGCGATCATGGCAGCCGCGACGTCGAGGGCGTCGATCGAGACGTCGTCCTGGTCGGGCGCGGTGAGGTCGACGGTCACCCGCTGATCACCGAAGTCCACGACCTCCGACCAGAAGATCGACCCGTCGGGTCCGGACTCGAGAAGTCCGAAGTAGTCGTGCTCGATCGCCATGCATCAATGAAACCAGCCTTGACGGTCGCGCGCGACCGCCTGGGTCAATCGACGAGGGCGGATGCGAAGACGTGGGGCGTGAAACCGGTCAGATCGCCGATCCCCTCACCCTGACCGAGGAGCTTGACCGGGATGCCGGTGCGCTCCTGGACCGCGAGCACGAACCCGCCGCGGGCCGAGCCGTCGAGCTTCGTCAGGACGAGCCCCGTCACTCCGGCGTGCTCGAGGAACGCCTCGGCCTGCATGACCCCGTTCTGGCCGGTGGTGGCATCGAGCACGAGGAGGACCTCACTGATGGGCGCCTGCTTCTCGATGACCCGGCGGATCTTGGTCAACTCGTCCATGAGGCCGCCCTTGGTGTGCAGGCGACCGGCCGTGTCCACGAGGACGATCTCGGTCCCGGTGCGGATCGCGTGCTCGATCGTCTGGAAGGCGACGGATGCCGGGTCCTGCCCCTCGTGCTGCGGGCGGACGATCGCTGCTCCCCCGCGCTCGGCCCACGTCGCGAGCTGATCCACCGCGGCCGCGCGGAAAGTATCGGCCGCGCCCACCACCACCGTCCGTCCGAAGCGCTTGAGGTAGCTCGCGAACTTCCCGATCGTCGTCGTCTTGCCGACCCCGTTGACCCCGACCACGAGCACCACCGCGGGGCGCTCCGTCAGCCGGAGGGTCGTGTCGAACTTCGCGAAGTGCTCCTCGAGCGTCTCGCGCAGCATCCGTTGCAGGTCCTTGGGATCCGTCGTGCGATACCGCTCGACCTTCTCGCGAAGCTCGTCGACGATGCGTTCGGTGATATCGGGCCCGAAGTCGGCGGTGAGCAGCGCGGTCTCGAGGTCCTCCCACGTGTTCTCATCGATCGTCGGCTTGACGAACATGCCGCGCAGCGCGCGACCGAGGGACCAGGAGCTCTCCGCCATGCACCCAGGCTAGTTGACCGCGTCAGCCCTTCTCGCAGGCGATGCCGTCCTTGTCGCGGTCCATCTTCTTGTTGGCGTTGTAGAGCGCCGTCGAGACGTAGGGCTTGACGGTGAACGGCTTCTTCTTGCCGCTGACCGTGTTGTGGGTCACCCCCGCCCGGGCGACACCGCCCTTGTAGGTCTTGTTGAGCGCCGTGCAGTTCTTGAATGTCTTGATCGGCGGCTTGGCGGCCGGCACGATCACCCGCACCTGTGACGCCGCGGCCGTCGGCGCGGCCGCGGCCGCAGTCACCGTCGCCGGCGCTGCGACGAGCGCCGCCGCCAGCATCGTCGCCACCGCACTCCGCCGCAGCGTTCCCGCGCGCACCGAAATCCTCATCCCCACCCCTTGTCTGGTGTCGGCGACGACGGCACCGTCCCCGCTGCGCACACGCTAGCGCACGCCCGCTGCGCTCAGACGCCCGCCCGCTCGCGCACGCGCTGTCCCACGACGGCGGACACGCCGTCCTGACGCATCGACACGCCGTACAGGGCGTCCGCGATCTCCATCGTCCGCTTCTGATGCGTGATGACGATCAGCTGGCTCGATTCGCGCAGCTGCTCGAACACGCCGAGCAAGCGACCGAGGTTCGCGTCGTCGAGGGCGGCCTCGACCTCGTCGAGGATGTAGAAGGGGCTCGGCCGCGCCTTGAAGATCGCCGTCAGGAGCGCGACCGCCGCGAGGGACCTCTCCCCACCCGAAAGGAGCGACAGCCGCTCGATCTTCTTGCCCACGGGTCGGACGGCGACGTCGATCCCGGTCGTGAGCGGGTCGTCGGGGTCGGTGAGCGAGATGGAGCCCGTGCCCCCGGGGAAGAGGATCGGGAAAACCTCCCCGAAGGCGACCTTGGTGTCCTCGAAGGCCGCGAGGAAGATCGTCTGCATCCGCTCGTCGAGCTCCTCGATGATCGTCAGCAGATCCGTCCGGGTGCGGACGAGGTCGTCCAGCTGCTCGGTCAGGAATGCGTGACGCTGCTCGAGCGCGGCGAACTCCTCCAGGGCAAGAGGATTCACGCGACCCAACTGCGCCAGCTTGCGCTCCGCATCCTGCAATCTGCGCATCTGCGCCGAGCGGTCGAACGGCGACGCCTCGCCCTCCTCCGCTCCCGGGACGGTGGCGTCGGGACCATATTCCGCGAGGAGAATATCCTCGGAGAGGCCGAGCTCGGACTGCACCCGGTCGAGGAGGCTCTGCACATGCAGCCGCTTCTCGTGCATCTGCAGCTCGAGGCCGTGCACCGACTCGGTGAGGCGATTCAGCCTCTCGCGAGCCGCCGCATCCTCCTTCCGGAGCTCGGCCAACTCGGCCGTCAGCGCCGTCCGCGTCTGCTCCGCGCGTTCCAGCTCGACCCGCGCCTGCGCCGTCGACCGGTCGATCGAGTCGAGGACGGGCGGCAGCGCACCGACGACCTCGGATGCGATCGCCCGCTGCGCGCGTCGGATCACGGCTCGACGGGCGGCCGCTTCGGCTGCTGCGCGCTCCTTCTCGCGTTGACGTTCGAGTTGCATCACGCGGCTCTCGGCGGCACGCACCCGTTCCCGGAGCGTTTCGACGTCGAGGCGTGTGTCCATCTCGCGCGCCCGAGCCGACTCGAGCGCATCGAGCAGACCGTCCCGGGCGGACGCATCCAGGATCGGACGCGGCATCTCCTCGGCGGCGCTGAAGGCCTCCGTCGCGGCCCGTGCCGCGTTCTCGGCATCCCGGGCCGCCGACTCGGCCTGAGCGAGGCCGGCGCGTAGCCGGTCGCACTCGGCCACCGCGGATTCCAGACGCACGGTCGCACGGTTGAGCTGTTCCGCGTGGGCCGCGAGAGCGGAGTCGTGCTCGCGCAGCGCGGCGAGGGCGTCACGGGTACGCTGGCGCGCCGCATCCCAGGCAGCCTGCGCGTCGGTCAGCGCTTCACGCAGGGTATCCGCGACCACCGTCACCTCGTCGAGACGGACACGGGCCGCGTCGCGCTCGGCGGCGAGCTCGAGACGCGAGCGCGACTGCCCGGAACCGGCACGGATCGTGCTCGGCGTCACGGTCTCGCCCGCGCGCGTCACCACCACGACGCTGTGCCCCGCGTCGGCGGCCGACACGGCGGCGGCGTGGGCCGCATCCAGATCCTCCGCGATCGCGACACCCGCGAGGACGGCGCGGAGGCCCGCCGGCGCCTCGACGACGTCGACCGCCCAGGTCACCCCCGCTCCGAGGGGCGTCCTGCGAGGAGCCGCAGGACCGTCGGCCAAGGCGACGTCGATCGAACCCAGATCGTGCTCGCGCACCGTCGCGATGACCGCGCGTGCGGCCTCGAAGTCGTCGACGAGGACCCCCTCGGCGAGGGCGCCGAGTGCTGCGGCGATCGCCGCTTCATAGCCGGCCGAGACGCGGATCGCATCGCTGACGATGCCACGGATGCCGTCGCCACCCCGATCGACGACCGCCGCCGCGGCGTTGCGGATGTCGAGGGCGCGGCCGAGAGCCGCCGTCTCCGCCAGCAGCGACTCGCGCTCCCGCTCCGCCGCGTGCAACCGGTCGCGTATCGACCCCACCTCGGATTCGGCATCGGATGCCTCGCGCTGCGCGCGCTCGTACGCGGCCGAGTACTCCACCGCGGCGTCCGCAGGACCCTCGGTCGCCGGCTCGATCGCCGCCAGCGCGCCTTCCGCGTCGGCGCGACGCTCCTCGGCTGCATCGAGGGCGCGCTGCTGCCTCTCCACCGCCAGCCGAAGCGCCTCCGCCTTCGACCCGGCTGCCTCGGCTCGTCCTCTCAGTGAGGCGAGCCGCATGTCGTGCTCGGAGACCAGCGCACTCTGCGCGGCGATGTCGGTGTCGAGCGCATCGAGCTCGGCGCGCGCCCGGATGACGTCGCGCGCGGCGGCGGCGGCGGCATCCTGCGCGGCACCGAGACCCGACGCGATCTCGTCGATCTCCCGACGTGCGTCGTCGATGACGGCCTGGGTGACGGTGGTCCCGGTGTCCGGCTGGTCGCCGTCGTCGTCGAGCAGCGACAGACGCTGGCCGGCGAGCGAGTAGAGCCCGCGCAGTCGCTCCTGGACACGGCCGAGTTCGAACGTGACGGCGCGCGCCCGATCGACCGCCTCGGCGCGCTGGTCGTTCTCGAGCTCGTCGATGCGGCGACGCAAGGCGTCGGCGCGGTCCTGCAGGACCAGCCGCTCGGCGTGACGCTCGTGCTCGGCTCGGGCGTGATCCGCCAGCTCCGCCCGGAGGCGCGACATCTCATCGGCGTAGAGGCGCGCCTTCGCGTCGCGCACGACCGCGGCGATCGTGGCCGCCTCGCGCGCGACCTCGGCCTGCTTGCCGAGCGGCTTCAACTGACGCCGCAGCTCGCCGGCCAGGTCGCTCAGCCGAGTGAGGTTCGCCTCCATCGCCTCGAGCTTGCGGAGCGTCTTCTCTTTGCGGCGACGGTGTTTGAGGATGCCGGCGGCCTCCTCGATGAAGCCGCGCCGATCCTCGGGACTCGCCTGCAGGACGGTGTCGAGTCGCCCCTGACCCACGATGACGTGCATCTCGCGCCCGAGCCCCGAATCGCTCAGCAACTCCTGGACGTCGAGGAGCCGACAGGTCTCGCCGTTGATGGCGTACTCGCTCGACCCGTTGCGGAACAGGGTCCGGCTGATCGTGACCTCGCTGTACTCGATCGGCAGCGCGCCGTCGGCGTTGTCGATCGTCAGCTGCACCTCCGCGCGGCCGAGGGGACCTCGTGTCGCCGTCCCGGCGAAGATGACGTCCTCCATCTTGCCGCCGCGGAGGGTCTTCGCCCCTTGCTCGCCCATCACCCAGGCGAGGGCGTCGACGACGTTCGACTTGCCCGATCCGTTGGGACCGACGATGCACGTGACGCCGGGCTCGAGGGCGAAGGTCGTCGGCTGCGCGAAGGATTTGAACCCCTTGAGCGTCACGCTCTTCAGGTGCATACGGGTCCTCCGGGGTCGTCGTCCCGTCCACGCTAGCGGACGAATCCCGTTTCCCCCTTGACGCCGCGCGCGGGCCGGGTCTAGTGTCAGTGCTCGCGTCAGAAGTCTGAGAAAGGAGGTCCCCTGACATGATCATCGAAATGACACCCACCGGAATCGCGTCCACCGCGTTCCCGTGCGCGCTGGGGACCGTCTCCTTCGGCGCCGCGGTGGCAGACCGCATCCGTTCCGGCCGCTGACAGCCGTCACGGATCCCGTCTTCGGACGGTGAACTCTGCCACGCCCTGAGGGCGGACTCCGTCCGTCCCCTCCCGGATGCCGGGCCTCGTTGCCCGTGCGTCCCGCGTCCTCTCGTGCTGCGGCACGATCCTCCGCCGCGCTCCGCGGCATCCATCCCTTCCGAAATGAGATCACTCATGTCCACCCTCACCGCGCCGCAGCGCACCTCGGCGGTCCTCGCCGCGCTGCAGCATCCCACCTCGACGGGCACCTCCGCCCGTCAGACGTTCCTCGACCGGATCGCCCTGCGACTGGCCGTCGCGCTGCTCCTGTGGAGCACGCGCCCCGGCCCGGATCGCGAGGCCGTCCATGCCCGCCGTGCCCAGCGTCTCGCTCGCGAGGCGCGGGAAGCCGAGTGGGAACGCCGTCGTGCGCTCCTCGCTCCGCGTCGATGACACCCCCGGGGGGCCGCAACCCGTTCGCGGCCCCCTACCTCTCAGAAACGAGTCCCTCATGACCGCGTCAGTCCCCTTCGAACTGCGCCCCCTGGTCGTACCGGCCACCGGCGATGCCTCGGATGCCGCCGATTTCATCGCCATGGTCGACGTCCGGAACGAGATCTACCGCGAGATCAGCGACAACGACGATGAAGCCGTGACACCGGCCCAACTGCTCCCCCACTTCCAACCCGACCCGGACAACGACAAGCGCAGCTGGATCGTTCTGGTCGAGGACCAGGTGGTGGGGCGCGTCATCGTCGACCTCCCCGCCGAGGAGGGGTCGCAGGTCGCCTACTGGACCGTCGAACTCCTCGAGCGGGTCCAGAACAGGGGCATCGGCGGTGCGCTTCACGCCGTCGTCGAGGGCACCGCCCGTGACGCGGGACGCACCGTCCTGCAGGCATGGGCCGAGCACCCCGAGCCCGACGCCGGTGCGACCTCGGAACGGCTCGCCGCTCCGACGGGCTACGGGGAGATCCCGCTGGACCGTCCCGCGCGCTACTTCCGACGCCACGGGTACACGCTCGAACAAGTCGACCGGAAAAGCGTGCTCGAGATCGAACCCGCACTGCCGACCGTACGAGACCTCCTCGCCGACGCCCGATCGCATGCCGACGGTTACCGCGTGGAGCAGTGGATGCTCCCGACTCCCGAGGCCTACCGCGAGAGCTTCGCCTGGGCGAAGTCGCGGATGTCGACGGACGCCCCGGCGGCGGGGCTCGAGATCGACGAGGAGACCTGGGACGTCGAGCGCCTCGCGCGCCACGACGCCCGCTTCGTCGACGGCGGACAGACGGTGCTCGTCACCGTGGCCGTCCATGAGGCGACCGGCACGGTCGTCGCGTTCAACGAGCTCTGCTCCGGCGTCGACCCGACCGCGCCGACACAGCAGATGGACACCCTCGTGCTCCGTGAGCATCGGGGCACCGCCTCGGGCAGCTGGTGAAGTGCGCGGGTATCCTCCGGTGGCGAGAGGTCATGCCCCGGTCCTCCCGCATCGTCACCTGGAACGCCGAGGAGAACCGTCCGATGCTCAGCATCAACGAGACGATCGGCTTCGAGCCGGCGGCGTACATCGGTGCCTGGAAAAAGGTCCTCGACTAATTGCGTCGCTGACACCGCGGGCAGTAGTGACTCGATCGGTTGGTGAAGCTCACCCGCACGATCGGCGTGCCGCAGCGCGGGCAGGGCTGACCCGTCCGCCCGTAGGCGTTCAGGGAATGGGCGAAGTACCCCGCCTGTCCGTTGACGTTCACGTACTGCGCGTCGAAGCTCGTCCCGCCCTCGGCGAGGGCCCGGTCCAGCACGGCCCGGACCTCGCCGAGCAGGCGGGTGACTGCGCGCGTCGGGAGCTCGTTCGCGGGGCGTTCCGGATGCAGCCGCGCGGCCCACAGCGCCTCGTCGGCGTAGATGTTCCCGATTCCGCTGACGACGGTCTGATCGAGCAGTGCACGCTTCACTGCGGAGCGCGTCCGACCGAGCGCGGTCCGGAACGCGCGATCGTCGAACGCGGGGTCCAGCGGATCCCGCGCGATGTGCGCCACCTGCGTGGGGACGAGCGAGATGTCGCTCCCCCGTCCTGCCGCGGCCCCGTCGAGGGTGCGCTCGAGCCCATCGATCGCCAGGGAGCCGAAGGTCCGCTGGTCCACGAAGACCATCGCGATCTCACCGTGGGTCGGATGCCGCACATCGAAGCGAATCCGCTCGTGGCGGAGTGTCGGTGTGCCGGGCTCGCGCAGCAGCATCTGCCCGCTCATCCCCAGGTGACCGACGATCGCCTCGGCCGGTTCCGTACCGGCATCCGCCAGCGGCATCCAGAGGAACTTGCCGCGGCGGACCACGGCGTCGACGCGCCGACCCGTCAGCCGCGCTTCGAAGTCGAGTGCGTCGCCCGGGTGACGGGTGAGGGACCGGGCGTCCAGAACGGTGACGGCGTCGAGGCGAGCGCCGGCGAGAGCGGGGACGAGACCGGCGCGCACGACCTCGACTTCGGGCAGTTCGGGCACGGGGACTCAGGCCCGCGCGGAGAGTTCGCGCCAGACCGAGAGCGCTGCCGCCATCTCGGCCTGCTTCTTGCTCGAACCGCCGCCGGTCCGCGCGACCTCGCCCACGGCCACCGTCGCCGTGAACACCCGGTGGTGATCCGGCCCCGCCGCCTCGACGGTGTACGTCGGTGCCGCGTAGCCCAGGCGCGCGGCGAGTTCCTGCAGGCTCGTCTTCGGGTCCATCGCTGCGCCGTACCGCTCGGGGTCCGCCATCAACGGGGACACCAGGCGCAGGACGAGAGCGGTCGCCGCTTCGATACCGGCGGACAGGTAGGCGGCCCCGATGAGCGCCTCGGTGGTGTCGGCGAGGATCGAATCCTTGTCGCGCCCGCCGGTCTGGTCCTCGCCCCGGCCGAGCCGCAGGTGCGCACCGAGGCCCATGCCGCGGGCGACCTCCGCGAGAGCGACGGTCGAGACGACGCTCGCCCGCCGCTTGGCGAGGGATCCCTCATCCAGGTCGGGGTGCGTCCGATAGAGGTGGACGGTGACGGCCATGCCGAGGATCGAGTCGCCGAGGAACTCGAGACGCTCGTTGTGCGCGATACCGCCGTGCTCGTACGCGTACGAACGATGGGTCAACGCAAGCGACACAAGCTCGGGGTCGATCTCGACCCCGAGCTTGTGTGTGAGCACCGAGTGATCGGTGGCGGCGTCCGTCACGACGCGACGATCAGATGTCGGCGACCTTGCGGCCCTTGTACTCGAGGAACAGCTCCGTACCCTGCGAGTCGGTGACGACCTTCGCCTGGTGGGGACGGCTGTAGACGACCTTGCCGTTCTCGATGGTCTTGACGAGCGTGGGGGCCTCGGCCTTCCACTGCGCGCGGCGCGAACGGGTGTTGGAGCGGGAGACCTTCCGCTTCGGGGGGTTACCTGCCATGGTCAGCTCTTCTCTGTGTCGTCGGCGTCGGGGCGCGTGGCCTCGTCGTCGTGGTCTGGGGTTCGGGCCGACAAGGCGGCCAGCGCATTCCAGCGCGGGTCGATCTGAGTCTCCGGGACCGGTGCTCCGGTCAGCCTCTCGCCCGTGGACGGATCTAGTCCGGGGCAATCCGG
Source organism: Microbacterium sp. ARD31 (assembly GCF_031844425.1). Taxonomy (NCBI): domain Bacteria; kingdom Bacillati; phylum Actinomycetota; class Actinomycetes; order Micrococcales; family Microbacteriaceae; genus Microbacterium; species Microbacterium sp. ARD31. Next base: position 523,144 of record NZ_JAUZVE010000001.1, read on the forward strand.
CTGACACACCGGCTGGAACGGAAGCGACAGGACGATCGCATCCCTGACAGGAGTTTCAAGATCCACGTGGTCGTCTTGAACCTCGAAGTCAGTCGCTTCATCCCCAGAATACCCGAAGAGCTCCTGAAACTCGACTTCGAGGGGGTGTGTCAGGTCTACGAGGCAACGGCTGCACTGGCCGTCGTAGGTCGTGGCGATCTCGGCGGTGACCAGGATGCCCTCGTGCACCGACTCGAGACGGACGTCGACCTCGACCTCTCCCCCGGCGCGGACGAAGGCGAGGCCTTCTCCCCACTTCTCCGGAGCGGGGACCCGCAGTTCGAACTCGCGCATCTCACCGGGAGCCCGGACGATGTCGCGGACGGGGAGGACGAACGGACCGCTCACACGCTTTCTGACCACGGTCGTCCATCGTACGCGTGCGCGGACGCCGGCGGGCCGGATCAGGCGGGGTGGGCTCCCGTGTCGAGGAATCGCGCGACCGGAGCCGGGACGAACGGGGACACGTCACCGCCGAGCGAGGCCACCTGGCGCACGAGCGAGCTCGAGACGAGCGCGTGCGCGGGATCGGGCAGCAGGAACACGGTCTCCACGTGGGCGAGGTGGCGGTTCACGATCGCCATGGGCGTCTCGTAGGCGACATCCACCTGCGAACGGATCCCCTTCACGAGCACCCCCGCGCCCACGTCCGTCGCGTAATCGACCAGCAGCCCGACGCTCCATGCCGCCACGACGACATCACCGTCGATGTCGCTCTCGGCGATGGACTGCTCGAGCAGCGTCAGTCGCTGCGCGATCGGGAGCATCGCCTCTTTCCCCGGGTTGTGGACCACGAGGACGTGCAGCTGGTCGTAGAGGGCGGCCGCGCGTCGGATCACATCGAGGTGGCCGAGCGTCGGCGGGTCGAAGGAGCCGGGCACGACGGCGATCCGGTTGTTCATATCGACGAGCCTAACGATGCGACGCGACGTGGAGGGGGTCAGTTCTTCGCGAGGGCGGCGCGCTCGCGGTGACTCACGCGCCCGGAGATGGCCGCAGCGAGGCCCGGGTGGCGATCCAAGGCCGGGTCCTCCGCGAGAAGACGCTCGGCCTCGGCGCGGGCGGTGGCGATCAGATCGGCATCCGCCACGACACGCAGCAGTCGCAGCGACGAGCGGACGCCCGACTGCGCATCGCCCAGCACGTCCCCCTCGCCCCGCAGGTCGAGGTCGACCTCGGCGAGTTCGAAACCGTCCGTCGTCGCCGCGACCGCCTCCACGCGAGCGCGGGCCGGGGTGTAGGGATCGGCCTCGGTGACGAGGATGCAGAGCCCGGGGACCGCACCGCGGCCGACGCGACCGCGGAGCTGGTGCAGCTGGGACACCCCGAAGCGGTCGGCTTCGAGGATGACCATGGTTGACGCGTTGGGGACGTCGACGCCGACCTCGACCACGGTGGTCGCGACGAGCACGTCGATGTCGCCGCGGGCGAACGCCTGCATCACGGCATCCTTCTCATCGGCGGGCATCTTGCCGTGCAGGATCTGGACGCGGATGTCGCGGTAGTCGGGGTGGCTCTCGAGGAGCGTTGCCGCCTGCAGGACGCCCCAGCGGGTGCGGCCGGGCTCGGCCTCCTCGACGGATTCGTCCTCGTCCGTCTCGGTCGACGCGTCGATCGCCGGACACACGACGAAGGCCTGCCGTCCGAGCCGCACCTCCTCGGCCACGCGCTCCCAGACGCGCGCGAACCATCCCGGCTTCTCTCCCACCGGCGCGACGAAGGTGGAGATGCCCGCCCGGCCGCCCGGCATCGTCCGGATCGTCGAGACGTCGAGGTCGCCGAACACCGTCATCGCGACGGTGCGAGGGATGGGCGTCGCCGTGAGCACGAGGACATGCGGGGAACTCCCCTTCGCGCGGAGGGTCTCGCGCTGATCGACGCCGAACCGGTGCTGCTCGTCGACGACGACGAGACCCAGGTCGGCGAACGTCGTCGACTCGCTGAGGAGCGCGTGCGTCCCGACGACGATGCGCGCCTGGCCCGACGCCACCCGCAGGGCGGCGCGACGGCGTTCCGCGGCGGGTTGCTGACCCGTGAGGAGTGTCGGCATCAGTTCCGGTGCGAGCGCGGGTCCGAGCATGCGTGCCATCGAGCGGACGTGCTGCGCCGCCAGCACCTCGGTGGGGGCGATGAGCGCGGACTGGCCGCCCGACTGGGCGACCTGGAGCATGGCGCGGAGCGCGACGAGCGTCTTGCCGGAGCCGACCTCCCCCTGCACGAGCCGGTTCATCGGCCACTCGCCGACGAGGTCCGCCGCGATGCGGTCGCCCACTGTGTGCTGATCGGGGGTGCGCTCGAAGGGCAGCGCGGCATCGAAACGCTCGAGGAGGTCGCCCGCGGGGCGCGCGGTCGCCGACATCATGCGCACGAACTGCCGCTGCTGCAGGAGCGCCGCCTGCAGGACGAACGCCTCGTGCATCCGCAGGGTCTCGCGCGCCGGACCGATCTGGTCGAAGGACTCCGGTGCGTGCATGCGCACGAGCGCCGTCCGGGCGTCGAGCAGGCCCTGCGCGGCGCGGAAGGCGTCGGGGAGCGGTTCGGGCACCTCGCCGAGCCCGGTCAGCACCTGGTCGACGCAGCGTTTGACCTGCCAGCTGGAGAACGTGCTCGTGGCCGGGTAGATCGGGATGGGGACGTTGTGCCACGCCTCGGCGCTCAGCCGGGCCGTGCCCTCGTCGTCGAAGAGCTCGTAGTCGGGATGCGTCAGCTGCTTCTGCCCCCGGTACTCCCCCACCTTGCCCGAGAAGATCCCCTGGCGCCCGGCACGCAGGTCCTTCACCCGCCACGACTGCCCGAAGAACGTCAGGGACATCGTGCCGTTGCCGTCGCCGATCAGGACCTCGACGATCTCGCCGCGACGACCGCGCATCTGCCGTGTCGTCGCCGAGAGCACCTCGGCGACGATCGTCACCAGCTCGCCGACCGGGAGTTGGGCGATCGGTGTCAACTGGCCGCGGCTCGCGAAGCGTCGCGGGTAGTGCGCCATCAGGTCGCCCACCGTGGTCATCTGGAACGCTCGACGCAGCCCCTTCGCCAGCGTGTCGCCGACCGCCTCGGCGAGCGGTGTGGCGAGCGAGTACGACGGCATGCCTCGAGTCTAGGAGCGGGCGCGGACGCCGCTATCGTGGCGGGGTGACGAGGATCATCGCGGGAGACGCCGGCTCACTGCCCTTGGTCGTGCCGAGCGCCGGCACGCGGCCGACGAGCGAGCGCGTGCGCGAGTCGCTCTTCGGCGCCCTCGACGCCGGCGACGTGCTCGCCGGGGCTGCCGTGCTCGACCTCTACGCGGGGTCGGGAGCGCTGGGTCTCGAGGCGGTGAGCCGCGGGGCCGCGTCGGCCGACCTCGTCGAGCGCGCGCCGCGCGCGGCATCCGTCATCGACCGCAACGTCCGCGCCGTGGGGCCCAGCCTCCCGGGGCGCCGGCTGACCGTGCACCGGTCCGCCGCCGACACGTTCCTGCGGGCCGGCGGACCCGCGTTCGACCTCGTGTTCGTCGACCCGCCCTACGACATGACGGATGCCGAGGTGTCGACGACGCTCGGGCTGCTCGTGCCGCGGCTCACCCCCGCCGCGACGGTCGTCGTCGAACGCGCGACGCGCTCCGGAGAGCCGCTCCTGCCCGACGGTCTCGTCGTCGACCGCAGCAAGAAGTACGGCGACACGACGCTGTGGTGGCTCGCGCGATCGGGTCAGCCGAGCGCCGCGTCCCAGTCCGAATAGGGATCCCACCCGCCGAGACCGTCCGGCGCGACGCCCCGGATCAGGACGGGCGCCTCCCGCCGCTGCGCGACACGACCGATCACGGTGAAGCCGGCAGGCGCGGTGCCGGCCGGGAAGCACGCGAGCAGCGCATGGTCCTCGCCGCCGGAGAGCGCGTCGTCACCGAGGTCCGCCTCGATGAGGAGCGTCACCTCGGAGGCGTCCGCCAGTCGGGTCGCGTCGAGGACGAGTCCGTCCGAGACGTCCATGAGGGCGGTCGCGCCGGCTCGCGCGGCAGCGAGCCCCAGCCGCACCGGCGGCTGCGGCCGGAGCTGAGCCGAGAGGTCCCGCCGCTCCTGCTCGGTGAGGACAGCGAGGTCGACGGCGACCGGGCGTCCCTCGTCGTCGCGGAAGCGGGTGAACAGCAGGCGGAGGCCGCGGGCCGCCGCGCCGAGGCCGCCGGCGACGGCGACGTCGTCACCCGGCCGCGCTCCGGAGCGGAGCACCGGCGAGACGCCGTCCAGGACGCCCAGGGCGGTGACGGCGACGGTGAGGGTGTCGGACACGGTCAGGTCCCCGCCCTCCACTGCGCACCCGGGTGCCAGCTCGTCGAGCGCGTCGCGGAACCCTGTCGCGAGGTCGTCGACGAAGGCGGCCGGGAGGGAGTCCGGCAGGGCCAGGGCGACGAGCAGAGCCGTGGGACGCGCACCCATCGCGGCGACGTCGGCGAGGTTGACGGCGGCGGCCTTGTATCCGAGGTCCCGCGGCGACGTCCACGCCAATCGGAAGTCGGGACCGTGGACGAGGGTGTCGGTCGTCGCCACGACGCGGCCGCCCGGGACGGCCAGGACCGCGGCGTCGTCACCGGGGCCCACCTCGGCGCGCGAAAGCGGTCCGAGGATGCGCAGGATGCGGCGCAGCAGCTCCGCCTCGGAGACGTCGCGCACACGGAGCTCACCCATGGCTCCACGGTAGCCTGGAGCGATGCCCCGGACCCGCTCGACCGTCGCGCTCGCCCTCCTCGTCGCCGGTGTCGCGGCACTGTCGGGGTGCTCGTCGACGGTGGCGGTCGAGGCCGCCCCCGGAGCCGACGACCCGCGCTGCGCGGAGGTCATGGTGCGGCTGCCCGACGACCTGGGCGACCAGCCGCGGCGCTGGACCGACGCGCAGTCGACCGCCGCCTGGGGCGACCCCACGACCGTGCAGCTCGCGTGCGGGGTCCCGCCCCTCGGTCCGTCGGAGCTTCCCTGCGTGACGGTCGACGGTGTCGACTGGGTCGTCGACGACTCGCGGGCACCGCTGTACCGCATCACGACCTACGGCCGCGAACCGGCGATCCAGCTCATCATCAACTACGACGAGGTCAGCTCGAGCGGTCCGGTGAGCGCCGTCAGCCGCCTCATCACGAAGCGGTTCGAGACCACGGGACAGTGCGTCGCGGCATCCGACGTCGTCCCGTGAGATGGATCAGCGCGCCAGTTCGATCAGCTCGGTGATGAGCTCGGGATAGCTCAGCCCGCTCTCGATCCAGCACGTCGGGAACATCGAGATCGGCGTGAACCCCGGCATCGTGTTCACCTCGTTCACGAAGAACTCGGTGCCGGTGTAGAAGAAGTCGACCCGCGATAGCCCCTGCCCTCCGACCGCCTCGAACGCACGGGCGGCGATCCGCTGCATCTCGCGGAGTTCGCCGTCGTGGAGCTCCGCGGGGCAGACGAGGTCGATGCCGGGGGCGCCGAGGTACTTCGCCTCGAAGTCGTAGAAGTCCCGACCGCTGACGACGATCTCGCCGGCGACGCTGACTCGCGGGTCGCCGCCGTCGCGCCCCTGCAGCACGCCGCACTCGATCTCGCGGCCGGTGACGGCCTGCTCGACGAGCACGCTCGAGTCCTCCGCGAAGGCGGTCTCGAGCGCGGCATCCAGTTCGTCCCAGTCGGACACCTTGGACACCCCGACACTCGATCCCGCACGCGCGGGCTTGACGAACACCGGCAGTCCGAGGCCGCGGATGCGGCGACGCCAGAGGTCACCGTCGCGCTCGAGGCCCGCCCGCGTCACCGTGACCCACGGGACGACGGGCACCCCGGCCGCCTGAAGGATGCTCTTGGTGGTGTGCTTGTCCATGCCGATGGCGGACATCAGCAGGCCCGCACCGACGTACGGCAGGTCGAGGAGCTCGAGGAACCCCTGCACCGTGCCGTCCTCGCCGAAGCGGCCGTGCAGGATCGGGAAGACGACGTCGATATCCCCCAGGGACTCGACGGTCCCGTCGGGGCGACGGACCGAGAGCTCCCGCTCGACGGTCGACTCCGGCCACACGATGCGGGTGCCGTTGTCGACGACCTCCGGCAGCCGATCGGCGTTCAGCGCGAATTTGTCGGGATCGTCGTCCTCGAGGACGTACGCGCCCTCGCGGGTGACCCCGACCGGGATGACCCGGTAGCGCTCGCGATCAATCGCGCGGAGGACGCCCCCCGCTGTGGCGGAACTGATCGAGTGCTCGCTGGAACGCCCGCCGAAGAGCAGAACCACTGCCGCCTGAACCATTCTGAGTCCTCTCCTCGGTGGGCTCGTCGTCATCCGTCGTGAGATGCGGTGCGATGTCGCGCGGATTCATCGTGCCGTCGAGGACCATCTTGACCTGCTCGACGATCGGCATGTGGACGCCGGCCTCGCGGGCCAACTGCAGCACCGGTGCCACCGACGCGAGCCCCTCGGCCGTCTGGTCCATCTGCTTGACGACCTCGGTGAAGCTGTACCCCTGGCCGAGCAGCCGGCCCGCCGTGTTGTTGCGGCTCAGCGGGGACTGGCACGTCGCGATGAGGTCACCGAGACCGGCGAGGCCCTGCAGGGTCTCGGGCTGCGCGCCCTGCGCGACGGCGAAATCGGTCATCTCGACGAGACCGCGCGTGATGATCGACGCCTTGGTGTTCTCGCCGTAGCCGACTCCGTCGACGATGCCGATGGCGACGGCGATGAGGTTCTTCAGCACCCCGCCGAACTCGGTCCCGATGACGTCGGTGTTCACGAAGGTGCGGAAGTAGCGGTTGCGCGAGATGCGGGCGACGGCTTCGGCGGTCTCCTGGCTCGACGACGAGATGACGGCTGCCGTCGGCTGTTCGCGTGCGATCTCGAGGGCGAGGTTGGGTCCGGATGCCACGGCGATACGCGCCGGGTCGCAGTGGAGCTCCTGCTCGAGGACCTGACTCATCCGGAGCCCGGTCTTCTTCTCCACGCCTTTCATCAGCGACACGATCGGTGCGTCGTTCGTCGCGAGCAGAGGGCGGACGCCCTTCAGGTTCTGCCGGAGCGCCTGGCTCGAGATCGCGATGTAGACCTGCGTCGCACCGTCGAGCGCCTCGGCGAGGTGGTGGGTGGCCGACAGCCCGCGCGGCAGGTTGATTCCGGGCAGGTACTGCGAGTTGCGCTTGCCCTCGCGGATCTCGTGGGCGAGTTCGGCGCGGCGGGCCCACATGACGACGTCCGCGCCGCCGTCGGCGAGCACCTTGCCGAAGGTCGTCCCCCAGCTTCCGGAACCGAGCACGGCGACGCGGGGCGCCGCTGCCTCGCGGCGCGACGCTTCCCTAGGAGTCAAGGCGACCCGTCTCCTTCTGACCGTGCTGGGCCGGGTTCCACCGCTCGGCGGGAGGCTGGACGCCGCGCAGGCGTCCCAGCAGGATCGAGATGTCGCGCATGACGGCATCCGTCGCCGCGGTGAGCGTCGCCAGCGTGGTGTCGGTGAAGGCGGACAGGTCGACGGGCGGGCCCAGCAGGACGCGGACGCGGCGACGCGGCGGCCACAGGCGCAGACGGCCGTACCGCGGCAGGATCTCCTGCACGCCCCACGTCGCCACGGGGATGACCGGCAGCGGTTCGGGCGCGGACAGCGCGAGCCGGACGGCGCCGGTCTTGCCGCGCATCGGCCACATGTCGGGGTCGCGCGTGAGCGACCCCTCCGGGTAGACGATGACGCCGCGCTGCGCCGCCACCAGGGCGTTCGACTGCGCGAGGGTCTGCTTCGCCGCGGCGGAGGTGGATGCCCGGGCCACCGGCACCATCCCCGTCGCCCGCAGCAGCCAGCCGAGAACGGGAACGTGGAACAGGCTCTCCTTGGCCATGAAGCGCGGGGCACGGCCGAGCCGCCATGTCGCGACGGCGAGGATCACCGGATCGAACTCGCTGTAGTGGTTGGGCGCGAGGATGTAGGAGCCCTCGCGGGGAAGGTGTTCGCCGCCCTCGATCTCGATCTTCGCGAACCAGCCGGTCGCGGGTACGACGATCATCGCCGCCGGCCAGAAGACGCTCGGGCGGGTCTTCTCCGGGGAGGCGCGGCGACGAGGAGCCACCGCGCTCACTCCGTGACGTCGAAGTCGGCGCCGAGATCGGTCAGCTTCTCGAGGAACTTCTCGTAGCCGCGACGGATGATCCCGATGTTGCGCACGGTCGACTCGCCCTCGGCCGCCAGGGCGGCGATGACGTAGGAGTACCCGCCGCGGAGGTCGGGCACGACGACGTCGGCGCCGTGCAGCGGGGTCGGGCCGTTGATGACGGCGGCCTGCTCGAGCGCCCGACGCGGCACGCGGCGTTCGGAGCTCGCGATGCCGTCGGGGTGCACCACGATGTCGGCGCCCATCTGGACGAGGGCACGCGTGAAGCCGAGACGGTTCTCGTACACCGTCTCGTGGACGACGGACTCGCCCTCGGCCTGCGTGAGCGCCACGATCAGGGGCTGCTGCCAGTCGGTCATGAAGCCGGGGTGCACGTCGGTCTCGACCATGACGGGCTTCAGCGGGCCGCCGCGACGGAAGCGGATGCCGTCCTCGGCGATGTCGAAGTCGCCGCCCACCTTGCGGAAGACGTTGAGGAACGTCAGCATCTCCTGCTGCTTGGCGCCGCCGACGAAGATGTCGCCGTCGGTCGCGAGGGCGGCCGCCGCCCAGGACGCCGCCTCGTTCCGGTCGAAGATGCTGCGGTGGTCGTACCCGCGCAGCGACTCGACGCCCTCGATGAAGATGACCCGGTTGGGCTCGTAGGAGATGATCGCGCCCATCTTCTGGAGGACTGCGATCAGGTCCATGATCTCGGGCTCGATGGCGGCGTTGCGCAGCTCCGTCGTGCCCTTGGCGCGAACCGCGGTCAGGAGCACCTGCTCGGTCGCGCCGACGCTCGGGTAGGGCAGCTCGATGTTCGCGCCGTGCAGGCCGTCGGGAGCCGACAGGCGGATGCCGCTGGGCAGCTTGTCGACGATGGCACCGAACGAGCGGAGGGCGTCGAGGTGGAAGTCGATCGGACGGTCGCCGATGCGGCATCCGCCCAGGTCGGGGATGAAGGCCTGGCCGAGGAGGTGCAGCAGCGGACCGCAGAACAGGATCGGGATGCGGGAGGCCCCCGCGTGCGCGTCGATCTCCTCCATGTGCGCCGAGACGGCACCGCTCGGGTCGAGTCGGAGGACGCCGTCCTCCAGGTCCTCGACGCGGACGCCGTGGACCTCGAGGAGTGAGCGGACGACGTGGACGTCGCTGATGTCCGGCACGTCACGGAGGATGCTCGCCGTCTCCCCCAGGAGGGCGGCGACCATCGCCTTCGTGGCGAGGTTCTTCGCCCCCTTCACCTCGACGCGGCCGCGCAGCGGGCGACCACCGCGGATCCGGAGCGTCTGACCGGTGCTGCCGCCGCTGGCGGGAGTCGACGCGGAGTCGCGGAGAAGTGTGTTCATCGGTGGGACCTCATTACTGGTGTCGAGGAAGCGTGGTCGGCCCCGTTGTGCGGGGCGCGGGCCGATCAGCGGACGGGGAGCGTCCGCGGCCGCCACGCCTCGCGGCGCGCCTCGAACTGCGCGATCTTGTCTTCGCTGCGCAGGGTGAGCCCGATGTCGTCGAGCCCTTCGAAAAGCCGCCACCTAGTGTAATCGTCGATGTCGAACGGGGCCTGGACGTCGCCGACCTGTACCGTGCGTGTCTCGAGGTCGACGGTCACCTCGCGCCCCGGCTCCGCCTCGAGGGCCGCCCAGATCGCCTCGAGCACGTCCTCGGTGACCACACCCGTGACGAGTCCCTGCTTCCCGGCGTTGCCGCGGAAGATGTCGGCGAACTTGGTGCTCAACACCACACGGAAGCCGTAGTCGCGGAGGGCCCACACAGCGTGCTCACGGCTCGACCCGGTGCCGAAGTCGGGTCCGGCGACGAGGACGGAGCCGTTCCGGTACGCGTCCTGATTGAGGACGAATGAGGGGTCCTGCCGCCAGTTGGCGAACAGCGCGTCGTCGAAGCCGGTCTTGGTGACGCGCTTCAGGTAGACGGCCGGGATGATCTGATCGGTGTCGACCGCGGATCGCTTCAGCGGGACGCCGACACCGGTGTGGCGGGTGAACTTCTCCATGTCAGGCCTCCGTCAGTGCGAGTGCGTCGAGATCGCTCGGGCTCGCGAGGCGGCCGAGCACGGCGGTCGCGGCGGCGACCTGGGGCGAGACGAGGTGCGTGCGACCGCCCTTGCCCTGGCGTCCCTCGAAGTTGCGGTTGCTCGTCGAGGCGCACCGCTCCCCCGGGGCGAGCTGGTCGGGGTTCATCCCGAGGCACATCGAACATCCGGCGAAACGCCACTCGGCGCCGAAGTCGGTGAAGACCTTGTCGAGCCCCTCCGCCTCGGCCTCCAGCCGGACGCGCGCCGAGCCGGGCACCACCATGACGCGGACCCCGTCCGCCTTGGTCCGGCCCCGGACGATCGACGCGAACTGGCGGAGATCCTCGATGCGGCTGTTCGTGCACGAGCCCATGAAGACGGCATCCACCTGCACGTCCTTCAGCGGGGTCCCGGGGGTCAGGTCCATGTACTCGAGGGCGCGCTCCGCGGCGGCGCGCTCGTTGGGGTCGGTCATCTCGGCCGGATCGGGGACCACACCGCTCAGGGTCACGCCCTGACCCGGGTTGGTGCCCCAGGTGACGAACGGCTCGAGCTCGTCGGCGTCGAGGAAGACCTCCGCGTCGTACACGGCTCCCTCGTCTGACGGCAGGGTCCGCCAGTAGGCGACCGCCTCGTCCCAGTCCGCGCCCTGCGGTGCGTGCGGCTTGTCCTTGACGTAGGCGAACGTCGTCTCGTCGGGCGCGATCATCCCCGCGCGGGCGCCGGCCTCGATGGACATGTTGCACATCGTCATCCGGCCCTCCATCGAGAGCGAACGGATGGCGGAGCCGCGGAACTCGAGGACGTACCCCTGCCCGCCGTTGGCCCCGATCTTGGCGATGATCGCCAGGATGATGTCCTTCGCGCTGACCCCCGGCTTGAGGGTGCCCTCGACGGTGATGGCCATCGTCTTGAAGGGCTTCAGCGGCAGGGTCTGGGTCGCCAGGACGTGCTCGACCTCGCTCGTGCCGATGCCGAACGCCATGGCGCCGAACGCACCGTGCGTCGAGGTGTGCGAGTCGCCGCACACGACGGTGATGCCCGGCATCGTCAGTCCCAGCTGCGGGCCGACGACGTGGACGATCCCCTGCTCCTTGTCGCCCAAGGAGTGCAGCCGCACCCCGAACTCCTCGGCGTTGCGGCGCAGGGTCTCGATCTGGGTGCGGCTCGTGAGATCGGCGATCGGCTTGTCGATCTCGAGCGTCGGGGTGTTGTGGTCCTCGGTCGCGATCGTGAGGTCGAGGCGGCGCACCGGGCGACCTTCGGCGCGGAGACCGTCGAAGGCCTGCGGGCTGGTCACCTCGTGGACGAGGTGGAGGTCGATGTAGATGAGGTCGGGACTGCCGTCCTCACCCTTCACGACGAGGTGGTCGTCCCACACCTTCTCGGCGAGGGTCCGCGGACGGTCGGGAATCGTGCTCATGGTGTCTCCTGATGTCGGATGGCGCCCGCGACAGCCTCCGCGACGAGAGAGGGCTCAGAGCGAGGTCTCGTCGCGGCCGATAAGGAGTCGAGCGGTCCGCACCGCGCCAGACTACCACCGGCCCGGACGGGGCGAGACGAGCCGGCGGCGTAACACCGCGTCTCACGATCGGGGCTCGCGCGCCGCCCCGTGGCACGCTGTGTGCCCTGAGGGACGGGAGACGACGATGACGGAGCGGACCACCGGAGGGTTCACGACGCGACAGGTCCACGTGGGGACGGATGCCGCGCCGGCGACCCCGCGCGCCCTGCCGATCCACCTCACGGCAGGCTTCACCTTCGACTCGTTCGACGACGCCGCCGTCCACTTCGGGGCCGGCGACGGGTACGGGTACACCCGCACCGGCAACCCCACCGTCGACGCCGTCGAGCGCAAGCTCGCGTCGCTCGAGGGCGGTGCCGAGGCGGTCCTCCTCGCGTCGGGACAGGCCGCCCTCGCCGTCGCGTTGCTCGGGCTCGTCAGCGCCGGATCGCACATCGTCAGCTCGACGCACATCTACGAGGGCACCCGCGGCCTGCTCGTCGACAACCTGGCCCGACTGGGGATCGAGACGACGTTCGTCGACGACATCCAGGACCCGGATGCCTGGCGCCGCGCGATCCGCCCGGAGACGCGCGTGCTCCTCGGCGAGTCGATCGCCAACGCCCGCAACGACGTCCTGGACATCGCGGCGGTCGCCGCGATCGGCGACGCCGCCGGCATCCCCCTCATCGTCGACAACACGTTCGCGACGCCGTATCTGCTGCGTCCCCTCGAACACGGCGCCGCGATCGTCGTCCACTCGGCGAGCAAGTTCCTCGCCGGGCAGGGCGCCGTGCTCGGGGGCGTGATCGTCGACGACGGACGGTTCGACGCATCCCGTTCCGGCCGCCTCTTCCCGCACCTCGTCGAGAGCGGCGCGGGCACGCCGAGCGTCTGGGAGCGCTACGGCGGGCGCGCGCGCATCGCCCACCTGCGGGAGAGCGTCGCACCGCGGTACGGGCCGACGCCCTCCCCCTTGACCGCATTCCTCATCGGTCAGGGCATCGAGACGCTCAGCCTCCGCGTGCAGCGCCAATCGGAGAACGCGCTCGCCGTCGCCGGGTGGCTTGCCGACCGCCCCGAGGTGGCGTCGGTCGACTACGCCGGGCTCGCCTCGCACCCCACCCACGACCTCGCGCGGAACTCCCTCCGCGGCGGGTACGGCTCGGTCTTCACCGTCACGCTCCGCGGCGGGCTGCCGGCTGCGCGGGCGTTCGTCGAAGCGGTCTCGGTGATCACCCACATGACGCACCTCGGCGACGTCCGCTCGCTCGTGCTGCATCCGGCGACGACCAGTCACGCCCGGCGCTCCCCCGCCGAGCGCGCGGCCCTGGGCGTCCACCCCGGCACGCTGCGGCTGTCCATCGGCATCGAGGACCTCGACGACCTGCTGGCCGATCTGGACCAGGCGCTCGCGGCGGCGGCATCCGCCGTCCGGGACGATGCGGCGGTGCTCGCATGAGCCGCCCGCAGCACTTCGGGTGGTTCCTCGCGCGCGGCTTCGGCCCGCAGGGATGGGGCCACCCGTACCTCGATTGGGGGTACGACTGGACCTCCCCCGCGCTGTACCAGGACGCCGTCCGGACCCTCGAGCAGGCGGGGTTCGATCTGCTCATCATCGAGGACGCGCCGTCGCTGGGTTCGGCCGAGACGATCGACCTGCGGGTGCGCCAGGCCTTCGGCGGTCCGAAGCTCGACCCCCTGCTGCTGGCTCCGTACCTGTTCGCGGCGACCGAACGCATCGGGATCGTGCCCACGGTGAACCCCGCCGCAACCCTCCCGTACACGGCGGCCCGGCAGTTCGCGACGCTGCAGCACCTCAGCGGCCACCGGCTCGGACTCAACGTCGTCACCGACACCGGCAGCGCCCGCCACTTCTCGACCTCTTCGCAGCTCGGTCACGACGCTGCGTACGACCGCGCCGAGGAGTGGATGTCGGCGGTACGGGCGCTCTGGCGGAGCTGGCCCGACGGAGCGCTCATCGCCGATCCCGCCGCCGGTCGGTACGCGGACGGGACTCTGCTCGAACCCACGATCCACCGCGGTGAGTACTACGCGTTCGACGGCCCCCTCAACGCGATCCCGTTCACTGACGGGGAACCCGTCATCGTGTCTCCGGGCGGCTCACCGCGGGGCCTCGGCTTCGCCGGGGCGAACTCCGACGTGCAGCTCGCTCTCGCGTCGATGACCGAGGACTCCGTCCGCGGCTACCGCAGCCGCATCCACGACGCCGCGGTCGCGGCGGGTCGGCTGGCCGAGGACATCACGATCCTCTTCGCCATCCAGCCGGTCGTGGTCTCCTCCGCCGAGGAGGCGGACCGGATCGTCGCCGCCTCGCTCGAACCGGACGATGCGACGCTCCGACGGATCGCGGAACGGCAGTCGAGCGACCTCGAGACGGACCTGACGACCCTGGACCTCGACCGGCCCCTGGATCGGGGGATCTTCGGGGATCACGTCTCGCACGGCAGCATCCGCCGACTCGTGGGCGACCACGACGACGACGCACCCCTGCGACGGATCCTCGCGGCGCACGCACGCCTCGGCCGTCTGAGCGACGGCTCCGGCTGGGTCGGGACCGCCGACGAGCTCGCCGACCGCATCGAGGAGTACGGCGCGTGGGGCAACGACGGCGTGCTGCTCTGGGGCGACCTGCACCCCGTGACCGTGCACCGCACGCTCGACGAGCTCGTCCCGATCCTGCGACGCCGCGGCATCCTGCGCCGGGAGTACGAACCGACCCTCCGGGCGAACCTGCGACCGTTCTGAGGCGCCCCTCAGTCCTCCCGCGACGGGCGGGGGTCGACGGTCGAAGGCGTGCCCTGCTCGGCGGCGACGTCCTCGGCGTGGCCGACGGGCGTCGGTCCCGTCGCCGGAAGGGGCTCGCGCAACCCCTCCCGACGCGCGGCGACGAGACTGGCGACAGTCGCGACGACCATCGAGGCCACGATCACCCCGAGCGACACCCAGGTGGAGATCTCCGGCGCCCACTCGATGTGCTCGCCGCCGTTGATGAACGGCAGCTCGTTCTCGTGCATCGCGTGCAGGACGAGCTTGACGCCGATGAAGGCGAGGATGAACGCGATGCCGAAGTGCAGGTACTTCAGCCGGTCGAGCAGACCACCGAGCAGGAAGTAGAGCTGCCGCAGGCCCATCAGGGCGAAGATGTTCGCGGTGAAGACGATGAAGGCGCTCTGCGTGATGCCGAAGATCGCAGGGATCGAGTCGATCGCGAACAGCAGGTCGGTCATGCCGAGGGCGGCGAACACGATGATCATCGGCGTGAAGACCTTCTTGCCGTCGATGACGGTACGCACCTTCGCGCCGTCGTACTCCTCGCTGATCGACATGCGACGGCGGAGCAGGCGGACGACGAAGCTCTCCTTCTTCTCCTCGTCCTCGTCGTCCTCACTCGAGAAGGCCTGCTTCCAGGCCGTGTAGATGAGGAAGAGCCCGAAGAGGTAGAAGACCCAGCTGAACTGCTCGATGATCGCGGCACCGAGGAGGATGAAGATGCCGCGCAGGATCAGCGCGATGATGATGCCCACCATCAGCACCTTCTGCTGCGCCGCTCGCGGCACGGAGAACTGGCTCATGATGAGGACGAACACGAACAGGTTGTCGATCGACAGGCTGTACTCCGTCAGCCAGCCGGCGACGAACTGACCGGCGTAGTCGACGTCCGTCACGACCAGCATGATCAGCGCGAACACGAGCGCGAGGGCCACGTAGAAGACGACCCAGAGCGTCGACTCCTTCGTCGAGGGGACGTGCGGACGCTTGATGATCAGCAGCAGGTCGGCGACGAGGATGAGAGTCAGCACGACCAGCGAGCCGACCTCGAACCAGAGGGGGAGCTCCATGAGGGCCTTTCACGCGGGGGCGTCCCCCAGAGTACCTTTTGAGGTGCCTGAGACGATCCCCCGTGACGCGACACTCCCCCATCGACAGAACGAACGAGGATGCCATGGCCGACCCGCTCGCGAGGCGTGACGCGGACCTGGTGGCCGCCGCCGCGGGTGGCGATCAGCAGGCCTTCCGCGAGCTGTACCGCGCCTACGCGAGGCCGGTGTACTGGCTCGCCCATGGCCTCCTCGGGAACACGGCCGATGCGGAGGATGTCATGCAGGAGACCTTCCTGGTCGCGTGGCGGCGACTGCCGACGCTCGATCTCGTCAGCGAATCGCTGCTGCCGTGGCTCGTCACGATCTGCCGGTTCCAGAGCGCGAACCGGATGCGGCGGCAGCGCCGCGACCGGCTGCACACCGCCGGGGCGGTCGAGGAGACGCTCCCGGCTACCGTCGACGTCGAGGATCAGGTGATCGGCGGGGACCTGGCCGAGCGTGTGATGGCGGAGCTCGGGACCCTCTCCCCCCTCGACCAGCAGATCTTCCGGTTGTGCGCGACGGAGGGCTACGCATACGCCGCCGCGGCCGCGGAGCTCGGGATCTCGCACGCGGTCGTCCGCAACCGCCTCTCGCGGGTGCGCACGAAGCTGCGCGCCGTCGTCGGATCGGAGGGATCATGACAGGGCCCGACCTCGAGCTCCCCGAGCTCACACCCGAGCGGCAGGACGACATCGAGGCCGCGCTGTTCGCCGACATCCGCGCCGAGGTCTCGCGCTCGACGGAGCAGTCGCAGCGCCGGCGGCGTCGCGCCTGGGGCTACACGGGCGCCGCGGCCGCGGTCATCGTGGTCGCCGGGTTCGTCGGACCCGCTCTGAGCGGCACGGGCGCGAGCAGCAGCGCGGGCGGATCCGTGGGGCTGTACGACGAGGGTGCCGGCGGCGCCGTCGCACCCGAAGCGAACGGGGAACTCGGGGGCGACGGGGGCGGTGGCGCGGAGGAGAACGGCTCGACCGCCGCCACCGGGCGCGAGGTCGTCGCGACCAGTTCGACCGTCCTCGAAGCAGGAGACCCGGCCGCCGCCGCCAGGGAGATCGGTGACCGCGCTGACGCGGCCGGCGGGTACGTCGAGTCGATGAACGTCTCGGCTGCACCGTCCGCGGAGTCGTCGGGCGACGTCGCGACCTCCTCTGCGGACGGCACCTGGATCACCGTGCGCGTGCCGGCGGACACGCTGAGCGACTTCCTCGCCGATCTCGACGACGTGGGCGAGGTCCGGTCCTCGGAGATCTCGCGAGAGGACGTCACCGCCCAGTCGACCGACCTCCGCGCACGGATCTCGGCGCTGCAGACCTCCGTCGACCGCCTGGAGTCGCTGATCTCGGATGCCGCCACCACGGCCGACCTGCTGACCGCCGAGGAGGCGCTCTCGCAGCGGCAGGCGGAGCTCGACTCGCTGCGGGCGCAGTCCGACGCGCTGGCCGACGACGTCGCCCTCTCGAGCGCCACGATCACCGTCACCGAGCCGGGTGAGGTCGTCGCCGCCGAGCCGCAGGGTTTCGGCGACGGTTTCGCGACCGGATGGAACGCGCTCGTCGCGACACTGAACGGAATCGTCCTGGGTCTGGGATTCCTGCTCCCCTGGCTCGTCGTCGCCGGCATCATCCTCACCGTCGTCCAGGTGGTGCGCCGGGCACGACGCCGAGCACGGGTGCGGAGTGGATCGCCGGAGGCCTGAGATCCCGCGACGCGCCGAAACGACGACACCCCCGACCTGGTGGTCGGGGGTGTCGTCTGTCTGGTGACCCCAGCGGGATTCGAACCCGCGTTACCGCCGTGAGAGGGCGGCGTACTAGGCCGCTATACGATGGGGCCGTACTTTTCGTTCCCTCCCTGCGGAGGCAACCGTTCAATTATGCATGACGTTCACAGCGGTGCAAAATCGGCGCCCCCTTGCTCACGCCCCCCTTCGTGAGTTGACTGGGACGATGCGCGTCACGAAGCACGAACATGCCTGCCTCCGCCTCGACAGCGAGGGTAAGACCCTCCTCATCGACCCCGGTTCCTTCACCCTGCCCCTCGACGATCTGAACGGTCTGGTCGGCGTGATCCTCACGCATGAGCACCCGGACCACTGGACCCCCGCCCAGCTCGACGCCGTCCTCTCCCAGGCGCCGGGTGTGCCGATCTTCGGGCCTGCGGGTGTCGTGGCCGCGGCATCCGACTACGACGTCACCGCGGTGGACGTCGGCGACGAACTCGAGCTGGGTCCCTTCCGACTCCGCTTCTTCGGCGGCACCCACAGCGTGATCCACGAGTCGATCCCCGTCATCGACAACCTCGGTGTGTTGGTCAACGACGAGTTCTACTACCCTGGCGACTCCTACGCCGTCCCCGAGGGCGTCGAAGTCGGTCTGCTCGCGGCGCCCATCGGCGCCCCGTGGCTGAAGATCGGCGAGGCGATGGACTACGTGCTCGCCGTGAAGCCGCGCCGCGCCTTCGGCACGCACGACATGACGCTCTCCCGCGCGGGTCTCGCGATGCACCGTGACCGGCTGAAGTGGGCGACCGAGCAGAACGGCGGCGAGTTCGTCACCCTCGATCCGGGAGAATCGACCGACCTCTGACATCGCACGCACGAACGACGGATGCCGCGGGGCTTGCGCTCCGCGGCATCCGTCGTTCGTGGGGGTCGAGACTCACTCGGCGTCGTGATCCGTCTCGATGAAGGCGACGAGTTTGTCGAGCGCCTCCTCGGCGCCCTCGCCCTCGGCCTTGAGCGTGACGACCGTGCCCTGCGTCGCACCGAGACCCATGAGGGTCAGGATGCTGCCGGCGTTCTGGTCGGGGCCACCGGGAACGGCGATCGTGACGGGCACGCCCGTCTCCTTGACCGCCTGCACGAAGAGCTTTGCGGGGCGGGCGTGCAGTCCGGAGCTGCTCGCGACGGTTGCGGTCCGTTCGGCCATGGTGGATCTTCCTCCTTGAGTCGGTGTATCGAGACTATGCCGTGGCGGCGACGGCGGGCACATCCGCCTCGATCGGGCGGCGGCGGACGAAGCGCTTCAGGACCACGACGGCGACGGCGCTGACGACGGTGCCCGCCGCGATCGCGACCAGCCACAGCCAGAAGTTGTCGATCGCGAAGAAGACGAACACGCCGCCGTGCGGAGCGCGGGAGGTGACCGCGAAGGCCATCGACAGCGCACCGGTCACGGCACCGCCGAGCATCATCGCCGGGATGACACGGAACACGTCGGCAGCCGCGAAGGGGATCGCCCCCTCGGAGATGAAGGCGGCGCCGAGCAGCCAGGCGGCCTTGCCGTTCTCGCGCTCGGGCGCCGTGAACAGCTTGCGGCCGAGGACGGTCGAGGCGAGCGCCATCGCGAGCGGCGGGACCATCCCCGCCGCCATGACGGCGGCCATGATCTGCAGGTAGCGCTCGTCGCCGGCGATGCCCTGTGCCAGGTTCGCGGTGGCGAAGCCGTAGGCGACCTTGTTGACGGGGCCACCGAGGTCGAAGCACATCATGAGACCGAGGATGACGCCCAGCAGGATCACGCCGGCGCCGGTGAGGCTTCCCAGCCATTCGTTCAGCGCCACGCTGAGCGCGGCGATCGGGCCGCCGAATACCATCAGCAGAAGACCCGACGCGAAGATCGAGGCGAGCAGCGGGATGATGACGACGGGCATCAGACCGCGCAGCCAGCGCGGCACGTCGAGGCGGTTCAGCCACCACGCCGCGAGACCGGCGAGCAGACCGCCGACGATCGCACCGATGAAGCCGGCACCCATGAAGGTGGCGACGGCACCGGCGACGAAACCGGGCGCGATGCCGGGGCGATCGGCGATGCCGTAGGCGATGTAACCGGCCAGGGCAGGGACGAGGAACCCGAAGGAGAGGCCACCGATTTGGAAGGCGACCGCACCGAGGTAGTACCCGAGCCCCTCGGGCGGGAGGTTCCACAGCGTGAAGTTCTGCAGGGCGTAGATGGCGTTGTTGACGTCGGCTCCCTCGTGCGGCGAGGCGATCTGGTAGCCCGCGAGAGCGAAGCCGAGTGCGATCAGCAGACCGCCGCCGGCGACGAACGGGATCATGTAGCTGACACCCGTCAGCAGCGCCCGGCGGATCGCGCCGCCGAGCGAGGTGGGTGCGGCTTCGCGGGTCGCGTTCGCGCCCGACGCGGCCGGAACGCGCGCGGCGTTCGGGTTCTTCGCGGCCGCGACGGCCTCGCGGATCATCTGGGCGGGCTGCTCGATCCCGCGCTTGACCCCGGCCCGGACGACCGGCTTGCCGGCGAAGCGCGCCTGCTCGCGGACGTCGACGTCGACGGCGAAGATGACGGCGTCGGCCTCGTCGATGATGCGCTGGTCGATGGCCTTGTAGCCGCTCGATCCCTGCGGCTCGACGGTCAGGTCGACGCCGTCCTTCTGCCCCGTCGCCGTCAGCGCGTCGGCGGCCATGAAGGTATGGGCGATGCCGGTGGCGCACGCCGTGACCGCGACGATGCGCGCGGGGCGGCCGTCGATCAGGAGCGCGTCGTCGGCGGAGGCGGCGGCGGCCGGTGCCGCGGCGCGCGCCTCGGCGCGCGAGGCGGGGGCCTCGGCGGCGGGCGCGTCCGAGATGGCGTCGCGGACGATGGCGACGACCTCGTCGGCCGTCGATGCGGCGCGCAGGCCCGCCGTGAAGTCGTCGCGCATGAGACTGCGGGCGAGCTTGGAGAGCACGGCGAGGTGCTCCTCGGCGGCGGTGTCGGGAGCGGCGATGAGGAAGACGAGGTCGGCACCGCCGTCCTCGGCACCGAAGTCGACGCCGGGGTTCAGCCGCGCGAAGGCCAGAGAGGCCTGCGTGACGGCGGCGCTCTTCGCGTGCGGGATGGCGATGCCGCCGGGCAGGCCGGTCTCGTCCTTCTCCTCGCGCGCCCAGGCGTCGTCGGCCAGGCGGGCGCCGTCGGTGGCCCTCCCCTGCGCCGCGACGCGCTGGGCTAGGGCGTCGATGACGGCGCGCTTGTCGGCGCCGAGCGGCTCGTCGATACTGACGAGTTCCGCGGTGATGATCTCAGTCACGGTGACCTCCAGTGGTCGGGTTGTCCTGCGCGAGGAGTCGCACCGGCACCGCGCCGGTCGACAGGTCGTGGGGGGTGGGAGGTTGGGTGCCCGGAAGCGACGCAGCCGCGGATCCGTAGCGGATGCCGGAGCGCAGGCGCTCCTCCGGTGCGGCACCGGTCGTCTCGGCGAGCAGGTAGCCGGCGAGCGAGCTGTCGCCGGCCCCCACCGTGCTGCGCACGCGCGTCGGGGGCGGTGCGCCGTGCCACGCGCCGTCGGCGGTGACGAGGACGGCTCCGTCGCCCCCGAGCGTCACGAGGGCGGCGGCGACGGATGCCGGGACCAGCCGGCGCGCGATCCGCGCAACGGCGTCGGGGAGCTCGAGCTCCGCGTCGAGGCCGCGACCGGTGAGTTCGGCGAGTTCCTCGTCGTTGGGCTTGATCAGGTCGGGGCGCCCGGCGGCGACGACGGCGGCCAGGGCCGGCCCCGAGGTGTCGACCGCGATGCGCGGAGCGGAGGGTCCCCAGGCCGCACGGACCGCCTCGATCACGCTCACGTAGTAGTCCACGGGCAGGCCCGGCGCGAGCGATCCGGCGAGCACCAGCCACGACGCGGCCTCCGACGCGGCGACGACCGCGGCGGTCAGGGCCGCGGCATCCTCTTCCGTGAACGCGGCGCCCGGCAGGTTCAGCTTCGTCGTGGTCCCGGCGTGGTCGGCGATCGTGATGTTCGCGCGGGTGGCGCCGTCGTGGGCGACGGTCCGCGTCGGGATGCCGGTGGCCGCCAGGGCGCCCGCGAACGGATCGCGGGGATCGAGCGGCAGGACGGCGAGGGTGGGACGGGATGCCGCGGCGACCACCCGCGCGACGTTGATCCCCTTGCCGCCCGCATCCTCGCGAACGCCGAGCGCGTTCTGCACCTCGCCCACCTGCAGGGGCGCGGCGAGGGAGATCGTGCGATCGAGGGACGGGTTGGTGGTGAGGGTGACGATCATCCGACCTGCACCTCCACGTCGGCGTCGCGGAGGGCGGCGGCGAGGGCTCCCGCCGGCGCCGTGTCGGTCAGGAGGACGTCGACGTCCGTCAGCGACGCGAACGAGACGAGGAGCTCGGCGTCGAACTTGTCGCCGTCGGCGACGACCACGATGCGGCGGGCCGACGCGACGATGGCGCGCTTGACGGCCGCCTCGTCGGGATCCGGCGTGCTGAGGCCGAATGCCGCGGAGACGCCGTTCGTGCCGATGAAGGCGATGTCGGGCCGGAGTCGGCCGATCGCCTCCACCGTCTGCGCTCCGACGGCGGCTGCGGTGAGCCCGCGCACCCGCCCGCCGATGGCCGTCAGTCCCACGGCGGGGGCGCCGGCGAGGATGTGGGCGACCGACATGGAGTGCGTGACGACCTCGAGGTCGCCGGCGGGGTGCGGTCCGGTCGCGAGGAGCTGGGCGATGGCCCCGGTCGTCGTGCCGGCGTCGAGGTAGAGGGCGCCGTCGAGCTCGGCGCCGAGCAGGTCGACGGCGGCACGGGCGATGGTCTGCTTCGCGCCGCTGCGCTGTCCCGCCCGCTCGGCGACCGAGACCTCGGCGGTGCTCGCGCGAGCCCGGTGGACGGCGCCGCCGTGGACGCGGCGGACGAGGCCGACACGCTCGAGGGCGGCGAGATCGCGACGGACCGTCTCGGTGGTGACCCCGAAGCGATCCGCGAGGTCGAGAACGGCGACGCGCCCGTCCGTGGCGATCAGCTGCTCGATCTGCTGCTGGCGCTCCGTTGCGTACATGTGGTCCTCCTCGAACAAGACCACACGGTACAACACAAAACCACACGAAACAAGAACCGCTCATGCGACGACGCCCCCGGGCCGAGGACCGGGGGCGTCGTCAGGGAGAGGCGGGTCAGGCCTCGCTCATCGCGAGGACCTCGCGCTGACCGCGAGCCGCGAGCGCGGCGGCGCGGGCGGCGATGCGCCGCTCCTGCTCGGCCTGCGCGGCGTCGATGGTCTCCTGGTCGAGCGGAACACTCTCGACCCTGTTCACGCCGTTGTACTTCTCCATGTAGGCGTCGAGCTCGGGGCCCGACTCCCACGACGTGATGAGGCAGTACCGCGGGGCGTCGCCGGGGTGGTAGGCGGCGTGCCACAGACGCTGCGTGTCGATGACGAGCTGCGCGCCGGCGGGCAGGGCGATGCGGGTCTCGCCGCTCGGGTCGGTGCGGTTGTCACGCAGGACGAAGAAGCTGTCCTTGTCGTCGGTGAGGTTGAAGAAGCTGCGGACGACCCAGCCGGTGCCGTCGGGGTTCAGCCGGTTGTTGTCGTCCTGGTGCAGGTTGTAGAGCGCGTCGGCGTAGGTGTTCGGCTGCAGCTCGATGATGCGGCAGCGTCCGACGTTCGAGCCCGGCTCGAGCGCGCGCTCGGTGAGCGTGGGCGCCTTCTCGGTCTGCGAGGGGATCCAGACACCGTCCTTGTCGGTGCGCGGCGGCTGGTGGTTCCAGAAGCCGTTGCACTCGATCTCACCCTTGGCCGAGGCGAGCGGTGCGAAGCGGGTGTCCCCCGACGACTTCCAGTCGACGTACTCGACGTCGAGCCATTCCTTCGGATCGATGTGCTTGCCGTACATGTCGAGGACGGCGTAGCCGGTCTCCTCGAGCAGAGCACTCTTGATGTAACCCATGCGGATCAACCTTTCTGTCGGACGAGCGAAGTTTTTACAGGCCCGACTTAGGCCAGCCTACCTAGGCGTTCTGGGAGCGTCAGTAGACTCGACCGGGAAATTCGAGGAGCGATTCGAGGAACATGAGCAGCGCCACGAACGTCGATGCGACCGCCGTCAACACGATCGATTGGCTCTCCGCCTCGGACACCACGATCGTCGTGCCGGTCTATCAGCGGCAGTACCGCTGGGACATCGGCGGGTGCGAGCAGCTTCTCGGTGACATCCGCGCCGCAGCTGCAGGTGAAGACGGTCACACGCACTTCATCGGCTCCATCCTCTCGACCGCCAGCACGTCGGCGGAGGACGACGCCCACCTCGTCCTCATCGACGGGCAGCAGCGTGTCACGACGCTGATGCTGCTGGTGGCGGCGCTCCACCACACCCTCCGCGACGACGATCCGGGCCTCGCCGCCGAACTCGAGGCGGTGCTGGTGCGTCACGGCGAGCCGGCGCGGACGAAGCTGCGTCCCCACCGCGCCTGGGCGGACGTCTTCGAGAGCGTCGTGCTCGACCGCCGCTCCCCCGCCGACACCGACCGCGTGTCGCGCTTCGATGACAACTACGCGTTCTTCCGGAGCCAGATCCGGCCCGACGAGGCCGCCGACATCTGGCGTGGCCTGCGCAAGCTGGAGCACGTGTCGATCACCCTCGGCGGGCAGGCGAACGCGCAGCAGATCTTCGAGAGCCTCAACTCGACGGGCGAACCGCTGCGCGACCACGAGCTGATCCACAACTACGTGCTGATGGGCCTCTCGCACGCCGAGCAGAGCGAGATCGAGAACGAGTACTGGCTCGCGATCGAGGCGAACACGGGCGAGCAGATCGGTGCCTTCTGGCGGGACTACCTCGTCATGTTGACGGGGCGCGAGGTGCTCGTCGAGGGCGAGCGCGGTGTCTACGACGCGTTCCGCCACGAGTTCCCGCGCTTGGATCGGACGACGCTGCGTGCCCGCGCGCAAGAGTGGCGTGAGCTGTCCGAGATCTACCGGCTCCTGCTCGAACCGGGCTCGGCAACGGATGCGGGCATCGCACGCCATTTCGCCGCGATCAACACGCTGGGCCGCGGCATGTATCCCCTCGCGATGCGGCTGTACCGGGACCACCTGCACGGTGAACTCTCGGCATCCGATCTGTCGCTCGCCCTGACGCATGTGGAGTCCCTGCTGCTGCGCCGGACCGTCGTCGGCCTGTCCGTCGACCGGCTCGTCGCGCGCTTCTGCCGCGCGGCAGATGAGGGGATGGAGGCGCTCGTGCTCGCCATCGCCCGCATCACGCCCTCGGACGAGCGGACCCGGGTGGGTCTGCGCTACGGCGAACTCCCCCACGCGGGTTTCGTCCTCGCGCGCCTGGCGGGGGTGGACGACGACGCCGACGTCGTCCTCGAGCACGTCCTCCCCGTGGCGCCCTCCGACGAGTGGACCGGCGACGGCGTCCGGCGCTGGGCCGACCTCAGCGACGACGAGCAGAACGCGCACCGCGCCCTCGTGAACACGCTCGGCAACCTGACGCTCCTCGAGGAGGACGCCGCCGATCGGGTGTTCGACGCCTCCTTCCCCGCGAAGCGGAGTGCCTACGCGTCGAGCGGCCTCGAGTTCACGCGTCGGATCGCGGATGCCGAGACCTGGACGACGGCTCGGATCGCCGAACGCACCGAGCAGCTGACCGCGCGCTTCATGGACGCGTGGCGCCGCCCCGCCGTGGTGGGGATCGACGACGACAACCTCACGCCGATCCTCGACGCCAAGAAGCGGCGCGGCTGGCCCCGCGGCTGGCAGCGCGAGTTCGACTACGTCGAGTACCGCGGCGAGCACTGGGACGTGCGGGACGTCCGCTACCTGTTCAACCGCGTGTTCGCGAGGCTCTGGGCCGACTCGCGGCAGAGCGTCGTCGACTACAGCGCGCGCCAGGGCGGCCCGGTCTACCCGGCGATGGCCTGGAACGGCCAGTGGGACACCCTCGACGAGGGACGGTACCTCTACCTCGGTTGGGACTCGAAGTACATGCTGACCGCCGTGCAGGGAGTGCTCGAAGAGGCCGGGTGGGCCTCGGAGGTCTTCGTCAAATACTCCTACATCGGCGACGCGATGCGCTGAGCAGGCTCAGTCCCCGTCGGCGCCGTCCGGCTCGGGTGCGGGATCGACGGGGATCTCGATCCACGTCGCCGTGGCGGGCGACACGGAGAGCAGGTCCGGAGACCAGTCCGAGACCGCGGGCCCGTCTCCCAGCCGCTCCACGGGGTTTCGTGGCTCCATCGGTTCGGCGGGCAGCCCTGCCCATTCCGACGGTTCTTCGGGTCGCTGCGTGAAGAGTCCCATGCGACCATTGTGCGCCTGTTGCGCTGATCCGCGCACCGGCTCCAGCAAAGCAAAACCCCCGCCGGAGCGGGGGTTTTTCCTTGCTGGGGTACCTGGACTCGAACCAAGAACAACTGAACCAGAATCAGCCGTGTTGCCAATTACACCATACCCCACCGGGTTTCAACCGGAGTCGTACCGAGGATCAAGCTTAGCCCACGGTGCCGCCCCGGCCAAACCGGACGCGCATCCCGAGCGCGTCGCGTCTCAGCTCCGCTCGGCGCGCAGGCGCTCGAGACGGTCGAGCGTGACGGACTTGCCCAGCAGCTCCATCGACTCGAACAGCGGCGGCGAGACGCGCCGGCCGCTCAGTGCGACGCGCGCGGGTCCGTAGGCGACGCGGGGCTTCAGGCCCAACCCTTCGATGAGGGATGCCGCCAGTGCCGCCTGGATCGGCTCGGCGGTGAAGGCATCCTCGGGCACCGCCTGCAGCGCGCCGATAGAGGCGGCGAGCACCTCGGCGGTGTTCGCGGGCAGTCCCTTCACCGCGTCCTCGTCGTACGCCTCCACGTCTCGGAAGAGGAATCCGAGCAGCCCCGGAGCGTCGCCGAGCATCTGCATCCGCTCCTGGACGAGCGGGGCCGCCTTCGCGAGCAGCTCGCGCTGCGCGTCAGTGGGAGGCGTGCTGACGACGCCGGCGCCGACCAGGTACGGGACCAGACGCGACGCGAAGTCGGCGGGCTCCAGCATCCGGATGTGGTCACCGTTGATCGACTCGGCCTTCTTCTGGTCGAAGCGGGCGGGGTTGGGGTTCACGTTCACGATGTCGAACGCCTCGATGAGCTCCTGGCGCGAGAAGACGTCGCGGTCCGGCGCGATCGACCAGCCGAGGAGGGCGAGGTAGTTCAGGAGCCCCTCGTGGATGAAACCCTTCTCGCGCTGCAGGAAAAGGTCGGCCTTCGGGTCGCGCTTGGAGAGCTTCTTCGTGCCCTCCTCGCCCAGCACGAGCGGCATGTGCGCGAAGCGGGGCACGAAGGTCGTCACCCCCGCGTCGATGAGCGCACTGTAGAGGGCGAGCTGACGGGCGGTGGAGGGCATGAGGTCCTCGCCGCGGAGCACATGGGTGATCCCCATCAGGGCGTCGTCGACGGGGTTGGTGAACGTGTAGAGCGGCACGCCGCCGGCGCGCACGACGACGAAGTCGGGGAACGATCCGGCCGGGAAGGTGACCTCGCCGCGGATGAGGTCTACGTAAGTGACGTCCTCGTCCGGCACGCGCAGTCGCCAGGCGGGCTCGCGCCCCTCCGCGCGGAACGCGGCCTTCTGCTCGTCCGTCAGCGTGCGGTCGAAGTTGTCGTAGCCGAGCTGCTTCGCGCGGCCGTTGGCTTCGTTGCGGGCGTCGATCTCCTCGGCCGTCGAGTACGACTCGTACACGGCGCCGGTCGCGATCAGCTTGTCGAGCACCTCGCGGTAGATGTCGTGGCGCTGCGACTGCCGGTACGGCTCGTGCGGGCCGCCCTTCTCGACGCCCTCGTCCCAGTCGATCTCGAGCCAGGTCAAGGCGTCGACGAGCTGACGATAGCTCTCCTCGCTGTCGCGAGCGGCATCCGTGTCCTCGACGCGGAAGATCATCTTGCCGCCGGTGTGCCGCGCGTACGCCCAGTTGAACAGGGCGGTGCGGACCATCCCGACGTGCGGGAGCCCCGTCGGCGAGGGGCAGAACCGGACGCGGACGTCGGAGCCGGAGGCGGTCGTGGTGAGGGGGTGCGGTGCAGTGGACATCGCCGTCAAGTCTACGACCGGCGCCGCTCCCGCCCCGCGCCCTCAGCGCCGCGCGTAGGGCGAGAGGACGGTGATCGCGACGACCACCGCGAGGGCGACGAGGGCGAGCCCTCCGTAGCCGATGAGGCTCAGGATGCCGCCCGCGAGCACCGATCCGATCGCCGCCGACAGCGTCATCGCCGTGTCGCTGCGCCCCTGCCTGCGGGGACGCAGTTCGGTCGGCGTCGCCTCGGTCAGCAGCGCCGCGCCGCCCACGGTCGCCGCGCTCCACCCGAGACCGAGCAACAGCAGAGCGATCAGGACCGCGGTGGACGAGTTCGGGGCGACCGCCGCCGTCACGAGGGACGCGGCGAGGATGCCCTGCCCCAGGAGGATCGTCTGCAGACGCCCCCACCGGTCGGCCAGGATGCCGAAGACCGGCGACAGCCCGTACATCCCGAACACATGGAGCGCGATCGTGACGCCGACGATCGTCGTCACGTTGCGGGGGTCGAGGTGGGAGAGGTGCACCGGGGTCATCGCCATGACGGAGGCCATCGTCACGTGCGAGCCCGCCACCGCGAACACGGCGTAGCGGGCGACGACGGGACGGTCCGGCTCGTCGATCTGCGGGTCCCGGGGATCGCGCGACCGCGCGACCTGCTGCGCGACCTTCAGCGGGTCGGGGCGCAGCGCCACCAGGTAGAGCGCCAGGGCGAGGGTCTGCGCGACGATCGAGAACGCGTACGAACCCGTGAGGGGCGGCATTCCGAGCCATCCGCCGACGGCCTCCCCCGGTGTGAGCATGAGCGGACCGACCACGCCCCCGACCGTGGTCGCCCACACGACCGTGCCGAGGTCGCGCCCCCGCCGCCCCTGCCCCGCGAGGTCGGTCGCCGCGAACCGGGACTGCAGATTGCCGGCGTTACCGGCGCCGATGAGGATCACGCCGACCAGGAGCAGGGGGAAGGCGCGGAGCGCCGCGGCCGTGATGACGACCGCGATCCCCACGAGGGCGAGCAGGTTGCCGAGGCTCAGCGCCCGGCGCCGCCCCTGCGCCGCCGCGAGCCGGGCGAGCGGGATCGCGCAGAGCGCGGCGCCGAGGGTGACGGATGCCGTCGCGAACCCCGACAGTGACTCCTGGCCCGACAGGTCGGCAGCCAGGAGCGCCCCCAGCGACACCGTCGCGCCGAACGCGACACCGCCGAGGACCTGCCCCGCCGCGAGGACGGTGACGGTGCGCCGCTGGATGCGCGCGACATCCGTCGTTGTGAGGGAGAGCAGTCCTTCGTCAGGCATTCCGCGCCGTGTTGCGCAGGATGCCGAGGCCCGAGATCTCCACTTCGAGGACGTCGCCGGCGTGGAACTCGCCGATCCCGGCCGGCGTCCCGGTCAGGATGACGTCGCCGGGCAGCAGCGTGAACGCCGCCGAGGCGTAGGCGATGATCTCCGGTACCGAGTGGACCATGTCGGAGATCGGACCGTCCTGACGGACCTCGCCGTTCACGCGCGACACGATGCGCGCTCCCCCGTCGAGGTCGAACTCGGTCTCGATGATCGGTCCGAGCGGGCAGAACGTGTCGAATCCCTTGGCGCGGGACCACTGGCCGTCCGAGCGCTGCAGGTCGCGCGCCGTGATGTCGTTGCCGATCGTGTACCCGAACACGTAGTCGAGCGCCTTGTCGGCGGGGACGTTCTTCGCAACCCGCCCGATGACGACGGCGAGCTCGCCCTCGTAATCGGTGCGCTGCGACTGCGGCGGCCGCACGATCGCGTCGTCGGGGCCGATCACGGACGTGTTGGGCTTGAGGAACAGCAGCGGTTCGGTGGGCGCTTCCCCACCCATCTCGGCGGCGTGATCACGGTAGTTCTTGCCGACGCAGACGATCTTCGAGCGCGGAATCGAGGGCGCGAGGAGCGTGATCTCGGCGAGCGGGATCCGCTCACCCGTCGTCTCGAACCCGGTGAACATCGGGTCGCCGGCGAGCTCGACGACCTCCTTCTCGTCGATGATCCCGTAGCGGATGGCCTCGTTGCGGCTGTAACGGACGATGCGCACGGATCAGCCGTCCAGCCGGGTGAGCCAGCCGTGGACGTCCTCGACACGCCCGTACTGGATATCGGTCAGGTGCCGGCGCAGCTCGAGGGCGAGCGTGCCTGTGGGCTGCGCGTCCTCGAAGCCGGAGGCCTTGAGCGCGCCGATGGGGGTCACCACGGCGGCGGTGCCGCACGCGAAGACCTCGACGATCTCTCCCGAGGCGACACCCTCACGCCACTCGGCGAGGGAGACGGCACGTCGCTCGACGCGGTGCCCGCGGTCCTCGGCGAGTGGGAGGATCGAGTCGCGCGTGATGCCGGCGAGGATCGACTCCGACTCGGGGGTCACGAGGGTGCCGTCCTTCATGACGAAGACGACGTTCATGCCGCCGAGTTCCTCGACGTTGCCGTCCTCGTCGAGGAAGACCACCTGGTCGCAGCCCTTCTCGTACGCCTCGGCCTGCGGCAGGAGGCTCGCGGCGTAGTTGCCGCCCGTCTTGGCCGCGCCGGTGCCGCCCTTGCCGGCGCGGGCATAGTCCTCGCTCAGCCAGATCTTCACGGGGGTCACGCCGCCCTTGAAGTAGGCACCCGCGGGGCTCGCGATCAGGTAGTAGGCGACCTTCTCGGCCGGGCGCACACCGAGGAACGCCTCCTTCGCGAACATGAACGGCCGCAGGTAGAGGCTCTGGTCGGCGCCCGCGGGCACCCAGTCGCCGTCGACGGCGATGAGTTCGCGCAGCGACTGCAGGAAGTAGTCGACGGGGAGCTCGGGGAGCGCCATGCGGCGCGCGGAGCGCTGCAGGCGCCGCGCGTTCTCCTCGGGCCGGAACGTGTGGATCGAGCCGTCCGCGTGACGGTACGCCTTGATGCCCTCGAAGATCTCCTGGCCGTAGTGCAGCACAGCGGCCGCCGGCGAGAGCGAGATCGGCCCGTAGGGCGAGACGCGGGGCCGGTGCCAGCCGCCCTTCGACGACCAGCAGATGTCGACCATGTGGTCGGTGAAGTTCGTGCCGAAGCCGGGGTTCGCGAGGATCTCCTCGCGGGCGGAAGGGGATGCCGCAGCCAGGTTCTTCGTCACCGAGAAGGTGAGGGGGGCTGCGGTCGAGTCGGTGAGGGTCATGTCAGTCCTGTTCCTCGCGCGGCGTCTGCGCGGCGCGCATCCACTCAGATTACGCCCGGAGGCGTGCGGTGATGGCGTCGCCGACCTGCGCGGTCGTGCGGGCGGTGCCGTCCCTGCTCTCGATGTCCTCGCGGGCCGCGCGGGTGACGCGCTCGGCCTCACCCTGCAGTCCGAGGTGGTCGAGCAGCAGGGCGACGGAGAGGATCGCAGCGGTGGGATCGGCGATCTGCTGTCCGGCGATGTCGGGCGCGGAACCGTGCACGGGCTCGAACATCGACGGGAACGCGCCGTCGGGGTTGATGTTCCCCGAAGCGGCGAGACCGATGCCTCCGGTGACGGCGCCGGCCAAGTCGGTCAGGATGTCGCCGAAGAGGTTGTCGGTGACGATCACGTCGAAGCGGCCCGGGTTCGTGACCAGGAAGATCGTCGCCGCGTCGACGTGCAGGTAGTCTACGGCCACGTCCGGGTGCTCCGCGGCCACCTCGTCGACGATCCGCTTCCACATGCCGCCGGCGTGGACGAGCACGTTGGTCTTGTGCACGAGGGTCAGCTTCCGACGGCGCTTCTGCGCCTGCGCGAAGGCGAACCGGACGACCCGCTCGACCCCGAACGCCGTGTTCACGGAGGTCTCGTTCGCGATCTCGTGCAGCGTGCCGGTGCGGATCGAGCCGCCGTTGCCCACGTAGGGGCCTTCGGTGCCCTCGCGCACCACGACGAAGTCGATGTCCCCCGGCTCCGCGAGTGGACCCGAGGCGCCCGGGTACAGGACCGACGGGCGGAGGTTGACGTAGTGGTCCAGCGCGAAACGCAGCCTCAGCAGCAGGCCCCGCTCGATGTTCGCGTCCTTCAGACGGGGGTCCCCCGGCATCCCGCCCACGGCACCGAGGAGGATGGCGTCGTGCGCGGCGATCGCGGCGAGGTCCTCGTCGGTCAGGGTGTCACCCGTCTCGAGGTAGCGGGCGGCGCCCAGGGAGAACCGGGTCTTCTCGAACATCACCTCGGCCCCCTCGGTCACGGCGTCGAGCACCTTCTCGGCCTCTGCGACGACCTCCGGACCGATGCCGTCTCCGGGGATGACGGCCAGCTTCACGACGCGCGACATCGCTCTCCTCGTTCTCGGGGGAACCCGCGCGGTCAGTCCTCGACGCGAGGGGTGCGGGTTCCCTTCAGCGTAGTGGCCGCGATGACGGCCGCGCAGACGACCAGGACGGCTCCGATGATCGAGGTGACGCCCACGCCCGCATCGAAGGCGGATGCCGCGGCCTCGACGACGCGGTCGCCAAGGGCGCCCGGGAGTCCGTCCGCGACGGTGACCGCCCCGCCGAGGGTCTCGCGCGCCGCCGCAGCCGCACCCGCCGGCACAACGTCCGGGAGGACGAGTCCGGCACGGTAGAGGGCGGTGAGGATGCCGCCGAGCACCGCGGTCCCGAGCACGGCACCGAGCTCGTACGCAGTCTCGGACACGGCGCTCGCCGCTCCCGCCTTCGCGGGCGGCGCGGTGGCGAGGATGAGCTCGTTGGACACCGTCTCGGCCGCACCGATGCCGATGCCGAGCAGCGCGAAGGCGCCGATGAGGATGCCGAGGGCCGCGGCATCCGTCGACACCGCGATCACGACGTACGCCGCGACCGACAGGGCGAGGGCGACGGGGACGACCACCCGGGGCGACACCCGGCGGGAGACCGGCACGACGGCGAGACCCGACACGATCATGAGCGCGAGGCCGGGCACGAGGGCGAGGCCCGCCTGCAGCGGGCTCAACCCGACGATCAGCTGCAGATGCTGGGTCACGAAGTAGAGGAAGCCGACGAGGGCGACCACGCTCAGCAGGTTCACGAGGAGCGCGCCGGTGAACGCGCCGCGACGGAACAGGCGCATGTCGAGCATCGGGCTCTCGGAGCGCAGCTGACGGCGCACGAAGACCCACCCGAAGGCCAGCCCGACGAGCACGAGCACCAGCGGGAGCGGCCCCGGACCGTGGACGGCGACCTCCTTGATCGCGTAGACGACCGGCACCATCGTCGCCATGCTGAGGACGATGCTGACGGGGTCGATGCGACCGGGGTGCGGGTCGCGACTCTCGGGCACGAGGAGGGGCGCGAGCACCAGCAGCGGGATGAGGACCGGCACGGCGAGCAGGAACACCGAACCCCACGCGAAGTGCTCGAGGAGCACACCGCCCACGATCGGCCCCAGCGCGGATCCGGCGGAGAACATCGACGCCCACACGGCGATCGCGAGGCGCCGCTGGTCGCGGTCGGTGAAGATGCTCCGCAGCAGCGACATCGTCGACGGCATGAGCATGGCGCCGAACAGGCCCATCGTCGCGCGCGCGGCGATGAGGAGCTCGGCCGAGGGGGCGAAAGCGGCCAGCGCCGAGACGGCGGCGAACCCGGTCGCGCCGATCATCAGCATGCGGCGGCGGCCGAACCGGTCGCCCAGCGATCCCATCGTCACGAGGAGGCCGGCGAGCACGAGCGGGTAGACGTCGATGATCCACAGCTGCTGCGCGCTCGTCGGGGTCAGGTCGCGCGCGATCTCGGGCAGCGCGAAGCTCAGCACCGTGTTGTCGACCGACACCAGGAGCACGGGCAGCATGAGCACGGCCAGCGCCGCCCACCCGCGCCATCCCTGCCTCGTACCCGCCGCGTCGGCCGTTCGGATCTCTTCCGTCAACGTCATCATTAGTACACCGTCCAGCCGGTATAGTAACAGAATCAGGCGCTCACCCGCGAGAGGATCGGAGCATGGGCAGACCACCGAAAGCCAAGGAGAGCGTCCTCGACGCGTTCGAGGCGGCGCTCATCGACGGCGGCGCCCGGGGGGCGACGATGGATGCCGTCGCCGCCGCCGCCGGGGTCTCCAAGGGCGGCCTGCTCTACCACTACGCGTCGAAGGACGCGCTCGAAGCCGCCCTCTTGGAGCGGATGCGGCGCCTCGTCGAGATTGACGTCGAGGACATGCTGCGGGCTCCCGAAGGTGTCATCGCGGCCTTCGTGCGGACGTCGGTGCACACCGGGTCGCCGTTGGATCGCGCGATAATCGCGGCCTCCCGCCTGGCGCAGACCGGCCACGCCGAGGCCTCCGACGCCCTCCGTCGGGTGCGGGAGCTCTGGGAGGAGGCCCTCCGCCCCCATACCCGCGACGAGACCGCGCTGCAGCTCGTGCTGCTCGTCAGCGACGGCCTGTACTTCAACAGCGCGCTCGCGACGGGCGCGCTCCCCGGCCCTCTCCCCCGCGGCGCCGAGCTCGACGCGCTGATCGCCCTCGTCGAGCGCGCCGCGCGCTAGCCGCATCCGCTCCCCCGTCGCAAACCGCCGCCGCGCGCGGCGCGTCGTGACAGGGGAAGAGCGGATGCCGAGACGGGTCAGACCTCGCTGAGCTCGATCTGCCGGAACAGGTCGGCGGCGACGGCGTCGCGCAGCTCGTCGAGCATCGCCTCGGGGATCGGCGAGTCGACCGTCAGCACGGACAGCGCTCGGCCGCTGGCGTCCGGTCGCGCGACCTGCAGGCCGGCGATGTTGATGCCCGCCTCGCCCAGCTTCTGGCCGTAGATCGCGACGATGCCCGGGCGGTCGGCGTAGCGCATGACGACGTGGTACCGGCTGATCGGCACCTCGACCTCGTAGCCGTTGATGCCGACGACCTTGGGCACCATCCGCGTGCCGGCGAGGGTGCCTTCGACCGTGAGGACGGTGCCGTCGGACAGCGTGCCGCGCAAGATCGTGATGTTGCGGTACAGCGGGCTCTCGGATTCCACGATGAGGCGGGTCTCGATGCCGCGCTGCTCCGCGAAGAGCGGCGCGTTCACGTACGAGACGTTCTCGCTCACGATGTTGGTGAAGATGCCCTTGAGCGCGGCCAGGCGGTAGACGCTCACGTCGTAGTCGGCCAGTTCGCCGCGCACCTCGATGTCGAGGCTCGTCAGTGCGCTCGGTGCGAGCCCGGTGAAGATCTGGCCGAGCTGCTCGACGAGCGCGATGCCGGGGCGCACGAAGGGGTCGATGACGCCACCGGCGACGTTGACGGCGTCGGGCACGAGGTCGCCCTCGAGCGCGAGCTTGACGGACTTGGCGACCGAGACGCCGGCCTTCTCCTGAGCCTCCTCCGTCGAGGCCCCGAGGTGCGGGGTCACGACGACGTTCGGGAGCGACAGCAGCGGGAAGGCCGTGCCATCCTGGGCGGGCGGCTCGCTCGTGAAGACGTCGAGTCCGGCGCCGGCGATCTGGCCCGTCGTCAGCGCGGTGAACAGGGCCTCCTCGTCGATGAGGCCGCCGCGGGCGACGTTCACGACATAGGCCGAGTCCTTCATGATCTCGAACTGCGCGGCCCCGATCATGCCCGTCGTCTCGGGGGTCTTGGGCATGTGGATCGTGACGAAGTCGCTCGTCCGCAGCAGCTCGTCGAGGCTGACGAGCTGCACACCCAGCTGCTGGGCACGCGTCGGCGTGACGTAGGGGTCGTAGGCGACCACGGAGACCCCGAAGGCCTGCACGCGGGCCGCGATGAGAGCGCCGATGCGCCCGAGGCCGATGATGCCGACCGTCTTCTCGTACAGCTCGGTGCCCGTGAACGACGAGCGCTTCCAGGCGCCGGCGGCGAGGGAGGAGTGCGCCGCCGGGATGTGACGCGCGAGGCTCAGGATGTGGCCGACGGTGAGCTCGGCGGCGGAGATGATGTTCGACGTCGGGGCGTTGACGACCATCATGCCGGCGCTGGTGGCCGCCTTGATGTCGACGTTGTCGAGGCCGACACCGGCGCGCGCGATGACCTTGAGCGACGGCGCGGCGGCGATCGCCTCGGCATCCATCTTCGTGGCCGAGCGGATGAGGACCGCGTCTGCGTCCGCGAGCGCCGGGAGGAGCGCCGCACGGTCGGCTCCGTCGACGGATCGGACCTCGAAGTCGGGGCCGAGGGCCTCGATCGTGGCGGGAGAGAGTTCTTCGGCGATGAGGACGACAGGCTTGGGCACGGCAGACCTTCGGGTACGCGGGGGTGGATCGCCACGGAGCCGGCCGAGAGGTGACCGACGACGGTACGCGGCACGCCCAGCCTAGCGAAGACCCACGACCGCCCCCGACCGTGTGACACCCGTCACGATCCGACGAGCGAGTTCCCGTTCGTGATCGCGTAGGTGAGGATGTTCAGCCAGAACACGGCGACGAGACCGAGCCCCACGAGGAGGACGACCGCGAGGTGGAGTACCGGGCGTCGCCGCGCGAGGACGACCCCGGCGACGAACACGATGATCGGGAAGACGACGGAGAACAGCAGGATCGCCCACCCGCCGCCGTTGAGGCCCTCGACGCCCGTGGCCTGCGCGAGCAGGAAGGCGACGGCCGTCCAGACCGCGTACGCGTAGAACAGGCCGAAGACACCGGCGACGGCGGCGGGCAGCCAGGACGGACCGCGGCGCACCGCCTGGTTCGAGGTCGTCACGATCAGACTCCGATCACGAAGGGCCACGGCAGGAGCAGGAACACGCCCACGACCAGCCACGCGAACCTCACCCACGCGGCGGACGCGCGGGTGAGCAGCATGACGCCGCCGAACCAGAGGGCGGGGGCCGCGACCGCGACCCACAGCGCCGGCACGACGGCCGCCGGCTCCAGCCAGAACGACGTCGCCGCCGCCAGCCGCGAGCTCCCGAGCAGCCACCCCACGGTGTAGAGCAAGTAGATGCCGCCGAGGAGCCCCAGAGACACGAGGGCGACGTTGCCGAGGGGTGCCGGCTCCGCATCCTCGTCCGCCGTCGTCACCGCCTCCGGCGCGGGGGCGACGTCGTCGCCGGGAGTGGTCTCACTCCCCTTCCCGACGGCACGCCAGCCGTCGGGGAGCGCAGCGCCGGTGCGCTCGGGACGCGTCGGCGAATCGTCGCCCTCCCAGCGGAAGGCGTCCTCGTCGTCGTGAGGGTCGGAAGCCACGCTCCGAGTCTACCGACGCCGAAGGCCCGACCCCTTGTAAGGGTCGGGCCTCCGTGGCTCACGAAAAGCCGGTCCCGGCGGATGCGCCGAGGGCTGGATGCCGAAGGTCAGCGCGCGGCGGAGCCTTCGGTGTAGTCGGCGTCCTGCTGCTTCCACGCGAACAGGGCGCGCAGGTCCTTGCCGACCGCCTCGATCGGGTGGGCTGCGGCCTTGGAGCGGAGATCCTGGAACTCGACGGCGCCGTTGTCCTGGTCGTCGATGAAACGCTTCGCGAACGCGCCGGACTGGATGTCGGCGAGGACGGCGGCCATGTTCTCCTTGACGCGCGGGTCGATGACGCGCGGGCCCGACACGTAGTCGCCGTACTCGGCCGTGTCGGAGACCGACCAGCGCTGCTTGGCGATGCCGCCCTCCCACATGAGGTCGACGATGAGCTTCAGCTCGTGGAGCACCTCGAAGTAGGCGATCTCGGGCTGGTATCCCGCCTCGGACAGCGTCTCGAAGCCGTACTGGACGAGCTGCGACACACCACCGCAGAGGACGGCCTGCTCACCGAACAGGTCGGTCTCGGTCTCTTCGGTGAAGGTGGTCTTGATGACCCCGGCGCGGGTGCCGCCGATCGCCTTCGCGTACGAGAGGGCGACGTCCCAGGCCTGGCCGGAGGCGTCCTTCTCGACGGCGATGATGTCGGGGATGCCGCGTCCCGCGACGAACTCGCGGCGCACCGTGTGGCCGGGGGCCTTCGGGGCGACGAGGATGACGTCGACGTCGTCGGGGACCTCGATGTAGCCGAAGCGCACGTTGAAGCCGTGGGCGAAGGCGAGGGTCTTGCCGGCGGCGAGGTGCGGCTTGATCTCGTCATTGAAGATCCCGCGCTGGTGCTGGTCGGGCGCGAGGATCATGATGAGGTCGGCCCACTCGGCGGCATCCGCCACGGACTTGACCTCGAAGCCGTCCTCCGACGCCTTCGGCGCGGACTTCGAGCCCTCCTTGAGGGCGATGACGACCTCGACGCCGGAGTCGCGGAGGTTCTGGGCGTGGGCGTGGCCCTGCGAGCCGTACCCGACGATGGCGACCTTCTTGCCCTGGATGAGCGAGATGTCGGCGTCGGCGTCGTAGAGGATCTCAGCCATGTTCGTGTGTGTCTCCTTGTAGATGTCGGTAGAGAAGTTGTGGGGTCAGCCGCGCAGGACGCGCTCGGTGATGCTCTTGCCGCCGCGGCCGATGGCGACCATGCCGGACTGGGCGAGCTCCTTGATGCCGAAGGGCTCGAGGGCCTTGAGGAAGGCGTCGACCTTGCCGCGGTCGCCCGTCACCTCGACGACGAGCGCGTCGGTGGCGTAGTCGACGACCGAGGCGCGGAACAGGTTGACGACCTCGATCACGTTCGAGCGCGTCTGGTTGTCGGCGCGGACCTTCACGAGCATGTGCTCGCGCTGGACGGAGGTCGCGTAGTCGAGCTCGACGATCTTGATGACGTTGACGAGCTTGTTCAGCTGCTTCGTCACCTGCTCGAGCGGCAGCTCCTCGACGTCGACGACGACCGTGATGCGCGAGAGTCCGGGCACCTCGGTCACCCCCACGGCGAGGGAGTCGATGTTGAAGCCGCGGCGCGCGAAGAGGCCGGCGACGCGGGTGAGGAGACCGGGCTTGTCCTCGACGAGGAGGCTCAGGACGTGCTTGCTCATCGTCACTCCCCCTGCTCGAAGGCCGGCGCGTGCTCGCGTGCGTACTGGATGTAGCTGTTGCTGACACCCTGGGGCACCATCGGCCACACCATCGCGTCGGCGCTCACGACGAAGTCGATCACGACCGGGCGGTCGTTGGTCTCGAGGGCGGTGCGGATCGCGGCATCCACGTCCTCCTCCTTCTCGACGCGGATCGCGAGGCAGCCGTACGCCTCGGCGAGCTTGACGAAGTCCGGGATGCGGATGGTGTCGTGACCCGTGTTGAGGTCGGTGTTCGAGTGACGGCCGTCGTAGAAGAGCGTCTGCCACTGCCGCACCATGCCGAGCGAGGAGTTGTTGATGATCGCGACCTTGATCGGGATGTCGTTGATCGCGCAGGTGGCGAGTTCCTGATTGGTCATCTGGAAGCAGCCATCGCCGTCGATCGCCCACACCGTGCGGTCGGGCTGGGCGACCTTCGCGCCCATGGCCGCGGGCACGGCGTAGCCCATCGTGCCGGCGCCGCCGGAGTTGAGCCACGCGTTCGGGCGCTCGTAACCGATGTACTGCGCGGCCCACATCTGGTGCTGGCCGACGCCGGCGGCGAACACGCCTTCGGGGCCGGTGAGCTCGCCGATGCGCTGGATGACGTGCTGCGGCGAGAGGAGGCCGTCGCTCGTCGGTGCGGCTCCCAGCGGGAACTCCGTGCGGAGGCCGTCGAGGTAGGACCACCACTCCGAGATGTCGGGCTTCGCGACACCGGCGAAGGCCGCGTCGAGATCGACGAGCACGTCCTTCAGGTCGCCCACGATGGGGACGTCGGCGGAGCGGATCTTGGAGATCTCGGCGGGGTCGATGTCGACGTGCACGACCTTCGCGTGCGGGGCGAACAGGGCCGCCTTGCCGGTCACGCGGTCGTCGAACCGGGCACCGAGGGCGACGATCAGGTCGGACTCCTGCAGCGCGAGCACAGCGGGCACCGTGCCGTGCATGCCGGGCATGCCCAACTGCTGCGGGTGCGAGTCGGGGAACGCGCCGCGCGCCATGAGCGTCGTGACCACGGGGGCGCCGGTCGCCTCGGCGAAGCGACGGAGCTCACCGGCGGCTCCCGCGCGGACCACACCGCCGCCCACGTAGAGGACGGGCTTCTTGGCCTCGGAGATCAGCTGCGCCGCGGCCTGGATCTGCTTGCCGTGCGCCTTGGTGACGGGCCGGTAGCCGGGCAGGTCGATCTTCGGCGGCCACACGAACGGCGCCTTGGCCTGCTGCGCATCCTTCGTGATGTCCACGAGCACGGGTCCGGGGCGGCCCGTCGAGGCGATCTCGAAGGCCGCGGCGATGGCGCCCGGGATCTCGGCGGGGTCCTTCACGAGGAACGAGTGCTTGGTGATCGGCATCGTGATGCCCACGATGTCGGCCTCCTGGAAGGCATCCGTCCCCATCAGGGTCGAGTACACCTGGCCCGTGATGCAGACGATGGGCATCGAGTCCATGTAGGCGTCGGCGATCGCCGTCACGAGGTTGGTGGCGCCGGGGCCGGACGTCGCGATGGCGACGCCGACGCGACCGGATGCCGCGGCGTACCCCTCGGCGGCGTGACCGGCACCCTGCTCGTGGCGCACGAGGATGTGGCGCAGGTCGGTCGAGTCCATCAGCGGGTCGTAGACCTCGATGATGGCGCCGCCCGGGAGCCCGAAGACGTCGGTGACGCCCAGGAGCTCGAGCGAGCGGACGACGGCCTGCGCTCCGGTGAGCACGGGCGTGGACGGGCCTCCGGCCGGGGGCCGAGGCACAGCGGCGACGGTGTCAGAAGACATGAGTGATACCTCTGCGGTGATGGATGACGGAGTGTGTGGGGCCTAGCCCGTCGTCGCGCCCTCCGCGGCGGAGCGCACGAGCTTCGAGTACTTGGCCAGCACGCCACGGGTATAGCGCGGGGGAAGGGGCTCCCAGCCGTCGCGGCGGGAGTTCAGCTCAGCCTCATCGACGAGTAGGTCGAGAGAGCGAGCCGCGATATCGACCCGTATCAGATCACCATCGCGCACGAAGGCGATGGGACCAGCGTCCACCGCTTCGGGTGCTATGTGGCCGATGCACAGGCCGGTTGTGCCGCCTGAGAATCGTCCGTCCGTCAAGAGTAGTACATCTTTTCCGAGGCCTGCGCCCTTGATGGCGGCCGTCACGGCGAGCATCTCGCGCATGCCGGGGCCGCCCTTCGGGCCCTCGTAACGGATGACGACGACGTCGCCGGCGGCGATGCGACCCTCCTCGAGCGCGTCCATCGCGGCGCGCTCGCGCTCGAAGACGCGTGCGGGGCCTTCGAACACGGCGGCGTCGAAGCCGGCCGTCTTCACGACGGCACCCTCGGGCGCCATGGAGCCGTGCAGGATCGTGATGCCGCCGGTCGCGTGGATCGGGTCGTCGAAGGTGTGGATGACGGTGCCGTCGATCGGGTCCGGGTCGAGCTCGCGGAGGTTCTCGGCGAGCGTCTTGCCGGTCACGGTGAGCGCGTCGCCGTGGAGGAGCCCCTCGTCGAGCATCGCCTTCATGATGACGGGGATGCCGCCGTGCCGATCGACGTCGTTCATGACGTACTTCCCGAACGGCTTCATGTCGGCCACGTGCGGCACTTTGTCGCCGATGCGGTTGAAGTCGTGCAGCGTGAGGTCGACGTCGGCCTCGCGGGCGATGGCCAGGAGGTGGAGGACGACGTTCGTCGAGCCACCGAGCGCCATCGCGAGGGCGATCGCGTTCTCGAAGGACTCCTTCGTGAGGATGTCGCGCGTCGTGATCCCCTGACGGAGGAGGTTCACGACGGCCTCGCCGGAGCGGTGCGCGAAGTAGTCCCGGCGGCGGTCGGCGGACGGCGGCGCGGCGGAACCGGGGAGGCTCAGACCGAGCGCCTCGGCGACGGAAGCCATCGTGTTGGCGGTGTACATGCCGCCGCAGGCGCCTTCGCCCGGGGCGATCGCGCACTCGATGCGCTTGAGGTCGGCCTCGCTCATCTTGCCGGCCAGGCACGCGCCGACCGCTTCGAACGAGTCGATGATCGTGACGTCCTTCTCGGTGCCGTCGCTGAGCTTCACCCAGCCGGGGGCGATCGACCCGGCGTAGAGGAAGACGCTCGAGAGGTCGAGCCGGGCGGACGCCATGAGCATGCCGGGGATCGACTTGTCGCAGCCGGCGAGCAGGACCGACCCGTCGAGACGCTCGGCCATCATGACCGTCTCGACGGAGTCGGCGATGACCTCGCGGCTCACGAGGGAGAAGTGCATCCCTTCGTGACCCATCGAGATGCCGTCCGAGACCGAGATCGTGCCGAACTGGAGCGGGTAGCCGCCGCCGGCGTGCACACCCTCCTTGGCCCCCTGCGCCAGCCGATCGAGGCTGAGGTTGCAGGGCGTGATCTCGTTCCAGCTGGATGCGATGCCGATCTGGGGCTTGTCCCAGTCCTCGTCGCCCATGCCCACGGCGCGGAGCATGCCGCGTGACGTGGTGGCTTCGATGCCGTCGGTCACCGCGCGGCTGCGGGGCTTGATGTCGATCGTCTCGTCGGGTGAAGGCATTCTCGAAGTCTATTGCCGAGCGGCGACCCGCTCGCGTGCGAGAGTCGACAGCAAACCGGCCAGTTCTTCGATGTCGCGCACACGCACGGATGCCGCAGTCTCCCCCGCGCCGACGCGGATCCCGAGGTCCTGCGGCTCGAGCGACCGGAGGGCGTCCTCATCCGTCACGTCGTCTCCGGCGAACACGACCGCCGTGGCCCCGACGACCTCGCGCAGGTGGGCGACGGCCGCATCCTTCCCCGCATCGGTGAAGGCGTACTCGACGATGTCGTGGCCCTGGCGCCGGCGCCAGTGCGGCGCGGCGTCCGCCATCATCGCGTCGACGCCCGAGCGCAGCGCGGCGGCCTCGTCGGCGTCGGCGACGGTGCGCAGGTGCACCCCGAACCCGAACGCCTTCGGCTCGATCCAGGCGCCGGAGACGCCGCTTGCGAGACGCTCCGCGTCAGCGCGCAGGCGATCGCGCAGCGCGATGTCCGCGGCGTCGACGTCGCCCCCGGACGGCGAACCGGGAATCCAGTACTCGGCCCCGTGCGAGCCGGCGAGCAGGATCGGCGAGTCGTCCTCGTGCTCGGCGATGACCCGCAGGTCGGCGAGGGTCCGGCCGGAGACGAACGCCACGAACGTATCGGGCGTCGTCAGGAGGGCGTCGACGGCCCCGCGCGCGGCAGGGGTCATCCGCGCCGTCATCGGTTCGTCGACCAGCGGGGACACGGTGCCGTCGAAGTCGAGGGCGACGAGCAGGCGCTCGGCCGCGGCGACCGCGGTGACACCGGTCACGCCCGCTCCTCGCGCGACTGGCCGAGGTCCGCCAGGAAGCGCTGCGACCACTTCGCGACGTCGTTCTCCCGCACCCGACGCCGCAGCGCCCGCATCCGCCGCTCGCGCTCGCGCTCGGGCATCTCGATCGCCTGCATGATCGCGTCCTTCAATCCGGAGATGTCGTGCGGGTTGACCTTGATCGCCTGGGTCAGCTCGTCCGCGGCCCCGGTGAACTCGCTCAGCACGAGGGCACCGCCGCCGTCGACGCGGCTGGCGACGTATTCCTTCGCGACGAGGTTCATGCCGTCGCGGAGGGCCGTCACGAGCATGACGTCCGCCGCGAGGAAGAGGGCGACCATCTCCTCGCGCGGATAGGAATTGTGGAGGTACTGGATCGCGGTGTAGCCGAGCTCGTCGGCGTCGCCGTTGATGCGACCGACGGTGAGCTCGATCTCGTCGCGTAGCTCCATGTAGGTCTGCACGCGTTCGCGGCTGGGGCTCGCGACCTGCACGAGGGTCACGTCGTGCACGGAGAGGCGGCCGTCGGCGAGCAGTTCGCCGTAAGCCTTCAGGCGGTGGCGGATGCCCTTCGTGTAGTCGAGCCGGTCGACCCCGAGGAGGATGACCTTCGGATTGCCGAGGCTCGAGCGGATCTCGGCGGCGCGCGCCTGGATGTCCGGCCGATTCGCGAGCTCCTCGTACTCGGCGGCGTCGATCGAGATGGGATACGCCCGCGCCACGGCCTTGCGCACTCCCCCGTCGGCGGTGGGCACCGAGATCGCACCGGCCTTGGTGTCGAACCCCAGCTGCCGACGCACGGCACGGGCGAAGTTGCCGGCATCAGCCACCCGCTGGAACCCGATGACGTCGGCGCCGAGGAGGCCCTCGAGGACCTGCCGGCGCCACGGCAGCTGGGCGTACAGGCCGTATGCGGGGAACGGAATGTGGTGGAAATACCCGATCGTGAGATCAGGTCGGAGTTCGCGGAGCATCTTCGGGACGAGCTGCAACTGATAGTCGTGGACCCATACCGTCGCGCCGTCGGCGGCATGCGCGGAAGCAGCCTCCGCGAACCTGCGATTCACCTTGACGTAGGCGTCCCACCACGCGCGGTGGTAGGTCGGGGCTGCGATCACGTCGTGGTACAGCGGCCAGATGGTGTCGTTCGAGAAGCCCTCGTAGTACAACTGCACATCGTCCGCGGTGAGGGTGACGGGCACGAGCTGGAGCCCGTCGAACTCGAACGGATCGAGCTCCACGCCGGGCTGTCCCGGCCACCCGATCCAGGCACCGTTGTTGCGGCGCATCACCGGATCGACCGCGGTGACCAGTCCGCCCGGGGACCGCCGCCACGGCTCGTTCTCGTCATCCGTCCGATCTACCGGAAGGCGGTTGGACACGACGACGAAGTCTGAAGCCACGGTCACGGAGTTCCTCTCGACGGATGACTTCAGGCTAACAACCGCCGCGACGGGGACTCACCCGACTACCGTGGGTGGTATGCGCAAATACCTCTTCGGCACCGGGCTCCTGTCGGCACTCACCGGAGGCGTCACCCTGCTGCGCTCTGCACGGAGCGAGGAGAAGTTCACCTGGCGCACCGCTCTGGCGTGGCTCAGCTGGGGTATCACGATGGCCCTCGCCGTCGGGTCTGTCGTCGACACGCGCCGCGCATCCCGCGGGAAGCTCATCCCGCTCGACTCGCCGCGCGCCGACGACAAGAAGAAGCTCTTGAAGAAGCGCGTGTCGCGCCGGCGCTGACGCCGAGGACGCTCACGGCGTGGGCCTCACCGGGTGAGGATCAGCGCTTCGCCCTGACCGCCGCCGCCGCACAGCGCCACACCGGCCGACCCGCCCCCGCGGCGGGCCAGCTCGTGCACGGCGTGCACGACCAACCGCGCGCCGGACGCGCCGATCGGGTGTCCGATCGCGATCCCGCCGCCGTGGACGTTGACGACCGCATCATCGACGCCGAGCTCGCCTCGGGACTGGGCGACGACGGCGCCGAAGGCCTCGTTGATCTCGATGAGGTCGAGGTCGGCGGCGGCCATACCCTGCCGCCCCAGCGCCTGCGCCAGTGCCCGCGCCGGTTGCGAGTGGAGCGAGTTGTCGGGGCCGGCGACCTGACCGGCCGAGCCGATCACCGCGAGGACGGTCCACCCCTCGGCATCCGCC
Source organism: Microbacterium sp. ARD31 (assembly GCF_031844425.1). NCBI lineage: Bacteria > Bacillati > Actinomycetota > Actinomycetes > Micrococcales > Microbacteriaceae > Microbacterium > Microbacterium sp. ARD31. The sequence continues at coordinate 567,683 of NZ_JAUZVE010000001.1, forward strand.
CGGGAGCGGGTCGTCACCACGACCGCCGCGGCACCGTCGGAGATCGGCGACGCGTTGCCGGCCGTGATGTCGCCGTCGGGCGAGAACGCGGGGCGCAGGCGCGCGAGGGTCTCGACGGTCGTCTCGGGGCGGATGCCCTCGTCCCGCGTGAGCCGGAGCGGATCGCCCTTGCGCTGCGGCACCTCGACCTCGACGATCTCCGCGTCGAAGACGCCCGCCTCCACCGCAGCGGCCGCCCGCTGGTGAGACAACGCGGCGACGTGGTCCTGGTCCGCGCGGGAGAGTCCGAGCCCGGGGTTGCGGCGCTCCGTCGACAACCCCATCGACACGCCGTCGTAGGCGTCAGTGAGCCCGTCGACGGCCATGTGGTCGAGGACCTCGACGGAGCCGTACGTCCAGCCGTCGCGAGACCCCATCAGCAGGTGAGGGGCGCGCGTCATCGATTCCATCCCGCCGGCGACGACCACCGAGGCATCGCCCACGGCGATCATCCGCTTCGCGTCGATGATCGCCGTCAGCCCCGACAGACACACCTTGTTGACCGACGTGGCGGGGACGTCCCAGCCGAGCCCGGCGCCGACCGCGGCCTGACGTGCGGGATTCTGCCCCGAACCGGCGGCGAGCACCTGCCCCAGGATGACCGCGTCGACGGATGCCGGGGCGACGCCGCCGCGCTCGAGGGCGCCGCGGATCGCAAAGGCGCCCAGTTGCGGTGCGGTGAACGGGGCGAGCTGCCCCTTCAACCGGCCCTGCGGGGTCCGCGCCGCCGCCACGATCACGATGTCTTCGGTCATGCTCCCACCTTCACATCCTGCGCGACCACGAGCTCGGGCTCGGTCGCATCCTTCACGTCCTGCACGGTGACCCCCGGAGCGGTCTCGACCAGCACCAGCCCCTTGGACGTCACGTCGATGACGGCGAGATCGGTGATGATCCGGTCGACGACCCCGCGACCGGTGAGCGGCAGCGAGCAATCCGTCACGATCTTCGGCGACCCGTCGCGGGCCGTGTGCTCCATGAGCACGATCACCTTCGCGGCGCCGTGGACGAGGTCCATCGCACCGCCCGGACCCTTCACCATCTTCCCCGGGATCATCCAGTTCGCGAGGTCGCCCCGGGCCGACACCTGCATCGCGCCGAGGATCGCAGCGTCGATCTTGCCGCCGCGGATCATCCCGAAGCTGAGCGCGGAGTCGAAGAAAGCCGCCCCCGGAAGGGTGGTCACCGTCTCCTTGCCCGCGTTGATGAGGTCGGGGTCCACCTGGTCCTCCCCCGGGTACGGGCCGACGCCGAGGATGCCGTTCTCCGACTGGAGCACGACGGTCACGCCCTCGGGGATGTGGTTGGGGACCAGCGTCGGGAGCCCGATCCCCAGATTCACGTAGGCGCCGTCCGGCAGCTCGGACGCCGCACGCGCCGCCATCTGCGTCCGTGTCAACGCCATCTCACTCCCCCTCCGTCGCGACGGTGCGTCGCTCGATGCGCTTCTCGATCCCCGTGCCCACCTCGACGATGCGGTGCACATAGACGCCGGGCAGGTGCACCGCATCCGGGTCCAGTTCGCCGGGTTCGACGAGCTCCTCGACCTGCGCGATGCAGATGCGGCCGGCCATGGCGGCCAGCGGGTTGAAGTTGCGGGCCGCCTTGTTGAAGACGAGGTTGCCGTGCCGGTCGCCGCGCAGCGCGTGGACGAGGGAGAAGTCCGTCGCGATGGCCTCCTCGAGGACGAACTCCCGGGCTTCACCGCGGACGTCGAAGCGGCGGACGTCCTTCGGCGGGGATGCCACGGCCACGCCGCCGGCGCCGTCGTACCGACGCGGCAAACCACCCTCCGCGACCTGCGTGCCGACACCCGTCTGCGTGTAGAAGGCGGCGATGCCGGCCCCGCCGGCGCGCAGCTTCTCGGCGAGGGTGCCCTGCGGCGTGAGCTCGAGCTCCAACTCGCCGGAGAGGAACTGGCGCTCGAACTCCTTGTTCTCGCCCACGTACGACGAGGTCATCTTGCGGATGCGGCGCGCTCGCAACAGGACACCGAGACCCCAGTCGTCCACCCCGCAGTTGTTGGAGACGACGGAGAGGTCCGTCGTCCCCTGTGCGAGAAGGGCGTCGATGAGGGCGATCGGGTTTCCGGAGAGGCCGAAGCCGCCGACGGCGATGCTCGCGCCGTCGGGGATGTCGGCGACGGCGTCGGCCGCCGAGGGAACCGTCTTGTCGATCACGGTGCACTCCTTCGTGTCGTTGCTCCCAGCATCGACGTCGGGGGCCCGGACCGCGAGCGGTCGGTTGCGATGTGGGACGCTCCGCGCCTAGGGTCCACGATGTGGAACACCCCTCGTCGACCGTCCCGGGAGCGCAGGCCATCGCGCGGGCGGCGCGCCTACTCCGGCTCGTCAGCGCCGCCGGCGCGGAAGGCCGCGGTGTGCGCGAACTCGCCCACGAGGCATCCCTCTCCCGGTCGACGGCGCACCGCCTGTTGACCGCCCTGCGCGCCGAGGGCCTGGTCGATCAGGACGAGCGCACGGCACGATGGCTGGCCGGACCGGAACTCTTCCTCATGGGCGCGGCCGCCGCGCCCCGCTACGACATCACGCACGTCGCCGGCGACATCGTCCGATCGCTCGCGGTGAAGACCGAGGAGAGCGCGTTCCTGTCCGTCCGGCGCGGCGATGAGACCGTCTGCCTCATGCGCGAGGAGGGGTCGTTCCCGATCCGGTCGTTCGTGCTCAGCGAAGGAATCCGCTTCCCGTTGGGCGTCGCGTCCGCGGGGCTCGCGATCCTCTCGTTCCTGCCGCAGCCCGAGGTCGACGCCTACCTCGGCCGCCATACCGACCTCGCCGCGCGGTGGGGTGATGTCCACGATGCGGATCCCCTGCGCGCACGCATCGGGGAGACCCGGGACCGCGGTTACGCGGTGAATCCGGGGCTCATCGTCCCGGGATCGTGGGGGCTCGGGGCAGCCGTGTTCGATCAGGAGGGGCGGCCCGCCTGGGCCCTCAGCCTCACCGGCGTCGAGTTCCGCTTCGGCCCGGACCGCCTCCCCGAGTTGGGGCGTCTGCTGCTCGCGCACGCGCACCAATTGACGACCCGCATCCAGTCCGTCCGCCGTCGATGACGACGGCGGCGGTCACAACCCCGCGGTCTCGAGCCAGCGCAGCCACACCTCGCTGACGGTCGGGTACGCGGGGACGGCGTGCCAGAGGCGGTGCAGCGGGACCTCGCCGACGATGGCGATCGTCGCGGCATGGAGCAGCTCGGCGACATCGGGTCCCACGAACGTCGCCCCGACCAGCACGCCGCGCTCCGCGTCGATGACGGCCCGTGAGCGCCCTTCGTACCGGTCGGAGTGGGTGCTCGCCCCCGCCACCCAGGACAGGTCGTAGTCGACGACCTTCACGTCGATGCCGGCGTCACGAGCGGATGCCTCGGTGTGTCCGACGGCGGCGACTTCGGGCTCGGTGAACACGACCTGGGGAACGGCGCTGTGGTCGGCGGTGGCCGCCAGCGCGCTCCAGGCCGACGTGTCCACGTCGTTCGACGCGGCGCGCCGCGCGATGACGTCGCCGGCGACACGGGCCTGGTATTTGCCCTGGTGGGTCAGCAGGGCCCGGTGATTGACATCGCCCACCGCGTACAGCCAGTCGTTCCCGGGGACGCGCATCGTGTCGTCTACCCGGATCCACGATCCCGCCTCGAGTCCGACGTGTTCGAGGCCGAGGTCTTCGGTGCGGGGCACACGACCCGTCGCCACCAGGATCTCCTCCGCTCGGACGACGGAGCCGTCATCCAGAGTGACACTCACCCCGTCGGAGGAACGGGCGACGTGCTCGACACCGCGCCCGGTGAGGACGGTCGCGCCCGCGCCCGTCAGGGCGGCGCCCACGGCCTCGCCCGCGAAGTCCTCGAGTCCGCCGAGGAGGGTGGACCGGGCGATCACGGTCACGTCCGAGCCGAGGGCCGTGAAAGCCGTCGCCATCTCGAGCCCGACGACGCCGCCGCCCAGGATGATCAGCGAGGACGGCACGGTGCGGACCCCCGTCGCCTCGCGACTGGTCCAGGGTGCGGCATCCTGCAATCCGGGGATGTCCGGGATCAGCGCTGCGGAGCCGGTGCAGACGGCGACCGCGTGCCGAGCCCGAAGCGTCGTCGTCTCGCCGTCGGCCGCGGTGACGGTCACCTCCCGCTCCCCGGCGAGGCGCCCGTGGCCGCGCACCAGGTCGATCCCCGCACCCTGCAGCCACTCGACCTGCGACGTGTCCTGATAGTCGTGCACGATGCGGTCCCGGCGCGCGAGCACGGCGGCGACGTCGACCCCGCCGGTCACCGCCTCCGCGGCGCCCGCGACGTCGCGGGCCGCGCGAAGCGCGGCGGGCGCACGCAGCAAAGCCTTCGACGGCATGCACGCCCAGTAGGAGCACTCGCCTCCGACGAGTTCGCTCTCGACGATCGCAGCGGTGAGACCACCTCGTATCGCGCGGTCGGCGACGTTCTCACCGACGGGTCCTGCTCCGATGACGATGAGGTCGTATTCGCGTGTGCTCATGCCCTCACGCTAGTGACACCAGGCCCGCCCGGGGCCGGAACGGGCGCTCCGTCTGCCATACCCGCCATGTGACGTCAATGGTCGCGGAGGATTGCCGGGATGTCGGGGGCGTGTGGTTGGCTGAAACACCGGCCGAAAGGACCCCTCCATGGCGATCGAGTTCCGATCCGTCACCAAGCGCTTCGGCGATGGACCCGCCGCGGTCGACGATGTCACCCTCGAGATGCCGGCCCGCAAGACGACGGTCTTGGTGGGGTCGTCGGGGTGCGGCAAGACGACGCTCCTGCGCATGATCAACCGCCTCATCGAACCGACGTCGGGCGACATCACGATCGACGGCGAGTCGATCCACGCCAAGGACGCCGTCCAGCTGCGGCGGAGCATCGGGTACGTCCTCCAGAACGCCGGCCTGCTCCCCCACTACACGGTGGCGGACAACATCGCGACGGTGCCCGTGCTCACCGGACAGACGAAGGCGGCCGCACGGCGTCGCGCGCTCGAGCTGATGGAGGTCGTCGGCCTCGACGCCGCCTTCGCCGACAGGTATCCCGCGCAGCTCTCCGGCGGTCAGCAGCAGCGCGTCGGCGTCGCGCGCGCCCTCGCCGCGGACCCCAACATCCTCCTCATGGACGAGCCCTTCGGCGCCGTCGACCCCATCGTCCGCAAAGAACTGCAGGCCGAGGTCATCCGGCTGCAGCGAGAACTCGACAAGACCATCGTCTTCGTCACGCATGACATCGACGAGGCCTTCCTCCTGGGCGACCAGGTCGTGATCCTGCAGAAGGGCGCACACATCGCCCAGCGCGGCACGCCCTCGGAGATCATCGAATCCCCGGCCGACGACTTCGTCGCGACTTTCATCGGCACCGACCGCGGAGCGCGCGCGTTCCGCGCCAAGCAGACCCCTCGCGGTACCGTCCTCGTGGACGGCGCGGGACGCACGCAGGGAGTGCTCGTATCGGATACGGCCGAGGATCCGAGGTGACCTCCCCATGAACTGGGTCCTCGACAACCTGGACCTGATCGGTCGCCTGACCGTCGCCCACCTCCGACAGAGCACGATCGCGATCCTCGTCGGGTTCGCCGTCGCGGTGCCGATCGGTTGGGCGGCCTTCCGCTACACGCGGCTGCGCGGCACGGTGCTGGGTGCGGTCGGCATCCTCTACACGATCCCGTCGTTCGGCCTGTTCGCGCTCATCAGCGCGATCAGCGGCATCCCTCTGCTGTCCGAGACCAACCTCGTCGTCGCGCTGACCATCTACGCGGTCGCGATCATGACCCGGTCGGTCACGGATGGACTCGCGTCGGTCGAGTCCAGCGTCCGCAACGCCGCGATCGCAGTCGGCTTCGGTCCGTGGCGGCGCTTCTGGACGGTCGACTTCCCGCTGGCGGGCCCCGTCATGCTGGCGGGCCTGAGGGTGACGGCCGTCTCGACGATCTCGCTCGCCACCGTCGGCGCTCTGATCGGCGTGCAGAACCTCGGGTACCTGTTCACGAACGGATCGCAGCGGAGGATCCTCCCCGAGGTCTTCGCGGGCGTGCTCGCCGTGGTGATCATCGCCCTCGTCATCGACGCGCTCCTCCTGCTGGCCGGACGCGCGCTGATGCCGTGGACCCGGCGAACCTCGCCCCCGCGGTCGCGGGCACGGATGCGGGAGGTCGCCGCATGAACGTCTTCCTCGACGCCTTCGCCTGGATCTTCTCGCCGGATCGCACGACGGGATACCTCCCCCTCGGCGAGGCGATCCTCCAGCACCTCGGCTTCACCTTCGGCTCGGTCGCCCTCGCTGCGCTCGTCGCCGTACCCGCCGGATGGGCCATCGGGCACACCGGTCGCGGACGCGAGATCGCCGTCTTCCTCTCCGGCGCCGCCCGGTCGCTGCCCTCCCTCGGCCTCGTCGTCCTGCTCTACCTCCTAATCGGCGTGAACTTCAAGGAGCAGGCCGCCGTCGTCTCCTTCGTTCTCCTCGCCATCCCCTCGATCCTCGCGGGGGCCTACGCGGGGATCGAGGCGATCGAGCGCACGACGATCGAGGCGGGGCGCGCCGTCGGGATGACGCCGATGCAGGTCCTGTGGAAGATCGAGATCCCCCTCGGACTGCCGCTGCTGATCGGCGGCATCCGCTCCGCTGTGCTGCAGGTCGTCGCGACGGTCACCATCGCGGCCTACGTCGGCCTCGGCGGACTCGGCTTCGCCCTGATCCAGGGCATCCAGACCCGGAATCCGGCGCAGATCCTCGGGGCGTCGATCGTCGTCGTGGTCCTCGCCCTCGTGCTGGACGGCGTGTTCGCGCTGCTCCAGCGCATCCTCGTCCCCCGCGGCGTCGCCGTCCAGCGATCCGCGCCGCGCCGCCTGCGGCCTCGCCCGTCCCCCCAACCCGCCTGACTCACAGCAGCACGACCCCTATCCCACCCGGAGGCACCCATGTCCATCACCCGCACACGCATCCTGCCCGCCCTCGGCCTCGCCGCCGTCGCCGCCCTCGCACTCTCGGCCTGCGGGTCGAGCGAGTCCCTGCAAGGCGGCGGATCGGGCGGCAACGGCGGAGGCGAGGAGTCGTCGACGATCGTGATCGGTTCGCAGCAGTACTACTCGAACGAGATCATCGCCGAGATCTACGCCCAGGCTCTCGAAGCCGCCGACTTCACCGTCGAGCGCAACTTCTCCATCGGCCAGCGCGACGCCTACATGCCCTCGCTCGAGGACGGATCGATCAACCTCTTCCCGGAGTACACCGGCAACCTGCTGCAGTACTTCGACAAGGACGCCACGGCGACGACGCCCGACGATGTCTACGCCGCGCTGCAGGACGCCCTCCCGGACGGTCTGACCGCGCTCGACTACTCGCCGGCGACCGACCAGGACTCGTACAACGTGACCGCGGCCTTCGCCTCCGAGAACGACCTCACCGAGATCGGCGACCTCGCCGGCATCGACGGGCTGAAGCTCGGCGGCGCGCCTGAGCTGGAACAGCGTCCCTACGGCCCCACCGGGCTCAAGGACGTCTACGGCGTGGATGTCGCTTTCGAGGCGACCGCCGACACCACCGTCGACGAGCTCGTCGCCGGCAACATCCAGGTCGCCAACGTGTTCAGCGCCGACCCGCGCATCAAGACCGATGACCTCGTGACCCTCGAAGACCCGAAAGGCCTCTTCCTCGCGTCCAACGTCGTGCCGATCGCGAGCTCGGACATCGCGGACGAGATCGCCGACGTGATCAACGAGGTCAGCGCCGCGATGTCGCCCGAGGAGCTCGTCGCGATGAACGTCGAGTCCTCCGTCGACCAGCGGAACACCGAGGACATCGCGAAGGACTGGATCGCCGACAACCTGAGCTGATCCGTGCGCACCGAGGGCCCGCGGGCCGCCGCATCCGTCTCCGTCGTCATTCCTGTGAAGGACGACGCGGACGAGCTGCGACGCTGCCTGCGGGCCCTCGCTCTGCAGACGAAGCGGCCCGATCAGATCATCGTCGTGGACAACATGTCCTCCGATGAGTCCGCAGAGGTCGCCCGCTCGGCGGGCGCCGACGTGATCCACTGCGACCGGCCCGGCATACCGGCTGCGGCAGCCGCCGGCTACGACGCGGCGTCGGCCGACCTCATCCTCCGACTGGACGCGGACTGCGTTCCGGCGGGGTCGTGGGTCGCTGCCATGAGCAGCGCGGCCGACGCGCACCCCGAGGCCTCCGTGTTCGCCGGGGGCGCGCGGTTCGTGGACGGACCCCGCCCGCTGCGGACGCCGCTGGCGAGCGTCTACCTCGGCGCGTACGCGATCGTCCTGCTCCCCGTCCTCGGCCACGTCCCGCTGTTCGGCTCCAACCTCGGTCTGCGGCGCGACGCCTGGCGGCGCGTCAGCAGCAGCGTCCACCGGGACGATCCCGAGGTGCACGACGACCTCGACCTGTCGTTCCACCTCGGCGAGCACCACCGCATCCGCCTCGTCCCCGGCGCCGCGATGGGGATCTCGATGCGGCCCTTCACCTCCGCATCCGCGTTCCGTCGGCGGGTGCGCCGCGGCGTCCGCACCGTCGTGATCCACTGGCCCGCGAGCTTCCCGCCGGTCCGCTGGGCGCGTCTCGCGATGCGACGCGCGGGCTCCGCGGTCGCTCGGCGGGTGACCCGGTGAACCGCCTCCTCGGCGCCGTGGAGGCTCCGCTCCTCCACATGATGACGCTGAACGTGCGTCGTCCGATGCCCTCGCTGCTCTCTTCGCCGTCGGATCGCTGGGCACGCCGCCGCCCCGCCCTCGTGTCGATGCTCCGGCGGGAGAGCCCCAGCATCCTGTGCACCCAGGAGGTCCTCCCCGGTCCCGCGGCGGAGATCGCCGCCGCCCTCGGACCGTCGTTCGCGCGGATCGGCGTAGGGCGTCGACGAGGCGGGCGCGGGGAGGGCTGTCCCGTGTTCTTCGATCGAGACCGGCTCGAACTGCTCCACCACCGCCAACGTGCCCTGTCGGACACACCCGACGTCCTCGGCACCCGGTCCTGGGGCAACCTCGTGCCCCGCATCATCACGGTCGGCGCCTTCCGCGACCGCACCACCGGTGCGCGCTTCGCCGTCGTCAACACGCACCTCGACCCCTTCTCTGCGCGGTCCCGGATGCGCGGGGTCGACGCCATCCGCACTGAGGTGCGCGGCACCGGGCTCCCGACCCTCGTCTTCGGCGACATGAACACCAGCGCGGAGTCCGATGCACTCCGCGCCCTGCGCGCCGGCGATCTGCTGACGGACACGTGGACGGTCGCCGCGGAGAGGGTGACCTCCGCCTGGGGCACGTACGCGGGCTACCGCGCACCCGTCCGCGACGGCAAGCGGATCGACGTGATCCTCGCAACGTCGGACATCGAGGTCGAACGGGTCGGGATAGACGCGCGAACCGAGGACGGGATCGCGCCGAGCGACCACCTGGCCGTCCATGCCGCTCTCGAGGTGCCGCGATGAGGGAGGACTTCCTGCGCCCGCCGGCGTCGCCGGCGGAATGGGCGGCCGACGGCATCCGTCTCCTCGGCCTGGCCAGCGTCCTGGCCGCCTTCGTCTGGTGGACTTTGACGGATGCCGGGATCCTCGCACTCGCACTGCCCGCCCTCCTCGTCCCGCGCCTGCTCGGTGTGCTTCCGTGGTTCGACGTCCTCTACGGAGTGACCGTCAGCGTCGCCGCGTGGAGCAACGTCCTCGACCTGTACCGGTCTATCGCGTGGTGGGACCTCGTCGTGCACTTCGTGGCGACGGGGGTCATCGCGTCAGTCGGGTACGTCGCCCTGCAGCGATCCGGCGTCCTCCCAGACCGGCCCCGGCGGCGCACCGCGATCGTCCTCCTGCCGACCGTCGGGCTCGCCATCAGTGCGATCTGGGAGATGGTCGAGTGGCTCGGGAAGACGTTCGTGGACTCCGAGATCTTCGTCACCTACCCGGACACCATCGGGGACATGGCCGTGGGAGGGACGGGCGCCCTCCTGATGGGGCTCGTCCTCGCACGGATCCGCATCGACCGAGCCGCGAATCGCGCGGCGGACAGGAAGGACGCATCATGGCAGCGTTGAAGAAGGGCGACCGGGTCAGCTGGAACACCTCCCAGGGACGCACCCACGGCACGATCGTCGAGCGGAAGACGAAGGACTTCACCTTCGACGGGCAGGACTTCACCGCGTCCAGCGACGAGCCCGCCTACATCGTGGAGTCCGAGAAGACCGGGGCGAAGGCCGCGCACAAGGGCTCCGCGCTGTCGAAGCTCTCCTCCTGAGGCGGAGCCGGCGGGGAGTTCTCCCCATGGACCGGCCCTCGGGCGATTCCTATCCTCGGACCAGGAGGGGGCGCGATGGGCATGATGTCGCCGAAGTGCCTCGGGTGGGTCATGGAGAAGCTCGGCTTCGAGTGGCCGGACACCGACGAGGACGAGGTGCGCAGGGTTACCCCTCCTTCTACAACCAACCCGGTCAGGTCTTCACCCGTGTCCCCAGCGCGGAGATGCCCCCGATCTCGTGAGCCGAAGGAGAGTCATGTCCACTGATCCGACGACGGAACTCATCCGTGCGATCGTCACGAACATGCAGGGCGCGCGCGACGACTGGAAGTCACTGGCGATGGTGATCAGCCTCGGCGGGGGGCGACTGAGCGAGACGTCGGGCTACGCCTACTCCCCGGACGGAACCGTCTCGGCGGTCGCCTCACGCCCCTCGCAGATCAAGCCCGCCGTCGACGCCTACCTCGCCGACCGCTACCCCGAGGGCGCCGAGCTGCCCGCGAAGTTCCTGCTGCAGTTCGACCGCGACGCCAAGGCGTACGAGATCACGGTCGAGGACACCGACCCGATGCGATGGAAGGTGACCCCCGACAACGTCGAGGCGATACGGCAGGAGCTCAAGCCGAACCTCGGCTGACTCCCGGCCCGTCCGCGCACCGCGGCGCGGCGCGGCGCGGCATCCTCCCTCCTCGACCGCGGAGAATCGACCCATGCCCATCGTCGACAACGCCGTGTACGTGGACGGCCGCCGGATCCAGAATCCGGTGAACCTCAGCGAGACCTTCGAGCACATGCGCGACCACCACGGCATGGCGTGGATCGGCCTCTACCGCCCGACCGAGGAGGAAGTCGCCGCCGTCGCCACGGAGTTCTCCTTGCACCCGCTCGCCGTCGAGGACGCCCTCGCCGGGCATCAGCGCGCCAAGCTCGAGCGGTACGGCGACGTGCTGTTCACAGTGCTGCGACCGGCGCGGTACGACGGCACGACGGATTCGGTGGACTTCGGGGAGCTGCACGTCTTCGTCGGTCCCGAGTTCGTGGTGACGATCCGGCACGCGGACTCGCCGGACCTCACACAGGTGCGGGCGAGGATGGAGCACCAGCCGGAACTGCTGCGCATGGGTCCGGAGGCGGTCCTGTACGCCATCCTCGATCAGGTGGTGGACGAGTACTCCCCGGTGCTCGCCGGGGTCGAGAACGACATCGACGAGATCGAGGAGACGCTGTTCAGCGGATCGGATGCCGGGCTGTCGCAGCGCATCTACACGCTGGCGCGCGAGGTGATCGCCCTGCACAAGTCGACGCTCCCGCTCGACGACATGCTGCAGCGGCTGCTGCAGGGGTCCGAGAAGTACAAGGTCGACATCGAGTTGCAGCGCTCGCTGCGAGACGTCCTGGACCACGTCATCCGCCTCAACGAGCGCATCGTGGCGTTCCGCTCGATCCTCGACAACGCCCTGACCGTCCATTCGACGCTCGTCACCCAGCGGCAGACCGACACCTCGCTCGAACAGAACGAGCAGGTCAAGAAGATCTCGGGGTGGGCGGCGATCCTGTTCGGGCCGACCCTGGTCGGCACGGTCTACGGGATGAACTTCGATCACATGCCCGAGTTGCACTGGACCTTCGGGTACCCCATGGCCCTGGGCATGATGGTCGCGAGCTCGGTCGTGCTCTATGCGGTCTTCAAGCGCAAGAAGTGGCTCTGACCGGGACATCCGACACTGCAGAAGCAGAAGGCCCCGGTCACTGGCGAGAGTGACCGGGGCCGTCCGTGCACCCCCTGGGACTCGAACCCAGAACCCACTGATTAAGAGTCAGTTGCTCTGCCGATTGAGCTAGAGGTGCGTGATTCGAAGAACTCGAACCGAGGGTCAACACTAGCATCACGATCGGCTGCTCCGCCAATCGAGACGCCCTCGGCACCCATGAGGGCGCCAGGCGCAGCACGTATCCTGGAGCCGTGACGCCTCTGCCCTCCGCGACGGACTGGACCGCCCCCTTCGAGGGCGACCTGACGGATGATCTCGCTCTCGCTCTGCGCCTCGCGGATGCCGCGGACCGCGTCGCGATGGAGCGTTTCGACGCGCCGGACCTCGACGTCCGCACGAAGGCCGACGCGACGCATGTCACCGAGGCGGACCTGGCCACGGAGCGCGCCATCCGCGACCTGCTCGCGGCGGAACGCCCCGTTGACGGTGTCTTCGGCGAGGAGTTCGGCACGAGCGGCGACGGATCGCGGCTCTGGATCATCGACCCGATCGACGGCACGGCGAACTACCTGAAGGGCATCCCGATGTGGGCGACCCTGATCTCGCTCGTCGTGGACGGCGTGCCGCGGGTCGGCGTGGTCAGCCAGCCGGCCATCTCGCGTCGCTGGTGGGGCGCCACGGGCGCCGGTGCGTGGACCCGTTCCGCCGACGGTGAGACCCGCCGCATCCGCACCTCCGACGTCGCGTCGCTCTCCGACGCGAGCATCAGCTTCCAGAGCATCGCGCAGTGGGATGCCGAGGGTCGCGCGGACGACCTCCTGCGCCTCTCGCGCGCCGTGTGGCGCGATCGCGGCTACGGCGACGCCTGGCCCTACATGCTGCTCGCCGAGGGCCGTCTGGAGTTCGTCGCCGAGTTCGGGGTCCGCGAGTACGACATCGCCGCGCACGTGCCGATCATCCTCGAGTCGGGCGGCCGCTTCACCGACATCCACGGGGCCGAACGACTCGATGCGCTGTCGTCGCTGGCGACCAACGGCATCCTCCACGACGAGTTCCTCGGGATGCTCGGCGCGTGAGGTCCGCGCGACACGGGACGCGCCTCGCCGCCGCGGTGGCGGCGAGCGGCCTCACGGTGCTCCTCGCCACGGCGTGCAGTCCCACGCCGGGACAGGCCGGGGGGACGGCGGCGGCTCCCGTCCCGGGCGCCTCCGCACCCGCGGCATCCGCCCCACCGACCATCGATCCCGCCGACGTGACGTGCGAGAACATGCTCTCGCCCGAGACCGTCGACGCGTTCACGGCGACGGGGTGGACGGTCCGCGAGGATCCGTTCGTGATCCTGGACCTCGAGCTCCCCGACGGCACGGCGTGCACCTGGGGCGACTTCAGCTCCCCCACCAACGACGACCTCGTCCTCTTCGGGTGGTCCCCGATCTCCCAGGCCGATGCCGACGCGACCAAGGCGGCGCTCGAGGCGGAGGGGTGGCTCCGCGAGGACGACGACGCCGGCGTGATCATCACCGAGGACCCGGATGCGGCGCTCCGCGTGGACGAGCAGGGGTACGGCGTCACCTACCTCTTCGGCGACGGCTGGGTGAAGGTCTCGGACACCCGGCAGGGCCTGGATCTCATCGAGCTCGGCTGACCCACGACGAAGCCCCCGGCATCCGTACGGACACCGGGGGCTTCACTCCGTGACAACGGTTCGTGGAGATGGGGGGAATCGAACCCCCGTCCATCGCTGAGAGACGGCGTCTTCTCCGGGCGCAGTCTGTAAAAGGCGTTCTGCTCGGCTCCGACCTTCAGTACAGACACATAAGTCGACGAGCCCAGCCTGAAGAAAGTCCCACGTGACGCTCAGGCGACGTCACGCAGCGAGATCCCTTAGATGACGCCAGGGACCGCGAGGGGATCACTCACGGACTGACGGACTCGGGCTCGCTGCTTACGCAGCGAGGGCGAAGTCGGACTGCTTCTTTTCGGCAGTTATTGGTTCGCAGAGATCGTTAACGAGATAACCCTGCATCCTCGGCCCGCTTCCCGCAGAGTCACAGGCGATGTCGAAACCGATCATCCCCGGGACGCCTGACGGCGTGTGGACCGTTGTCACACTGTGGAGTTCTTCTGTCTCGGATGCCGGAGCGTCCGAGCATCCCAGACTACCACCCGGACGGCCGGCTCAGTCGACGAGGAAGTAGTCGCGCGCGAGCGGCGCGACCTCCAGCGCCTGCGCCTCCGCCTCGCCGACCCATCGGAGTTCGGCGATCTCCGCCGCGGCGCGCGGCTCCTGGCGACCGAGCGGAACGTCGAACACGTCCGCGACCACCGTGTGCCCGGCCTCGTTCGCTGCCGCCGCCCGGAAGACACCCCGGGATCGGAGGTCGTCGACGGCGACGTCCACGCCGAGTTCCTCGCGCAGCTCGCGGACGAGCGTCTCGGCCGGGCCCTCCCCCGTCTCGGGCTTTCCGCCGGGCTGCATGAAGGCCGTCGTGCCCGTCTTGCGGACCAGCAGGAGCCGTCCGGAGGCGTCGCGGATGACGGCGGCCGAGACCCGGATCGAGCGGTCGGAGGCGTCGTCGGAGGCGGTCACGCCTGAACGCTAACAGGCTCGGCATCCGACTCGACGTACAATCTCGTGTGCTTCCCGACACTCTCTCGTCCGACACGGCGATCGATCCCGCTGATCTCGCCACCACTCTCCGGGTGCTCGCGGCCCTACCCTCCCTCCCCCGGACGCACCCCGACTTCATCGCCGTCCGGCAAGCGAGCGCGGCGATGTTCAAGGCGGCGAAGAAGGAACGCCGCCGCGAGATCCGTGAGGCCGTCGCGACCGCCGACCGCGAGGTCGTCCACGCGACGGCGACGGGAGCGCCGGACCGCATCGACGACGAGACACGCGGCATCCCCATCGCTGCCCGCACCGCCGCCCCCATCGCGGGCGTCCTCAAGAAGGCGCGCGGCTGCTACATCTGCAAGCAGCCGTACACGATCGTCGACGCCTTCTATCATCAGCTCTGCCCCGACTGCGCGGCCCTCAGCCACGAGAAGCGGGATGCCCGGACCGACCTCACCGGCCGACGGGCGCTCCTCACGGGTGGGCGCGCGAAGATCGGCATGTACATCGCGCTGCGCCTGCTGCGCGACGGCGCCCACACCACCATCACGACGCGGTTCCCGCGGGATGCCGTGCGCCGGTTCCGCGCACTGCCGGACTCGGCCGAGTGGATCGACCGGTTGAAGATCGTCGGCATCGATCTGCGCGACCCGGCGCAGGTGATCGCCCTCGCCGACGACGTCGCCGCTGCGGGCCCGCTCGACGTGCTCATCAACAACGCGACGCAGACGGTGCGCCGCTCCCCCGGCGCCTACCAACCGCTCGTCGACGCCGAACTCGCACCGCTCCCCGACGGCCCGCTGCCCGAACTCGTCACCTTCGGGCACACCAACGACCGGCACCCCGAGGCCCTCGAGCGGTCGGTGAGCGCGCACCCGATCCTCGCCGCGGCGGCCGATCGCGCCGACGTGCTCACGCGGGAGGCGATGGCCGCCGGGTCGACGTCGCTCGACCGTCTCGCCGCAGGGACGGCGATCGACGCCGGCGGTCTGATCCCCGACCTCGATCACACGAACTCCTGGGTGCAGCGCGTCGAGGAGGTCGATCCGCTCGAGATGCTCGAGGTCCAGCTCGCGAACACGACGGCGCCGTTCCTCCTCGTGTCCAAGCTCCGGCCCTCGCTCGCCGCGAGCCCCGCCCGGCGGACCTACATCGTCAACGTCAGCGCGATGGAGGGTGTCTTCGAACGCGGGTACAAGGGCCCCGGGCATCCGCACACGAACATGGCGAAAGCCGCCGTCAACATGCTGACCCGGACGAGCGCCCGCGAGATGTTCGAGAGCGACGGCATCCTCATGACGAGCGTCGACACCGGATGGATCACGGACGAGCGGCCGCACCCCACGAAGGTGCGCCTCGCGGAGGAGGGGTTCCACGCCCCGCTGGACCTCGTCGACGGCGCCGCTCGCGTCTACGACCCCATCGTGCGTGGCGAAGCCGGCGAGGACGTCTTCGGCGTCTTCCTCAAGGATTACGCGCCGGGCCGCTGGTGATCCCGTTCCCCGCTCCCGGGACCCGCGTGGTGGTGCGCTATCTCCTGCCCGACGGGCGGGCGACGGACGCCCTCGGCGAGCTCGTGTCGGTCGATCCCGACGTGATCGTCGTCGACGGCAAGCGCGGGCTCGAACGCATCGGCCGCACGGCGGTCATCGCCGCCAAGGCGGTCCCACCGCCCCCGGAACCGCAGCCACGGCGGCCACCGGCCTGAGGGTCACTCCCCCAGACGGTTGCGGCTGCGCATGGCTCGCTCGGCCTCGCGCTTGTCTTCGCGTTCGCGGATCGTCTGACGCTTCTCGTACTCGCGCTTACCCTTCGCGACGGCGATCTCGACCTTCGCCCGCCCGTCTGAGAAGTACAGCTTGAGCGGGATGAGCGTGTAGCCGCCGGCGGCGACCGCGTGGGAGAGCTTGACGATCTCGTCCTTGTGCAGGAGCAGCTTGCGCGTGCGCTTGGCGGCGTGGTTCGTCCAGTGACCCTGCGAGTACTCCGGGATGTGCACGGCGTCGAGCCAGGCCTGGCCGCCGTCGATGAACGCGTAGCCGTCGCTCAGGTTCGCGCGCCCCTGACGCAGCGACTTCACCTCCGTGCCGGTCAGCACGAGACCGGCCTCGTAGGTCTTCTCGATGGCGTACTCGTGGCGCGCGCGACGGTTGGTCGCGATGACCTGTTCCCCGCGTTCCCTGGGCATGATGACTCCTCGACGCGGCCGCGCTCCGCGCGCGACCGGCCTGCCAGTCTAACGGAGGCGTACGCTCAGGTGCGCAGCCATCGGCGGATGGCGAAGCTGGCCGACAGCGCCGCCAGCACGAGACCGAGAACCACGATCAGCGGGATGACCAGCAGCGCATCCCGTCCGTCGATCCACGTCGTCACGAAGTCGATCTCGTCGACGAGGAACCCGTGCACGCCGTACTGCACGCCGAGCCAGACGGCGACGCTGGCCAGTGCCGAGCCGATGAAGGCGGCGAAGACGCCCTCGAGGACGAACGGCGTCTGGATGAACCGGTTGGATGCCCCGACGAGACGCATGATGCCGAGTTCCTTGCGCCGCGCGTAGGCCGAGAGCCGGATGGTGGTGGCGATGAGGAGCACGGCCGCCACGAGCATGAGCCCGGCGATCCCCACCGCGAAGTAGGTCGCGATCGTGAGCGCCGAGAACAGCGGCTGCAGATACTCCATCTGGTCGGTCACCCCCTCGACGCCCTGCGTTCCCGAGAACGCCTCGTCGATGACATCCGTCTGCGTGGGATCCACGAGGTTGACCCAGTACGTCTCGTTCAACTGGGCCGGGGTGATGAAGTCCTTGTAGTCCTCGCCCATGAGGTCGAGGACGTTCTGGTAGGCCTCCTCGCGTGTTTCGAACCGGACGCTGCGGACGATGCCCTCGAGTGCCGGGCTCTCGAGCTTCTCCTTGACCGAGGCGAGTTGTTCGTCCGTCGCCTCGCCGTCGCTGCAGGTGGTCTCCGTAGACCCGTCGCGGCACATGAAGATCGCGACCTGGGCGCGCTCGGCCCAGTACCCCTGCATCTTGGCGATCTGCATCTGCATGAGTAGGGCGGCGCCCACGAACGTGAGCGACACGAAGGTGACGAGGATGACGGAGATCACCATCGACGCGTTGCGACGAAGACCCGTGAGGGCCTCGCCGAGGACCAGACGGACTCTCATGCGGTCGGCCCCACTTCGTCGTCGTCGCGGTGCCCGAGACCCAGACGGTCCGCTGCCCCGAGCCCGTCGATGTCGCCGAGGTCGATGTCGGCGGGGGCGATCGGGATGCCTCTGGTGCCCGTGTCCGGCTCGGACGCCACTGCCCGGGCCGCGGCATCCGTCTGCACCTCGGTCACCGGGGGCGGGTCCTGCACGACGGGGACGGCGGGCAGCACCGTCTCGGGCTGCGGGGCCGGAGGCTCGATCGGGTCCGGGAGGGGCTCGACCGCCCCCGTGTCGCCGGTCGCGATCTGCTTCTGCAGTTCGAGGACGGCCGTGAGCGCCGCCGTGGCCGCCGCGCCCTTGACCGTCTCGGGCGTGAGGACGGGCAGGCCCGATGTGTCGCCGTAGCCGCCGTGGCGCTCGTCACGCACGACCACGCCACCGCGCAGCTCGATGACGCGGCGCTGCATCTGGTCGACGAAGCCCGCCTCGTGGGTCGCCATCACGACGGTCGTACCGCCGGCGTTGATGCGGGCCAGCAACTGCATGATGTCGATGGAAGTTCCCGGGTCGAGGTTTCCGGTCGGCTCGTCGGCGAGCAGGATCTGCGGCCGGTTGACGATGGCGCGCGCGATCGCGACACGCTGCTGCTCACCGCCTGAGAGCTCGTGCGGCAGGCGCTTCTCCTTGCCCGCCAGGCCCACCAGGGCGAGGGCTTCGGGGACGGACTGCTGGATGAACGCGCGACTCGACCCGATGACCTGCAGCGAGAACGCGACGTTCTGGAAGACGGTCTTGTTCGGCAGCAGACGGAAGTCCTGGAAGACCGACCCGATGTGACGACGGAAGTAGGGGACCTTGCGCGTGCTCAGACCGCGCACATCGCGTCCGAGGACGACGACGCGACCGTCGGAGGCGGTGTCCTCGCGGAGGATGAGGCGCAGGCACGACGACTTCCCCGAGCCCGACGCGCCGACGAGGAACACGAACTCCCCGCGCTGGACGTCGAACTCGACGTCGCTGAGGGCGGGTTTGCTGGTGCCGCGGTACTTCTTGGAGACCTTTTCGAAGCGGATCATGGCCAGACGAGCCTAAGCGGCGGGGCCGCCGCATCCGTCAGCGACACTCCCGCGCGCTCAGGGGGCTGACAGGGTTCCCCGGACGATCGAGTCGCCCGAGTGACCCGGATCCCCGTCGACGTCCTCCTGCGAGATGTCGACCACGGTGAACCGCGACAGGTCGACGTCGTCGGGGATGTCGAAGGAGCCCGAGCTTCCGTCGAGCACGCCGAGGCTGATCAGGTCGCTGGCGTCCGACGTGAGCAGCCACACCTCGCGGTAGCCGTCGTCGGGGACGGATGCCGTCAGGTCGACCACGACGCGGTCGTGACCGTCGACGCGCTCGAGCATCGCCTCGCCCTGGGCGCCCGCCCAGGTCGGGAAGCCGTCGAGCCGGGCCTCGGAGATGATCTCGGGACGCGGGGCGATGCCCCCGGCCGTCCAGACGCCTGCCACGATCGCCACGACGGCGGCGGCGGCTCCCGCCATCACGAAGAACACCGGGCGACGACTGACCCGCCGGCGACGTGCCACGTGCCGGGCCCCGGTCGACGGCGCCTCGGAGGGACGGGATGCCGGCTCGTCGGGCGTCGACTCCGGTGCGGTCGACGGCTCCGACGGTAGAGCGAGTTCGCTGCGGATGGACTCCCAGACGCGGTCGGGGGGCGTCAGGAGCTCCTCGCCGGTGCGGGTCGCCCGGCCTGCGGCGACCGCGCGCGCGAACGAGGCGACTTCGGCCGTGCAGTCCGCGCAGGAATCGAGGTGGTAGAGCTCGTCGGCGGACGGCTGCTCCCCCATCGCCAGGAGGGCGGCGACCTCGGGGTCAAGATGTGACATGGTGCGCCTCCAATCGGGTTCGCAGGCGGGTGAGACTTCGTCGGATGTGGCTTTTGACGGTGCCGAGCGGCATCCCCAGTCTGTTGGAGATCTGCTGGTGGGTCAGATCCTCGTAGAACGCCAGCGCCAGGACGGCACGGGCGTCGGGCTCGAGCTGGGCGACCTCGTCGGCCACGAGCATCGCGTCGGAAACGTCGTGTTCGACGACCTCGTCGGGGACGACCGCCTTCAACGCCTCCTCGAGACGTGCTGCGCGGGCACGGGCCTCGTGGGCGTCGGCGATGCGGCGACGCGCGATCGTGATGAGCCACGCGCCGAGAGGCGCCCCGTCCACGCGGTACGACGACCGGGAGGTCCACGCCGAGACGAACGTGCGCTGTGTGACGTCCTCCGCCTCGGTCGTGTCGCCGAGCGAGCGGACGGCGAGGGTGTACACGATGCGCGACCACCGGTCGTACATCGCCTTTACCGCGGTCTCGTCACCGGCCGCGAATCGCTCAGCGAGGTGGGTGTCGTCGTCGACGGCCTGCTCCTTCCGTGCGGCGAGCCGAGGCGGGGCCGTGATGGTCACGACTGCGCCTTCGCTATGAGCACCACGTTATCGCTGTAGGTGCGGGTCTGCTGATCGAAATCACCACCGCAGGTGATGACGGCGAGGGTCCGCGGACCCTCACGGGTGAACAGCTCGTCCACGGGGAGCTCCGCGCGGGGGATGTACGTGACCGACTCGGTGACGTAGGTGGTGACCGTGCCGTCGGCGTCCGTCACCGTCACCTCGTCGCCCTCCTTCGCCTCACGCAGTCTGGCGAGCGGTCCCACACCGTACTCCCGGTCGTCCACGTGGGCGGCGATCACGGTCGTGCCTTCGGCGTCGGCGGGGGCCTTGCCGAAGCGGTACCACCCCGCGATCGACGGACGTTCCGGGATCTCCATCTCGCCGGTGTCCTGCACCCCGACCGCCTCCACCGGCATGTCGACGTCCAGCGACGAGATGGCGAGCCGCTCCGGTGCCGGAGCGCGCACGACGGCCTGCGGAGTGGCGGGAGCGACCGGGACGGAGACCTGCGGCGTGGGAGCCGCCGGTCGAGGGGAGATCGTCCCGGTCGCGCCCGAACCGGTGTCGGAGGGGGGTGATCCCACCTCCGACACCGGTGCACAGGCCGCCAGCATCAGGGCCGTCAGCGTGACGGCGATGATCGACAGGCGGCGCATGTCAGGACCTCAGCGGCGCGCAGCCGAGGTACGGGTGACGAGCACACCACCGGCGACGAGGCCGGCGATGAGGGCGGCACCACCGGCGATGAGCCAGCCGTTCGGGCCGTTCTCGGCGACGAGGCCCGCCGAACCGGTGTTGACACCGTCGGGGCCGGAGTGCAGACCGTCGATGGTCTGCGTGGCCAGGGCGAGGTTGCCGTCCTCGGCCGAGCCCCACGCGTAGGCGATCGTCAGGACGCCCTCCTGGACCTCGACGTCGGCCGGGCCGATGACCGGGTCGGTCGTGCCCTCGAGCGCGACGGCCGCGCTCACCGTGCCGGCGGGCAGGTCGAGCGACTCCTCGTTGGGGTTGGTGAGGCCGGTGATGACCGCTTCGCCGCCGGCGAGCACGTCGACCGCCGGAGCGGCGGCCACGTGGCGCACCGTCAGACGACCCTCACCGGCAGCGGTCTCGGAGGTGTCGTTCGTGAACAGGTTCGCAGTGGGGGTGCCCTCGGCGTCGAGGTGCGCGACCGCGGTGTAGTTCATGCCGGCCTCGAGGGTGAGGTCGATGGGGCCGAGGACCGGGTCGGAGTCGTCGGTGGCGTCCGCGGCGGTCAGCGCGACCGAGTAGGTTCCGCCAGGAAGCTCGAGCGGACCGCCGAGGTCACCCGGCTGGAAGTCGTCGATCGTCAGGTCGCCGTTGACGTACACGTCGACGGGGGTGTCCGGGATCGCGTGGAGCACCGCGAGGTCGGCCGTGTCCGACGTGGCAGCGGATGCGGGGGCGAATGCAGCGAATGCCACGGCGGCACCGAGGGCGACGCCCGCAGAGAGTGTCTTGCGCATGGGAACTCCTTCTGATTCGGCGCGAGGTGTTCGCGCTTTCACAGAGGTATTCCCGCGGTCCACCGACTGTGGATGCAGGTGGATGAAAAAATCTCGAAGAGATTCCTCCGCGTCGACTCAGTCGTCGTCGTCCTTGCGCTTGCGCCAGCGGATGCCGGCCGCGATGAAGCCGTCGAGGTCGCCGTCGAACACGACCGCGGGGTTGCCCACCTCGTGTCCCGTACGCAGGTCCTTCACGAGTTGCTGACCGTAGAGGAAGTACGAGCGCATCTGGTCGCCCCAGCTCGCGGTGATGGTGCCGGCGAGCTCCTTCTTCTTCGCCGCCTCCTCCTCCTTCTGCAGCAGCATGAGTCGGGTCTGCAGGACGCGCATCGCGGCCGCACGGTTCTGGATCTGGCTCTTCTCGTTCTGCATCGAGACGACGATGCCCGTCGGGATGTGGGTCAGTCGCACGGCCGAGTCGGTCGTGTTGACCGACTGTCCGCCGGGCCCCGACGACCGGAACACGTCGACGCGGATGTCGCCCTCGGGGATGTCGACCTCCTGGGCCTCCTCCATGACGGGGATCACCTCGACGGCGGCGAAGCTCGTCTGGCGCTTGTCGGCCGAGCCGAAGGGGCTGATCCGCGCGAGGCGGTGGGTGCCCGCCTCGACCGAGAGCGTGCCATACGCGTACGGCGCATCCACTTCGAAGGTGGCGGACTTGATCCCGGCGCCCTCGGCGTAGGACGTGTCCATCACCTTGACGGGGTACTTGTGGCGTTCGGCCCAGCGCAGGTACATGCGCATGAGCATCTCGGCGAAGTCGGTGGCATCGTCGCCGCCGGCGCCGGAGCGGATCGTGACGACCGCCCCACGGTCGTCGTACTCGCCGTCGAGGAGCGTCTGCACCTCGAGCTGGCTGATGACCTTCTCGAGGTCGGCGATCTCCCGACGGGCCTCCTCGGCGGAGTCCTCGTCGTCCATCTCCTGCGCGAGCTCGACGAGCACCTCGAGGTCGTCGAGCCGCTGCTCCACCTCGGTGACGCGCTTGAGCTCGGACTGGCGGTGGCTGAGGGCGCTGGTGACCTTCTGTGCTTTCTCGACGTCGTCCCAGAGGTCGGGGGCGCCCGCCTCTTCGGACAGACGGGCGATCTCGGCGGAGAGAGCGTCGACGTCGACGACCGCCTTGATCTCACCGAAGGTGGAACGGAGGGCCTGGATGTCCGCAGACGGATCGAATTCAAGCATGACACTCCAGAGTAACGTGGATGGGGATGACCGACCGCCCCGACTCCCCCGCTGTTCGAGATGTGCTCTGGCGATTCGGCCCCATGGTCTATGCACCGACCGTCCTGTTCGCCATCGGCGAGGGTGCGGTCCTCCCCCTCATCCCGAGTCTCGCCGGCTCCCTCGGCGCCGACGTCGCCCTCTCGGCGCTGATCGCGTCGATGCTCGTCGTGGGCCAGCTCATCGGGAACCTCCCCGCCGGCTGGGCCGTCGCGCGCGTCGGCGAACGGGCCACGATGATCGCCGCGGGAGCCCTCGCCCTCGTGGTCTCCCTGACGGCCGCGCTCCTGCCGTCGCTGCCCGTGTTCGCCGGCGCCGTCTTCCTCATCGGGTTCTGCGCCGCGGCGTTCGGTTTGGCGCGGCACTCCTTCATGACGACGCGTGTGCCGGTGCTGTTCCGCGCTCGCGCCCTCTCGCTGCTGGGCGGCACGTTCCGGCTCGGCATGTTCACCGGCCCGTTCATCGCCGCCGCGCTCATCGGATTGTTCGGCGACGAGCGGGCGACCATCTGGTTCTTCGCCGTCTGCCTCGCGGCCCTCATCGTCCTCGTCACGGTCGGTCCCGATCCGGAGAAGCAGTTCGTCGCGCAGCCCGTGCACAGCCTCGACGCCGAGGACTCGGGCGAGCCGGTGACGGGATCGATCCCGGTGGCCGAGCGCATCGGCGTGTTCCGGACGATGTGGCGGCACCGGGGGGTGCTCTCGCGCGTGGGACTCGCAGCGGCGTGCCTGTCGGCCGTGCGGTCGGCCCGTCAGGTGGTGCTGCCCCTGTGGGGCGTGTCGATCGGCCTCGACGCGCAGACGATCGCGCTCGTCGTCGGCATCTCCGGGGCGCTCGACTTCGCCCTCTTCTATGCGAGCGGCCAGGTCATGGACCGCTTCGGACGCCTCTGGGCCGCGCTGCCGGCGATGATCCTGATGGGCAGCGGCTTCCTCGCCCTCTCCGTCACCCACGACGGAGCGTCCGCCGAGATGTGGTTCGCGATGTTCGCCGCCGTCCTCGGCGTCGGGAACGGGTTGTCCAGCGGCATCCTCCTCACCATCGGTGCGGACCTCGCTCCCAAGGACGATCCCGCTCCCTTCCTCGGGTCCTGGCGGACGTTGACGGATGCCGGTGGTGCCACGACCCCGCTGATCGTGACCGGCATCACCGCGATCTCGTCCCTGTCGTTCGCCGCCGGGGCGGTCGGTCTGATCGGCTTGCTGGGTGCCGTCGCCTTCGTGCGCTGGTTGCCGCGTTTCCTGCCGCACGTGGACCGCCGCCCATGACCAGCGACACGACGGCGATCGCGATGCGTCGGGGCGACCTCACGGTCCGCGCGAGCCTCACCTGGCGCCGGGAGGGGTGGCGCTACGCCGTCTCGCTGTCCTCCGACGCCGTCGAGACGATCGAAGAGGTCGCCGATGACGCCTTCGAGGCTCTGTGCCGGGTTCGCGAGCACCTCGAGCCGCGGGGCTGGCGCATCGGCGTCGTCGGTGCGCAGGCCGACGTCTGGCCGAGCGGGATGGCGCGGGATCAGGGCGGCGGGCTGCGCGCCTATCGGGTGGGTGAGGACCGCGTCGGCGACCTCGTCGAGGGGTAGGGGTCGTCCCTCTGATCAGGTGGTTGGACGCGCTATGTTGCCGACATGAGCTACTTCGACAGCGGCCAACCACCCGCCCGTCCCACTGATATCGACGCGCCCGTACCGCAGCTGGTATTCCTGGGGATCGTCGGCGGCCTGTCCCTGATCGCGGCGATCATCTTCGCGGTGTGGTCGGGGAACATCGACATCTGGGAGTACTCACGTGACTCCGATATCGCGCTGAAGGTGGGGCTCGGTGCGTGGGCTGACATCCTGATGATCGTGGGCATCGTGGCGTCGGTGGGTGCGATCGTCCTCGACGGTGTCATGCACCTTCTGAAGCGGGTTGTCGGTGCGGCGGTGGTTCCGCCGGCGTCACCCGTGGATCCCGCGTAGGTCGTCTCCGCTGGTCGGCCGTTCAACCCAGGGAACGTCGATGCGTTTCCCGTCCCACCCGCACTCGTACCCACCGTCGACCTCGCGGAGGACGGTCCCGCAGAGTGGGCACGACGGCTGAGTGGCGTCGTCGAACTCGTCACTGGTCACCCGTCAATGATGCCCTTCAGGTCTGGGTAGATCCCGCCTGGTGGTGGGCCTGGGGACAGGGTTGCGATGTACGCGCGGTGGATGAGCATCGTCGCCGCCCGGAGCGTGCTGCACTCGATGAGTTCACGGTCGCGGTGTAAGGCGCGGTAGAAGACACGGTCACCCTGCCGGCGGATCTCCACACGCCCGTACTGTTCCCCGAACGGGGCGACCATGACCCAGGTGCCGGGAGGGCCTTCCTCCGCAGCGAGCATCGGATGCCAGTCGCTCATGCGCCGATCGTGCCACGAGCGGGGTACAGCGGGCTGCTAGTGCAGCACGACCTTGTGCACTTCGTCGCGCTGCACCACGAACGAGTGAACGTCCTCAAGCACGATGTACTCGGCTCGCTTGTGGATCACGTTGCCGTTCATGACCTCGCCCTCGGCGGCAGGGCTGCCGCCGAGGTCCAGCCTCGGCGCGAACTGATCCGCTCGAGCGATCAGGGTGATGTTGCGGCCCACCTCGATCGACTCCCAGGCGCGGTCGGTGATCTTCCTCTTCAAAGCCATGCGTCTCCCCCTCGATGTGAGCCGAGCCTAGTGGCGACGTGAAACGCGGAACAGCCCTCGACCAGCACCCGAAGATGCCAGCCGAGGGCTGGATCACTGCCTGCGTCCCCCGCTCCGATGGCCGCAAGAGGTCTTCAGGGTTACCCTCCGCAAGCCTCGATGAGCTTCGGGCTGAGGACAGCGAAGCGCGCGCGCAGATCACCCATCGAGTCCGCGGCCTCTGTCATCCCGTCGGTGTCTTTCGCAGCCACTGCCTTGCCCGCATCGATGTACACGTTGCCGAACCCTGAGATGATGTCAGCCATCTCGTCATTGAGCTGCTTGAACTCTGCGGGGCCGGTGATGTCGCGGAGTTCGTCGGCGAGCTCACCCAGTCGTGCGCCAGCGATCTCCGCGCCGGCGTCGACTGCCCCCACGTCCCCCATGAGCCCGGTGATCTCGAGGGTGATGTCGGTATTCTCTTCGCATGCTGTGGCGAGTGTGTCGTCGCTTGTGCAGCCGGTGAGTGCGATGCTCGCGATGGCGAGAGTTGTGATGGCCAGGCCCCCGTGTTTCATGACGGAAGCATACTGACGAAGCGGTGATTCGACGGGTAACGCGGAACAGCCCCCGACTACCTCGAGGTGAGGCAGCCGGGGGCGCAGTGATCCAGCGGACCGCACCCCTGCAGTCGCTCACGCCTGACGAGCTTCGCCTCGCCGAGGTGCCGCTCACCGTCGACCCGAAGCCGCGCCGAAGGGTGAAGGCGTGGGTGCGATTCGGTGAAACGCCCGTGCGCGTGGATGCCGTCGCCGCACGCTGGACACCGTCTGCTGTCGGAATCACCTTCACCGTCGACGGGCAGGAGCACCGCTGCTGGGTATGGATCGGCGCGATCGACGAAACCGAACGACAGCGCTAGGTTCACGTCCATGACCGCCCAACCCACCGCAGGACAGATTCGATCGCTTGAGCGATACCGACTCAACGCTCACCTCGTGCGGAAAGCGTTCCACCACCACTGGGACACTCACGTCGACCCAGAGCGGCAAGGTCGCGGTGATCCCGAGGATCCGGAGTTCTTCGCCTGGATGAGCCTCTGGTACTCGACCGTGCAAGTGGTGCTCGAGGGATGCCGGGACCTCGACATCGAGATCAACCTGCGACCCGAACTTCTTGACGAGTGGCGACGGCCCCTTGAGCTGTTCCGCAATAAGACCTTCCACCCACAAACCGAGTTCCCGCACCCGTTCCTCACCGACTACATCGCCCGTGAGGATTCCGTGGCCTGGGTTTATGCGCTCAGCGCCGAGCTCGGCGCTGCAATCGAGCGAGAAGCACGGCGCTTAGGCCTCGCACGAGGGCCCTCTGGCTTCTATCTCTGAACGCGCGGTCCCGGAGCTCGGACGAGAAAGACCCTATCTATGTTTTTTCTTGCAGTCCGGCGGTCATGAGGGTGATCAGCACCCAGCCGGGCACGTCGCCCCGATCGTCGTCGCGGACGTCCCCGAGCACGGCACCCCAGGCGGTGCGCAAACGGGACAGAGTGGAACGGATCATGATGTTCTCCTTTCGGTCAGGTATCAGCCGACCCCGAGCCGCAGCATGACGATGCCGGGGAAGACGGCGAAGAGGACGCTCATCGGCAGCAGCAGGAAGACGATCGGACACAGCAACGGGTAGTAACCTTTCCGCATGCCTTCCAAACCAGCAGCCAGCTACGCGCGCATTAGCGAGAAGGTCAGCGCCCGCGACAAGGTGGCTGACCAGCACGTACAGAACGAGGCCCACGCGGCTGCACGGGGCTATCGCATTGTCGCTAGGTACACCGACGACGGCATCAGTGCGCTGGGCCACAAGGTGCGGCCGGACTTTGAGCGCATGCTGGCCGACGCTGAGGCTGGGGTGTTCCAGGTGATCGTGGCCACGGAAGAGGAGCGCCTTGCCCGCAACGTTGAGGAGAAGCTGGAGCTGCATGCCGCGTGCGAGGTAGCCGGTGTCGTGTGGGACACGGCGCGTGATGGGTACGTGGACCCAGCCACCGATAGCGGCGAGTTCATGTCCACGATCCGGGCTGCAATGGGCCGCATTGAGTCCAAGCGCAAGGCGCGGCGTCAGCGTGCCGCCAGCGATGCCCGCGCGGCTGACGGCATGCCCACCGTGCGCCCTGGCTACGGCTACCGGCGCAAGGATGGGCGAGACGTGGTCGTGGAGGCCGAAGCTGCGATCATCCGCGAGGCAGCGCGCCGCGTGCTCGACGGCCACTCGCTGCGAAGCATCGCTACCGACTTCAACAATCGGGGCATCACCTCGCCGCGCACTGGCGAGCAAGCACGGCAGGCCGAGAAGACGGGCACTCCCCCACCCCCGCCGATCCCCTGGCAGGGCGTCACGCTGCGGCAGCTTGTGCGGCGTCCGTCGCTGGCGGGGCTGCGCACGCACCGGGGCAAGGTGATCGGCAGGTTCAACCCCGAGATGCATCCGCCGATCCTGGACGAAGACACGCACGCTCGCCTGGAGGCGCTGCTATCGGACCCGAGCCGCGCCCAGGGCACCGGGGGCCGCACGCCTGTCCATCTGCTGTCGGGCTTGGCGGTGTGTGGCCGGTGCGACGGCACCGTTGACGCTGCTGGTGAGCCGGTGCTGTGTGGTGGGCGCATGGTGCGTGCCCCCGGCCGGATGACGACCACCAAGTCGGGCGGCACTAAGCGCCAGCCACCGAGCTACGTGTGCGTGGCGTGTCACCGCGTGCGGCGCAAGCAGCAGCAGGTGGACGAGTTCGTGACCGAGGTGATCCTGCGCCGTCTGGAGCAGCCCGATGCAGCCCAGCTATTCAGCCGAGGCGATGCCGGTGCCGCCAAGCAGGCGCGCGACGCCATGGACGCGATTGATGCCCGCCTGGCTACGGCTGCCGATCAGTTCGCTGACGGAGTGCTCACCGGCGACCAGCTACGGCGCATCACTGAGAAGCTGCGGGCTGACCGTGCAGGGCACGAGCGCGTCATCGCTGAATCCATGCCTGCGCGCGTGCCGGTCGACGTGGTGGGGCCACTTGCCCGCGAGACCTGGGCGGGGCTGCACATTGACACTCGCCGGGCCATCATCGCGGCGCTGGTGAGCGTGGTGATCCTGCCCAGTGGTAGCGGGCGCACCTTCGACCCCGACCTGATCCGCATCGACTGGCGCTCGTAGCAGCGCGGAGCTGTACCCGACCACGGGCGACCGGGCGCTCCCCGCCGACCTTGGGCTACCCCACGGCACCCCCAGTCGGGCAGATGGGCGCTGCGGTCGGCAGGCAGCCGGTCAACACGCCGAGGGGCAGAAGTTTCTTGGGGGCAGTTTGCGCACACCTGCTGCCCCGCAAACTTGCCGACTGGTCTGGCCTTCTCCACGCTGCGGGGACTATTGGAATAGTCGTTTGACCAGGGGTTTCCAATAGCGGTCTCCCCGCCAGGTGTGGCAGGCTAGGGGCATGCCAAACATCCCATTCGTCGTCAAGGTAGTCTGCAGGGGCACAGCCCAGCAGCCGCACCAGCAGCGACGCCTGGCCCGCTACCAGCGGGTCGAGGATGGATGGGAGCGCGCCGACCGGCACGGCACCGACATCTTCGTGAGCGCTGGCCCCAAGGGCATCCAGATGGAGGCTCGCCCGGTGTTCGCCTGCCCGTGCGGCCGTCGCGTTAGGATCGACCCCGACAAGCTTCAGCACCTGCTGGAGACTGCCAACGGCAAGCCCATCACGGTCTAGCCACCACACAACTTCACACCGCTGGTGACCGGCGGCATATAAGTCAGGGTCACGAGGGCATCACAGCCGGTACGACGCGCTACGACGCGTATATATCCCGGTGCCTAGACCGACGGTCGAGCTCCCTGCCGGAGTACCTACTCCGCAGAAGGAATGCTCCCGTGGCTGACACACCACTCACCCCGCATCAGGCGGCTGGCCCCGTGGCCGTCGCTGTACGCCTCAAGGACCCCGAGCGCGAGGCCATCGCCCGGCGCAACCTGGCCGAAGCCAAGATCGCTGACGCCATCGACAAGGCGCTGGCTGCTGCGCCCCCGCTCAACAACCAGCAAATCCACCGGCTGACTGCACTGCTGCGGGGTGGTTCCCGGTGAGCAAGCACGTCAAGGTCAACTACCCCAGCAAGAAGCGGCTCACCGAGACCGAGGCTGCCAACGTCCTCAAGCGTGGTCCCGAGCTGCGCTGGTTCGAGCCGTGGGCTGCACGCGGGGTGAACCTTTCCGACACCCAGGCCCAGGGCTGGGGCTACATCCACATCTACAGCGTCGGCGGGTCGTTCAACTACGACTTCGCATCCTGGCCCGACGAGGCAGGACTGCGCACTGGCCTGGAGGCGCTGTGGGAGCGCCACACGGGCGAGGGCATCCAGACCGACCCCACCTTCCCCAAGTGTGACCGCTGCGACAGCGTCATGTACTTCGTGCCCGACTCGGCTGCGGTGCCCCGGCTGTACGCGGTCATCGAGACTGACATCGAGGACGAGTCGTGAGTGCCCCACGTAGGCCGGTGCGCGCGCTCCTCGGTGACGGCACCATCCCGGCTGACGTGCTGCGCCGCATGGACCCTGCCCTGGCTGCTGCTGGCGACCCTGCCACCTGGTCCCCCGTAGCCGAGGCCCGCGTGCGCGTGGCGGCTGCCGTGGCGCTCAAGGCCGTGCACACCAAGCTGTCGGCAACCCCGGACCTCCCCTGGGACGAGGCCGCTCAGCTTGACGTGCTGCTGGGGCAGAGCTGGGTGGAGGACATCATGCGTCGTGTTCGCCCGTCGGAAAGGGCCGTTAGCGCCTTCCGCCTGCCCACTGGAGACGGGGTGCAGCCGTGAGCGTGCCTGTCCGTGCTGCGCTGCGGCTGGCTGCTGCGGGCTGGCGCGTGCTGCCGCTGAACGGCAAGAAGCCCTTCCTGACCGACTGGATGAACCTGGCCACTACTGACAAGGCCACGATCCGCCAGTGGTGGGCCGAGCAGGACTTCAACGTCGGCGCGGTAATCCCGGACAACCACGTCGTCATCGACATCGACCCGCACAATGGCGGCAGCCTTGCAGCCCTGGAGGACTTGGCCAAGGTGCGCATGCCCCCGACGCTGAGCATCTACTCAGGCCGTGGTGACGGCAGCGTGCACCTGCACTACCTGCGCCCGTTCCCGAAGACGACCAAGGTGCGCATGCCCGAGGGCATCGACGTGCTGTCCAACGGTCAGGTCGTGATGCCGCCCAGCATCCACCCCGACACCGGCCAGCCGTACAGGTGGGGCGCTGACGTGCCCGTGGCCCGCCTGCCCCGCCAGGTCATCAGCCTGATCCAGCCCACGGTGTACAGCCCGCGCCGGAGCGGCAACAGCCAGGACGTCGGCGGCCTCATCAGCTACGTGCGCAAGCAGCCCAAGGGCCAGCGGCACGACGCCTATCACTGGGCGGTGCGTAGGGCCATCGAACAGCAGGTGCCCGAGCGGCAGCTTCGCAAGCTCATCGAGGCGGCGGAAGACCTCGGCTTCACACCACAGGAGGCCCGACGCATCGTCGAGTCCGTAAGAAAGGCATCAGCATGACCACCCCTGCACCGTCAACCGAGGACGGCACCGAGACGCCCGAAGAAGCCGAGGAGCGCGAGTATCAGCGGATGCTGCCGCTCTTGCGGGGCCAGCACCGGGCACGCCGCCAGGTGGAGCAGGAAGCCGCGCTGGAGGCGGAGTGGAGCACGCTGCACGCCGAGGCGGAACCTGACGCCGACCCGTCCACTACCGGCTACCCGATGATGACGCTCGACAAGCTGCGCGCCCGCCCCAAGCCCAAGTGGAAGATCGCAGGCCTCATCTCTGAGAGCTCCGTCTGCGTCATCGGCGGGCCGACCAACATCGGCAAGACCTTCGTCGGCGTTGACCTGACAGCACACATCGCCCTCGGCCTGCCGTGGGAGGGGCGCGACGTGGTCCAGGGCCGCGTGGGCTACCTGATCGCTGAGGGGTCGGAGTACTTCCCTGACCGCGTAGCTGCGTGGGAGCAGTACAACGGGCGCACCGTGCCCAGGCACGACTACCTGGTGTACGACGGCGAGGACTTCAACCTGTCCGACCCGGCAGACGTGCAGCGCATGTGCGTCACCGTCGTGCGCAAGGCCATCGACGTGCTCGTCATCGACACGCTCAGCCAGCTTGGCGGGCTGCTCAACGAGAACGACAACGTGCAGATGGCCACTGCTGTCAAGGCAGCCGTGCGCATCCGGCGCGCTCGTCCGGGCTGCACCGTCATCATCATGCATCACGCGAACGCCGGAGGGCTGCTGCGTGGGGCGAAGGCGCTCTGGGCCGACGTTGACACGGTGCTGATGCTGGTGCCGTCCAAGCCGCGCAAGGACGAGGCAACCGAGCCGAACAGCACGTTCGTCATGAGCACCGAGTTCAGCCGTGGGGGCAAGCAGCGCAACGCTGCGACCGCGACGATCCCCGGCTGGCACCTGGAGGACGTGGGGCCGTCGAAGGTGGCCGTGCGCCTGGCCATGACACACGACCCCTACCAGGCGCACATCCTGGCGGTGCTCGCGGACGGCGAAGAGCACAAGCGCGCGGACTTCGCCGAGGGCTGGGACGACCCCTCCGGAGCGTGGTCCGACGAGCGCTACGAGACCGCCATGAAGAAGCTCATCGGCGCGGGCGCGGTCGTCCGCACGGGCAAGGGCAACGGCACCAAGTACCGGAAGGCGGAGCAGTCATGAACAGCTTCACCGGGGTCGTTCACCGTCGTCAGCCGCCGAACGCCGTGGCCGAGAACCGCGTAATCCCGAGGAAAAACACTTCCCCGTCCCCCTTTCGCCGCCACACGGCACACACCCTTGGGTGCCAGTGCACGGTGAATGGCCGTGCCGGTGACCGGCAGGCAAGAGGTGATCAGTGATGAACCGACAGCAGCGCCGAGCAGCAGCTAAGGCGGGGCGCACTGATCCTCAGGCGGTGCAGTACGCCAACTCGTACAGGTGCCCCGACTGCGACAGCACCCAGCGCCTGGAAGTGGACGAGTACGGCATTCACCACCTGCACGTCTTCCATGCGGACACCTGCCCCCGGCTGAACGGGGTGACGTCGTGAGCGAAACCTCTGCGGCTGTGCGGCCGAGTACCGAGCAGCACCCATGGACGAGCCGAAGCAGCAGCAGCGGTGCACAGCCCGCCCCGGAGAGCGTGACCTGCCGCGCCTCCAGAAAAAACCCTAAAGGACACACATCATGACCACCCCCGACCCGACACCGGAAGACAACCCCTACCTCGTCTTCTTCCAGGGCAACGGCAGCACGCACCGGCTGGACAACGACTGGCGCAAGATCAGCGCGCTGCTGGCCAAGGGCACGTTCACCGTCAGCGAGGTCGTCCACAAGACCGGCGTCAGTCGCCGCGTCATCAAGGGGCTGCTGCACTACGGACGCAAGGCGGGCGAGGTCCGCTCGGTGCCCGTCACGCGCCACGTGGAAGCCGCGTCCAACGTCACGGTCGTGCAGCGCATGCACGGCTACCGGCTGCCCTGATGACGGCCGAAGCTGCGTGGACAGCCCTGGACGACGCTCTGCAGGAGTACGACCCGCCTTGCAAGGGCGACCCGCTGTACACGACGGACGAGCGCCTGACCCCGGATGACCTCGCCCTGATGGGCAGCTTGTGCGCCTCGTGCGACGTGCTGGCCCAGTGTCACGCCTACGCCACGGCCGCCAAGGTGCAGGCGGGCTACTGGGCAGGCCGCAAGTACGGGCGCACGCCACGCATCACCCGCAAGACCACCGACGCCGGGGCGGTCTCCCCGGCACCCATCACAAACCAGTAAGGAACACACATCATGAGCAAGCGCACCCCTCTCTCCGTGCAGAACGACGTCATCGCAAGCCACGAGGCCTTCCACAGCCGCGCCCGTGCAGCCCGTCAGGAGTACTACGACGGTCGCAAGGCCATCATGGAAGACACGCGGCTGAGCGCCGAGGCCCAGGAGGAGGACGCCGCACGCCTGCTGGAGCAGACCGTCGCCAAGATCCAGGGCATCCTCGGTGAGCAGCGGTCCTACGTGGACGGCCTCAAGGCCAGCCTGGCGAAGGAGCTGCGTGGCAACCTTCCGCAGGACGCGAACAGCATCATGCTCCGCCGTGACGCTGCCGACCGTGCCCGCAAGGTGGCCGACGAGAAGGAAGCCCTCGCTGTGCTGGCCGATGCCGTGGCGACCGGCGACGACACGATGGCCCACGCGATCGGCACCAAGGCCCGCAACAACGGCTGGATCAACGCTGCCGAGGCCTGGCAGGCTGCCCACCCCGACACCAGCGGCATCGCCGAGGCGCTGACCTGGGTGGAGGGCTACACCAGCGGCGTCGGGTACAACATGGCCAACGGTGCCGCCTACCAGGCTCCGGACGCCAACGGCTAATCCCACAGACGGGGCGGCAGGGTCTTTCCTGACTCCTTTCTACCTGCCGCCCAAGTGCGGGCCTGGTAACCCCGCGCCCCTAGACCCCCTGCCACGAGCGGGGGGTCTTTGGCCGACCTGCCCTCTCGGCCTGCCCCTGCCGTTCGGGCAGACGGGCGTCTAGGCCCGATCTAGCCGACGACCCGCCCCGCGCTCCCCCGCTGCATCAGCCAGCACCAGCAGCCAAGCGCGAGCACCCTCAATCGAACACACTTGCGAATGTCCCGAGCAGCGCGCGAGGGTACTGGCCAGGCGGAAGGCGCTAGCGCACGTATCCGCCCCGGTTCCACAACCCAAGGAGACAACATGAGCACCCCTGCCCCGGCAAGCACGCACGTCGCAAGCCAGATACAGCCCGTCATCCAGCCCGCCCCGGAACCCTCGTTCCGCGAGGCGCTGCTGCGGCTGGCCCTCGCCCTGGGAAGCCAGCGATGAGTACATACACCGGCTTCATCCGCTTCGCGAACCCTGGCTACCCCGACAGCATCGAAGAGATCGACGTGGTGGCCACCAGCGCCGACGAGGCCCGCCAGCGCATCCAGCAGGAGTTGGACGACGACTACGAGCCAGGCGGCATCATCGCCCACATCGAGCAGCGCATGGGGCTCTTCTCATGAGCCTGGAAAACTACTGGGCCAAGTACGACGCCACCCTGGCCCGCGTGCGGCACGAGCGCCCTGACACGTTCGCCAAGCTGAAGGCCATCCTGGACGCGTTCGAGCCGCCAAGCAGCGGCGACGCGTTCTTCCCCGGCGGTGCCGATGACGACCTGGCCGACGCGCTGCACGACGCGGGCTGGGGACTGCGCTTCGTTGAAGGCAGCTACGTCTACATCGCACGGCATCCCCGCACCGGGGCCAGAATGGAGCACGTGGAGGGTGACATCTACGACCGGACCAAGGAGGCAGCATCATGAGCACAGTGCAGCCCGCGTCTCGTTCGTGCTTGTGCGGCTGCGGTGCGCCGATGGGCATCAGCTACTACCTGCCAGGACACAGCATGCGGCACCTGCACGCGGTCGCAGGCGCTGTCGCTGCTGGCACGGTCACACCGGCTGCCGCGTTCGCTGCCATGCCACGGTCGGCCAAGTCCCGCGCCAGCCTGGCCACGCTGCTCACCAAGAAGGGCATCGCCTACGACCCCGCTGCGGCTGCCTGGGACGGTCCGGACTACTGCGCTGAGGGCCACGCGCTGACGCCGGACAACAGGCAGCCGGGGGGCGGCTGGTGCATCATGTGCACGCGCACTCGCAGCGACGGGCTCAAGGCCAAGTACCGGGGCATCGTTGATGCTGCCAAGGCGGTCCCGTGCGCGGACTGCGGTGTGCAGTACCCCACCATCGTCATGGACCTGGACCATCTTCCCGAGTTCACCAAGCTGGCAGCACTGTCGGTCATGGTGCAGAACCCTGCCAGCTACACCGAGCAGCAGCTCCGCGAAGAGATCGCCAAGTGCGAGGCGGTGTGCGCCAACTGCCACCGACTGCGGTCGGCCAGCCGGGGCAACTGGGCAGGGGCGGAAGCATGACCGGCGAGCGGAAGCACATGCTGGCCTACGTCCGTGTGTCCACCGAAGAGCAGCAGCGCTCGGGCCTGGGGGTTGAGGCCCAGCAGGCAGCTATCGCCGCCGAGTGCATGCGCCGGGGCTGGACCTACGAGCTGTTCCAGGACCTGGGGTGCAGCGGCAAGCACGTCAACCCCGAGTTGCGCCGTGGGCTGGAGCTGCTACACGCGGGCCAGTTCGACGGGCTGATGGTGGCCAAGCTGGACAGGCTGGCGCGCTCGGTGCGGCATGCGTCGGCAATCATCGACAGCGCGATCACGCAGGGCTGGGCGCTGGTGGTCCTGGACAACGCGCTTGACCTGACCACGCCTGGCGGACGGGCGATGGCGAACATGCTGGCCACCTTCGCGGAGCTTGAGCGCGACCTGATCGCCACGCGCACACGGGAGGCACTGGCAGCGCGCAAGGCCCGAGGGCTGCCGCTGGGCAGGCGCACGGCCATCCCTGCCCCGGTGCTGCGGCGCATCGTGCTGGACCGTGAGCAGGGGTGCAGCTTCGGGCGCATCGCGGCTGACCTGATGGGTGACGGGGTGCTGTCCCCGACGGGCCTGCCCGAGTGGCACGAGTCCACCGTGCGCCGCGCCTACCAGTCGGCCACCAGAGACACAGCAGCAGCCGCCTGACGCCTCCACCGAGAGACCCCTGGGCTAGTCGCCTGGGGGTCTCTGTGCGTCCGCTGCGGACAGCCGGAAACGCGCCTCTCCGCCTTGCGCCTGGAACTTGCCTGCCCGCTGCTGGTGCCCGAGTCACGATATTGAGGCCCAGTCTTGGATGCCCTCGGGACGGTGATGCATGGTTCAACTAACCGAACACACGTTCGAGTCAAGTTCCGCACATCAGTCCCACGAAAGGTTCCACATCATGGCTACTAAGCGCACCGCTACCAAGTCCCTGAAGCCCGTCGAGACCGTTGAGCAGGCCGCTGCCGACGAGGCCCTGGCGACCATCGAAGCCGCCATCCAGCAGGTCGTTGACACGTTCGGTGTCAGCGTGCAGCGTGCCCGACTCAAGGGCATCCGGGCGCTGGCCTACCAGGCACTCCTGGAGAGCATCGAGGCCGGCGATCTGGAGGCGCTCACCCAGCGGGCCATCGCCAACGCGGGCAGCCTGCCCAACGGCTGGACCGTCACCCCGCCCAAGCGCGCCCCGAAGCCCGAGCGCAAGCCCCGCGCCAGCAAGGGCAGCACCGTCGCCACCGAGGAAGGCGTGGTCATCGCCGAGCAGCGCCACGTGGACGCTAGCGTGCCGGTCGTGCACGACGCAGACCCGAACAAGGCCAACGGCTGCACCTGCGGCCAGTCGTACGGCAGCAAGGCCGCACTCAGCCGTCACCTCAACGTCGCCGCCAAGGCGTGAGGCTGCTCCCCCGCCTGGTCGGCGGCGTCCGCTGCGGCAAGGCCCGATGATGAACACTGAGGAGAACCACATGAACGACCTGCCTGACCTGACCGCCCTGCCCGTGCGCAGCCTGCTGCTGCTGGAAGCGAGCATTGTGAAGGAGCTTCAGCGCCGCGAGCTGGTGCGGACGAACAACAAGCCCCTCGGGGACATTGCCGAGCACATCGTCTGGCTGGCCCGTGGTGGCGTGCTGGAGCCGACCAGCACCAAGTCGCACGACATCACGACGCCTACCGGCCAGCGCATCCAGGTCAAGGCGATGGGGGTGCGCACCGTGGCTGGGGGCAAGTTCAGCGCGTTCCGCAGTACCGACTTTCACACGGCTGTCTTCATCGTCATGGACGCCACCTTCGCTCTCGCGGAGGCGTGGGAAGTGACTGCTGCCCGCGTCGGGGAAGCTGCCCTCAGCGAGCACGTCTCTGCACGGCAGCCCACGCTTAGCCAGGTGCGTCAGTGGGGCACCAACATCACGGCTGAGATGCAGGCAGCCTACGCTCGCATCGACGACTAGCCCAGCCTGCCGACCCCCGGTAGCCCTCTGCCCGACTGGTAGGGGGGTCCCCGACATGCTGGGCCAGACCCGGCCCGTTCGCTCGCCAGCGGTCGCTCTAGCTCCCCCGCGCGTAGCCCCGCTGCTCCCCGGTCTAGTCGTCGTTCGGCAAATACCAGCCGTGCTCGCGGTGCCGAGTCGTAGCATCCGGGTTCTCGCGCTCGTAGGCCTCATTGGCGCGGCGGGTCATCTCTTCGTCGTAGCGGTGCAGCTCGTTGTAGAGCCTGTCAGCCCGGGCGATATCGTCCCCGCAATCGACGTACTGCAGTCGCAACGCCTCGCGCTCCTCTTCAAGCTCCGCGTCCGATAGCGAGCGGAGGCTACCGAAGCCGCGTGCGATGGAGTCGAAGATGCCCATACATGGATACTGCCACGTGGGACGCACCGGCAGCGATGGCTTACCCCGCTCGCTCAGAACTCGGCAGCGCTGCCGCGTGCAGGTCGGCACTGGCGTCTCTGGGCGGCTGCCTTACGCTGGCTCGATGGATGACCTAGCGCGGCAGAGGCAGCTACGGCAGCTTCGCGACGAGGTACTGAGCACGCCGAACTGTCCGGAGTGTCTGCACCGCATGGAGGCAGCCGTGATGGACGGTGAGCCGGTCTGGCGGTGCGCCCAGTGCGGGGCTACTCAGTCGGGCTAGCGTGCCCCGCGTGGTGCCCCGGCTTGCCCGACGCTGCCCCATAGGCTCGGAGAGTGAGCACCGACAAGCAGCAGAATCACCTGTACTACGGCGACAATCTCGACGTCCTGCGCAAGCTGCCCAGCGAGTCGGTCGATCTCGTGTACCTGGACCCGCCCTTCAACAGCGCCCGCAACTACAACGTCATCTTCGCCAGGCACGGGAACACCCCCCAAGGCGCGGCAGCACAGATCCAGGCTTTCGAGGACACATGGACGTGGACCCCCCAGACCGAAGCTGAGTACGACGAGTACATCAGTGGGGCATTGCCGCCCAGGGTTGCCGAAGCCCTGACCGCCTTCCACACGTTGCTCGGTGAGAACGACGCCCTTGCCTATCTCGTGAACATGGCCCCCCGGCTGGTGGAGCTGCACCGTGTGCTCAAGCCCAACGGCTCGATCTGGCTGCACTGCGACCCGACGATGAGCGCATATCTCAAGGTGCTGCTGGATGCGATCTTTGACGCCCGGAACTTCCGCAATGAGGTCATCTGGAAGCGCGCCACAACGGTCAAGGGCAACCACGGCCAAGGGCAGCGCGCGCACGGCACGAATACCGACGTGATCCTGTACTACGGCAAGACTGCAACATCGGCTTACAACCAGCAATTCAAGCCGTACTCGCAGGAGTACATCGACACCGCGTATAAGTTCACCGAGCCGGAAACTGGGCGGCGATACCGGCTTATCTCGATGATCGGACCAGGTGGAGCCGCAAAGGGGAACCCGTACTACGAGGTGATGGGTGTCAGCCGGTACTGGCGTTACTCCAAGGCGCGCATGGACGAGCTGATCGAGGCTGGCATGGTGGTTCAAACCAAGCCGGGGACAGTGCCGAACCGCAAGCAATATCTGGACGAGGGCAAGGGTGTCCCGGTGCAATCGCTCTGGGATGACATCCCCAACCTGCAAGCAGCAAGCGCCGAGGCACTTGGCTACCCCACGCAGAAGCCCCTCGCCCTGCTGGAGCGCATCATCGAGACCTCCACCGAGCCGGGTGACGTGGTGCTTGACCCATTCTGCGGCTGCGGCACCACGGTTGACGCTGCGCAGAAGCTCGGGCGACAGTGGATCGGCATTGACGTTACCTACATCGCCATTGACCTGATCGTGAAGCGCCTTGTCCACACATACGGGCCGAGCGTTATGAACGAGATAGATGTCAACGGCATCCCGCGCGACCTGGCCGGTGCTCAAGCCCTGTTCGACCGCAACCCCTTCGACTTCGAGCGCTGGGCGGTGTCGCAGATCAACGCTCAGCCCAACGAGAAGCAGGTCGGTGACAAGGGCATTGACGGTGTAGCCCGGTTCACCCTGGATGGCACCGCCAAGAATGTCGGGCGCGTGCTGGCTTCGGTCAAGGGCGGCAAGCAGCTCAACCCCGCGATGGTGCGCGACCTACGCGGCACCGTGGAGCGCCAGAAGGCCGAGCTTGGCGTGCTCATCACCATGCAGGAGCCAACGCGCGGCATGGTGGACGAGGTCAACCATTCAGGCTCGTGGACGCACCCCGCCAACGGCCAGTCGTACCCCCGGCTGCAGATCATCACGGCTGCCGATCTACTGGCGGGCAAGAAGCCAAACCTGCCGCCGATCTTCCTGCCCTACGTCGCAGCCCAGCGCGCCGTCGCCCAAGCCGGGTCAACTCTCTTCTGAGTCGGGGTTGCATCTCGTCTTGTATGGCAAGGTGGGAACCCCATGTTGTTTGGGAAGAGCATCGCGATCTCCTTCTTGCCGGCGCGTTCGATGAGCGAGCGTTTTGCGTCCTCGCGGGCGTCGCCGGCCTGCGCCTGCAGGACCCCCGCCAACGGCGCACCGCGGTCGATGGCCGCGACGAAGTGCTCGAGCGCGCGCGACAGTGCCGGCACGTCGAGCCGCCGGCCAAGGTCCACGAGGGCGTCCGACAGGTTCGACCCGGTTCCGCTGTCGAGGACGGCGCGGCGGATCTCCGCCGTCAACTCACCCGAGCCGCTCTCCCCGACGCGGCGGAGGGCGTCGCGCAGGCCTTCGCCCGCGGCGAGACAGAGCGAGAGGAACTCGAGGAGCGTCGGCAGCTCCTCCTCGACGCGCGCCCGCCGTCGGTGCCCCGCCGACGTCAGCCGCAGATCCAGCACGGCCGCCGCGGCCGCCCCGGCCACCGGAGGAAGCAGGACGGCTCCCGGACTCATCCGGCCGACGAGGGCCAGGAGGACCAGGACGGCCCCTCCCGCCAGCGCACCCACCACGATCCAGGTGAGTTGCCGCGCACGGAACCCGGCCGCATCCTGCGTCCAGCCGGCCTGCCGCAGCCGCTGCTCGAGACGGGCGGCTCCCCCGAACGCGGCCATGAACCGATCGCGCCGCGTGCGCCAGTCCGTCCCGGCGGACTCGAGGGGGGTCAGACCGCGCGGGTCGGCGATGTCGCGGAGGTAGGGTGCGATGCGCCGCGACAGCGTGGGCGCCGCCAGCCGTGGCACGCGGGTCGCGACGAGCACGACACCCGCCGCGAAGGCGCCGCCGAGCACGATCGCGAGCGCGAGCTCCGTCAGGGCGTTCATGCGAACCACCTCCGAGGCTCCGGGAGGCGTCCGATGCCGACCATGAGTCGGAACGCGACCACCGAGACGGCGGCGCCGAGCAGGATCACCGCGACGCCCTCGGGGCTGCTGTAGGCCGTCGCTCCTTCGGGGCGCAGGGCGAGCAGGCCGAGGATGATCCACGGCGCGACGACGCCGAGCACCGCGGCCCCGCGGATCCACGACTGACGCGCTTCGATCTCGGCGCGCAGCGCCGCGTCAGCCCGCACCGAGGCGGACAGGGCGCGGAGGACGCTCGTGAGCTCCGTCCCGCCGACCTGACGGGCCATCCGGAGCGCCTCGATGATGCGGTCGGCGACCGGATCGGCCAGCCGGGCCTTGAGGCGCAACACGCTCGAATCGAAGTGCCCCGACGCCGACACGTCCGACGCGAAGGCCGCGAACGCGGGGCGCAGCGGCGGCGGCCCGACCTCGCCGAGCGCGGAGACCGCGTCGGGAAGCGACATCCCGGACCGTACCGAGGCGACGAGGAGGTCGCACACGTCCGGCCACAGCTGACGGCGGCTCTTCTGACGCCGGCGGGTGCGACCCCGCAGCCACCCCGCGGGCGCGAAGAATCCCGCCACGGCTGCGACGGCCGCGAACGCGGGCAGGGCGGTGACGAGCCAGACGATCGCCCCCGAGAGCGCCGCCGCGGCACAGGACACCGCCGCGAGGTGCCCGGGCGTCGCATGGCCGAATCCCGCGCTCTGCAGGAGACGAGCGGATGCCGCATCGCGCGGCACGGGCGCCGGCTCCCCCGCGCGCGGTGGCCAGAGCCACGGTGACAGGGCGAGCAGAATGCCCGCCGCGAGGGTGATGCCGAGGAGGACCGTCATGCCGGACCACCTCCGAAGCGCGTGCGGGTCTCGACCACGCCGTCGACGACTCGGCCGGTCGGCGCGACGATCTCGACGACGGTGCGGCGACCGTCGGCATCCCGCCGGCAGTGGACGACCAGACCGACCGAGGCGGCGATCGCGGGCAGGAGGAAGTCACGGTCGATGTTCCGCCCGGCCAGCAGCGGGAGCGAGCCGAGCTTGCGGAGCGCGTCGGGCGCCGAGTTCGCGTGGATCGTGGCGGCGCCCGGGACGCCCGTGTTCAGGGCGAGCAGCAGGTCGAGGGCCTCCGCATCGCGGACCTCGCCGACGACGAGGCGGTCCGGCCGCATGCGGAGCGCTTCCTTTACGAGCCGGCGCAGCGACACCTCGCCGGTCCCTTCGAGGCTGGGCTGACGGCCCTGCAGCGCGACGAGGTCGGGGGCCTGCGCGTTCAACTCGAACGTCTCCTCGACCGTCACGATGCGGTGGTGCGCCGGTGCGGCGGCGATGAGGGCTCCGAGCAGCGTGGTCTTCGCTGCAATACCCCCTACATGCATCACTCGGAATAAGCCTCTGGATCAGGGCTTTTCATCGATCATCACACGGTGCTCCTCCGACGCGCATTGTCATCCTTGACGCGCAAGCGCAGAGAAGCGACCGGCCCCTCAGGAAGGCGTCGACTCCAGGTGGCTGAGGACTCGATGCATAGCGCGAATCGCCTGTATGGCATCGGGCTGTTCGACTCGAGTCTCGCCCTCATGGACGGCCACGTGGCGCTTCCCGTACAGGGCTTCAGCCGCGGTCGTGATGTCAGCGGGAGCATCGGCAAGCCGGCGCTTCACATCGAGTCCACGTCCGCCGCACGCCGTCTCGACAGCGAGTCGCGCGGAGAGCACGGCCTCGCGGTACCGGCCGCTATCGAAGTGCGTCTGCGCGGTACGCGCGTGCGCCTCCGGCGCTGACTCCTCCGTCAGCACGCGGAACGCATCCCGGTATGCGGTGTCGGGTGTTGGGCCAAGGAGGTAGGTGAGTTCGGTGCCGTCGTTGAAGAGCAGCACGTCGTAAGAGTCTGTTGCCGTACCCCCGGAGACCAGCACGTAGTCCGCGAAGCCGTCCTTCTGGTAAAGGTTGGCCATGTAGCTGTGGGCACCTGTGAACTGCGGACTGCTGAGGAACGTGAGCAGATGGTCCTGGTTCTTGCCGTAAATCTCGATCTTCCGACCAGTGACCTTCTGCCGGAGACGCAAGCCAAGACCTCCGTCCTCAACGGGGTACTCCTCGATGTATGCCCACACGGATGTCGGAGGAGATGCGGTGTCCGCGGCTCCGATGTGGACCTTCACCGAGAAACCCTCGAACGCGACAGCGATCTCCTGAGCGTTTTGCGTCACGATCGGCGCGGAGATGGCGATGTACTCCGTGCGACTCCGTGGCTCGACGAGCCCGCCTCCATGGACGTAGCAGTCCTGCAACAGGTTCGACAGCGGTGCAAATAACCCGAACGTCAGGTTGCCCGTCAAGACCCTCACGAGCCGCTTGGTCGACTTCTCACGAAGGCGGAGGTCCGGTGCACCAACGGCGTTCTCGAACCGCTCGACGTAGCACTTGACGATGCCCGAACTCTGGGCGCTACGAGCAGTCACCTTCGCTGCCTGCGCAGAGCGTCGCGCCTTCGAGCTTGATGGGCTCATTCGCATGCCCCCGCTTTCGGCTTGGTGGTCAGGGTGATCCGCAGGCTATCTGAGAACGGGCGCAGTCACTTGCTCCGTGCCGTTGCCAGGGCCGCCAGAGTCCCTCGCGACCACGACGCTGAGAGCTCTGGGCCCGATCCTCGCTCGCTTTGTCGACGACGGTTGAGATTCAGGCCAAAGCGACGGGCGAAATCTAGGCCACTTGTTCGTGTTGTCAGTCTGCCGGATCTTGTGTCTTGATGCTGGGAAGGCTGTCGATGCCTCTGCCGCGGAGCCGGTAGCTGGCGCCTTTCAACGTGAGGACGTCGGCGTGGTGAACGATGCGGTCGATCATTGCGGCGGCGACGGCTTGGTCGCCGAAGACCCCGCCCCAACCCGAGAATGGCAGGTTCGAGGTGAGGACCAGTGAGGCGTGTTCGTAGCGGGATGACACCAACTGGAAGAAGAGGTTGGCGGCGTCTTGCTCAAAGGGCAGGTAGCCGACTTCGTCGACGATGATCAGCCCGTAACGGCGGAGCCGTGCGAGTTCGCGGGGCAGATTCCCTTGCCGGTGCGACTCGGTGAGTCGGGTGACCCAGTCAGTCGCGGTCCCGAACAACACCCGGTGGCCGTGGCGGGCCGCGACGATCCCGAGCGCGGTCGCGAGGTGGGTCTTCCCGGTCCCGGGAGGGCCGAGGAGCACGACGTTCTGCGCTTCGAGGAGGAACCCGCCCGAAGCCAACGCGGCGATCTGTTGGCGGGTGGCGGGTTGTGCGTCCCAGTCGAAGTCCTCGAGGGTCTTCCGGCTCGGGAACCCGGCGGCTTTGATCCGGAGTTCCGCGCCGGAAGCGTTGCGGGCGGAGACTTCGCGTTCGAGGACGGCGGCGAGGTAGTCCTCGAACGACCAGCCCGCGTCCCTGGCCTGATCCGCCATCCGGGTTGCGGCCTCGGTGATCCGGGGCGCCTTCAAAGCGCCGGCGAGATAGGTGATCTGCTTGGTTGCGTCGGTCTGCTTCGCAGCCATCAGGCGACTCCCTCGATCCCGAACGCCCGGTCATAGTCCGCGAGATCCCGACTCAGATCATCGACCGGCGGCGTCCGGGGCGCCTGGAACTGCTGCCGCAACCGCTTCGCCGCCTCAACGTGTGCCGGGTCGGTGATCGTGGAGCCGCGCGCCCAAACGCGGGCGTGGTCCGCGACGACCCGGCCATCGAGCCTCACCCGGACCCGGTCGAGGTCCGCGGTGATGTCAACGATCCGTCCGATCGCTGCGGGGTCAACCGAGTAGTCCGATGCGTCGAGTCGAACGTAGTAGTCCCGGCCGAGGCG
Source organism: Microbacterium sp. ARD31 (assembly GCF_031844425.1). Taxonomy (NCBI): domain Bacteria; kingdom Bacillati; phylum Actinomycetota; class Actinomycetes; order Micrococcales; family Microbacteriaceae; genus Microbacterium; species Microbacterium sp. ARD31. Next base: position 612,317 of record NZ_JAUZVE010000001.1, read on the forward strand.
GACTCGTTCTCGCCAGCCGAGCTGCAGCGGGATCGGCGGCAAGGGCAGCATCCGTGCTCGGTCGTGCCCGATCAGATCGACGGGTCGGGCTTTGATCGTCCGGACCAGCTTGGCGTTCGCGTTCTCGAGCCAGCCCTGCAGCTGTGCGTTGAAGTCCGCCGGGGAGGTGAACGTCCGGCCCGGCAGGAACGAGGTCTCGAACCAGCCGTTGCGGCGCTCGACGATCCCCTTCGATTCCGGGTCGTAGGGCTTCAGCTGAACGACCTTCGTCGCCAGCGTCCCCGCGAACGCCGCGACTCCTTGGGCGAGGCGGCCGCGCTGCCCGATCCCGGACTCGTTGTCCCAGATCAGCCGCCGTGGAACCGCGCCGAGCTGCTGGATGAGTTCCCAGTGCCCGAGCAGCAGATCCTCCGTCTTGCGGGTCGGGATCATCCGGGCCGTCACGAACCGGGAATGCGCCGCGACGATCACCAGCACCGGCAACATCACGGCGGTGCCGTCCTCGACGGGGATCTTCCGCGGCGGGAACCACAGATCACACTGCGCCGCATCACCCGGAGCCCACGTCAATCGATCCGCCGGGTCAACGGGGCGATGCTCAGGCCGCAGGCGTCTCACGTTCTCTCGGAACCACGTGATCGATCCGGACCACTCCACCCGCTCCGCGATCACCGTCGCCGGCAACGACGGATGCTCCGCCAACAACGATCGCACCCGCGCCTCAAACGGCGAGAACGACGTCGGAAGCGCCGCCCGCTCATACTTCGGCGGCCGCTCCGAGCGCACCGCGGCGGCCACTGTGTCCCGTGCGATCCCGAGATCGCGAGCCACCTGCCGCTGCGGAACACCGTCCGCGACGAGCCGCCGAATCAACGCCCAATCTTCCAATGAGATCACCCACCCAATCTGGTCTGGGTGGCCTAGTTTTCAAGCGTCGCTTTGGCCGGATTCTCGAGCGTCGCCGACACGCTTGTCGCTGTGGCCTCTCCCTCGTATGCCGGCATCGGTAACTGAAGAGCAAGCCGACACCACTCAGACTCCGCTCCGCACGTGAACCTGACCTGGCGACTCTGCATGTCCGCGACCGACGCTGGTGCGCTCGGGCGGTGGCTGCGATAGGCGCACCTCCCCGCACCGCCTCTGAGCGACCAGTAGAGCCCGACAAGTTCGAGAGCAGCGAGCGCCGAAGGAGAGGGCTGATCAGCCCTAAAGTTGTTAGAGAAACCCTGATGCTGCGAGGAGGTGGCCCTGTGTCGACAACCGTCGATCCCGTCAACGCTTCGGATCGCAGGCTTGGGCGTTCAGTTACGCGCATCCATCAGGCAGAGCGGGTGATCCCTGAGACCGCGAGACCATCTCTGGAGTCTCTGATTGTCGCGGGCGCGGCCATGGACTTCGTATCGCGCGTTCACGGCTTTTCTGCGGCATTGTCCCCCGCGGCGATCGAGATGTTCGCAAACCAAGCGGGCCTGGGCCGACAAGCTCTCCATAACGTCGTCCTGCCAGCGTTGAAAGCTGCAAATGTGGCTGACTACACCCTGAACGGCGAGGGGCTTGTCAGCGGGGTGCAGGAGTACTTGGGCGTTACAGGGAACCTCATCGAGCAGTCGTATCGTGTGCTGCTGGAGTTGCGGCCCTCACAAGCTGAGTTCGTTGTGCTGCACTCGGTAGAACTCGCGTCCTATGCTCCCTTGACCGAGCACCAGCATCTCGACCAGCTGGTCCGTCGTGGCTTCTCCGAGGGGGACGCGACGACCGGGTACAAGCTCACTCTCGCAGCCGGACTGAACAAGCGAATCAAGTCCGCCGACCTCAATGAGTATGTGGTCTACAACCCCTACGTTTGGGAGACCGGGCAAGTTCCGATCGCAGGGTTCCTGCGCAGCCTGCCGCCTGCAGAGCGTGATGCACTCATCGGGATCTGTGAGCAAGCATCCGCATCTCCGGGTTTGGCGCTGCCGTCTGTCACCGGGACATCACCCCAGATGTTCGCCGCGGCGAGGAAGGTGGGCCTCGTGCAGGCGGCAACGGTCAAATCAACGGCATCTGTCGGGTCCCAGACATACGTGTTCTCTCCCGCTCTCGAGTCTGATGACGACAAGTTGGTCACGACTGAGGCGCTAAACCAGCGCAAGCTCTTCGTCGCGCACATGCTCTTCGGGCACGAGAAAGCGGAACGAGGCGGAGGCCGAATCATGGACCCGGTCGTTCTGGTGCGTGCTCTGCTGAACCGAGGCACGGTCGGCCCGGCCAGCAACATCCGCACGGACTACCACTTGCTCGAGGCACACGGCATCGTGAAGGTGAATGAAACCGCCGGTGGCAGGGCATACCTTGAGCTGGTCAAGGAGGAGATCGTCCAGGGAGGACTCGGCTGGTTGCAAAAGTCGTCCGGCACACCGCTCGCCATTGAACCCGATATCAAACTGCTTCAGTCCCCTGGGACCTTTAGCAATCCGGAACAGGAGCGCGCGAACCCAGCCGACGATGCCGCAGCGAACGAACTCGCCGAAGCAGCCGTCTTGAGACTTCGGGAGGAGGTGCGCAGTGCCAACCGCCAAGACAAGCCAACTAACCTCCGGCGATGAGCTGGAGGCCAGAACCGCACAGGTGTGGTTCTGGGAGGGCTACTACAGCCGATACGGGATCGATCTGACCAACCACTACGGTGCAGAATTGATCCAGGTCACGGACTTGGACCTGCTGGCCTCCGCATTTGGCCCCGCGCTGGAAGTCCGCAAGACCATCGGCGAGTCCAAGAGCGGCGGGCGAAGCGCACCAAAGCCCCTGGACCGTATCGTCTGGCTCAGTGGTTTGCAGAACCTGGTCGGCGCCAACCAAGCTGAGCTGACGATCAAGGCAGCGCCGACTTCTCGCGTGCGAGAACTCGGACGGCACCTGAATGTGACAGTCCAGTCCATCGCCGATCTCACTGCACGAGAAGACGACATCGATCTACGAGCTGTCGCAGACACCGGCGCTCACGGTGCCGGTGCCATGCAGTTGCGCAAGACGGTTCAGGCAATCAGTCGTAACGACCCATTCCTCGAATCCGCGTACCGATACCTGACCTCAACCGTATGGTTTCTTGACGTGTTCTCGGCCACGAAGCAGACTCTCGGGCTCGCCCGCACGCTCGCGGAGCGCTGGACACCAGGCGTGAAGGACGACGACCATCTAGCCATGAGGTGGCTAATCTCAGAAGCCGTCAGTCTTCTCGGATATAACATCGTCGCCATTGCCGGTCACGTGCGGCCGATGAGTTCGGATGCGTTCAACTCATATCTTCGGGAACGACTTGCTGACGGAATTGTCCCTGCGCAGAAGATGCGCGTGCTCGCTCGCGACATCGACAAGTACATCAGCGGTGTGTTGACAGCTGCGAACGCGCCAGCGACTATTCGCGCCCAAGCCATTGGGGCGTTTGAACCATCGCCGCCGGACTGGGCTGACTCGCTCGCAGAACTTGCTTTGCGTCTTCGCCGCATCCCAAACATCGCGGATCTCCCGCGTCAACTCGACCTGCTCGTCTATGAGCGCCTTGCCCGAGGACGAACCGTGCCCGCCGACGCAGCATCACGGCTGCGACTTGCCGACCCGGAAACGACCGTCGCGATCCGTACACTTGCAGCTTTCCTCCGCAGCTATCAGGGCATCACCAACGACGTAAGCGACTTGATCACAGCCCCTGTCGCCGACCCTAAACCAGCGTCCAGCGCTACCAGCTCGGGCCTCGATCAAGGAGCGCTGTTCGACTTGAGTGAAGCCCATGCCGTCAAAGACGAGACCGGCTCCAGCTCATGATGAGGGGCACAACCTGCACGCAGTTCACCCCCACACACAACAACGCCGGTATCGCTAAGCAAATCACCACCGCGGCATGACCCCACCGAGCGGGTCCTAAGGACTGGCAGATCGGCGGTCGCTGAAGACAGCAAGGAACCCGTATGGAAGAGACAGTCGTCAAGGCTCGGATCGTGGACCGAATGAGCCTGCTGGAATCCCACGTCTCGGGGCGAGTCGCACACAGTCTCAACGACGTGACCTCGGCTCTGGAAGTGCTCTACCGAGAGGTCCTCAACCTCACTCACGGGTGGGACCTTGCCTCGGCGAACTTCCCTGACCGCAATTTCCCCGCCATCGACCTGCACGACGTCGGACGACGCCTCGCCGTCCAGGTCACCGTGACCTGCGACACCGACAAGATCGTCGAAACCCAGGACACCTTCCAACGACACAAACTCGACGCCCGATACGACCAGCTGATCTTCGTCGGGATCAAGTCCGTCAAGAAGTCGAGCAAGCTGGCACCCTGGGCCGAGCTCTTCACCCAGAGCAAGCTACTGAATCTCGAGAACCTCGACCTGGCCCAACTGTGGGCGCTCGACGACCGGCTCGCAAAGAGCATTCCATGGCATCAGTTCACCGAGCAGTCTGACCGACACTGCTTCGACGTCGTACTCGGCGTACTCGACCGCGATGCGATCCGGCACATGACCCATGTCGAGGGCGACTTCGACGACATGATCGACGCACTTCGGCAGGTCAAGCAGATCATCAACCAGGGCCAGGTCCGCGGAACTCGGATCCAGGCGAAGCCGATCTCGCTCTATGACACACCGTACGTTCAGATCCTCGAAGACATCGATACCCACGTCGGTCGCATGGCGAGCATCATCAAGCGGAACCTCCAGCCGTGCAACTTCCTCCCCCATCCCGCGGCAGACGAGGTCGATCGGGAACGCCGACAACTCGTCGACGAAGTCAACGACTTCTGCGCGGCTCACGGGCACAACCGCCGACTCCACACGTGGGGCGGGTAGACGGACACCGAGCACATCAGCAAGGGATCAGGAGGGTGACATGAGGCCAGAGTTCGAGGAGTCACAGTTCGCCGTCTTCTTCCAGGACGACCTCACGCACAGAAACCTTGCAGGCGTTGAGCTGGCGCCCATCGGTCAGGTCCTTGAAGCGAAAGCCGGATTCGATCTGGGCGGATGGCTTCCCCACGCTCATCCGATGTGGGGCCTGCTGCACTCCGCACCGCTTCCTGGCCTTTCGAGACCGGCATGGAACCCGAATCTCAGCCCGACAGCGGCCGTGACGTCGAAGGCTCTGAATGTCTTCCTCCAGTTCAAGCGCTCGGACTACCTTCACCGGCCTTACGCGACCTACTTCGGTGATCTCGGCGGCCCCTACTGGCGCTTCCACGTGGACCGAACCGACAACATTGGCAGTCTCCCTCAGCACGAACTGCTGGAGGAGCTGGAAACGCGCACGGCGGGCCTCGGGCTCGTTCGGTACGTCGCACCGATTTGCCACACCTATGCGGAACTCGAAGCTCTGTGCGATGCCAGGGCGCTTCTCGAAGAATGCGTCTACGTCGCTCCCACACGGTTCACGCCAACCCACACCACCTGCGCGTACACGAGCGCCACGAACATGATCGTCAATCCCGACCCGGAAGCGACAAAGGCAGACACATGGAGCGACATCCGCGACGCGCTGGGCGAGCTGGCAACAGTTGCGACGGACATCGACGATCTTGTCGGGAGGACCGCGGAAGTCGCGTTCTCATTGGGCGCTCGACGGCCCGACCAAATGCGATACCCGTGGCGCATACCTCGGGCACTGCCATACGAGACTCGGACCCTCATCCAGACCTATCTGCCGGCCGCTGAGCTCCTCTTTCGTGCACGGTTGGAGTGGCTCGTCGCCTTAGTCCCCGCTCCTTGAGGACTAGTTCGGCTCGTAGAGGCTCCACCGTCCCATGAATGCGTTCAAGCTGACCTCGGCGCGTAGTGAAGGTTGGCGTTTGCGTTCGGCTACGGGCCAGGATGGAGTGTGCCTGATCCGAAGGAAGTTGCTCACCCGAAGCCGACTTTGGCGACGATCCGTGAGTTGTACTCGCATGCGTTCACCTGTGCACAGCCGGAGTGCCCGGAATGGCTGTACCGGCAAGAATCGGGCGTTGCGCGACCGGTGCTGAACAGTCGGGTCTCGCACATTCATGCGCGGCAGCCGGGCGGGCCGCGCTGGAAGCCGGGGATGTCATCGGAAGATAACCGGTCGGTCGAGAACCTGCTCTTGATGTGCATCCCGCACTCGTACGAGATTGATGAGCACGAGGCGCGGTTCTCGCCAGAGTTGCTTCAGGAGTGGCGGATCGGCCAGGTTCAGGAGTACTTCGACCGTCGTCATGGTTGGCCGATCAACGAAGACGAGGCAGCTGAGGTGTTGGCGGTCTCATTTGACTCTCCGACGATCGCGGCGCCGCTGCTGACGTCGGTCGTCGCGGCTGCAGAGTTGTACGCACTCAGGGCCGTGAGCACCCGACCTGGGCCGGCAGCTGCTGCGGCGGCCTGGCGGAGAACGCGCGCCGAGGCGAACGCGATGATGCTCGCGTACGACGACGAGGGTAATCGTGTGTTCGTCGAGCCGTCGAACATGGAGCGGCAGCAGCACGAGCGAGCGGTGCTTGCGGCGCTGGATGAGGTGCGGGCGGTGTTGGAGCCGATGTACGAAGACGTCCTGGCGAAGATCGCGACCGCCCGTCACACGTCGGTGCGGTCAGCTCCGTGGTGCGACTGGGTGGCACGTGCTGTCGACGAGCTCCTTGCTGCTGCCTCTGCCTGGCCTTGGGAACCGCCGTACGAAGACACTGACCGGTTGAGTGACGCTGCTGCTGAAGTGCGTGCCGCGGTCAGCGGGCTCGCCTCATCGCTTCGTGGAGAGAACCCGCCGCCGCCACCGGCTGTGCCGGAACCGGTTGTCAGCCAGGCGGACGAAGCTCGTGCTGCTCTTGCTGAGGCGATGGCGGCCCACAACGCCCTCTTGGAGCGGGCCCGGCCGTGGGCCCGAGTGAATACAAGGGCGTACGACCCCGACCTGCGCTCCGAGCTCGTTGTGGCAGCCGACGAGGTGACGCTGATACCGGAAGTGCTGTCCACCTACACGTTTGCGTTGGGTTCAGTTGCCAGCCTTGCGGCGTCGGTCGCGCGGAATGCCACCGACGAAGAGGTGGCGGCACTCATCGGCGAGGACCGTGCGCGTCGGCCGTTGGTCGTTGCAGCGGCGCTGTTGGTGGAGCTCTGGCGAGAAATGAGCGCCGCCGAACGTGGCGACCTAGCCGACCTTGCCCGCGAGAGTCTTCTCGAGGAGCTCGCCGCCCAAGACTGGTCGGTCGAGGACGCATGGGTCGGGAACTACGTGCATGGGGCGAAGATATTCACGCCGTGGTCGCATTGGATGTCAGCTGAGGTGGTGAAGGCTGCGCTCTCGAATGCGCTGGACGCCGCACCCGCGCGTCTGGATGACGTCGTGCTCACTTGCGCCCCCTGGCTAGAACGTGAGAGCAGGGCCGATGGGTCACGGCAAGCTGCACGTTCCTACCGTGAACTGCCGCCTTGGTTTCCGACCCAAGCCATCGTCCGCGCCGCTGCGCTCCAGTATCCACACGTGGTGGCCACGACCTGCGACTACGACGACGGCGTCCCCGAAGGCACGCCCGAGGTGGAGCATCACCTGAGCCACATCCTTCGCCTGGCAACCGGACCTACCGCGCAGAGTGGTGACGATAGTTAGGCACGCAGCCCGAGTGGCTCGCGCAGCCGTGATGATGGCGCATTTCCGATGCGTCTCGACGTCAGTTCCGCAATGAGCATGGACATGGGAAGGAGTCCAGTCCGGACGCTCAGACGCATCGAGACGACGGCGAAATTGGGTGATGGTGATGGACGACTTTCTTGACAAGCGGACGGACACGACACCGCGGGTCGGGCTTCGACGCGAGATCGACACCATCATCTGGGACATCGACGAGCGTCGCTTCTTGATCCGGGTGAAGGACGGCCGGATGTTTGAAGCAGCCGCCCCGCTCAACGACGATCCGGAACGTGCGATCGTCCGCGTCGTGTACTTCTGGCACGCCCGCCACATCGTTTTTGAGACGAATCGCGGCGATCACCTGCTTGGCGTCATGCCTAGCCGTCACAACCTGGCACCCGTGGGTGGTCGACCCGTCGTCTACTTGGATCAGAACCACTGGTCGACGCTGGCAAAGACTTCGAGAGCACCGGATCGAGTTCCCGAGGCAGAGCGCAAGGCGGCGCTGGAGCTCATTGCACTCGCCGAGGCCGGAAAGATCATCCTGCCGATCTCCGCGGGCCACCACAGCGAGACCAGCCACTGGGTGGACGATGACTCCCGCTACCAGCTCGCGCTCACCATGCTCCGACTCAGCAAGGGGTGGCAGATGCGTGACCCTCTTGCCATTTGGGCGGATGAACTACAGCGAGACATCGCCACACACGCCGGAGCAGAACCCTCGTCCTCTCCCCCGGTGTTCACCCTCGAACCATGGGTGATTCACGATGCCAAAGCGCGCTGCACGGTGGGGCCAGATGACTCGACCCAGCCCGGCCTACCGGCCGATCTAGAATTCGCCTTCCAGTCGGCGCTTTCCACCATCGTCTACTTCGATCTCTTGCTCAACACGGCCCCGATTCGTCGCGAGGCGTCGCACGGATGGCGCGCCAAGCAACAACGAACGACGGATGCCCTCGCTGCCGATCATCGACCGAAAGCTCAGAAGCGTCAGATCGCATACGCCCTCGCACTCGATGACCTGAGCCATGAGATGGCCAAAGCTGCGGCGCACACCAACGTCAGTACCGTCGCATTCGACCAGTGGGTGCGGAGCATCTGGAACAAGGAGATGATCGGCACCCCTGCGGTCGCGATGTTCCGCTCGATGTTCGTTGACAAGCACCTCAATCCCCGCACAACGTGGCAAGACAACGACCTCAACGATCTCTTCTACCTGTCCGCCGCCGCCGGATATGCGAACCACATCGTCGCCGAGCGGCACACAACTGGACTCATCGCCCAATCGAGCAAGCGACTGAACGCCCCGGTGGCCGCCCACCGCAGCATCACGGACCTCATCGCAAACCTCACGCTCGCACGATGATGGCAACGCCCAACCCGCGACCACGTCCATGCCTCTTTCCCACTGAGGCTCGGCTAGGGCGTAGCCGCAGAGCTTGGCCGCCGCGTCACGCCCTCGAACTTTGCATGGTCCCAATCGAGATCCGGCGCGAATTCGACGTAGACGAGCGTCGCAGTGAGCACCAAGTAACTCAAAGCCTCAAGGCCAAGCTGGTGCCAGCGCCCACGCCATCCCTCCATCGCCGAGGCCCGCATCGCACTGCGCCACAGTCCCCCACTACTGCTTAGGTCCAAGCCATGGAAGAACACGAGGACACTCACGTCGTCGGCGACGGCTGCCCTGACGATGCCAGAAACGGCTTGGGCCTCCTCTTCATCAAAGGCACGTCGTTCCTGGGCGGAGTCGAGCACGACGTAGACGTCACCGAACGCCTGTTCGGGCGCAGGCTCGTCGCGAACCTCATCGGGACTGTACCGGCACCCATACTCTGCGAATGCCGGCGACTGCCACAGCAACGTCTGCGCAAGGGCGCCGCGGATGACCGTCAGTTCGCCGACGTGATCCCGTGAAGCCTCTGGAAAATCATGGACTCCAAGAATCGGCTACCACGATCGACCGGCTCGGCGATCCTCCGCACAGCTGAGGCCGCTCAGGCCTCAGTCAAACGAGAGTCAGTCGAGGGCGGCTGTCCTCCGGCCCGTCGAGAAGCGGGCTGCCGTGGAAGTCGGTAAGGCCGGCCATCTCGGCAACATCGGCTTGGGTCAGGCCGCGGGCAAGCAGCGCATCGACCAAATGGCGAGCAAAACGCGGCTTCTCCTCCGGAATGTGCTCCGAGTACGGTTCGACCTTCTTCCAACGCCGCGCATTCAGAGCTTGATAAAACCGGCGACGCTCGTCGCTGTTTGCCAAGCCAAGCCGATAGGCACGCTCGAAGATTGCCTGCATCGACACGCCCCACTCAACCTTGAGATCCGTCAGTCTGCCCAAGGAGAGCCCGCCAGTCTTGAGGAGCGGACGGATCTCCACCGTGGGCATGAGGAACTCGGCCGCGAAACGGTTGGCCTCGTCTTCTGCGTCAAGCGACGGGGTGGCGTTGTGCAGAACGAGGTGACCGAGTTCGTGCGCGGCGGTGAGTCTCCGACGATCTGCAGGCGCGCGGGAGTTCAGGCTGATGACCGGCCATGGACCGACCCATTGCGACATACCGTCCACACGATCGGTCCCGTAGTCCTCGATCACGACGATGGCGCCGGCAGCCTCGAGCCAACCCACCAGGTTCTCGACGGGACCCAACGGCATTCGCCACTTCTCTCGAACGAAGGTTGCAGCATCCTCTGGGGCCGTGTCCGAGGGGTCTTCAAATGCAGGAATCTGATGCTGCGGGGCGATGTCGATCCCTTCGACCAGAAGTGACCAGTGCACGCGATGAACGTTCAGCTGAGCTTCGAGGTCCTTCCAGACCGCTGGGCTGACAGTCTTCTGCCGACGCATGTGCGCGGTGGAGGAGATCATCGGGGAGGTGGTCTCGCCCGCGCGAAGATACCGCGTGGTCACGCCCAGAGCAGCCGCAAGATCCTCCAGAATCTCTTCCGACTCTGGCTCGCGCAAAGATGACTCGTACCGTGACAGGGCAGCTTGAGTGATACGTCCGCCGAGTGCCTCGACGAGATCCTCTTGCGTCTTCCCTGCGGCACGGCGAGTCATCCGCAGGATGTCGCCGTTCCAGGTCATGGCTGGCTGCCGTCCTTGCGCTCCTGTCCGAAGTCGGACAGATCGAGCGTGGGGAGGTTCGGCCCCGCGGGGGGCACGATCCGAACAGGCGCGGATGCGCCACCTTCACCGCGGCTCAGATCCGCGACCCAGATCGGACTTGCGCGCAGTCCCTCGCGATACGACAGAACAGGAACACCGATCTCGCGCACGTCCTTGTCCCAGCGGTATCCCGCAGCGAGGTTGATAGTCCCCATACCTTCCAAGGTGGGGGCGCCACCCCACACATCCAGCGCGGAGCGAGTCGGATAGGAGCTGATCTTGTCCTTCGCGTTGTGACGTTTGCAGATCAGCACGACCTTGTCGCGGACGACGAAGTAGCGCGAGATGCCGCGCTCGCGGAACACAACATCGTCGACACCATCGAGGGCCGCCACCATGTGGGCCACGAAGCTGTCGCTGATCCGATTCGCCAGGCCGCGTGACGTTGCCCTCGCGATCTCGGAAGGAGACTCCCTCCGCCACTTCGCGTAGTCCGTCGCGGAGTTGTCGCGCGCCGTCACGATCGCCGACAGCACGGGCTGTCCGACGAACTCGGAGAGCGAATCAGCAGAGGCGTCCAACGTCATGCCACAAAATATACCAGCAAAGATTCCATGCCGCTACGCGCCTCCGATCATGTCGTGGCGAGTGACGGATCTCAACCCTCCATAGTGGCGTCATCTTCACCATGTGGTATTGCCGGCGTGCGTCGCGCCCGAGACGACGACGCTCGTGCCGTCGCGCATCGCGGTGCGGAGGATCGCTGCCGCCTCGGGGGCGACGGACCCGGCGGTGACGAGGTCGTCCAGGGTACGGAAGCGGGTGAGGAACTTCCGGATGTTCACCGCCCAGTGCCGGCGCGTGATGTCGGGGATGACGACGTGCAGGCGCGACCCGTCCGGCAGCGACGCGTCGACGAACGGTTGGCCGAGGTCGACGCGGCGGCCGGTGGCGTGCAGCATCCGCTCGACCAGGTCGCGCAGGGCCGCGTCGGTCAGGACGATCGGTGCGCGTTCGCTGCGCCCCTCGCGGGCAACGTAGACGCGGTCGGGCGCGTTGATCCAGATCTCCTCGACCTCTGGGTCGTCGAGGAGCGCCTGCAGGGGGCCGTACCCTGCGACGGTCGACAGGATGTCGCGGACGGACCCTGCTTCGTCCTCGATGACCTCCACGCCTCGCGCGAGGGCGAAGTCGTTGTGGCGACGCACCTCGGCGCGAGCGATGAACGCTGCGCGGTCGGGGTCTCGCGACGGGTCGACCTGCTCGCTGCGCAGCCGCTCGCGCACCCGCTCGGCGACCGCGGCGAGCCCGCGGGTCGACGTCGGGGCGGACGTGATGCTCATGGCCAGGGATCCTCGCAACCCGACCCCGCCCGGCGCGGGAGTTATCCACACGCCACCGGCTCCAGGTGGACTGCAGACGCCCTGTCGGCGGGAGGCGAGAATCGAAGGATGGACGAAACGCGACGTGTCGAACTGCCCGTGCTGTACTTCGGGACCCCGGTCGCGTTGATCACCACGGTGAATCCCGACGGATCCTCGAACATCAGCCCGATTTCCTCCGCCTGGGCGCTGGGCGACCGCTACATGCTGGGGCTCGGCGCCGACGGCCAGGCGGTCGCCAACCTCGGCCGCATCGGCGAACTCGTGATCAACCTGCCGTCATCCGACCTCGTCGGCGCGGTCGAGTCGATCGCGCCGACGACGGGGCGGAACCCGGTGCCCGAGGCCAAGAGACCCGCCTACCGCCACGAGCCCGACAAGTGGACCCTCGGGGGTTTCACCCCGCTCCCGTCGGACCAGGTGACGGCGGCCCGCGTGGCCGAGTGCCCGGTGCAGATCGAGGCTCGTGTGGCGCAGATCGTCGGCATCGACGGTGGCGACGCCGTCGCCGTGGAGGCGCAGGTCCTGCAGGTCCACGCGCACGAAGGGATCCTGCGGGAGGGGCAGGATCGCGTGGACACCGACGCGTGGCGACCGCTGTACTACGGGTTTCGCCACTACTTCGCGCAGGGGCCGCATGTCGGTGCCAACTTCCGGGCGCCGCTCCTGGACGATCCCGCGCTGACCTGACCAGGTCCGCATCGCCGCGCGATCCTCGGGATATCCCTCTCAGGCGTCTCCCACCGCGCGCCCTAGACTGAACGCACCAGCGGGAGTGGTGAAATCGGCAGACACGCAGGATTTAGGTTCCTGTGCCTTCGGGCGTGGGGGTTCAAGTCCCCCCTTCCGCACGAGGCACCCGCGTGCCTCACACCTTGCGCCCATCCGTCGGCGGGCCCACCGCCGCGAATCGAAGGACCTCCGTGCTTCCCTTCGCACTGCTCCCCTGGCTCGATCCCGAGACCATCATCAACGCGGCCGGCCCGTGGGCCCTCGTCGTGGTCTGCTTCATCGTCTTCGCCGAGACCGGCCTGCTCGTCGGCTTCCTGCTGCCGGGTGACACCCTGCTGATCATGGCGGGCCTGCTGTCGAACCCGGTCACCCACGCCCCGAACGGCGTCTTCGGGATCAACGTCTGGGTGGTCGGCCTGCTGATCGGCCTCGCGGCGTTCCTCGGCGGTGAGGTCGGATACCTGATCGGTCGCAAGGGCGGACCCGCCGTGTTCGAACGCAAGGAGTCCGGCCTCTTCAGTCGCAGCAACGTCGAGCGGACGAATGCGTTCTTCGAGCGCTACGGCGGCGTGACGGTCATCCTCGCCCGTTTCGTGCCGATCGTGCGCACCTTCGCCCCGGTCGCCGCCGGCGTCGGCAAGATGGCATGGCACAAGTACTCGCTCTACAACCTGATCGGCGCCGTGATCTGGGGCTTCGGTCTGACGGTCGTCGGTTACCTCGTGAGCCTCATCCCGGGCGTCGGCGAGTTCGTCGCCGAGTACATCGACGTCATCCTGCTGGTGGCGGTGGCCGGCACCATCATCTTCATCGTGTGGCACTACTTCGCCGAGAAGCGCAAGGTCAAGCGCGAGATGGCGGCCGGACCCGACGGCGTCACCGACCGAGCCGAGGCGCAGCAGCTCGTCCTCGAGCCCGAGGCGTTCGACGAGCGCCCCGACGGGGAGAGCCGCCGCTCCTGATCAGGAGGCCTTCTTCTTCGCGGGCTTCTTCTTCGCCGCCGCCGGCTTCGTGTCGGCGGCGGCGTCTTTCTTCCCAGCGTCCGACTTCCCGCTGCCAGCGCGCGCGGCGCGGCTCTTCTCGACGCTCGCCCGCAGGGCCTCCATCAGGTCGATGACCTCGCCGCCGGAGGCATCCGTCTTCTCGCCGAAGGTCTCGGCCGTGTCGAACGCGTCGCCCTTCTCGAGCTTCGCCTCGATGAGGGTGCGCAGCTCCTGCTGGTACTCGTCGGTGAATTCGGTCGGGTCGAAGTCGCTCGAGAAGCTGTCGACGAGGGATGCCGAGAGCTCCAGCTCCTTGCTCGAGATCTTCACCGGCTCGTCGAGCACGGGGAACGACGCCTCACGCACCTCGTCCGCCCACAGGAGCGTCTGCAGCACGAGCACGTCGCCGCGCACGCGGAGCGCCGCCAGCCGCGTCTTCTGCCGCAGCGCGAACCGGACGATGGCGGTGCGGTCGGTCTGCTCCAGCGTCTGCCGCAGCAGGACGTAGGCCTTGGGACTCTTCGAGTCGGGCTCGAGGTAGTACGCCTTGTCGAGCGTCAGCAGGTCGATCTGCTCGGTCGGCACGAACTCGACGACCTCGATCTCACGGCTGCGTTCGCTCGGCAGGGCCGCGAAATCGTCGGAGGTCAGGACGACGGTGCGCTCGCCGTCGTCGTACGCCTTGTCGATCTCGGCGTACGGGACGACCTCGCCGTCGATCTCGCAGATGCGCTGATACCGGATGCGGCCGCCGTCCGCGGCGTGCACCTGGTGCAGCGACACGTCGTGGTCCTCGGTCGCGGAGTACACCTTGACGGGCACGTTCACCAGGCCGAAGGTGAGGGCGCCTTTCCAGATCGCTCGCATCACACCAGTAGACACCCGTCACAGCACGTTGCGACAGGGCTTGCGCACTACTCTGGGCCCATGCCAGCCCCACCCCAGGAGGTCGTCGTCCACGGGCGCCGCCTGCGGCTGACGAATCTCGACAAGGTCATGTACCCGGAGACGGGGACGACCAAGGGCGAGGTCATCGACTACCTCACCCGCATCGCGCCGGCGATGCTGCCGCACCTCGCCGATCGGCCGGTCACCCGCATCCGCTGGCCCGACGGGACCGGCGAGGGCTCGTTCTTCGCGAAGCACCTCGAAGCGGGGGCGCCGCCCTGGGTCGCGCGGCGGCCCATCGAGCATTCGACCGGCGCGAAGGACTACCCGCTCGTCGACGGGATCCCGACTCTCGTCTACCTCGCGCAGGTCGCCTCGATCGAACTGCACGTCCCGCAATGGCGCTTCGACGCCACCGGGGGACGACGGAACCCCGACCGACTCGTCCTCGACCTCGATCCGGGCCCGGGAGCGGGGCTCGCCGAGTGCGCGGAGGTCGCGCGCTGGGCGCGCGCGATCCTGATCGACCTCGGGATGGACCCGGTGCCCGTCACGAGCGGCAGCAAGGGCATCCACCTGTACGCCCCCCTCGACGGATCCCGCACGAGCGACGAGATCAGCGCCTTCGCGAAAGAACTCGCCCGCCTGCTCGAAGCCGACCACCCCGACCTCGTCGTCAGTCAGATGTCGAAGGCCGCCCGTCCCGGCAAGGTGTTCCTCGACTGGAGCCAGAACAACGGCAAGAAGACGACGATCGCACCGTACTCGCTGCGGGGCCGCGACCGGCCGACCGTCGCTGCGCCGCGCCGCTGGGACGAGCTCGACGACCCCGATCTGCGCCACCTGCTCTTCGACGAGGTCCTCGAGCGGCTGGGCGAGGTCGGCGACCTGTTCGCCGCCCTGGCGCCGACGGATGCCGGGCCGCTCGCCTCGTACATCGCGAAGCGCTCCGCGGCGAAGACGCCCGAGCCCGTGCCGGACTCCCCCGCCGGCGCACCGTCCGCCGGCTCCGCGCGCTTCGTCATCCAGGAGCACCACGCCCGGCGCCTGCACTACGACCTGCGTCTCGAACGCGACGGCGTGCTCGTCAGCTGGGCGGTGCCGCGCGGCATCCCGGACTCCCCCTCGACGAACCACCTCGCGGTCATGACCGAGCCGCACCCGATGGAGTACCTGGGCTTCGCGGGCGAGATCCCGGCGGGCGAGTACGGTGCCGGGTCGATGTCGATCTGGGACACCGGCACCTTCGCGCTGGAGAAGTGGCGCGACGACGAGGTGATCTTCACCGCGACCGGTCGCGAGGGCGGCCCGCTCGGTTCGGTGCGCCTCGCTCTCATCCGCACGAGCGGCGACGGGGAGAAGTCGCAGTGGCTGCTGCACCGGATGAAAACGGATGCCGCGCCCCCCGCATCCGCTCCTCCGGCACCCGCGTCGCCGCCCTCCCCCGCCACGCCCCTCCCGCCCCCGTCGCCGATGCTCGCGACGACCTCCACCCCTCCCCTGGCGCGCCGGGCGGCGGAGCGATGGGGAGCCTGGGTCGAGTTCAAATGGGACGGCGTGCGGGCCCTCGGCATCTGGGAGGGACAGACGCTGCGGCTGCGGGCCCGCAGCGGCACCGACATCACGGCGCGCTACCCCGAGGTGACCGCGGCGGCGGCGTTCGGTCCCGCCTCCTGCGTGGTGGACGGCGAGATCGTCGCTCTCGACGGACGCGGTCGACCGAGTTTTTCGCTGCTGCAGCACCGGATGCACCTGACGAAGACGCCCGAGATCGAACGCGAGGCGCGGCGGATCCCGGTGCAATACCTGCTGTTCGACGTCCTCGAAATCGACGGAAGGGATGCCGCGCCGCTGCCCCTCGCGCAGCGGAGGGAGCTCCTCGAACGGCTCGCCGCCGATGCGCACGAGCCGATCGTCCTCCCCCCGATCGCCGACGACGTCGACGACGCCCTCGCCACGGCGCGCGCGATGGATCTGGAGGGTGTCGTCGTCAAGGACCCGTCGTCGATCTACCGACGTGGTCAGCGCAGCGACCAGTGGCTCAAGGTCAAGCTCACCCTGATGCAGGAGATCGTGATCGGCGGCATCCGTCCGGGCAAGGGCGGTCGCTCAGGGGGGATCGGGTCGCTCCTGATGGGGATCCCGACGCCCGACGGGCTGCACTACGTCGGGCGTGTCGGCTCCGGCTTCGGCGACGCGACCCTCGCACGATTGGATGCCGCGCTCACCCCGCTGCGCACCGACGAGAACCCGTTCGTCGACGTCGGCCGGGAAGAGGCATCCGATGCGCTCTGGGTGCGCCCTGAGCTCGTCGGCGAGGTCGAGTACGCCGAGGCGACGCCGAACGGGACCCTCCGCCACGCCCGCTGGCGCGGTCTGCGACCCGACAAGACCCCGGACCAGGTCAGGATGGAGGACTGACCGGCGTCAGGCGTGGGCGTCGTGTTCGACGTGACCGGCGGGTTCGAGCTGGAACGTGGAGTGCGCGACGTCGAAATGCCGGGACAGGCAGGACTGCAGCTGCGACAGGAGGGCACCGGCGCGATCGTCGGCGAAGTGATCGGGTGCGACGACGACGTGGGCGGTGAACACCGGCGCGCCCCGGGTGAGCTGCCACACGTGGACGTCGTGGACGTCGACGACGCCCTCGGTGCCGAGGATGTGATCCCGGATGTCGGCGACCTTCGTCCCTGCCGGCGCGCGCTCCCCGAGCACGGCGAACACCTCGCGCAGCAGGGCGACGGCGCGGGGCACGATGAGAGCGGCGATGAGGAGGGAGGCCACGGCGTCCGCCGGCATCCATCCCGTCAGCCAGATGACCCCGGCGGCGAGGATGACGACGACGGAGCCCACCAGGTCGCCCAGCACCTCGAGGTACGCGCCGCGGACGTTGATGCTCGTGCGTTGAGCGGCGCTCAGGACGTAGAGCGAGACGCCGTTCGCGACGAGGCCGATGACCGCGACCACGAGCATCGGCAGACCCTGCACCTCGGCCTCGGCGGGGTCGACGAGGCGCGAGATCGCCTCGACCGCGATCCATCCGCCCAGCACGATCAGGATGACGGCGTTGAGCAGCGCGCCGAACACCTCGGCCCGCTGGTAGCCGTAGGTCTGGCGTTCATCGGCGGGACGCGCCGCCACCGACGCCGCGATGAGGGCGATGACGAGACCCGAGCTGTCGGTGAACATGTGCCCGGCGTCCGCGAGGAGCGCGAGCGATCCCGTGAGGATCGCGCCGACGAGCTGGACGACGAGCACGGTCGCGGTGACGCCCAGCGAGACGGCGAGCAGACGGCGGGGATGTCCGCCGCGGATGCCGGTGGGCGCGTGATCGTGCATACCTCGAGGGTAGGGCGGGGCGGCCGACCTGCCGCCCGGTTCGGCCTACTCGGGAATGAGTCCGATTCTCAGGCTCAGCGAACCGTGTCGGCGGGAATCAGAGCGCGGCGAGGAGCGGCGCCAGCGCCTCGAATGCGCGGGCGCGGTGCGACGTCGCGTTCTTCTCCGCCGCCGACAACTCCGCGGCCGTGCGCCCGCCGGCGTCGTCGGGCAGGAACACGGGGTCGTAGCCGAATCCGTTCCCACCCGCGGGAGCCGGCGCCAGCCGGCCCGGCCAGACCCCCGTCACCACGTGCTCCTCGCCGCCCGGGACGACGAGCGCGATCGTCGACACGAATTGCGCCGTCCGATGCGGGTCGGCGATGTCGGAGAGTTGATCGAGCAGCAGCTCGTAGTTCGCGACGCCGTCCTTGCGGTGCCCGGCCCAGTAGGCGGAGAACACCCCGGGCGAACCGCCCAGAACGTCGACGCTGATCCCGGAGTCGTCGGCCATCGCGGGGAGCCCCGTGTGGACGGCCGCCGCGCGCGCCTTGATCAGCGCGTTCTCGGCGAACGTCACGCCGTCCTCGACGGGCTCCGGTCCGTCGTAGCCGACGACCTCGAGGTCGGGCCGCGTCGCGGCGACGATCGCACCGAACTCCTCGACCTTGTGCGCGTTGTGCGTCGCCAGGACGATGCGGCTCACGCGCGCTCCTGCGCGAGGGCGGCGAGCTGGATGTCGCGGAGGTCGCCGCATCCGTTCACACCGAGGTCGAGCAGCGCGTCGAGCTCCCGCTTGTCGAAGGGCGCCCCCTCGGCGGTGCCCTGCACCTCGACGAACAGCCCGCGACCGGTGACGACGACGTTCATGTCGGTCTCGGCGCGGACGTCCTCGACATAGGCGAGGTCGAGCATGGGCTCACCGTCGATGATCCCGACCGAGACCGCAGCCACCGAGTCCAGGAGCGCCTTGGCGTTCTTCCCAACGAACCCCTTCGCCCGGCCCCACTCGATCGCATCCGCGAGGGCGACGTAGGCGCCCGTGATCGCCGCGGTGCGGGTGCCGCCGTCGGCCTGCAGCACGTCGCAGTCGATGACGATCGTGTTCTCGCCCAGCGCCTTCGTGTCGACGACCGCACGGAGCGCGCGACCGATCAGCCGAGAGATCTCGTGGGTGCGGCCGCCGACCTTGCCCTTGATGGACTCGCGGTCGTTGCGGGAGTTGGTCGCGCGCGGCAGCATCGCGTACTCGGCGGTGACCCACCCCTTGCCCTTGCCGGTCAGCCAGCGCGGGACGCCGTTGGTGAAGGATGCGGTGCACAGCACCTTCGTGCCCCCGAAGGAGATGAGGGCCGACCCCTCGGCGTGGGCGCTCCAGCCGCGTTCGATGGTGACGGGGCGCAGCTGGTCGACGGCGCGGCCGTCGGCACGGGTGGTCTCGGTCATGAGGTCTCCTTCGGTAGGTCGATGGCACCGGTCTGGACGAGGCGGACACTGCTCACACCGCGTCCCATCAGCCGGTCGGCGAGGCGGAGGAAGTCCTCGGCGGAATCCCCCGTCGCCTCGTAGACGTGCGTCGGTTCCGCGTCGGGTCCGGCCAGCAGGTCGCGCGACACGAGCTGACGATAGACGTCCTTCGCGGTCTCGGTGTCGCTCGAGACGAGCGACACGTCCGGGCCCATCACGTAGCTGATGGCGCCCTCGAGGAACGGGTAGTGGGTGCAGCCGAGCACGAGGGTGTCGATCCCCGCATGACGCAGCGGCGCGAGGTACTCCTCGGCGACGCGCAGGACGTCGGGCGTGTCCGTGACCCCCGCCTCCACGAAGTCGACGAAGCGCGGACAGGCCTGGGCGAAGACGCTCAGGCGCTCGTTGACGCCGAGCATGTCCTGGTACACGCCCGAGCCGATGGTGCCCGCGGTGCCGATGACGCCGATCCGCCCGTTGCGCGTGGTCGAGATGGCGGTGCGCACGGCGGGGCCTATGACCTCGACGACGGGCACGTCGTACCGCTCCCGCGCGTCGCGCAGGAGTGCCGCCGACGCGGTGTTGCAGGCGATCACGAGCATCTTCACGCCCTCGTCGACGAGGGCGTCGAGCACCTCGAGGCCGTAGCGCCGCACGTCGGCGATCGGTTTCGGTCCGTACGGGGAGTGCGCCGTGTCGCCGATGTAGAGCACCGACTCCCGCGGCAGCAGCTGCGAGACAGCGCGGGCGACGGTGAGGCCGCCCACTCCGGAGTCGAAGATCCCGATCGGTGCGTCCGTCACGATCGTCCAGCCTAGTCTCGCGCGGGGGTCCGCTCGCGCGTGGCTAGAGTGACGGCATGGGCATGTCCACGGCGCTGCTGACCGACCGCTACGAGCTCACGATGCTGGATGCCGCGCTGCGCGACGGCACCGCCGACCGCCGCTGCGTGTTCGAACTCTTCGGCCGCCGCCTCCCGGGCGGACGCCGCTTCGGTGTCGTCGCGGGAACCGGGCGACTGCTCGCGGAACTCGCCGACTTCCGGTTCGAGGAGGCGGAGCTCGCCTTCCTCCGCGACCACCGCATCGTCAGCGCCGAGACCATCCGCTTCCTCGAGGACTACCACTTCCGCGGGACGATCAGCGGGTACCGCGAGGGAGAGCTCTACTTCCCCGGCTCGCCGATCCTCACGGTCGAGGGCTCGTTCGCCGAGGCCGTCATCCTCGAGACCCTCGCCCTCAGCATCCTCAACCACGATTCGGCGGTCGCCACCGCTGCGGCGCGCATGAGCATCGCCGCCGGCGACCGCCCGCTCGCCGAGATGGGGTCGCGCCGTGCGGCGGAGCGCTCCGCCGTCGCCGCGGCGCGGGCCGCCTACATCGCGGGCTTCTCCGCGACGAGCAACCTCGAGGCCGGGCGCACCTGGGGCATCCCGACCATGGGGACGGCCGCACACGCGTGGACACTGCTCCACGACACCGAGGAGGACGCCTTCCGCAGCCAGATCGACGCGCTCGGCACCGACACGACGCTCCTCGTCGACACCTACGACATCCGCCAGGGCGTCGAGACGGCGATCCGCGTGGCGGGCACGGGCCTCGGAGGCGTGCGCCTCGACTCGGGAGACCTCCCGACCGTCGCCGCGTCGGTGCGCGCGCAGCTCGACGAGCTCGGCGCCACGGGCACCCGCATCACCGTGACGAGCGACCTCGACGAGTTCGCGATCGCGGCACTGGCGGCATCCCCCGTCGACGCCTACGGCGTCGGGACCTCGGTCGTGACGGGATCGGGCACTCCGACCGCGGGCATGGTCTACAAGCTCGTCGCACGGCAGGGCGCCGACGGCGGGTGGGTCTCCGTCGCGAAGGCCTCGACGTCGAAGGCGTCCGTGGGCGGACGCAAGGCTGCGTTCCGCACCCGCGTCGACGGGGTCGCGACGGGCGAGGTGGTCGCCGTCGCCGCCGGCTTCGACGAGCTCGACACGCCCGCCGCCCACCCCGATGCCCGTCCGCTGCAGGTCGCTCTGGTCCAGCAGGGCGAAGCGGATGCCGCGCACCTCGGACCCGCCGGCGTCGCCGCCGCACGGGCGCATCACCTGCGCGTGCGGGAGGAGCTGCCCGTCACCGCTCTCGCCCTCAGCCGCGCCGATCCGGCGCTGCCGACGGTCTACGAGGTGAGCGAGGCGTAGATCTCCTTGCACGTGGGGCACACCGGAAACTTCTCGGGGTCGCGCCCCGGCGTCCACTTCTTGCCGCACAGCGCGCGAACGGGCTTGCCGGTGATCGCCGATTCGAGGATCTTGTCCTTCTTGACGTAGTGCGAGAACCGCTCATGGTCACCCGGCTCGATGGACTCCTCGCGGATGAGCTCCTCGAGCTCACGGTCGAGTGTGGCGAGGCCGCCCTGATCCGGGCTGTCGATCGGCGTGCTCATTCCCCCGAGTGTACTGCCGGCGGGACCCTCGTGGACGGGGGTCAGTGCGTTTCGGCGAACTCCATGAGGCGGCTCGTGCGGCGCTCGAAGACCGCCCCGCCGACGGCGATCCCAACCGCCAAAACCGTCACCCCCACACCCATGCCGGCCCAGAAGGACGTCCATGCGGCGCCCTCGTCGCCGCCGAGCGCGAGCCAGCCCGACCACAGCGCGGGGACGGAGAGGATGATCGCCCCGAACAGGACCGCCGCCTGAGCGACCGACCCGCCCGTGCGCTGCGGCTGCTCGAACGGTCCTTCTCCGGGACGCGAGACCGCGTAGGGCGCGGCCGCAGACGCCACAGAGCTGAGGCCGAGACCCGTCGCGAAGAGCGAGACGCAGACTCCGACGAGGGCCGGGAGCACCACCCACCGCCCGTGGACCCAGATCGAGAGGGTGATGGCGAGCGCCAGGAGCGGCACCCCGAGGAGCAGAACGGGGACGAGGCGCCCCACCCGGTCGGCGACGCCGCGGACACCGGCGGAGATGTGCAGCCAGATCCCGGTCGAGTCGTACGCGAGGTCGTTGTGCACGAGCCAGCCGAGGAACAGCGCGAGGATCGGCGGCGGGATCAGCGCGACGGTCGACAACGGCACGCCCACCACCAGGAGCGGCAGCACGATGAGGACGGAGGCGATGGGAACGACCACGATGTTGGCGAGGTGCCGAGGGTCGCCCGACCAGTACACGATGCTGCGCGCGGCGATCGCGCCGCCGGGGGTGCCGGGCATGACGGCGAACCAGCCGAGTCCGCGACGCTCGCGCACCGGTACCTCGCGCTCCGTCGCGCTCATCATGATCTGGACGAGCAGCCGCCACGCACCCGCCAGCGCGAGCACGGTCACGAAGGCCACGAGGACCGAGACGACGAGGTCGCCGCCGGTGCGCAGCGGGATGGCGACGGCTGCCCCGAGAGGCGTCGCGCCCAGCACCTGCGCCGCCTCAGCGAGCTGCGAGGGCAGACCCCCGGACCACTCGAGCGAGAAGGCGAACACGGCCACGGGGATGACGACGATCGCGGCCGCTGTGACCATCAGGCCCGTGAGCTGCGGCGACCTGCGCTCGCGGAGGGCGAGGACGGAGACGGCCATCGCGCACCGCGCGGCGAGGACGTTCGTGGCGACGAACAGGACCGCGGCCAGGACGGCGAGGGCGGGTGACGCCCCGTGACCGATCCACGCCACCGACATCGCGACCGCAACCGCGATCGTGACCAGTCCCGGCAGTCCGAAGGGGGATGCCGCCACCACCGACCACGCGACGATCCGAGGCTCGACGCCCGTCGCGACGAACCGCCGAGGGTCGAGAGGATCGTCGGCCCCCGTGAAGAGCGGTACGAGGAGGAAGCCGCCGACGATGAGCGATCCGCCCACGACGACGAGCGTCGCCGCATCCGCATCCGGAACGCGGTCGAGCCGGACGAGCGCGACGCACACCGCCGCCACGGCGACCGCGAGGATCCCGAAGGCGGCCAGGCGGCGGACGAGCACGCCGGGGCGGGCGTTCAGCGAACCCGCGAGCAGCGCGAGCCTCAGTCGGAGTACGTGTGCAACCACTCGAGGCCTTCCACGTCGCTGAGTCCGCCGGACAGCTGGACGAAGCGCTCCGCGAGGGTGTGATCGCCGCGGACCTCGTCGACGGATCCATGGGCCAGCACCTGGCCGGCGACGATCACGGCGACGCCGTCGCAGACGCGCTCGACGAGCTCCATGCCATGGCTCGAGAGGATGACGGTGCCACCGCGCGCCACGTATGCCGTGAGGATCTCGAGAATCACCTCGCTCGAGACGGGGTCGACCGCCTCGAAGGGTTCGTCCAGCACGAGCAGGCGGGGAGCATGGATCATCGCGCCCGCGAGCATGATCTTCTTCGTCATGCCCGCCGAGTAGTCCGACACCGGCCGCACGAGCGCCGCGGTCAGGTCGAAGGCGCGGGCAAGGTCTTCCGTCCGCTCGGCGACGACGGCCGGGCGGAGCCCGCGCAGGACGCCGTAGTAGTGCAGCAACTGCCGCCCGGTGAGGCGGTCGAACGTGCGCAGCCGGTCGGGCAGGACCCCCATCAGCGCCTTCGCCGCGCGGGGATCCCGCTGCAGGTCGACCCCGCCGACGACGATCGTCCCGGCATCGGGCCGCAGCAAACCGGCGATCATCGACAGCGTCGTCGTCTTCCCCGCACCGTTGGGCCCGACCAGCCCGTAGAAGGTGCCGGCGGGGATCTCGAGGTCGACGGCGTCGACGGCCCGCGTCCGACCGAACGACTTCGAGACCTTCTCCAGTCGCAGTGCCGGGGCGGGATCGGATGCGTCGAGGCCCGCCTCGGCGCCGTCGAGGTCGAGGACGGCCGTCGCCGTCTCGAGCGCGCCGGCGTCGGTCGCCGTGTCGTCGTCCGTCGCGGTCTCGTCAGCCGGGACCGGCTCGGTCTCCGGCGCGGGCTCGACCTCGGGTTCAACCTCGGGCTCCATCACGGGCTCGGTTTCGAGCTCGAGGACGGTCTCCGGCTCGGCTTCCACGTCGGGCTCGGATTCGATCTCGGGTTCGGTCTCGGGCTCGGTTTCGACGCCGGCCGAGGGTGCGACCTCGGGTTCAGGTTCGGATGCGGAGACGTGCTCGGTTTCGGCTGGAGACTCGTATTCGCCGTCGGGCTCGCCGTCAGCCTCGGGCTCGGGCTGAGCCTCGGGTTCGGCCTCGGGCAGCACCTCCTGCTCCGACACCGGCTCCGACGTCGCGTCGTCCTGGTCGGCGGGGTCCTCACCCGGGTCGCGAGAGGCCTCCTCAAACCGCGCAGCGGCGAGGGCGGCCGGCACCTCGGGCTTGGGCGGCAGGGCCTGCGCGACCTCGTCGACGGGTACGGGCGGAGGCGGCGGAACCGGGTTGTCGGCGCCGGACACGGGAGCCTTCTTGCGGGGCGGTCGTGTCTTGGGAGGCGTCACCCCTCAAACTTAGCAAGCCCGACCGGTGCGACTTCCGGCGCACGCCACAGGGGGTCGCACTATCACGAATGCACAACGTCGGGCCAGGATACGGGCCCTTTTCAGGTGACACCGATAGCATCGAGGGCGGCACGAAGATGTGTCTTTCCGATGTACGGACAGTGACCACATCGTCAGGAGCACCCCGTGACCAAGATCGTCATCCTCGCAGCCGGCATGGGCTCGCGCCTCGGCCGCAGCCTGCCCAAGCCGCTGACCGCGCTGAGCGACGGCCGCAGCATCATGGGGCAGCAGCACGACAACATCCGCGCGGCATTCGGGCCCAAGGCCCACATCACCACGGTGGTCGGCTACCGTGCCGAGACCATCGTCGAGGCCTTCCCCGACGTCGACTACGTCTACAACGACCGCTACGACCAGACCAACACGTCCAAGAGCCTGCTGCGTGCCCTCAAGGCGACGGGCAAGTCCGGTGTCCTCTGGATGAACGGCGACGTCGTGTTCGATCCGCGTGTGCTCGGCCGGGCCCTGGGGCTCATCGAGGCGGACCAGTCCTTCGTGACGGTGAACACCTCGAAGGTCAGCGACGAAGAGGTCAAGTACACCGTCGACGCGGACGGCAACATCGCCGAGCTGTCGAAGACCGTCGTCGGCGGCCTCGGCGAAGCGGTCGGGATCAACTACATCTCGCGCGCCGACAAGCCGGCGCTCATCGCTCAGCTGGGCCACGTCGACAACCAGGACTACTTCGAGCGGGGTCTCGAGCTCGCGATCGCCGAGAACGGCCTGAAGCTGCGGCCCCTCGACATCTCCGACCTGTACGCCGTCGAGGTCGACTTCGCGGAAGACCTCGATCGGGCGAACCTCTACGTCTGAGGCAGCGGACGATGCGTCCCGGCGCATCGTGAGATCCACCATGAGCGACGTCCCCCGCATCCACTCCCTTCCGGACGGGGCGCCCTGGGCGGGCGGGCTCCCCCCGGAGGGTTCCCCCGAGCACCCGTGGATGATCCGACTGCTCGACCGCGTGCTCGCGGTGCAGCGGCCAGCCGTCCTCGCGCACCTGCGGACGATCCGCGCGCGGCATCCCGAAGCGACCCCGGCCGAGATGGGCCGGATCCTCGAGCGTCGTTACCTCGCCACCGTCACGACCGGCGGTGCCGCCGTCGGCGCCACCGCCGTCGTGCCCGGCATCGGCACGGGCGTGACGCTCGCGCTCAGCGGTGCCGAGACCGTCGGATTCCTCGAGGCGACAGCCCTGTTCGCACAGTCCCTGGCGGAGGTGCACGGCATCCGCGTCAACGATCCCGACCGAGCCCGTGCACTCGTGCTGACCCTCATGGTGGGTCGCGAGGGTGTCGACCTGGTGAGCCAATTCGCCCGCCAGGTGAGCGGCACCGGCCCGGCCCGCGATGCGTACTGGGGCCAGATGATCACGACGTCGCTGCCGCGAGCGATGGTCGGTCCCCTCATCGACCGCCTCAAGGGCGCCTTCCTCCGTCGATTCGCCGCCCAGGGCAGCGCGTCCCTCCTCGGGCGGGCACTCCCCTTCGGCATCGGTGCGGTCATCGGCGGCGGCGGCAACCACATCCTCGGCCGACGGGTCATCGTCGGAGCCCGGCGCGCCTTCGGTCCGCCGCCGCTCGAGTTCCCGGCGGAGCTCACGGCCGTCGCTCCGCGTCGGCTGCCGCGATCCCGCAGGGAGCGACACGGCGACGACCCCGCCCTCAGCGGGTAGCGTGGCCGCGTGCTCCCCACCCTCGTGGCCCTTCTGATCGCCAACGCCCTGTTCAACGTGCTCGTGTGGCCGACGTTCTTCCGTCGCGTCTCTCGCGACACACGGGCGCGGGACGCGCAGGGCCGACCGACCCGGTTCCTCGTCGTGCACGCCGTCCTCATCGGCGTCGCCCTGCTGCTCGCGGCGGCATCCCTCGTCGTCGGCGTCCTGGCCGCCACCGGCGTCGGCAGCTGACCGTCGCGGGGCTGCACACCCGGCCCGGCGCGCGCAAGTGGTGTGGAGGCGGCGCGCGGACTGACTAGCGTTGTCGAGTGGTCACGACTCCCTCGCAGCAGCCGTCCGGCCGGATCCAGAGCCTGGACGGACTTCGCGGAGTGGCCGCCCTCGTCGTGCTCCTGCACCACTGGCTGCTGATCGCGGAGCCGCTGCTGGAGGGAACCGTCAGCTGGGCGGTCATCTCCCAGTCCCCCGTCAAACTCCTCACGGCCGGCAACGAAGCGGTCCTCGTCTTCTTCGTGCTCTCGGGACTCGTGGTGGTCCTGCCGGTCTTCAAGGAGAACTTCTCCTGGATGGGTTTCCTCTCGGCCCGCGTCGTCCGCCTCTACGGACCCGTCATCGCCTCGCTGGCCCTGAGCGCGATCCTGATCCTCCTGGTCCCCCGCGACCCGTCGCGTATGCCGCCGGGGTCCTGGATGGCGGAGACGCACGCGGACAGCGTGTCGGCGGGATCGTTCCTGGCGCAGGCATCGCTCGTTCCGCGTCAGTATCCCCTCAACAACCCGTTGTGGTCGCTCCACTGGGAACTGCTCTACTCGATCGTCCTGCCGCTGGCGACGGCTCTGGCTCTGCTCGTGCGGCGGCACGCGCTCGCGGCGGTCATCGTCTGCTGCGCCCTGAGCGTCGTCGGGCGCCTCTTCGAGCAGAGCGAACTGCTCTACTTCCCCGTCTTCGTGATCGGGACGATCATGGCTGCGCGGATGCCGGACCTGCTCGCCTGGGTGGAACGCCCCCGCCCGCGCTGGTTCATGCCGCTGTTCACCCTGGTGAGCGCCCTCATGCTCATCGGCAGCTGGCTGGCGCGCCCGATCTTCCCCAGCGGCACCGACCTCAATCACCTGCTGTGGGCGTTCGCCGCACCGGGTGCTGCCGGCATCGTGCTGGTCGCGCTCGCGTGGAGGCCGGCGATCCGGCTCTTCGAGACACGCCCGATCCAGTGGCTCGGCAAGATCTCCTTCAGCCTCTACCTCGTCCACGTGCCGGTGCTCGCCACCCTCGCCTTCGCGTTCGGATCCGAGGCCTGGGGGCTCGTCGGTCTTCTCGGCATCCCCCTCAGCCTCCTGGTCGCCTGGGGGTTCTACGAGGCGGTCGAAGCTAGAATGCACAAGGCGGCGCGACGCGTTCACCGAGCAGTTGCGGCGCGAGCGCGTCGCCGGGCCGGAGAAGTCGCGCCCTGACCTGCCGTCGACGAGAGCACAGCACCCCTCATGCGTTCGCCCCTTCCGCCCGCCGTCACCCGTGCCATCCGCTCCGCCCTCACCCGCGCCAAGCGCGTGCCGACCTCCGAACTCATCGCCTGGTCCCGGTCGCGGCCGATCCGGCATCGGACGGTCCTCTACGAGTCCTTCGCGGGCAACGGTGCGCTCTGCAATCCCGAGGCGATCTTCCGGGCCCTCCTCGCCGATCCCGAGTTCGCCGACCTGACGCACATCTGGGCGATCAGTGACGCGGATGCCGCAGCCACCCTCCGCGCGGAGTTCGCCGGCGACCGGCGGGTCGAGATCGTCTCCCGGGGCAGCGGCGCCTATTGGCGTGCGGTGTCGACCGCGGGGTACCTCATCAACAACGCGACCTTCCCGACGGCATTCAGCAAGCGGGTGGGACAGGTCTACCTGAACACCTGGCACGGCACACCGCTGAAGCTGATGGGCTTCGACATGCCGGGCGGCGCACGGGAGTCCGCCAACACCCTGCGGAACCTGCTGAACGCCGACTACCTCCTCGCGGCGAACCCCTTCATGGCCGAGACCATGTACGAGGACGCCTATCAGCTGCGCAACGTCTACCGGGGCGCGATCATCGAAGAGGGCTACCCCCGCATCGACCGTCAGCGGATGCCCGAGGCGGAACGCGTCGCCCGGATCGCCGACCTGGGGAGCCGTCTGGGCATCGAGCTCACAGGCCGGCGCATCGTCCTGTTCGCACCGACGTGGCGAGGCAGTTCGTTCCAGGCGCCGGACGCCGACCTCGCCCATCTCGCCGACCAGGCGGCGGGCCTGCAGCGACAGCTCGGCGACGACGTCGTCGTCCTCCTCAAGACCCACCAGGTGGTCCACCGCGCGGCCAGCGGCATCCCGGCACTGCGCCGCCTGCTCGTCCCCAACACGACGCCGACCAACGTGCTCCTCGGTCTCGCGGACGCCCTCGTGACCGATTACTCGTCGATCTTCTTCGACTACCTCGCGACCGATCGGCCGATCGGCTTCCTCGTGCCCGACGGCGACGCCTACGGCGCCGAGCGCGGCACCTACATGCCGCTCGACGAGCTGCCCGGTCCGGTGCACACCGACCCCGAGGCGCTCGGGCGCGACCTGGCCGCGCTCCTTGCCCCCGGTGCTCCAGCGCACCCGCGGTACGCGGACTGGGCCCGCCGCTTCGTACCCCACGAGGACGGCGGAGCCACGTCGCGGGTCATCGACGTCGTGTTCCGGGGACGCACCGCCGAGCGCCGGGTCCGCCCGGTGCGCCGCGACGGGCGTCCGCGCCTGCTGTTCTACCTCGGCGGCATGCGACTGAACGGCATCACGACCGCAGCCGTCAACCTGCTGAACTCGCTCGACACCGAGAAGTACGACGTGACGGCGCTCATGGCGTTCCCGCGCGGCGCGACGACCACGCACAACCAGTCGCGGCTCGACCCGGGCATCCGGCAGGTCTTCCGCGTCGGCGGCATGAACGGGCTGAAGGCCCGTCAGATCATGCGGCGCGTCGCCGACGTCAGCACCGACCCGCTGCGAGCCCACCGGCGACTCGGCCACCGCACGCTCTGGCGCGACGAGTGGACGCGCATCTTCGGGTCCGCCACGTTCGACTGGGTCGCCGACTTCAGCGGATACAGCCCGTTCTGGGCCCACCTGATGCTGCACTCGCCGCGCGCCGTCCGCGCCATCTGGCTGCACAACGAGATGGCCGCCGATCGCGACCGCACGGTCAACGGCAAGCAGCCGTTCCGCCGCTCCCTCGGCCGCGTGTTCGCCATGTACCGGGCCTACGACCAGCTCGTCTCGGTGTCGCCCGCCCTCACCGACCTCAACCGCGCCGAGCTGGCGGAGTACGCCCCCGGCGACCGGTTCGTCACCCTGCGGAACCTGCCCGACATCGTGTCCGCGGCCGCACTCGACGAGCGCGACGAGGAAGGCGAGGAGCCGGAGGAGGATGCCGCGCTCGGCGAGACGCTCGACGCCGCCCTCGCGGTGCCGGGGATCCGCAGGTTCGTCACGGTCGGACGACTCTCGACCGAGAAGAACCACGCGCGCCTGATCCGCGCCTTCGCCCTCCTGTCCGCGACCGAACCCGACACCCAGCTGCTCCTCGTCGGCGGAGGGCCCCTCCGTCGCGACCTGGAGCAGCAGGTCCGCGACGCGGGACTCACCGGACGCGTCATCCTGACCGGGCCGCTGCGGGACCCGGCATCCGTCATGCGGCGGTGCGACTGCTTCGTCCTCTCGAGCGACTACGAGGGCCAGCCCATGGTCCTCATCGAGGCAGCGCAGCTGGGCCTCCCGATCATCTCGACCGCCTTCGGATCCGCCCGCGGTGCGCTCCCCGGCGACGACATGCACATCGTCGACCGCGAGGACACCGCCCTCGCCGCGGGGATGGCGGACTTCCTCGCCGGGCGCGTGGCACCGGCATCCCTCGACGTCGCGGCCTACACCGCCGAGGTGCTCGCCCAGCTCGACGCTCTCATCCCCCGTACCCCCGGCGCGTCGTGACCGTCGACGCCCCTGTGCCGGCGCCCGGATCGGGAGTCACGTTCGTCATGCCTGTGCTGAACGAACGGGACTACCTCGAGCGCGCGGTGCAGACGGTCCTCCAGCAGGACGTCGACGGACCCGCGGAGCTGATCCTGGCGCTCGGCCCCTCGAGCGACGGGACGACGGAGCTCGCCGGGCGACTGGCCGCGGCGGACCCCCGCATCCGTCTCGTGGAGAACCCGCAGGCCGACATCCCGGTGGCCCTGAACCTCGCGATCCGCGCCGCGCGGCATCCCACGATCGTGCGGGTCGACGCGCACTCCGAACTCGCCCCGGGGTACACGCGGCGCGCGCTCGCCACCCTCGAGCGCGCTCGCGCCGCGAACGTCGGTGGCGTGATGCGCGCCGACGGGCGCACCCCGTTCCAACGCGCGGTGGCGATCGCCTACAACTCCCCCGCCGGCCTCGGTGGCGGGGCGTATCACGTCGGGGCGCCGGAGGGCCCGGCCGAATCGGCCTACCTCGGCGTCATGCGACGCGAGGTGCTCGAGGAAGTCGGACTGTTCGACGAGTCGATCCGCCGCGGCGAGGACTGGGAACTCAACCTCCGCATCCGTCGGGCCGGCTACCGCGTCTGGTTCGACCCCCAGCTGGCCGTGACGTACTGGCCGCGCGAGAGCTGGGCGCGCCTGGCGCGGCAGTTCGTCGCAACCGGGACCTGGCGGGGTGAGCTCGTCCGCCGATTCGGTCGTCTGAACTCGCTCCGCTTCTTCGCACCGCCCGCGCTGGTCGCCGCCGTCGTGGCGAGCCTCGTCATCGCGGTGCTGCAGGTCACCGGCGCGGTGAGCGGTCTCGCCTCGGCGATCCTCTCGGTCGTCCACCTGCCGATCGCGCTCTACGTCATCGGCGTCCTCGGCTTCAGCGTCGTCGCCGGGCGGTCGTTGCGCGAACGCGCCTGGCTGGCCGTGGTCCTGCCCACCA
Source organism: Microbacterium sp. ARD31 (assembly GCF_031844425.1). Taxonomy (NCBI): domain Bacteria; kingdom Bacillati; phylum Actinomycetota; class Actinomycetes; order Micrococcales; family Microbacteriaceae; genus Microbacterium; species Microbacterium sp. ARD31. The sequence goes on from NZ_JAUZVE010000001.1 coordinate 643,883, forward strand.
TGCACCTCTCCTGGGGGGCGGGTTTCCTCGTCGGCCTCGTGCGGGGGGCGAAGGACACGATCGACACGTCGCGGTTGGACCGCAACACGCCCCTGCCGTGACAACAGCCGCCACGGCAGCGGCGAGGCGTCAGTCGCGCGCGATCATGCCCTGGTCGAGGAGGCGCGCGACGACACGCTCGGCGGCGCGACCGTCGTCGCGCGCGTTGAACCGCGCCGTCCAGGAGGCGTAGCGCTCCGCGAACCGCTCCGGCACGTCCGGGTCGTTCAGTCCCGCCGTCAGCTCGTCCTGCGTCGCCGCGAGCGGCCCCGGTGCCCGTTCGGCCAGGTCGAAGTAGAACCCGCGGAGCCTGCCGCGGTAGTGCTCGAGGTCGGGCACGAAGAAGTGGACCGGTTTGCCGGTGGCGGTGAAGTCGAACATGACGGAGGAGTAGTCCGTGACGAGCGCATCGGCCGCCAGGAGGAGCGCCGAGATGTCGGGGTACCCGGTGACGTCGACGACGCGCGGCCCCGTCGCATCCGCGCCGGGGAGGAGGGTCCGCGAGTGGCCTCGCACGAGGACCGTGGCCCCGGCATCCTGCGCGAGCTTCTGCAGGTCGAGGAAATCGACCATCTGCTCGCGGTCGTCACGCCACGTCGGCGCGTAGAGGAGGACGCGCTCGTCCGGCCCGACGCCCAATGCGCGGCGGACGGCGTCGCGATCCCCGGTGAGCAGCACGTCGTTGCGGGGATAGCCCTCCACCCACACGGGCCGCCGACCGAAGGCGTAGGCGGTGCGGAGGATGCGGGCCGCGTACGGGTTCTGCGCGAGCAGCACGTCCCACCGCCGGCTCTCGCGGACGACGGCGAGAGCACGACGCGGGTCGAACCCGGGCCGGTCGAGGGCGAGCCGTTTCAGCGGTGTGCCGTGCCAGGTCTGCAGGACGCGTTGGCCGGGACGCCGGACGAACCGACGGCGCAGCCAGTCGTTGACGACGAGCAGGCGCGCCGCACCGCGCGCGCGCCACCACTCCGGGGACCCCTCGACCACGGCGACGGCGCCGGGCGGCACCTCGACCGACCGGTCGACGATGCTCCAGTAGCGGACGACGGTCGGGGCGATCCGCGCGATCTCGGCGTCGATCGCCCGCGGGTTGCAGCTGGCGTTGCGGCCGTAGAAGCTCTCGAAGAAGACCGCGTTCTCGAGGTCGTCCGATCGGTCGGCGTAGGCCCGCTCGAGCGCAGCCTGCCCGGCGGGCGCGGCGTCGGCCTCGGTCAGCGGCGGGCCGACGATCACCTGCCCGTCCCGGACCTCGACGGCGAGAGTCTCCGCCACCGTGCGCGCCAGCGGAGCGATCTCCGCCGAGCCCCGCGCGGGACCGTCGAGCTCGAGGCGGTAGGTGCCGCTCGGGAGCGCGAGCTCGGGTCTTCCCCACCGCGACACCCGCAGCGGGAGGACGGCGCGCCAGCCGGCATCCGTCGCCGAGATCGACGCGGCGGAGACGGCTCGAGGCCCTGCGACACGGAGCCCGGCGGGAGCGGGGCCGCGATCCTCGAACTGCAGCGCGTCCCCGGCCACCAGCGACACCCGGATCATCCTCGACCCCTTCCCCGGCGCGTGGTCGACAGTCCGCGGCGGATGGCGGCGTGGACGCGCTCGGCGTTGCGGCCGTCGCGGTAGGCGTGGACCTGTGCGCTCAGCGCCTCGGCACGCGCGACGCGGCGCTCGCGCTCGCGGTCGTCGCCCAGCACCGCCGTGACCTGCGCCATGACGCCCGTCCAGTCGACGGCGACGTCCTCGCCCGCGACGTCGCGGTAGCGACCGTAGAACCCGCGCTCGGCGGCGTAGCGGGCCTCGTCCGGCGCGAAGAACACCACGGGTACCGGCACGAGCGCCGTGTCGTAGACGAGCGACGAGTAATCCGTGATGAGGACGTCGAGGGCCGGGAGGGCCGGGGTCACGTCCGGCAGCAGGTCGGACCCGAGCAGACGGATGCGGTCGCCCGCCGCCCCGGCGCGGTACTCCCCCGCCCCCAACGGATGCGATCGCACGAGCAGCACGGCGTCGACGCGCTCGAGCGCGGTCGAGATCGTCTGCCACTCGCTCGCGGTCGGCACGGCCGGATCGGGCTCGCCGTCGCGCCACGTCGGCGCGTAGAGCACGACTCGGGCGCCGCCGAGCGGCCCCACGAGCGCCTCGACGTCCGCCCGGGCCTCGGCGGCGGAGCGCCCGCTCGAGAGCACGTCGACACGGGGCTCGCCCGTCACGAGCACCCGGTCGTGACCGAGCCCGAAGGCCGACTCCAGCCGTCCGCGGACGAGGTGCGAGGCGGCCGGGAGCAGACGGATGCGTCGCTGGGTCCGCCGGTAGGCGGTCCGCAGGAGGCGGGCGAGCCCCGGAATCGGGAGGGGGGCGCGCGCCGTGACCGGGGAGTCGAGACCGAGTCGCTTCAACGGGATGCCGTGCCAGAGCTGCACGAGGTAGGACCCGGACGTGGCGTAACGGTTCACGTCGCCGGCGCCGTGCGTGACGACCACGACGCGAGCGCGCGCGGTGAGCCAGAAGCCCCGCAGCCCGCGTTTGGGGGCCGACGGGATGCCCGCTCGGCGCGCGGCATCCGCGTCGGCATCCGACCCGGTGAGCCACACCGCACGTTCGCCCGCGGCGGTCGCTACGTGCCACAGCGCGAGGGCGCCCTCGCCGATCCCGACGGCGGAGCCGAAGACCCACAGGTCCCGGGAGCGCGGGATGACACGGGTGAGGACGAGCCCGAGGACGTGGAGCGGAAGCCTCATCACCTGGGCGGCATTGCCCGACGCGAACGAGAAAGACCCCACCCCGCGAGCCTATCGCGGGGTGGGGTCGTGACTCGGACGGGCTACTCGGTCAGCTCGCCGAGGGTGACATCGGCGCTCTGCGTCTTGCCGTCGCGGACGTAGACGAGACTGGCCTTCGCGCCCGCCGCCAGCGCGCGGACCTGGGCGGTCAGATCGGTCGCGTCGCGGACCGGGACGCCGTTGAACTCGGTGACGACGTCGCCCGCCTTCAGACCTGCCTGCGCCGCGGCACCACCCGAGGTGACGTCGCTGATGAGGGCCCCCGCGACGGTGCTGTTCTCGGCGTCCGCGGCGTTGCCGACCATCGCGCCGAGCAGACCGTGGCTGGCGGAGCCGTCCGCGATGATCTCGTCCGTGACCCGCTTGACGATGTTCGACGGGATGGAGAACCCGACGCCGATCGATCCCGCCTCGCTCGAGGAGGACGAGCCGCCGCCCGCCGTCGCGATCGCGACGTTGATGCCGATCAGGTCGCCGGTGTCGTCGACGAGCGCACCGCCGGAGTTGCCGGGATTGATGGCCGCGTCGGTCTGGATGACGGCGATCGAGATCGTGCCCGAGGATCCGGAGCCGCGCTCCTGACCCTGGCCGAAGTCGAACTGGAACGGCGACTCGCCGTTCTGGCCCTGGTCCTGCTGCTGCTCACCGGAGTCGGGGACGGCCGAGGACGCGATCTGGATCGAGCGGTTCAGCGCGCTGACGATACCGGTGGTGACGGTGTTCGACAGACCCAGCGGAGCGCCCACGGCGACGGTCGTGTCACCGACGTTGAGCTTGCTCGAGTCGGCGAAGGTGATCGGGGTCAGCCCGCTCGCCCCCGTCAGCTTGATCACGGCGAGGTCGTAGATCGGGTCGGTCCCGACGATCTTCGCGTCGTACACACGGCCGTCCGACGTGGTGACCCGGAGGGCGGCGTCGGAGCTCGCCCCGTCGAGGGTGACCACGTGCGTGTTGGTGACGATGTAGCCGTCGGAGCTGAGGATCACGCCCGATCCGGTGCCGCCGCCGTCCGACGACGTCGCACTGATCGTCACGACGCTCGGCAGGGTCTTGGCCGCGATCCCCGTCGTCTGGTTCACGTTGTCGGGATCGTTGACCGTGACGGTCGTCGATCCGCGCGAGACCGAGGTGCTGCTGTTCGCAGCGAACATGTCGTTGCCGATCGCGGCACCGCCGAGACCAGACACCGCGCCGACGATGGCGGCGGCGACGAGGACGGCGACGATCTTGCCGGAGCCGACCTTGGCCTCGGCCGCACGGGGCGCGTGAGCGTCGGACTGGGGTGCGGTCGGCTGACCGGAGAAGCTCGTTCCCGGTGCGTGCTGTCCGCTCGCCTGCGAGCCGTGCGAGAACCAACCACCGCCCGCGTGCGGGGCGCCGGATGCCTGCGGGCCGGCGGCCGACGGACCGGCGGCGCCCGAGTCGGGCAGCGGCGGACGCGGCGGCACGGGGGCGCCGGACGTGTTCGGGTCGGGGATGTTCGAATCGCTCATGGGACTGCTCCTTCTTCGAGGCGACTTCAGAGTGCTCCCGGAGTCTGTGGACCAGCTATGCCGACCCTCCGATCAGCCTATGGGAGTGGATGACGCCCCGGGTCGCGCCCGCGGAAGCCGCCCGGCGCCGGGCGATACGCTGGGCCGGTGCTGCACATCCCCGGTGCCTGGCAACGCGCAGCCCGCGGCGCCGGCCTCCTCTCCCCCGACGGGACGCTCGCGGCGACGATCTTCGCGGAGATCACCGCCGCCGCCGTCCGCCACGACGCGATCAACCTCGGCCAGGGCTTCCCCGACGAGGACGGTCCCGCCGAGGTGCTCGCCGCTGCCGTCGACGCGATCCGTTCCGGCGTCAACCAGTACCCGCCGGGACGGGGAATGCCGGTGCTCCGAGAAGCCGTCGCGGATCACCAGCACCGCTTCTACGGCATCGACCTCGACCCCGAGCGGCAGATCCTCATCACGGCGGGAGCGACCGAGGCGCTGACGGCGACCCTCCTGGCCCTGCTCGACGGACCGGACGATGAAGTGGTCGTCTTCGAGCCCTACTACGACTCCTACGCCGCCGCGATCGCCCTCGCGGGCGCCCGGCTCGTCCCGGTGCCGCTGCGCCGGCCCGACCTCGAACCCGACCTCGCCGATCTGCGCGCGGCGGTCGGCGACCGGACCCGGATCATCCTCGTCAACGACCCGCACAACCCGACCGGAACGGTGTTCTCCGCCGAGGTGCGCGCCGAGATCGTGCGCCTGGCCGCACACCACGACGCCCTGATCGTCACCGACGAGGTCTACGAGCACCTCGTGATCGACGGGACGCACACGCCGATCGCGACGCTTCCGGGCGCCGCCGAACGGACCCTCACGATCTCCTCGGGCGGCAAGACCTTCCGCACGACTGGATGGAAGGTGGGGTGGGTGAGCGGCCCGGCCGACCTCGTCGACGCCGTCCTCGCGGTCAAGCAGTATCTGACCTATGTGAACGGCGCACCGTTCCAACCCGCGATCGCCGTCGGCCTCGGGCTGCCGGACGCCTACTTCGACGACCTCGCCGCGACGCAGCGGGAGCGGCGGGACCTGCTCGGCGAGGGCCTGATCGCCGCCGGCTTCGACGTGTCGACACCGGCCGGGTCGTACTTCACCGTCGCCGACGTCGGTCCGCTGCTGGATGCCGGAGAGGATGCGGCCGGGTTCTGCCGCACGCTGCCCGAACGGGTGGGGGTTGCCGCCATCCCCCTCACCGCCTTCGTGTCCGAGGACCATCGGGCGGACTACGCGAGTCTCGTGCGGTTCGCGGCGTGCAAGCGGACGGACGTCATCGCCGAGGCGGCGCGGCGCCTCGCGGCATCCGCTCGGTGAGACCCGTCCGGGACCTCACTCCCGCGGCACGACGCGGTAGCGGCGCAGCGCCAGCGCCGGGTTGACTCGCCGGACGCGGTCGACCACCGCGGCGTCGACGGCGGCCACCGCGACATCGGTGGCGGTGCCGATGGAGGCCACCGGGACGCCCAGCGGATCGATCACGACGGAGTGCCCGACGCCCAGCGGCGGCGGGTGATCGGCGCCGGCAACGTAGAGCGTGTTCTCGATCGCTCGCGCCTGCAGGAGCGTCCGCCAGTGATCCTCCTTGAGCGGGCCCCGCACCCACTCGGCGGCCACGAGCACGACGTGTGCGCCGGTGTCGGCGAGGATCCGGGCGACTTCGGGGAAGCGGAGGTCGTAGCAGGTCATGAGGGCGAAGCGGATGCCGTTCACCTCGAACGTCTCGGGTGTCTCGATCCCGCCCGGCTCCACCCAGTCCGATTCGCGCTGCCCGAACGCGTCGTAGAGGTGGAGCTTCCGGTAGCGCGCGACGACACCGCCGGCGTCCACGGCGACGACGGTGTTGCGCACGCGATCGCTGCTCGCGGCCCGTTCGACGAGGCCCGCGACGATGTGGACGCCGTGGCGGGCGGCGAGGTCCGTGAGCGCCGTCACGAAGGGGCCGTCGAGGTCCTGCGCGTGCGCGGCGAGCGAGGCGTCGAACGGGTCGACGAAGTAGCTCGAGTACTCGGGGAAGAGGACGATCCGCGCCCCGCGCGAGGCGGCGCGCGCGACGAGGTCGGAGATCGTGTCGAGGTTGGCCGCGTCATCGGCGGCCGGCGCGAACTGCGCGACCGCGAGGCCGAGCGGGGTGACGGTCATGGAGTGCCTTCCGAGCGACGGCGCGTGACGAGCGGGACGATGAGCCAGAGGGCCGCGATCACGACGGCCAGGCCGACTCCCGCCACCCAGGATGCCGCACCGCCCACGACGACGTCGAACACGAACGCGACGACGCCGACCAGCAGGGCCGACACCAACACGAGCGCGCCGATCATGCAGAGATGACCGAACCGGACGATGGCGGGCTTGGCGCGACGGGCGAACAGGATGCGGTGCACCGAGACCGGGGCGAGGGCCACGACGGCGCTCAGCGCCGAGAGGACCACGAGCACGAGGTACCCGAGCCGCTGCGAGGACGCCAAGTCGCCGAAGGAGGGTTGGAACGCGAGGGCGAGGAGGAAGCCGGTGAGGATCTGCGTGCCCGTCTGCAGCACACGCAACTCCTGCAGCACCTCGTTCCAGTTGCGGTCGGCCCGTTCGTCGCGGGTCTCGTCCCGCCCGTCGGGCTGTGCGTCGGCGGAAGCATCGGTGTCGCGGCGGACCATGCGTCCCATCCTGCCGACAACGGGCCGCATCTTCGGACCGATTCGCGTGCCCGCGAAACCCGTGCTAGTGTTTTCTCTTGTGCCGCGGGGTGGAGCAGCTCGGTAGCTCGCTGGGCTCATAACCCAGAGGTCGCAGGTTCAAATCCTGTCCCCGCAACAAGAAGAAGAAGGCGTTCCCTCTCCGGAGGGGGCGCCTTCTTCGCGTTCGGACGACGGATCGAACCGTCACTCGGGCAGCATCGCCCGCTCCATGTCGGCGAGGAACCGCACGATCGTGCGCAGTTCGTCGTCGGAGTACGGTTCGGTCGCCTCCCGCATCCGCCGCAGCCGTTCCCCGAAGTGCTTCCGGAACGTCGCACGCGCCTCGTCGGTGAGCGCGACGATCCGCGACCGTCGGTCGTGCGGGTGGGGCTTGCGGACCAGGTAGCCGTCGGCCGTCAGCCGGTCGAGCAGTTTCGTCGTCGATGCGGTCGAGATCGCGAGGTGCGTCGCGAGATCGTGGGGCTTCACGACCTCGCCGTGCTGCTCGCGGGTGATGAGCATGCGGAGGGCCGCGAGGTCGGTCGTGTTCATGTCCATGTCACCGCGCATCGAGGCGTACATTCGGTCCAAGGCGTCCGAGAAGGCCCGCACCGCCTCGAGGGCGCCGAGCACAACGACGTCGCGCTCGTTAGCCGGAATCCATGGTTCCGCCACCATTGGACACCTTTCCGGTCGGTCTGTAGCATGTCGATTGATCGCTAGATAATCTAGCAAACTACGGAGGAATCGTGTCGGACATCGAATACGTCGTTCTGCTGGACGACGACGGACGCGACATCGGCACGGCTCCGAAGGCCAGCGTGCACGGGACCGACACCGCACTCCACCTCGCCTTCTCGTGCCACGTCTACAACGATCGCGGGCAGCTGCTCGTCACTCGACGCGCGCTCAGCAAGGCCGCCTGGCCGGGCGTCTGGACGAACTCCTTCTGCGGACACCCCGCCCCCGCCGAACCCGTGCTCGACGCCGTCCACCGTCGGGCGGCGTTCGAGGTCGGCCTCACCCTCCGCGACGTCTCCCTCGCCCTCCCGCTCTTCCGGTACCGGGCCACGGATGCCTCGGGCATCGTCGAGCACGAGATCTGCCCCGTCTACGTCGCCTACACGGACGACGAGCCGCGGCTGAACCCCGACGAGGTCGCCGAGGCCCGCTGGGTCGACCCCGCCGACCTGGATGCCTCGCTCACGACGACGCCGTGGGCCTTCAGCCCGTGGCTCGTGCTGCAGGCGCAGCAGCTCGAGCTGTTCGCCCCGCACGAGCAACGGAGGGCCTCGTGATCGGCCTGCCCCCCGCCGCCTGGCGGGAGATCGACGATGCGCTCGAGGTGGCGCTCGAGCGGCTCCGGGTGCGCTCGGCGGCGCTCGGCGAGGCATCGGCGGCTCTCGGGGACGCCACCGCGGCCTCCGCGACGGGGGGCAAGCGCCTCCGGCCCGCGCTCGTCGTCGCCGCCTTCGAGGCGTTCGGCGGTGATGCCGGCCACTCCCCCGGCCTGTGGCGCGTCGCGGCCGCCTTCGAACTGCTCCACGCCGCCTTCGTCGTCCACGACGACCTGATCGACGGCGACGTCGAGCGGCGCGGCATCCCGAACGTCGTCGGCCGCTTCCGCGAACGCGCGCGCGTGCGGGGCGGGGACGAGGACGAATCACGACTGCTCGGGTCGGCGGCCGCGGTGCTCGCGGGAGACCTGCTCCTGTTCGAAGCGACCCGGCTGATCGCGACGGCACCCGTCACGTCGCCCCAGCGTGCGGCCCTCTTCGTCCTGCTCGACGACGCGGTCCTCGTCTCGGCGGCCGGGGAGCTCGCCGACGTCGAACAGTCCATCGGCGCGGACCTGCCGCCGACGGACACGCTCCTGCGCACCGCGCGCGACAAGACGGCCTTCTACTCGTTCCAGGCACCGCTGGCCGCCGGCGCCCTGCTCGCCGGCGCGAACGACGACCAGCGCGCGGCGCTCGAGGCGGCCGGGTCCGCCATCGGTGTGGCGTTCCAGTTGGCTGACGACCTGATCGGCACTTTCGGCACCCGTGCCGAGGCCGGGCGAGAGCCCGGGGCGGACCTGCGCGCCTCGAAACGGACCCCCCTCATCGCGATGGCGGCCGAGACCGAGGCCTGGCCCCAGATCGCCTCGGCCCTGGCGATGGCCCCCACCGGCCCGATCGCGATCGAACACGCCCAGCGCGAGCTGACGGCGAGCGGCGCCCGGGAGCGCACCGTCGAGATGATCGCGCAGACGCTGCGCTCCGCGCGGACTCTCGCCGCCGACGCCGCGCTCCCCCGCGACGCCGTCGTCCTCCTCGCCGCACTCGCTGCCGCCGTGGAGGACCGCATCCCCCGATGACCGACACGCTCTACGACGAGACGGCGGTCGCCGCCGCGGCATCCGTCATCCGCGCCTACTCCACGTCGTTCGGCCTCGCGACGAGCCTGCTCGGGCCGCGCGTCCGGCCGCATGTGCGGAACGTCTACGCCCTCGTCCGCGTCGCCGACGAGATCGTCGACGGCGCAGCCTCCGCCGCGGGAGTCCCGCTCGGCGAGCAGCGCGACGTGCTCGACGCACTCGAAACCGAGACCTACGCCGCGATCGAGCGCGGCTTCAGTGCGAACCTCATCGTCCACGCGTTCGCGCGGACGGCGCGGGAGTGCGGCATCGCGCGGCACCACATCGAACCCTTCTTCGCGTCGATGCGCACCGACCTCGAGCGCGCCGAGCACGACGAGGCGTCGCACGACGACTACGTCTACGGCTCGGCGGAGGTCGTCGGGCTCATGTGCCTGCAGGTGTTCGTGAACGCCGGCGCGGGAGTCCCCCGCGAACCCGATGCCGTCCTGGTCACGGGGGCGCGTCGGCTCGGCGCGGCGTTCCAGGACATCAACTTCCTCCGCGACCACGCCGACGACGCCGGGCGGCTGGGACGGGACTACCTCGGTGTCGGCGACGGCGCGACGCGCCGCCGCGAGGTGCTCGCCCGCATCGACGGGGACCTGGATGCCGCGGCCGCGACTATCCCGCTCCTCCCCGCCGACTGCCGGGTCGCCGTCGCCACCGCGCACGGCCTCTTCGCCGAACTCACCGAACGGCTGCGCCGCACCGAGGACCTCAGCGTCCGGGTCCGCGTGCCCACGCCGGTCAAGGCGGCGATCGCCGCCCGCGCGGCCGTCGCGCACCGTCGACCCCTCACGCCTCGCACGACACGACAGAACCGGAGAACCCCCGAATGAGCCGGCGTATCGCGATCATCGGTGGCGGCATCACAGGCCTGGCGACCGCGGCGCTGCTCGCCGACCGCGGTGACCGGGTGACCGTCTTCGAGGCGTTGGACGACGTCGGCGGGCGTGCCGGGAGCTGGGAGAAAGACGGTTTCCGGTTCGACACCGGCCCGAGCTGGTACCTCATGCCCGAGGTGTTCGACCACTTCTTCGCCCTCCTGGGCACGAGCGCCCGGGAACAACTGGACCTGGTGCGCCTCGAACCGGCCTACCGCGTCTACCACGAGGGCGAGCGGGAGCCCTTCGACGTCGTGTCGGGGCGGGATGCCGCCGTCGCGGCCTTCGAGGCGCGCGAACCCGGCGCCGGCGCCGAACTGGCGACGTACCTGGACTCGGCGGGCGAGATCTACGACCTCGCCGTCTCACGGTTCCTGTACGACCCGTACGTGTCCCTCAAGGGCCTCGCCCACCCCGACGTCCTCCGCAAGCTCGGCACCCTTCTGCCGCTGCTCCTGCGCCCCCTCTCGACCCACGTCGAGAAGAAGTTCTCCGACCCCGTGCTGCAGCAGGTGCTGGGTTACCCGGCCGTCTTCCTCGGCGGATCGCCCTACGACGCGCCGAGCCTGTACCACCTCATGAGCCACCTCGATCTCGACGACGGCGTGCTCTATCCGCGCGGGGGCCTCGTGCAGGTGATCCGGGCGATCGCGCGCCTGGCCGAAGGCCGAGGCGCCGAGATCCGCACCGGCACCCCGGTCGAACGGATCCTCACCGAGGGGGGCCGGGCCACCGGCATCCGCCTGGCCGACGGCACCGTCGTCGCGGCCGACCACGTCATCTCGACGGCGGACATGCACCACACCGAGACGGTCCTCCTCGAGCCGGAGCTGCGCTCGCGCAGCGACGCATGGTGGGACAAGCGCACGCCGTCGTTCGGCGCGCTGCTCATCCTCCTCGGCGTCGAGGGCGAACTCCCCCAGCTCGAGCACCACACCCTCCTGTTCACGAAGGACTGGAAGGCGAACTTCGACGCGATCTTCGGCGAGGGGGCCGCAGACGGCATCCCGGACCCCGCGTCGCTCTACGTCTGCCGCCCCAGCGCGACGGACGACGACGTCGCGCCGGCCGGGCACGAGAACCTCTTCGTCCTCGTCCCCATGCCCGCCGCTCCCGAGCTCGGCCGCGGCGGCGTGGACGGCGCCGGCGACCCCCCGATCGAGGCGGCCGCCGACGCCGTCATCGCGCAGATCGCCGACTGGACGGGCGTCCCCGACCTCGCCGACCGCGTCCGGGTGCGTCGCACGATCACGCCCGGCGACTTCGCCGCGGACTTCGGCTCGTTCCGGGGCGGGGCGCTCGGACTCGCGCACACGCTCCGACAGTCGGCGATGTTCCGACCGGGCCTGCGCTCGAAGGTCGACGGACTGCTCTACGCCGGCCAGACCGTGCTCCCCGGCGTCGGCCTGCCCATGTGCCTCATCTCGGCGGAGCTCGTCGTCAAACTGCTCGACGGCGACACCTCCACCGGGCAGCTGCCCACCCCGGCGCACGCGAAGGGCTGAGCGCGGTGGCGGGACTGTACCTCCTCGCCCTGATCGTCTCGGCGCTCGGGGTGCTCGCCGTCGACCTCCGGCATCGCCTCGCCCTCGGTGCCGCCCCCGGGAGGACGCTGCTGCTCATCGCGTGCGGCACGGTCTTCCTGCTCGTCTGGGACCTCGCGGGCATCGCGAGCGGCATCTTCGTCCGCGGCGACAGCCCGCTGCTGCTCGGCGTGGACCTCGCCCCGCACCTCCCGCTCGAGGAACCGGTCTTCCTCGCCTTCCTGTGCCACCTGACGCTCGTAGTGCACGCGATCGCCCTGCGTGTCGCCGCGCGGCGACGTGCCGGGCGGGAGGCGGCGTGACGTATCCGCTCCTCGTCGTCCCGTTCGCGCTCGTCACCGTCGTCGTGACCCTCGTCTCCGCGCGGCGCCCGGGTGCTGCGGCGCGCCTGAAGGCCTCCCTCTGGACCGCGCTCGTCCTCATCGCCTTCACCGCGGTGTTCGACAACCTGATGATCGCGGCCGACCTGTTCACCTATCCCGAGCAGCACATCAGCGGCATCCGCATCGGCCTCGCACCGATCGAAGACTTCGCCTATCCGATCTGCGCGGCGTTCCTGCTGCCCGCGATCGGTGCACTCCTTCCCGCGCCCCGCCTTCGTTCGCAGCGGGATGCCGCATGAGCCCGGCGCTGTTCGTCCGTCAGCTGTTCGTCTCCTCACGACCGGTGAGCTGGATCAACACGGCGTACCCGTTCGCCGCGGCGTACCTGCTCAGCGCACGCGAGATCGACCTCGTGCTGGTGATCGGGACGATCTTCTTCCTGATCCCGTACAACGTTGCGATGTACGGCATCAACGACGTGTTCGACTACGAGTCCGACCTCCGCAACCCCCGCAAGGGCGGCGCGCACGGAGCCATCCTCGACAAGCGGCTGCACCCCGCCGTCCTCTGGGCGTCCGTGCTGCTCTGCGCCCCGTTCGTCATCGCCCTCGTGATCGCGGGGACCCCGGCATCCTGGCTCGTCCTCGGCCTGAGCCTGCTCGCGGTCGTCTTCTACAGCGCGCCGCCGCTCCGGCTGAAGGAGCGGCCGTTCGCCGACTCGATCACCAGCAGCATCCACTTCTTCTCGCCCGCGGTGTACGCGCTCGTCCTCACCGACGCGATGTGGACGCCGCAGCTCGTCCTCGTGATCGTCGCGTTCGCCCTCTGGGGCGTGGCGTCGCACGCGTTCGGCGCCGTGCAGGACGTCGTCGCCGACCGCGAGGCGGCGATCTCCTCGATCGCCACGGCGCGCGGCGCCGCGTGGACCGTGCGGTTCTCGCTCGTCGCCTACGCGGCCGCCGGCGCGCTCATGCTCGCCACGGAATGGCCGGGACCGCTGGCCGCGATCGTCGCCATCCCGTATCTCGTCACGGTCTGGCCGTACCGGTCGATCCGTGACGCGGATGCCGCAGCCGCCACCCGCGGCTGGGACCGCTTCCTGTGGCTGAACCAGATCGCCGGGTTCCTCGTCACGCTGCTGCTGATCTGGTGGTGGCTGCTCGTGCGCTGAGCCGCCACCACCCGGTCGGTCGGGGTCACTCCCCGTCGAGCTGGATGAGCCGGTCGATGATGTTGGTGAGCCGCTCGTCCTGCTCGCCGTAGGCGGCCCAGTCGCCCTTCTGCATCGCGTCGTCGCGGGCGAGCATGACCTCGCGCGCCTCCTGCAGCAGGCGGGCGGTCTCGTCGCCGACACCGGCCGGCGGCGTGGAGGTGCCGTCCGTCGGCTCCGGCGACGGGGGCGCGCCGGGTGTCGCCGACGGAGTCGGGGTCGTCCCGTCGTCGCCCGCGGTCGCGCCGGAGTCGCCGCCGAAGAGCTTGTCGAGTGCCTGCTGGAGGGTGTCCTCGAAGGCGACCTGCTTGCCGAAGGAGACCAGGATCTTCCGCAGCTGCGGCAACTGCGTTCCGCTGGAGGCCTGCACGAAGACCGGCTGCACGTACAGCAGGCCGCCGCCGACGGGCAGGGTCAGCAGGTTGCCGTTCAGGACGTCCGACTGGCCCTGCTGCAGCAGGTTGACCTCGCGGGCGACGCTCGCGTTCGAGCGGAACTCGTTCTGCACCTGTCCGGGACCGGGAACGGACACGTCCGCCCCGATCTCAAGCATGCGGAGCGTGCCGTAGTCCTCGCCCTTCTTGCCGGCCTCGGATCCCGCGTTCGAGTCGACCGCGAGGTAGCCGAGCAGCACGTTGCGCTCGTCGTCGCCGACGGATGCCGGGATGAACGAGGTGAACATCGAGAACGAGGGCTTGTCCTGCCCCGGCATCTGCATCGTCAGGTAGTACGGCGGCTGCAGGTTCGCCGGCGTCACCGGGTCCTGCGGCGTGCGCCAGGCGTTGTCGCGACGGATGAAGGACTGCGCGTCGTCAACGTGGTAGGTCCCGAGCATGGCTCGCTGCACCTTGAACAGGTCCGTCGGGTAGCGCACGTGGCTCATGAGGTCGCCGGACATCTCGCTCACCGGCTTCAGCGTCGACGGGTAGATCTTCTGCCACGCCTTCAGCAGCGGGTCCTGGTCGTCCCACGCGTACAGCGTCACCGAACCGTCGTAGGCGTCGACGGTCGCCTTCACCGAGTTGCGGATGTAGTTGACGTCGTCGAGCGCGACGCGCGGCTGCGTGTTGGTCGTGTCCGAGATCGCATCCCGCAGGCTCACGATCGAGGAGTACGGGTAGTTGTTGCTGAGGGTGTAGCCGTCGATGATCCACACGACACGACCGTCGACGACGCTCGGGTAGGGGTCGCTGTCGAGCTCGAGGTACGGCGCCACCTTCTGCACGCGATCGCGCGGGTTGCGGTCGTAGAGGATCTGCGACTTCTCGTTGATGCCGTCGGAGAAGAGGATGTCGGTCGACTGGAACTTCAGCGCGTACAGCAACCGGTTGAAGGGGTTGCCGATGTTCGGGCCGCCGTCGCCCGCGAACGTCGTACGGGTCTGGTCGGCGCCGTCCTCACCGCGGGGGTAGTCCAGCTCGACGGGGTCGCTGCCCTCGGGGGCTCCGACGATCGAGTACGGCGGCGACGACTCGCCGAAGTAGATGCGCGGTTCGTACTCCTCGTTCTGCGTGAGGTCGCCCGCGGTCGGGATGCCGCGCTCGAGGAAGACGGGGTTGCCGTCGTCCGTGCGCTCGTTGCCCTTGGCCGCGACGACACCGTAGCCGTGCGTGTAGACGAGGGTGTTGTTGTACCAGGACTGCGCGGTGCCCAGCTGGTCGAGGTTGAGCTCGCGCACCGAGACGACGGCATCCTGCGTCTTGCCGTCGATCTCGTACCGGTCGACGTCGAGCGGGTTCTGGAACTGGTAGTACGAGCGGTACTGCTCGAGCTGGCGCACCGTCGGACCGATGATGGCGGGGTCCATGATACGGATCGACGCCGTGGTGTCGGCGTCCGCGCGGAGCTGCCCCTGTTCGGCGGTCGTGACCGCCTCGTACGGGGTCTTCTCGAGCCCATCGATGCCGTAGGCGAACTTCGTCGCCTCGAGGTTCCGCTCCACGTAGGGCGCTTCGTAGGTCTCTAGGTTCGGCGCCACCTGGAACTGGCTCACCGCCCACGGGTAGGCGACGCCCACCACGAGCGAGGAGACGATCAGGAGCGCGGTGCCGATGAGCGGGAAGCGCCAGCGGCCGATGATCGCGGTGACGATGAACAGCGCCGCGACGATGGCGGCGGCGACGGAGAGGATCGCAAGTCCCGGGATGACCGCGTTGACGTCGACGTAGCTCGCGCCGGTGAAGCGCTCGCCCTGCGTCGTGAGGGTCTTGTACTGGTCGAGCCACAGGCTCACGGCCTGCACGGCGAGGTAGAGCGCCGCGACGATGGCCAGCTGGATGCGGGCGGCCTTCGAGATGCGCAGCTCGCGCTGGCCGACGCGCACCGATCCGTAGAGGTAGGAGACGACGACGGTGACGAGCAGGCAGATGAGCAGGACGGCCGAGGCGAACCCGAGGACGACGCTGTAGAACGGCATCTGGAACAGGTAGAACCCGGTGTCCAGACCGAACTGCGGGTCCTTCTGGCCGGTGGAAACGCCGTTCGCCCAGAGCCAGACCGTCTCCCACTGCGCGGAGGCCGCGAACCCGGCGAAGAAGCCGAAGAAGACCGGGATGCCCCACATCGCCAGGCGTCGCAGCGGTTCGACGACCTCCTGGTAGTGGTCGAGCTGCGAGCTGAGTCGCGCGTAGACCGGACGGAGACGGTAGGCGAGCTGGATGGCCGCGAACACCGGCAGCGCCATCGCGGCGAAGCCGACGAGGAACATGACCACGCGGGCGGTCCACTGCGTCACCAGGACGCCGTCGAAACCGAGTTGCCGGTACCACTGCCAGTCGGTGTACAGGCCCGCGAACGCGAAGAACGCGATCACCAGGACGACGAGCACGCCGACGGTGATGGCGATCGTGCGACGAACGGGATTCGGAGGGGTGGACGTGGCAGGCCCGGCAGGTGTCGAGGTCACCCTTTCATCCTAGGCGGGGGTCATCGGGCGCGCGGCCGGGGCGCGGTGCGCTCTGGGCGGAATCGCAGGGGCGGGATGCCGCGCTCAGCCGACCGTGCACACGGGCAGGTCGTCGACGCCCTCCCCCGTGCGGATGGCGTCGAGGGCGGCGAGCGAGTCGTCCAGGGTCGCGACCGGGATGACGCGCAGGTCACCCGGGATGTGCCCGACGACCTCGTCGCAGTTGCGCTGCGGGGCGAGGAAGTAGTCCGCACCGGCATCCAGCGCTCCGTAGAGCTTCTGACGGATGCCGCCGATCGGACCGATCGTGCCGGCCGAGTCGATCGTGCCGGTGCCGGCGACCTGCTCGCCGCCGTTGAGCTCGCCGGGGGTCAGGGTGTCGATGATCCCGAGGGCGAACATCTGACCGGCGCTCGGACCGCCGATGCGGTCGAGCTGGATCGTCACGTCGATCGGGAAGTCGAAGTCGCGGGCCGTCGTGATCCCGATGATCCAGACCGGGCCGTCCGCCGTCTCGCTGCGCACCGGGGTGACCGAGACCGTGCGCTCGGCGTCACCGCGACGGATGACGAGCTCGACCGGGTCGCCCCCGCCGTCGTTGATGACGGACCGGAGCTGCGCCGTGTCGCCGATCGGGGTCCCGTCGGCGCTCACGATCTCGTCGCCGACCTCGAGGATCCCGATCGAGGGCGAGCCCTCCGTGAGGGCGCCGACGCCGACGTGCGAGCGGACCTCGTAGCCGAGCTGCGTGAGCGCCGCCGCCGTCGCCTCCTTCTGCGAGTCGACCATCAGGGCGGCGTTCTCCTCGTTGCGCTGCTCGGTGGTCGTCCCGGCGGGGAACACCTGGTCGATCGGCAGGACCGCCTGGGACGGGTCGAACCACGCCATCGCCAGCTCGAACCACGACGGGGTGCGTTCGCGGTTGCCGGCGATCTGCACGGTGGTGAGGTCGAGGGCACCGGCCGTCGGATAGGTCTCCGCGCCGCGGACGGAGATGAGCGGGACCTCCTCACCGTCGGTGTTCTCGGCCGAACCGAGGGTGTTGACGACGGGTCCCTGGCGCTGGATGACGAACCCGGTCGGGAGGAAGCTCAGCACCAGGAGCGCCACCAACGCGATCACGAGCGCCCAGACGCCCACGGAGAAGCGACGTGACCCGCTGGAGCGCCGCGGGTCGGTGGAGCGCGACGGGGTGGCGGTGGCGTCCTCGAAAAGCGACACGCGGGTCCTTCCTCCGGCGCTCGTTCGCGGCCGGCGTACACGGGATGTCTCCCGCTCGGACCGGGCGGAGAAAACCTGCCATTAGCGTAGAACGAGACGTCTCCCCCCTGCTGAAAGGCGCCTGACATGACCGATGACGCAGACCGGACCGGCGACGATCTGCCCGGCGACGACGACCTCGCCGAGATGCTCCGCCGGATGCTGGGCGGTCAGGGCGGGATCGACCCCGACCAGCTGCGGCAGCTGTCGGGGATGGGGATCGACCCGGCGATGATGCAGAGCATCATGCGCCAGTTGCAGGCGGCGATGGCGGGAGGCGACGGCGTGGACTGGTCGGCGGCGAAGACGCAGGCGCTCCACATCGCCAACCGCGACGGACTCGGGATCACGGCGGGGGCGCGCACCGAATTCGACCAGGCCTTCGCGCTGGCCTCGCTCTGGCTCAGCGAGGCGACGACGATCGGCGAGCTGGCCCAGACGCCCCGCCCGATCACCCGCGGGCAGTGGGTCGAGGCGACGCTCCCCGTGTGGCAGGAACTCGCCGAGCCGGTGGCGACCTCGATCAGCGACGCCCTCATGGCGGCGCTCGAGTCGCAGACCCCGGAGGAGATGCGTCCGGCCATCGAGGGCGCCGGCCGCCTGATGCGCCGCGTCGGCGGGGCGCTGTTCGCCGGCCAGCTGGGCGCGGTGATCGGCAAGCTCTCGCTCGAGGTGGTCAGCGGCGGCGATGTCGGCATCCCGCTCATGCCCACCGGCGAGGCCGCGATCCTGCCGCAGAACTTCGCCGACTTCGGACGCGACCTCGAGATCGAGGAGGACCAGCTCGCCCTCGTCCTCGCCACCCGCGAGCTCGCCCACGCACGCCTGTTCCGTCACGCGAAGTGGCTGCGCCTGCACGTCATCTCGCAGGTGACCGACTTCGCGCGCGGCGTCCACGTCGACACCGACGCGCTCGAGGACCTCGCGTCACGGTTCGACCCGTCCTCCCCCGACGAGCTGAAGGCCGCGATCGAGAGCGGCGCCCTGCTGCCGCAGCGCTCCGAGGCGCAGGTCGCGGCCCTGACCCGGCTCGAGAACCTGCTCGCGACCATCGAAGGCTGGGTCGACGTCGTCACGGCGGACGCGACCACCCGCGTGCCCTCCGCCGACCGCATCGCCGAGGCGGTCCGCCGTCGCCGGGCCGTCGGAGGTCCTGCCGAGCAGGCGATGGCGTCGCTCGTCGGCCTCGAGCTCCGTCCGCGACGTCTCCGGGAGGCCGCGGCCATGTGGCGCGCCGTGACGGATGCCGTCGGCTCCGCTGCTCGCGACGGTCTCTGGGACTACCCCGACCTGATGCCCACGGCCGAGGACATCGACGAACCGGCGGGACTCATCGCGCGACTGCAGGCGCGTCAGCGGGGCGAGGAGCCCGAGCGCGACGCGTTCGACGACGCGCTCGAGGCGCTGCTCGACGAAGAGGCCGGCGGACAGGACGACCCGACCACGGGCGACGCCGCGGGCGGGGACGACGGTCCCACCGGGCCGCGCCCCGTCTGACCCGCGCCTCCTCCACAGCCCCCGCCCGCGCCCTCGGCACGACGGGTCTGTGGAGGGCACACCCGACGGCGACGGCATCCCGGCCAGAATCGCGGCATGCTGCGTCTCGCCCCCTCCCACCGGCCGCTGTGGCGCACCCCCACCAGCGTGCAACTCGGCATCGACGACGAGCGCCCGCTCACGGGCCTGCAGCCCTGGCAGGAACGTCTGCTCGACGCGCTGGTCGACGGCATCCCGGACGGTCGCCTCGTGCCGCTCGCGCGGGAACTGGGCGCGGGTCCGGATGAGGCGAACGCCTTTCTCAGCCGCATCCAGGACGCCCTGGTCGCCGACGCCGCGCCGGTCCCGCCGATCCGCATCGAGCTGCCCGCCGACCTCGGCCACGACGACGAGACGACCCTCGTGGCGGGCCTCGCGGCCGCGGGCCTGGAGATCGACGCGTGCGAGCGGTGGTCGCTGCCGCCCGGGCCGGGTCCGGTCGTGGTCGTCGCCGCCCAGCTGATCGATCCGCACCGCGCGGCGCGCCTCACGGCGGAGGACACCCCGCACCTGCCGATCGAACTCGCCGGCGACCGTGTCGTCGTCGGCCCGCTCGTCGTGCCGGGCCGGACGGCCTGCATCGCGTGCCTCCACGCGGACCGGCGCGACCGCGACGCGGGCTGGCCGCTCGTCGCGGCTCAGCTGCTCGCGCGCCCGTCCGTCGCGACCGAGCCGCTCCTGCTCGTCGAGGCGGCGGCGCTGGCCGCCCGATTGCTGCGCACGGGCGACGCGGGACGGTCGGTCGTCCTCACCGCGGCGGACGGACAGCGCGAGACCCGCGCGCACCGCCCTCACGCAGCGTGCCTCTGCCGATCTCCTGAAGGAATCTGGAGCGCTGACGCTCCCGGTTCCCCGACCGTCGAGCCCACGAGAGCGACAGCGTACGCGCGGCCCGCGTGACACCCACGTAGGTCAGGCGACGTTCCTCGTCGATCTGCTCGAAACTCGTCGCGTACGAGATCGGGAGCAACCCCTCACTGAGGCCCATGAGGTGCACGTGCGGCCACTCGAGGCCCTTCGCGGCGTGCAGCGTCGCGAGGGTCACCGTCCGCATCGCCGGCTCGTGCTGCGCCTTGGCGCGCGCCGTCAGCTCGTCGGCGAACGCGCGGAGCGTTGTGCCCTCGGGCGCCTCCTCGGCGAGGCGGAGCACGGCGGCGCGCGCCTCCCAGGCGTCGCGCAACGCCCCGCCCGCCGGCGGCGCCTCGTCGGTCAGCCCCAGCGACCGGAGGACGTCGCGGACGGTCGCGAGGAACGATCCCGACAGCGGCGCCACGGAGGCGCCGCGCAGGGCGAGGAGGGCCTGGCGCACCTCGGGCAGGTCCCAGAACCGCTTGCCGCCGAGGACGGTGGCGGGGATGCCGCGGGCCGAGAGCGCGGCCAGCAGCGGCGCCGACTGCGCGTTCAGCCGGTACAGGACGGCCACGTCGTGCGGGTCGACCCCGGAGGCGAGCTGCGCGGCGATCCGCGCGGCGATACCCTCCGCCTCCGCGGCGTCGTCGTCGTACGCGGTGACCTCGGGGGCGGGCCCGGCGGGCGCGGGGGTCGAGAGCTGCAGTGCCCCGGGGCGCCCGCGCATCAGCTCGTTGGCGACCGCGAGGACCGCGGCATCCGATCGGTAGTTGCGCTCCAGGCGCACGACCGTCACGTCGTCGTCCCGGGTGGCGAAGTCCAGGAGGTAGCGGGGATCGGCGCCGGCGAAGGAGTAGATCGTCTGGCTCGCGTCGCCGACGACGCAGAGGTCGCGGCGATCGCCGAGCCACAGCTCCAGCAGCCGGTTCTGCACCGGGGACACGTCCTGGAACTCGTCGACCGTGAAGTGCCGGTACTGCTCGTGGACGGCGGCGGCGACCCGCGGCTCCGACTCGATCATGCCCGCGCACGCGAGCAGCACGTCCTCGAAGTCGAGCTGACGCCGCTCGTCCTTCAGCTTCTCGTAGGCGCGCTGCAGGGCGATGAGGGGGTCCAGGGCCAGACCCGGGATGCCGCCGGGGCGATCGACCGCGTACTGCTCGATCGAGCGCATCGTGACCTTGCGCCATTCGATCTGCGACGCGACGTCGCGGAGGGTGGAGGCATCCAGCCGCAGACCGATCCCGTCGGCGGCATGCGAGAGCAGACGCACCTTGCTGTCGACGATCGCGGGAGCGGTGTCGCGCGCCACCTGCGGCCAGAAGAAGTTGAGCTGCGCGAGCGCGGCGGCGTGGAAGGTGCGCGCGGCCACGCCATCGACCCCGAGGGCGCGCAGCCGGCCACGGAGTTCACCGGCGGCCTTCGTCGTGAAGGTCACGGCCATGACGCGCTGCGGCGAGTACGCGCCGGTGTCGACGCCGTGGGCGATCCGGTGGGTGATGACCCGCGTCTTGCCGGTCCCCGCGCCGGCGAGCACGCAGACGTGCCCGCGCAGCGTCGACGCCGCTTCGCGTTGCCGCTCGTCCAGGTCCGCGAGGGGGTCGACGCTCACTCCCCCACCCACCGCAGGATGAGGCTGCGCGCGATGGACGCACGGCCTGGCAGGCGGATCTCCCCTCGGCCGGCGAGGGCGTCGCGGATCTCGTCGCGGGTGAACCAGCGGACGTCGAGGATCTCCTCGCCGTCGGCGCGGGCCTCCGCATCCGCGACGGCGTGGGCGGTGAAGCCGAGCATGAGCGAGCGCGGGTAGGGCCACGCCTGCGACCCGCGGTACACGATCCGATCGAGACGGACGCCGGCCTCCTCCGCGATCTCGCGCTCGACGGTCGTCTCCAGCGATTCGCCGGCCTCGACGAACCCGGCGAACGTCGAATAGGTGGGGATGTCGCCCCAGGCCGCGTTCCGGCCGAGCAGCAGACGCTCGCCGTCGGCGCTCGCGACGGCCACGATCACGGCGGGATCCGTCCGCGGGAAGTGCTGCCGGCCGCACTGCAGGCAGCGTCGGGACCAGCCGGCCTGCTCGACGCGCGTCTCTCCGCCGCACGCGGGGCAGAACGGCGCGTCGATCAACCACCGCCCGATGCTCAGTCCCTGCACGAAGCGTCCGGCCTCGTCGGCGTCGAGGTCGCCGCCCACCGCGCGGAGCCCCGCCCACTCGACGCCCGGGATCACGGGCTCGTCCGCGGATGCCGGGAGCGCTGCGACGGCGACGGGGCGGTGCGCGTCGTCGCGGCCGAGGAAGGCCCATACGGCTCCGTCCGGGACGGCGTCGGGGGCGACCCACTGCAGCGTCGCCGGGCTCCCGACGGGGGCGCGGTCCCCGTGCAGCAGCAAAACGCGGGTGTCGGCATCGGTACGGATGCGGTCGAGCAGACCGTCGTCGAGTCGCTCCTGCGCCGCGCGGTCGATGACCGCGCGCGCCAGGGGCGGCGGGACGTCCTTCGTCGTCATCGAGGACCTCTCTTGCGGGCGTGGCGCCGGTGCGCGGGGGCGTGCCCCGCCTACCCTGGGGGGCATGGCACGCTCTCCTCTCACTCTAGCCGCGGCTGCCACGGCGGCTCTCTCGCAGGCGACGGGTGTGCGCACGGCCATCACGGGCGCCGCCGCCCTCACCGAGGGAGCGGGCGGGCGTTTCGACAGCGCCGTCGTCCACCTCGACGACGGCTCTCGCCTCGTGGTGCGTGTCCCCGATAGCGACGAGGCCGAAGCCGAGGCCGTCCGAGAGACGACGGCGCTGGCCGCCCTCACGGCGGGGGTCCGCGCCATGATGCCTTTCCGGGCTCCCGAGCACGTCGGACAGGCGCGCCTCGGCACCCGCACCGCCCGCGTACAGACCTACCTGCCGGGCTATCGGGTCGATGCCGCGCACGTTCCGCCGGGTCGCGGGGTGGCGACCGCCCTCGCGGCGGCGATCGCAGGCATCCACGACCTGCCGACCTCGATCGTGCAGGGCGCGGGGCTCCCCGCCCGCACCGCGGCGCAGGTCCGCACCGACACCGAGCGCCTGCTCGACCGCGCCGAGGCGACGGGCCGTCTGCCGTTCGGCCTGCTCCGCCGCTGGAGCCGCGCCGTCGCCCTCGACGCGCTCTGGAACGTCGAGCCCACCGTCACCCTGGGTGGCGTCGACCCGTCCGCCTTCACCCTGACCGACGTCGACGGGGTGCCGACGGTCTCGGGGCTGCTGACGTGGGGCGGCCTGAGCATCGGGGACCCGGCCGAGGACCTACGCTGGATCGCGAGCGCTCCCGACGCGGCATCCGACGTCGTCGTCGCCTACAGCGCCGCCGCCGGCCGCTCCCCCGACACCATGCTCGCCGAGCGGGCCCGCCTGCACGCCGAGCTCGAGTTCGCGAAGTGGCTCGTCCACGGACACGATTCCGCCTCCGAGACGGTGACCGCGGATGCCGTGGCGCTGCTCGAGTCGCTGGACGAGAGCGTCCGCGACGAACCGCCGATCGGCAGCGGTACGATCAGCGTCGACGACGCCATCGCCGCGCTCGGGCGCGTCCCCGCCGGCGCGGCCGAGGCCGTCGACACCTCGATGCACACCGACGCCTACGACCCCGGCCTCATCGACGGGCTCCTCGACGAGGACGCCGAGGCCGCGCCGGCAGCGTCGGACACCGTCGACCAGGAGACCGAGCCGATCGAGTTCAGCGACTGGCCGGGAACTGACGAGGCACCCCCCGCCGAGGAGAGCGATCCCGACGACGCCGCGAAGAACGCGCTGCGCCGGTGGACGGGCACGGCCTGACCCCTCCCCGGACCGCCCACCGGTTCAGCCGCGCAGGACGAGGCCGTCGGCGACGTAGAACAGCGCGACGTCGATCCGCTCCATCGGCACGCCGTGCTTCGCGTGGTACGCCCGCCGGTAGAGCTCGAGCTGCAGCATCCGCTCCGTGCGCTCCGCCGCGGTGCGGGGCGGGCGCCCGGTCTTCCAGTCCACGATCTCGATCCGGTCGCCCCGGCGGTAGACGGCGTCGAGCTTGCAGATGACGACGTGCGGCCGGCCGTCGCCGAGCGGATCCGGTTCGACGAAGTCGATCTCAGTCTCGACCTCGATCGGCTGCAGGTCCCCCCACTCCGAGGCGAGGAACGCCTCGCGCAGCCGGTCGAGCGCCTCGGCGTCCGCCGGCGACGCCGAGGTCGCGTCCTCGTCGTCGTCCCAGAGGACGTCGTCGGCCGACCGCGCGCGGCCCACCAGTCCGGAACGCTGCTCGACCCACGCGTGGAAGAGCGTGCCCAGCCGCGTCTGACGGTAGGGACGCTCGGGCAGCGGCCGGGCCGCCGCGATCGCGGCCGCGCCGTAGTCCGCCACGAAGTCCTTGAATCGGGATGCCGGGATGCGCGTCGGTGCGTGCGGCGCCCGCCCCGCGGCCCGGGCGGCCCGCTCGGCCAGCAGGAGCTCGAGGTCGCGCGCGGGTGTCGCCGGGGCGGCCGCCATCGCCTGCCGCACCCGCGCCGCCGCATCCCGCACCCGCGCCGACCGCGCCCCGAGCGGGTCGATCGGCCACTCGAGGGTCGCTCGCGCCCCCTCGTACGGGTTCTCCGTCGTCTCCGACTCGGGCAGGGGCGCCTCGAGTTCGTCCGCGATCTCACGGACGAACCGGCTCACGACGCGCGGCTTCTTCGTCCCCGCCCAGGGGGACGCCGAGATGAGCAGGTGCTCGCGCGCCCGGGTCACCGCGACGTACGCGAGCCGCCGTTCCTCGGCGAGGTGTCGCTCGCGGATGCCGTCCTTGAACGCCGCGTGCTCCCGCTTGAGATCTTGCTGCGTCGGCGCGTCGTGCGCCGACCACAGGAACGCGGGCAGCCACTCGCGGTCGCCGCGGAAGGAGTACGGCAGGACGCCGAAGCCGAGCCATCCCTGCGCATCCCGAAGTGCGGCGGGCAGCTCGTCCTCGACGGCACGGACGACGGCGACGGCATCCCATTCCAAGCCCTTGGATCCGTGGATCGTCAGGAGCTGAACGACATCGTCCTCGGGCGGTTCGGTCCGGGGCGCGAACTCGTCGATGCGCTCGGCCCGGTCGAGCCAGGCGAGCAGGCTGGGCAGCGAGCCGCGCTCGTCGGTCTGCAAGAACCCGTGCAGCTCGTCGACGAACGCGCGGAGCTGATCGGAGGCCGTACGCGCGGGTCCGCGCGACTCGTTCGCCGCGAGCTCGATGTCCAGGCGCAGCTCGTTCTCGATGAGTCGCACGAGCTCGGGGATGGGAAGCCCCGCGGCCCGGCGCAGACCTGCGAAGACGGCTCCGGCGTCGCGCAGCCGCTCCCGGGCGGCGGGCGTGAACCCGGCCAGCCACCCGTGGTCGGGCTTCTGCCGCGCGACGAAATCGAGCGCGGCGACGAGCGATCCACCCTCGTCGCCGGCGGAGGCGCGGATGATCTCGGCCAGCTCGGTCGGCAGCGGCTGCAGGGCGGTGTCATGCCGCACCAGCCGCGCCGCGACCTGCGCGAGTTCGCGGAGGTCCGCGAGCCCCACGGACCACCGCGGGCCGGCGAGCAGCCGGATGAGCGCGGAGCCGGACCGCGGATCGCTGATGACCCGCAGCGCGGAGACGACGTCGACGACCTCCGGGGTCGAGAGCAGTCCGCCGAGCCCCAGGATGCGGTGAGGGATGCCGCGACGCCCGAGCGCGTCCGCGAAGCGCAGCATGTGCTTCTTGCTGCGCAGCAGGACCGCGCCCGTCGTCGCCCGTCCCGCGCGGTGACGCTCGTCCCGGACATCCGCGAACCACGCCGCGACGGCATCCGCCTCGGCGTCGAGGTCGTCCTCCACCACGATGTCGACCCGCCCCGCCGGCGCCCCCGGACGCGGCCGGAGGGAGCCCACCTCGACGGGGGCGTCCAGCGGAGCGAGCACCGCACCCGCGGCGCGCAGGACGTTGACACCGTTGCGCCAACTGGTGAGGAGCGCGTAGCTGCGGCCGGCGGCATCCGGGTCGAACGAACGGGCGAAGTCGCCCAGGTTCCCCGCGCTCGCCCCGCGCCAGCCGTAGATCGACTGGTGCGGGTCGCCGACGGCCATGACGGCGGTGCTCCGGAAGAGGGTCGCGAGCAGGTCGGTCTGCACGACCGACGTGTCCTGATACTCGTCCAGCAGGACGACCCGGTACCGCTCGCGCAGCTCCGCGGCCACCGCCGGATGCGACCGGACCACCTGGAGCGCCCCGGCGACCTGATCGGAGAAGTCGATGAGCCCGCGGCGGCGCTTCTCGGCCTCGTACGTCCGCGCGAGGGCGACGAGCACGGACAGGCCCGACACCTTCTCGGCCGCCGTCCGCACCTCGGCGTAGACGGAGGTCCCGGCGCGCTGGCTGGGACGCTCGAGGACGTCCTGGAAGGCCGTCGAGAACGCGTCGAGGTCGTCCAGCTCGACGAGGTTGTCGACGCTGTCGCGGGCGATCCGCAGCGCCGCGTCGATGATGGTCGACGGACGCTCGGCGCGATCGGGCAGACGGGGGTCGTCGGAGGAGAGCACGACCTGCCGCATGAGCAGCCACGCCGCCGACTCGCTCATCACGACCGCCTCGGCATCACGACCGATGCGGACGGCGTTCTCGCGGACGATGGCGTCGGCGAAGCTGTTGTACGTCGACACCGCCGGCCGCTCGAGCAGGGCGTCCGCGCCGTCACCGCCGGGCGACTCGGGTGCGAGGGCGTCGAGCGCCGCACGCCGAGCGGACTCGGGAGCACCGGACCGCTCGAGCTCGCCGAACACCGCGAGCCGCCCCTCGGCGTGGAGCCGACCGAGGTGCGGGAGCAGGCCGCGCCGCTCGAACTCCCCGAGGCGACGCAGCCGCGAACCGATCCGTTCCGCGAGTTCGCCGGCGGCCTTGCGCGTGAAGGTGAGCCCCAGCACCTCGTCCCGGCGCACGAGACCGTTCGCGACGAGCCAGACGACACGACCGGCCATCGTCTCGGTCTTGCCGCTGCCGGCGCCCGCGACCACGAGCGCCGGCGCCAGCGGCGCGGAGATGACGGCCGACTGCTCCGCCGTCGGCGGGAACTGCCCGAGGGCCGCCGCGACGGCCTCGGGACTCAGGAGTGCGGGGGTCACGCGGAGCTCACCGGTCCGATCGTGTGGATGCGGCAGAGACCGCGGGTGTGGTCGTCACGGCAGTGCTCCTCGAACGGGGCGACGAACGACGTGCCGCGCATGATCCGCACCGCCTCGTCGACGCGTCCCAGGAACGCGGCCCGCGTCTCGTCGTCGAAAGGCTCCTGCCTCGGCTCGGCGTACGGGCCGTGACGGGTGCCCTTCAGGACGAGGAGTTTCGCACCCCCGGGCTCCGCTCCCGCCGCCGCGGGGATCGCACCGCGCTCGAAGGCCAGCTGGTAGGCCGCGAGCTGCGGGTTCTCGAGGGCGGCGCGCTCACCCGTCGCCTCGCTGCGCCCCGTCTTCAGGTCGACGATCACGACGCGTCCGTCCCGGGTGCGTTCGACGCGGTCGATGTACCCCGAGAGGATCGCCGGGTGCGCGGCATCCGGCACCGGGAGCTCGACCTCGAAGTGCGGTTCGGCGCCGACGAGCGTCGTGCCCGCCCGCTCGGTGTCGCGCAGGTACGCGGCGAGCCGGGTCACGAGGTCCCGCGCGCGACGGCGCTCCGCCTCATCGATCCAGGGCGCCTCGAACTCCAGCTGAGACCAGCCGTCCTCGACGTACGACCACAGCGCCTCCTCGTCCGCCGTCGCGACGTGCTCGAGCGCGCCGTGCAGCAGCGTCCCGAGCCCGGCGACGGCCGTGCCGGGATCCCCGCCGAGGTCGCCGATCGCCCAGTCGAGCTGGCACTGCTCGAGGGCATGGATACGGGAGGGCGACACGCGCAGCGGCGCGACGTCGAGATCCCGCAGCGGCGCGGTGCTCGTGGGTTCCGCGAGGCCGTACCACTGCGCCGGATGCGCGCCCGGCACACCCGCCGCGGCGAGGAGCGCGAGCTGGCCCGCGGCATCCTCCCGGTCGGACTCCGACGACCGCGGGTCGGTGAGCCGGCGGCGGTGCGCGGCGACGAGTCCCCGCAGCGTGAGGGGGTGCTCCGCCGAGCGCGGCGCCGGAGAGGCGGGCGGGAGGAGGTCGAACAGGACGCTCGGACCGGTGTCGTCGTCGTCGACGGCGGTGACGATCAACCGGGAGCGGGCGCGCGATACGGCGCGGGCGAAGAGCCGCAGCTCGTCGTGCAGCACCGCGCGACGTCGGTCGGCGGTGTCGAGGTCGGTGTCCTCCTCGGCCAACCGCGCCGTCTCGAGGAGGCTCCCTCGCAGCCGCAGGTTCGGCCAGACGCCGTCCTGCACGCCGGCGACGACGACGGTGTCGAACTCGAGGCCGAGCGCCGCGGCAGGCGTCGAGATCTGCACGCCGCTGGCGACGGTGCCGGTGCGGAGGCGATCCTCCGCGACCTCGGAGTGCAGCAGCGCGCGCAGGTGGTCGATCGGCGCGGTCCCGTCCTCCCGCTCGCCGTGCCGCTTGGCCGCTTCGAAGAGCGCCACGACGGCGTCGAGGTCGCGACGGGCCTGGTCGGCCAGCGGTCCCTGGCCGTCGGCCAGCGTGCGCAGCTGCCGCTCCAGCCCGCGCTGCTCCCACACGGTCCACAGCAGCTCGTGCGCCGTCGCGCCGGCCCGGATCTGCTCGGCGACCTCGGCCAGCGTGCGCGACAGTCGTGCGGCGCGCCGGGCCTCCGGGGTGTCCACCACGTCGAATTCCACGGGATGACGCACCCCCGACGCGAGCAGCTCGCGCGCGGACCGCTCGCCGCCGCGGCGCAGCTCCGCGTGCCGCAGCGCCGCCCGGAGCCGGCGGAGTTCGACGGGGTCGAGACCGCCGCCGACGAGCACGTCGAGCACCTCGTCGTCGCTGCGTGACTCCGCGGAGACGGCCGCGAGGTCGACCGCCCGAAGGAGATCCCGGACGATGGGCGTCTCGGCGAGGGCGCGCGCAGGCCCCACCGCCGCGGTCGGGACGTCGCGCGCCGACAGCTCCGCCTCGAGCGCCGTCACCTGTCGGGAGTCGTGCGCGATGACCGCCAGCTGCTCCCAGGGGACGCCGTCGTGGACATGCCGTTCGCGCAGCAGGCGTGCGATGAGGTCGACCTCCTCCGCTCCGGAGCGGAGTGCGAAGGCGCGCAGGCTCTCGTCGGGTTCGACCCCGACGGGCGGATGCCGGTGGGCGACCAGTCCCGCGGCGCCGATGCGCGAGGTGACCTGGGCGACGAGGTCCCGCTGGGCGGGCGTGCCGCGGTGGATGCGGTCCAGGACGTGCGTCCGCGTCGCGAGACGGGCGAAGTTCTCCGGGCGCGCGCCGCGGAAGGATCCCGAACCCACGTCGGGGTCTCCGAAGGCGAGCACGGCGATCCCCCGCCGTCGGCACGCCTCGAGCAGTTCCACGCCGCCGAGGGTCAGCTCCTGCGCGTCGTCCACGAGGATCGCCCGCAGTCCCGCCACCACGCCGAGCGCCGGCGAGCCGGCGGGGGCGTTGCGGAGGAGCCCGACCGCCTCGCGCACGAGCCCCGCCGCGTCGCGGTGGGCGCCGCGCATGCGCGCGCGGACCGAGCGGTACTCCCGCGCGAACGAGGCGAGCGACGCCCAGACCGGACGGTCCGTCGCCGCCGCGCGCGCGGCGAGTTCCTCGGGCTCGATGCCGAGCGTCGTCATCTCGGCGAGGAAGGCACGGATCTCGGCCCGGAGCCCCGGAGTGCTGCGGATGTCGGCGGGCAGCCATTCCGGCCAGCGCGACGGGCCGTCGGCCTCGTCCTCGGCGTCGCCCGCCAACAGGTCGCCGATGATCCGGTCCTCGTCGGGCCCGGTGAGCAGCTGCGGCGGTTCGTCGCCCGCGTGGACGGCGTGCGACCGGACCACCTGGTAGGCGAAGGCGGGGACGGATCGCGCGAGCGGACCGCTCGTGGCGACGCGCACGCCGACCGCGAGACGGTCGCGCAACGCGGTCGCGGCCGTCCGTGTCGGGGTGAGCACGACGACCTCGTCGGGACGCATCCCGTCGTCGATGAGTGCGACGACGCGGGAGACGAGCGTCGCCGTCTTGCCCGATCCCGGCGCACCGATCACGACACCGGATGCCGCCGGTTCGAGACCCACGACGGCATTCTGCGCCGTGTCGAGGGCGAACGGCAGGTCGGGCATGGGCTCCACGCTAATCGGAGCGACGGACACCCGCCCCGCGTGGCGCCGACGGGCCGTTCGCCGACAGCGAGCGGCCCGCGCGTCCGGGCCGGGAGCCGGTGCCGTAGGCTCGAGACGCGCCCGGAGACCCGGGCCGGGAAAGGCAGGCATCACCGTGGAGATCCGCATCGGCATCGCGAACTCGCGCGAGCTCGGCTTCGACTCGAACGAGACGGCCGACGCCGTGAAGCAGACCGTCACCGCCGCTCTCGACAGCGGCGCGACCTACGTGACCCTCACCGATTCCAAGGGCGCCACCTACGTCATCCCCACGGCCGGCATCGCGTTCGTCGAGGTCGGGACCGACCAGTCGCGTCGCGTGGGCTTCGTCGCCTGACATGCTCCTCGTCCTGGCGCTGGTCTTCGGGGCGATCGCGGGGACGGCCGTCCACTTCGCCCTGCCGCAGCGCGCGCTCCGCGGCGTCGCGATCGGGCCGCTGCTCGGCGCCGCCCTCGGCACCGCGACGTGGACCGCACTCACCTGGGCGGGTCTCGGGCCGGAGGCGGCGTGGATCTGGCTCGCCAGCATCCTCGTGCCGATCCTGCTCACCGCGGCGGTCCTCGTGCTCCTCACCCGCACGCGGGCGGCGCGGGACGCCCGGACCCGTCACGAGCTCGGCATCGCCTGATCCCGGCGCACACCCGCCGCCCTCCGCGGCCCGCCGCCGGTCTCAGGCGTCGAGGCCGATGCTCGTCATCCGGCGCGAGTGGGCCCCCAGCAGCTGGGTGAACACCGGCTCGACCTGCTTCTCGTCGTCGACGTCGAGCGCTCCCGGGCGCTCGGTCGTGCTCGACCGCAGCGCGCCGCGCGCGACCAGGAGGGTGTCGCCGACGAGGCGCCTCCCCCACAGGCTCAGCAGGGAGCGCAGTTCGTCGTCGTCCGAGATCGCGTCGGTGATGATGCCCACGAGCGGGGCGCGGTCGGCATCCGCTCGGAGGATCGCGGCCGCACGGCGTCCGGTCTCGCCGTAGCTGCCGGACAGGGACAGATAGAAGTCGTCGAGCAGGCCCGCCGTCAGGTGGACCGACAGCATCGTCTCGAGGGGCCGCGCGCCGTGGGTGGCCCGGCGGAAGGCGTCGAGGGGCTCGCGGAACGGCAGCATCAGCTCGAGCGGGTCGTCGCCGCGGTCCCGGATGAGGGCGACGAGTGCCTGGTGCTTGAACAGCGCGGCGCCGGCCGCGCGGGAGAGCGACTCCTTGTGCCCGAGCTCGGGGCTGCGCTCGATGAGCGAGCTGAGGGTCTCGACGTAGCCGAGCTGCAGGTAGGCCGCCTGACCGAGATAGGTGGCGAGGTCGGGAGCGAGCTGCTCGAAATCGACGCGCCGGACGTCGCTCGCCTCGTCGCGCGAACGCAGCCGCAGGGTGCGCCCGGGGGGCCGCCGTCGCTGCCAGAACCACCTCACCACGGCACCAGCCTACGGGGCGCGGCGGCCCCCTCCGGTAGGGTGGTGGGGTCCCGGCGTCGGATCGGGACCCCGCGCCTGGGGCTGAGTGAAGGGCGTGGACCCCTCATCACGGCGGCATCTCACCGCCAGACAGGCACGGAAAGCATGACCACGTTCGCAGAGCTCGGCGTCGACCAGGACATCGTCGACACCCTCGCCGCCAAGGGCATCGTCGACACGTTCCCCATCCAGGAGCAGACGATCCCGCTCGGCCTCCCCGGCCAGGACATCATCGGCCAGGCCAAGACCGGCACCGGCAAGACCTTCGGCTTCGGCATCCCCGTCGTCCAGCGACTCGGCCTGAACCCCGAGCCCGGCGTCAAGGCCCTCATCGTCGTCCCGACGCGCGAGCTGGCCGTCCAGGTCTACGAGGACGTGGACATGCTGACCTCCGGCCGCGCCACCAGCGTCGTCGCCATCTACGGCGGCAAGGCCTACGAGGGTCAGATCGATCAGCTCAAGGCCGGCGCGCAGATCGTCGTCGGCACCCCCGGTCGCCTCATCGACCTCAACAACCAGCGGCTCCTCGACCTCTCGAACGCGACCGAGGTCGTCCTCGACGAGGCCGACAAGATGCTCGACCTCGGCTTCCTCCCCGACATCGAGAAGATCTTCCAGAAGGTCGCGCCCGTCCGCCACACCATGCTCTACTCGGCGACGATGCCCGGGCCGATCGTCGCCCTCGCGCGCCGGTTCATGTCGAACCCGATCCACATCCGCGCGAGCGACCCCGACGAGGGCCTCACGCAGGCCAACATCAAGCACCTCGTGTACCGCGCGCACTCGCTCGACAAGGACGAGGTCATCGCCCGCATCCTGCAGGCCGAGGGCCGCGGCAAGACCGTCATCTTCACGCGCACCAAGCGCGCTGCGCAGCGCCTCGTCGACGAACTGAACGACCGCGGCTTCAGCGCCGGGGCGGTCCACGGCGACATGAGCCAGGAGGCGCGCGAGCGCTCGATGGCCGCGTTCAAGGCCGGCAAGCGGGACGTCCTCATCGCCACCGACGTCGCCGCCCGCGGCATCGACGTCGACGACGTCACCCACGTCATCAACCACACGATCCCCGACGACGAGCAGACCTACCTGCACCGCGCCGGCCGCACCGGCCGCGCCGGCAAGACCGGCATCGCGGTGACCTTCGTCGACTGGGACGACCTGCACAAGTGGGCCCTCATCAACCGCGCGCTCGACTTCGGCCAGCCCGAGCCGCTCGAGACGTACTCGTCGAGCCCGCACCTGTTCGAGGACCTCGACATCCCGGCCGGCACGAAGGGCCGCATCACCGCGGCGCCCAAGGCGGCCCCCGCACGGTCGAGCGCCGCTCCCGCCCGCGCGGCCGACGCCGCCGCCGACGCGTCCGGCGAGGCGGGCACCCGTCGTCGCCGCCGCCGGCGTTCCGGCAGCGGCGAGGCGAAGGTCGGCTCCACCTTCATTGAAGGGGCGGATACCGCGGCATCCGACTCGTCCTCGGCGTCCGCCGACAGCGCGGACCGCGCAGTCGACGGTGCCGGCACGCACGACGGCGCCGGCAAGGAGCACCACGACGGCAAGCCCGCACCGGCGCGCCGGCGGCGCCGCCGTCGGGGCGGATCGGGCGCCGGCGCGCCCGTCGCGGGGGCCTGATTCCGCTCGTCGCGCTACGGCGTGACGAGCGAGCTGCCCGACCCGAGGGCGACGATCCTCGCGATCGCGTCCTCGGACGTCGTGTTCTCCCCCGGCACGTTCGGCTTCCCCCGGCCGTGGTAGTCGCTCGAGCCGGTCGCGATGAGGTCGTGCGCGGCGACGAGGCGCCGGAGTTCCCCGAGCGCGGGTTCGACGTTCTCGCGATGGCCGAGCTCGAAGCCCGCGAGGCCCGCGTCGAGCATGTCCCGCACGACCCGGTCGGGCAGGCGGCCGGCGCGGCCCGCCGGGTGCGCGATCACCGGCACTCCCCCGGCGCCGGCGACGGCCGCCACCGCCGCGACCGGGTCGGGCGCGTACAGGGCGACGTAGTAGTCGCTCCGAGGGGACAGGATGCCGCTGAACGCCTCGCCGCGGTCGCGGACGTGGCCGCGGGCCACCAGGGCGTCGGCGATGTGGGGCCTGCCCACCGTCGCCCCCTCGGCGGTCTGCGCCTCGATGTCCTCCCACGTGAGGTCGTAGTCGCGGCCGATCCGTTCGGCCATCGTGCGCGCACGGGAGCGCCGCGAACGCCGGATGCGGTCGGTCAGTGCGCGCAGGCCCGCATCGTCCGGGTCGACGAGGTAGGCCAGGACGTGCACGCTCCGCCATTCATGCCGCGCCGAGAGCTCCATGCCCGGCAGGAACGACATGCCGAGCGACACGGCCGCGTCGGCAGCCTCCGCCCATCCCGATGTCGTGTCGTGATCCGTCAGCGCGGCGGTCCGGATCCCGTGGCGGTGCGCCGCGGCCATGACCGCCGCGGGCGGCTCGGTGCCGTCGGAGTGATCCGAGTGCAGGTGCAGGTCGCCGGGTCCGAACGGGCCGGACGGAGCGGAGGACCCTGCGGACATGGACACGAGCGTACCGCGCGCAGAAACTCCCCAGCCTCCCCGCCTAATCTCGTGGTGTGCTGCGACTGACGGGGATCCTCTTCACGATCGCCACCGCCATCGTCGCCGCCGTCCTGACCTGGCCGCAGTTCTTCCGCCTCGAGCAGACCTTCCCGATCGCACAGCTCGTGTCGCTGCGCCCGGTGCTCGCCGTCGGCTTCGCGGTTCTCGCGCTCGTCGGCCTGCTGATCTGCCTCGGGCGCCGCACCCGCGGATTCGGCGCCGGACTCGCGATGATCGGCCTCCTCGCGAGCGGAGCGAACGTCGGCATCCTCGTCGTCCGCGGCGTCGGGACGACGGGCCTCCCCGAGAAGACGGCGGACAGCATCCGCGTCATGACGTGGAACACCGCGGGTCCCGCCACCGACGTCGATGCGATCGTCACGACCGCCATCGCGATGGACGTCGACATCGTCGCACTCCCCGAGACGAACGACGACACCGGCGAGGCGATCGCGATCGCGATGCGCGAGCGCGGCAACCCCATGTGGGTGCACGAGGAGAACTACCAGGGGTGGGACGCGACCTACACGACCCTGCTCATCTCCCCCGACCTCGGCGACTACGCCGTCGTCGAGTCCGACGCATCCGGCACCACCAACACCTCGGTCGTCCCCAGCGTCGTCGCGATGCCCGTCGACGGCGACGGTCCGATCGTCGTCGCCGTCCACGCCGTCGCCCCTCGCCAGGGCGACATGGACCACTGGCGCAGCGACCTGCGCTGGCTCGCCGACCAGTGCGCCAGCGACGACGTCATCATGGCCGGCGACTTCAACGCGACGGTCGACCACATGAGCCGGCTCGGGACCGACGGCGGCACGATGGGCCGCTGCCGCGACGCGGCGACGGCGACGGGCAACGGCGCCGTGGGGACGTGGGACACCGCGTGGCCGGCGCTGGTCGGCGCGCCGATCGACCACGTCATGACGACGGATGCCTGGCGGCCGACCGGGTCGGTGGTCGTCACCTCGCTCGACGGTTCGGGCGGCGATCACCGTCCGGTCATCGTGCAGGTGGAGCGGGCGGGCTGACGTCCCGCGCGGTCGGTGGGAGACTGGGAGGATGACCACCGACGATCGCGACACCATCGCACCGGAGACCACCGAGACCGCGGCCGCAGCGACCACCAATCGCAAGCAGCCCTTTCCCGCCGGCTTCCTCGACTCCATCTCGACGGGCTGGGCCGAGCGTCCCGCGTCGCTGCCCGAGCAGCGCGCCGAGGCACCGTACGCCGCAGCGCGCCGCGCGGCGGTCTCCGCCGCGTTCCCGGGCTCGCGCCTGGTCGTCCCCGCAGGCTCGTACAAGCAGCGCTCGAACGACACCGACTACCCCTTCCGCGCGCACTCCGCGTTCTCGCACCTGACGGGGTGGGGCGCCGACGCCGTCCCCGACTCGGTGCTCGTGTTCGAACCGACCGGCGACGGCCACGACGTCACGCTGTACCTGCGCGAGCGCGCCGATCGGACGACGACCGAGTTCTACGCCGACGCCGCGATCGGCGAGTTCTGGATCGGCCCGCGCCCCGCGCTCGACGCGGTCGCGGCGGACCTCGGCATCCCCACAGCGCACATCGATGCCTTCCAGAGCACGGCGGAGGACCGCACGGTCGAGGTCGACGACGAGCTCACCCGGTTCGTGTCCGAGCTGCGCCTCGTGAAGGACCCGTACGAGATCGCCCAGATGCGCCTCGCGGTCGAGGCGACCGGCCGGGGGTTCGACGACATCGTCGCCGAGCTCCCCCGCATCATCGACACGCCCCGGGGCGAGCGTGCCATCGAGGGCGTCTTCCACCTGCGCGCGCGCACCGACGGCAACGGCGAGGGGTACGACACGATCGCCGCTTCGGGTCCGCACGCCTGCTACCTGCACTGGACCCGCAACGACGGCGCGGTCGTCCCCGGCGACCTCGTGCTGATCGACGCGGGCGTCGAGGTCGACAGTCTCTACACGGCCGACATCACCCGCACCCTGCCGGTCTCGGGGACGTTCTCCGCCGTGCAGCGCCGGATCTACGACGCCGTCCTCGAGGCGGCGGATGCGGCCTTCGCCGCGGCACGCCCCGGGGTGAAGTTCCGCGCCGTCCACGAGGCGGCGATGGCCGTCATCGCCGCTCGCACGGCCGAGTGGGGCCTGCTCCCCGTGACCGCCGAGGAGGCGCTCCACGCCGACAAGGGCGGGCAGCACCGCCGGTACATGGTGCATGGCACGAGCCACCACCTGGGCATCGATGTGCACGACTGCGCGCAGGCGCGGCGGGAGATGTACTACGACGGCGAGCTCGAGTCCGGCATGGTCTTCACGATCGAGCCCGGGCTCTACTTCCAGATCGACGACCTCACGGTCCCCGAGGAGTACCGGGGCATCGGGGTGCGGATCGAGGACGACATCCTCATGACCGAGAACGGCCCGGTGAACCTGTCGGCGGACATCCCGCGCACCGCGGACGAGATCGAGGCCTGGATCGCCCGCGCCCGCTCCTGAGGACGCCTCTATGTCCGCCGTCGGGTACACCCCGCCGCCGTCGTTCACGACCCGCCCGCAGCTGACAGGGACGTTCGGCATGGCCGCGTCGACGCACGCCACGGCGACGGCGACGACCATGGCGGTGCTCGAGCGCGGCGGGAACGCGTTCGACGCCGCGTGCGCAGGCGGGTTCGTGCTGCACATCGTGGAGCCGCACCTGAACGGTCCCGGCGGCGACCTCGTCGGTCTCTTCCAACCGGCGGATGCCGCGACCCCCACGGTCCTCATGGGCCAGGGCGCGGCGCCCGCCGGCGCGACGATCGCGCACTTCCGCGCCGAGGGCCTCGACCTCGTGCCGGGCGCGGGCGGACTCGCCGCGGCCGTGCCCGCCGCCGTCGACGCGTGGCTGCTGCTGCTCCGGGACCACGGCACGTGGCCGCTGGCCGACGTCCTGTCGTTCGCGATCGGGTACGCCGAGGACGGCCATCCGCTTCTCCCCGCGGTATCGGCGACCATCGGTCGGGTCGCCGACCTGTTCCGGGAGCACTGGCCGGCCTCCGCCGACCTGTGGATGCCCGGCGGCGCCCCCGCCGCCGCCGGCGCCCTGCATCGCAACCCGGCGTACGCCGCGGTCCTCCGACGCCTCGTCGAGTCGGGCTCGGGCGACGACCGGATTGCGGCGATCGACGCGGCACGCACCGAATGGCGCCGGATCCTCGGCGACGCGTGCGACGAGCTCGCCCGCCCGCACCGGCACTCCAGCGGCACCGACCACGCCGCGGTGCTCACCCGCGCGGACCTCGTCGACCCGCCGGCGGGGTACGAGGAGCCCCTCTCCATCCCGTTCCGCGGTCGCACGGTGTTCAAGGCGGGGGCGTGGACGCAGGGCCCCGCACTCCTCGAGGCGCTCCGGATCCTCGACCCGCTCCCCGACGACCGCCTCGATCCCGCGACCACGGCGGGCGCGCACACCGTCGTCGAGACGCTCAAGCTCGTCCTCGCCGACCGCGACGCCCACCTCGGCGACGGAGCGGATGCCGCGGCCCTCCTCGCGGACGACGTCGTCACCGCTCGTCGGGCCGACCTCCGCGATCAGGCCTCGTCGCAGTGGCGCCCCGCGCGCCTGGCGGCTCGGGACCCGTGGCGCCCGCCGCTCCGACGCGACGGCGCCGCCGCCGCGGGCACGGGCGAACCGACCGTCGCCCGTTCGGGAGCGACCCGCGGGGACACCTGCCACATCGACGTCGCGGACCGCTGGGGCAACGTCATCGCCGTCACGCCGTCGGGCGGGTGGCTGCAGTCGTCCCCCGTCATCCCCTCGCTCGGCTTCTGCCTCGGGACACGCCTGCAGATGACGTGGCTCGACGAGGACTCGCCCGCGGCGCTCCGGCCCGGCACGCGGCCGCGCACGACGCTGTCGCCGACCCTCGTGCACGACGGCGACACCCGCATCGCGATGGGGACGCCCGGCGGTGACCAGCAGGACCAGTGGCAACTGCCGATGCTCCTGCGCATGTTCGTCGGCGGGTACACCGCGCAGCAGGCGATCGACGCCCCCACCCTCCACACGACGGGCATGGTCGACTCGTTCTGGCCGCGCACGTGGGATCCGACGGGAGTCGTCGCGGAGGACCGTCTCGGCGACGAGGTCCTCGGCGGCCTCGCCGACCGGGGCCATCGGGTCACGCGCGCGGGCGACTGGTCGCTCGGACGGCTCTCGGCCGTCGGGGTCGACCGGGCCACCGGCATCCTGTGGGCGGCGGCGAACCCCCGCGGTGTGCAGGGTTACGCCGCGGGGCGCTGAACCCGCTCGCGCAGCCACGGGAGCGCGGCAGACGCGGTCGCCGCACCCACCTCGTCCGCCGGCAGAGCGCGGCCGGCGACCTCGAACGAGTGCCGGGCACCCTCGAACCAGAGGATGTCCGCGTCCCGGCACGCGGCGACCGCCGCCTCCAGGTCGGCGAGCGGCTGCAGGAACGGGTCCTTCGTCCCCGACAGGAACAGCTGGGGCGCGGCGACGGCCGGCAGGTGCGCCGTGCGGGCGTTCTCGGGCTTCCCCGGCGGGTGCAGCGGATAGCCGAGGTACACGAGCGCGTCGGGGGCGACCCGACCCTCCGCCGCGGCCATCGACGCCATCCGCCCGCCGTAGGACTTGCCCGCCGCCACGAACGGGATGCCGGGGGTCAGGCGACGACAGAACTCCTCGACGGCGGCCCACGTCTCGATCGCGTGCGCGGCGGGCCCCGGCATCCGTCGTCCCGCCTGACGGTAGGGGAAGTCGAACCGCACGGTCGTGAACCCGGCGGCGGACCAGGCGTGCGCCGCGCCGGCGAGGAACGGGTGCTCGTGCCCCGCGCCCGCGCCGTGGGCGAGCGCGACGATCGCCGTAGGCTCGGGGGCGTCGTCGATCACCACGGCCAGTTCGACCCCGCCCGCGGGCAGGGTGACCGGGATCATCGCGGCGCGTCGGGAGCGGCAGGCTGCGCCGGTGCGCCGCCCTGCTGCGGCGCGGTCGGCGGCGGCGTCACGGGCGGGAGGGGCGCCGGGTCGACGCGCTCGCCGTACCGGGGCGGCTCGGCCGGGTCCACGTGTTCGCCCGGCGCGGGTGCCGGGGCGGGGTCGACGCGCTCTCCCGCCCCGGGGACGGGAGCGGCCGGGTCGACACGCTCGCCGTAGCGCGGGGGCGCCGTCATGTCGGTCGGCGGTACCGGCGGGGCGGTCGGGGCCGCCGCGGCGCCGAGCAGTTCTTTGGCGCGGCCGAAGCTGCGAGGCAGCACCGTCACGTCGTAGTGGTCGGCGATGACCTGGGTCACCGAGGTGAAGTCGCGACGACGGCGCAGGATCGAGTAGCTGATGATGCTCATGAGCATGCCGAGCGCGATGCCCACGAGCATCACGCCGACGAACAGCTGCAGCGCGGCGCCGGGGCTGCCGAGCACGAAGATCGCGGCGAACAGCAGACCGAGCAGGACGCCGTTGATCGCGCCGGACCGCGCCGCGGTCGCGTATCCCAGCCGACCGGTGACGCGTTCGACCGAGCGCAGCCCGCGGCCGACGATCGCGATGTCCTGCGCCGGGACGTCCGCGCCGATGAGGGTCGACACCGACTTCTGCGCCGCCTCGTACGACGAGTACTCCGCGACCGTCGCACCGTGTTCCTTCGGGGCCCCACCCATCATGCTCATGGCCTCAGTCTCCCACGCGAGCCTTTGCGTGGGCGCAGGGAGCGCGAGGGATCCGCCGACTACGCTGGTCGGGTGAGTACGCAACGGGTCTTCGTCGCGCGCCTGACCGGGTGCGCCGTCTTCGACCCCGCGGGCGACCGGCTGGGGAAGGTCCGCGATGTGGTCGTGATCTACCGCAAGGACGATCCTCCGAGAGTGGTCGGGCTCGTGGTCGAGATCCCCGGCCGACGCAATGTGTTCCTGTCCATCGGACGGGTCACCTCGATCGCCAGCGGCCAGGTCATCACGACCGGCCTCATCAACGTCCGCCGCTTCGAGCAGCGCGGCGGCGAGGTGCGTGTCATGACGGAGCTCATCGGCCGCAACGTGCACCTCACCGACGGGTCGGGCTCCGCCGTGATCGAGGATGTCGCCATCGAGCGCGACCGCCTGGGCGACTGGCAGGTGGGGCAGTTGTTCCTGCGCCGCCCCAAGACCAGCGCGTCGCCGTTCGCCAAGGGGCCGACGACCTTCGCGCAGTGGAACGACGTGCGCGACGAGCAGGTCGCGGGACAGACGCAGTCCGCCGAGCTGCTGGTCGCCTCGTACTCCGAGCTCAAGCCCGCCGACCTCGCCAACACGCTCCTCGACCTCCCCGAGGAGCGCCTGCTCGAGGTGGCCGAGGAGCTTCCCGACGACCGTCTCGCCGACGCCCTCGAGGAGATGCCCGAGGACGAGCAGGTGCACATCCTCGAAGCCCTCGGCGACGAGCGCGCCGCCGACATCCTCGACGCGATGGAACCGGACGATGCGGCCGACGTGCTGGGTCAGCTGTCGGATGCCCGCGCCGGACAGCTGCTCGACCTCATGGAGCCCGAGGAGGCCGAGGACGTCCGCGCCCTCCTCGAGCACGGCCCCGACACCGCGGGCGGTCTCATGACCAGCGAACCGATCGTGCTGTCCGCCGACGCGACCGTCGCCGAGGCGCTCGCCCTCATCCGCCGCCACGAACTGCACCCCGCCCTCGCGGCCGCCGTCTTCGTGACCCTGCCGCCCTACGAGACCCCGACGGGGCGTCTGCTGGGTGTCGTGCACTTCCAGCGGATGCTGCGCTACCCGCCGCACGAGCGGCTGGGCGCCATCATCGACGACACCGTCGAGCCCGTCACCGTCTCGGCCAGCGCCGCCGAGGTGGCCCGTCTCCTCGCGAGCTACAACCTCGTTTCGCTGCCCGTCGTCGATCCTGCCCGCCACCTCGTCGGCACGGTCACGGTCGACGACGTGATCGACTACCTGCTGCCCGACGACTGGCGATCGCAGGACGCGCCGCGACAGGGTCCGGAGGTGCGGCGATGATGGCACGCGCGCCGAAGTCCGGGTTCGAGGCGCCCCGCGGGCGGCGCTCGAGCGTGCTCAGCCGCACCCCGCAGCCCTCGCGCGACCGCTTCGGCCGGTTCACGGAGTGGATCGCCCGGGCGATGGGGACCCCCGCGTTCCTGCTCATCCTGACGCTCTTCTGCGTCGCCTGGATCGTCTGGAACACCGCCGCGCCCGAGGGACTGCGCTTCGACGACGCGGCGCTCGGGTTCACCGCCCTGACGCTCATGCTGTCGCTCCAGGCCTCGTATGCGGCTCCCCTCATCCTCCTCGCCCAGAACCGGCAGGACGACCGGGACCGCGTGCAGATCGAGCAGGACCGCCAGCGGGCCGAGCGCAACCTCGCCGACACCGAATACCTCGCCCGCGAGGTCGTGGCCCTGCGGATGGCGCTCACCGACATGCAGGACGAGATGATCAGCCGCGACGTGCTCCGCCAGGAGCTCAAGGCCCTCATCGAGCGTCTCGACGAGCGCGACCGGCCGGGCGACGACGCCCGCTCCTCGTGAGCACCCCCGCGACGGCCGACGACGTCCGCCGTGCCGTGTCCGCCGTCGTCGACCCGGAGCTGCGGCGCCCGATCGGCGAGCTCGACATGGTCCGGGAGATCGCCCTCGACGAGGGGACCGCGCACGTCGGCATCGCCCTGACGATCGTCGGATGCCCCGCCGCGGACCGCATCGAGCGGGACGTGCGGGATGCCGCGGCATCCGTCCCGGGCGTCGTCGACGTCCGCGTCGACGTGGGCGTCATGACAGCGGCGGAGCGCTCGGCCCTCGTCGAGCGGATCCGCGGCGCGCGTCGCATGCCGTTCACCGCCGACGCGCTGACCCGTGTCATCGCTGTCACGAGCGGCAAGGGCGGCGTGGGCAAGTCCACCCTCACGGCGAACCTCGCCGTCGCCCTGGCGACGCGAGGGTTGGCCATCGGGCTGATCGACGCGGACGTGCACGGCTTCTCGATCCCGGGGCTCCTCGGCCTCGTCGGCGAGGACGGCCGCCCGCCGCAGCCGACCCGCCTCGACGACCTCATGCTGCCGCCAGTCGCCCACGGCGTGAAGACGATCTCGATCGGGATGTTCCTCCCGGAGGGCTCCTCCCCCGCCGTCGCCTGGCGCGGGCCGATGTTGCACCGCACCGTGCAGCAGTTCCTCACCGACGTGCACTTCGGCGACCTCGACGTGCTCCTCATCGACATGCCCCCGGGGACCGGGGACGTCGCGATCTCCGTGGGTCAGCTCCTTCCGCATGCCGAGGTCCTCGTGGTGACGACGCCGCAGGCGGCCGCGGCCGACGTCGCCGTCCGCAGCGGCGTCGTGGCCCGTCAGACGGGCCAGCGGATCGTCGGCGTCATCGAGAACATGGCGGCCTTCGCCCTTCCCGACGGCAC
This sequence comes from Microbacterium sp. ARD31, assembly GCF_031844425.1. Lineage (NCBI taxonomy): Bacteria > Bacillati > Actinomycetota > Actinomycetes > Micrococcales > Microbacteriaceae > Microbacterium > Microbacterium sp. ARD31. The sequence continues at coordinate 686,438 of NZ_JAUZVE010000001.1, forward strand.
CCTCGTCGACGTGTTCGGCGCCGGCGGCGGGGCGGCGGTCGCCGCCGCGCTCTCGACCGACGACGCTGTGGTGCCGCTCCTCGGCTCGGTGCCCCTCAGCCCCGCCCTCCGCCGCGGCGGAGACGAGGGCGAACCGGTCGTCCTCGCCGATCCCGGTGATCCCGCGGCGCGTGCGATCTCGGCGGTCGCCGACACCCTCGTCTCGACGCGCTCCTCGCTCGCCGGTCGCGCCCTCCCCGTCTCCCCCGCCTGAGGAGAGACGGATGCCGCCGGTCAGGTGGCTTCGGAGTCGAACGGGACGACGCCCGCATCGACCGCATCGACCGCCGTCGTGACCTCGGGTGCCGGAGGCGCCGCGACCGCGGTCATCGCCGCCGCCCCGGCGGCGACGGGCTTCACGGGCGCGTCGTCGATGAGCGCCTCGCGGATGATGCGCCGGGGGTCGTACTGCCGCGGATCGAGCTTGCGCCACTCGATCTCGTCGAAGTCGTCCCCCATCTCCTCCTTGACGCGGGTCCGCGCGCCGTCCAGCCAGTCGCGGACGCGGCGCGTCAGACGTGCGAGGGAGGCCGCGTAACCCGGCAGGCGCTCGGGCCCCAGCAGGAGGGCGGCGATGAGCGCGATGAGGAGGATCTTCTCCAGATCGAGCCCATTCGACATGCTTCCCAGGTTACCCGTGCGCCTGAGGGTTGCGGCATGCGGGCCCGCCTAGGCTGGGCGGAGGAGGTTCACCACATGGGAGATCACGAGGCGGTCCGCAGGTTCGCTGCCGAGGCGACGGTCGAACCCGATGCCATCGCCCGGGCGCGAGCGCACGCCCTCGAGATCGGCGCGAATCCGATCAGTCCCGAGGTGGGCGCGCAGTGCGCGGTGATCGCCGCGGCGAGCCGCGCGCTCAACATCGTCGAGATCGGCACCGGTGGCGGCGTCTCGGGGCTGTGGCTGCTGCACGGGTCCCCCCGGGCGACACTCACGACGATCGACAAGGAGCCCGAGCACCTCGCCGTGGCGCGGAAGGCGTTCACCGAAGCCCGCGTCCCCGCCGCCCGCGCGCGCTTCATCACGGGCCGCGCCGCCGACGTCCTGCCGCGGATGAACGAGGCCTCCTACGACATCGTCCTCATCGATGCGGACCCGGACGGCGTCATCGAGTACGTCGAGCACGGCCTCCGGCTCGCCCGGGCGGGCGGAACGGTGCTCGTCCCGCGGGTCCTCGCCGGCGGCGCCGTCGCCGACCCGGTCCGTCGCGGCCCTCTCGAGACGGCGTATCGCTCGCTGATCCAGGAGACCCAGGCCTCCCCGGCGGTCCTCGGGGCCCTCTCGATCGTCGGCGAGGGACTCCTGCAGCTGACGACCGTCGCCGACGCGCGCTGATCCCGGCGCACGCCGGATACGCCGAAAGGCCGGTCCCCACGGGGACCGGCCTTTCGCATCGAGTCGGGGTCAGGCGGCGCCGACGACCCCGCTCAGAACACTGTGGAGTTCCTTCGCCTCGTCGTCGTTCACCGAGACGACCAGTCGACCGCCCCCCTCGAGTGGAACACGCACGATGATGAGGCGGCCTTCCTTGACGGCCTCCATAGGTCCGTCTCCGGTGCGCGGCTTCATGGCTGCCATTGTGGGGCTCCCTTTCGTCTTCGGCCTTCCCCATTAGTCTACTCAATGGGCTGATCGCCTTCGGCGCGCGCGCCTGTCAGCGGACGCTTATCGTCACGGAATCCGGTAGAACGTGTCGCCGAGCGCGAGCATCTCGTGGATCCACAGCCACTGCCCGCCGAGGCACAGCACCAGCATCCCGATCCGCCACCATCGTGAGGGCGGGACCGCCACGGCGGCGACCACGGGCGTGAGGGGCAGCAGCAGCCGGAACACGCTCGACTGCGGGAAGAACACCGCGAGCAGGTAGACGAGGTAACTCGCGCCCCACAGCCGGATCTCGGGCCCGAGACGGCGCACCTGGGGCGCCCGCACGAGGAGCGCGGCGGCCCCCACGACCAGGACGGCGAGGGCGATCGGTCCGAGCATCGGCGGCAGCCCCCAGATGCCGAACCAGAGCGAGGATGCCTGCACGAAACCGGCGAAGGGGACGAACTGCTCCTCGGAGCCGACCCAGCTGCGCCGCCAGGCGAGCTCGGTCTCGAGGTACGCGGAGGGATCCCCCGTCGCGACACCGGCGATGACCTGCCAGGCGAATCCCACGATCGTCGCGAGGGCGCCCAGGGCGATGATGTGGACGATGTGCGGGGTCGGCAGCGGATCGACGCGCCGCCGGATCCACCGATGGATCCCGTAGAGGCCCAGCAGCAGGGCGAACGCGAGCACCCCCGGCCGGGTGAAGCCCATCAGGACGACGAGCGGATAGATCCAGCCGAACCGCCGGCGCTGGAGCGCCCACAGCGCGAGGAACAACCAGACCAGCAGGAGCGACTCGGCGTACCCCATCTGGAACAGGGCGGCGAGCGGACCGTTGGCGAAGAGCACCACCGCCCAGAGCGACGCCGTCTCGCCGAGGCGTCCGCGCAGCAGCACGAAGAGCACCACGGATGCCGCGTACCCCGCCACGAGCGCCAGCACCACCGCTCCCGCCGGGTAGCCGCCGAGGTCGGCGCCCAGCGTCCGGGCGAGCACGGGGAACAGCGGCATGAACGCCCACGCGTTCTCGGTCACCTGCCCGGTGCCGTTCACCGGGAGCTCGGACGGGTAGCCGCGATCGGCGATCACCCAGTACCACTGGGCGTCCCATCCCATCGCGAGCGACGGGATGGTGGCGTCCGCGCCGAAGCGCGAGGTGGGTCCGGAGAGGCTCGCCGCGGCCCAGAAGAACAGGGTCGTGACGAGGCGTGCCGAGAGGTAGACGGCGGCGACGGTGCCGGCGACGGAGGCTGCGGACCTCAGTCGCCGCTCAGCCATGCCCGCAGGCCCCGCTCGACGTCCTCGATCTGCGCGATCGGCACACGCTCCTCGTCGTGATGGGCCAGGTGCGGATCGCCCGGACCGTAGTTGACCGCGGGAACGCCCATCGCCGAGAAGCGCGCGACGTCGGTCCAGCCGTACTTCGGCTTCGGCACCGCGCCGACCGCCGCGACGAACTCCCGCGCGAGCGGCGCGTCGAGCCCTGGCCGCGCCCCCTCGGACAGGTCCACGATCTCGACCTCGAATCCCGCCAGGACGTCGCGCACGTGCGCCTCGGCGGCGGCGGCATCCCGGCTCGGAGCGAAGCGGAAGTTGACGTCGACCTCGCAGGCGTCGGGGATGACGTTGCCCGCGATGCCGCCGCGGATCGCGACGGCGTTGAGGCCCTCACGGTAGAGCAGTCCGTCGACCTCGATCTCCCGCGGCCGGTACTCGGCGAGCCGAGCGAGGATCGGAGCGGCCTTGTGGATCGCGTTCTCGCCGACCCACGCACGGGCGCTGTGCGCGCGCACGCCGGAGGTGCGCACCACCGCGCGGAGGGTGCCGTTGCAGCCGCCCTCCACCTGCCCGTCGGAAGGTTCGCCGAGGATGGCGAAGTCCGCCGCGAAGAGGTCGGGACGGGATGCCGCGAGCCGGTTCAACCCGTTGAGGTCGGCGGCGACCTCCTCGTGGTCGTACCACATCCAGGTGATGTCGACGCGGGGATCGGTGAGCTCGGCGGCCAGTTTCAGCTGGACGGCGACACCGGCCTTCATGTCGACGGTGCCGCGGCCCCAGAGGTACGGCTCGCCGTCGACCTCGATGTCGCGGGTCGGGACGTTGCCGTTGATGGGGACCGTGTCGATGTGCCCGGCGATCGCGACACGCTGCGCGCGCCCGAGGCGGGTGCGCGCGACGATCGTGTCGCCGTCGCGGTGGACCTCGAGGTGCGGCAGCTTCGAGACGGCCTCGAAGATCGCGTCCGCGAGGACGGTCTCGTCGTCCGACACGCTCGGGATGTCGCAGATGGTCCGTGTCAGGTCGACAGCGGTGGAGCGGAGGTCGAGCCGGGGCATGACGTCGAGTCTAACGACGGCCCGATAGCCTGGAATCATGAGTGACGCACGGTGGGTCTGGGGCATCGGTCTGGCGACGACGAGCGAGGACGGTACCGTCCTCGACACCTGGTACCCCGCACCGGCTGTCGGCCGGGCACCCGCCGAGGTGGACACGACCGACCTCGCCGCCCACGCCGCCGACGACGTGCGGCGCGCCGTCACCGTCGGTGTCGTCGTCGTCGAGATCGACCTCGACGCGCCGCCCGCGGGCACCTCCGACGCCTACCTCCGCCTGCACGCGCTCTCGCACCGCCTCGTCGCCCCGAACGAGCTCGACCTCACCGGCATCTTCGGGCACCTGCCGAACGTCGCGTGGACGAGCGCCGGACCGATGCACCCGCGGGATCTCACCCGTCTGCGCCCGACGCTGCAGCGCGCCGGCATCCAGGTCGCCGGGATCGACAAGTTCCCGCGGCTCACCGACTACGTCGTCCCCTCGGGCGTGCGCATCGCCGACGCCTCGCGCGTCCGGCTCGGGGCGCACCTCGCGCCGGGGACCACGGTGATGCACGAGGGGTTCGTCAACTTCAACGCCGGGACGCTCGGTGCATCGATGGTCGAGGGACGCATCTCACAGGGTGTCGTGGTCGGCGACGGCAGCGACATCGGCGGCGGCGCGTCGATCATGGGCACGCTCTCGGGCGGCGGCAGCCACCGGGTCTCGATCGGTCGCCGCACCCTGCTGGGCGCGAACGCGGGCATCGGAATCTCCCTCGGCGACGACTGCATCGTCGAAGCGGGTCTCTACCTGACCGGCGGGACCAAGGTCGTCCTCGTGGGCGAGACGCCGCGGGCCGACGGCACTGTCCCGACGGCGAAGGCCGCCGAACTGTCGGGGCTGAGCGGCATCCTGTTCCGGCGCAACTCGCTCACGGGCGCCGTCGAGGCCGTGCGTCGCGAGGGCGTCGGGGTCACCCTCAACGCCGACCTGCACGCCTGAGGGGTCAGCCCTTCAGGACGGCGGCCCGCGCCTCGCGGTGCTCCTCGTCGCTGATGATGCCGCGCGCCCGGAGACCGTCGAGTTCGATCAGGCGCTGCTCGATCGCCGGCACGGCAGGGGTCGGCGCGGCAGGCGGTGTCGCGACCGCCGGCTCGGATGCCGCGGGCGCGAGCGCGTCGCTGCGCAGCACCTTGGCGGCGATCTGCGCATCCACGGTCAGCGGGTCGATCCCCGCGTCGCTCAGGATGCGGTACTTCCGCGCGCGGATGACGAGCCCGAAGACCGCCCCGACGATGCCGAGCACCAGGACCAGGCCGAAGACGGCCGAGAACCCCGACGCCATTCCGTCCATGCCGGTGGGATCCATGAACCCGCCGTCGTCCATGCCCGGCGGCACGCCGATCACCCCGTCATCGATGTACCCGCTGTCGTCGACGAAACCCGAATCGTCGAAGGTCAGTCCTACCCCCGGCATCCACCCCATGGGCACACCCTAGCGGGGTGCGGGGCGTGCGTCAGCGGGAAACGGGGTAGTCCCGCTCCGTCGCTCCCGTGTACAGCTGCTGCGGGCGACCGATCTTGGTCTGCGGGTCGTTCTGCATCTCACGCCAGTGCGCGAGCCAGCCGGGAAGCCGACCGATCGCGAACAGGGGCGTGAACATCCGTGTCGGGAAGCCCATCGCCTTGTAGATGACGCCGGTGTAGAAGTCGACGTTCGGGTAGAGGCGACGCTCCTTGAAGTAGTCGTCGTTGAGCGCGATCTCCTCGAGCTCGTTGGCGAGGGCGAGGAGCGGGTCCTCGACGCCGAGTTCGCGGAGGACCTCGTCGGCGGATTCCTTGACGAGCTTGGCGCGCGGGTCGTAGTTCTTGTAGACGCGGTGCCCGAAGCCCATGAGCTTGACGCCGTCTTCCTTGTTCTTCACCCGCTCGACGAAGCGCTGCACGCTCTCGCCCGAGTCACGGATGCGCGCGAGCATGTCGAGGACGGCCTCGTTCGCGCCGCCGTGGAGCGGCCCGTAGAGCGCGTTGATGCCGGCCGAGATCGACGAGAACTGGTTGGCCCCGGTCGACCCGACGAGCCGCACGGTCGAGGTCGACGCGTTCTGCTCGTGGTCCTCGTGCAGGATGAGCAGCCGCTCGAGCGCCCGCGACATGACCGGGTTGATCTCGTAGGGCTCGGCGTTGTTGCCGAAGTTCAGCTTGAGGAAGTTGTCGACGAAGCTCAGCGAGTTGTCGGGGTAGAGGAACGCGTGCCCGATGCTCTTCTTGTGCGCGTACGCCGCGATCACGGGGAGCTTCGCGAGCATGCGGATCGTGTTGAGCTCGACGTGCTCCGGGTTGTGCGGGTCGCTCTGGCCCTCGTAGTAGGTCGAGAGCGCGGCCGTCGCGGCCGAGAGGACCGACATCGGGTGCGCGGTATGCGGCAGAGCTGAGAAGAAGTGCTTGAGGTCCTCGTGCAGGAGCGTGTGGCGCCGGATCTTCTCGTCCCAGCCGGCCAGCTCGTCCGCCGTGGGAAGCTCGCCGTAGATGAGGAGCCATGCGACCTCGAGGTAGGTGCTGTGCTGTGCGAGCTGCTCGATCGGGTATCCGCGGTACCGCAGGATGCCCTGGTCACCGTCGATGTACGTGATCGCGGACTTCGTCGAGGCGGTGTTCACGAAGCCGTAGTCGAGCGAGGTGTGTCCGGTCTGCTTCGTGAACGTCGAGAAGTCGACGCTCGGTACCCCTTCGCTTCCGGCGACGAGCGGGAGCTCCGCGGTCGTGTCACCGATGGTCACGGTGGCCTTCTGAGGGGTGTCCGCGTTGGTCACGAAGCCTCCTTGCGGTCGTCGGGAGCGGTCTCTACAGCCTAACGGGGAGATGGCGCCTCTCCTGACGCGCCCAACGGATCGCGGCATCCGTGAGAGGAAACCTACGAAACGCTACGATCCCGCGGATGCCGTCAGTCGCCCCGCCGCGGCGGCGATGCGCTCGTCGGTCGCGGTGAGCGAGAAGCGCACGTGCTGCGGGTGGTGCGCGCCGTAGAAGTGGCCGGGACCGGCCAGGATGCCGAGCTCGGCGAGCCGGCCGAGCGACGACCAGGCGTCCTCCCCCGCCGTCGCCCAGAGGTACAGGCCGCCCTCGCTGTGGTCGATCCGGAACCCGGCCGCCTCGACGGCGGGCTTCAGCACGTCGCGCCGCGCACGGTACAGCGCGCGCTGGTGCTCGACGTGCGGGTCGTCCTCGAGGGCGGCGACCATCGCGTCCTGCACGGGACCCGGCACCATGAGCCCGAGGTGCTTGCGCGCCGTCACAAGCCCCGTCACCAGATCCGTGTCGCCCGCCAGGAAGGCGGCGCGGTACCCGGCGAGGTTGGACTGCTTGCTGAGCGAGTAAACCGACAGGAGCGCCGTGAGGTCGCCCTCGGTGACGCGCGGATCGAGGACGCTCGGCACCGCGGCATCCGCCCACGGCCCGTCCCAGCCCAGCTCGGCGTAGCACTCGTCCGAGGCGAGGACGGCACCCAGCTCGCGCGCGCGGCGCACGGCGCGGCGGAGCTCGTCGACGCCCAGCACCCGCCCGTCGGGGTTGCCGGGAGAGTTGATCCACACCAGGCGGGTCGTCTCGGGCCACTCGCCCGGATCGTCCGAGGCGAGCGCGGTCGCGCCGACGAGGCGGGCACCGACCTCGTACGACGGGTAGGCGGCGCGGGGGTGGACGACGGTGTCGCCGGGGCCGAGCCCGAGGAGCAGCGGCAGGAGCGCGACGAGCTCCTTCGAGCCGACCGTGGGGATCACGTGCGCGGGAGTCAGGCCGGGGACGCCGCGGCGCCGCGCGTACCAGGCGGCGATCGCTTCGCGCAGCGCCGGGGTGCCGACGGTCTGCGGGTAGGCGTGTGCATCGGTCGCGCGCCGCAGGGCGTCCGCCACGACGCCGGGCGTCGGGTCGACGGGAGAGCCGATGGAGAGATCGACGATGCCGTCAGGATGCTGCCGTGCGCGAGCGGCGTACGGTGCGACGGCGTCCCACGGGTAGTCGGCGAGGTCGCGGACGCTCATGGCCGGTCAGTGCGCCTGCGGCGGAAGACCCGCGATGACGGGGTGGTCCTTCGCGATCACACCGACCTTCGCGGCACCGCCGGGCGAGCCGATGTCCTCGAAGAACTCGACGTTGGCGGTGTAGTAGTCCTGCCACTCGGCGGGGAGGTCGTCCTCGTAGTAGATCGCCTCGACCGGGCAGACCGGCTCGCACGCACCGCAGTCGACGCACTCGTCGGGGTGGATGTAGAGGGACCGTTCACCCTCGTAGATGCAGTCGACGGGGCACTCGTCGATGCAGGCACGGTCTTTGACATCCACGCACGGGAGAGCGATCACATACGTCACACGACGAGTCTAGTTCGTGGAACGGAGCCGGGATGCCGACGGCCACGCCACGACCAGCGCGGCCACGAGCGGCACCAGGAAAGTCCAGATCAGGCCGGGTGTGATCGCCGCGTCCTCGGGCGGGGCGGGCACGACGACCGAGCCGCCGGGTCCCTCGTTGGCGAACAGCAGGGTCGCGACCATCGCACCGAGGCCGCAGGCCAGAGCCGACGCGCGCTCCCCCGTGAGGATGCGGACGGCGACCAGCAGGGCGATGAAACCGAGAGAGGCGACCAGCAGGCCGACGGGGACCACACCCCACACCGCCGCCTGACCGATGGTGCCGGCCACGCCGTAGACGACGCCGATGACGGCGGCGAGGATCCACGTGGCGACGCGGGCGAGCAGGGCGTTCACCACCACAGTCTAGGCGCGCACCCTGCGGCGCTCACGCCGCCCAGCCCCACAGGCGCAGGAGCGCCGCGGTGGCGGCGGCCGCGGCCACGACCACGAGGAACGGCGCACGGATCACGAGCAGGCCCGCGGCCACGAGGACGGCGGGCAGCCGCGCATCGACGACCACCGCCTGGCCCGCACCGAGGGTCTGCACGACGACGAGAGCGGCGAGCAGGGCGACGGTGAGCAGGTCGATCGTCCGCGACGGGCGCGGCGCGTCGAACCACGCCGGCGGCACGAGATACCCCACGGTCTTCAGCGCGACGCAGACGATCGAGGCGAGCAGGATGGCGTGCCACAGGGTCATGACGCGGCCTCCGTGGTGGTCTCGCGGGCGCCGAGCCAGTTCGTCCAGCCGACGACGAGTGCGACGACCGCGGCGACGAGGACGGGAAGCCCCGGCATGAGCAGCGGTGTCGAGATCGCCGCGACGACGGCCGCCGCCGCCCCCACCGCGATCGCCTGACGCCGGCGCAGACGCGGCCAGAGCAGCGCGAGGAACGCACCCGCGGCCGCGGCATCCAATCCGTAGGTCCGGACGTCGCCGAGGACGTCGCCCAGCAGCGCTCCGGCGAGGGTCGTGAGGTTCCAGCCGAGGTAGATGCCGATGCCGGTCACCCAGAAGCCGATGCGGCGGGCACCGGCATCCGTCTGCGCCAGCGCGACCGCCGTCGATTCGTCGATCGTGAAATGGGATGCCGCGACACGCCGCCAGAAGCCCGTACCCACGACCGGCGACATGCGCAGTCCGTAGGCGACGTTGCGCATGCCGAGCAGCCCCGCCGACGCGATCGCCGCGCCCGGGAGGCCTCCCCCGCCGATCACACCGACGAAGGCGAACTGCGATCCACCGGTGAACATCAACAGGCTGAGGACGCACGTCTGCCACACGTCCAGACCCGAGGCGACCGCGAGGGCGCCGAAAGACACCCCATAGGCGCTGGTCGCGAGGACCACCCCGAGGGAGTCGCGCCACGCCCGTCGGGTGGGCTGCTCCTCCCCCGTCACCGCGTCAGGAACCGGCGTCCTGGCGCTTCAGGCGCGAGGCGGCGCGGCCGCGCTCGGTCGCGTCGAGGACGACCTTGCGGATGCGCACCTTTTCGGGCGTGACCTCGACGCATTCGTCGTCGCGGGCGAACTCGAGGCTCTCCTCGAGGGTGAGCACGCGCGGCGGCGTCATCGACTCGAAGGAGTCCGAGGTCGACGAACGCATGTTCGTGAGCTTCTTCTCCTTCGTGATGTTGACGTCCATGTCGTCGGCGCGCGAGTTCTCGCCGATGACCATGCCCTCGTAGACCTCCTCGGTGGGCTGCACGAAGAACGACATGCGCTCCTGGAGAGCGATCATCGCGAACGGCGTAACGACGCCGGCACGGTCGGCGACGATCGAGCCGTTCTGACGGGTCGAGATCGCGCCCGCCCACTCGTCGTAGCCGTGCGAGATCGCGTTCGCGATGCCGGTGCCGCGCGTGATGGTGAGGAACTCGCTGCGGAAGCCGATGAGTCCGCGCGAGGGGACGATGAACTCCATGCGCACCCAGCCGGTGCCGTGGTTGGTCATCGTCTCCATGCGGCCCTTGCGGCCGGCCATCAGCTGCGTGATGGCGCCGAGGTGCTCCTCGGGCGCGTCGATCGTGAGGTGCTCGAACGGCTCGGTGAGCTTGCCGTTCTCGTCGCGCCGGGTGACCACCTGCGGCTTGCCGACGGTGAGCTCGAAGCCCTCGCGGCGCATGTTCTCGACGAGGATCGCCAGCGCGAGCTCACCGCGGCCCTGGACCTCCCACGCGTCGGGCTGGCCGATGTCGACGACCTTGAGCGACACGTTGCCGATGAGCTCGCGGTCGAGGCGGTCCTTCACCATGCGGGCGGTGAGCTTGTGCCCCTTGACCTTGCCCATGAGCGGCGAGGTGTTGGTGCCGATGGTCATCGAGATGGCGGGGTCGTCGACCGTGATGGCCGGGAGGGGACGGATGTCCTCGGGGTCGGCGATGGTCTCACCGATCGTGATGTTCTCGAAGCCCGCGATCGCGACGATGTCGCCGGGGCCGGCGGACTCGGCGGGGTAGCGCTCGAGCGCGCGGGTCATGAGCAGCTCGGTGATGCGGGCGTTGCTCGTCGTGCCGTCCGCGCGCACCCAGGCGACGGTCTGCCCCTTCTTGAGCGTGCCGTTGAAGACGCGCAGGAGGGCGAGACGGCCGAGGAACGGCGAGGAGTCGAGGTTCGTGACCCACGCCTGCAGCGGAGCCTCGTCGTCGTACGACGGCGCCGGGACGTGCTCGAGGATCGCCTCGAACAGCGGCTCGAGGTCGTCGTTGTCGGGCAGCGAGCCGTTGTCGGGGCGCGTGCGCGAGGCGGCGCCGGCGCGTCCCGAGGCGTAGACGACGGGGACGTCGAGCAGCGCGTCGACGTCGAGGTCGGGCACGTCGTCCTGCAGGTCGGAGGCGAGACCCAGCAGCAGGTCGTGCGCCTCTTCCTCGACCTCCGCGATGCGGGCGTCGGGACGGTCGGTCTTGTTGACCAGGAGGATGACGGGGAGCTTGGCCTCGAGCGCCTTGCGCAGGACGAACCGGGTCTGCGGCAGCGGGCCCTCGGAGGCATCCACCAGCAGGACGACGCCGTCCACCATCGACAGGCCGCGCTCGACCTCGCCGCCGAAGTCGGCGTGACCGGGGGTGTCGATGACGTTGATCGTGATCGGCTGCTCGGTGTGGATGCCGTTGTACGTGATCGCCGTGTTCTTGGCGAGGATCGTGATCCCCTTCTCACGCTCGAGGTCGTTCGAGTCCATCGCGCGCTCTTCGATGTGCGCGTGCTCGCCGAACGAGCCGGTCTGGCGGAGCATGGCGTCGACGAGCGTCGTCTTGCCGTGGTCGACGTGCGCGACGATCGCGACGTTACGGAGGTCAGGACGGAGGGCGTGCGCCATGAAGGGAGTTCCTTGCAGAGAGGGATGATGCCGGGATGCCGGCAGTCCACTTTACCGCAGCCCGCGACACGCCGACGGGGCGAGGACCTTTCGGTCCCCGCCCCGCCGGTGTTCAGGTGATGCAGGTGAGCGATGCTCAGATCACTCGGTGTAGCCGACCAGGGTCCAGTCCGTGTTCTTGAACGTGGCGGTGCCGTAGTTCGCGAGGCCCTCGTCGGTCGCGACGACCTCCGGGTAGGGGTAGATCGGAACGCTCGGCAGGAAGTCGGCGATCACTTCGTTGATCTCCTTGGCGATGCCCAGACGCGCGTCCTCGTCGAGCTCGGCGTTCGCCTGCTCCCAGAGGCCGGCGAGACGGTCGTCCGTGACGCCCGCGTAGTTCTGCGGGGAGTCAGCGGGGGTGTAGATCGTCTCAGCGGACGAGATCGGGAACAGGGTGCCCTGCCAACCGAACGTCACCGCCTGGAAGTCACCGGCGTCGATGTTGGTGAAGTAGTTCTCGCTCGGGACCTCGTTGAGCGTGACCTCGACACCGATGCGAGCCAGGGAGTCCTGGACACCGAGCGCGCGGTTGATGTTCGACTGCGTACCCGCGGGGACGGTGATCGCGAAGGTGAGGGTCTCGCCGTCCTTCGTCCAGCCGTCGTCGCCCTTGGTCCAGCCGGCCTCCTCGAGCAGGCTCTCCGCCGCGTCGGTGTCGCTGCCGATGACCTCACCGAAGACGTCGCTGTAGCCGGCCTGACCGGGCATGAAGATCCAGTCGCCGAGCGTGGTAGCCGGGGCGCCCAGCGGCTCGTTGGCGACGCGCGCGATCAGCTCGCGGTCGATCGCCATGCCCACGGCCTTGCGGACGTTGACGTCGTCGAACGGCGCGGCGGTCGCGTTGAAGGTCAGGTGCGACCAGGTGACGCCACCCGAGCGACCGACGACGGCGCCTTCCTTGCCGCTGGCGGTCTCGAGGGCGTCGGGAGTCTGGATCTCGATCGAGTCGATCTCGTCGTTGGCGTACGCCTGCGGGAGCGTCTCCTGCGCGATCACCTTGAAGGTGATGCTGTCGAGCTTCGGAGCGTTGGCGCCCCACCAGTTCGGGTTCGGAACCAGCTTGAAGATCTTCGCGCTGTTGTCGATCTCGTCGACGACGTAGGGACCCGCGGAGGGAACGGCCTCGGAGGCGAAGCCGCTGTTGAAGGCCTCCTTGTCGTTCGCGATGTCAGCGGGGAGGACCGGGGTGCTGAACAGGCTCGGCCAGTCGGCGTACGCACCCGTGAAGGAGACCGTGTACTCGAAGTCGCTCACGACGTCGACGGAGTCGATCGCGTCGAAGACCGACGACGGGACGACCTCGTAGCCCTCCTCCGCGCCGCCGGCAGCGGCGTAGGTCGCGGCGTAGTCCTCGGCCGTGATCGGGCTGCCGTCGGGCCAGACGGCGCTCTCGTTCAGCTTGACGGTGACGACCTGCGGTTCCTCGCTCGTGAGTTCGATCGAGGTCGCGTAGTCGGGGTTCGCCGTCCAGCTGCCGTCCTCGGCGATGACCCACATCGAGGAGAGCGTCGGCTCGAGGAGCTTCTGCACGTCGACGTTGGCCGCCAGGGCGTGATTCGGGTTCCAGCTGCCCTCATCGGTCGGGCTGCTGGTGACGGACAGGTTGAGGTTGCCGCCGTCGGTGAGGTCGCCGTAGGACACCTCCTCGTAACCGACCAGGGGGAGCGATTCGGGCGACGCCGAGGAGGACGGCGACGGCGACGACGTGGTCCCGCCAGCACAGGCGGTGAGCATGAGAGCTCCCGCGCTGAGCACAGCAAGACCCGCAAGTGCTGTCTTACGGATCATGTGCATCTACTTTCTTCTTGGGTCCGCCGGAAAGGACGGAGTTCAGGGGTCAGGTGACGACGAGGACGTTCTTGTCGACGTGGTGGCAGGAGACCTCGACGCGGCCATGCCGCGCCAGCTCGGGGTACTCCCCCAGGCACCGCCGCTGATCCTCTTCGGGAAGCAGGCGGAACAGCGGGCATCGGGTGCGGAAGCGGCATCCCTGGATCTCGACGGCCGGGCTCGGCAGGTCGCCGTCCAGCAGCACGCGCTCCCGGGTGCGCTCGATGTGCGGGTCCGGGATGGGAGCGGCCGACATGAGCGCCTGGGTGTACGGATGCCGGGGGTTGCTGAAGACCTCGGCGATCGGGCCGGACTCGACGATCCGCCCTAGGTACATGACCGACACGTCGTCGGCGAGCTGACGAACGACCGCGAGGTCGTGGGCGACGAAGACCATCGACAGGCCCAGGCGGTCGCGCAGGTCCTGCAGCAGGTTGATGACACCCGCCTGAATGGACACGTCCAGCGCGGAGACGGGCTCGTCGAGCACGAGCACCTTCGGGTTCGTCGCGAGCGCGCGGGCGATGCCGATGCGCTGACGCTGACCGCCGGAGAACTCGTGCGGGTAGCGATCGGCCATCGCGGGATCGAGCCCCACGAGTTCGAGGAGCTCGACGACGCGCTCGTCGCGCTGCGCCTTGGGGACGTCGTGCACGAGGAGCGGCTCGGCGATGACCTCGCCGATCGGCAGTCGCGGGTCGACGGCGGCAGCCGGGTCCTGGAAGACGATCTGGATGTCGCGGCGGAGGTCGCGTCGACCCTTACGGGTCAGGGACGCGACGTCCTTGCCGTCGAACGTGATCCGTCCCCCCTGCGGCGCGGTGAGCTCCATCATCTCGAGGATGGTGGTCGTCTTGCCGCATCCGGACTCCCCCACCAGGGCGAGTACGCGACCCTCCCGCAGGTCGAAGGAGACGCCGTCGACGGCCTTGACGTCGCCCACCCGGCGACGGAACACGCCGCCGCGGTAGAGCGGGAAGTGCCGCTTCAGGTCGCGTACCTCGACGATGGGCGCCTCTGTGGTCTCCGCCACGACCTCGGCCGGCAAGGGCTCGGGACGGGGGAAGATCTCGGAGCGCCGCAGCGTCCCCTCCGCCAGCTCATCGGAGCGGTGGCAGGCGGCCGACTGACCGACCGCACGCCCGGCGGGGACGAGTTCGGGCTCGACCTCATGGCACACCGCGATCGCGGCGGGGCAGCGCGCCGCGAAGGGGCAGCCCTTCGGAAGCGATGCGAGGGACGGCGGACGCCCCTCGAGCGGAACGAGTCGTTCGGTCCCCGCGGTGCGGATGTTCGGAACGGACCGGAGCAGACCGACCGTGTACGGCATGACCGGCTCGCGGAAGATGGTTTCGACGCTGCCGTACTCGACCATCTTGCCGGCGTACATCACGCCGACGTTGTCGGCATGACCGGCCACGACACCGAGGTCGTGGGTGATGAGCGACACGGCTGCGCCCGTGATGCGCTTCGCCTCCTCGAGGACTTCCAGGATCTGCGCCTGGATCGTGACGTCGAGGGCGGTCGTCGGCTCGTCCGCGATGATCAGGCGCGGGTTGTTGGCGATCGCGATGGCGATCATCGCCCGCTGACGCATGCCGCCGGAGAACTCGTGCGGGAACGCCTTGGCTCGACGTGGGGCATCGGGGATGCCGACGATCTTCAGCAGTTCGACGGCGCGCGCCGCGGCCGCCTGCTTGCTGAGGGCGGAGTCGTGCAGGCGCAGCGCCTCGGCGATCTGGTCGCCCACGGTGTAGACGGGGGTCAGCGCAGACAGCGGATCCTGGAAGATGATCGCCAGTTCGCGGCCGCGGATGCCGGAGAGTCGCCGGTCGTCGAGGGTGAGGAGGTTCTGTCCCTGGAACAGGATCTCCCCCTCGACCTGCGCCGTGTCGGGCAGGAGACCCATGACGGCCAAAGAGGACACCGACTTTCCGGACCCGGACTCCCCCACGATGCCGAGGAACTCGCCCTCGTGGATCGTGTAACTCACATCGCGCACGGCGCGCACGGGCGACCCGTCGCGCTGGGGGAAGGTCACCGACAGATTCCGAACCTCGAGGATCGGGCGTCCCTTGTCGCGAGCGGAGTCCTCGACCGAACGCAGCAATTCGTCAACCACGGTTGGCTCCAGACGTGGGATCGATGGCGTCGCGCAGAGCGTCGCCGACGAGACTCAGGCTCAACAGCAGGACGACGAGCGTGCCGGCGGGGAAGACGAACAGCCAGGGGCGGGTCGCGGCCGCCGTGTTGCCGGCGGCGATCAGCGTGCCGAGGGACACCTCGGGCGCCTGCACACCGAACCCGAAGAAGCTGAGGCTCGTCTCGGCGAGGATCATCGCGCCCACACCCAGCGTCGCGTCGATGATGAGCAGCGAGGCGACGTTCGGGACGACGTGGCGGGTGACGACGGACCACGTGCCGAAGCCCATGTACCGCGCGGCCTTCACGAACTCACGCTCGCGCAGCGACCGTGTCTGCGAACGGATCACCTGCGCCATGATCATCCAGCCGAACAGGGCGAGGAAGAAGGTCATGACGATCCAGCCGGACTCCCGGAAGAAGGGGAACAGCAGCACCAGGATGAAGAAGGCGGGCAGCACGAGCAGCAGGTCGATGAACCAGGCGATGACCTTGTCGCTCCAGCCGCCGACGTAGCCGGCGATGGCGCCGACGAAACCGGCGATGAGCGTCGCGAGCGGACCGGCGACGAATCCGACGATCAGCGAGATGCGCAGACCGGCCATCGTCTGAGCGAACAGGTCGTAGCCGAGGGTGTCGGTGCCGAACGGGTGCGCCGGGCTCGGCCCCTGGTTGAGGGAGAAATAGTCGCGCGTCGTGTGCGAGATCGGCCAGACGAGCGGCCCGATCACCGCCCACAGGATGATCGCCACGAGCACGGTGGAGCCGATCCAGAACTGCTTCGACGAGCGCAGCCGCTGCCAAATCAGGCGTGAACGGGTGAGCGGCTTGCGAGGCTTCTGGTCGGCGGAGACCGAGAGCTCGGCGACCTCGGCGGATTGTTCGAGAGGGATGACCATGATTACCTCCGCACGCGCGGGTCGAGGGCGGCGTACAAGATTTCGGAGAGGGTCGACGAGCAGAGGATGAGGACGGCGACGAACATCGTCGAGCCGGCGACCGCGTTCACGTCGTCCTGCTGCACCGCCTGGATCGTCAGCTCGCCCATCCCGTGCCAGCCGAACATGATCTCGAGCATCGTCGCCCCCGCGACGAGGGTGCCGAAGCTGTACGCGAAGAACGTCGACATGGGGATGAGGGCGACGCGCACACCGTGCCGGACCAGAGCCGACCCGCGCGTGCGGCCCTTCGACCGCGCGGTCCGGATGTAGTCGGCACCGAGCACGTCGAGCATCGCGCTGCGCTGGTACCGGCTGTACGATGCGGCGGCGCCGAGGATGAGGACCAGGGTGGGCAGCAGGAGGTGTGAGAGCCGATCCCCCAGCTGCGGCCAGAACTCGTTCGGGATGCCCGGCGAGTACTGACCCGTGAACCGGATGATCTGCGATCCCGCCGCCTGGTTGAAATAGGTGGCGAGGATCATGAGCAGGATGGCCATGACGACCGTCGGCGTCGCGAAGAGCAGGTAGGACGCTGCAGTGACGATGCGGTCGCTCGTCCGGTACTGGCGCACGGCGCCCCACACGCCGAGGATCACGCCGAGGATCGCTCCGATGATCGAGCCCACCAGGAGCAGCTGCAGACTGACTCCCGCACGCGTGAAGATCTGCTCGACGACGGGCTGATTACCGGTGGTCAGACCGAGGGATCCCTGCGTGAAGAGGTTGCCGAGCCAGCGGAAGAGCCGGAGCAGCAGCGGGTCCTCGGGATTGACACCCCAACGGTCCAGGATCCCGTCGATGGTCGACTGCGGCACCGGAGGGTTTCGCTGAAGGAACCGGCGTTCGGGGACCAGTCCGATGCTCGCGAGCACGTAGGCCATCGAGGTCGCTACGAGGGTGAGGATCGCGTAATTCAGGATTCTCCTGATCAGATACAGCGTCACGCGTCTCGGGTGTCCTCTCCGGCCGTTCCGGCGTCGAGGACGCCTTGCCTAACGGGGCTTCGCTGCCCCGCCCGCACAACGCTAACAAACATGCCCACAGATCCGTCGAAACGGTGAACAGTTCGTTTCACGATCTTTACTTCACGGATGCACAAGTGTCACAGAGGCGATCGAGAGGGCCGCGAGGGCGACTCCCACGAGGAGCGCGGGGACGTCCCAGTGCGAGGTCGCGACACGCTCGGAGGGCGTCGCCGCCTCGCGCAGCGCTTCCATGACCAGCGCCGCATCCGCCGACGGCTCGGGCGTCCGCGTCATCCGTCGGCGCGGGGGGAACGGTCCGCCCCAGCAGTCGATGCGCCGGCCGCCGACGAGGACGACACGCAGCTGCGCGGACTGCACGACCTCCTCGACCGAAGACCACGGCAGATCGTGGATGCGTAGCGCGTTGATCACCACGGCGCCGTCACGGTCGGCACGCACCTGCGACCGCCAGAAGAGCAGCCACGCCCCCCAGCCGATCAGCAGGAGCGGGGCGGTCCACTTCGCCAGGAAGAGCCAGCTCCCCCGCACCGCCGCATCCACTAGGAAGAAGGCGAGCATCGCGACGACCACCCAGAAGGACAAGAGGGTCGAGGAGGCGCGGAACACCCGAGGGCGGAGGAAGCGAGCATCGCGCTCGCCTCCCCCGCCCTCGGTGTGGTTCGTCACGCACGCCCCCCGAGCGGGATGTCCGCACCGGGGATCGCGTCGAGGAGACGCCGGGTGTACTCCTGCGTCGGCGAGGCGAAGATCTCGTCCACCGTGCCCTGCTCGACGACACGGCCCTGCTCCATGACGCACACGAGGTCCGCCGCGACCCGGACGACGGCGAGGTCGTGGGTGATGAACAGGTAGGTCAGGTCGAGCTCGGACTGCAGCTCCGCCAGCAGGCGCAGGATCTGGTCCTGCACGAGCACGTCGAGCGCCGACACCGCCTCGTCGAGGACGACGATCGACGGCTTCAGGGCGAGGGCTCGCGCGATCGCGATGCGCTGACGCTGACCGCCCGAGAGCTCGTTCGGGTAGCGCCATGCGACCTCGCGCGGAAGCGACACCTGCTCGAGCAGCTCGAAGACGCGGTCGCGTCGGGACTTCTCGTCACCCACGCCGTGCACACGAAGCGGCTCTGCGATCAGCGCACCGATGCTGCGGAGCGGGTCGAGCGACCCGTACGGGTCCTGGAAGACCGGCTGCATGCGACTGCGGAGGGCGAAGACCTCCTTGCGGTTCATGCCCGAGGTGTCGGCACCGTCGACGATCACAGCGCCGCTCGTCGGCTGCTCGAGCTGGAGCACCATCTTCGCCACGGTCGACTTGCCCGACCCCGACTCCCTCACGAGGGCGAGCGTCTTACCCCGCGGGATCTGGAAGGAGACACCGTCCACCGCGCGGAACGGCTCGCTGCGGAAGCCGCCCGAGCGGATCTTGTACTCCTTGACGAGATCGCGCACCTCCACGACGGGCTTCGCATCGACGACCTCGTCGAGGTGCTCCACGCCGCGCCGTTCGGCGACAGCCTGGATGCGCTGCGACGCGAGGCTCGGGGCGGCGGCCACCAACCGCTGGGTGTAGGGGTGCTGGGGGTTCTCGAGGATGACGCGGCTCGGCCCCGCTTCGACGATCTCACCCTGGTTCATGACGACGATCCGGTCGGCGCGCTCCGCCGCGAGTCCGAGGTCGTGCGTGATGAAGAGGACGGAGGTGCCCTTCTCACGGGTGAGCGAGGCGAGGTGATCGAGGATGACCCGCTGCACCGTCACGTCGAGCGCGCTGGTGGGCTCGTCGGCGATCAGGAGCTTCGGGTCGGCGGCGAGACCGATGCCGATGAGGGCGCGCTGCCGCATCCCACCCGAGAACTGATGCGGGAACTGGTGCATGCGCCGTTCCGCATCGGCGAGCCCGGCCTGCTTGAGCACCTCGATCGCGCGCTGACGCGCCTGCCTGCGGCTGGAGGCGAGACCGTTGGCGCGCACGGCCTCCTCGACCTGGAAGCCGATCGACCAGACCGGGTTGAGGTTCGACATCGGGTCCTGCGGGACGTAGCCGATGTCGCGACCGCGGATCGACTCCATGTCGCGACGGCTCGCCTTCGTCAGGTCGACGCCGCCGAGCATGATCGATCCGCTCGTCACCTTGCCGGTGCCGGGGAGCAGGTCGATGACGGCAGCGGCCGTCGTCGACTTACCCGAACCGGACTCGCCGACGATGGCGACGGTTTCGCCCGCGAAGACGTCGAGGTCGACCCCGTGGAGGACCTGGCGCTCCTTCTTGCCGTTCGAGAAGGCGACCTTCAGGTCGCGGATCTGGAGAAGGGGTTGCGACACGACGCTCTCCTTGTGGCTGCCGCGCAGCGAAGCGCGGCTCGACGGGTTCTCGGTGGCGCTCATCGCTGGGCCCTCGACTTCGGGTCGACGGCGTCGCGCAGGAGCTCGCCGAGGGTGATGAAGGCGAGGACCGAGATCGTCAGAGCGAGCGACGGCCACAGCAGGGCGAACGGCGCCGTGCGGATGGAGGACTGCGCCTGGCTGATATCCGCGCCCCACGACACACCGCCGAGGCCGACACCGAGGAAGGACAGGGTCGCCTCCGCGACGATCGCGGTGCCGAGGCCGAGCGTCGTGACGACGATCACGGGAGCCATCGCGTTCGGGATGACGTGGCTGAGCAGTGTCCGGAAGCGCGACAGACCGATGGAGATGGATGCCGTCACGTAGTCGGACTGCTTCACCCGGAGGACCTCGGCGCGTGCGATGCGAGCCGTGCTCGCCCACGAGAATCCACCGATCGCGAGCGCGAGGACGAAGACGTTCTTGTACTCGGCGAGGACCGACATGACCACGACCGCCGCAACGATGTAGGGGATCGTGAAGAAGACGTCACCGACGCGCGAGAGCAGCGAGTCGAGGAATCCGCCGTAGAAGCCGGCCAGGGTGCCCATGATGAGACCGATGACCGTCGAGATCACGGTCGCCAGGACACCCACCGACATCGACACCCCCGTGCCGTGGACGACGCGCGACCAGATGTCGCAGCCGAGGTAGGTGAACCCCAAGGGGTGGCCCGCCTCCGGTCCGCCGTTGCTCTTCGCGAGGTCGCACGCGCCGCCCGACGGGGCGACGGAGGTGAAGAGGTTCGGCGCGACCGCCATGACGACGATCAGCAGCGAGAAGGCGATCGAGATCCAGAACGTCGGACGGCGACGCAGGTCGCGCCAGGCATCCAGCCAGAGGTTGCTCTTCTTCTCGGACAGGCGCAGCTGGTCGACCACCACCGTCTCGGTGCGGGTCGGCGCCACATAGTGCGTGGAATTACTTGACATAGCGGATCCTCGGGTCGAGCAGGCCGTACAGGAGGTCGACGGCCAGGTTCACCAGCACGTAGATGACGACGAAGATCGTGACGAAGGAGACGACCGTCGGGGTCTCGTGGCGGATGATCGCGTTGAAGAGGGTGTTGCCGACGCCGGGGACGTTGAAGATGCCCTCCGTCACGGTGGCGCCGACCATGAGGACACCGAACTGGGTCGCCGTGTCGGTCACCATGGGGATCATCGAGTTGCGGAGCACATGGACGGGGATGACCCGGCGACGCGGCAGGCCCTTGGAGTAGGCGGTGCGGACCCAGTCCTGCCCGAGCGACTCGATCATGGACGCACGCGTAAGACGCATGCTCGACGCGTAGATGCTGAGACCGAGGACGATCGCGGGCAGCCACAGGTCGCCCCAGTCGTTCTGACCGCCGACGGTCGGCTTGAACCAGCCGAGCTGCACGCCCAGGAAGTACTGCGCGAGGAAGCAGAGGACGAAGATCGGGATGGCGATGAAGATCAGCGCCGTCACGAGGGCGCCGTTGTCGAAGATCGAGCCCTTCCACACCGCAGACAGCGCACCGATGACCAGGGCGAGCACGAAGGCGATCGCGACGGACATGATGGCCAGGCGCATGGTGACCGGGATGGTCCGCGCGAGGACGTCGTTGACGCTCTGACCGGAGAAGGTGTTCCCGAAGTCGAGGCGGAGGACGCCGCCGAGATAGTTCGCGTACTGGACGATGAACGGCTCGTTCAACTTGTACTGGTCGCGGATCGCGTCGATGACCGCCTGCGGCGGCTGCTTGTCGCCGAACAGTGCGGCGATCGGGTCGCCCGGGAGTCCGAAGACCATGTAGTAGATCAACAGGGTCGCGCCGATGAAGACCGGAATGACCTGAAGGATCCGTCGGAGGATGTAATAGGCCACCCTCGGCCCCCTTTCAGGGAAAAGACGTATCAGTGCTGACGCACGAAGAAGGGCCCCGCTCTGCGGCGCCCCTGTTCATCCATCCTCCGCCCGCCCCCTGTGAGAACAGTGAGACAGGCGGGTCACGCCACGAGGCGGTGACGGGTGACCGTCACCGCCTCGTGCGAGGT
The DNA here is from genome assembly GCF_031844425.1 of Microbacterium sp. ARD31. Taxonomy (NCBI): domain Bacteria; kingdom Bacillati; phylum Actinomycetota; class Actinomycetes; order Micrococcales; family Microbacteriaceae; genus Microbacterium; species Microbacterium sp. ARD31. The sequence continues at coordinate 708,460 of NZ_JAUZVE010000001.1, forward strand.
GATGCTGTGTGCGGGTTACTTGGTGATCTCGTAGTAGAGCGGCACCGAGTTCCAGCCGAACTCGACGTTCTGGACGCCGTCGGCCCAGCCGCCGTTCACGTTGGAGTACCACAGCGGGAGGGCCGGGAGGTCCTCGAACAGGACCGACTGCGCCTCGAGAAGGGTCGCGTTGCGCGCGGCCTCGTCCGTCTCGCTGATGCCCTTGGCCAGCAGGTCGTCGAACGCCTTGTCCGAGTACTTGCCGTCGTTCGAGCCGGCCCCGGTCGCGTAGAGCGGGCCGAGGAAGTTGTACAGACCGGGGTAATCGGCCTGCCAACCGGCGCGGAACGCACCGACCTTCTCGTTGTCACGGGCGTCGAGGTAGCTCGCGAAGTCCGGGAAGGGCTGGCCCACCGCGGTGATGCCGAGCGTGCCCGAGATCGAGTTCGCGACCGCGTCGACCCAGGTCTGGTGACCACCGTCGGCGTTGTAGGCGATCGTGAAGTCCTCGCCGCTGTAGGGCTGGATGGCGTTGGCCTGGTCCCACAGCTCCTTGGCGAGCTCGGGGTCGTACTCCAGCACCTCGTTGCCGGGGACCGATTCGCTCCACCCGTCGATGACCGGCGAGGTGAAGTCCTTGGCGGGGGTACGGGTGCCCTTGAAGATGACCTCGGTGATCTGGTCGCGGTTGATCGCGTGCGAGATCGCGGCGCGACGCAGCTTGCCCTCTTCGTCGGTCTGGAAGCCGTCGAGCCACTCCGGGATCGTCAGCGACTGGAAGATCGCCGCGGGCTGGTTGACCGCACGGCCTTCCAGGTCGGACTCGTAGGTCTCGAGCGCGCTGTCCGGGATGGCGTCGAGCACGTCGAGGTTGCCGGCCTGCAGGTCCTGGTACGCGGCATCCTGCGTCGCGTAGAAGACGATGTCGAGACCGCCGTTCTTCGCCTTGCGAGGACCGTCGTAGTCCTCGTTCGGGACCAGGTCGATGCGGACGTCGTGCTGCCACGCGCCCTCCTCGGCCAGCTTGTACGGGCCGTTGCCGATCGGGTTCTCGCCGAACGCCTTCATGTCCTCGAACGCGACGTCGGGGAGCGGGAAGAACGCCGAGTAACCGAGACGCTGCGCGAAGTCGGATGCCGGCTTGTTCAGCGTGATGGTGAAGGTGTGGTCGTCGACCTGCTTCAGACCGGTCAGCTCCGAGTCCTCCTCGTAGCTGAAGCCCTCGATGTCCTCGAAGAAGTACGAGGCGTTCTGTGCGTTCGACAGCAGGGCGCCGTAGTTCCACGCCTTGATGAAGTTGTCGGCCGTGACCTCTTCACCGTTCGTGAACGTCAGGCCCTTGCGGATCTTGACGGTGAGCTGCGTGGGCGAGTCCGTGGTGATCTCTTCAGCGACGTCGTTGACGACCGAGCCGTCGGCCTCGTATGAGATGAGCCCCGCGAAGATCGAGTCGACGACCTTGCCACCACCGGTCTCGTTGGTGTTGGTGGGGATGAGCGGGTTCTGGGGCTCGGACCCGTTGGTCGTGATGACCGCATCCGTCGAACCGCCGGTGCCCTCGGTCTCGGTACCGGTGCCGCCGCCGGAGCTGGCGCAGCCGGCGAGAACCAGGCTGGTGGCGCCGAGCAGGGCGAGGCCCGCGACGCCGATCTTGTTGCGCTTCAAAGTGTCCTCCATGAGACCTAATGAAAGCCCGGGTCGAGGCTTCGCGACCCAGGCGTGATGAGAAGCACACTAAGCAGCTTGAGCGCAATGCGACAAATCTCCCACAAGACCGTTACACAGCCTTTACTTGAGAAGCCGTCGATGAAGCAGTCTGATCGGTGGGCCCACCGGCATCCCACTCATACGAAGTCGTGCCATTCTGACCGGATGGCAGCGTTCACGGACCTCCCCACGGATTCCTCCCCGCGGCGGCGGGCACGCCTGTGGTGGGAGATCTTCATCGTCCTCTCACTCTCGCTGGGGCGCTCCGCGGTGTACTCCGTGCTCTCGCTGATCGAGGCGCTGACCCGTGCACCCCTGAGTGACCAGCAGACCTCGCTCAACCCGGGCGCCGCGCCGTCGGAGGTGTGGGATGTCATCTCGCAGTTCCTGTCGGCGCTGTTCGGTTTCGCCCCGGTCGCGCTCGCGATCTACCTGCTCTGGGAGCCCGCCCGGTCGGGCTTCGCGAAGATCGGCCTGACGTTCGAGCGATTCGGCCGGGGCCTCGGCGGCGGCGTGCTGCTCGTGCTCGTGATCGGCGTCCCGGGCCTCGTGCTCTACGCCGTCGGGCGCGAACTCGGGATCACCGTGCAGGTGGATGCCTCGCCGCTGGACTCGTCCTGGTGGACCGTGCCCCTGCTGCTGCTCGCCGCCCTGCGGGCGGGGCTGCTCGAGGAGGTCATCATGGTCGGCTACCTCTTCGACCGCTTGCGCCTGCTCGGCTGGAACACCTGGACGATCATCCTGTCCACCGCGGTGCTGCGCGGCTCGTACCACGCATACCAGGGGTTCGGTCCCCTGATCGGCAACATGGCCATGGGCGTCGTGTTCGGCTGGGTGTACTCCCGCTGGGGCCGCGTCATGCCGCTCGTCGTCGCGCACGTGCTCATCGACATCATCGCCTTCGTCGGGTACCCGCTCGCCGCCGCGTGGTGGCCCGGGGTGTTCGGCCCGCCCGGCGGCTGAGACGCTGTGCGCGGGGCGGCGCGGCACCCCGGGCCTGGTCTTTTTCCCGCGAGACTGCACGGGCGGACCGAGACGGCGGCGTGGCGCCGCTGTCTCGCGCGTCGGGTGCAGTCTCGGGGGGATCGGTGAGGCGCGGCGGTTCCTCCACCGCGGGCGCGGCGGGCGGGGTGTCCACGGGGTGGAGCGCAAGCGGGTCGGTGCCGGGGGCGGGTCTGGAGCATCAGGGGTATGCCCGCGATCGCCCGCCCCCTGCCCGTCGTCCGTCCCGCGCCCGTCGCCTGCCCCGTGCCGCTCCTGCGGGCGCGGGACGTTCCGCACGCCGCCCGCGTCGCGGCTCGCGGTGAGCTCGTATCCGTCCTGCGCGGGGTGTACGCGCCGGCGGGGTTGTGGCGGAGGCTCGCTCCGTGGGACAGGTACCTCGCGCGCATTCACGCGACACTCCTCACGCACCCAGGGCTGGTGCTGAGCCACGAGTCGGCCGCGGCGATCTGGGGGATGCCGGTGCTCGGCGACCCCGGCGTGGTCCACGCTCTCGGCGACCCGACCCGCACCTCGCGCCTGCACGGCGGCCTCCGGATGCACACGACGACGGGAGCGCGGGATTTCGTCGACCTGGGCGGGTTCGCCGCGGTCGCACCCGCGGACTGCGCCGTCGACCTCGCGCGGGCTCGGCACGTGGTGGTGGGGCTCATCGCGGCGGACGCCGCGCTGCGGCTGGACCCGGCGGCATCCGTCGAGTCGCTCGTCGAACAGAACGAGCATCGACCGAGTTCGCGGGGGCGCCGCATCGCCCGGTGGCCCCTGCATCGTGCCCGGGCCGAGGCGGAGTCGACGCTCGAGTCCGCGAGCCGGGCGATCATCGAGCTGCTCGGCTACGAGGAACCCGAGCTGCAGACCGAGTGGAGCGGGCAGGGCGCGACCGACCGCACCGACTTCTGGTGGCCGGGAGCGGGAGTCGCCGGCGAGGCGGACGGCGACCTCACGTACGACGGCCGATTCGGCGACCCCGGATCGTTGTTGCGCGCGCGCCGCGAGCGGGACCACCGCCTTCGGTCAAGAGGCATCCGATCGGTCGTGCACTGGGGATGGTCCGATGTCGCCGACCCCGATGCGCTGGACGGCATCCTGCGCGGCGCGGGCGTCCCGCGCGTCGCGCTTCCCGACCCGTACCGCCTCGCGACCGCCCGGACCGCCCTAGGATCTCGCCACCCCACCGCGAGACTGCACACGCGCGCCGAGACCGGGGTCTGAACCCGCTGTCTCGACGGCCGTGTGCAGTCTCGCGGAAATGGGCGCGGGGGTCAGGCGAAGGCCTCGATCGGCGGGCAGGCGCAGACGAGGTTGCGATCGCCGTAGGCGTTGTCGATGCGGCGAACGGGCGGCCAGTACTTGGTGCGCACGATGCCGGGCACGGGGTACACCGCGGTCTCGCGCGGGTACGGGTGCGCCCACTCGCTGGTGATGACGGATGCCGCGGAGTGCGGCGCGTTCACCAGCGGGTTGTCGTTCGCCGGCCACTCCCCCGCGGCCACCGCATCCGCTTCGGCCCGGATCGCGATCATGGCCTCGACGAACCGGTCGAGCTCGGCGAGGTCCTCGGACTCGGTCGGCTCGACCATGAGCGTCCCCGCCACCGGGAACGACATCGTCGGCGCGTGGAAGCCGTAGTCGATGAGCCGCTTGGCGACGTCGTCGACCGTGATGCCGGTGGCCTCCTTGAGCGGGCGCAGGTCGAGGATGCACTCGTGCGCGACGAGTCCACCCTCCCCCGCGTACAGCACCGGGTAGTGCCCCTCGAGCCGCCGCGCGACGTAGTTCGCCGCCAGCACCGCCGCGGCGGTCGCCTGCCGGAGCCCCTCGGCGCCCATCATGCGCACGTACGCCCACGAGATCGGCAGGATGGATGCCGAGCCGTAGGGCGCCGCCGACACGGGACCGCCGTCGAAGACGTGTCCGCCGGCGTGCTCGGCGCGCTGCGCCATCGGGTGCGAGGGCAGGAAGGGCGCGAGGTGGGCTTTCGCCGCCACCGGACCGACGCCGGGCCCGCCGCCGCCGTGCGGGATGGCGAACGTCTTGTGCAGGTTCAGGTGCGAGACGTCGCCGCCGAGGTCGCCGAACCGGGCGAACCCGAGCAGCGCGTTGAGATTCGCGCCGTCGACGTACACCTGACCGCCGGCGTCGTGCACCGCGCCGGTGATGTCCATGACGTCGTGCTCGTACACGCCGTGCGTCGACGGGTACGTGATCATGAGCGCCGCGAGGTTGTCGGCGTTCGCCGCCACCTTCGCGCGGAGATCGGCGAGGTCGACGTTGCCGGCCTCGTCGCACGCGACGACGACGACCCGCATCCCGGCGAGGACGGCGGATGCCGCATTGGTGCCGTGGGCGGACGACGGGATGAGGCAGACGTCGCGGTGCAGGTCGCCGCGGGAGTGGTGGTAGCCGCGGATGGCGAGCAGGCCCGCGAGTTCGCCCTGCGAGCCGGCGTTCGGCTGCAGCGAGACCGCGTCGTACCCGGTGACCTCCGCCAGCCACGCCTCGAGCTGCTCGATCATGACGAGGTAGCCGGCGACGTCGTCCGCCGGGGCGCACGGGTGCACCCGTGCGAACTCGGGCCATGACACGGCCGCCATCTCGGTCGCCGCGTTGAGCTTCATCGTGCACGAGCCGAGCGGGATCATTCCGCGGTCGAGTGCGTAGTCGCGGTCGGCGAGCTGCTTGAGGTAGCGCATCATGGCGGTCTCGGAGCGGTGCGTCGTGAACACCGGATGCGTCAGGTAGTCGTCTGTGCGGCGGAGCGCCTCGGGCAGGTGGGCGTTCCGGTCGCGCAGCGGCACGAACACCTTCGACGAGTCGACGCCGAAGACGGATGCCACGGCCTGCAGGTCGGCGACGGTCGTCGTCTCGTCGACGGAGACCCCGACCGAATCGCTGTCGCGGAACCAGAGCTGGTAGCCCCGGCGCCGCGCGTCGGCGATGACGTCCTCGGCGCGCCCGGGCGTGCGGACCACGAGGGTGTCGAAGAAAGCGTCGTGGAGCACGTCGGCGCCGGCCTGGACGAGCCAGTCGCGCAGCAGCGACGCCTTGGCGGTCGTCTCCTCGGCGATCCGCTTCAGGCCGTCGGGGCCGTGGTACACGGCGTACATCGACGCCATGACGGCAAGCAGCACCTGCGCGGTGCAGATGTTGGAGGTCGCCTTCTCGCGGCGGATGTGCTGCTCGCGGGTCTGCAGCGAGAGTCGGTACGCCGGCGCTCCCGACGCATCCATCGACACGCCGACGAGACGGCCGGGCAGCTGACGCTCGAGCCCCGCGCGCACCGCCATGTACCCGGCGTGCGGACCGCCGAAGCCCATCGGCACGCCGAAGCGCTGCGTCGTGCCGACGGCGACGTCGGCGCCCATCGAGCCGGGCGAACGCAGCAGCGTCAGAGCGAGCAGGTCGGCCGCGACGACGACGAGACCCTTGTGCGCCTGCACGGCGGCGATGATCTCGGAGGGATCCCAGACCCGCCCGGTCGCGCCCGGGTACTGGACGAACGCACCGAAGGCCTCGGGGACCTCCGCGAAATCGGTCTCGACGATCTCGACGCCGACGGCGGCCGCGCGGTGGTGCAGCAGCGCCTTGGTCTGCGGCAGTGCGTCCGCGTCGACGAGGAACACGTTCGATGCGGACTTCGAGGCCCGGCGGGCCACCAGCATCCCCTCGACGACCGCGGTCGACTCGTCGAGCATCGACGCGTTCGCCGTCGCGAGCCCGGTGAGGTCGGTCACCATCGTCTGGAAGTTGATGAGCGCCTCGAGCCGGCCCTGCGAGATTTCGGGCTGGTAGGGGGTGTACGCCGTGTACCAGGACGGGTTCTCCAGGACGTTCCGCTGGATGACGGACGGCGTCAGCGTGTCGTAGTAGCCGAGGCCGATCATCGCTCGCGCCGAGCGGTTCTGCGACGCGAGGTCGCGGAGCTCGGCGAGGGCCTCGGCCTCGGTCGCGGCGGGCGGGATGATGCTCTCGCGCTCGGCGACCTGGATCGCGTCGGGGACGGCGGTGCCCATGAGGTCGTCGACGGACGGACGCCCGAGGACACGGAGCATCTCGGCCTGCGCGGCCGAGTCGGTGCCGATGTGGCGATCGCGGAAGGCCGAGCTCACGCCTCGCCGCCCGTCAGCGCGACGTAGGCGTCGCGGTCGAGGAGGTCGCCCGTGGGCGCGCCGTCCACGCGGATCTTGACGAGCCACGCGTCGAACGCGCCGGCGTTGACCGAGGACGGGTCGTCCACGACGGCGTCGTTGATCTCGACGACCTCGCCGGTCAGCGGGGCATAGAGCTCGCCCACCGACTTCGTCGACTCGATCTCGCCGCAGGTCTCGCCCGCGGTGACGGTCGTGCCGACGGCGGGCAGCTCGACGAAGACGACGTCACCGAGCTTCTCGGCGGCATAGTCGGTGATCCCGACGGTCGCGACGTCGCCGTCGAAGGCGATCCACTCGTGCTCGGCGGTGTAGGACAGGGCGGTCAGGTCGGTCATTTCTGTCTCCGGTAGAAGGGCAGGGCGGTGACGGTCGCGGGGATGCGGGTCCCCCGGACGTCGATGGTCAGGGCGGTGCCCTCAGCGGATGCCGAGGGGTGGACGAGGGCCATCGCGACGGGATGGCCGAGGGTCGGGCTGAGGGCTCCCGAGGTGATCTCGCCGACGATGTCGTCGCCCGCGAGCACGGCGTAGCCGGCACGGCCGGCGCGGCGGCCGTCGGCGACGAGCCCGACGAGGACGGGCGCTTCGCCGAGGTCGCGGGCGGCGAGGCCGTCCCTGCCGACGAAGTCCTCCTTGTCGGCGGCGACGACGCGGCCGAGCCCCGCCTGTGCCGGCACGATGTCGCGCGATAGCTCGTGGCCGTAGAGCGGCATCCCCGCTTCGAGGCGGAGCGTGTCGCGCGCGGCGAGCCCGGCGGGGACGAGCCCCGCGTCGCGGCCTGCGTCGGTGACGGCCTGCCACAGGCCCTCGGCGACCTCGTTCGGCACCATGAGCTCGAAGCCGTCCTCACCGGTGTACCCGGTGCGCGCGACGAAGAGGCTGCGGCCCTGGAACGAGCCACGCGCCCACGAGTAGTAGGTCATGTCCGCGAGCGCCGGTTCGACGCCCTCGACGCCCGCGGTCGACTCGAGGATGCCGCGGGCCGCCGGGCCCTGCACGGCGATGAGCGACATCCGGTCGGTGATGTCGTTGATGCGCGTGTCGCCCGCCGCGACGGCGGCGAACGCGGCCGCGACCTCGGCGCGATTGCCGGCGTTGGAGATGACGAGGAACTCGCCGTCGGCGATGCGGTACACGATGACGTCGTCGACGATGCCGCCGTCGGCGGCGAGGACGAGGGAGTACTTCGCCTTGCCGACCTTCATCGTCGACAGGCGGCCGGCCAACGCGCGGTCGAGGAACGCCGCGGCATCCGTCCCTTCGATGCGGAGCTCGGCCATGTGCGAGATGTCGAAGATCCCCGCCGCACGGCGCACCGCGTGGTGCTCGGCGAGGTCCGACGTGTAGCGGACGGGCATGAGCCAGCCGCCGAAGTCGGTGAAGGACGCGCCGAGCCGCTCGTGCAGCTCGTGCAGCGGCGATCGCCGCGGCTCGGTCGTGGTCTCGGTCATGCCGTCTCCGCTCAACATTCCACGACGCTGACCGCGAGGCCGCCGAGCGCCGTCTCCTTGTACTTGCTGCTCATGTCCCGCCCCGTCTCGCGCATGGTCACGATGACCTCGTCGAGCGACACGCGGTGGGTGCCGTCGCCCCACAGCGCCATCTTGGCGGCGTTGATCGCCTTCGCCGCGGCGATCGCGTTACGTTCGATGCACGGGATCTGCACGAGACCGCCGATCGGGTCGCACGTGAGGCCGAGGTTGTGCTCCATTGCGATCTCGGCGGCGTTCTCGACCTGCCGGGGCGTTCCGCCGAGGACCTCGGCGAGTCCGGCAGCCGCCATCGACGACGCGGACCCGACCTCCCCCTGGCAGCCGACCTCGGCGCCCGAGATCGAGGCGCGCGCCTTGTAGAGGACGCCGATCGCGGCGGCCGTCAGCAGGAACGGCACGACGACCTCTTCGCGGGGGCGCGCCGGCGCGGCGTAGTGGGTCGCGTAGTGGAGCACGGCGGGGATGATGCCCGCCGCGCCGTTCGTGGGGGCCGTGACGATCCGTCCGCCGGACGCGTTCTCCTCGTTGACGGCGAGGGCCACGAAGTTGACCCATTCCTGCCAGAGCGCGGGATCGTCGCCGGTCGGGTCGTCGCGCCGCAGGCGCGCGTGCCAGGCCGGAGCCCGCCGCGGCACGCGCAGGCCGCCCGGCAGCATCCCCTCGCGCGCCGCCCCGGAGGCGACGCTGTCGACCATGACGTCGGCGAGGTGGAGGATGCCGGAGACGATGTCGTCGTCGGTGCGGGAGACCCGCTCGTTGCGCCGCTGGACCTCGGCCATCGAAAAGCCCTCGCGCTCGCAGTGGGCCAGGAGCTCCGCCGCCGTCTCGAACGGGAACGGCACGGGCGCCGCATCCGCCGTGCCGGCAGCCTCGCCGTCGCGGACGATGAACCCGCCGCCGATCGAGTAGTAGACGGCCTCGTCGAGGAGCACATCGTCCTCGTCCCACGCCTGCAGCCGCAGTCCGTTCGTGTGCGCGGGCAGGATTGTCAGCGGGTGCAGGACGATGTCGTCCTCGCACAGCGGCACGTCGCCCGTGCCGCCCAGCCGGACGCGACGCGCCTCGGCGATCGCGGCAGTGCGCTCCTCGACTTCGGCCGGGAGGACCTCCTCCGGCTGCAGCCCCTCGAGTCCCAGCAGCACGGCGGTCAGCGTGCCGTGGCCACGTCCCGTCGCCGCGAGGGAGCCGTACAGGTCGACCCGCACCCGCGCGGCACGGTCCGCGTCGATGCGCGAGACGAAGTCGGCGGCCGCGCGCATCGGACCCACCGTGTGCGAGCTCGACGGCCCGATGCCCACGGTGAACAGGTCGAAGACGCCGATGCTCAGGGACATCGTGTCGACCCGGCGGAGGGGTGAGGTGAGGGGAACAACGGAACTCCTGACGGCGCAGCGGGATGCGGGTGAGTTCCTCCCCCTCTGTCATCGGCCTGAGAGATTTCGCGGGCGATGCCCGCTTGCCCCGTCGGCGGGCACCACGAGGGTGCCGCTTTTCAGAGTGACCATGTCGGCTCGGTACGGGGGCCTGAGAGATTCCGGGGAGGGATTGCTCCTTCGGCAGCCACGAGGGCTTCTCCCGAGCAGACGCGATGGTCCGGTGTGCGGTTGTGAGCGCGAGCCTATCACCGGGGCCCGCCGCGCCGATACGGCCCGGTCAGTCCGTCGTGCAGGCGCCGGAGGAGACGGTCGCGTCGCCCGGCGAGACCTGGAGCGCGGGGCGCAGTTCGGCGGTCGTCATGGCGTACCCGCGGGTCGCGTCATCCTGGCCGCGGGCGAAGACCACACCCGCCACCTCGCCGTCCTCGGTGAGGAGGGGACCGCCCGAGTTGCCCGGACGCACGTTCGCCTCGAGGGCGTAGATCTCGCGCGGCTGCGAGCTGTCCTCGTAGATGTCGGAGACGACGGCGCTGCCGACCGAGAGGACGTAGGCGGCACTGCTCGTGAAGGGACCGCCCAGCGGGTAGCCCTGGACCGCGACGGGGGTCCCCGCCGCGACCGGGTCGACGATCTCGAGCGGTGCCGCGTCGAGGCCGTCGACGCTGATGACGGCGAGGTCGTCGATGGGGTCGAAGTAGACGATGCGGCCCTCCTCGGCATCCCGTCCCGGCAGTTCGACCAGCGGCTCGTCGACACCGGCGACGACGTGGGCGTTCGTGACGACGAGATCGGGCGCGGCGACGAACCCCGACCCGGTGAGCGACGCACCGCACGCGTAGGCGTTGCCGCTGATGCGGGCGACGGATGCCGCGGCCCGCTCGAGCGCGGGATCGTCCAGCGAGACGGGGGGCGCCGTCGGCTCCACCTCGGGCGCCAGGAGCTCCCCGACGCGCGGGATGCCCTCGTCGACGATGAAGCCGCGGAACTCGGCGAGCGCGGAATCGACCGCCGGCGGGGTGAGGGCGTCGAGGGCGCCCAGGACGCGGGAGGACGCGACGGCGGGGGCGACCACCGGCATCCCGGAGCCGACGATCGCGCCGCTCGTGAGCAGCAGCACGACGGCGGCCGCGGCGGTGTTCACGACGCCGCCGAGGATGCGGTCGAGCGGGGCGAGCCGCGCGCGGTCGACGCCGCGGCGGAGGCGTCTGCCGACGGCCGTCCCGAGCGCGGCGAGGAGGGCCACGATGCCGAGGGCGATGATCGCCAGCACGAGGCTGCGGTACTCCCAGCCCGTGAAGGCGGGCGCGATGACGGGGGTGAGCCACACGGCGACGACGGCGCCGAGAACGATGCCGACGAGCGTGCCGGCGGTGGCCACGAGACCCCGCAGGAGTCCGCCGAACAGCGCGGCGATGAGCACGAGCACGACGATGATGTCGACGACGAGCACGGCGGGCCTCCCTTGACGAGTCCGCCCGGGAGAGCCGGCGGTTCCTCCCGATCAGCGTAGGCCGCCGCTGCTGGGAAATCGGTTCGTGTTGCGGTTCTGGTCATATCGACTCTAAGATCGACCTCGGCAGTTAAGGTCACCATGACAAGAACAACCTCCCCTCCCCCCATCGGCGTCGCCGTCTCGACCGTCATCTTCCGGTTGCGGAGCGAGGCCGACGACGCGCGCATCGAGCTCCCCCTCGTGCGCCGCACCCGCGATCCCCACGAGGGTCAGTGGGCGCTCCCGGGCGGCTGGGTCGATCCCGCGGAGAACCTCGAGGCCACCGCGTCGCGCACCCTCGCCGAGACGACGGGTCTCGCGCCCAGCTACCTCGAGCAGTTGTACGCGTTCGGCGACGTCGGCCGCTCCCCCGGGCGCGTCGTGTCGATCGTCTACTGGGCGCTCGTGCGCGAGGACATCGCCCGGGCGACCGAGCAGCACAACGTGGCGTGGTTCGACGCGACCGCCCTTCCGGCGCTCGCGTTCGACCACAACCACATCGTCGACTACGCCCTCTGGCGCCTGCGCAACAAGGTGGGCTACAGCCGCATCGCGCACGGCTTCCTGCCCGACCGGTTCACCCTCGCCGAACTGCGCGAGGTGTATGAGGCGATCCTCGGTCGCCGGCTCGACCCCGCCAACTTCCGGCGGCAGGTCGAGGGGTCGGGCACCCTCATCCCCACCGACGACTTCCGCACGGGCAGCCACCGGCCCGCGCGGCTGTACCGCTACAACCAGGACGTCGAGCTGGCCGATCGCGGCCCGCTCCCGCAGTGAAGGACCCGAACCGACATGAGCGCCACCCCCGTCACCCTCCAGCCCCGCCCCGTGGACCCCAGGCCCGTGGATCCCAGGCCCGTGGATCCCAGCGTCGACCACGAGATCCAGGCGATCGTCGCCGGTGAGCTGACGACCGAGACCTGCACCACCGACCTCGCGGCAGGCCCCTGGACCTTCGACACCCGCCCCGGGTACGGGCCGGGCTCGTCGATGGGCGACGTCATCCCGACGGGCGCCCCCCGCCAGGGAGAGCTCCCCGCCGAGTACCGCGAGGCCGGCGAGGACGAGCTCGCCGCACGCATCGTCGCCGCCAAGGCGACGCTCGGCGACCGCGTCGTGGTGCTCGGGCACTTCTACCAGCGCGAGGAGGTCGTCACCCACGCGGACTACGTCGGCGACTCCTTCCAGCTGGCCAACGCGGCGCTCGAACACCCCGAAGCGGAGGCGATCGTCTTCTGCGGCGTCCACTTCATGGCCGAGACCGCCGACCTGCTCTCCCGTCCCGAGCAGTCGGTCATCCTCCCGAACCTGGCCGCGGGCTGCTCGATGGCCGACATGGCCGACATCGACCAGGTCGAGGAGTGCTGGGAGCAGCTCGCCGACGTCTACGGCGACATGGACACGCCGGATGCCGAGGGGCTGCTCCCCGTCGTCCCGGTGACCTACATGAACTCCTCCGCGGCGATCAAGGGCTTCGTCGGTCGTCGCGGCGGAATCGTCTGCACGTCCTCGAACGCCCGCACGGTGCTGGAGTGGGCGTTCGCCCGCGGCCGGAGGGTGCTCTTCTTCCCCGACCAGCACCTCGGCCGCAACACCGCGAAGGCGATGGGGGTCCCGCTCGAGCGGATGCCGATGTGGAATCCGCGCAAGCCCCTCGGCGGATCGACCGAGGCCGATCTCGAGGACGCCCGGGTCATCCTCTGGCACGGGTTCTGCTCGGTGCACCGCCGTTTCACCGTCGACCAGATCGCCCAGGCGCGCGCGGAGCACCCCGGCGTCCGCGTGATCGTCCACCCCGAGTGCCCGATGGACGTCGTCGACGCCGCCGACGAGGCGGGGTCCACGGACTACATCCGCAAGGCCATCGCCGCCGCGACCGAACCGACGACGTTCGCGATCGGCACGGAGATCAACCTCGTCCAGCGCCTCGCGGCCCAGTTCCCGCAGCACGAGATCTTCTGCCTCGACCCCGTCGTCTGCCCGTGCTCGACGATGTACCGCATCCACCCGGGGTACCTCGCGTGGGTGCTCGAGGGTCTCGTGGCCGGCGAGGTGCGCAACCGCATCCAGGTCCCGTCGGACGTCGCGGTTCCTGCGCGGGTCGCCCTCGAGCGGATGCTGGCGGCGAAGCCGTGACCACGGTCGTCGTCGGTTCGGGGATCGCGGGCCTCACCGCGGCCCTGCACGCCGAGGCCGCCGGCTGCCGGGTCACCCTCGTGACGAAGGCGGCGCTGACCGAGGCGAACACCCGCTACGCGCAGGGCGGCATCGCCGGCGCGCTCGACCCCGCCGACCGCACCGCCGACCACGCGCGCGACACCCTCGTCGCGGGAGCCGGCCTCGCCGACCCGAGCGCGGTCGCCGTCCTGGTCGAGGAGGGTCCCGACCGCATCCGCGAGTTGATCGCGGCCGGTGTCGACTTCGATCGCGACGAGTCGGGAACCCTGCGGGGAGGGCTCGAGGGGGCGCACTCCTTCCCCCGCATCCTGCACGCGGGCGGCGACGCGACCGGCGCGGAGATCCAGCGTGCCCTGGTCGCCCGGGTGCGTGCGAGTCGAGTGAGCGTCCGCGAGCACGCGTTCGTGACGGAGCTCGTGCGCGAGGACGGTCGGGTCGCGGGAGTGGAGCTCCACGGCGGCGAGCGGATCGAGGCGGATGCCGTGATCCTCGCCACGGGCGGAGCGGGCGAGCTCTTCGCGCATTCCACGAACCCGACCGTCGCGACGGGGGACGGCATCGCGCTGGCGGCGCGCGCCGGCGCCGCGGTGCGCGACCTGGAGTTCGTGCAGTTCCACCCGACCGTGCTCGCCGTCGGCGAGGCGTTCCTCGTCTCGGAGGCCGTCCGCGGCGAGGGCGCGGTCCTCCGCGACGGGGCCGGCCGGCGCTTCGCCCTCGAGGCGCACCCCGACGGCGAACTCGGTCCGCGCGACGTCGTCACGCGGGCGATCGCCGCCGCGATGGCGCGCCAGGGCGGCCGGCCCGTCCTCCTCGACGCGACCGGCCTCCACAGCAGCGACCCCGACCGCCGCGCGGCGTTCCTCGCGGCGCGCTTCCCGACGATCGACGCCGCGGTCCGCGCGCGCGGGCTCGATTGGGCCCGCGAGCCGATCCCCGTCACCCCGGCGGCGCACTACCTCATGGGCGGAGTCGTGACCGATCTCGACGGCCGCACCGACGTCCCGGGTCTCTACGCGGTCGGCGAGGTCGCCCGCACCGGGGTCCACGGCGCCAACCGGCTCGCCTCGAACTCGCTGCTCGAAGGCGCCGTGTTCGGCGCTCGCGCCGGGGCTGCGGCGGCGACCGACGCGGGGCGCCCCTGTCCCGTGCCCACGGGAGCGCCGGCATCGCCCGTCGTCGAGCCGGCGACCGCCGGCATCCCGCATCCGCCGTTCTCCCGGCGTGCACTGCAGGACGTGATGTGGGCGGATGCCGGGGTATCCCGCGACCGCACGGGGCTGATGCGCGCGGCCCGCACCCTTGCCGCGTGGCGGGCGGAGGCGGGGGCACCTGCCACGGTCCGCGCTCACGAGGACGCGAACCTTCTGCAGGTCGCGCAGCTCGTCGTCGCCGCGGCGACCGCACGCACCGGATCCGTCGGGTCCCACCTGCGCACCGACGATCCCGCCGCCCTCGCCGCACCGACCGCCCGCACCGACCTGGAAGGCGCTGCCTGATGCTCTCCCCCGCCGTCATCGAGACGACCGTCCGCGCCGCCCTCGCCGAGGATGCGCCGTGGGGCGACCTCACGAGCGAGGCGCTCATCCCGGCCTCCGCCACCGCGACGGCGGAGCTCGTCGCGCGCGAGTCCGGCGTGTTCAGCGGCGGCGAGGTCTTCGCAGCGGCCTTCGCCCTGACCGATGCGCGCGTGGCCGTCGACGTGCGCGCCGCCGACGGGACCCGGTTCGCCCTCGGCGACGTCCTCGCGGTCGTCACCGGGCCCGCCCGCGCGGTGCTCACCGCGGAGCGCATCGGCCTGAACTTCGCCCAGCGGATGTCGGGGGTCGCCACCCTCACGGCGCGTTACGTCGACGCGGTCGCCGGCACCGGTGTGCGCATCGCCGACACGCGCAAGACGACCCCGGGCCTGCGGGCGTTCGAACGCCACGCGGTCCGCAGCGGCGGCGGCGCGAACCACCGGTACTCGCTGTCGGATGCCGTCATGGCCAAGGACAACCACCTCGCCGTCCTGGTGCGCTCCGGGATGTCGGTGACCGACGCCCTCCGCGACGCGAAGACGCGGCTGCCCCACACGACGCACCTCGAGGTGGAGGTCGACCGCCTCGACCAGATCGAGGCAGTGCTCGCCGCCGGGATCGGCACGATCATGCTCGACAACTTCTCGCTCGCCGACCTGCGGACGGGTGTCGTCCAGGTCGCCGGGCGCGCGACGGTCGAGGCGTCGGGCGGCGTGTCGCTCGACACGGTCCGCGCGATCGCGGAGACCGGCGTGGACGTCATCTCCGTCGGCGCCCTCACCCATTCGGCGCGCGCGCTCGACCTGGGGCTCGACGTCCGCATCGACGAGGCCTGACGTGCTCTACCTCGACCACGCCGCCTCCGGCCCGGTGCGCGCCGAGGTGCGCGAGGCGATGCTGCCCTTCCTGGGCGACCGGTTCGGCAATCCGTCGAGCCACCACACCGTCGGGGAGGATGCCGCGGGTGCGCTGGAGGACGCGCGGCGGCGGGTGGCCGCGGTGCTCGGCATGCGTCCGGGGGACGTGGTCTTCACGTCCGGGGCGACGGAGGCGAACAACCTCGCGATCAAGGGGGTCGCCGTCGCCGCCCTCCTGCGTCACGGACGCCCCGGCCACGTCGTCACCACCGCGATCGAGCACGAGTCCGTCCTCGCCTCGGTCGACCACCTCGAACGCGTCCACGGCGTACGGGCGACCCGCCTACCGGTCGACCCGCACGGCGTGCTGGACCCCGCGGTCCTCGCCGGCGCGCTACAGGACGACACGGTCCTCGTGTCGGTGGGGTACGCCAACAACGAGATCGGCACGGTGCAGGATGCCGCAGCCCTGGCCGCCGTCGCGGCGGGCAGCCGCATCCCCTTCCACCTCGACGCGGTGCAGGCGGCGGGATGGCTCCCGCTGTCGGGGACCGGCGCCGACGCCCTGTCGCTGGCGGGCCACAAGATCGGCGCACCCCAGGGGGTCGGCGTCCTCGCCATACGGGGCCGCATCCCCCTGGAGCCCGTCCTCCACGGCGGCGGTCAGGAACGCGATCGGCGCAGCGGCACGCAGAACGTCGCCGGCGCGGTCGGGTTCGCCCTCGCGCTCGAACTCGCCGAACGCGAGCGCGACGCCGCCGCCGCCCGGGTCACCGTCCTCCGGGACGCCTTTGTCGCCCGCGTGCAGGCGCTCGTCCCCGAAGCGGTCCCCACGGGGCATCCGACCCGTCGCCTCCCCGGCACCGCGAGCTTCACGTTCGCGGGGGTGAGCGGCGAGGCCGTGCTCCTCGAACTCGAACGCCGCGGCGTGGTCTCCTCGAGCGGCTCGGCCTGCGCGGCGGGCAGCGACGAACCGTCGCACGTCCTCGTCGCCCTCGGGATCGCCCCCGAGGTCGCCCAGTCGTCCGTGCGGTTCAGTTTCGGCCACCACGCCGCGGGCGACCCGACCCGGATCGCCGACGCGGTCGCGGCCTCCGTCGCGGCGGTACGATCGCGGTGATGAGCTCCCCGACCGTCACCGTCATCGTGCCCGGCCGCGATGTCGGCGCCTTCGTGGACGAAGCCCTCGCCTCCCTCCGCGCACAGACCCGCGGCGACTTCCGCGCGATCCTCGTCGACGATGCCTCGCGGGACCGGACGGCCGAGGCCTTCGCGGCCGCCGCGGCGGCGGATCCTCGCTTCCGCCTGGTGCGCCACGAGGTGGCCCGTGGCCTCGGCGCATCGCGCAACGAGGCGCTCGAGCTCGTCGACACCCCGCTCGTCGGCTTCTTCGACGCCGACGACGTGATGACCCCTCGCGCGCTCGAGATCCTCGTGGGGAGCCTCGAGGCCTCCGGCAGCGAGGTCGCCGTCGGCGCGTACGTCCGGCTGCGAGCGGATGCCGCGGGTCACTACGCCCCCGGGGTCGTGCAGCCGTGGGTCGCCGCCTCGACCTCCCCCGCCCGGCGCGGCACGAGCCTGGCGGAACACCCCGACGTCTCGGGCAACATCGTCGCGTGGTCGAAGGTGAGCCGCCTGGACCTGTGGCACCGCGAGGGCCTGCGGTTCACGGAGGACAAGGCCTACGAGGACCAGGTCGTCGCCCAGCAGCTCTACAGCGCGGCCCACGGCATCGACGTGATCCCCGACGTCGTCGTCCACTGGCGCGAGCGCGCCGACGGCACCTCGATCACGCAGCTCCGTCACGCGGTCCCCGTCCTGCAGGACTACCTCGACGGCATGAGCGGCGGCCTCGCGGTCCTCGATGCCGCCGGGCGCACCGCCGCCGCGCGTTCGCGGGTGCGCCTCATCCTCGGAATGGACGTCCCCGCCCTCGTGAGGATCGCCGAACACCACCCCGATGACGCCTACCGGAAGCTCCTCGGCGCGTTCACCCGTGGACTCACCGAGCGCGCCGAGCGCGACGGCATCCCTCTCGACGAGGACTCCGCCGCGCTCCGGGCCGCCGCCCTCGCCTGGTGACGCGCGGGCGCGGTGCGGATCAGACCGCGCCCTCGATGCGCCCCGCCGCGATCTGCTGGGCGGCGAGCTCCGCGTAGAGACCGCCGAGAGCGAGGAGCTCGGCGTGCGTGCCGGACTCGACGATGCGCCCGCCGCTCACGACGTGGATGACGTCCGCGGCGACGACCGTCGAGAGCCGGTGCGCGATCGACAGGGTGGTGCGCCCCCGCGCCGCCTCGTCGATCGCCTCCTGCACGACGCGTTCCGAGACCGTGTCGAGCGCCGAGGTCGCCTCGTCGAGGAGCAGCACGGGCGGGTCTTTGAGCAGCACGCGCGCGATGGCGATCCGCTGCTTCTCCCCGCCCGAGAGCCGGTACCCGCGCTCGCCCACGATCGTGTCGTACCCGTCTTCGAAACCCGCGATGACGTGATGGATGTTGGCGGCGACGCACGCGGCCTCGATCTCAGCATCCGTCGCCTCCGGCCGGGCGTAACGCAGGTTGTCGCGGATCGAGGCGTGGAAGAGGTACGTCTCCTGCGACACGATCCCGATCCGGTCGATGATCGAGGCGTGCGCGAGGGTGCGGACGTCGGCACCGGCGAACAGCACCGTGCCCGCCGCCGGCTCGTACAGGCGCGGGGCGAGGTAGAGGATCGTCGTCTTGCCGGCCCCCGACGGTCCCACGAACGCGACGTGCTGGCCCGGCTCGGCGACGAAGGACACGCCGTCGAGCGTCGCGGGGCTCTGCGGACCGGCATCCGGGTATCGGAAGGACACGTCGCGGAACTCGATCCGTCCGAGCGGACCCGGCGCCGCCGTCACGTCGATCGCGTCGGGGCGGTCGGTGATGGCGGGGCGCAGGTCGAGGTACTCGAAGATGCGGGCGAACAGGGCGCGCGAGGTCTGGACGTCCAGCGCCACGCGCATGAGGCCCATGAGCGGCATCAGCAGGCGCGCCTGCACCGTCGTGAAGGCTACGACCGTACCGGCCGTGATCGCGGGGCCGTCGCCAGAGATGAAGAGGCCCGCGACGAGGTAGATGACGGCGGGCACCGAGGACATGATGATCTGCACAACGGCGAAGAAGCCCTGACCGCTCATCGCCTGCCGCACCTGCAGGCCGATCTGCGTGCGGTTCTCGGCGGCGTACCGCTCGGACTCTGCGCGCTGGCGGTTGAACGACTTCGACAGCAGGATGCCGGAGACGCTCAGGGTCTCCTGCGTGATCGCGCTGAGCTCGGAGAGGGACTCCTGCGTCTGCCCCGCGATGCGCGCCCGCACCTGACCCACCCGGCGCTGGACGAGCACGAGGATCGGCATCATCACGACGGCGATGAGGGTCAGCCGCACGTCGATCAGCACCATCGCGACGAGCGCCGAGATCACCGTGACGGTGTTGCCGAGGATGCTCGTCACCGTGTTGGTGAGCACGCCCGAGACGCCGCCGACGTCGTTCTGCAGACGGGACTGGATGACGCCCGTCTTCGTGCGGGTGAAGAAGCCGAGGTCCATGGCCTGCAGGTGCTCGAACATCCGCACCCGCAGGTCCCCCGTGACGCGGTTGCCGACGGTCGAGGTGAGCCAGGTCTGCGCGATGCCGAGCCCCGCGCCGAGCACGAACAGCGCGATCATCGAGAGGACGAGGACACCGAGCAGGCCGAGCCGGGGCGACGAACCGTCGACGGGGAAGAGCGCGTCGTCGAAGATCCGCTGCACGAGTAGGGGCGGGATGACGCCCACCGCCGCACCTGCGACGACGAGGACGGCCGTCACCGCGAGCCGGCGGCGGTACGGCCGGAACAGTGCGGCGACGCGGCGGCCGAGGTCGGGGACCTCGGGAGCCGACGCGTTGCGGCGGCGCTGGGCCTCCTCGTCGACCGCACGGAACCCGCCACGCCCGCCTCCGGGTCCGCCCATGCTCATCCCGTCACCATAACCCCGCGTCGGGGTCGCGGCGCCGGCGCCGGAATGCCCGGCTCACAGCATCCGTTAAGCTGAACGGCTCGCCCGGGCCCGGCACCTCCGCCGCATCCCGCCCACTCGAAGGATCCCCGTGCCCCTTTCGGACACCGCTTCCACTCCCGTCGTCCCGACCGATTCGCGACCCGCCAGAACCGGTCCGGTCATCGCGCTGCTCGTCGTCGCCGCATTCGTCGTCATCCTGAACGAGACGACCATGTCGGTCGCACTGACCGACATCGTCGCGGACCTGGACATCACCGTCGCCACGGGTCAGTGGCTGACCACCGGCTTCCTGCTGACGATGGCTGTCGTCATCCCGTTGACCGGCTTCCTGCTCGAGCGCTTCCCGCTGCGCTCCGTCTTCTTCGCCGCGATGAGCCTGTTCGCCGCCGGCACGCTCATCGCCGCCCTCGCCCCCGGCTTCGGCTTCCTCCTCGTGGGCCGCATCGTGCAGGCCAGCGGCACCGCGATCATGCTGCCGCTCCTGTTCACGACGGTCCTCAACATCGTCCCGCCGTCGCACCGCGGACGGATGATGGGTCTCATCTCCGTGGTCATCGCGGTCGCGCCGGCGATCGGCCCGACCGTCTCCGGCGTCATCCTGTCGACGCTGACCTGGCACGCGATCTTCTGGGTCATGCTGCCCATCGCCCTCCTCGCCCTGGCGCTCGGAGCGGTGTGGGTCAAGAACGTCACCACGACGCGACCCGATGCGCGCTTCGATCTGCTCTCGGTGCCCCTGTCGGCCTTCGGCTTCGGTGGGCTGATCTACGGCTTCAGCGCGATCGGCGAATCGGCATCCGGTCACACCCCCGTGCCCGTCTGGATCCCGCTCGCCGTCGGCGCCGCATCCCTCGTCCTCTTCGTCCTGCGCCAGCTCCACCTGCAGAAGACCGACAGCGCCCTCCTCGATCTCCGTACGTTCCAGACGCCGGCCTTCTCGCTCGCGATCGTGCTCGTCGTCATCGTGTTCATGGCGCTGTTCGGCTCGATCATCCTGCTCCCCATCTACCTCCAGCAGGTCCTCGGCCTGGACGTGCTCGGGGTGGGGCTCGTGCTGCTCCCCGGCGGCATCCTCATGGGCGCGATGGCGCCGTTCGTCGGCAACGCGTTCGACCGCTTCGGACCGACCCCCCTCGTGATCCCGGGGATGCTGCTGGCCGCCGCGGCCCTGTGGGGCATGACGTTCTTCGGTCCGGACACCGGTGTCGCCTTCGTCATCGCGGTGCACCTCACGCTGAGCCTGGGGCTCGGACTCACGTTCACCCCGCTCATGACGTCCGCGCTCGGCTCGCTCCCCCGCCGGTTCTACCCCTACGGTTCGGCGACGGTGGGCACGCTGCAGCAGGTCGCCGGCGCCGCCGGCACCGCCGTGTTCGTCGCGATCATGACCGTGGTCACGGCCGGCGCCATCGCCGAGGGCAGCGACGAGGTCATCGCCAAGGCCGACGGCATCCACGCGGCGTTCCTCGTCGGTGCGATCGTCGCCACAGCGGCGGTCGCCCTCGCCCTGTTCGTCCGCAAGCCCGCAGAGGGCGATGTCGATCTCCCCGCCGCGGCGCACTGATCCCCGCCGCGCCTTGACGCCGCCGGTGCGGGAGCGGTCAGTCGATGCTGCAGCTGCCGCCGCCGCAGCACGCGGCGCCCTGATCGAGGATCTGGAGCGACGGCTTCTCGTCGGCGGCATCGGTCGTCGTGGGGACGGGCTGCAGGTTCGGGGTCGGCAGGTTCGACATCGCCATGTCGATCAGCCTACGCCGCATAAACGCGGGCGGGGCCGCGGTCAAGGGCCCGCCACCGGCGCGGGCCGCGGCGTAACGTGCGGGCCATGAGCAGCACCGACGGAACCCTCAGCGGAAAGCGTGTCGCGTTCGTCGCGACCGACGGATTCGAAGACAGCGAACTGACCTCGCCCTGGCAGGCGGTGACGGATGCCGGCGCCACCGCCGTGCTCGTCTCCCCCGACGCCGGGAGCATCACCGGTAAGAACGGGCACGAGCAGCGGGTCGATGTGACGACCGAGGAGGCGGAGGCCGCGGACTTCGACGCCCTCGTCCTCCCGGGCGGTGTCGTGAACGCGGACGACCTGCGCCTGGACGCGGCCGCCGTCCGCTTCGCGCGCGACTTCTTCGCGCAGCACAAGCCGGTCGGCGCGATCTGCCACGCCGCCTGGCTGCTCGTGGAGGCCGACGTCCTGGGCGGGCGAACCCTGACGAGCTACCCGAGCCTGCGCACCGACCTCGTCAACGCCGGGGCGACGTGGCAGGACGAGGAGGTGGTCGTCGACGCCGGCCTCGTGTCGAGCCGCACCCCCGACGACCTGCCGGCGTTCGACGCCAAGCTCGTCGAGGAGATCGCCGAAGGACGTCACGCGGCGCAGACCGTCTGACCCACCGGATGCCGCACCCCCGCAGGCGCGCGGGGTGCGGCATCCGTCGTCTCAGCTCTCGTCCGACCGGGTCCGGCGACGGGAGAGGACGATGCCGACGACGACGGCGATCACGGCGACCGCGATCACCGAGCCCACGACGACGGGAAGCAGCGCACCGTCGTCGCCCGGGAGGGCCTCACCGGCGACGTCGTCGGAGGTGATGGGGGCGCCGCCGCCGACCATGAACGGGATGGTCCCGCTGATGGGGTGCCCGTCGCTGGAGACGACACGCCACTCGACGACGTAGCCGGCGGCCGGCAGCTCCCCGTCGAGCGCCATCGTGAGGGTGTTGGTGTCGATGGTCGGATCGCCCTCCGCCCAGTCGCGCCCCGCCGCGTCGAAGACCGCGACCGTCGCCCCCTCGGTCATGATGGCGGCCGAGTACGTGAGGGTGATCTCCGCGGGCGCCTCGGCCAGATCGGCGCCGGCGGCCGGGGAGCTCCCGACGAGCTCGTCGTGCGCTGCGGCGGGGTTCGCGACGGTCAGGACCGCCGCCAGAGCGACGACGATGCCGGCGAGAGCGGCGCGCACGGAGGCGGGGAGGGACGAGAGGACGCGCATGCCTCGATTCTCCCGCGTCCGGCCCTGCGGGAGGTCTGTGCGACCGGCGCTAGCGACCGGCCCCGTCCGGCGCAAGGCGGGCACGACGCGACGGGCTGCGGGGTAGCGTTCACGGACGACACGACGAGAGGACCGGCGATGACCGACGACACCGCAGGAGTCGACAAGCCCGAGGACCGTGGCGCGCCGAGTGCCGAGTACGACGTCCGGGTGAGCGAGCACGACGGGGTGACGCGCATCGACATCGCCGACGACGCGGTCGCCCGCCCCGGGCCGGGACCGGGTCAACCCGAGGCCGACGAGGACTGACCCGCGCGCGTCAGAGCCCGAGGAGCTCGTGGGGCGTCGTCCCGTAGCTCCGCAGGTGGTGACGGGTGAGCCCCGTCTCGGTGAACCCCCAGCGTGAGGCGATCTCGGCGACGGTCACCGTCCCGTCGAGCGGGGCGCGCAGGATGTCGGCGTGCGCGGCATCCAGCCGGACCGCCGTCAGGTGCTCTGCGGGGGTGCGTCCCGGAACGGAGTGGGCGCGGAACGCGCGGTCCAGCGCCGCCGAGCCGACACCCGCCGCAGCGGCGGCGTCGTCGATCGTGATCGGCAGCGAGGCGTGGTCCTCGAGGAAGGCCACCGCCATCCGGTAGGCGGCCTGCTGCTGCGCGATCGTCTCGCGCCGGACGCGGGCATCCTCGACGGCGGCGAACGTTTCGAGGGTGGTGACCGCGAGCGAGCGGAAGACGGAGGCGCGCACGAGGTCGTTGCCGAGGAGGGCTTCGGTGTCGAACGCCAGCGCCGCCACGGAGCGCCACGCCCGGGAGAGAGCCGGAGTGGACGGGGCGGTACCGCCGAATCGCAGCGTCAGGGTGTCGTCGTTGTACACGGTCCGCGCAACGTCCGTCAGGACCTCGACGGGGAGCGCGACGACACGGACCCGGGCGTCCTGGAGCCGGCAGTCCAGTGTCCCCGGCTGGAACAGCACGGGAGCCTCGGCGGTGCCCCGGACGCCGTCGACCTCCCATTCGTAGCGGTCGTCGCTCCGCACGACGATGACGGCCTCGAGCTCGCACGACGCGCTGTAGCTGCCCTTCACGTGCAGCCGTCGGAGACCGAACTGCTCGTCGCCGGTGCTCGATTCCTCGAAGACGAGGTCGTCGGCGTCGAGCTGGACGTTGCCGTAGCTGCGCCGGATGTACGACTCGGTCTCGCCGAGATCCGCGGAACGGAAGTGCTCCTCGAGCACGGTCATGGGGTCTCCTCACACCGGTGCCCGCGTCTCATCCTATGATCCCCCCGCGGTCTCCGGGCCGGCGGGGTCGACCTGCGCAAAACGGATATCCGTGCGCATAATGGCTACACCGCCGCAGAAGGAGCACCGTGGGAAAGTTCATCTACAACGAACGCATCCGTGTCGATTTCGAGGACCGGGTGCTCGCCCACCTGCAGGTGGTCATCACGACCAAACTGCGCCGAGGCGAGTCGTTCACGTTCATGTGGCGCAACGACCAGAGCCTCGGCGACGGCCGACAGGTCGTCTGGCTCCACCCGGGCGCCGACCTGACCTTCCAGTACTTCGGAAGCCGGCAGCCGAGCCTCAACCCCGCCTGGCTCGACGCGCTCAGCTACGTCGCGAACTCCCCCTCCGGCCTCTACCTCGTGCCCGAGCCGCAGGGAAGCGCCGCGGCCGGGGTAGGGTCATCGGAGCGGATCGGGTGATCCGGCGCCGGGTCGGCAGGAGAATGCGGCATGGGCGTTAAGGTCGATCCGAAGGTCCGCGACCAGACCATCGTCGCGAGCGACGCCGCATGAGTGCAGAGCGCCGTGGCGCAGCTGAGTACCCGGATCGCCGTCCGCGACATCGGCTCCCCCCTCGCCCTCCGGCAGCGGATCGTCGGTGACGACCGCCTCCTGCTGACCTCGTTCGGCATCGACACCCACCTGCACGTCGAGTCCGCCATCACCGGCGCGGTCGCGATCGCCCGGCGCCGGGAGGGCGACCTCCGCACCGTCACCAACGGCGAGGAGGTCGACGCGGGCCGGCCGTTCCTGCTGCGGCCCGGGCGAGCCGAGTCGTGGTCGCGCAAGGTGACGGCCGACATCCTCAGCGTGGATCTACCCGCCCTCGGCGCCTTCACCGGTCACGACGAGTCCGCACTGCACTTCGGTGCGACCCACGCCCTCTCCCCCGAACTGCAACGGCACTGAGACCTCACGATCGACCACGTCACCCGTGTCTTCGACGATCCCGAGCTGCTGCACAACCCCCTCATCCGTCAGGCCGCCGTCGATGCGGTCTTCGCCGCGACGCAGCACGCGTTCGACATCCGATCGGTCGCGGACCGGCCCGACACCCGCGCCGGAACGGATGCCGTGGGCCGGGCGACCGCGTTCATCGACGCGCACCTGGCCGACCCCCTCAGCGTCGGCGACATCGCGCGGGCCGCGCGCCTCAGCGTGCGAGGGCTGCAGAACGCCTTCGCGCGCGTGCTCGACACCACACCGGCCGCGTACGTGCGGAGCGCACGTCTCGCCGCCGTCCGGGCGGAACTGGTCGCCGCGGAACCGCCGCAGACGACGGTCGCCGACGTCGCCCGGCGCTGGGGCTTCGCCCACCTGCCGCGCTTCGCGCAGCACTACCGCGCGGAGTTCGGCGAGCAGCCCAGCGAGACGCTGCGGCGCTCCCGCTGATCAGTCCCAGCCGAGGTAATCCTCGATCTGGAAGGCCGTCTCCCCCGGGTGGGTCATGGGGAAGAGATGGCCGGCACCGGGCAGCCGCACGACGCTCGTGCGGTCGGCCGCGGTCGCCTGCAGATCGTCGCCGTTCGCCGGCGGTGTGATCGCGTCGTCGGCGCCCTGGATGATGAGGATCGGAAGGGATGCCGCGAGGGTCGCCCAGTCCGCGACCGGGGTGGAGGCGAGGGCTCCGCTCTGCAGGTCCTCGACCTCGAGGTCGCGCGAGCGGCCGAACACGTCCCAGGCCAGCGCGGTGTCGATACCGGGGCCGACGAGGGTGCGGACGGCATCCGCGTCGGGGGCCTCGACGGGCGTGGCGAACGCGGTCTGGAGGGCGCGGGCGGCGTCGTCCTCGAGCGGACGCGTCGACTCGACACCGAGAAGCAGGACTCCGCTGACCCGGCCGGGGTGGTCGAGGGCGACCGTCCGCGCGACCGCGCCGCCGAACGCGTGCCCGCCGATCCACGCCGCGGCGATCCCGAGGTGGTCGAGGACGTCGATGACGTCCTGCGCCAGGTCGTGCATCGACACCGCAGCGGGGCCGGGGCGCCGCGAACCGATGCGGACGATCCGGAACCCCTCCTCCTCGAGGATGCTCGCGAGCCCGCCGAGGTAAGCCACGTCGAGGCCCTGAGCGGGGATGAGGACGAGGGCGGGACCCTCCCCCTCATCGATGAACGGGATGGCACGAGCCTCGGCGTCGAACACCTGGCGCTGGATCTGTGACATGGGAGAGGTCCTTCAGTTGTTGAAGCGGAACTCGACGACGTCGCCGTCCTGCATGACGTAGTCCTTGCCCTCGAGGCGCGCCTTGCCCTTCGCCCGCGCCTCCTGGACCGAGCCCGTCGCGACGAGATCCTCGAACGAGATGACTTCGGCCTTGATGAAGCCCTTCTCGAAGTCGGTGTGGATGACGCCGGCGGCCTGCGGCGCCTTCCATCCCTTGCCGATCGTCCAGGCGCGGGCCTCCTTGGGGCCGGCCGTCAGGTAGGTCTGCAGACCGAGGGTGTCGAAGCCGACACGCGCGAGCTGGTCCAGGCCCGACTCGTCCTGCCCCGTCGAGGCGAGCAGTTCCGCGGCATCCTCCGGGTCGAGCTCTGCGAGCTCGGACTCGATCTTCGCGTCGAGGAAGACGGCCTGGGCGGGCGCGACCAGCGCGGCGAGTTCCGCCTTGCGGGCGACATCCGTCAACACGGCCTCGTCGACGTTGAAGACGAAGATGAACGGCTTGGCGCTGAGCAGGCCGAGTTCGCGGATGGGTGAGAGATCGATCCCGGATGCCGAGAGGAGCTCGCCGCGCTGCAGCGCCTCCTGCGCGGCCTTCGCCGTCTCGAGGACCGAGGGGTCGAGCTTCTTGCCGCGCACCTCCTTCTCGTAGCGCACGATCGCCTTCTCGAGGGTCTCGAGGTCGGCGAGCTGGAGCTCGGCGTTGATCGTCTCCATGTCGTTCTTCGGGTTCACGGCCCCGTCGACGTGGACGACGTCGTCGTCGGCGAACCCGCGGACGACCTGGGCGATCGCGTCGGCCTCGCGGATGTTGGCGAGGAACTTGTTGCCGAGGCCCTCGCCCTCGCTCGCACCGCGCACGATGCCGGCGATGTCGACGAACGACACCGTCGCGGGCAGGATGCGCTCGGACGAGAAGATCTCCGCGAGGGTGTCGAGCCGGGGGTCCGGCAGGTTCACCACGCCGACGTTCGGCTCGATCGTCGCGAACGGGTAGTTCGCCGCGAGCACGTCGTTCTTGGTGAGGGCGTTGAAGAGGGTGGACTTGCCGACGTTGGGCAGTCCGACGATTCCGATGGTGAGAGCCACGGGCATCCACTCTACGCGGCGGGCGCGCGGCGCCGCGCCCGCCGGTCCCGGTTCCCGGCGGCGCGCCTCCGCCGGGGCGGGCCTCCCGGCGGCGAAGGTGAGGGCATGCCCTTGGACTTCACCGCGATCGACTTCGAGACGGCGAATCCCTCCAACGCCTCGGCGTGCGCCGTGGGAGTGGCCCGGGTCCGGGGCGGTCGCGTTGTCGCCTCGGAGGGCTGGCTGATCCGCCCCCCGGCCGGCCACGACCGCTTCTTCGAGGTCAACGTCGGCATCCACGGGATCCGCGAGTCCGATGTCGTGACGGCCCCCACCTGGACGGAGCAGCTGCCGCGCCTGCTCGATTTCGTCGGCGACGATATCCTCGTCGCCCACAACGCCGGCTTCGACATGCGGGTCCTCCGCACCGCATGCGAGGTCACCGGTCAGGTCGCACCGGAGGCCCGCTACCTCTGCAGCCTGCACGTCGCGCGCAAGACGTACGACCTCCCGTCGTACCGGCTCCCGTTCGTCGCGGCGGCCGCCGGCCACCTCGACTTCGCCCACCACGACGCCACCGCCGACGCGCTCGCGTGCGCGCAGATCGTCGTCGACGCGGCGGCTCGCGCCGGGGCCGGCGACCTCGTCGAGCTCGCGATGCTCCTGGGCGTCCGCATCCCGCAGATCCCCTCCGCCGTGCCCGCCACCGCCGCCTGAGACCCCTCGCCCGCGCGGCGCCGACGGATGTCGGAGGCCTGGGGCACCATGACGGACATGGATGCCGCCTTCTCCGTCGTACTCGCCGTGCTCTGCCTCCTCGCCGGCGCCGTCGCCGCGGGCGCGGTCGTCTCGGCCCGTGAGGCCGGACGGCGCGGCGCCCTCCACGCGCAGGCCTCGGCGGCAGAGGCGGCCCGCGACGCCCTGCAGGTCCAGCTCGACCAGCAGCGTTCGCTCCACCGCGACGTGACGGCCCGCATCCACGCCGAGCAGGCCGCGCGCGACGAGCGGGAACGCCGCGAGCAGACGGTGCTGCGCGCACTCGCCCCCGTGCAGGAGACCCTCGCCGCGATGCAGCAGAAGGTCGATCACCTCGAGCGCGACCGGCAGGAGCAGTTCGGGTCGCTGGCCGAGCAGCTGCGCCGCGCCCAGGAGTCCGACGAGGCGCTGCGGGCCACGACCGAGTCGCTCGCCGGAGCCCTGCGCTCCAACGGCGCGCGCGGTGTGTGGGGCGAGACGCACCTGCGCCGCATCGTCGAGTCCGCGGGTCTCACGCGTTACGTCGACTTCGACACGCAGACCTCGATCTCCACGGATGCCGGGGGCGGCCGCCCCGACATGATCGTCCGGCTCCCCGGCGACAAGGCGTTGGCGGTCGACGCCAAGGCGCCGTTCGACGCCTATCTCGAGGCCAGCGCCATCCCCGTGACCGCCGTCGGCGAGGAGGCCGCGCGGCGCAGCAGGCTGCTCGCCCGACACGTCGCCGCCGTGCGCGGCCACATCGACGCCCTGGCCAAGAAGAAGTACTGGGCCGGGATGCCGTCGAGCCCCGAATTCGTCGTCTGCTTCATCCCGAGCGAGTCGCTGCTCGCCGCCGCCCTGGAGGAGGACCCGGCCCTCCTCGAGTACGCGTTCGGTCGGCGGGTCGCCCTCGCCTCCCCCGTGAACCTGTGGGCGGTCCTCAAGACCGTCGCCTACACGTGGACGCAGCAGGACGTGTCCACCGAGGCGCGCCGGCTGTTCGATCTCGGCAACGAGCTGTACCACCGGCTCGGCTCGCTCGCCGGTCACGCCGACGACCTCCGGCGCGCGATCGAGCGCACCGTCGACAGCTACAACCGGTTCGCCGGGTCCCTCGAGACCCGCGTCCTGGTGAGCGCCCGACGGTTCCCGGGGATCGACGACACGCAGCTCGAGGAGCTGCCGTCGCCGACCACGATCGAGTCGACGACCCGCCGACTCACGGCTCCCGAACTGCTCGAGGATCGAGAGCAGGCGGCCGATCTCGGCGAGCTGCGCGGACGCCTCGCGAGCGACTGAGCGCTCAGGAGGGGAAGAAGGTCATGAGACCTACGACGCCGATGGACACGGCGAGGAACGCGCCGATGAGCCACCACGCGTTCACTTCGTGCCCGGGAGGCATGCGACGGCGCAGGAGGACGTCGGGACGGCGCGCCGGGTCGTCGGCCACGGCGATCGGTGCTGTCACGGGACGCACACCACCGGTCGCCTGACCCACGATCGGGATCTGGCCCGTCGGGGTGACGGGGAGGTGACCCGTGAGCGAGAGCTGGCCCGTGCGCGGGTCACTGGATGCGGTCGACATGTGAACTCCTGGGGGCGGTGGCGAGTGCCGGGGACAGCTGACACCATCGACCATTGTGCCAGAGGGGTCGTGCCGGATCCTGGGTTGACGCTCAGCGCGCGTGTCCGCTACGAGGTCTCGGCGACCGACCGGATCACAGCCACTTCGAGGTGAGGTGCTCCGAAGAGATCCGCCGAAGCGTGCCCGAGGCCCCCCGCAGGACCACGCTCTCGGTGTAGACGAAGTCGCCCACCCGACGCACCCCCGCGACCAGTTCGCCGTTGGTGACGCCAGTCGCGACGAAGAGGGTGTTGTTCCCTCGGACGAGGTCGTCCGCTTCGTACACGTGGTCGTCGAGCCGGAGTCCCACGTCGATGCCCCGCTGCTTCTCGTCGTCGTCACGAGCCCACAGCCGTCCTTGGATGTGACCCCCGAGCGCCTTGATCGCGCAGGCCGTCACGATGCCTTCCGGGCTGCCGCCGATGCCGACGCACATGTCGGTGCGGGCGTTGTGACGTGCCGCGTTGATGCCGCCGGCGACGTCGCCGTCGCTCATCAGTCGCGTGCCGGCGCCGGCCTCGCGGATCTCCTCGATGAGCTTCGCGTGGCGCGGCCGGTTCAGGACCGAGACGACGAGTTCGTCGACGGGCTTGTCGAGCGCCTTAGCGAGGCGGCGGATGTTCTCGGCGATCGGCAGACGGATGTCGACCACCCCGACGCCGGCGGGGCCGGTCACGATCTTGTCCATGTAGAAGACCGTCGAGGCGTCGAGCATCGCTCCGCGATCGGCCACGGCGATGACCGACAGGGCGTTGTTGCGCCCCTCCGCGGTGAGCGTCGTGCCGTCGATGGGGTCGACGGCGATGTCGCACTGCGGTCCGCGCCCGGTGCCGACACGCTCGCCGTTGAAGAGCATGGGGGCGTTGTCCTTCTCGCCCTCGCCGATGACGATGACGCCGTCGAAGTTCACCGTCGTGAGGAAGGCGCGCATGGCGTCGACGGCCGCGCCGTCCGCGAGCTCCTTCTTGCCGCGCCCGATGAACGGGACGGAGCGGATCGCGGCAGCCTCCGTCGCGCGGACCAGCTCCAGCGCGAGGTTGCGGTCGGGATGCAGCGGACTCATGTCGGCAGTCAGGCTCACCATGGGCTCAGCCTAGGCCCGGCCTCCCTCGTGCCCCGCGGATTCCGTAGTGACGGACACGAAGGAATGCCGAATCTTTCCATCGGTGAAGAGACCGGCCCCGCGCGATACGCAGGCTGACCCCGAACCGGAGCGGATGCCGACCCTTCGATAGAGTTGGCCTGAATCCACACCCCGTCCCGAGGAGCTCACATGCCCGTCGCCACCCCTGACCAGTACGCCGACATGCTGGATCGCGCGAAGGCAGGCGGATTCGCCTACCCCGCGATCAACGTCTCGAGCTCGCAGACCATCAACGCGGTCCTCCAGGGCCTGACCGAGGCCGGCTCCGACGGTATCCTCCAGGTCACCACCGGCGGTGCCGACTACTTCGCCGGCCACACGGTCAAGGGCCGCGCCACCGGCGCCCTGGCCTTCGCCAAGTACGTCACCGAGGTCGCGAAGAACTACCCGATCACCGTCGCCCTCCACACCGACCACTGCCCGAAGGACGCCCTCCCCGGCTTCGTCCTCCCCCTCATCGAGGCCTCCGAGGCCGAGGTCAAGGCCGGACGCAACCCGATCTTCCAGTCGCACATGTGGGACGGATCGGCCGTGCCGCTGGACGAGAACATCCAGATCGCGCAGGACCTGCTCCCGCGCATGAAGAACATCAACGCCATCCTCGAGATCGAGGTCGGCGTCGTCGGCGGCGAGGAGGACGGTGTCGCGCACGAGGGCTCGAACGACGCCCTGTACACGACCGTCGCCGACGTGACGAAGGCCGTCGAGGCGCTCGGCCTCGGCGAGAACGGCCGCTACATCTCGGCGCTGACCTTCGGCAACGTCCACGGCGTGTACAAGCCGGGCGGCGTGAAGCTCCGCCCCGAGCTCCTGGGCGAGATCCAGGAGGGCATCGCCGCGCACTTCGGCACCGGCCCGAAGCCGCTCGACCTCGTCTTCCACGGCGGCAGCGGCTCGTCCGACGAGGAGATCGCCCTCGCGGTGAGCAACGGCGTCGTGAAGATGAACATCGACACCGACACCCAGTACGCCTTCACGCGCTCGGTCGCCGGTTACATGCTGTCGAACTACGAGGGCGTCCTGAAGCTCGACGGCGAGGTCGGCAACAAGAAGCTGTACGACCCGCGCGCCTGGGGCAAGGTCGCCGAGTCCGCGATGGCCGAGCGTGTCGTCGCCGCGACGCAGCAGCTCGGCTCGGCCGGCAAGTCGCTCGGCGTCTGAGCAGAGCGGCCCCCACGACGAAACCCCGGTCCGCACGGACCGGGGTTTCGTGTCGCCGGGCTCAGTACCGGGCGGTGCCCAGGACGTCACGCGGGTACAGGGCGTAGCGCACCCCGTCGACGGTGAAGGCGGTGTGCAGGTGGGGGCCGGTCGAACACCCCGTGGAACCGACGGACCCGATCCGCTGTCCGGCGGCGACGGTCTGACCCGTCTTCACCGAGAAGGCGCTGAGGTGGGCGTACACCTGCTCGAGCCGCATCCCGTCGACCGTCGAGGTCACGACGACCTCTTTCTGCTTCGTGGTGTTGGACGCCCAGGAGGGGCAGCCGGTCCGGATCCACACCTCGCGGACCGAGACGGTCCCGCCCCGCATCGCGTAGACGGGCGTCCCGGTGGGCGCGGCGATGTCGTCGCCGCTGTGGCCCGAGTAGGTCGTGAAGGTACCCGAGGGGCGCAGCGGGTACGCCCACCCGTAGCGGCCGGGCACCGACGGCCCGGCGGCCGTCGCGTCGGGCTGGGCGGACATCGCCGCGCTCGTCCAAACGTCGTCGCCGTCGCCGTCGACGAGCCGGAGCACCCCGTCGTTGCCGAGGATCGCGGCCCTCGCCTCGAGCCCGGCGGTCTGGGAGGACCACACCGAGACGCCGCGCTCGTCGAGCAGGAGCAGCTCCCCGTCGCCCGAGAAGAGGAGGCGGGCGTCGAAGGTGCCGGTCGTCCGCGCACTCCTCACGAGGGCGTAGTCACGCGTGAGCGCCACGTTGCCGTCGCCGCGCAGCCCGAACGTGTAGCGACCGTCGGGTGAGGTGAGCAGCACGCCCGGACGGAGGGTCGTCCCGGGGGTCATCACGGACCCGAGCGAGAGGGCCACGGCTTTGCCCGCCGAGGTCGTCGTGACGCTCCGATGATTCTTCTTGACGGCGGTCACCGAGACGCTGACCGAGCGGCCGGCGGCCCACGTCGGGACCTCCCAGCTCGTCCCGGTGGCGCCCTCGATCGCTCCGCCGTCGACCCGCCACTGCACCCGAAGCTGGTCGGGCGCCGGTCGCCACGAACCCGGACTCACGGTCAGCGTCCTGCCCGCTGCGGCCGTCCCGGTGATGGTCGGCTTCGGTGTCGACGTGAAGGGGGCGAGCACGCCGATCCCGGCGGACGTGCGAACGGCCGGGGTGTAGCCCGTCTTCGTGCCGGTGACGCGCACCGCGACGGTGGTACCGGCATCCGCTCCGATCAGGCGATACGTGCGCGCCGTCGCTCCCGCGATCGGGGCGCCGCCGCGGAGCCACTGATACGCGAGTGCGGTCCCCGCGGGAGCCCAGGTGCCGGGGGCCGCCGTCAGCGTGGCGCCGACGGTGCCCGCGCCCGAGATCGTGACGGCGGACGGCGGCGTCAGAAGGCGCGCCACGACCACCCCCGCGCTCGTGCGCACGAGGGACGTGTACCCGGTCTTGGCAACGGTCACGCGGACCGACAGCGTCGCGCCGGCATCGGCGGCCGCGGGGGTGTACGTCGCCCCCGTGGCGCCGGGAAGCACGGCTCCCCCGCGCATCCACTGGTACGCGACGGTGACGGGAGCGGGGCCGAACCCGACGACGGTCGCCGTGAGCTTCGCCCCGACGGCGGGGGTTCCGGTGACGGCCACCGTGCCCGCGGTCAGCGCCGCGGCGGTCGGCGAGGGGGTCGCGGCGGCGGGGGTCGCTGCGGGAGTGGATGCCGCCGTGGCGGGCCCGCCGGCCAGAAGCAGACCGATCGTCGCGGCCAGAGCGACGGCGGTGGAGGCGATCCTCCGGGGTGTGCCGGTCACGATTCCCCTCCCGAGATGACGCACGCGAGGGAACACCCGCAGCAGCCGTAAAACTACCAGGTGCTAGGAACCGAGCGCGAGGCCCCGCACGAGGCCCGGGTCGCCGAAGATCGGGATCACGAGGCAGACGCTCACGATCACGAACGTGACGATGGCGCCGACGAGCGGGATCCACCAGCTCGCGCGGCCCTTCGCGAGCGACCACCACGACAACCCCGCGGTGAGAACCCAGCCCACCGCGAAGACGGTCGCGCCGACCCCGCCCCACAGCGCGCCCTGGGCCGTGTTGGTGAACTCACCGTTGACGCCGGCGACCTCCATCCAAGTCTTCGCGAACGACGTGAAGTCCACGAGTTGCGGGATCGCACCGATGACGGTCACGAGGCCGTAGGCCAGGAGCGCCACGGTGATGATGCGGTCCGCCATCCGCGTCGGACGGGCCGCCACGGTCGTCGCCGGGGCGGTGGGCGGATGCGGCGGGTCGACGGGTGCCGCCGGTTCCGGCTCCGGCTGCCGGATCGCGGCGCGCTGCTGCTCGGGCGTCGCGTACTCCCCGTACTGCGGTCGCGGTCGGGGGTCGTCGCTCACGGGCGGGTCCGCCCCCCGAGGGCACGGTCGTCGGTGCGGCCGGAGCGGTCCTGACGGAGTTCCTTCGGCAGCGAGAACATGAGGTCCTCCTCCGCCGTCTTCACCTCGGCGACATCCCGGTACCCCGCGCCGGCGAGGTCCTCGAGGACCTCGGTCACGAGCACCTCCGGGACCGAGGCGCCCGAGGTGACACCGACGGTCTCGACGCCGTCGAGCCACTCCTGCTTGATCTCGTGGGCGTAGTCGACGCGATACGCCGCCTTCGCGCCGTACTCGAGGGCGACCTCGACGAGCCGGACGCTGTTGGACGAGTTGGCCGAGCCCACGACGATGACGAGGTCGGCATCCTTCGCGACCTTCTTGATCGCGACCTGACGGTTCTGCGTCGCGTAGCAGATGTCGTCGGAGGGCGGGTCCTGGAGGTTGGGGAACCGCTCGCGGAGGCGGCGGACCGTGTCCATCGTCTCGTCGACCGACAGCGTCGTCTGCGAGAGCCACACGACTCTGTCGGGGTCCTTCACCTCGACGGTGTCGGCCTCCTCGGGCGAGTTCACGACGGTGACGTGGTCGGGCGCCTCACCGGCGGTCCCCTCGACCTCTTCGTGACCGTCGTGCCCGATGAGGAGGATCTCGAAGTCGTCGCGTGCGAACCGCACGGCCTCGCGGTGCACCTTGGTGACGAGCGGGCAGGTCGCATCGATGGCCTGCAGTCCACGGTCGGCGGCGGCGTTCACGACCGCGGGCGAGACGCCGTGCGCGCTGAAGACGACGTGCGCGCCCTCGGGCACTTCGTCGACCTCGTCGACGAAGATCGCGCCCATCGACTCGAGTTCGGTCACGACGTGGATGTTGTGGACGATCTGCTTGCGCACGTAGACGGGCGCGCCGTAGCGCTCGAGCGCCTTCTCCACCGCGATGACGGCGCGGTCCACGCCCGCGCAGTAGCCGCGCGGAGCGGCGAGGAGGACGCGCTTGGAGCCCTGGACGGGGAGGTCGACGAGCCGCCCGCGGGCTCCCGCGATTCGGGGCATCGGCAGCGAAACGGCAGGTGAGGTCACCCCTCGATTGTACGAAGCCCCGGCTGGGTGGGGGACGTGTGCAGCAAGATGGGTGTCCGTGACGACTTTCCAGACCGAGCCGGGCGCCGTCCCGCCGCCGGACGCCGTGCACCCGCGGGACTCCTCCCCCGACACGCCGACCTCGGTCTCCCGACTGAACGAGACCATCCGCGACTTCGTCCAGAAGTGGGGGTCGGTCTGGGTCGAGGGCGAGATCACGGCCTGGAACCTGCGGGGTGGTCACGTCTTCGGACGCCTGAAGGATGCCGCCGGCGACGGCATGCTCTCGTTCCGGATGTGGTCCTCGACGCTGCAGCGCACCCCCGACGACCTGAAGATCGGCGACCGCGTGATCGCCTGCGTCAAGGCGGACTACTTCACGAAGACCGGAGATTTCACCTTCACGGTCTCGTCGATGCGCCACACGGGCCTCGGCGACCAGCTCGAGCGGCTCGAACGCCTCCGCGCCACGCTCCGGGCCGAGGGACTGTTCGATCCCGCACGCAAGAAGCCCCTCCCCTTCCTCCCCCACGTGATCGGACTGATCACGGGCGAGCGCAGCGACGCCGAGAAGGACGTGCACCGCAACGCCGAGCTGCGCTGGCCGCACGTCGTCTTCCGCACCGTGTACGCCGCCGTCCAGGGCGACCGCTGCGTCCCCGAGACCCTCGCCGCCCTCCGCACCCTCGACGCCGATCCCGAGGTCGACGTCATCATCATCGCCCGCGGCGGCGGCGACCCGCAGTCGCTGCTGGGGTTCAGCGATGAGCGCCTGGTCCGCGCGGTGGCCGCAGCATCCACCCCCGTCGTCTCGGCGATCGGACATGAGAACGACCATCCGCTCCTCGACGAGGTCGCCGACCTGCGTGCGTCGACCCCGACCGACGCGGCCAAGCGCGTCGTGCCCGACGTGTCCGAGCAGCGCGCGCTCGTCCAGCAGCTCCGCAGCCGCGCCCGCACGCGGCTGACCCAGCGCGTCTCGCACGACATCGCGGCGCTCGCTCAGCTGCGCTCGCGTCCCGTGCTGCGCGACCCGGAGTCGATGCTCACCGGTCGAGCCCAAGAGGTCGTGGCGCTGTCGTCGCGCGGGCGCGACGTCATGCGACGGCGATGGGATGCCGCGGCCCGCACGACGGCGGAGCTGCGGGCGTCGCTGCGCGCCCTCTCTCCGGGCGCGACCCTCGACCGCGGGTACGCCATCGCGCACCTGCCGGGCGGCGCCATCGTCCGCGACGCCGCGCAGGCCCCCGCCGGCACGGACGTCGTCGTCACCGTCGGTCGCGGCTCCTTCGCGGCGCGCTCGTCCGGCGAGGTGTCGGAGACCGGGGCGGAAGGCCCGTCGCCCGCGATCTAGGATGGAGGCCATGACGACCGACGCCGGGGATGTGTCGACCCTCTCCTTCGAGCAGGCCCGCGACGAACTCGTGCAGGTGGTCGCACAGCTGGAGCAGGGCTCCCCCACCCTCGAGGAGTCGCTCGCCCTCTGGACCCGCGGCGAGGCCCTCGCCGCCCGCTGCGAGGAATGGCTGCTCGGCGCGAAGCGACGCCTCGACGAGGCGCGTCCCGACGGCGGAACGGCGCCCTGATGGCCCGGCCCCGCATCGTCGCCGAGCTCGGCCGGCCCGAGACGCCGGAGGAGACCGCCGCGCGCAAAGCCGCGGCCTCCGAGCGCTACCGCTCGAGCAAGACCTTCCGCAACCTCATCGCCGCGCTCATCGTGTGCGTCGGCATCATGGCCGTCGTCTACCTCGGGGTCCCCCGCGGCACCCCCGCCGACATCCCCGAGGCCGACGTCCCCGCCGCCGCCGCAGAAGCGGAGCGGACCGCCGGGCACGGTGTGATCGTCCCCACCGCGCCCGACGAGTGGCGCGTGAACTCCGCGAAAGTGGAGGGCGGCGAATGGCGCGTCGTCTACGCGCCGTCGACCGGCTACGTCGAGGTGACGCAGGCCTTCGCCCCGCCGGAGGGCTGGGTCTCGCGGGAGCTGGGCGGCTACGCCCCGACCGGGACGACCACGATCGACGGCATCGAGTGGGACGTCTACGACCTCCCCAGCGCCGTCGACACCATCGACTACGCCCTCGCCACCACGGCGGGCACCGACACCGTCGTCATCGGCCTGGCCGCCTCCACGGACCGCGGCGCCGCCGAGACCGTCGCCGCGAGCCTGGGCGACCAGATCCGCACCCTGAGAGAGGAGCTCCGTTGAGCACGACGACCCCCGCAGACGTCTGGACGGCCATGCTGGAGGGCAACCGGAGATTCGTCGCCGGTGAGCCGCGGCATCCCCGGCAGGACGCCGAACGCCGTCACGAACTCGCACACGCGCAGCGTCCGACCGCTGCCCTGTTCGGCTGCTCCGACTCGCGACTGGCCGCCGAGATCATCTTCGACGAGGGCCTCGGCGACCTGTTCGTCATCCGCAACGCCGGCCAGGTCGTCTCCGACTCGGTCGTCGGCAGCCTCGAGTACGCCGTCGCCGTGCTGAACGTCCCGCTCATCGTCGTCCTCGGCCACGACGAGTGCGGCGCCGTGCGCGCGGCCATCGACTCGACCGCGGTGGATGCGCCCGCCCTGCCCGCGAACATCTGGCGACAGGTGGCCCCCATCGTCCCGGCCGTCCGACGCGTGCTCACCGCCCACGAGGGCGCCACGGCGCAGACGGTGGATGCCGAAGAGGTCGGCCGCGAGCACCTCCGCGACACCGTCGCCGGCATCCTGCGCTCGTCCGAGCTCATCAGCGAGGCCGTCGCGGAGGGTCGCGTCGCGATCGTCGGCGCCAACTACCGCCTCGCCGACGGCACGGCGATCCCCGACGTCGTCGTGGGCGACGTCGCCTGAGCTCAACACCCCGCACGACAGTCACTGAAACGAGGACGTGAACGACCATGACTGAGCCGACCGAGTACCGCATCGAGCGCGACACGATGGGCGAGGTGCGTGTTCCGAAGGACGCGCTCTACGCCGCGCAGACCCAGCGCGCGGTGGAGAACTTCCCGATCTCGGGCTCCGGCCTCGAGTCGACGCAGATCGCGGCCCTGGCACGCATCAAGAAGGCGGCCGCGCTCGCCAACAAGGAGCTCGGCACCCTCGACGGCGCCATCGCCGACGCGATCGCCTGGGCGGCGGACGAGGTCGTCACCGGCGCGTACGACGAGCACTTCCCGGTGGACACGTACCAGACCGGCTCGGGCACCTCCTCGAACATGAACATGAACGAGGTGCTCGCCACCCTCGCGACCCGCAAGCTCGGCGCTCCCGTCCACCCCAACGACCACGTCAACGCCTCGCAGTCGTCGAACGACGTGTTCCCCACGTCGGTCCACATCGCCGTCACGCAGGCCCTGATCGACGACCTCATCCCCGCCCTCGACCACCTCGCCGTGGCGCTCGAGGAGAAGGCCGAGGCGTGGAAGAGCGTCGTCAAGAGCGGCCGCACCCACCTGATGGACGCCACCCCGGTCACGCTCGGCCAGGAGTTCGGCGGGTACGCGCGTCAGATGCGTCTCGGCATCGAGCGCGTGCAG
This sequence comes from Microbacterium sp. ARD31, assembly GCF_031844425.1. Taxonomy (NCBI): domain Bacteria; kingdom Bacillati; phylum Actinomycetota; class Actinomycetes; order Micrococcales; family Microbacteriaceae; genus Microbacterium; species Microbacterium sp. ARD31. Next base: position 747,386 of record NZ_JAUZVE010000001.1, read on the forward strand.
TCGGTCCTCCCCCGCGTCGGCGAGGTCCCGCTCGGCGGCACCGCCGTCGGCACCGGCATCAACACGCCCCTCGGGTTCCCGCAGAAGGTCATCGCGCTGCTCGCGGCCGAGACCGAACTGCCGATCACCGAGGCGAAGGACCACTTCGAGGCGCAGGCCAACCGCGACGGGCTCGTCGAGGCCTCGGGTGCCCTGCGCACCATCGCCGTCTCGCTGACGAAGATCAACAACGACATCCGCTGGATGGGATCGGGGCCGAACACCGGTCTCGGCGAGCTCCACATCCCCGACCTCCAGCCGGGCTCGTCGATCATGCCGGGCAAGGTCAACCCGGTCGTCCCGGAGGCGACCCTCATGGTCGCCGCCCGCGTCATCGGCAACGATGCGACGGTCGCCTGGGCCGGGGCATCCGGGTCCTTCGAACTGAACGTCGCGATCCCCGTCATGGGCACGGCCCTGCTCGAGTCGATCCGACTGCTCTCCAACGCGATGCGGGTCCTCGCCGACAAGACCGTGTCGGGTCTCGTGGCGAACGAGGAGCGCGCAGCGGCCTACGCCGGCATGTCGCCGTCGATCGTGACCCCGCTCAACAAGCTCATCGGCTACGAGGCTGCCGCGAAGATCGCGAAGCACTCGGTCGCCAAGGGGATCACGGTGCGCGACGCGGTGATCGAGCTCGGGTACGTCGAGCGGGGCGAGCTCACCGAGCAGCAGCTCGACGAGAAGCTCGACCTCCTCTCGATGACCCACCCTGGTTGATAATCGGAGCGTGAACAGCGCCGCCGCACCACCGCGACGGGGCACGCCGGGACTCGGGATCCTTCTCGCGGTCGCCGCGGCGGGCCTCGTCGGCGTGGGTGCGGCGGCGTTCGTGGTCGTCCTGCTCACCGCCCCGCAGGCAGCCGGCTGGACCGCGCTCGTGTGGGGCGCGACCGCCGTCCCCGCCCTTGCGGGCGTCGGCGTCGTGGGCTGGGCCGTGCTCGAACGGCGGGGCGCGGCATCCCTCCCCTCGGGTGACACGGTCGAGGGGGCGTTCGAGAACCAGCGACGCCTGCTCGACGACGTGCGTCACGAGCTGAAGACGCCCATCACGATCGTGCGCGGTCACCTCGAGATGATGGATGCCGCCGACCCCGACGACGTCGAGGCGATCCGCTCCCTCGGGATGGCGGAGCTGGATCGCATGACACGCCTCATCGGCGACATCGACGTGCTGGCCGCGGTCGAGGGCGGGCAGTTGTCGACGGGGGACGTCGACCTGGCCGCCCTCACGCAGCGGGTCTTCGAGATGGTCGGGGTCATCGGCGATCACGCGTGGCGCGTCGAGCAGTGCGCGGACGGGGTCATCCGCGCCGACGGCGACCGCCTGCTGCAGGCGTGGCTGCAGCTGGCCGACAACGCGACCAAGTACTCCCCCGCCGGCACCGCGATCGAGATCGGCAGCGCCGTTCACGCCGGCGGCGCGCAGCTCTGGGTGCGCGATCACGGCCCCGGCATCCCCCCGGCCGTCCGTCACCGCATCTTCCGCCGCTTCGACCGCGGCACCGGCAAGCGCCACGTCGGCGGTTCCGGACTGGGACTCGCGATCGTCGATGCGATCGCGAAGGCGCACGGCGGGCACTGCGCCGTGGCGGACACCCCCGGCGGCGGTGCTACGTTCACCCTGGAGATCCCGACCGGCACCCGGGGCGCCCTGCCGTCCCCGATCCGCGCCGGCGACGTCCTCCTGCAGCGAGAGGCCACTGAATGACCCGCATCCTGATCGTCGACGACGAACCGCACATCGTCTCGCTCGTCTCGCGCGCCGTGCACGCCGAGGGCTACGAGGCCGTGGGAGCCGACGACGGCCCCGAAGCCCTCGAGATCGCGCTGGCGGGCGAGGTCGACCTCATCGTCCTCGACGTCGGACTGCCGACGATGGACGGGTTCGACGTCCTCCGCGAGCTGCGCGGCTCGGGCGACACGACACCGGTGATCATGCTGACGGCCCGCAGCGGCACGAGCGACACGATCGAGGGGTTGGATGCCGGGGCCAGCGACTACGTCCCCAAGCCGTTCGCGGTCGCCGAGCTCATGGCGCGCGTCCGCTCGCGCCTGCGCGACAGCGCCGCGAGCGCGCCGACCACCCTGACGCGCGGCGGCGTGATGCTCGACATCCTCGGCCGGCGGGCCACCGTCGACGGACGGGACGTCGAGCTGTCGTCCCGCGAGTTCGCCCTCGCCGAGCAGTTCCTGCGCAACCCCGGCGACGTTCTCACGCGCGAGGTGCTGCTGAGCCGTGTCTGGGGTCTCGACTTCGACCCGGGTTCGAACGTCGTCGACGTCTACGTGCGCTACCTCCGTGCGAAGCTCGGCGCCGACCACATCGTGACGGTCCGGGGCGAGGGCTACCGCTGGGAGTGAGCGACGGACACGGCGACGCCCCCGGCCGATCTGTCGGGGGCGTCGCCGGTACGGACGGGGTCAGCTCAGCTCGCCGGCCTCCAACAGGTCGGTGACGAGTGCGGCGATCGCCGAGCGCTCCGACCGCACGAGGGTCACGTGGCCGAACAGGTCGTGGCCCTTGAGGGTCTCGATGACCGACGCGATGCCGTCGTGACGGCCGACCCGCAGGTTGTCGCGCTGCCCCACGTCGTGGGTGAGGACAACGCGCGAGTTCTGGCCGATGCGGCTGAGGACCGTCAGCAGGACGTTGCGCTCGAGCGACTGGGCCTCGTCGACGATGACGAACGCATCGTGGAGCGACCGACCGCGGATGTGCGTGAGCGGCATGACCTCGAGCATCCCCCGCGCCACCACCTCTTCGAGGACGTTGCCGGTGACGACGGACCCGAGGGTGTCGAACACCGCCTGCCCCCACGGGTTCATCTTCTCCTGCTGGTCGCCGGGCAGGTAACCGAGCTCCTGACCGCCCACCGCGAACAGCGGCCGGAAGACGATGATCTTCTTCTGCTGCTGCTTCTCGAGCACCGATTCCAGTCCCGCGCACAGCGCGAGGGCCGACTTGCCGGTACCCGCTCGGCCGCCCAGCGAGACGATGCCGACCTCCGGGTCGAGCAGGAGGTCGATCGCGATGCGCTGCTCGGCGGAACGCCCGTGCAAGCCGAAGACGTCGCGATCCCCCCGAACGAGGCGGTAGGAGCCGTCGCCGGTGACCCGGCCGAGGGCGGAGCCGCGCTCGGAGTGGATGACGAGACCGGTGTTGACGGGGAGCCCGCGAACGTCCTCGCTGACACCCACCTCGCTGTCGTAGAGGTCGCTGACCTCGTCGCCCGACAGGTCGATCGAGGCGATACCGGTCCATCCCGAGTCGACGGCCTGTTCGGCCAGGTACTCCTCGGCGTGCAGACCGAGCGAGGCGGCCTTCACCCGCATCGGGAGGTCCTTCGAGACGACCGTGACCGCCTGACCCTCCTGGCTCAGGTGCATCGCGACGGAGAGGATGCGGGTGTCGTTGTCGCCCAGCCGCATCCCCGCGGGGAGGACGGTGGGGTCGGTGTTCGTGAGCTCCACGCGGAGCGTCCCGCCGGCGCCGACCGGCACGGGGAAGTCGAGTCGGCCGTGTTCGACCCGCAACTCGTCGAGGTGGCGGAGAGCCTGGCGGGCGAAGTAGCCGATCTCGGGATCGTGACGCTTGCGCTCGAGCTCCGTGACGACGACGACCGGCAGCACGACGGAATGCTCGGCGAAGCGGAACAGCGCGCGCGGATCGCTCAGCAGGACGGAGGTGTCCAGCACGTACGTGCGAAGATCCTGGTCCTGGGCCGGGTCCGCGGTCCCGTCCTGGTGCTGCTGCTTCTCAGGTGCTCGTGTGGCCACAACCCACTCCCGCCCCGGGTGGAACCCACCCGGCAGTCACGAGTCGACCTGGGGTCACGAGTCGTGAGAGGCCGACTCGAACAGGCGCTTTGCCCGTTGGGATGAACGTAGGCGCCCCGAGCGACACGGCGGCGCCGCGACACGCCGCCGGATGTGTCGGATGCGTGAACTCTCCGTGTCAGCCGAGCAGCGGCAGCACGGCGGCGGGCGGGGAGACGATCGGACCCGACTGGGAGGCGGCGAGAGCGCCCTCGAGGAGGTCGAAGGCGGCGTCGGAGGTGCCGGCATGCGGGGAGACCCGGATGAGCCCGTCCCGCACGGTCGCGATGACACCCGCGTTGGCAAGTTCGGCGGCGATGACCCCCGCGCGCCCCGGCTCGGGGGCCAACGCCACGATCCCGGCGTGCCGGTCGCGATCGGTGAGGACCGGGATGCCGTGCGCGTCCGCGATCGCCATGACCCGTCGCGCGTTCTCGGCGACGAGCCCCGCGACGGCCGGGATGCCGGCATCCGTCATCTCGCGCAGGGCGGCGCTCAGGCGACCCGCCGCCTGCGGGTCCGGACGCGAGACGGCGTAGGCGGCGGCGCCCGCCCTGGGCGGACCCACCTCGAGGTCGCCGAGTTCCGCGTCGGTGCCGGCGACACCCGCGAGCACCGGGGCGATGCGTTCCCGGGCGCGGGCCGAGAACCGCGCGAAGCCCGTCCCGCGACCCGCGCGGACCCACTTGTACCCGTGCCCGGCGACGACGTCGGCCGCCGCCCAGTCGACGTCGACGACGCCGAACCCCTGGATCGCGTCGACGATGAGCAGTCGGTCGCCCACGACCTCCCTCAGAGCGGGCAGGTCGGTGAGGTACCCGGTCCGGTAGTCGACGAGGCTGACGGCCACCGCCGTGACCTCGTCGGTGAGCGCGTCGCGCACGGCGTCGGGGGTCACGCTCGCGATCGCGGGATCGAGCTCGCGGACCGTGAGGGCGCCCCGGATGTCGGCGGCGCGGCGGGCCGCGACGGGGATCGACGGGTACTCGTTCGGCGAGAGGACGACCGTCCCCGACAGGCCGAACAGCGCGTGGAACAGGGCGTCCGTCGTGGACGGCACGAGGGTGACCTCATCGACGTCCGCCGCGAGCACCTCGGCCACGAGCGCGCGGGCCTCGTCGACATGGCCGGCGATGAGGTCGATGCCGGAGGGACGGCCGGTGGCCGAGGCTTCCTCGTCCGCACGCGCTTCCTGCCGGACCGCGGTCGACAGGGGCCCGAAGGAGGCCCAGTTGAGGTAGCCGGGTTCGACGTCGAAACCGGCCAGGTAGGACTCGAGATCGCTCACCGACCGATTTTCCCACGGATGCCGGGGGCGCGTCTCAGCTGCCGAAGCGCCGATCGCGGTCGCCGAAGTCGCGGATCGCGCGCAGGAAGTCGACCTCGCGGAGGTCAGGTCCCAGGGCTTCGACGAAGTAGAACTCGCTGTGCGCCGACTGCCAGAGCAGGAAGTCGCTGAGCCGCTGCTCGCCGGAGGTCCGGATGACGAGATCGGGATCGGGCTGCCCGCCGGTGTAGAGGTGCTCGCCGATCTGTTCGGGCGTCAGGCTCTCAGCGAGCTCCTCGAGGGAGCCGCCCTTCTCCTGATGCTTCGAGATGATGCTGCGGACGGCATCCACGATCTCGCCGCGCCCGCCGTACCCGACGGCGAGGTTGACGTGCAGGCCGGTGTTCTCGCGGGTGCGCTCCTCCGCCGTCCGGAGACCGTCCGCCAGTACGGGCGGCAGCACCTCGGCGCGCCCGACGTGCTTGACCCGCCAGCCCGGCTCGTGCGAGAGCGTCTCGGCGAGGTCCGCGATGATCTCGATCAGATCGGTGAGCTCCTGCGAATCCCGCTTGACGAGGTTGTCGGTGGAGAGCAGGTACAGCGAGACGACCTGGATGCCGAGCTCGTCGCACCAGCGGAGGAACTCGTGCATCTTGGCGGCGCCCGCGCGATGGCCGTGCGAGACGGTGGTGTACCCGAGCTGACGCGCCCACCGACGGTTGCCGTCGATCATCATCGCGACGTGATGCGGCACGGTGCCCGCGTCGATCTCCCGACGCAGCCTCGAGCTGTACAGGCGGTACAGCAGACCCCGTCCTTGAGTCGAGGAGGCGCGGGTCACACGGCTACGCTACTCCGGCCCGCCGATCGCGGTGAGCAGGGGCGCGTATTCAGCCTCGCGCATGGCGGCGAGCGTAGGCTCGTCGCGTGACCCGACACGATGCCGACGGCGGCGCCGAGATGCCTCAGCTCCCCCTCCTCGAAGCGGGTGCGGTCGATGCCCGGGTGGAGGTCCGACCAACCTGGCGCGGCTGGATCCACGCCGGAACCTTCCCCGTCGCGATCGCCGCGGGCGTGGTCCTGATCGCGCTCGCACAGGGGGCTCCGGCGAAGTGGGCGGCGGCCGTGTTCATGGTCACGTCGCTTCTGCTGTTCGGCAATTCGGCGCTGTACCACCGGTTCGACTGGGGGCCGCGGACCAAGGTCGTCCTCAAGCGCATCGACCACGCGAACATCCTGCTGCTGATCGCGGGCACATACACGCCGATCGCGACGCTCGCCCTCGCCCCCGGGCAGGGCACGCTGCTGCTCGTCCTGGTGTGGTCGGGTGCCCTTCTCGGCATCCTCTTCCGGGTGTTCTGGATCCACGCGCCCCGCTGGCTCTACGTCGCCCTCTACCTGCTGCTCGGCTGGGCCGCCGTCATGTACCTCGGCGACCTGCTGCGGGCGAGCGTGGCGATGATGGTGCTCGTGATCGTCGGTGGCTTGCTCTACACCGGCGGCGCTGTCGTGTACGCGATGAAGCGCCCGAACCCGTGGCCGGGGCACTTCGGGTTCCACGAGATCTTCCACGTCTGCACGGTGCTCGCGTTCCTGTGCCACTGGAGCGCGTGCCTGTTGATCTCGCTGGAGCCCCTCAGCCCTTCGCTGGGTCTTCCGGGCTGACGTCGCCCGGCGCGGCGCCGGGGTCGTCCCCGGGGCCCTCGCCGCGTGCGGCCGCTTCCTCCGCGTCGAGCATCTCGTTGACGTCGGAGCGGTACTGCGCACGACGGATGCGGCGGAGCATGTCGATCGTGAGGAGCACGATGACCACGGCCACGATCGCGATCGCGATGAACCCGGCGACACCGGGGGTCACCGCCTCCGGCGGGGGCGTCGTCGGGGTGGGACTCGGCGAGACGGCGAGCCATCGCAGATCCGGCATGTGACCTCATTCCTCAGCCAGAGCGAATAGCCTGGAATCCCAGCCTAGAACGGATGCCGCATGACCCTGACCGACGTCGACCGAAAGCTGGCGGATCGGTACGGCCGCACGCGTTCCGCGGCGTCGCGTCGGTGGACCTGGGTGGTCATCGGGGTCATCGCTGTCGCCGCGACGGGGCTGCTGGGGTGGACGACCGTCTCGAACGCCGTCAACTCCGTCGACGCCGACACGACGGGCTTCACCCTCGTCGACGACCGCACCGTCGAGGTCCGTGTACAGGTGACCGTGAATCCCGGCACGGCGGTCGCCTGCTCGCTGGAGGCGCAGGACGCCGAGCACGGGATCGTCGGCTTCTCAGTCGTGGAGGTCCCGGCATCCGAGGATCACTCCCGTATCATCACGGAGCGGATCCCGACCACCGCGCGCCCCACCACGGGTTTTGTCCGCTCCTGCTGGATCATCTAAGCTGAAGGTTCTCGCGCCCCGGTGACTTGCCGGGGCGTTTGGCTTACCCATCGACCGCACCGGGAGATCACGTGTCCGAGACGTTCCTGACCCAGGAGGCCTACGACCGCCTCGCCGCCGAGCTCGAGGAGCTCTCGACGACGGGCCGCGAGGAGATCGCCAAGCGCATCGAGGCCGCCCGCGAAGAGGGCGACCTCAAGGAGAACGGCGGCTACCACGCGGCCAAGGACGAGCAGGGCAAGCAGGAGGCCCGCATCCGGACCCTCCAGCAGCTGCTGAAGGATGCCAAGGTCGGCGTCGCCCCCGAATCCGATGGCACCGTGCAGTCGGGCACCGTCGTCACCGCGATCGTCGCCGGCGGCGAAGAGGTGTTCCTGCTCGGCAACCGCGAGATCGGCGCGAACAGCGAGCTCGACGTCTACAGCGAGGCCTCCCCCCTGGGCGAGGCCATCATGGGCCTGCGCGAAGGCGAGAAGACGAGCTACACCGCTCCCAACGGGCGCGAGATCACGGTCGAGGTCGTCAAGGTCGAGACCTACTCGGGTCAGTGACGCGGGCGGGTCGATGACCCGGGTGCGCCGGCACGCTCAGTTCGGGACGACCGTCGGGGCGTAGCCGGCGTCCTGCAGGATCGCGAGTACCTGCGCGCGGTGCTCCTCGCCGCGCGTCTCGACGCTCAGCTGCAGGATGACCTCGCTGATCTGCAGTCCCTGTCCGTGGCGGGTGTGCAGGACCTCGATGACGTTCGCCCCGACCACCGACAGCAGCTCCGACACCCGCGCCAGCTGACCGGGACGGTCGGGCAGCGGGATCTGCAGCGTCATGTAGCGTCCGGATGCCGCGAGCCCGTGCGCGACGACGCGCTGCAGCAGCAGCGGGTCGATGTTGCCGCCCGAGAGGATCGCCGCCGTGGGACCCGACGCGGTCACCTTGCCGGTGAGGATCGCGGCGACACCCACGGCGCCGGCGGGCTCGACGACCTGCTTCGCGCGTTCGATGAGCACGAGGATCGCCCGCGCGATGTCGTCGTCGCTGACGGTGACGACCTCGTCGATGAGGTCGCGGATGATGTCGAACGGGATCGCGCCGGGCCGCTTGACGGCGATGCCGTCGGCGATGGTCGGCGAGGTGTGCTCGGCGTCGATCGGGCGCCCCGCGAGGAGCGAGCCGGGGTAGCCCGCGGAGTTCTCGGCCTGCACACCGATGATGCGGATCGCACGACCCTCCGCCGCGGCGCGGGCCTTCGCGGCCGCGGCGACTCCCGCCGCCAGTCCCCCGCCGCCGATGCCGACGACGATGGTCTCCAGGCCCGGGATCTCGTCCATGAGCTCGAGCCCGAGGGTGCCCTGGCCGATGATGATGTCGTGGTTGTCGTAGGGCGGGATGAAGACCGCACCGGTCCGCTCGGCGAACTCCTGCGCGAGGCGGAGCGGGGTCTCGACCGTCGCGCCCTCGAGGATGACGTCGGCGCCGTAGCCCCGCGTGGCGAGGAGCTTGGGGACGGGAACACCAAGCGGCATGAAGATCGTGGCCGGGATGCCGAGGGTCTGCGCACCGAGTGCGACACCCTGTGCGTGGTTGCCCGCTGAGGCCGCGACGACGCCGCGCGAGCGCTCCTCCGCCGTCAGGCGCGACAGCCGGTAGGTCGCCCCGCGGATCTTGAACGACCCGGTGCGCTGCAGGTTCTCGAGCTTGAGGTGCACGGGCGCGCCCAGCACGCCCGAGAGGAACTCCGAGTCCTCGACGGGCGTCCGCGAGACGACGCCCGCGAGTTCGGTCGCGGCGGTCTCGAACTCGGCCAGGGTCGGGGCGGCGATCTTCGCCTGATCGGTCACGCGGTCATCCTCCTGCGTCGCGGCACGGTACTCCAGATGAGGTCGTCGGGACCGGGGTCCACCGGTTGCTCCCACCCGCGCCGCGAGAGGTAGAGCCAGACGACGTTGACGAAGGCGGCCAGCGGCACCGCGAACACCGCGCCGGCGATCCCCGCGACCATCGCCCCGCCGGCGACGGCAAGCACGACCGCGAGCGGGTGCACCTTGACCGCCGAGCCCATGAGTAGCGGCTGCAGGACGTGGCCTTCCAGCTGCTGCACGCCGAGGACGATGACGAGCATCCACAGGGCGATCCAGGGTCCGTTGTAGACCAGGGCGAGGAACACGGCCAGGGCACCCGTAAGGACGGCGCCGACGAACGGCACGAAGGCGCCCAGGAAGACGAGTACGCCGATGGGGGCCGCGAGCGGCACGCCGAGCAGAGCCGCACCGAGCCCGATGCCGATGGCGTCGATCGTCGCGACCAGGAGCTGGGTCCGCGCGTAGTTGATGACCGTGCGCCATCCCGCGCGGCCGGCCCCGTCGACCGCGGCGCGGGCGCGCGTCGGGAACAGCCGTACCGTCCACCGCCAGATCCCGCCGCCGTCCGCGAGGATGCAGATGAGGATGAAGAGCGTCAGCAGGATGCCGGTGGCGACGTGGCCGAGGGTAGAGCCGATGGCGAGGGCCCCCGACCACAGCAGCTGGGCCTGCTCCTGAAGGATGCCGAAGGCCTGCCGCACGGCGTCGTCGATCTGCCCGCCGGTCAGGTGCAGCGGCCCCTCGATGAGGTAGTCGCGGAACTGCGCGATGCCCTGGACGGTGCGGTCGCGGACGGATGCGGCATCCCGCGTGATTTGCCAGATGGCGACCCAGAGGAGCCCGACCACGACGGCGATCGTCACCAGCAGGGTGAGGATCAGGGCGAGCCATCGCGGCAGTCGTCGCAGCAGGAGCGAGAACAGCGGCCACACGAGAGCCGTGAGGAGGATGGCCGCGAGGAGGGGGATGATCAGCAGCCGCAGCTGGATGACGATCCATACGAGCACCGCGATCGCCGCGGCGAGCACGAGGAATCGCCACGCGTAGGCGGTGGCGACCTTCAGTCCGCGCGGCACCGTCCCCGACACCTCGGTGGAGACCGTGCGTGAGCGCAGCGCGTCGAGGAACCCGTTCCGGTGCTTGTCGTCGGTGCCGCTCACTGGGCCATCCTAGGACGTGCGCCTCCGCGGGCGCGGCGGGTCAGAACTGGATCCGCGGCGGCTCGGCGATCGCCGCACCGTCGACCACCTCGAAGAACTCCCGCTCGCCGAATCCGAGCCGACGCGCGAAGAGGTTGTTCGGGAAGACCTTGATCTTGGTGTTGAGCTCGCGGACGCCGCCGTTGTAGAACCGGCGCGACGCCTGGATCTTGTCCTCGGTGTCGACCACGGCCTGCTGCAGCTGCAGGAAGTTCTGGCTCGCCTGGAGCTGCGGGTAGGCCTCGGCGACCGCGAACAGCGACTTCAGCGCCTGCTGCATGTGGCCTTCGGCGACGCCCGCATCGGCGGGGGTGGTCGCGGTCAGAGTCTCGGCACGCGCCTGAGTGACGTTCTCGAAGACCGCCTTCTCGTGCGCCGCGTAGCCCTTGACGGTCTCGATCAGGTTGGGCAGGAGGTCCGCGCGGCGCTTGAGCTGCACCGTGATGTCGCTCCACGCCTCATCGACCCGCACGTTCAGGGCGACGAGCGAGTTGTAGGTGGCCCAGAGGTAGACGCCGACGATGACGAGGAGGGCGACGACGACGAGGACCGGGATGAGGATTTCCATGAGTCTCCGATCGATAGCCTGATCATCCTAACGAGGCCGACCCGGTGGATGCGGGCGCCAGGCCGCACTTCCCAGGCGTTGCACACGGGGTGCGACTTGTAGTGTCGGTGGGGTGACGGGTCTGCGCACGCATCGGTACCTCCGACTCGCCCTCGTCGGCATCGTCGTGGCCCTGGCGGCATCCGTCCTCATCGAGCTGATACGCAGCGGCGGGCAGCCCCTCCCGTCCATCAGCGACTACTACTACTCCCCCGCGGGCGGCGTCTTCGTCGGCGCGCTGACCGCTGCCGGCGTCGCCCTGCTGGTCCTCTCTGGCCGCGACACGGAGTCCATGCTCCTCGACATCGCCGCCGTGTTCGCCCCGCTGATCGCCATCGTCCCCACCGGCTACCGCGGTGAGCCGTCCGTCCCGTCGGAGGTCCTGCCCGCCGTCCGAAACGGGGTCGGCGTGTACCTGACGATGGTGACGATCCTCGTCGCCCTGGGCATCGTCCTGGCGGCACGCGGGGACCTGGCCTGGCGACGGGTGGCGATCGTCGGGGGCACCGCGTCCGCGGTCGTCATCGCTCTCGCGACCCTCGCATTCGCCCCGGGCCCTGCGGCTGTGTTCCCGTTTCCCGGTGGGATCAACCTTCACCTGGTCGCGACGGTCTGCTTCTTCGCGATGTTCGCGGCGATACCCTGGGTGACGTCCTTCGGCGAGGATCCCCCTGCGGCGGGGTATCGCCGCGTCTACCTCGCGGTGTCCGTCGTCATCGCGGCGGCCCTCGTCACGACGGTCGGCGCGGCGATCACGAACCCGGACACGGTGGGCGTGCTGATCGGCGAAGCGGTCGCCCTGGGCGCGTTCGCCGTGTACTGGACCGCACAGACCATCGAACGATGGGGGGATGCCGATCCGCCCAGCATCCTGCCGCGCTGACCGGATGGCCGTGCCCCCGCTGGGACTCGAACCCAGACTGAAGCGATTTTAAGTCGCCTGCCTCTGCCATTGGGCTACGGGGGCCTCCGTCAGGGTATCCCGGAACACCAGAAGACCCCCGCCCCGGCGGAAGCCGGAACGGGGGTCTCACGGACGCGTGGTCAGCTCGCGGCGACCTTGCCGGTCTTCTCCGCGGCGACCGTCTTGGGGTCGATCGCGGGGGTCTCGGGGGCGGCCGGACGCGGACGCGCGGCGAACTCCTCGAAGACGTACCGGGGGTTCTGCAGCGTCTCCATCGAGACGTTGTCGCGGCCGAGCCAGAAGTTCTGCCACCAGTCGCCGACGACGCGGAACTTGCGCTCGAAGGTCGGCATGGCGAGCCCGTGGTAACCGCGGTGCGCGATCCAGGCGAAGAAGCCCTTGATGGCGATCTTGCCGGACTGGAAGACACCGTTGTAGAGACCCAGGCCCGCGACGGCGCCGAGGTTCTTGTGGAAGTACTCCTTCGGCTCCTCGCCGCGCAGGACGGCCACGATGTTCTTCGCGAGCAGCTTGCCCTGACGGACCGCGTGCTGGGCGTTGGGGACGCAGAAGCCGCCGACGCCGCCACCGGAGAGATCCGGCACGGCGGACACGTCACCGGCTGCCCACGCACCCTCCACGAACTCCTCGGGGGTGCCCACTCGCAGGTCCGCGCGGGTGCGGAGACGCCCGCGCTCCTCGACGGGCAGGTCGCTGCCGCGGACGACGGTGGGGTTGGCCATGACACCGGCGGTCCAGATGATCAGATCGGTCGGGATGACCTGACCGGTCGAGAGCTCGACGTTGCCGTCGACGGCACCCTTCACCTGGGTGTCGAGGTGGACGTTGGCGCCGCGCTTGGCGAGGTCCTTGAGGACCCACTCGCTCGTCTTGAGCGACACCTCGGGCATGATGCGCCCCATCGCCTCGATGAGGTGGAAGTGCGTCTCGTCGAACGAGATCGTCGGGTAGTCCTTCAGCAGCGCACTCGCGAAGGCGCGCGTCTCGGCGAACACCTCGATGCCGGCGAAGCCACCGCCGACGACGACGACGGTCAGCAGACGGTCGCGCTCCGGCCCGGGAGGCAGGTTCGCGGCCCGGTCGAAGTTCGTGAGGATGCGGTCGCGGATCGCCACGGCCTCTTCGATCGTCTTCAGGCCGATCGCGTTCTCGGCGATGCCGGGGATCGGGAAGGTGCGCGAGACGGCACCCGCGGTCACGACGATCTGGTCGTACTGCTCCTGCCACGGCTCGCCGACCTCGGGCGTGATCGTCGCCGTCTTGCTGGCGTGGTCGATGCCGGTGACCTTGGCGATGACGATGCGCGTGCGCTTCAGGTGGCGACGCAGACCGACCACGACGTGGCGGGCCTCGATGCCGCCCGCCGCGACCTCGGGGAGGAACGGCTGGTACGTCATGTACGGAAGCGGGTCGACGATCGTGACCTCGGCCTCACCCTTGCGGAGGTGCTTCTCGAGCTTCCACGCGGTGTAGAAACCGGCGTAGCCGCCTCCGACGACCAGGATCTTGGGCACAGTGGTAGTCACAGTCGGAAGAACTCCTTGATTCAACGGCTCGGCGGTCGCGGGGTGCGCGCCGATCGGATGCGCCGGGCAGCAGCGGTGACCCCGAGCACGATCAGTATAGTCCCCAGGCTGACCACGATCAGCGGCACCGTCCCGTAGCGCAGCGAATCGCTGCTGGGCAGGAGCGGCGATGCGGCCGAACTCGGCGGCTCAGCCTCGGGCAGCGGTGCCACCGTGTAGGGGGTCGGGGTCGGGCTCGTCTGCGGGGTCGATTCGGCTCGACGGTAGAGCCGGATCCACTCGCGGAGGTCGCCCATCGGGTTCGCCGAGACCTTCGCCACCGGAGCGGAGACCGCCTTGGCGGCGTTGATGAGGCCGTACCCGTAGAGCGGGTCGGGGACCTTCTTCGCGCGCTCGCTCGGCGTCGCGGTGGCGATGATCCGCTTGATCACGTTCGCGGCATCCAGGTCGGGGTGTGCGGACCGCACCAGGGCGGCGACTCCGGCGACGATGGGGGCCGCGCCGCTCGTGCCGTCCCAGATGACGAGGTCGCCGTTCGCGGAGACACCGAGCAGCTCCTCGCTCGGCGCGGAGATGCCGATGACGATGCCCTGCGTCGAGGCCGTCCGACTCGCGCGTCCCTCCCGGTCCACCCCGCCCACCGTCAGGACGCCCGGGATCGTCGCAGGGGCGCCGACCTCCTCGGTGCCGCTCTCGCGGTTGCCGGCGGCGACGACGACCACGACGTCGTGGTCGAATGCGTAGAGGAAGGCGTCGTCCCACGACCGGTCCCAATCGAGGGTGTTCGTCGTGAACGAGAGGTTGATGACGTCGGCGCCGTGATCGACCGCCCACCGGATCGCCTCGGCGACCTGGTCGACGAACGGGACGCTCGCCGAGCTGCCGAAGCCGATCGAGAGCGACAGCAGGTCGGCCTCCGGGGCCACCCCGATCATGCCCTTGTCGGCCGCCGTCCCCCGGCCCGCGGCGAGGGAGGCGACCCAGCTGCCGTGGTTCCGGTCGCTGTCGCCCACGGGCGTGCGGCCGTCGGCCTTCCCCACCCCGGAGAAGTCGGCTCCCCCGACGACGGCACCGTCGAGTTCCTTGGGGCCTTCGCCGATGCCCGTGTCGATGACGGCGATCGTCGTCCCGGCGCCCTTGGTCGTCTTCCAGGCGTCGGAGATCCCGTACTCCTTCAGCCAGTACTCCATGTTCCGCACCGGATCGACCGGCGGGGGCGTCGGCGACGGGGCGGGCGCGGCCGCCGTGAGCACCGCCGTGACGGCGACGACGGCGGCGGCGAGGAGGGCGCGGACTCCCCTCATCCGGCCACCCTCGGCGTCGCGCAGGTGCACCGCTCCGGCGACCACGAGCCGCGCGCGAGGGCGATGTCGCCGATCGGGTTCACTCCAGGACCGGCGGCGAGCGAGTGCGCGGCGAGGGCGTGCAGGCACTTCACGCGGGTCGGCATCCCGCCCGCGGACACGCCGGCGATCTCGGGGACGGCACCGTGCACCTCGCGGTCGGCGAGGTAGGCGTCGTGGGCGCGGGCGTAGGACGCCGCGAGGTCCTCGTCGGCGGCGAGGTCGTCGTTCAGCTCCCGCATCACCTGGGTCGCCTCGAGGGCCGACATGGCGGCCGTCGCCCCCGGATGGGTCAGGTAGTAGAACGTGGGGAACGGGGTGCCGTCGGGCAGCCGCGGTTCGGTGGCCACCACCGTCGGGTTGCCGCAGACGCATCGCGCCGCGATGCCGATCACGCCGCGCATGGGGCGCCCCAGCTGCTCACGCATGGTGTCGTGATCGGCGGCTGACGCGGGCGAGAGTGTCGGATGAGGCACCGGTCAAGGGTACCGGGCGACGCGCGTGAGAGCTGGGCGTCAGCCCGGGGCGACGGTCTTCGCGAGTCCCGCCTCGGTCACGGAGCGCAGGAACTGCGTCATCCAGTCGCGCTGCGTCTCCTGGACGTCGTCGCTGACGGGACGCTGCGCGGGCTCGATCAGGTCGGTGGGGAGGTCGTCCGCGACGAGGTACACAACTTCGCCGGGCCGCCGGTAATACAGCCGCTCGCGGGCCTGGGCGACGATGTAGGCCTCGTCGCGCCAGCGTTCGCGCTCGCTCGTCAGCTGGGTGATCTCGTCCTTCGTGGCCTGGACGTCGTGGGTGAGCGCCGCGATCTGCTGCCGCTGGTCGACGTAGGTGCCGATGGTCGGGACGAGGACGAACGCCGCGAGCACGACGAGCCCGAGCATGATCCCCATGAACCCCGACATCCGGATGCCGCCGACCCAGTCGCGGACGTCGACGCGTCGACCCGATCGGGGCGTGCGATCCGCGCCGCGCGGGGTCCGGGACGCACGGGAAGGGGGAGCCGATGGTCGGTCCACGGCTCCCCCTTCTCGTCGGTGTCTGTGCGGTGCGCGTCAGGCGGTGAAACGCGGGAACGCGGCGGCGCCGATGAACTCCGCAGCCTCGCCCAGGTCTTCCTCGATGCGCAGAAGCTGATTGTACTTCGCGACACGCTCGCTCCGAGCGGGCGCGCCCGACTTGATCTGACCCGAGTTGACCGCGACGGCGAGGTCGGCGATCGTCGTGTCCTCGGTCTCACCCGAGCGGTGCGAGAGCATCGTGGTGTAGCCGGCGCGGTGCGCGACGTCGATCGCGTCGAGCGTCTCGCTGAGCGTGCCGATCTGGTTCACCTTGACCAGGAGCGAGTTCGCCGCTCCGCGCTTGATGCCGTCGGCCAGGCGCTGCGGGTTGGTGACGAAGAGGTCGTCGCCGACGAGCTGCACCTTCTTGCCCAGGCGCTCGGTGAGGGCGGTCCAGTTCTCCCAGTCGTCCTCGGCGAGGGCGTCCTCGATCGTCACGATGGGGAACGAGTCGACCAGGTCGGCGTAGTAGTCGGTGAGCTGCTCGGCGGTCCAGTCCTTGTTCTCGAGGCGGTAGACGCCGTCGTTGAAGAACTCGGTCGCGGCCACGTCGAGGCCCAGGGCGATCTGGGAACCGGGGGCGAAGCCGGCCTTCTCGATCGCCTTGACGAGGAAGTCGAGCCCCTCGCGGTTGCTGGGGAGGTCGGGCGCGAACCCGCCCTCGTCACCCAGGCCCGTCGCGTAGCCGGCGGCCTGCAGCTCCTTCTTCAGGACCTGGTAGACCTCGGCGCCCCAGCGCAGCGACTCGGAGAAGCTCTCGGCGCCGATCGGGGCGAGGAAGAACTCCTGCATGTCGATGCCGTTGTCGGCGTGCTCGCCGCCGTTGATGACGTTGAACAGCGGAACGGGAAGGACGCGCGCGTTCGGACCGCCGAGGTAGCGGTACAGCGGCAGGTCGGCGCTGTCGGCGGCAGCCTTCGCGACGGCCAGCGAGACGCCGAGGATGGCGTTCGCACCGGTGCGCGACTTGTTCTCGGTGCCGTCGGTCTGGATCAGGACCTCGTCGATGAGGCGCTGCTCACTGGCCTCGAGGCCCTCGATGGCGGGGCCGAGCTCGTCGATGACGGCGTTCACGGCCTTGAGGACGCCCTTGCCGCCGTACCGGCTCTTGTCACCGTCACGGAGCTCGTACGCCTCGAAGGCGCCGGTGGATGCGCCGGAGGGGACGGCTGCGCGCTGGACGATGCCGTCGTCGAGCAGGACCTCCACCTCGACGGTCGGGTTGCCGCGCGAGTCCAGGATCTCGCGTGCGCCTACTGCCTCGATCAATGCCACGGGGGTTTCTCCTTGCTTGTGGAGGATGGAACGGGAGCGTCGTCGGTCCGCCCCCGAGTCTAGTGAGGCGCGGGATGCCGCACAGGACCCACCGTCACACGACGAGCGCGATGGCGATGCCGTCCCACCCCTTGCGGTCGAGGGTCTGCAGCGCGGTGGCCTCGAACCGGGGGTCGTCGCGGAGCATCGCGAGACCGGCGCGGACGCCGTCGACCTGGGCCCCGGCATCCGTCTCCACCACATGCCCGGAGCGGACGACGTTGTCGACGACGACCACCGTGCCGGGGCGGCCGAGGCGCGCTGCCCAGTCGAGGTAGAGGGTGTTCGACTCCTTGTCGGCGTCGATGAAGACGAGGTCGAACGGCTCGCCGCCCTCGAGGGCCGGCAGGACGTCCGCCCCGCGCCCCTCGCGCACCACCACCCGCTCCGCGACCCCGGCGCGCTCGAGGTTGCGTCGGGCCACGGCGGCGTTGTGGGGCTCGGCCTCGATCGAGACGACGCGCCCCTCCGCGGGGAGCGCGCGGGCGAGCCAGATGGTCGAGTAGGCGCCGAGGGTCCCGATCTCGAGCACGCGCCGCGCCCCCGTCATGCGCGCGAGGAGGTGCAGCAGCTTTCCCGACAGCGGCGCGACCTCGATCTCGGGGAGCCCCTCCTCGGCGAGCGAGGCGATCGAGGCGGCGAGCGCGTCGTCGTGGGCGACGAGGGTCGACGTCAGGTAGTCGTCGACGTCGTTCCAGCGAGCGGGGACCGGATCGTACGGGTGTGGATGCGCCATGCCGCCACTCAATCGCCCCGGCGCGCCGGCGTCAACGCGGCGTAGGCGCTCAGCAGGCCCGCCGCGATCGCGGCGTCGTCGACCGTGACCGTGAGGGTGCGGCCGTCGCGGCGGCGCACCAGGAGCCCCTCGCCCGCGCGCAGCACGACGCCCTGACGCCCGCCGCCGGTCCAGCGGATGCCCCACCCGCCGAACTCCCCGAACGGCGAGACCTGGACGACCTCCGCCGAGACGATGTTCTGCGTCGGGACGTGCACACGCGGCCATCCCGCCGCGGAGACGGCGGTCAGGCCGTCCGGGTCGACGCGCACGTGGAAGCGCAGGGTCGTGGCGACGACGACCAACAGCACGACGACGACCAGACCGGAGATGATCGCCGTAACGAGGTCGCCGAAGAAGACGACGGGCAGGACGGCGAGGCATCCGATCGCGAACGCGATCCACAGGACCACGGCTCCCCCGCGGGCGAGGGTGACCCCCTGCATCCAGACGACCCGCTCCCCCGCGCGGACGGGCACCTCGGCGGCCGGCATCGTCGGGGTCGGATGCCACGGGACGCGGGGTTGCACGGCCCACCCGGTCCATCCCGCGGCAGCGGCGGCGAGGAGCACGCCCGGCAGGAGCAGCACGGGGAGGGCGGCGTCCGCATCCGTCCGTCCGACCTGGATGCCGAGGGTCGCGACGCCGAGGCCACCGATGAGCACGGCGAGTCCGAACGCGACGGCTCCCAGGAGGCGGTAGGCGAAGCCGTGGTCGCCGCGGCGCAACCCGCCCACGCTGGCTCCGAAGAGGGTCGCGGGAAGCCCGAGGCCGAGGATCGCGGTGACGAGCGGGACGGTCCAGGCGGGCGCGAAGCCGTCGGGCTCCCCCGTCCACCCCCAGTGGGTCGCGACGACCGCCGGCACCGCCGGAAGGAGCAGCACCTGCGCGACGACCGCGACGAGGATCACCACGGCGGGGAGCAGCAGGGCGACGAGGGTGAACCGGCGGCGGACGACGGTCAGGGTGTCAGTGGTCACGAGCAGCCTCCTTGACGAGAGCGGACAGGGTGTCGGACGAGACGCCCAGGGCACGGGATTTATCGACCAGGGCCGCGATCTCGGCTCGCAGGCCCGCGAGGGCGGCCCCGGCCGGGGTGACCACGGCGCCGCGGCCGCGGCGGAGGTCGATGAGGCCTTCGTCGCGGAGGTCCTGATAGGCGTGCAGCACCGTGTGGAGGTTCACCTGCAGCGCCTCGGCGACTTCGCGTGCGGCGGGGAGTCGCTCTCCTGCCCCGAGACGGCCGCCGGTGATCTCGGCGCGGAGCCCGGCCGCGATCTGCGCGAACAGCGGAACGGTGCTCTGTGGGTCGACCCGGAATAACATACGGTAATTATAGCGCAACTATAACTACTTGGGTGTTCGCCCCACTCCGGTACGCTCGCGCCGTGTCCTCCCCTGCTCTGGCGCGCCGCCTCGGTCTCGGCGACGCCGTCGTCATCGGTCTCGGCTCGATGATCGGCGCGGGCGTTTTCGCCGCCTTCCCGCCCGCGGCGGCCGTCGCCGGCCCCGGGCTGCTCGTCGGACTGGCGCTGGCCGCCGTCATCGCGTTCGGCAACGCGACCTCGACCGCGCAGCTCGCGGCCGTCCATCCGACCTCCGGCGGCGTCTACGCCTACGGGCGCGCGGAACTGGGGCCGTGGTGGGGCTTCCTCGCCGGCTGGGGCTTCGTCATCGGGAAGACGGCCAGCTGCGCCGCGATGGCGCTGACCTTCGCGGCCTACATCGCGCCCGCGGGGTGGGAACGACCCGTCGCCGCCGGCGCCGCCCTCGCGCTCGGCGCCGTGAACCTCTTCGGGATCACGCGGACGGCTCAGCTGACACGCGTGCTCGTCACGGTCGTCCTGATCGTGCTGACCGTCGTCGCCGTGGCGGGCTTCACGGCACCGAGCGCGCCCGGTCCCCTCTGGGGTGACGGGATCGCCGGCTCCGGCCCCCTCGGCATCCTGCAGGCGGCGGGCCTGCTGTTCTTCGCGTTCGCCGGCTACGCCCGCATCGCCACCCTCGGCGAGGAAGTGCGCGACCCCGCCCGCACGATCCCCCGGGCGGTCGTGCTCGCCTTCTGCGGCGCCCTCGTCGTGTACGCGGTCATCGGTGTCGTCGCCCTCCACACCCTCGGACCCGACGGGCTCGCCGCGTCCACCGCGCCGCTCGTGTCCACTGTCGAGGCCGCAGGGTGGGATGCCGCGGCTCCGGTCGTCCGGATCGGTGCCGCCGCGGCATCCCTCGGCGCCCTGCTCGCCCTCATCGCCGGCGTCGGACGGACCGCCTTCGCGATGGCGCGGGAGGGAGACCTTCCCCGGATCCTCGCCGCCGTGGACGAGCATCACCGGGTGCCGCGGAACGCCGAGGTCGCGGTCGTCCTGATCGTCGTCGCCGTCATCGCGCTCGGCGACATCCGGGGCGCGATCGGCTTCTCGTCGTTCGGCGTGCTGCTCTACTACGCGGTCGCCAACCTCGCTGCGTTCCGCCAGCGGGGCACGGCCCGCCGGTATCCGCGATTCCTGCAGCTCGTCGGCGGCGTCGGGTGCGTCGTCCTCGTCGTCACCCTGCCGTGGCCGTCGGTGCCGATCGGGGTCGGGGTGCTGCTGGCGGGATGCGTCTACCGGTTGCTGCGTCTGCGCCGCCGTGCGTGATCGCGTCGCGCACGACGGGCAGGAGCGCCTCGGCCGTTCGCCGGTAGCCCAGCGCGCTCGGGTGGAACCGATCGAGGCTGAACATGCCGTCGGGGTCGATGCGGAAGAACGGACCGACCGCGCGACGCAGCGACACCACGCCGGCGCCCTCGGCGCGCGCCCGGTCGGCCTGGGCCGT
Organism: Microbacterium sp. ARD31; assembly: GCF_031844425.1. NCBI lineage: Bacteria > Bacillati > Actinomycetota > Actinomycetes > Micrococcales > Microbacteriaceae > Microbacterium > Microbacterium sp. ARD31. The sequence goes on from NZ_JAUZVE010000001.1 coordinate 768,323, forward strand.
GGCGAGCTGCTGCGACGCACGGGAGCCGATGCTGCGCAGCGGCTGCGGCACGGCGCGGAGGGCGCCCAGGTCGGGGCACGTGCCGACCACGACGGCGGTGCCGACGGCGCGTAGTCGGCGGATCGCCTCCGCGAGGTGGGCCGCCGCCACGGCGACCGGCACCCGGTGCGTCACGTCGTTGCCGCCGACGATGATGACGGCGGCATCCGCACGGTAGTCCGCCGGGAGCGCGTCGATCTGGCCGGCGAGGTCGGCCGATTCCGCACCCACGACCGCCCCCGTCCGCAGCCGCACGGGCCGGTCGAGCTCCCCCGCGAGACCTTTCGCGAGGCGTCCCCCGAGGGTCTCCTTGCGGTGCTGCGCCCCGAGACCCGCCGCGATCGAATCGCCGAGCAGCAGGAGCTCGAGCGGCGTGCCCCCGAGTCCGGCCCGCCAGACCCGGTCGGCGGTCGGGGCGGCGTCACCGAGCGGCTTTCCGATCCGCCGCCGCGCGATAGCCGCCTGCCGCGCGAGCGCGACCCGGGTGCCGAGGACGACGGCGCCGACGACCACGAGGGCGGCGGCAACGGCGACGGGGAACGGAGTCCGAGCTGAACGTGGCACCACCGCATCCCACACCGCCCCGGTGAACGACGGGCGACGTCGCGGTGACGTGCGATCGGGTCCGGCGCGGAACGCTAGCAGCGCCGCGCAGCGCTGTCAGCCGAGCGGACGCAGCTCGATCGACGCGGACGGGGCGCCTGCGGACACGGTGCCGAAGGACGTGTACCCGTCGGCGGCGGACCGCTCCAACAGCCCCTTGAGGTTCTTCGCCCGCTGCTCGAGGCGCACACGCGCGCCCTGCGCGACGAAGAACGCCTTGTGGCCGGCGAGCTCGGCGAGGGGGACGTCGCGGTCGGCGATGAGGACGACGGCAGCGGATGCGGCATCCTCCCCCGCTCCGACGAGGTCCACGATCCGCTCGAAGCCGATGGAGAAGCCCACCGCCGGCACGTCCTGGCCGAGGAAGCGGCCGATCATGCCGTCGTACCGGCCACCGCCGCCGAGCGAGTAGGAGACCGAGGGATGCGCGAGCTCGTAGATCGTGCCGGTGTAGTAGCCCATGCCGCGCACGAGGAACGGGTCGAAGTGCAGGGGCACGTCGGTGGTCCCCCGCGCGGCGGCGACCGCGTCGCCGATGCCGACCAGGTGGCCGACGATCTCGTCCGAGACACCCTCGGGGAGCGCCTTGCGGATCTGCGCCTCGCCGAAGGGCAGGTACTCGCGCGTCTGCGGACGGGTCAGGAACGCCTCGAACGCGGTGACGGCGCCTTCGTCGGCGCCGCGGTCGCGCAGCTCGGCGACCACCCCGGCCGGCCCCACCTTGTCGAGCTTGTCGATCGTGATGAGGACGCCGGCGCGGTCCGCCTCGGCGAACCCGAAGGCGGCGAGCATCGCGTCGAGGGCGCGGCGGTCGTTGATGCGGATCGTGCCGCCCTCGAGACCGAGCGCCTCGAGGACGTCGAGGCTCGCCGTCAGCAGCTCGACCTCGGCCCGGGCCGTCGCGTCGCCGATGATGTCGATGTCGCACTGCACGAACTGGCGGTACCGCCCCTTCTGGGGCCGCTCCGCGCGCCACACCGGCGCGATCTGGATCGCGCGGAACACGGACGGCAGCTGTGCACGGTTGGTCGCGTAGAACCGCGCCAGCGGCACGGTGAGGTCGTAGCGCAGCCCCAGGTCGGACAGGGCCGCCGGGTCGTCGGCGGCCGCGCGGATGGCCTCGGCGTCGAGCCCGCGACGCAGGACGTTGAAGGCGAGCTTCTCGTTGTCGCCGCCGATCCCTGCGTGGAGCCGCTCGTAGTCCTCGACGACGGGGGTCTCGATCTCGTCGAACCCGTGCGCCCGGTAGCGGTCGCGGATGACGGCGAGCACCCGCTCGCGGCGGGCTTTGTCGGCGGGGAGGAAGTCGCGCATGCCGCGCGGCGGATTCACGGAGGGCACGGTCCTAGTCTCTCAGACCGCGCTCCCGCGGCCGCGCCTGCAGGCCCCGGGGCGACTCAGCGGGACTCGGCCGCGCGGACGTCCTCGGCGAGCGCGCGCAGACGCTGCCGCAGGGCGCGCTCGGCATCCCAGCCGGCATCCCTCGCCTGCGCGACCAGCGCCAGCAGCGCCTCGCCCAGCTCCGCCTCGTCGGCGGGCGACGGCGTCGGTGACGGCGGCGGTGGTGTCACCCCGACCTGGGCGGCCTTCCCGAGCATCTTCTGCGCGAGGGCGAGCGAGGGCATGTGCATCGACACCCCGTCGAGGACGCTCGTGCGCGTGCGCTTCTCGGCCGCCTTCGCCGCGTTCCAGTGGATCAGCACCTCGTCGGGTGTCGTCGCGACGGCGGCGCCGAACACGTGCGGGTGGCGACGGATCATCTTCTCGGCGAGCGCCGCGGCGACGTCGTCGATGTCGAACGGATCCGTCTCGTCGCGCGAGGCGATCTCGGCGTGGAAGAGCACCTGCCACAGCAGGTCACCCAGCTCCTCCTTGAGGTCCGCGCGGGTGCCCGCCTCGACGGCGTCGACGAGTTCGGCCGCCTCCTCCTGCAGGTAGGGCACGAGGTCGGCGTGATCGATCCGCTGGGTCCAGACGCACCGGTCCCGCACGGCGCGCATCGTCTCCGCTGCCTCCCGCAAGTGGTCGCGGCGGGGTTCGCAGGGCTCGTCCGTCATGACCGACACGATACGAGGGATGCCGCGGGCCGGGGTGATCGCCCGCGGCGATGGCCCGGCGGACCGCCGCGCGTAGGGTGGGACGGTGACCCCCGCTCCCACCGCCTCGGGTCCCACCGCACCCGCGCAGGCGACCCACGTCTCCCTCCTGACACTCAGCACGTTCGTCGTCGGCTCCATGATCGGCGCGGGGGTGTTCTCCCTCCCGGCGACCTTCGCGGAATCGACCGGAGTCGCGGGCACGCTGATCGCCTGGGCGATCGCCGGCGGTGGCATGTTCATGCTCGCGCTCGTCTTCCAGCGGCTCGCGGTCCGCAGGCCCGACCTCGACGCGGGCATCTTCAGCTACGCGAAGGAGGGGTTCGGCAACTACGTCGGCTACTTCGCCGCGTTCGGCTACTGGGCGAGCGCCTGCGTGGGCAACGTCTTCTACTGGGTCTTCATCACCGGCACCCTGGGCGCCGTCTTCCCCGCGCTCGGCGAGGGCAACACACCGCTCGCGGTGGCGATCTCCTCCGCCGGCATCTGGCTCTTTTACGTCCTCATCCGTCGGGGCGTCCGCGAGGCTGCGGCGCTCAACCGGATCGTCACGATCGCGAAGACGGTGCCCATCGTCGTGTTCGTCGTGCTCTGCCTCACGGTCTTCGATCCCGCCGTGTTCGCCGCGAACTGGTCGGGCGACCCGGGCACCGGTCTCGGCGAGCAGATCCGGACGACGATGCTCGTGACGGTGTTCGTCTTCATCGGGATCGAGGGGGCGACCGTCAACTCGCGCCACGCGCGACGCCGATCGGATGTCGGACGCGCCACCGTCCTCGGCTTCCTGAGCGTGCTCGCCGTCTTCGCCTCGGTCACGGTGGTCTCGTACGGTGTCATCCCGCGTGCGGAGATCGCGGGGCTCCGACAGCCGTCGATGGGCGGCGTGCTCGAGACCGCCGTGGGCGGCTGGGGGGCCGCGTTCATCGGGGTCGCGCTCGTCGTCGCGGTGCTCGGCGCCTACCTCGCCTGGACCCTCATGGCCGCCGAGGTGCTGCTGTCGGCGGCGCGCGCCGGCGACCTGCCCCGGTTCCTGCAGCGCACCAACGCCAAGGACACCCCCACCGGCGCCCTCACCCTCTCGTCCCTCCTCGCGCAGGCGATGCTCGTGGTCGTCCTGTTCGCGCAGAACGCGTTCGACGCGGCGCTCGAGCTCACGAGCGCGCTGGCCCTCATCCCGTTCTTCCTCTCCGCCGCGTTCGCGCTCAAGCTCGCCGTGCAAGACGGTCGCCGGGGTCGTCTCGGCGATGGGATTGTCGCGGTGCTCGCGACGCTCTACACGCTGTACCTGCTGTGGGCCGCGGGGGCGACGTACCTGCTCCTGTGCCTGGTCATCATCGTCCCCGGCACGATCCTCTTCGTGATCGGTCGTCGCCAGCAGCGGGCGCGGGTGTTCACTCCCGCCGAAGCGGTGCTCTTCGGTCTCGCCGCCATCGGCGCGGTCGTCGCCGTCGTGCTCATCGCGCAGGGCGTCGTCGCCGTGTGAGGGTAGCGGGCACCGGCATCCACCGTCACGCGGAAAATGTCGCTCGCAATCCTCGCTAACGTGAAACGGTGCACGAACCGACCCCCACCGAAGCCATCGACCTCGTCGGACGTTACGAAGCCGAGCAGGAGATCCCCGAACGGATGCGCGCCGATGTGCGCACGCTCGGCGCGCTGCTCGGGCGCGTGCTGCGCGAGAGCGGTTCGCCCGGTCTGTTCGAGGACGTCGAGCGACTGCGCGTCGCGACGATCCAGGCGTACACCGACCCGACCCCCGAGGCGTTCGCGCGCGCGGCATCCATCGCGGACGCCTTCACTCTGGAGCGCGCTGAGGAGGTCGCCCGCGCCTTCACCTGCTACTTCCACCTCGTGAACCTCGCCGAGGAGCACCAGCGCGTGCGAGTTCTCCGCGAGCGCAGCGGTCGCGGCGACACCCGCGACGCGGGCGACTCGATCGTCTCGGCGTACCGGCGGCTGTCCGAGGAGATCGGGCGGGAGGGCGCCCTCGAACGGCTGCAGGGCCTGCGCTTCCACCCCGTCTTCACGGCGCACCCGACCGAGGCGCGACGCCGTGCGGTGTCGAACAGCATCCGTCGCCTCGCCGATCTGCTGCGCGAACGGGATGCCGCGGAGGCCGACAGCCCCGACCGCCGCCGCGCCGAGCGTCGCATGCTCGAAGAGGTCGACACCCTCTGGCGCACCGCGCCGCTGCGCGCCGAGAAGCCGTCGCCGACCGACGAGGTGCGCGCCGTCATGGCGATCTTCGACGAGACGCTGTACACGTCGATCCCGCACGTCTACCGCCGCATCGACGACGTCCTGCAGGGGGAGGATGCCGGGGCCCGCCCGCCCCTCGCGCGCCCCTTCATGCGCATCGGCTCCTGGGTCGGCGGCGACCGCGACGGCAACCCGTTCGTGACGGCGAAGACGACGCGCAAGGCCGCCGCGATCGCGAGCGAGCACGTCCTGCTCGGACTCGAGCACACGGCGAACCGGGTGGGGCGCACGCTGACCCTCGACGCCGAGTCCACCCCGCCCACGCCGGAGCTGCTCGCACTGTGGCAGCGGCTGAAGGATGCCGACGAGGAGGCGGCGGCCGAGATCGCGAAGCGCTCCCCCAACGAGCCGTACCGCCGCATCATGCTGCTGCTCGCCCGCAAGATCGCCGCGACGCGCACCCGCAACGCCGACCTCGCCTACCGCGATCCCGAACACCTGCTCGCCGACCTGCGGGTCCTGCAGGATTCCCTCGTCGCGGCGCGCGCTCCCCGTCAGGCCTACGGACACCTGCAGCACCTCATCTGGCAGGTCGAGACCTTTGGGTTCCACCTCACCGAGCTCGAGGTGCGCCAGCACTCGGCCGTGCACGCCAAGGTGCTCGCCGAGCTCGAAGCGGGCGGTGCGCGCTCGGAGCTGACCGAGGAGGTGCTCGAGGTCTTCCGCACCATCGCGTTCCTGCAGGACCGGTACGGGCCGCGGGCCGCGGGCCGCTACATCGTCTCGTTCACGCAGTCCGCCGACGACCTCGCCGCCGTCCACACCCTCGCCCGGCACGCCGTGGGTCCCGACGGCACTCCCCCGGTGCTCGACGTCATCCCGCTGTTCGAGACGTTCGCAGACCTGCAGGCCGCCCCCGGGATCCTCGCCGAGATCGTCGACCACCCGGCGTTCGCGTCCCGGCTCGAGGCGACCGGTCGTCGGCTCGAGGTCATGCTCGGCTACTCCGATTCGTCGAAGGACGTCGGCCCCGTCGCCGCCAACCTCGCGCTGTACGAGGCACAGGCGGAGATCTCGGCCTGGGCGGTCGAGCAGGGCATCGAGCTGACCCTGTTCCACGGGCGCGGCGGCGCCCTCGGCCGCGGCGGCGGACCGGCGAACTCCGCGATCCTCGCGCAGCCGCCCCACTCCGTCGACGGCCGGTTCAAGCTCACCGAGCAGGGCGAGGTCATCTTCGCCCGCTACGGCGACCCCGCGATCGCGATGCGCCACATCGACCAGGTCGCCGCCGCGACCCTGCTCGCCTCGGCCCCCTCGATCGAGGACCGCAACCGGTCGGCGGCCGAGCGCTACGCCTCGGTCGCGGCGACGATGGACGCTGCCTCGCGCGAGCGGTTCTTCTCCCTCGTGAAGGCGCCCGGCTTCGCGCCGTGGTTCGCCCAGGTGACCCCCATGGAGGAGATCGGGCTGCTCGCGCTCGGCTCGCGTCCGGCGCGCCGCGGCCTGTCGGTGGAGTCCCTCGCCGACCTGCGGGCGATCCCGTGGGTGTTCGCGTGGACGCAGGCCCGCATCAACCTCGCCGGCTGGTTCGGCCTCGGGACGGCGCTCGACGCGGTCGGCGACGAGGCCACGCTGCGGGGCGCGTACGAGGAGTGGCCGCTGTTCCGGACCCTCATCGACAACGTCGCCATGAGCCTCGCCAAGACCGACGACCGGATCGCCCGTCACTATCTCGAACTCGGCGACCGCGACGACCTCGCCGCGCTCGTCCGCGACGAGATGACCCTCACCCGCGACTGGGTCGTGCGCCTGACAGGCGGCACCGGGCTGCTGTCGAACCGTCCCGTGCTGGGGCGCGCGGTGAAGATGCGCAGCCCCTACGTCGACGCGCTCTCGCTCCTGCAGCTTCGCGCGCTGCGCGGTCTCCGCGAGACGCAGGCGGGCGGCCAGGTCGACCCCGACCTGCAGCGGCTGCTGCTGCTGTCGGTCTCGGGGGTCGCCGCCGGACTGCAGAACACCGGGTGAGCCCCGGCATCCCTCGACACGGCGCGTCCGGCCCCTGATGGTCCACCGTCGCGGGCGGGACGAGCCGTCTCAGGCGTTCGCGCTCTCGGCGACCGGGAGCGGGAAGATCTGATCGAGCAGCTGCGCCGTCCACGCGATGAGGTCGGCGTCGGCGAGCGGCTCGCCCCCGGCGGTCGGCATCGGAACGACCATCGCCTCGCCGCCCGAGACGACCTTGGCCTTGGGGTGCAGGCGCTGCAGCCGGACCCGGATCGAGTCCGGGATGTGCGCCGGCGCGATGCGGAGGTTCGGTCCCATCGCGACGACGTCGGACAGGCCCGACTGCGCGGCGCGGCGACGCAGCCGCGCGATCGAGATGAGGCCCTCGACCCCCGCGGGCGGGGCACCGTAGCGGTCGGTGAGCTCCTCGAGCACGAGGTCGATGGCGTCGTCCGCCGCGGTGACGGATGCCGCGGCCGACAGCTTCTGGTACGCCTCGAGACGCAGCCGCTCGCTGTCGATGTACGACTCGGGGATGCGCGCCTGCACGGGGAGCTCGAGCCGGAGCTCGGTCGGCCCCTCGGTGTCCTCGCCGCGGAAGGTCGCGACCGCCTCGCCGATCATCCGCAGGTACAGGTCGAATCCGACGCCGGCGATGTGCCCCGCCTGCTCGGCGCCCAGGAGGTTGCCCGCGCCGCGGATCTCGAGGTCCTTGAGGGCGACCTGCATGCCCGAGCCGAGGTCGTTGTTGACGGCGATCGTCTCGAGGCGGTCGGCGGCGGTCTCGCTCAGGGGCTTGTTCTCGTCGTAGAGGAAGTACGCGTACGCGCGCTCGCGGGCACGTCCGACGCGGCCGCGCAGCTGGTGCAGCTGCGAAAGGCCGTACTTGTCGGCGCGGTCGATGATGATCGTGTTCGCGTTGGAGATGTCGAGGCCGGTCTCGATGATCGTCGTCGAGACGAGCACGTCGGCGCGGCGCTCCCAGAAGTCGTCGACGACCTGCTCGAGGGCGTGCTCCCCCATCTGCCCGTGGGCGACGACGATGCGCGCCTCGGGGACGAGCTCGGCGAGCTGCGCCGCGACCCGCTGGATCGATGAGACCCGGTTGTGCACGAAGAACACCTGCCCCTCGCGCAGCAGCTCGCGTCGGATGGCGGCGGCGATCTGCTTGTCGCTGCGAGGACCGACGTAGGTGAGGATCGGATGTCGCTCCTCGGGCGGCGTCGCGAGCGTCGACATCTCGCGGATGCCGGTGACCGCCATCTCGAGCGTGCGCGGGATGGGCGTCGCGCTCATGGCGAGGATGTCGACGTTGGTCTTGAGCTTCTTCAGCGCATCCTTGTGCTCGACGCCGAACCGCTGCTCCTCGTCGATGATCATGAGGCCGAGGTCCTTGAACACGACCTTCTCGGTGAGGATGCGGTGGGTGCCGATGACCATGTCGACGGTGCCGTCGGCGAGGCCCGCGAGCGTGTCCTTCGCCTCCTTCGCGGTCTGGAACCGCGACAGCGGCCGGACCTTGACGGGGAAGCCGGCGAAGCGCTCGGTGAACGTCTCGAGGTGCTGCTTGGCGAGGAGGGTGGTCGGCACGAGCATCGCGACCTGCTTTCCCTCCTGGATCGCTTTGAACGCGGCGCGCACGGCCACCTCTGTCTTGCCGAAGCCGACGTCTCCCGAGAGCAGGCGGTCCATGGGGATCGGCTTCTCCATGTCGGCTTTGATCTCGTCGATCGTCTGCAGCTGGTCGGGGGTCTCCGCGAAGGGGAACGCCTCTTCGAGCTCGCGCTGCCACGGGGTGTCGGGACCGAACGCGTAACCCTTCGACGCCATCCGCGCCGAGTACAGCTTCACGAGCTCGACGGCGATGTCGCGGACGGCACGGCGCGCCTTGCCCTTGGCGGCGGCCCAGTCCGACCCGCCCATCTTCGACAGCTGCGGCGCCTCGCCGCCGACGTACCGCGACAGCAGGTCGAGCTGGTCGGTCGGGACGAAGAGCTTGTCGCCCGGGTGTCCGCGCTTGGACGGCGCGTACTCGAGCACGAGGTACTCGCGCTTGCTCTTGACCGCGTTGCGACCGCCCGAGGAGACCTCCCGCTGCACGAGCTCGACGAACCGGCCGATGCCGTGGGTCGAGTGGACGACGTGATCGCCGGGCTTCAGCTGCAGCGGGTCGACGACGTTGCGTCGACGCGACGCGAGCTTCTTGACGACGCGCGAGTCGGCGCCGATCGTGCGTCCGTAGAAGTCGCTCTCGGTGAAGACGGCGAGCTTGGCGTCGGCGAAGAGGAATCCTGCTTCGAGGGTCGCGACGGTCGCGACCGCGATCCCCGCATCGGGGACGTCGGTCACCGCGTCGACCGCGCGTGCGGCGAGTCCGCGTTCGGCGAGGACGTCGCGCGAGCGGTCGACGAGGCCGGTTCCGGATGCCGCGACCACGACGCGCCAACCCGCGCTCAGCAGGTTGCCGATGTGCTCCGTCGCGCCGTCGATGTTGCCCTGGAACGAGGGGACGGCAGAGGCGGGGATCCGAACCGCCGCATCCGCACGCTCGACGAGGCCCTCGGCGGCGGCATCCGACGCCCCCGAATCGAAGGTGCTGAGCGTCCACCACACGCCCTGACGGGAGGCGGAGGCCTCGCGCAGCTCGGGCAGGGTGAGGAAGTCGCCCGCGCCGAGGTCGACGGGGCTCTCGGCGCCGGCGGTCGCCGCGCTCCACGCGGCTTCGAGGAACTCGCGGTTCGTCTCGGCGAGCGTCATGGCACGGGTGACGGCGCGCTCGGGGTCGACGACGGCCACCGCCGCGCCTTCGGGCAGGTAGTCCACGAGCGGAAGGACTGCGTCGGCGACGGCGGGCAGCAGCGACTCCATGCCCTCGACCGGGATGCCCTGGCTCATCTTCTCGAGCATGGTGCCGAGTCCCGGCATCCGATCCCGCAGGGCGGCGGCCCGCTCGCGGACGGCGTCGGTGAGGAGTAGCTCCCGGCTCGGGAGGAGGGTCACTTCGCGCACCTCGCCGGGCAGGGAGCGCTGATCGGCGACGGAGAAGGCGCGGATCTGATCGATCTCGTCGCCGAAAAAGTCCACCCGGTAGGGGTGGTCGGCGACGGGCGGGAACACGTCGAGGATGCCGCCGCGGACGGCGAACTCGCCTCGTCGCGAGACCATGTCGACCCGGTGGTAGGCGAGGTCGACGAGTCGGTGGACGATGTCGTCGAGCTCCTGCCCGCGTAATCCGAGCTCGAGCCGGACGACACCGGCATCCGTCAGTCCCGCCGCGATCGGCTGCAGCGCGCCGCGGACGGATGCCGTGACCACGAGGGGGGTGCGACCGTCCCAGTCGGCCGCGTCGCGGAGGACGCTCAGCCGCCGACCGACGGTCTCAGCGCTGGGGCTGAGACGCTCGTGCGGCAGGGTCTCCCATGCCGGCAAGTGCCGCACGACGGCGTCGGGAAGCAGGCACTGCAGCGCCGAGCCGATGCTCTCGGCGCGGCGTCCGGTGGGCGCGACGAGGAGCAGCACGGGAGGCCGTCCCGACGCGGCGCGTCGTTCGAGGAGACCGGCGAGCAGCGGGGCGTCGAGTCCGGTCACCGCCGAGAAGTCGACGTCCGAGCCGGCGCCGTCGAGGGCCTCCCGGAAGCTGTCAGCCTGTTCGAGGGCGCGCACGATCCCGGGAATTGTCACCGGGGAAGTCTACGCGGCGCGTCGGACACCGGGGTCGGCGAGGCGGGCGAGGTGCGTCATGGGATCGAACATTGGTTCCCCTTCGGTCGGGGCGAGAGGATCTTTAGTTCGAAAATACTACTTGCTTACCATCTGAACCAAACCTAGAATAGAACAAATGTTCCCCCTCGAAGACGACTTCGCCGCCACGCTGATGGCGATCGTCGATGACGTCGCGAGTGTGGCACGCGAGGTGGCGTCCGCGCAGATCGCGGAGTTGCGGATACTGGCCGCCGCGGGCCGGTTGGCCGAAGCGCAGACCGCGCAACGCAACGCTCGTGTGCAGGTGCACGACATGGCGTTGCGGTCGATCGCGGCGGAGGTCGGCGGGGTCATGCGCGTCACCGATCGCACCGTGCAGCGGCGGATCGGTGAGGCGCGGACGTTGATCGAAGGGTTCCCGGCGACGGTCGAGGCATGGGAGCAAGGTCGCATCGTTCGGGGCCATGCGATCGCGATCCTCGAAACCGGAACGAGCCTGCCGGCCGAGATGTGGACCGAGTTCGAACAGGTCGCGATCGGCCGATGCGAGCGAGACACCCCGAACCGGGTGCGAGGCGAGCTCGAGATCCTCGCCCACCGGATGCACCCCCGCTCGTTCGCGGAACGGCACGAGCAGGCTGCCGCCGGGCGGTGCGTGCGGATCGTGCCGGGGCGAGACGGGATGAGCGACGTCGTCGCAACCGTCCCGACGGTGATCGCCGAAGGGATCCACGACCGGCTCACGCAGCAGGCACGCGCGATCATCGACACCCGCGACGAACGCGCCGCTGCGCGCGGCTGTGCGGGTGTCGCTTTCGGGGAAGCCGCCAGCGACGGCGACACTGACGGCGATCGCGACGGCGACGCCGCCGCGATCATCGCCACCGACCAGCGGTCCACCGACCAGGTCCGCGCTGACGTGTTCGCGGACTTGCTCCTGGCGGGAGAACCCGCCCTCGATGACACCCGCGACACCACCGCCGGGCCGCTGGGTGCGATCCGCGCACGTGTGCAGGTGCTCGTGCCCGCCGCCACCCTTACCGGAGAAGACGATGGGCCATGCGACCTCGCCGGGCGCTCCCCCATCGACCCCGCGACGGCGCGCACATTCGCCGGCGGCACCGGGATGTGGGAGCGCCTGTTCCACGACCCGACCACCGGGGTCACCGTGTCGACCGATTCGTACCGAGTCCCGTCGGGGATGCGCCGGTTCCTGCAAGCCCGGGACCAGCACTGCCGGTTCCCCGGATGCCGCGTCGCAGCCATCCGCTGCGAAGTCGACCACACCCACGATCACGCCCTCGGTGGACGAACCGAACTGTCGAACCTCGCCCACCTCTGCCAACGGCACCACTCCATGAAGCAGTTCACCGCATGGCGGGTCCGACAACTCAAGGGTGGCGTCCTCGAATGGACCTCACCCCTCGGCAGGACCTACCGCGAAGACGCCCCCACCCCGGCCGTCGCCTTCACCCCTGCCGCGCCACCACCCCACCCGCCCGCGGGACCCGCACCCTTTTGAGGTTCGCGCCGCGGCGAGCCGCCATCAGCGACGTCCCCGGGATTGCATCGCCGGTCGCGCTCACGGAACCTCAACGTCGATCGCGCGAGCTTCGCTCGCACGCTTGAGCCGCGCCAGGTGATACCGCCACCCCGCCTCGTGTTCCGACGGCAGCGAGTGCGGGGTCCCCACGCGCGAGAATCCCGATTCGGTCAGTCTCACCGACGTCGAATCACCATGACCGACGAGTTCGATCACGACGTCGAGAGAGCCTTCCCACCCACTTTCGGTCCAGCAGAAGCCGAGAAGGTGCGGTTGCGCACACTGCGTGATAGTTCCCTCCGCAGTGACCTGACGCCCGTCCTCGACCCACGTTTCCACGAGCGGCGAACCGACAACCGCGTCGAAGCGCATTTCAGGCCACCATGCGCTCCGACCGACGGTGAAGCATCGCCAGACATCCTCCACAGACGCACGGATGTCCGTCGCCGCCGTCACCGAATCGCGAACCACGTGAACACACGTGACCGTCAGGCGCGCGGAGCGTGGTGACGCTGCTGCGCGGCGAGCAGCCCCTCCTCGACGAGCTGCTCCACGGCATCCGCCGCATCCGCGATCGCGATCGGGAGGTTCGGGCGTTCCGCGGCCCCGAACGGATCGAGCACCCAATCGGCGGGGTCCTGACGCCCCGGCGGACGCCCGATGCCGACCCGCACCCGCGGGAACTCCGGCGTGCCGAGCGCCTTCGCGACGTCACGGACGCCGTTGTGCCCGCCGTGACCGCCGCCGACCTTCAGTTTGAGGGAGTCGAAGGGGATGTCCAGCTCGTCGTGCACGATCACGACCCGCTCCGCCGGCACGCCGTAGAAAGCCGCGAGCGCCGACACCGGACCACCCGACACGTTCATGAACGAGTTGGGCTTCGCGAGCACCAGCTTCGGCCCCCCGGGCCGCAGCCACGTCTCGGCGACCCGCGCGTTCGCCTTGTGCGAGCGCAGCGTCTCGGAACGCCGCCGCGCGAGCTCGTCGATCACCATCTGCCCGACGTTGTGACGCGTCGCCTCGTAGCGCGGTCCCGGATTCCCGAGCCCCACGATCAACCAGGTGTCGGCCATGACCGTCCCTTCCGACGACGAAGCCCGTCGCAGCAACAGCGGCGACGGGCTTCGAACGTGTTCGTCTTACTCGGCGGATTCCTCGGCGGCAGGCGCCTCGTCGCCCTCGGCCTCGGCGCCCTCCTCGGACTCCTCCGCCTCGTCCTCGACGGGAGCCGGCGGCAGCGCGACACCGACGACGAGCGTGTCGGCCTCGGTCACCAGCGTGGCACCGCGGGGCAGCGTCAGCTCACCGGCGGTGATGTGGGTGCCGTCCTCGAGGCCCTCGACCGAGACCTCGATGTTCTGCGGGATGTGGGTGGCCTCGACCTCGAGCGCAACGGTCGTGTTCTCGAGCGTCGCGATCGTGCCGGGGAACGGCTCGCCGACGACGGAGACGGGGACGTCGACCTGGATCTTCTCGCCCTTCTTCACGACGAGGAGGTCGATGTGCTCGATGATCTGGTGCACGGGGTCCTTCTGGACATCCTTGACCAGCGTGAGCTGCTGCTTGCCGGCGATCTCGAGCTCGAGCAGCGCGTTGGCGCGACGGATGAGCAGCGAGACCTGGTGGCCCGGAAGCGCGACGTGCACGGGGTCCGTGCCGTGGCCGTAGATGACAGCGGGGATCTTGCCGGCCGCGCGCAGACGGCGGGCGAAGCCCTTACCGAACTGCTCGCGCAGCTCGGCGACGACCTTGGTGTCGGTCTCAGTCGACATGAGTGTTCTCCTTGCGGGCCATCACGGCCCAGTCAATCGGGGCCGGTACGGCCTCGTCTGTACCCGGGCCGATGCGGCCCAGACGTGGTCTGTGGTTCGACTCGAACGCATGCGCGTGAGGAAAGCCGCGAAGCCTGCTTCACCGCGTCGATCACGGATGCGCCGCATCCCTCGCCGAAGTTCGAGACGAGTCTATCAGCGCGCCGGATACGATGGAATCTCAGCCCCTCACCCCCGAGACACGGAGGACCCATGGACTACGGATGGATGTCGCACGCACTGCTCTGGTTCGTCGGAGCTCTGAGCGCGGCCACCGCCATCTGCGTCGTCGGCGCCTTCTTCTCGATGGGTCGCAGCTACAAGGACTGACCGCGTCACACGCGATCGCCCCTCTCGGTCCAGCGGATACAGTGACCGGAGGGGACCGCCGGTCACCGGCACCCATCCCATTCCGCTCACACCTCACGTAGACCTGGAGCCCCGTATGTCGTCGACCCCCTCCCCCACCGGCCCCTCGACGGATCAGGATCAGGCTCCGCACGAGGCGACGCAGCAGCACGAGGGGGCACCGCAGCCCGAAGAGGTCGACCGCCCCACCCAGCCCGAGTCGGCGTCGACCGGCTCTGCACAGGGTCCCGCGAACATCGGCGTCGTCGGTCTTGCGGTGATGGGCTCGAACCTCGCCCGCAACCTCGCGTCGCGTGAGGGAAACACGGTCGCGGTGTTCAACCGGTCGCGTTCGAAGACCGACGAGCTGCTCGAGGCGCACCCCGAGGCCGAGTTCGTCCCCGCGTTCACCTACGAGGAGTTCGCCGCGTCGCTGCAGAAGCCGCGCACCGCGATCATCATGGTCAAGGCCGGCAAGCCCACGGACGCGGTCATCGACGAGCTGATGCGTGTTTTCGAGCCCGGCGACATCATCATCGACGGCGGCAACAGCCTGTTCACCGACACGATCCGCCGCGAGAAGGCGGTCTCGGAGGCGGGCTACAACTTCGTCGGCATGGGTGTCTCCGGCGGCGAGGAGGGCGCCCTCAACGGTCCGTCCCTCATGCCCGGCGGTCCCGACGAGGCGTGGGTCACCCTCGGCCCCATCCTGAAGTCCATCGCCGCGGTCGCCGAGGGTGAGCCGTGCGTCACCCACATCGGCCACGACGGCGCCGGACACTTCGTCAAGATGGTGCACAACGGCATCGAGTACGCCGACATGCAGCTGATCGCCGAGGCGTACGACCTCATCCGCCGCGGCACCGGCAAGTCCCCCGCCGAGATCGCGGACATCTTCGCCGAGTGGAACACCGGCGAGCTCGAGTCCTACCTGATCGAGATCACCGCCGAGGTGCTCCGCCAGACGGATGCCGCCACCGGTAAGCCCCTCGTCGACGTCATCGTCGACCAGGCCGGCGCCAAGGGCACCGGAGCCTGGACCGTGCAGACCGCCCTCGACCTGGGCGTGCCCGTCTCCGGCATCGCCGAAGCCACCTTCGCCCGGTCGCTCTCCAGCCACCGCGAGCAGCGCGATGTCGCGGGCGGCCTCCCCGGACCCTCCCCCGAGGACTTCACCGTCGCCGACGCCGACGCCTTCATCGAGCAGGTCCGTCTCGCCCTCTACGCCTCCAAGATCGTGGCGTACAGCCAGGGCTTCGACGAGATCCGCGCCGGCGCCGCCCAGTACGGCTGGAACATCGACCTCGGCGCCGTCAGCAAGATCTGGCGCGGCGGCTGCATCATCCGCGCCCAGTTCCTCAACCGCATCGCCGAGGCCTACGACGCCGAAGCGGACCTCCCCGTCCTCCTCACCGCTCCGTACTTCGTCGAAGCCCTCGGCCGCACGCAGGACGCCTGGCGCGAGGTCGTCCGCATCTCGGCATCCGCCGGCATCCCCGCCCCCGCCTTCAGCTCCTCCCTCGCCTACTACGACGGCCTGCGCGCCGACCGCCTGCCCGCCGCCCTCATCCAGGGACAGCGCGACTTCTTCGGCGCCCACACCTACAAGCGCATCGACAAGGACGGCACCTTCCACACCCTCTGGTCCGGCGACCGCAGCGAAGTCGAAGCCGAGGACACCCACTGAGCCGCAGCGACACCGCGCTGCGTGTCCACCGGGCCGCCGCGCGCATCGTCCTCGCCGTCCTGACCGCCCTCTACGCATGGCTGGTCGGCTGGATGACGCTGCGCGCGGCGCCGTACGGTTCCGACATCGCGTCGGGACTGAACCGGCTGCTGGAGTGGTTCGCCGAGCGTCCCTCGACGGCCTGGATCACGTTCGACCGCGTCGAGTTCGGCGCGAACGTCGCGATGTTCGTCCCCCTCGGGGTGATCGCGGTCCTGTGGTTCGGCGTGCGCGGCTGGTGGCTGGCGCCCATCCTGGGGGCGCTCGCCAGTGCGGCGATCGAGACCCTGCAGGCGCTCCTGCTCGACTCCCGCGTCGCCGACGTCCGCGACGTGGTCGCCAACACGCTGGGCGCCGTCATCGGGATGTGCCTCATGCTGCTGCTCGCCTTCCTGCTGTCCCCGCCGCATCCGCGTCGGCAGCAGGAATACCGAGCATGACCGAAGCCGGGGCATAGCGCGGTCATAGGGAGGTCATGAGAATGGAGTCATGACCATGCCTGCCCCCGTTCTCCAGCGCCCCGACGGTTCCCCCCTGCGCGTCCTCGTCGTCGACGACGAGCAGATGTTGACCGACCTGCTCTCGATGGCCCTGCGGATGGAGGGCTGGGAGGTGCGTACCGCCGGTTCCGGCTTCGACGCCCTGACCGCCGCGCGGGAGTTCGCCCCCGATGCGATGGTGCTCGACATCATGATGCCCGACCTCGACGGGATGTCGGTGCTGCAGCGTCTGCGCCAGGGCGGCGACGACGTGCCGGTGCTCTTCCTCACCGCGAAGGACTCCGTCAGTGACCGTGTCGCCGGGCTCACCGCCGGTGGTGACGACTATGTCACGAAGCCGTTCAGCCTCGAGGAGGTCGTCGCGCGGCTGCGGGGGCTGATGCGCCGTGCCGGGGCATCCGCCGGTGCCGCCGACCCGATCCTCCGCGTCGGCGACCTCACGCTCAACGAGGACTCGCACGAGGTCTTCCGCGGCGACGACGAGATCGAGCTCACCGCGACCGAGTTCGAACTGCTGCGCTACCTCATGCGCAACCAGCGCCGCGTGCTCTCGAAGGCGCAGATCCTCGACCGTGTCTGGAACTACGACTTCGGCGGCCGCT
Organism: Microbacterium sp. ARD31; assembly: GCF_031844425.1. NCBI lineage: Bacteria > Bacillati > Actinomycetota > Actinomycetes > Micrococcales > Microbacteriaceae > Microbacterium > Microbacterium sp. ARD31. Next base: position 785,496 of record NZ_JAUZVE010000001.1, read on the forward strand.
CGAGCGTCGTCGAGCTCTACATCTCCTACCTGCGCAAGAAGATCGATGCGGGCAAGGAGCCGCTCATCCACACGGTCCGCGGCGTCGGCTACATGATCAAAGCGAGCCAGTGAGCACGACGTCCCGTCGTCGCCGTCGGCACCGCTGGAGCCTGCAGGCGCGGCTGATCACGGCGGTCGTGTCGTTCGTGTCGGTCATCCTCATCACCGTCGGACTCGGCACCGGTACGGTGCTCGAGTCGATCCTGCGTGAGAACCTCGACGCGAAGGTCACCGGGGTGCAGGACTCGATCGCACTCGACTACAGCCACCGCGCCGACCAGATCCTCGAGGCGAGCCGGCCGGAGCGGGGAACCCTGCTCGTCGTGAACAACCTCGCAGGCCCCACCGCCGCCTACGTGGATGCGGAGGGCGGAGTCCGGACCCTCGACACCCGCAACATCCAGATCAGCGCCCCGGACGGCAACGACTGGGCCGACGCCACTGTCGCGGGTCTCGGGGACTACCGGCTGCGGATCGGCCCGTACTCCAGCATCTTCGGATTGCCGACGTCGGAGGTCACGAGCGTCAGCGCCCGCATCGTCACGACCGTCGCCCTCCTCACCACCGGCGGCCTGCTCGTGCTCGCCGCGGTCATCGCGCTCCTCATCCGCAGCGCCCTCGCTCCCCTGCGCTCCGTCGCATCGACCGCCTCTCGGGTCGCGGCGCAGCCCCTGGCGGAGGGTGCCGTCACGATCACCGAGCGCGTTCCCGACGAGGACACCGACACCCACACCGAAGTCGGTCAGGTGGGGCACGCCCTCAACACCCTGCTCGACCACGTGGAGACCTCCCTCGCCGCGCGCCAGCGCAACGAGGAGCGCATGCGCGCGTTCGTCGCGGATGCCAGCCACGAACTGCGCACTCCCCTCGCCTCGATCCGGGGATACTCCGAGCTCTCGCTGCGCGGCATCCGTCACGCCGAAGCGAGCGGGAACACGGCCGCCGGTGTCGTCGCCGACACCACCCGGGAGTCGCTGGAACGCATCCAGGCGCAGTCGCTGCGCATGACGGCCCTCGTCGAGGATCTGCTGCTGCTCGCTCGCCTCGACGAGGGCACCGAGCTCGTCTACAGCGCCGTCGATCTCACCCGCCTCGCCGTGGAAGCCGTCTCGGACGCGCGGGTGGCCGGCACCGACCACGAGTGGGTGCTGGAGGTGCCCGACGAGCCCGTCATCGTCGCCGGCGACGCCGGACGGCTGCACCAGGTGGCGGCGAACCTGCTCGCCAACGCCCGGGTCCACACCCCCGCCGGCACCCGCGTGACGACGACCGTGGCGTCGGAGGACGGCGACGCGGTCCTGCGCGTCCACGACGACGGGCCCGGCATCGACCCCACCGTCGTCGGCGACCTGTTCGAGCGGTTCTCGCGCGCCGACTCGTCCCGCGCGCGCCAGACCGGCGGCACGGGGCTCGGGCTCTCGATCGTCAAGGCGATCGTCGAGGGCCACGGCGGCCGTATCGCCGTGGCCTCCGAGCCCGGTTCGACGACCTTCGAGGTGCGGATGCCCGCCCGCCCCGACTCCCCCGCTCAGTAACCGCTGAACGCGTCCGTCGTGATCGACTTCGCCCGCTCGAGGGCCGGGGTGAGGGTCGCGATTAGCGCCGGCGGGCCCGACACGTAGGCGTGACGGCGGTCGATGTCGGGAACCAGGCGCAACAGCCCGTCGGCGTCGAGGCGCGAACCGCCCGCCCACGTCCAGCCCGCCGGAAGGTCCGCGGGTTCGTCGCGCGTGACGACGATGACCGGGATGCCGGCGGCCTCGAGGTCGTCCCGGAACGCGAGTTCCTCGCTGGCCGAGGCGACGTAGACGAACACGACGTCGCGTCGCTCCTGCCTGAGGCGCAGGTGACGCAGCTGGGACACGAACGGCGTCACGCCGATGCCCGCCGCCACCATCAGCACGGGCGCGTCGGCGCGTCGCGGCAGGACGAAGTCGCCCCAGATCCCCGTGATCGCGAGTTCGTCGCCGGGCTCGACCGTGGCGAGCGCCTTCTTGTAGCTGGACTGCGATCCTTCGCGCATCGCGATCTTCACGAGCGGCAGCTCGGCCGGGGACGAGAGGATGCTGAACTCGCGCCGGGTCCCTCGGGAGTCGGGGTGCGCGTGGGGAACCTCGAGCTCGAGGTACTGCCCCGGGGCGAAGCGCACCGGGCGCTCGGCGCGGAAGCTGTACTCGCGCACGCTCGGGGTGAGCGGGGTGCGCTCGACGATCGTCAGCCGCACGGCCGTACGCATCGCGAAGACGAAGGCGACGAGGTTCCCGACGAGCAGAGCGCGCTCCTGGCCGAGGGTGATCTCGCCGAGGGAGATCGGCCACCCGGCGAGCACACCGACGACGGCCGCCACGACGAACTGCTGCCAGCGGCGCGGCGGCAGGGTGAGCGGCTCCGAGAGCATGAACGCGCCGAGGAACAGGAACGGCGACGACAGAATGATCGCCGAGAAGGTCATCCCCGGGTCGAGGGCGAACCCCGCCGACTGGGCCTGCACGATCGTGCGCAGCAACGCGACCGCGATCGCGACGACGAGGAACAGGCCGACGACCCGCACCTTCTCGGTGCGCACGAGCACGACCAGCCCGAGGAGCAGCACCGGCAGGGCGAGCAGCGGGTTGCCGACCCACCACGCCGCCGACCCGAGGTCGGGCGCCCAGATGCTGATGATCGTGAGGGCGGTCGCGCCGACGGCGGCCGGGTTGAAGATGTGCCGGCCCTGCCAGGCGAGCACGTACTTGGATGCCGAGGCGAGAGCGCCCGCGACCGCGACGCCGACGAGCGGCAGCGGCTCGAGGGTGGGGCGCAGGACGAACACGAGGATCAGCGCCGTGATGAGGGCGGATTCGATCCGCCACGGGCGGCGGACGATGCGCTGGGCGACGGCGTCGACGAGGGCGATCGAGACGGCCAGCACGGCGAGCGTGACGACGAACTCCAGCGGGGCCACCGACACCCCGCCCGCGAGGGACACCGCCAGGGTGATCACGGCCAGCGCCGAGAGCGCGAAGAGCACGAGGCGGTACATGGACAACCTGCCGAGGACGCCGAACACGCGACTCCATGCGGCACTGAGGGATGAGATCACGAGAACAACTCCGCTTCGCATCGGGGGGACCATTCGACGGAGCCGTCGGTGCGCATGCGCACCCAGGCGACTCCCCATTCTGCGGCCAGCCGAGGACCGCCGTCGAAGAACAACGCCGTCGCGACCGCATCCGCCGTCATGGCATCGGACGCCACCGCCCAGGTCGCGGCGTGGGCGCGCACCGGCTCACCGGTGCGCGCGTCGAGGACGTGATGCAGCCCGTCGCCCCACGCGCGGCGGTTGACCGCCGAGGCGCAGAGGGCGGCATCCGTCACCTGCCACACCCCGATCGCGCGGGACGTGTCGTAGGGGTGCTCCAGCGCGATCCGCTGGGTCGCGCCGCGGACCGCGATGTCGCCGCCCGCATCGACGACGGCGGCACCTTCGGGGATCCTGGCGATGACGAGGTCGACGAGGCGTCCCTTGCCGAGGGCGCCCACGTCGAGGACGGCGGGCTCCGTCAGGCGGAGGGCGGCGTCCGACCAGTCCACGATCGCCCGCCAGTCCTGCGGCGCGGCGACGGCGCCCCGGTCGATCAGGGAGTACGCGGCGTCGTACCCGCGGCGCGCGAGGCTCTCCCCGACGAGCGGGTTCACGGCGCCCGAGGTGGCGGAATCGAGCGCGTCGTAGGCGTCGAGCATCGGCCCGGCGTCGACGGGCGCGGGGACCATGCCGCCGCTCTCCCCCAGCCGCCGCACGAGCGAGTCCACGCGGAAGCGGGACCACTCGCCGTCGAATACGGCGATGGCGTCCGTGATCTCCTCACGGACGCCATCATCCAGGGGGTCGGCGGTGTCGATCCGCCAGACGGTGCCGATCGCCTCGAACGTCCAGGAGTGGACGAGCGGGCCGGCGGGGGTCATGATGCGGCTTCGGTCCGGATCTCGGCCACCGCCGCGTTGAAGCCGCCGCTGGTCAGGGAAGAGCCGCCCACACGGTCGACGGACAGGTCGTCGAGGTTCTTCCCGACGACTTCGTCCTTGATGCCGCCGATGAACTCGCTCTGGTACTGCTCGGTCTCGCGGGCCTGCGGGTCGCCGGTCACCTCGACGGCGGTGACCGTGTTCGACTCGAGCGTCAGCGTGACGCTGATCTTCTCGACGGTCTCGGGCGTCTGGTAGGTTCCCTCGGCCGTGTACGTGCCGTCGGTGTACGTCCCGGAGGACGAGCCCGCGTCGGCCGAGGCCGGCGGCTGCGAGGACGTCCCCTCATCGGTCGTCTGGCCGGCGCACCCGGCCAGCAGGGCGAGCCCTGCGACGGATGCGGCGGCGGCGCCGACGCGGATCGGTCGGGGTACGGCGGTGGTGCGGATCATGAGAGGTCCTCCTTCTGTCGTGCCCGCCCGGTCGAGGGCGCGGGGCGATGAACTCAGGAAAGCGGGCCCCGAGAGGGCGATCCTTGCAGGAGTCTATGGATCTCCTGCGAACTGAAGGGAGTCGTTCCTCAGGCGGCGCCGTCGAACATGCTCGTGACCGAACCGTCCTCGAAGACCTCGCGGATGGCGCGGGCCAGCAGCGGCGCGATCGGGAGGATCGTGAGGGCCGGGAAGCGCTTCTCGGGGGGCAGCGGTACGGTGTCGGTGACGACGACCTCATCGATCGAGGGGTCCTGCAGCCGCTCGGCGGCGGGGTCGCTGAAGATCGCGTGCGTCGCCGCGACGATGACACGCTCCGCCCCGTTGGCCTTGAGCGCCTGGGCCGCCTTGACGATCGTGCCGCCGGTGTCGATCATGTCGTCGACGAGCAGGCAGACCCGGCCCTCGACCTGACCGACGATCTCGTTGACCGTGACCTGGTTGGCGACGTTCGGGTCGCGCCGCTTGTGGATGATGGCGAGCGGTGCGCCCAGGCTATCGGACCAGGTGTCGGCGACGCGCACGCGGCCGGTGTCAGGCGAGACGACCGTGAGCTTGGCGCGGTCCTCGGCCGACAGCGTGTTCTGGAAGTACTCCAGCAGCACGGGCTTGGCGAACAGGTGGTCGACGGGACCGTCGAAGAAGCCCTGGATCTGCGCGGCGTGCAGGTCGACGCTCATGACGCGGTCGGCGCCGGCCGTCTTGAACAGGTCGGCGACGAGGCGGGCGCTGATCGGCTCACGCCCGCGACCCTTCTTGTCCTGACGGGAGTAGGGGAAGTACGGCGCGACGACGGTGATCCGCTTCGCGGAGGCGCGCTTGGCGGCATCCAGCATGATGAGCGTCTCCATCAGCCACTCGTTGACCGGCGGCCCGAAGCTCTGGATCAGGAAGAAGTCGCAGCCGCGGATCGACACCTCGAAGCGGGTGAGGATCTCCCCCGAGGCGAACGTGCGGTGCTCGGTCGGCACGAGCTGGGTGCCGAGCGCTGTGGCGACCTCGGCGGAGAGCTCCTCGTGGGAGCGACCCGAGGCGACGACGAGCCGCTTCTTGGTCTTGGCCACCAGGCCCGGGGCGATCCCGCGCTCGGTATCGAGGTCAACCGTCTGCTGCTTCTTGCGACCCATCGCCAGCTTCCTGTGCGGACCGGGCGCGAGCGGCGGCTTCTGCCGCTCCCGTTCCCGGTCGATTGTTCTCGACCCACCCGGCGACGTTCCGCTGGGGGGCGATGCTGAGCGCGAGGGCGCCGGCCGGAACATCCTTGCGGATCACGGCTCCCGCACCCGTCTTCGCGCCTTCACCGATCCTAACGGGCGCGACGAACACGTTGTGCGAGCCGGCGTGCACCTCGTCGGCGATCTCGGTGCGGTGCTTCGTGAGGTCGTCGTAGTTGGCGGTGATGGCGCCCGCGCCGAGGTTGACGTTGCGGCCGATCGTCGTGTCGCCGACGTACGAGAGGTGCGGGACCTTGCTGCCCTCGCCGATCGTGGAGTTCTTCGTCTCGACGAACGTGCCGATCTTGCCGCGCTCCCCCAGCTCGGTGCCGGGCCGGACGTAGGCGAAGGGTCCCACGGTCGCGTCTGCGCCGATGACGGCGAGGGTCGCGTCGGTGCGGGTGACGGTCGCGCCGCGCCCGACCTCGCAGTCGACGAGGCTCGTGTCGGGGCCGACGGTCGCACCCTCGGCGATGCTCGTCGCGCGCAGGATGTGGGTGTTGGGGAGGACCGTGACGTCGGGCGCGAGGGTCGCCGTGACGTCGATCCACGTCGTGGCGGGATCGAGGACCGTGACCCCCGCGAGCTGCCAGCGACGGACGGTCCGCGCGTTCAGCAGTCGGCCCACCTCGGACAGCTGCACGCGGTCGTTGACGCCGTAGGTGACGGTCGGGTCCTTCGCGACGGATGCCGCGACCCGCCGCCCCGCGCGGCGCAGCAGCGCGACGGTGTCGGTGAGGTACTTCTCGTTCTGCGCGTTCGCCGTCCCCACCTGGGGCAGGTGCTCGCGGAGCGAGGCGGCGGCGAAGACGTACATCCCCGCGTTGACCTCGCTGACGGCTGCTTCATCGGGCGAGGCATCCTTCTGCTCGACGATGCGCGCCACGCTGCCGTCGCTCTCGCGGATGATGCGGCCGTACCCGGTGGGATCGTCGACGACGGCGGTCATGAGGGTCGCGTCGGCCTGCACCGTGCGGTGCTCGGACACGAAGGCGCCGAGGGTGTCGGCGTCGGCGAGGGGGCAGTCTCCGCTCAGCACCAGGACGTCGCCCTCGAAGCCGACGAGGGCGTCGAGGGCGATCTCGACGGCGCGGCCGGTGCCGGGGATCTCGTCCTGGTCGACCACGACGACCTCGGGGGCGACACCGAGGACGGCCGCCGCGACCTGGTCGCGCTCGTGACGGACGACCACGACGACGTGCGCCGGGGCGAGGTCGCGCGCGGTGTCCAGCACGTGTCCGACGAGCGGACGGCCGCTGATGCGGTGCAGCACCTTCGGGAGTGAGGACTTCATCCGCGTCCCCTGCCCGGCGGCGAGGATGACGACGGCGAGGCGGGGGTCGAGCGCGTTCTCGGTCATGCTCCGCCGCCAGGACTCGAACCTAGACCTCACAGCTCCAAAGGCTGTCGTGCTGCCATTACACCACGGCGGACCGCGGCGCTCCGGGGTCCGGGGGCCGCCCGACAAGTCTGCCATGCGCGCGCGGGCGGCCGCCTCGGACACGGGCGCCGCAGCCGCTCTGCGATGATGGGGGGATGGCTCCCGAACACGACGAGGTCGACCGGATCGTGAGCGCCTGGATCGCGCAGCGACCCGATCTGGACTTCTCGCCGCTCGAGGTGCTCTCGCGGGTGGACCGGCTGTCGCGCCACCTCGACCGCGCCCGTCGCGAGGCCTTCCAGCGCAGCGACCTGGAGCCGTGGGAGTGGGACGTGCTGTCGGCTCTCCGCCGCGCGGGCGAGCCGTACACCCTCAGCCCCAAGCAGTTGCTGCAGCAGACGCTCGTCTCGAGCGGCACGATGACCAACCGCATCGACCGGCTCGTCGACCGTCGCCTCGTCGTGCGCGCGGCCGACCCCGGTGACGGCCGCGGCGTGCTGGTCACCCTCACCGAGGAGGGCCGCAATCGGGTGGATGCCGCGATCACCCGCCTCGTCGACGCCGAGGCCGAACTCCTCGGCCAGCTCTCGCGCGCCGACCGGGACCGGCTCGCCGCGCTCCTGCGCAAGCTGAGCCTCGGATTCGACGTCTGATCCGCGATGGCGATGCGCGCACCCCTTCCTGTCCGTGACGGGGTCGGTCCCACGCGTCTGCGCGTGCCGCGGACCGGGCCCTGGGCGACCATCGCGGACTACGTGACGGCCCGGTTCGCGCACATCGACTCGGAGATCCTCCTCAGCCGCTTCGACCGGGGCGAGGTGGTCGCCTTCGACGGCACGCGGCTCACGCGGGAGACCCCGCTCGGTGCGGAGGACTTCATCTGGTACTACCGGGAGCCGCCCGACGAGCCCGACATCCCGTACGAGGTGACGGTGCGCCACCTCGACGACGATCTGCTCGTCGTGGACAAGCCGCACTTCCTCCCGACGACGCCCGGCGGCGGCTTCCTGCGCAATTCGGCGCTCGTCCGACTGCGACAGCGGTTCGACAACCCGGATCTGACGCCGATCCACCGCCTCGACCGTGCCACCGCCGGTCTCGTCATGTTCTCCGTGCGCCCCGCGACCCGCGGCGCCTATCAGACTCTGTTCGCCGACCGGGCCGTCGACAAGGTTTACGAGGCCGTCACCGCCGTCCCCGCCGGCGGGATGCCGGAGCTCCCCCTCGTCATCCGGTCGCACCTCACGAGCTCCCGCGGGAGCCTGCGGGCGATCGTCCACGAGGACCGTGAGCCGAACGCCGAGACGCGCGTCGAGGCGATCCGGGTCACGGTCGACCGGGCGCACTTGCGCCTGCACCCCCGGACCGGGCGCATGCATCAGCTCCGCTCGCACCTCGCCGGGATCGGTCTCGGCATCCTCGGCGACCGGTTCTACCCCGACCTGCTCGACGAGGCGCCCGACGACCCCGACCGCCCGCTGCAGCTGCTGGCACGCGAACTGCGCTTCGTCGACCCGCTGTCGGGCCGTCCGCGCGAGTTCACGACCGGGCTTCGCCTGCGCGAGGCGCCGCCCGCCTGATCAGCCGAGCTGCTCGCTCAGCTCGAACCAGCGCTCCTCGGCCTCGGCGACCTCGGCCTCCATGGCGGTGATGCGCTGCATCTTCTCGCCGAGCCCGATGTAGTCGGCCTGGTCGTGATCGGCCAGCGCCGTGCGCGCCGCCGCGATCTGGTCGCTCAGCTTCGCGATGCGGCGCTCGAGGCTCGTGGCCTCCTTCTCGGCCGCGCGTCGCTCGGCGCCGCTGAGAGCGGATGCCGGTGGCGCCGCGGCATCCGCCTGTCGTTCCGCGGTGGGCGCCGCCCCTGTCGCCTGCGGCTGAGCGGCCCGGATGCGCAGGTACTCCTCGATGCCGCCGGGCAGGTGCCGGAGTGTGCCGCCCATGACGGCGTACTGCTGATCGGTGACGCGCTCCATGAAGTAGCGGTCGTGCGAGACGACGATGAGGGTGCCGGCCCACGAGTCGAGGAGGTCTTCGATGGCGGCGAGCATGTCGGTGTCGAGGTCGTTCGTCGGCTCGTCGAGGATGAGGACGTTCGGCTGGTCGAGCAGGATCAGCAGCAGCTGGAGTCGGCGCTTCTGCCCGCCGGAGAGATCTCTGACCGGCGTGGAGAGCTGAGCCGACGAGAAGCCCATGCGCTCGAGCAGCTGACCCGGCGTGAGCTCCTGCGCCTTCGACCCGGCCCCGAACGTGTACGTCGTCCGCAGGCGCGAGACGACGACGCGGACGGGCTCGTCGAGATGCGGGTCGAGCTCGTCCATCCGCTGCGTGAGGGTGGCGACCTTGACCGTCTTGCCGTGCGTGACGCGTCCGGCGGTCGGCTGGACGGCACCGGAGACGAGCCCCAGGAGGGTCGACTTGCCGGCGCCGTTGACACCCAGGATGCCGGTGCGCTCCCCCGGCGCGATGCGCCACTCGACGTCGCGCAGGATCTCGCGGCCGTCGTAGCTGACCCCCGCGTCGAGCAGGTCCACGACGTCCTTGCCGAGCCGTGCGACGGCCAGCGATTGCAGCGAGACACGATCGCGGATCTCGGGGACGTCGGCGATGAGCTCGTTGGCGGCGTCGATGCGGAACTTCGGTTTGCTCGTGCGCGCGGGGGCACCCCGGCGCAGCCAGGCGAGCTCCTTGCGGGCGAGGTTCTGCCGGCGCGCCTCGATCGAGGCGGCCTGCCGGTCGCGCTCGACGCGCTGCAGGATGTAGGCCGCGTAGCCGCCGTCGAAGGGCTCGACGATGCGGTCGTGCACCTCCCACGTCTTCGTGCAGACCTCGTCGAGGAACCACCGGTCGTGGGTGACGACCATGAGCGCCCCCGAGGCCGCCGACCACCGTCGCTTCAGGTGCTCGGCGAGCCAGGCGATGCCCTCGACGTCGAGGTGGTTGGTTGGTTCGTCGAGCGCCAGGACGTCCCAGTCACCGGTGAGCAACCGCGCGAGGGCGACACGACGGCGCTGACCGCCCGAGAGCGTGCCGATGGCGGCATCCCAGTCGAGGTCCGAGAGGAGACCCGCGATGACGTCGCGCACGCGCGGGTCGCCGGCCCACTCGTGCTCGGGTCCGTCGCCGACCACCGCGCGACCCACGGTGAGGTCGTCGGGCAGCACGTCGGTCTGCTCGAGCACACCGATCGTCACCCCGCCGCGCACCGTCACGCGGCCGGAGTCCGGCTCGCGCCGCCCCGCCAGCATCGCCATGAGACTCGATTTGCCGTCGCCGTTGCGGCCGACGATGCCGATGCGGTCGCCCTCATCGACACCGAGCGAGACGCCGTCGAAGACGACCTTGGTCGGGTACTCCAGGTGCAGGGCCTCGGCCCCGAGAAGATGTGCCATCGCCTCCAGGCTACGCGGCGCGCGGTGGGTGCTTGCTCAGTACCAGAAGCTCAGTCGCGGCGTGGTGGTCGAGGCGAACACGCGGGCGAGGCGGTGCGGATCGTCCGTCTCGATGCGTCCCGCGCGCGCGAGCGTCACGGGCGAGACGCCGCCGAGCAGGATCGCCGACAGCTCTGCGACCCCCAGCGTCGCCCGCGGGATGCCGAGGGGCGCCTCGTCGACCACGTCGACGCCCGGCTCCGCCCCCGCCGACAGGACGAACGTGCCGTCGGCGATTCCGAGCGGATCGGTGACCTCGAGCGCCACCACGTCGTCGACGTCGTACCCGCGGGCCGCGAGCACCGTCGGGACGTCGAGGATGCGCAGGTAGTGGTGGTCCGCGATCGTGATGCGGGCGGCGCGCTGGTCGGCGATCATCCACCAGAGCGGCTCGTCGAGCGAGAGCTCGCTCGCCCGGACGGTGCCGATGAGATCGAGCGAGAGGAGGAAGCGCCAGAGCCCGGCGTAGGCGGCATCGGTCACCGCCAGGAGCTGGTGCACCGTGGCATTCGAGGCGGACCAGTCGTCGTCGTTCTCGCTGACCGAGTACAGCGCGACACCCTCGACCTCGCCCTCCGGCGAGCGGTACTGCACGGCGCGGAGTCGCTCCGCCTTCTCGGCGTCGGGCCGCGTGCCGTATGTGCGGTCCCAGTGCCCGCCCGGCATCGCGATCTCGCCGGGCGAGGAGAACCGCGTGCGCTCGTGCAGCGCGGCGGCGGCATCCCTCGCCTGCTCGCGCGTGACGTAGTCGAGCCGGCCCGGTGCGGCGGGACCGATCCACCCGGCGCGGCGCGTCCGGATCTCCCACGAGGTCGCCGCCGCGGCGGGAGCGAACCCGAACCGGCCGTAGATGCCCGACTCGCTCACCGTCAGGCCCGCGATCGGCGCGCCCTGCGCCACGGCGGTGCGCAGCTCCCCCGCCATGACCCGCGAGAGCAGACGCCGGCGGCGGTGCGTGGGCGCGACGGTGACGGCGCTGATCGCGCACATCGGGATGGCGGCACCGCCTGGCAGGGTGAGCTCGGCGATCCACGACGCGAACGTCGTGACCGGCTCGTCGGGCTGGACGGCGGCGGGGTCGTACACACCGATCTTGCGACGGTAGCGGCTGCGCGAGAACGCCTCGCCGCGCTGCAGGTCGTTGCGTTCGCCGTCGAGGAAGCCGCGGGCCACGGCATCCGTCCACCTGTCCGACGCGGCACGGTCGTCGTCGCCGACGCGGTCGATGCGGAGGCCGTCGGCCTCGATCGCCGCGCGAAGGGTCTCGTCGAGCGGAGCGGAGTGGAAGGCGTCGCCGAGGGAGGTCATGCGTCCCAGGCTACGGGGAGCCGCCGACGCGCGTCAGAGGATCCGCGTGCCGGCGACCGGTCCCGTGACCGCGTGGGAGGTGTGCCCCTGCTCGGCCAGACGGGCCGCGATCCCGTCCGCGTGCGCGTCGTCGGACGCGAGGAACGCGACCGTCGGGCCCGAACCCGAGACCAGTCCGCCGAGGGCCCCGGCGGCCAGGCCCGCGTCGAGCACCTCGGCCAGTGCCGGGCGCAGGTGCACGGCGGCGAGCTGCAGGTCGTTGCGGATGACGGCCGCCAGGGCCGCGGCATCCCCCGACCGCAGGGCGCGCAGCACCGCGGGATCGACCTCCGGCATGAGGCGCCCCGGGCGGATGTCGGCCGTCTCGCGCAGCCGGTCGAGGGTGCCGTAGACCTCGGGGGTCGAGAGCCCGTCGCCGTCGGTGACGAGCACCCACGCGAAGCGGCCGCGGCCGAGCGCCGGGGCGAGCTCGTCGCCGCGCCCGGTGCCGACGGCGGTGCCGCCCAGCAGCGCGAAAGGCACGTCCGCGCCGAGTCGCGCGCCGAGCGCGTGGAGCTCGGCGGTCGACAGGCTGGCGTCGATCAGCTCGTTGACGGCGACGAGGGCGGCGGCGGCATCCGCCGACCCTCCGCCCATGCCGCCCGCCACCGGGACGCCCTTGTGGATCTGCAGACGGATGCCGCCCTCCCAGCCGACCGCCTCGGTCACGGCGCGCGCCGCGCGGAGCGCGAGGTTGCGCTCGTCGAGCGGGACGCCCGACACGTCGACGTCGCCGGTCACGGTGAGGTGGAAGCCGTCGTCATGCGAGGCCCAGAGGTCCTCGAACAGCGACACCGCCTGGTAGACCGATGCGACCTCGTGGTAGCCGTCGTCGCCGACGGCTCCCACGTCGAAGAAGAGGTTGAGCTTGCCCGGCGCGCGCACGTGCACGCGCCGGGCCGGGTCGATGCTCAGGCTCACGCGTTCGCCGAGTCGGCCCACAGGTCGACGTCGATCGCACCCGAGAGCGCGTCGATACGAGCGAGCTCGTCGTCGTCGAACGGGGCGCCCTCGGTCGCGGCGAGGTTCTGATCCAGCTGCTCGGGCCGCGAGGCTCCGATGAGCGCCGACGTCACGACTTCGTCGCGGAGGATCCACTGGATCGCCATCTGCGCGAGCGTCTGGCCGCGCTGCTGAGCGATGTCGTTGAGCCCGCGCAGGGTGTCGAGCGCCTTCTGGTTGAGCTGCCCGTCGGGCAGCGAGAATCGGCTCTGCGCCCGGTCGGCCGTGCCGTCGCCGAGGTACTTGTCGGTCAGCAGGCCCTGCGCGAGCGGCGTGAACGCGATCGCGCCCATACCGGCGGCGCGCAGCGAGTCGGTCAGACCGTCCTCGACCCAACGGTTCAGGATCGAGTACGAGGGCTGGTGGATGACCAGCGGCGTCCCGAGGTCCTTCGCGACGGCCACCGCCTCCTCGGTGCGCTCGGCGCTGTACGACGAGATCCCGACGTAAAGCGCCTTGCCCTGCCGGACGAGGGTGTCGAGGGCACCGATCGTCTCCTCGAGGGGAGTCACCGGGTCGGCGCGGTGCGAGTAGAAGATGTCGACGTAGTCGACGCTCATCCGCTTCAGCGACTGCTCGGCGCTCGCGATGAGGTACTTCCGCGAGCCGTTGTTGCCGTAGGGGCCCGGCCACATGTCGTATCCGGCCTTCGACGAGATGAGGATCTCGTCACGGTAGGGCGCGAAGTCCTCGCGCATCATGCGCCCGAAATTCGTCTCGGCGGACCCGAACGGCGGGCCGTAGTTGTTCGCCAGGTCGAAGTGCGTGACGCCCCGATCGAAGGCGTGGCGAAGCAGAGTACGCTGGTTGTCGAAGGGGATGTTGTCCCCGAAGTTCCACCAGAGTCCCAGCGAGATCGCCGGCAGATACAGCCCGCTCGAGCCGACCTGGCGGAACGCCCCCGCATCGTAGCGGGAGGATGCCGCCTGATAGGGGCGGTGGGTGTCGCCGTTGCGCGACGGAGGGAAGCGGTCCGCGTAGTCGGTCATCCCCCCAGGCTATCGACGATGGGCACCCGAAACGTCGGTGAAACGACGGAGACCTAGTCTTGCCCGATCGGTGACGCACACAAAGGGAGAACATATGGCGCGACTGACTGCACTGCCGACCGAGGGTGGTTCCTGGACCGCTCTCCTCGAGCGCGAGGACATCGTCCTCATCGGAGGCATGCTGCACCTGCGCCATGACGACACCACCCCAGAGCAGGCCCGCATCGCCGACCTGCTGCTGATCGCCGACACGCTGGCGGGTGCCGGCATCCCGCACCTCCTCATCCGTCACTCGGGCTCCGTGCCGGGCCTCGTCGTCGACCTCGCCCACCGGGCTCGCACCCTCGCGGCGCTCTCGGACCGTGCCGTCATCGAGCCGCTCTACGCGAAGGCGAAGGGCGGCACGCCGGTGCCGTTCGGCGAGCTGCGCCTACCCGCCTCGGGTCCCGCCTCGGTGCGGGTGTTCCGGCCGCGCGTCGCCGGCGAGCTGCGCTACGGCGCCGGCTACGGCGTGCGCGTCGAGTTCTGGCGCTTCGGCGAGGAGCTCGTCGAAGCGCCCCACGCGAACGACCTCACGCGTCGCGTGTTCGCCGCCGAGGACGTCGAACCGGCCACGGTGGAGCGCTACGGGCGCACGTGGCAGACCCTGGACGGGATGTTCGACCCGCACCCGGGCGACGTCACGCATGAGATCGACATGGTGTTCTCCTGGGTCGACGGGTCGTCGTCGGAGTTCCAGCGTCAGCGCGCCGCGCAGCTCTCGGAGTACGTCGTCGGCGACGGCGACGACGGTCCCGCCCGCTACCGCCACGTCGACGAGCTGCGCTACGCACTGCGGAGCGTCCACATGTACGCGCCGTGGGTGCGTCGCATCTTCATCGCGACCGACTCCCCCGCCCCGGCGTGGCTGCTCGACCACCCCAAGGTGACGATCGTCCGCAGCGAGGAGTTCTTCGAGGACCCCGCCGTGCTCCCGACGCACAACTCACACGCCGTCGAGGCGCAGCTGCATCGCATCGAGGGCCTGTCGGAGCACTTCCTCTACTCCAACGACGACATGTTCTTCGGGCGGCCGCTCTCGCCGGAGCTCTTCTTCTCCCCCGCCGGCGTCTCGTCGTTCGTCGAGTGCGACGTCCGCATCGGCACGGGCCCGCGCCGCGTCGCCCGCAGCGGGCACGACAACGCGCTGCGCCTGAACCGCGAACTGCTGCAGGAGCGCTTCGGCCGCACGATCGTCCGCGACCTCGAGCACTGCGCCGCGCCCCTTCGCCGCTCTGTGATGTTCGAGCTCGAGCGGGAGTTCCCCGAGGAGATCCGGCGGACGGCGGCATCCCGCTTCCGTTCCGCGACCGACGTCTCGGTGACCAACTGCCTGTACCACTACTACGCGCAGTTCACCGGCCGGGCGATCGCCTCGACGGCACCGCGGGTGCGGTACTTCCAGACCACGCAGGCGGCGTCGCTGCGGCGCATGGAGAAGCTCGCCGAGCGCGGCGACGTCGACATGTTCTGCCTCAACGACGGCGGCGACCACGAGGTGCCCGAGCCCGTCCGGGTGCGGGCCGTGACGGGACTGCTCGAGCGCCTCTTCCCGATCCGTGCGCCGTGGGAGGACCCGGCCGTCAGTGCAGCGCCGGCACGCCCGGTCGAGCTGCACGCGTGACCGACCCGCTGACACCGGCTGCCCGCAGACGACGCTGAGCCTCGTCCGGGTCGATGTACTCGAGCGGCGCGGAGACGTCGATCGGGACCACCGAGTGGACGACCGTGTCGTCGTAGACGTGCACCATGTTGTACGCCTGGGCGCCGTCCTGCGGCCGCGTGCCGCCGACCGGGACCGTGAGGTCCTGCGCGTAGCACGTCGACGAGGCGACCGAGACGGGGATGCCGGCGAAGGTCGCGAACGTCGAGTAGTGCAGGTGGCCGGCGATGATCGCGCGCACGTCCGTGCCGCGCACGACCTCGGCGAGGCGGCGCTGGTCGCGCAGTTCGACGCTCGCCGCGAGCGGCAGCACGCTCGGGACGGGCGGGTGGTGCATCGCCAGCACGGTGCCGAGCGGCGCCGGGGTGGCGAGGGCGTTCCGCAGCCAGCGCAGCTGGGCGGCGGAGAGCTCGCCGTGGTGGTGGCCGGGCACGCTCGTGTCGAGCGTCACGATGCGGAGGCCGTCGAGCTCGTCGACGCGGTCGTAGGGCGCCGTCGGGTCGGCGGGGGTGTCGTCGAGCAGCCGGGAACGGAACGCGCCCCGGTCGTCGTGGTTGCCCATGACCCAGAGCAGGCGGGCGCCCAGACGCTCGGCGAAGGGCTCGACGAGCGCGCGGATCGCGTCGTACGCGGCGACTTCGCCGAGGTCGACGAGGTCGCCGGTGAAGACGACGGCGTCGGGGGCGATGCCGCTGGACTCGATGGCCCGGAGGGCGGCGGTGAGCGAGGCCTCGCCGTCGACGCTGTCGAACAGGCGGGGGCCGGGACCGCGCAGGTGCGTGTCACTGAGGTGGAGCAGGATCCGTTCGGCGGCCGGATGCTCGGCGCGGCGCATGGTCACTTCTTCCGTCGGTGCGGAGGCTCGGGTACCCCCGCCTTGCTCCGAAATGTTACCGGCATGTTTCGGGAACGCGCGGTGAACGACGCGCGAAGACCTCGCGACCGGATGCCGCCGGCTCAGGCGCGGGCGATGCGGACGAAGTCCTCGATCGTGAGTTCCTCGCCGCGCGCGGTGGGTGCCACACCGGCGCGCGCGAGCACGTCGCTGGCCGCCGCGGAGGAACCGCCGAGGACGCCGGAGAGGGCCTGGCGGAGCATCTTGCGACGCTGCTGGAACGCGGCGTCGACGATGGCGAAGGTGCGGAGTCGCTCCTCCTCGGTGCCGCGGGCATCGGTGTCGCGCTCGAATCCGACGAGGACGCTGTCGACGTTGGGGACGGGCCAGAACACCTGACGCGAGACGGTGCCGGCGAGACGCCAGGTGCCGTACCAGGCGGCCTTGACGCTCGGAGCGCCGTAGACCTTCGAGCCGGAGGGCGCCGCGAGGCGTTCGCCGACCTCGGCCTGCACCATGACGACGCCGCGCTGGATGGTCGGGAAGTGCTCCATGAAGTGCAGGAGCACGGGAACGCTCACGTTGTACGGCAGGTTCGCGACCAGGACGTCGGGGTCGCCGGGGAGCTCGCTCACGCGCAGGGCGTCCTCGGCGACGACGGTGAGCGCACCGTCGGGCACGCCGTGCGCCGCCGCGGTGGCGGGCAGGCGTTCGGCGAGGCGGTGGTCGATCTCGACGGCGGTCACCGGCGCGCCGGTCTCGAGGATCGCGAGGGTCAGCGACCCGAGGCCCGGCCCCACCTCGACGACGCGGTCGGCGGGGGTGACCCGCGCGGCAGTGACGATCTTGCGCACCGTGTTCGCATCGACGACGAAGTTCTGCCCGAGCTTCTTGGTCGGGGTGACGTCGAGGTCGGCGGCAAGGGCGCGGATCTCGGCGGCTCCGAGGAGGGCGACGGGCATGGGTTCCAGCCTACCGGCGCCCCGTCCCGCCCCTCAGCCGGCCGCGGCCTTCGCGGCGGCCGGCAGCGCCTCGACGATCCGGCTGATCGCGGCGTCGTCGTGCGCGGCCGTGACGAACCACGCCTCGAACGCCGACGGCGGCAGCGACACGCCGCCCTCGAGCATCGCGTGGAAGAAGCGACCGTAGGCGTCGGCATCCTGCGACGTCGCCGTCGCGTAGTCGGGCACGCCGTTCACGACGGACTCGCCGAAGAAGATGCTGAAGAGGGTCCCCGCCCACTGCACGACGTGGGGCACCCCGGCATCCGTCAGAGCAGCGGATGCCGCGTCCGCGACCGTGTGCGCGACGGCGTCGAGCGTGCCGTACACCGCGTCGTCGGCGTGCGTGAGGGTCGCGAGGCCCGCGGCGACGGCGACCGGGTTCCCCGACAGCGTG
This sequence comes from Microbacterium sp. ARD31, assembly GCF_031844425.1. Classification (NCBI taxonomy): domain Bacteria; kingdom Bacillati; phylum Actinomycetota; class Actinomycetes; order Micrococcales; family Microbacteriaceae; genus Microbacterium; species Microbacterium sp. ARD31. Next base: position 803,269 of record NZ_JAUZVE010000001.1, read on the forward strand.
CCCGCCTGGTAGACGGGACCGGTGGGCGCGAGGAGGTCCATGATCTCGGCGCGACCGGCGACCGCGGCGACGGGGAGGCCGCCGCCGATGACCTTGCCGAAGGCGATGAGGTCGGGCACGACGTGCTCCCCCGCCGCCTCCAGCACGCCCGCGTACCCCGAGCGCGACGAGCGGAACCCGGTGAGCACCTCATCACTGATGAGGAGCGCGCCGTTCCGATGCGCGATCTCGGAGAGGAACGCCGTGAAGCCCGGCGCGGGAGGGACGACGCCCATGTTGGCGCCGGCGGCCTCGGTGATGATCGCGGCGATCCGGCCCTCGTGCGCGCGGAACACCTCTTCGACGGCGGCGCGGTCGTTGTAGCCGATGACGAGGGTCTGCGCGGCGATGGGCGCAGGCACGCCCGCGGACCCTGGCAGGGCGAGGGTCGCGAGGCCCGAGCCGGCCTGCGCGAGCAGGCCGTCGGAGTGCCCGTGGTAGTGCCCGGCGAACTTGATGAGCAGGTCGCGCCCAGTGGCGGCGCGGGCGAGACGGATCGCCGTCATCGTCGCCTCGGTGCCGGTCGAGACGAGCCGGATCTTCTCGGCGGCGGGGACGCGCGAGCGGATCTCCTCGGCGAGCTCGGTCTCGGCCGCCGTCGGCGCTCCGAACGAGAGCCCGCGCTGGGCGGCCTGCACCACCGCGTCGATCACGGCAGGGTGCGAGTGACCCAGCAGGGCGGGCCCCCAGCTGGCGACGAGGTCGACGTAGTCGCGACCGTCGGCATCCGTCACGTAGGCGCCCTGCGCCGACACCATGAACCGGGGGGTCCCGCCGACCGACCCGTAGGCGCGGACCGGTGAGTCGACACCGCCGGGGATCACTCCGCGGGCGCGGTCGAACAGCTCCTGATTGCGGCTCATGCGAGTTCCTTCCCGGCGCGCAGCCAGTGCGCGACCTCGACGGCCCAATAAGTGAGGATGACGTCGGCGCCGGCACGGCGGATGCCGACGAGGCTCTCGCCGATGGCGCGCTCGCGGTCGATGAGGCCCGCAGCGGACGCGTGCTCGATCATCGCGTACTCCCCCGACACCTGGTACGCCCAGACCGGCACGTTCGAGCGGTCCGAGACCCGGGCGAGCACGTCGAGGTACGGCATGGCGGGCTTGACCATGACGACGTCGGCACCCTCGGCGATGTCGACGAGCGCCTCCTCGACACCTTCGCGCGCGTTCGCGGGGTCCATCTGGTAGGTCCGGCGGTCGCCCTGGAGGGTCGACTCGACGGCGTCGCGGAAGGGACCGTAGAACGCCGAGGCGTACTTCGCCGCGTAGGCGAGGATCGCGACGTGCGCGAAGCCCGCGGCATCCAATCCCGCGCGGACCGCGGCCACCTGGCCGTCCATCATCCCCGACAGTCCCAGCACGTCGGCGCCGGCGCGCGCCTGCGCGACACCCATCTCGGCGTAGACCTCGAGGGTCGCGTCGTTGTCGACCGAGCCGTCGGCGGCCAGCAACCCGCAGTGCCCGTGATCGGTGAACTCGTCGAGGCAGAGGTCGGCCTGCACCGTGAGGCGTCCGGCGGCCGCGCGCGCGGCGACCGCGATCGCGCGGTTGAGGATCCCGTCCGGATCGGTGGCGCCGCTGCCGACCGCGTCGCGGACGGCGGGGACGCCGAAGAGCATGATGCCGCCGAGGCCTGCGGCCGCCGCCTCGTCGACGACGTCGGCGATCGCGTCGAGCGGATGCTGCGACACCCCCGGCATGCTCGCGATCGGCTGCGCCTCGGTGATGCCCTCCTTGACGAAGACCGGCAGCACGAGCTGCGAGGGCACGAGGTGGTGCTGGGCGGCGATGCGGCGCAGCGCCGGCGTGCCGCGCAGACGGCGCAGGCGACGGGTGGGGAACGAGGTCATGACGACTCCTTGACGGGGAGGTGGGCGTCGAGCTCGGCGATCAGCGCGTCGATGCTCTGGGTCTGTGCGGTGTGCCCGACCGTGAATCCGAGGACGGCCGCGTCGCGCGACGTCCCCGGTCCGATCGAGGCGACGAGGGTGGATGCCGGGAGCCGCCCGACCTGACGGCGCAGCTCCCTGCCGACGCTCAGCGAGGTGAGCAGGACGACGTCGATGCCGCCGGAGCGGAGCGCGTCCGCGACCTCCGGTTCGAGGTCGACGCCGACGGTCCGGTAGGCGATGCAGACGTCGACGGCGAAGCCGCGCACCTCGAGCTCGTCGCTGACGACGGCCTGGGCGAGGTCGCTGCGCACGACGAGCGAACGCCCGGTCGCGGCGGGATCCCGGTCGGCGCACCACTGGGCGGCGAGGGCCGCGGCCGAGGACGCCCCGGCGGGGACGAAGTCGACCTCCCACCCGGCCTCGGTCACGGCGCGCGCGGTGGCCCTGCCGACGGTGGCGATCCGGGTGGTGTCGGGGATCCTCACCCCGTGCTGCCGCAGCTGCTCGACGCTCGCGGCGCTGGTGACGAACAGCCAGGCGTACGCCCCCGCCGACAGGGCGGCGAAGGCGCGGTCGCGTGCGGCGGTGTCGCGCGGGGCGGCGGAGGAGATGAGCGGTGCGACGACGGCGTCCGCGCCACGGGCGTGCAGGTCGGCCGCGACGCGGTCACCCCAGGCCCCGCCCCGGGGGACGAGGACGCGGGTACCGCGGAGTCCTCCCGAGGTCATCGGGAGGTCCCCGCGAGGTCGGCGAGGTCGGCGGCACCGCCCTCGAGGAGCTCGGCGACGACGTCCGCCGCGGCCTCGTCGACGTCGACGTGCGGATCGAGGCGGCGCGAGGCGGCGACCGACCGCGAACCGTCCTCGGCGTAGACGTGCGCGACGAGCGTCACGACGTCGCCGTGATGCTCCGCGTCGATCGCGACGGGGGCGGCGCACCCCGCCTCGAGGCGGCGCAGAACGGCGCGCTCGAGGTGGGCGGCCAGGGCGGTGTCGGCGTGCTCGATGCGGCCGACGGCGTCCGCCACGACGGTGTCGCCGTCGCGGATCTCGACGGCGAGCGCCCCCTGGGCGGCCGAGGTCGGCCAGTCGAGCACCTCGGTGATGGCGCTGTCGCGGCCGATGCGACGGAGCCCCGCCTCGGCGAGGACGATCGCGTCGTACTGCCCGTCGGCGACTTTGCGGAGCCGGCTGTCGACGTTGCCGCGGATGCCCTCGACCACGAGGTCGGGTCGGCGCGCCCGCACCTGGGCGACACGACGCGGCGAACCGGTGCCGACGCGCGCGCCGGCCGGGAGCTCATCGAGGGCGAGGCCGTCGCGAGAGTGGAGGATGTCGCGCTGGGATGCCCGCACGGGGACGGCGCCCACGACGATGCCGGGGTACGGCGCGGTCGGCAGGTCCTTCATCGAGTGCACGAGGAAGTCGCACTCGTCCCGCAGGAGCGCGTCCCGCAGCGCCGTCGCGAACACGCCGGTGCCGCCCATCTGGGCGAGCGGCCCGGTGAGGACGTCGCCCTCACTGGTGATGGGCACGAGTTCGACGTCCCGCCCGGATGCCGCGGCCACCGCATCCGCCACCTGCTGCGACTGGGTCGTCGCCAGCAGGCTCGCGCGGGTGCCGAGGCGCAGGGGGGCGCTCACGGCGCCACACCCGACAGCGCGGGCTGGAAGCCGAGTCGCTTGTTCTCGCAGCATCCCGGACGGCACACGTCGTACCAGGGACCGAGGTCGGTGACGGCGGGGCGCTCCGCGGCGGGGGTGCCCTTCAGGCGCTCCTCGACGAGGTCGACGAGACCCGCGACGTAGTCGGGGTGGGTGCTGGGGGTCGCGGTGCGGACCGCGACGAGTCCGAGCTCTGCCGCCGTCTCCATCGCCTCGGTGTCGAGGTCCCACATGACCTCCATGTGGTCGCTCACGAACCCGAGCGGGACGATGAGAACGGCCTTGCGGCCACGGCCCGGCAGCTCCTGCATCGCGTCGTTGATGTCGGGCTCGAGCCACGGCACCTGCGGCGGGCCGGACCGGCTCTGGAAGACGAGCTGCCACGCGCCCGGGAACCCGAGCCGCGAGACGATCTCCTCGCCGACCGCGAGGTGCTGCGCGACGTACGCGCCGCCGGGGCCGAAGCCGCGCTCGGGCGGGCCGGAGCGGTCGGCGTCGGAGGTGGGGATGGAGTGCGTCGAGAACAGGATCTCCACCTCGTTCTCGAGGTCGGTGATCCCGCGCTCGGCGAGTTCGGCGATGCCCGCACGGATGCCGTCGACGAAGGGCGCGACGAACCCGGGATGATCGAAGAACTGGCGCACCTTGTCGATCTGGATGTCGGTCTGGTGTCCGGTGGCCTCGACGGCGTCCGCGAGGTCCTCGCGATACTGCCGGCAGGACGAGTACGAGCTGTACGCGCTCGTCGCGATCGCCAGGAGCTTCCGCCGCCCGTCCGCGACGGCCGCGTCGATCGCGTCGGTGACGTACGGCATCCAGTTGCGGTTGCCCCAGTAGACCGGCAGGTCGAATCCCCGTGCGGAGAGCTCGGCGTCGAGAGCGGCCTTCAGTTCGCGGTTGTGCTCGTTGATGGGCGACACCCCGCCGAAGTGGCGGTAGTGGTGCGCGACCTCCTCGAGGCGTTCGTCGGGGATGCCGCGGCCCGCCGTGACGTTCCGCAGGAACGGGATCACGTCGTCCTGGCCTTCGGGACCGCCGAAACCGAGGAGGAGGATGCCGTCGTAGGCGACGGGGACGGTGGCGTGGGGCTCACCGGCGCACGTGCCCTCGGTCGCGTTCGGGATGACGCAGCCGTCGGCGACGACCACTCCCGATGCGCGGGGCGGCTTGGGACGGAACTCCGCGCCCGGGGACCCGATGTTCTGCGCGCTCATGAGAGCACCTCCGCCAGTTCGTCGATCTCCACGCGCCGCCCGGTGTAGAACGGCACCTCCTCGCGCACGTGACGCCGTGCGTCGGTCGCCCGCAGCTCGCGCATCATGTCGACGAGGCTGATCGGGTCGTCGCTCTCGAGCGGCAGCAGCCATTCGTAGTCGCTCAGGCCGAACGTCGACACGGTGTTCGCCACGACGTCGCGGAAGGCGGCGCCCTTGCGGCCGTGCTCGACGAGCATGCGCGAGCGCTCGTCCTCGGGCAGCAAGTACCACTCGTAGCTGCGGACGAACGGGTACACGCAGAGCCAGCCGCGGGGGTGCTCGCCGCGCAGGTAGCCGGGGACGTGCCGCTTGTTGAACTCGGCCTCGCGGTGCACGCCCATCGCGCTCCACACGTTCGTGAAGGCCGCGAGCACGGGGGTGCGGCGGAGTTCGCGGAGGGCTTTCTGGAGGGCGGCCGGGTCCTCGCCGTGCAGCCAGACCATGAGGTCGGCCTCGGCGCGCATCCCGGTGACGTCGTAGAACCCGCGGAGGGTCACCTCGGCGGCGGGCAGCGCGTCGACGACCGCTCGCAGCGTGTCGATGTCCGCCGTGGAGGCGGCGGCGCGCGGACGGGGGCCGGCGAGGATCGCGAAGAGCGTGTAGCCGAGGCCGGGGGCTGACACATCGTCAGCGGACATGACGTACTCCTTCGGAGGGGGTGGGGTGGGACAGCAGTTCCGCCGCGAGGGCGCGAGCGTGAGGGATGACCGAGGCGAGGCCGGTACCGGCGGCGACCGCCCCGATCAGACGGATGCCGCGCGAAGCAGCGGCGGTGCGGACGGCGGCCTGCATTTCCGGCGTCACGACCGCATCCGACCAGGAGACCGGCACGACCTCCCGCACGTCAGCGGGGTTGACAGCGACGCCCGTGAGGGTGCGGACAGCCGCCGCGACCTCGGCGGGGGTGTCGAGCCCGCCGGCGCCGGCATCCCGAGCGGACAGCCGGACGACGTGGACGCCCGCGGGTACGGCGGCCGCGGCCCACTCCCACTTCGCGTCGACGTGGGTGAGGGCCTTCGCGGCCGAGGGCACGTCGGGCGCGGCGATGACACCGGACCCGACCGGGTGACGATCGAGCGCAGCCGCCGCGACGGCGGCGACGACCAGGCGGACGGGAGCGGCCTCGGGCGCCGTGACGCCGAGCAGGCCCGCGGCGGACACGGGGCCGGTCGCGAGGACCACCTCGCCCGCCGTCAGCGTCTCGCCGTCGAGGACGACCTCGGCGCCCGCCGACGTCGGCCGGATCCCGTGGACGGGCGCACCGGTGCGGATGACGGCGCCCGCGCGGAGGGCCGCGATCTCGAGCTCGGCGGCGAGGCGCCAGAGGCCCCCTTCGACGCCGCGCACAGCGGAGCCCGCACGGGCCTGCGGCGCGAGGGTGTCGACGGCGGCGGTCAGCGACCCGAGCTCGCGGAATCGCTGCCAGAGGGCCGGGTTCAGCGCCGAGAGGGTGACCGCTCCCGCGCTCTGCGAGTAGACGCTCGCGCAGAGGGGTTCGACCAGCCGGGCGGTGACGGCCGGTCCGAACCGGGCCGTCGCGAGCTCGGCCAGCGTCGGCTCGGGCTCCTCGAACATCCGCGGGTCGAGCGGGAGGTCGCGCTCCTGCGCCGCACGACGGGCACCGGCGCGACCGAGGACGCGGGTCACGTCGGCCGCCGTGGGGTCCGCCGGCATCCCGATCACCGCTCGGCGGGGCAGCGGTGCGCGTCCGACGCGCCCCATCCCCCGGCGGAACGCGACGTGCGCCCCGGCGGGCCGGGGCGGGGCGAACTGCACGGCCAGCCGCGCGTCGGCAGCGAGGTCGGCGACGCCGGTCGTGCGGGTCGCGAAGGACTCCGCGCCGAGGTCGAGCTCGACTCCCGCGACGACGCCGCGGCGCAGCATCCCGCCGACGGCGTCGCCGGCCTCGAGCACGACGACGTCGCGGCCGGCGCGGGCGAGCTCCCACGCCGTGGTCAGCGCGGCGACACCGCCGCCGACGATGACGACGTCGTGACGGCGGAGGGCTCCGGTCACGGCGCCCGCCAGTCGTGGACCGTCCGGACCACCGCCGAGATGGCGTCGGGGTCGGCCTCCATCGGCACGCCGTGCCCGAGGTTGAACACGTGTGCGCGCGCGGCGAGACCGGCCTCGAGCACGCGGTGCACACCCGCCGTCCGCACCGGCTCGGGCGCGAACAGCAGTGCGGGGTCGAGATTGCCCTGGATCGTCAGGTCGCGGCCGATGCGGCGACGCGCCTCGTCGAGCGGGACCCGGTAGTCGACGCCGAGCGCATCGATGTCGGGGGTCGCCATGTCGGCGAGGATCTCGCCCGTACCGACCCCGAAGTGCACGAGCGGCAGCCTGTCGACTCCCTCGGGCAGTGGCAGCGCTCGGGCGTGCGAGAGCGCGGCGACGGATGCCGGGAGCACCGACGCGCGGTAGTCGTCGGGGTTCAGCCCGCCCGCCCACGAGTCGAACAGCTGCCCTGCGCTCGCCCCCGCCTCGATCTGGAGGGCGAGGAAGCGGCCCGTGACCTCGGCGAGCCACATCGTCAGGTCCTGCCACGCGGCCGGGTCCTCGTGGATGAGGCGTCGGGCGGCGAGGTGGTCCTTCGACGGACCGCCCTCGACGAGGTAGGCCGCGAGGGTGAACGGCGCGCCGGCGAACCCGATGAGCGGCAGCGGCTCGCCGCGCTCCTCGGAAAGCTCGGCGAGCATCGCGGTCGTGCGGCCCACGGCATCCGCGATGACCTCCCCGCGCTCGGTGACGAGGGCGGGGTCGATCGCGACGGCGCGCGCGATGTCGGCCGGCGTCCGCAGCGGCTGGGAGAAGACCGGACCGCGGCCGGCGACGATCTCGACGTCGACGCCGATGAGGGCGAGCGGCACGATGATGTCGCTGAAGAAGATCGCCGCGTCGACGCCGTGACGGCGCACCGGCTGCATCGTGATCTCGCTCGCGAGCGCCGGGTCGAGGCATGCGTCGATCATCGATCCCTGCGACCGGAGCGCGCGGTACTCGGGGAGGGATCGCCCCGCCTGCCGCATGAACCAGACGGGGGTCGTCTGCGGACGATCGCCCAGCAGCGCCCGGACGAGACGGGACTCGCGGGTGCGCGCGGCGATGAGGGGGTGGCTGAGGCCGGGAATGATGGACTCCTCGAATCGGTTAATCGATATACTAATCGTGATCCAAGGGGGTTGTCCGCACCGTGCTCGTCTGCCTGACCGCGCATCAGCGCTCCACGCCGTTCGATTCCCTCGAGCGGCTCTCGACGGTCGGAGACGACCTCGCCGAGCGCCTGTCCGCGGTCCACGAGTCGGTCCGTGGGGCGGTCGTGCTGGCGACCTGCAACCGGTTCGAGGCGTACTTCGACCTCGCCGAGGAACCCGACCTCGCCTCCCCCGTCCCCGCGATGGATGCCGCGATGGAGGCGATCGCCGGCGCCGCCGACATGGACTACCGGTCCCTCCGCGAGAACGTCGACTTCGCCCACGGCAACCAGGTCGCCCACCACCTCTTCACGGTCGCGTCGGGACTCGACTCCGTCGCCGTCGGCGAGGACGAGATCGCCGGGCAGGTGCGACGCGCCCTCGAGGCCGCGCGCGGCCGCGGCCTGACCACCGCGCCGCTCGAGCACCTCTTCCAGCGCGCCACCGAGACCTCCCGCGCCGTCAAGAACACGACGCGGCTCGGTGAGTCCGGGCGTTCGCTCGTCCGTCTCGCCGTCGACCTCGTGAGCCCCCGCGTCGACTGGGCGACCGCCCGCGTCCTCCTCGTGGGCACGGGACGCTACGCCGCGGCGGCCCTCGCCGCCCTGCGAGCGGTCGGGGCCACCGACATCCGCGTGCACTCGCGGTCGGGGCGCCAGAAGTTCGCCAACCGCGAGCACCTCGTCCACGTCGGCGTCGACGATTACGCCGCCGAGGCCGCAGCCGCCGACATCGTCGTCACCTGCACGGCGACGACCGACACCTTCGCCCTCGACGCCTTCTCGCACGCGACCGCCCGCGCCGGGAGCACCCGCGCGCAGGTGATCATCGACCTGGGCCTGCCCCGCAACGTCGACCCCGAGGTGGCGCTGCTGCCCGGCGTCGAACTCCTCGACCTCGAGACCATCCGACTGCACGCCCCCGTCGACGAGGCCGAGACCGTCGGCCAGGCGCGCGAGATCGTCCAGGCCGCCGCTAAGCGGCACGCAGCCGCCCGGCGCGTGCACGAGGTGTCCCCCTCGGTCGTCGACCTCCGCCGGTTCGTGCACGGCGTGCTGGACGAGGAACTCACCCGCGCACGACGGCGCGGCGACTCGGCCGAGGTCGAGACGGCGCTCCGCCACTTCTCGGGCGTGCTGCTGCACCAGCTCATCGCCCGCGGCCACACCCTCGCCTCCTCGGGCGCCGGTCCCGAGTGGGCCGAGGCGGTCCGCACCGTGCTGCCCGGGCCGCGCGAGGGCGCCTCACCGGACGAGGGCGAGCAGCCGTGAGCGCGAGCGTCACGCTGAAGGACATCGCGCGCGCCGCAGGCGTGTCGACGGCGGCCATCAGCCAGGCGCTCAACGATCGCGGCAGCATGCGCCCCGAGACACGGGAACGCATCAAGGCCATCGCCGCCGAACTCGGTTACGTCCCGAACCGCCACGCCGCGGCGCTGCGCAGCGGCCGGACGATGACGGTCGGGTTCGTCATGGGCGACGACCCCGACGACGACCGGCGCAGCGAACTTCAGCGCGCGCGCAAGCTGACCTCGCTCGTCCGGGCCTCCGCGGCCCACGGGTTCACCGTGACCGTCCTCCCCGACTCGACCCCCGACCTCATCGCCGGCACGACCCTCGACGCGCTCTACGTGCCCGATGCGCGCGGCAACCGGGAACTCCTGCTCGCGGCCATCGCCCGCGGCATCCCCATCGTCGCGGACGACCAGTTCGTCGACGGATCGCGCGGACTCAGCATCCGCACGGGGTACGACGCGGCCGTCCGGGCGGGACTCGACGAACTCGAACGCGCCGGCGCCCGCCGCATCGCCTTCCTCACCGAGGACGGCGGCGCTCCCCGCGACGAGATCGGACGCGCCGCGTACGAGATCTGGAGTTCGGTCCGCGGCCGCGAGCCGCTGGTGCGCGCCGTCGACGCCTCGCGGCGCACGCTGCCGCGCCTCATCACCGACGTCCTCGCCGACGGTGCGGACGCGATCTTCGCCGGAGCCGAAGATGGGCCCGACGTCTACCTGCAGCTGGAGGAGATGCGCCTCGTCATCCCCCGCGACGTCCAACTCGTCGCGCTCTGCTCCACCGACTGCGCCGTCAACCGCCGCCTCGGCGTGACGCACGTCTGCATCCGTCCCGACCTCGCGGCCCAGGCGATGTTCGACACGCTCCCCGGCGCTCTGCTCGACGACGGCCCCCGGGTGGTCGATCTGCCGTGGGAACTCGTGCCGGGGTCGACGACGCGCCCGCCGATGGCCGTCTCGCTGCCTCAGTCCGTGAAGGCGCCGTAGACCTCGAGCGTGTTCTGCGCGAGCTGTGCGCACAGTTCCTCGAGGGGCATACCGAGCTCGGCGGCCAGGAACCGCACCGTCACCGGCACGAGGTACGGGGCGTTGGGGCGGCCGCGGTGCGGTGTCGGGGTGAGGAAGGGCGCATCCGTCTCGACGAGGATCCGCTCGCGCGGGGTCACGGCGAGGGCGTCCCGCAGGTTCTGCGCGTTCTTGAACGTGACGTTCCCGGCGAAGCTCAGCCAGTAGCCGCGGTCGGCGCAGTGCCGCGCCATGTCGGCATCGCCCGAGAAGCAGTGGAAGACGGTGCGCTCCGGCGCGCCGACCCGCTCGAGGGTCTCGAGGACGGCCTCGTGCGCGTCGCGATCGTGGATCTGCATCGCGATCCCGTGCCGCTTCGCGATGTCGATGTGCGCCTCGAAGCTCGCGACCTGGGCGGGGATCCCGTCCTCGTCGGTCCGGAAGAAGTCGAGCCCCGTCTCGCCGACCGCCCGCACGCGCGGCTGCGCGGCGAGCTCGTCGATGACGGCGATCGCCTCGTCCAGTCGCCCGGCGGCCGCGTACGCCGGCGCCTCGTTCGGGTGGATCGCGACGGCGGCCAGGACCGCGGGGTGGGATGCCGCGGCCCACGCCGACCAGCGCGAGGACTCGATGTCGCCCCCCGCCTGCACGACGCCCACGACGCCGACCTCCGCGGCGCGGGCGAGCTGCTCGTCCAGGCCGCGCGGCTCGTCGCCGTCCTCGATCTCGAGGTGCGCGTGGTTGTCGTAGACGGCGACCGGGAGGGGCTCCGGCGCATCCGGCCATCGGACGTCGCGCGCGGACTGCTCGCGCTGGCGGACGTAGGTGCTCGGGTCGTCCGTCATGCGCTCTGCTCGACGCGCGGGAACAGCGGCGCGAGCGTGCCGACGCGGGTACCCGCCGGCAGCTGCCCCCACGTGCCCGCCTCGCGCAGCGGCTGCGCCGTCAGCTCGCCCGGAGCGCCGAGCGCGCCCCAGAGGGTCGCCGTCGACTGCGGCATGACCGGCGAGAGCAGCACGGCGAGCGCGCGCAGTCCCTCGGCGGCCGTGTAGAGCACCGTCGAGAGCCGCTCCCGGTTCGCGTCGTCCTTCGCGAGCGCCCAGGGCTCGTTCTCGGTGATGTAGCCGTTGAGCTCGTCGACGATCGTCCAGATGGCCGAGATCGCCTCGTCGGGGCGGAACGCGGTCATCGCGGCATCGGCGGCGGTCGCGGCATCCGCCAGCGTCCGCTGCACCCGGAGGTCCAGCTCGGTCGGCTCACCCGGAGTGGGCACGACACCGTCGAAGTAGCGCCCGATCATCGCGATCGTGCGCGAGGCGAGGTTGCCGAAACCGTTGGCGAGCTCGGCCTGGTAGCGCGCCGACAGGTCCTCCCACGAGAACGAGCCGTCCTGTCCGAACGCGATCGCGGAGAGGAAGTAGAACCGGTAGGCATCGGAACCGAAGACGTCGGTGATCTCGGTCGGCGCGATGCCGGTGAGCTTCGACTTCGACATCTTCTCGCCGCCGACGAGAAGCCAGCCGTGGGCGAAGATCCCCTTCGGCACCTCGAGACCGGCGGCCATCAGCATGGCGGGCCAGATGACGGCGTGGAAGCGGAGGATGTCCTTGCCGACCACGTGGTAGGCCGGCCACCGCCGCTCGAACTCCGTCGGGTCGTCGCCGTAGCCGACGGCCGTCGCGTAGTTCAGGAGCGCGTCGACCCATACGTAGATGACGTGCGACTCGTCCCACGGCACCCGGATGCCCCAGTCGAACGCGGACCGCGAGATGGAGAGGTCCTTCAGCCCCGATCGCACGAACGAGACGACCTCGTTGCGGGCGGAATCGGGACGCACGAAGTCGGGCTGGCTCCGGTACAGCTCGAGCAGCCGGTCCTGGAACTCGCTGAGCTTGAAGAAGTAGTTCTTCTCCTGCAGCAGCTCCAACGGCTTCGAGTGGATGGCGCACACCTTGAGGCCCTCGAAGGGACCCGTGCCGTCGACGATCTCGGCCTCGGGCTTGAACTCCTCGCAGCCGACGCAGTACAGCGCCTCGTACTCGCCCGCATAGATGTAGCCGCTGTCGTAGAGGGCCTGCACGAATTTCTTGACGCGCTCCTCGTGGCGCGGCTGCGTCGTGCGGATGAAGTCGTCGTTGGCGACGTCGAGGGTCTTCAGCAGCGGGAACCACGACTCCTCGACGAGCTTGTCGACCCACTCCTGGGGAGTCACCCCGTTGGCCGTCGCGGCGCGGAGCATCTTCTGCCCGTGCTCGTCGGTGCCGGTGAGCATCCAGGTGTCGTCTCCCGCCTGGCGGTGCCAGCGCGCGAGCGCGTCGACGGCGACCGTCGTGTACCCGTGGCCGATGTGCGGCAGATCGCTCGGGTAGTAGATCGGCGTCGTGATGTAGAAGGACTGACCGGTGCTCACTCGACGATTCTAGGCGGCACCCCCGGGGCGCTCCTGCTCTGTGACGAGCACCGGCGCCCTCGCGCAGCCGCGCCGTCAGGCGCTCTCGCGCACGACGAGGGTCGTCGGCAGGACGGGGGGCTCCCGCGGCACCCCGGCGACGATGTCGAGCACCATGTCCACCATCGTCGAGCTGATCTGCGCCCAGGGCTGACGGATCGTCGTCAGCGGCGGCTGGTGCGTGGCGGCGAGGCCGGAGTCATCGAAGCCGGCGACGGCGACGTCCTCGGGCACCCGCCGGCCGGCACGCCGCAGCGCGGCGATCGCACCGACGGCCATGATGTCACTGGCCGCGAACACCGCGTCGACGTCGGGGGCCCGCTCCAGCAGCCGGGTCATGGCGGCATCCCCGCTCGCGCTTTCGTAGCTGCCGTGCTCGACGAGCTGCGGATCGAACCGCGGGCCGAGCTCCGCCTGGAACCCCTCGAGACGGAACTTGCCGCCCGGGGTGTCGGCGGGTCCGGCGATGAGCGCGATGCGGCGGTGCCCCTGGTCCATGAGATACCGGGTCATCATGCGCGCCGATCCCACCTCGTCGACGGCGACGTTCGGCACCGACGCCGCAGCACCGGTGGGGATGCCGGTGCACACCGTCGCGACGCCCGCCGACACCAGCGACGCGAGGAGGGCGTCGGAGGCGTGGGAGGAGACGAGCAGCACGCCGTCGACGTGGCCGGCCCGGACGTAGCGCTCCACGCCGGCCTGCTTGTCGGCACTGTCGGCGATGAGGAGCACCAGCGTCATAGACCGCTCGGCCAGCGCCTCGGTGGCACCGCGCAGCAGCAGCGAGAAGATCGGGTCGGAGAACAGCAGGTGCTGCGGTTCGGTGAGGAGGAACGCGATCGAGCCGGAGCGGCCGGTCGCAAGGCTCCGGGCGGCATGGTTGGCCGTGTACCCCGTCGTACGGATGGCCTCCTCCACCGCGGCGCGCGCTTCCGGCGACACCCAGTGGCCGCCGTTGATCACGCGCGAGACCGTGCCGTGGGACACGCCGGCGACCGCCGCGACGTCGCGGATCGTCGGTTTTCGGGAGCTCTCGGTGGATGCCACGAGAGCAGACTCTACATCGTTCCGGCGCTGTGATAACGTGATCGAACCGCGTACCCTGTGACCGGTCACAGTTGCATAACGAAACGCCTTGCGAGACGGCGTCGGGAGTAAGAATGGCTCCGCCGGCGACTCGCGCGGCAACAGCGCGTGGGCGCAGCGGGACACCTGTTCCCCTGGCCCCGTCACAACAGAGAGGCACACCAATGAAGGTGAAGAAGAAGGGCGCCGTCGCCGTCGGAATCTTCGTCGCGACGAGCATCCTCGCGCTTGCCGGCTGCGCCGGCGGCACGACCGCAGAGCCGACCAGCAGCGACGACGCGACCAGCGCCGGCGCGCTGACCGTCTGGGTCGACGCCGACCGCGCCCGCGCGCTCGAAGACGTCGCGAAGACGTTCGAGCAGGAGAAGGGCGTCAAGGTCGACCTGGTCGTCAAGGACTACGGCAAGATCCGCGACGAGTTCACGGCGCAGGTCCCCACCGGCAAGGGCCCCGACATCACGATCGGCGGCCACGACTGGATCGGCGCGTTCGTCAAGGACGGCATCGTCGCCCCGGTCGAGCTCGGCGACAAGACCGCCGACTTCGAGAAGGTCGCCATCCAGGCCGTGACCTACGACGGCAAGACCTACGGGCTGCCCTACGCGATCGAGAACATCGCGATCCTGCGCAACACCGCCCTCGCCGACTCCACGCCCGGCACCTACGACGAGATGATCGCCAAGGGCCAGGCGGCCGGCACCGAGTACCCGTTCGTCGTGGGCCTCGACCCGCAGGCCTCGGACCCGTACCACCTGTACCCGTTCCAGACGTCGTTCGGCAACTCGGTCTTCGCGCAGAACGCCGACGGCTCGTACGACGCGAGCCAGCTGACCATCGGCGACGAGGCGGGCCAGGCGTTCGCCGCGTGGCTGACCGCGCAGGGCGACACCGGCACGAAGGTGCTGAACCTCAACCTGTCCGGCGACCTCGCCAAGGAGGCGTTCAACGCCGGCAAGTCGCCCTACTTCCTGTCCGGCCCGTGGAACGTCGCGGACGCGCAGAAGGCGGGCATCGACGTGGCCGTTGACGCCATCCCCACCACCGGTGACTCCGCGGCGCAGCCGTTCGCCGGTGTGCAGACGTTCTTCCTGAGCGCGAAGAGCAACAACGCCCTCATCGCGAACGAGTTCCTCGTGAACTACATCGCGACCGCCGATGTGCAGACCGCGCTGTTCGAGGCCGGTGGACGCCCGCCGGCACTGACGGAGTCGTTCGAGGCCGCGCAGTCCGACCCGCTCATCGCGGGCTTCGCGCAGGTCGGCGCCAACGCCGTCCCGATGCCGAGCGTCCCGCAGATGGGCTCGGTATGGGACGACTGGGGCAAGACCGAGGCCGCCCTCCTCAAGGGCTCCTCCGACCCGGCCGGTGACTGGGTCAAGATGGCCGACTCCATCAAGAGCAAGCTCGGCTGAGCCTCACCATTCCGGGGCGGCGTCTGGACCAGGCGCCGCCCCGACTCTACGCTCCCCTTAAGGCCACGACTGGAGTCGACGATGACGGGATCCACACTCACCGATCCACCCCCCACCCGCGCACCCGAAGACCGCGCCGCCGCCCGCCGCCGCAAGCGCGCCGAGGCCTGGGCCGAAGCTGCCGGGGCCGGCTGGAAGGTCTGGCTCGTCAAGATCGTCTGCCTCGGCATCATCGACGCGATGGCCCTCTACGCCATCTTCGTGCTGCTGGGCGAGGGCAACCTCCTCGTCGCCGCGATCATCGCCCTCGGCGTCATCGCGATCAACGTGGTCTATCTCGTGCCGGGCATGCTGCCGGCCAAGTACCTGACGCCGGGGCTCGTGTTCCTGTTCGTCTTCCAGATCTTCGTGGTGCTCTACTGCATCTACATCGCCTTCACCAACTACGGCTCGGGGCACATCTCCACGAAGGACGACGCCGTCAACGCGCTGCTGATCCAGAACCAGCAGCGCGTTGAGGACTCCGCGGCCTACCCCGTGTCGATCCTCGAGCAGAACGGCCAGTTCTTCCTGCTCGCGACGACCCCCGACGGCGACGCCGAGATCGGCGGCACAGAGCGTCCGCTCGAGCCGGCGCCCGACGCAGAGTTCTCCGGCGACCGCGCGGTGTCCGTGCCCGGATACACGACTCTCGACTTCAGCCAGATCGTCGCGAACCAGGCCGTGATCACCGCGATCGCCGTCCCCTTCTCCGACGACCCCAACGACGGCACCCTGCAGACCCGCGACGGCTCGACGGCATACCAGTTCGTCTCGACGCTGGAGTGGGACCCGGATGCCGACACGATGACGAACACCGACACCGGCGTCGTCTACCACGACAACGGCAACGGCTCGTTCGAATCCGACGACGGTCAGACCCTCGCCACGGGCTGGCAGGTGTGGGTCGGCATGGACAACTTCGTCCGCGCCTTCACGACCGACTCGATCCGCGGGCCGTTCTTCGCCGTGCTGGTGTGGACGTTCGTGTTCGCGATTCTGTCGGTCGCCACGACCTTCGCGCTCGGCCTGTTCCTCGCGATCGTCTTCAACGATCCGCGGATGAAGAGCAAGAAGTACTACCGCGTGATCATGATCCTCCCCTACGCGTTCCCGGCGTTCCTGTCGGCGCTCGTGTGGCAGGGCATGTTCAATCAGGACTTCGGCTTCATCAACCAGACGCTGCTGGGCGGAGCATCCATCCCCTGGCTGCAGGATCCGTTCCTGGCGAAGGTCTCGATCCTCATCGTCAACCTGTGGCTGGGCTTCCCGTACATGTTCCTCGTCACGACGGGCGCCATCCAGGCGATCCCCGAGGACATCCAGGAGGCCGGCCGCGTTGACGGCGCGGGCGTGTGGCAGATCTTCCGCCACATCAAGTTCCCGCTGCTGCTGGTGTCGGTGGCGCCGCTGCTGATCTCGTCGTTCGCGTTCAACTTCAACAACTTCAACCTGATCTACATGCTCACCGGCGGGGGCCCGCGGTTCGCGGATGCCTCCATCAACGTCGGCGCGAGCGACATCCTCATCTCGATGGTCTACAAGGTGGCCTTCGTCGGCGCGGATCGCGACTACGGCCTGGCGAGCGCCTTCTCGATCATCATCTTCGTGCTGGTGGCGGCGATCTCGTACCTCAGCTTCCGTCAGACCAAGGTTCTCGAGGAGCTGAACTGACATGACCACCATTCCTGAGACCCTGACCGTCCCCGGCGCTGTTCCCGGCGTCGGCAGCAGCGGCGGCGCCGGCAGCGCCGGCGACCCCGGGGCGAAGGAGCCGCGGCGCCCCTTCGGCCGCTGGTTCCGCGAGACCGGCTGGCGCCACATCATCGGCATCGTCATGCTCGTGTTCGCGGGGTTCCCCCTCGTCTACGTGCTGTCGGCCTCTCTCAACCCCGGCGGCACGCTGCTGACGGCCAACAACCTGTTCGCGAACGTCGATCTGGGCGCCTACATCGCCCTGTTCCAGGACCCGCTGCGCCCGTACGGCAACTGGTTCGTGAACACGATCTTCATCGGCCTCACGACCTCGTTCTTCACCGTCGTGCTGTGCGCCCTGGCGGCGTACGCGTTCTCACGCCTGCGCTTCACGGGGCGCCGGTTCGGCCTGCTGACGCTGCTGCTGGTGCAGATGTTCCCGCAGCTGCTCGCCGTCGTCGCGATCTTCCTGCTGATGAGCGCGATCGGCGACATCTTCCCGGCGCTCGGCCTGAACTCGCAGCTCGGCCTGATCATGGTGTATCTGGGCGGTGCGCTGGGCGTGAACACGTTCCTCATGTACGGGTTCTTCAACACCGTCCCGGCATCCATCGACGAGGCGGCCAAGATCGACGGCGCCGGCCACGCGCGTATCTTCTTCACGATCATCCTGCGGCTGGTCGCGCCGGTGCTCGCCGTCATCGGTCTGCTGAGCTTCATCGGCACGACCAACGACTTCCTGATCGCGTCGATCATCCTCGTCGACCCGGACAAGCAGACCCTCGCGGTCGGCCTGTACCAGTTCGTCTCGCAGGAGACGGCGCGCAACTGGAGCGTCTTCGCGGCCGGTGCCGTGCTCGCGGCGATCCTGCCGATGGCGCTGTTCCTGTCGCTGCAGCGGTTCATCGTGGGCGGCCTGACGGCCGGTTCGGTGAAGTAGTCGGATGCCGGGGCGCCGCGCCGCCGCGGCGGCGATGATCGCCGTGCTCGCGGCATCCGCCCTCGCCGCGTGCACGGCGCCCGTCGCCGTCGACCGCGAGAAGCTCGCGGATGCCGGCGTGCAGCTCTTCCAGCGGCCGTGGACGTCGATCGCCGAGGAGTGCGAGTCGACGATCGGACCGGCCGGGTTCGCGTGGGTGCTGACCTCTCCCCCGCAGGAGCACATCGAGGGCGCGCAGTGGTGGACGAGCTACCAGCCGGTCTCGTACCGGGTGGACTCGAAGCTCGGCACCGAGGCGGAATTCGCCGACATGGTGTCGCGGTGCGCCGCCGTGGGTGTCGCAGTGATCGCGGATGCCGTCGTCAACCACATGGCGGGCATCGACGCCGGCACGGGCGTCGCCGGGACGGCGTTCACGCACTATGACTACCCGGGCCTGTACGACGAGGGCGACTTCCACCACTGCGGCCTGACCGCGGATGACGACATCGCCGACTACAGCTCGCGCGAGCAGGTGCAGACGTGCGAGCTGTCGAACCTCGCCGACCTCGACACCGGGTCGGCTACCGTGCGCGAGACGATCGCCCGCTCCCTCCGGCATCTGCGGGACCTCGGTGTGGCCGGTTTCCGCATCGACGCCGCCAAGCACATGGCCGCCGGCGACGTGCAGGCGATCGTCGACCTGCTGCCGGAGGACACCGTCATCATGAGCGAGGTCATCCGCGGTTCGGGGGCGGAGCCCGTGCAGCCCGAGGAGTACACCGGCGCCGGGAAGGTGTTCGAGTTCCAGTACGCGCGGGACCTCGGGCCCGGGCTGAAGGCGGGCGTCATCACCGACCCCGCGCTCGGTGTCGGGCCGGCCTCCGCGCGGCCGCTGCACGTGCCGAGCGCGGATGCCGTCGTGTTCGTCGACAACCACGACACCGAGCGTGGCGAGGCCTCCGTCACCTACCGTGACGGCGGCCTCTATCTCATCGCGAACGCGCTCATGCTCGCCGACGATTACGGCACGCCGGTGGTCTACTCGGGCTACGCCTTCAGCGACCGTAACGCGGGCGCCCCGCAGGACGCCGACGGCCGGGTCATCGGCTGGGACTGCGCCGGCGTCACCGGCCCGAAGGTGCAGTACGCCGATGGCGAGGGCGTCTGCACCGAAGCGTGGACCGCGATCGCGGGGCTGCTGGAGCTGCGCCGGGTCGCGGCCGACGCGCCCCGGCTGCCCGGTGTCGGCGACGGCGACGTCTACGGCTTCGAACGCGACGGGCGCGCGCTGCTGCTGGTGAACCCCTCCGAGGCGGATGCCGCGGCCACCGTCCCGGTCGGACTGCCCGACGGCCGGTACTGCGACGTGATCTCCGGCGGCGCGGGCGGTGGGATCTCGGCCGGCGCGTGCGGCGGCACGACCGTCGCGGTGAGCGGCGGAACGGTCACCGCAGACGTCCCCGCGGAGGGCGCGATCGCTCTCCACATCGGTGCGCGTCTGTAATAGGATCGAGGCACAACTCAAGGGCTCTGTCATGGCTCCCGCTGTGCAACCACGTCGCATCCGTGCCGACGTCGGTGTCGGCGTCTCCTGGAGGTCATCATGACAACCCCTGCCCTGCGTCCCCACCACGACGGCTCCCCGCTGTACGTGTCGCATCCCGCGCCGGTCCTCGGCGACGAGGTCGATGTCCGCATCCGCATTCCCGACGGGTACGGTCCGGTCATCCGCGTGCTCGTGCGCTCCAATCCCGATCACGAGCCGGCGTGGGTCGACGCGGTCCGTGACGGCGCCGCCAACGGCTGGGAATGGTGGACCGCCCGCATCACCGTCGCCAACCCCCGGCACGGCTACCGATTCCACCTGGTCCACGCCGACGGCCGCGTCGAAGTGCTGAACCAGGGCGGCCTCAGCGACATCGATGCCCTCGACGGGCAGGACTTCGCCCTCGTCGCGGGCAACCCGCCGCCGTCGTGGCTCGCCGACGCCATCATGTACCAGATCTTCCCCGACCGCTTCGCCCGGTCGGCGGCGGCCGACGAGCGCCCCGCGCCGGCGTGGGCGCTCCCCGCCGCATGGGACGAACCGCTCGACCCGGTGCACCCCGGGCGCGGGCGGCAGTTCTATGGCGGCGACCTCGACGGCGTCGTCGAGAAGCTCGACCATCTCGTCGACCTGGGTGTCACCGTGCTGTACCACACGCCGGTCTTCCCGGCGGAGTCCAACCACCGCTACGACGCGTCGAGCTTCGACCGGATCGATCCCGTCCTCGGCGGCGACGACGCGTACCGCCGGATGATCGAGGCGGCGCACGCCCGCGGCATCCGCGTCATCGGCGATCTCACGACGAATCACTCGGGCATCGCCCACGAGTGGTTCCGCACCGCCCACGGCAATCCGGATGCGCCGGAGAGCGCGTTCTACTACTTCTCCGACGACGACAACACGACGTACGAGACGTGGCTCGATGCGCCGACACTGCCGAAGTTCAACTGGAACTCCGACGAACTGCGCCGCCGTTTCATCGACGGGCCCGACTCGGTCGTCGCACGGTGGCTGAAGCCGCCGTACTCGATCGACGGCTGGCGCATCGACGTCGCGAACATGACCGGGAGGCTCGGCGCGGAGGACCTCAACGCCGAGGTGCGTCAGGCGCTGCGGCGGACGATGATCGATGTCGCTCCCGACACGCTGCTCGTGGCGGAGTCGACCAACGACGCCGCGACCGACCTGCAGGGCGACGCCTGGCACGGCGGCATGACCTACCCGGCGTTCACGCGCGGGGTGTGGGCGTGGCTGGGCGAGGCGCGCCGCATTCCGCACTACGGCTGGGACGGCGAGGAGACGGACGACATGTGGTTCTTCGGCATCCCCACCGGGATGCCGCGGTACACCGCCCGGCAGTTCGTCGCACAGCTGCAGCGGTTCACGAGCCAGATCCCGTGGCGCGTGCAGCTGGGAACGATGTCGGCACTCGACACGCACGACACGGCGCGGTTCGCGACGTACGCCGCGGACGGCGCCGTGCCGGTCGCTCTGGGTCTGTCGGTGAGCCTGCCGGGACTGCCCGTCGTCTACGCCGGGGACGAGTTCGGCCTGGACGCCGTGGACGGCGAGATGAGTCGCGCGCCGATGCCGTGGGACCGTGCCGCCGAGCCCGCGCACGCCGCGCGCATCGCGCTGTACCGCGACATGCTGCGGCTGCGCCGTGAGCATCCGGTGCTGGCGACGGGGGGCCTGCGGTGGCTGTACGTCGACGACGCGGCGGCGGTGTTCGTCCGCGAGAGCGCCGAGGAGAGCGTGCTAGTGCTCGCCTCGCGCGGCGCGGCCGACGCCACGATCCCGGCGGTGCTGCTGCCGGGCGCCGAGGCGGCGACGGCGCTGTACGGCGATGCGACGGTGACCGTGACGGATGCCGGCGACGTGCGCGTCCGGGCCGCGGACACCGCGTTCGCGGCCTGGGCGCTGCCTGGTGTGACGGCGCCGCCGTCGCGCGCGGCGGAGGCGGAGGCGACCCCGGAGGCCTTCGCCCAGCTCGGCGGGCCCGCCCGGTAACCGCTCAGCGCGCGGCGAGCACCGCCTGGTACAGGTCGCGCGCGCTCAGCCCCGTCGCTGCGGCGACCTCGGCGGCGGCATCCTTCAAGCGGATGCCGTCGCCGACGAGCTGCTGCACCTGGGCGACGGCGTCGTCGGCGCTGACCTGACGCGCGGGCGCGCCGCCCACGACGACGACGATCTCGCCGCGGACGCCGGCGGCGGCCCACTCCGCCAGCTCGCCGAGCGGGCCTCGCACGACCTCCTCGTGCAGCTTCGTCAGCTCGCGGCAGACGGCGGCGCGACGGTCCGCGCCGAACGCCTCCGCCATCGCGGCGAGCGTGTCGGCCAGGCGGGACGGCGCCTCGAAGAAGACCATCGTGCGGGCCTCGGAGGCGAGCGCGCCGAAGACCGTGCGCCGCTCCCCCGTCTTGCGCGGAGCGAACCCCTCGAACGTGAACCGGTCGGTCGGCAGCCCTGCGAGGGCGAGCGCCGTGATGACCGCGCTGGGACCGGGGAGGGCCGTCACATCGACGCCCTGCTCGACCGCCGCGGCCACGACCGCGTACCCGGGGTCGCTGACCGTCGGCATGCCGGCGTCGCTGAGCAGCAGGACGTCCTCGTCGGCGGCGAGCGCGACGAGTTCCGCGGCGCGCTGCTTCTCGTTGTGGTCGTGCAGGGCCACCAGGCGGGGGCGGTTGGCGATCCCGAGCGCCTGCAGCAGGCGCTGCGTCGTCCGGGTGTCCTCGGCGGCGACGATGGTCGCCTCCTCGAGGGCGGTGCGCAGCCGCCCCGTCGCGTCGCCCAGGTTGCCGATGGGGGTCGCGGCGAGGATCAGCACCGCCCCAGCATAGGCTGGTCGCCGTGAGCTCGACCGCGGAACCGCTCCTGCCCGCGGTCCCCGCGCGGCAGCCGTTCGGCGTCCGTCTCGACGACGCCCGGCGGCGACTCGCGGCCGACGCGATGCTCCGTCGCCGACTCGCGTGGCTCGCCCCGCTGGCGGTCACCCTGCTCGCCGGCATCCTGCGCTTCTGGAACCTCGCCCACCCGCACGCGATCGTCTTCGACGAGACGTATTACGTGAAGGATGCCTGGAGTCAGTGGAACCTCGGGTACGCGGCCACCTGGCCAGACGGCGCCGACACCCGGTTCACGGACGGCGAGACGGACATCTTCCTCGATGCGCCGAGCTTCGTCGTCCATCCCCCGCTCGGCAAGTTCCTCATCGGGGCGGGGATGGCCCTGTTCGGCCCGACCTCGTCGTTCGGGTGGCGGTGCGCCGTCGCCGTGGCCGGCACCCTCGCCGTCCTCGTCCTCTACCTCATCGCCTGGCAGCTGACCCGCTCGGTGCTCTTCAGCTCGGTCGCCGGCGGCCTGATGGCGATCGACGGGCTCGCGATCGTGATGAGCCGGGTGGCGATCCTCGACATCCTGCTCACCCTCTTCGTGCTGCTCTCGGTCTGGTTCGTGCTGATCGATCGCCGACGTCACCTCGACCGGCTCGCCGAGGCGATGCGACGACGGGATGCCGCGGGCCGGGCCGCGTGGTGGGGCCCCGTGCGGTGGGGGCGGCCGTGGCTGTTCGCCGCGGGGATCGCCGGCGGTGCGGCGTGCAGCGTCAAGTGGTCGGGCGCGTGGGTGCTGGCGGCGCTCGGACTCTACGTCGTCGTGAGCGACGCGCTCGCGCGGCGACGGCTCGGCATCCACTTCTGGCCGGCGGATGCCGTGCGGCAGGGAGCCGCGGCATTCGTGGTGCTCGTGCCGGTGGCGGTCCTCGTCTACCTCGCCTCGTGGACCACGTGGCTCACGACCGACGGCGGCTACGAGCGGCACGCCGTCGACGCGAACCCGGCCCGCGGATTCTGGTCGTGGGTGCCGCTGCCGCTGCAGAACCTCTGGCACTACCACCAGACGATCTACACGGCGACGGCGGAGATCACCTCGTCGCACCCCTACGCGAGTCCGGCGTGGCAGTGGCCCCTGCTGCTGCGGCCGACGTCGATGTACGCGAACAGCACGGCCGACGGCGTCGCCGGGTGCGCGAGTGCACGCGGCTGCATCGAGATCCTCTACTCGATGCCGAACCCGCTGCTGTGGTGGCTCGGGGTGCTCGCCGTGCTGTGGCTCGCCGTGCACGGCGTCCGCACGCGCGACTGGCGCGCGGGGATCGTCCTCGTCGGCATCGCCGCGACCTACGTGCCGTGGCTGTTCTACCCGAACCGGACGATCTTCCAGTTCTACACGGTGCTGATCCTCCCCTTCCTGGTCCTCGCGCTCACCTTCGCGCTGCGGGAGATCGCCGGGTCGCCGCACGCCGATCCCGACCGGCGGGCGGTCGGGCGCCGCACGGTGCTCGTCATCCTCGGCGTCATCGTCGCGGTCTCGGCGTTCTGGTACCCGCTGTGGTCCGCGATGCGCATCCCGTACGAGTTCTACTGGGTGCACAACTGGTTGCCGGGATGGGTCTGAGCACCACCCGTCAGTAGGCTGGGTGCGTGTTCCGCTACCCCACCCCGACGCTCGCCGCCGAGGCGGGGTACGCCATCGCGGGCGACCGCTTCGCGATCCTGCTCGGTTCCGGTGTCGCCGAGGGCGTCATCGCCCGGCTGTGGAATGCCGCCGCCGCCGACACCGCCGTCCTCGAGGACGTGCTGAGCGTGCTCGTCGCGGGCGGCATCCACGACCTGCCCGACTTCGCCGTCGCGGAGTTCCCCGACGACGACGCGGATGCGGTGCGCGTCGCCGTGCGCGGTGCGGCGATCGTCGAGACCTCCGACCGCACGCGCGTCTCGGGCGCGGACGCGCGCACGTGGATCGAGACGGCGCTGGCGGGGGCCGTCGGCATCCGTCTGGCGCTCGGATCCGGACGCACCGGCGGCGACCTGCTGCCCCTGGGTCTCGGCGTCACGCGCGCCGACGAGCTGTCGTGGGGACGCCCCTTCCCCGCCGGACGCGAGCCCGACGCCGACGTGACCCCGGCCGCCGCGGGCGAGGCGCCCCGCGGAACGGCGGCGCCCGTGACGGTCGCGATCCCGACCGTCGCCCCCGCCCCCTCCGCCGCACCCGCGCGCGGCGAGGAGATCGACGTCCTGCAGACGATCTCGGTCGACCGCAGCCTGTTCGCGCGTCCGTTCGACGACGACGAGGAGCTGGAGCTCCCCGACTTCCTCCGCGAGGACGAGCGGCCGGCCGCCGTCGCCGACGCGCCCGACGACCGGACGCTGTTCGGGTCGCGACGCGGATCCGCTGCGACCGCGTACGCGCTGCGACTGCCGGGAGGGCGCAGCGTGCCGCTCGACCGTCCCGTCGTGCTCGGCCGCAGCCCGCGACCCGCACGCCACCCGGGGGCCCGGATCGAACCGGTACCCTCGCCGCGCAAGGAGATCTCGGGGACGCACCTCGAAGCGGTCCTGGACGGCGACACGCTCGTGGTGCGCGACTTGGACTCGACGAACGGCACGATCGTCCGGCCGCCGACGGGCGCTGCGGCGCTCCTGCGCGGCGGGGCGGCGTCGCGGGTGCCCCTCGGGACCGAACTCGACCTGGGTGACGGCGTGACGGCCGTGTTCGACACCGCCGGACCGCTGACGGCGGGATGACGCACGGCGTGTCCAGCAGGCTCCCCTCCACCCCGCCCGGACTGTCGGGCTTCACCTACGTGCGCCCGCTCGGCGCGGGCGGCTTCGCGGACGTCTTCCTGTTCGAGCAGAACCTGCCCCGCCGCCCCGTCGCCGTGAAGGTGCTGCTGGAG
This sequence comes from Microbacterium sp. ARD31, assembly GCF_031844425.1. Taxonomy (NCBI): domain Bacteria; kingdom Bacillati; phylum Actinomycetota; class Actinomycetes; order Micrococcales; family Microbacteriaceae; genus Microbacterium; species Microbacterium sp. ARD31. The sequence goes on from NZ_JAUZVE010000001.1 coordinate 828,509, forward strand.
GACGTCGTCGACGAGAACGTGCTGCGCATGTTCAACGCCGAGGCCGACGTCATGGCCCGCCTGAGCGCGCACCCCTCGATCCTCACGATCCACGAGGCCTCCGTCTCGGCCGACGGCCGTCCCTACCTCGTCATGGAGTACTGCCCCACGTCGCTGACCCACCGGTACCGCCGCGAGGAGATCCCCGTCGCGGAGGTGCTGCAGCTCGGCGTGAAGATCGGGTCGGCCCTCGAGACCGCCCACCGGGCGGGCCTGCTGCACCGCGACATCAAACCCTCCAACATCCTCGTGACGGCGTTCGGGTCCCCCGTGCTCTCCGACTTCGGCATCGCGGCCGCCGTCGAGGGCAGGCCCGACACCGAGGAGGTCTTCGCGATGTCCGTGCCGTGGTCGGCGCCCGAGGTCGTCGACGAGCGGGTCTCCGGCTCCATCGCCGCCGAGGTGTGGAGTCTCGGGGCGACGGTCTACTCGCTCCTGGCCGGCCGCAGCCCCTTCGAGCGTCCCGGCCGCGGGCAGAACTCCCGGGAGCAGTTGAAGGCCCGCATCCGCAAGGCGGTCTACACGCCGGTGGGCCGCGCCGACATGCCGCCCGAGCTCGACGCCGTCCTCGCGCGCGCCCTCAGCCGCGACCCCGCCGCGCGCCACCCCTCGGCGGCGGCCTTCGCGCACGACCTGCAGATGATCCAGCACCGGATGGGGCTCCCGCACACCCCGCTCGAGGTCGCCGTCGACGAGTGGGCGTCCGCGGGCGCCCACGTGGATTTCGCCGACGACCGTCCCCGCGGTCCCGTGCGGCCGACCGTCGCCCACGCGTCCGCGCGTCCCGAGCGCCGACGCGCCGCCTCGCCGCGACGCCCGGACGAGGGCACGGTGCTCGCGGGCGCCGAACCGGCCCCGCGGATGCGGCGCGGAACCGTCGTCGCCCTGGCGATCGGCGGGATCGTGCTGGCCGGCGCCGGCGCCGGGGTGACCTTCCTCCTCCTCGGCGGGGCGGGCTGAATGTCCTCACCCCAGCCCGACCGGCCTCGCGTGCGCCGATCGACGTGGATCGGCGCCGGTGCGGTCGCCGCGATCGTCGCGGTGGTCGGCACGCTCGCCGTCGTGTGGCCCGGCTACGACGCCCAGCAGACGCCCGTCGAGGACCCGACGGTCTGGGCGCTCCAGACCGGCACCGGCAGCGGCTACGCCCGGGTGAACCTCGACCTCGCCGAGGTCGACACCGTCAAACAGGTCGTCAACGGCACCCAGGTCGCGCAGACCGCCGACCGGTTGTTCGTCTTCAGCGAGGGCGGCTCGGCGTTCTCCGACGTCGATCTCGCCCAGCCCGCCGACCTGACCGGTGAGGACGAGGACGCCTCCTCGCCGACACCCGCCGGCACGGTCGAGATCGTCTCCGCGGGCGACGCCCTCGTCTACCGCACGGAGGGCGGCGGCGTGTTCGGAGCGACGCTGTCAGGAGGCGGCGCCGCCTCGCCGATCGACCCGTACGCCGAGGTGGAACGAGAGCCCGGCGAGCAGGCGCCGCGCTTCGCGGCATCCGCCGTCGCGGTCGACGCCGACGGTGTCGTCTACGCCTACTCGGCGGCCGAGAGCGTGGTCGTGCGCGCCGAAGCGGCGACCGGTCGCATCCTGGGGCAGGACCCGACCCCGATCTCGCCCGTCGACGCACAGGTGAGCGCCGTCGACGGCCGCTGGGTGCTGTACGACGTCGCGACCGGCGAGGTCGCCGTGCAGGACCGCGACGACATCGCCGACACGACGCCCGTGAGCGGCGCGGTGCTGCAGCGCGCCGCGACCTCGGGGGACGCCGTCGTCATCGCCGACCCCGGCGGCGTCACGCGGATCCCCCTCGGCGCGGGCGATCCCGAGCGCGTGCTGGACTCCCCCGGCCTCGGCACGCCGGCCGTCCCCGTGGCCTCGGACGGCGTCGTGCACGCCGCGTGGCTCGGCGACGGCGCCGCCGGCGGCACGCTGTGGTCGAGCAGCCGTCCGGCCGAGACGACGCCGCTCGACTACGCCGGCGCGGACATCGGCGACGGGGTCGACCCGGTCTTCATCGGCAACGGCTCGCGCCTGGCCCTGAACGATCGCGGCTCCGGCTGGGTGTGGCGCCTGCCCGACGGCGCGCTCATCCCGTCGTCGCAGCAGTGGCGGGTCGAGGACACCAGCGAGGCCGCGCCGCAGAACGACGATCCCGTCGAGCGGGTGCTCGACCCGAAACCTCCCGTCGCCGTCGACGACGCGTTCGGGGTGCGCGCCGGCTCGGTCGCCCTGCTCCCCGTCCTGCTGAACGATCACGACCCCAACGAGGACGTCCTCAGCATCGACGTCGGCGGCATCGAGGGGGTCGACGCGGCGTTCGGCTCCGTCGCCGTCACCGGCGCCGAGCAGCAGCTGGCGTTCCGCGTCGCGCCCGAGGCGACCGGGACCACGAGCTTCCGCTACCGCGTCACCGACGGCACGTCCGCCGGCGGTCGGCTCTCCGAGTACGCGACCGTCACCCTGCGGGTCGTCGCGGAGGAGGCCAACGCAGCGCCTGTCTGGTGCGGGGTGGAAGGATGCCTCGCCACCTGGCCCGCCCCGTCCGTGGCTCCCGGCGGCACGGTGTCGGCCGACCTGCTGCGCGGCTGGGTCGACCCCGACGGCGACCCCGTCTACCTCGCCGGGATCGAGGGCGCCCCCTCGGTCGGGACGGCCACGACCTCGCCCGAGGGCGAGTTCACCTACCAGCATCCCGATCCGAGTGCGACGGAGGCCGCCAGCATCCCCGTGTCGGTCGTCGTCTCGGACGCGCGCGGCGCGACGACGACGCAGGCCGTCACGATCCGCGTGACCCCGGCACCCGAGCTGCGCGCAGAGTCGTTCGCGGCGACGGGTGTCGTGGGCGAGCCGCTCGACATCGACCTCTCCCCCCACGTGAGCGGCGCCTCGGGCGCGCTGACGATCGGCTCGCTCGTCGCCCTCGACACCGCGCGCACGACCGTGACACCGAACGCGTCGGCGTTGCGGATGACCTTCGACGCCCGCGAGGCGGGGTCCTACGTCGTCCAGTACTCCGTCCGCGACGGCGCGGGCGAAGCCTCCGCCCTGGCTCGCATCACGGTCCGTGACCCCGACGACACCGTCGTGACGACGCCCCCCTTGACGGCGTTCGTCCGCCCGGGCGAGGACACCACGATCGACGTCGCGTCGGCGGCATCCAATCCGGCCGGCGTCGTCCTGCTGCTCGAGGACATCCGCCCCGACAGCGACCCGACCGCCGCGCTCAGCGTCGACCTCGTCGGCCAGAGCCTGCTGCGGGTGAGCGGCACGACCGACGACGGCGGCCCGGGCCGCCTCGGCGTCGTGCGCTACGGGCTCACCGACGGCCGCGCCGGCGGCGCTCCCCTGGCCGAGGGCGAGGTCACCGTCATCCTGCTGCCGGCGGGATCCGCCGAACCGCCCATCGCCGTCGACGACACGGTGACGGTGCGTGGCGGCACGCAGATCGACATCCCGGTGCTGGAGAACGACCACGCCCCCGCCGGCGCGCTCATCGCGATCGATCCGTCGTCGATCGTGAACGAGACCGGCGGCGGCCTCGCCTTCGCCTCGGGGCGGATGCTGCGATACCTGGCGCCCCGCGAGGCGGGCACCTACGCGCTGACGTACACCATCTACCGCCTCGGCTTCCCCGAGGTGGTCGACACCGCCCGGGTCACGGTGACGGTCACCGGCGGCGACGACAACCGCGACCCCGTCCCCCGCACCCTCGAGGGAAGGGTCGTCGCGGGCCAAGCGGTCGCGATCGCGTTCGACCGGTACGGGGTCGACCCCGACGGCGACGACGTCGCGCTCGACGCCATCACGACCCAGCCCACCGAAGGCTCGGCGACGATCTCGGCCGACGGCCGCTCGATCGTCTACACGAGCCGCGACGGCGCCGCGGGGCAGGTGCGGTTCCAGTACCGGGTGAAGGATGCCCGGGGTCGCACGGGTACCGGCGAGGTGCGCATCGGGGTCATCGCCCAGCAGAGCGACCCGAGCCCCGTCACGTTCAGCGACTACGTCCAGGTGCAGGCCGGAGCCGACAGCACCGTCGTCATCCGCCCGGCCGACAACGACGTGGACCCGTTCGGGAGCACGCTCGACCTGACCGGCGTCACGCCGAACGCGCCCGAGGACAGTCCCGAGTACGCCGCGCTTTCCGAGCGCATCGCGGTCGCCGACGACGGCGCCGTGACCGTCGTGGCCGGGACGGCCCTCGGAACCTTCTCGTACTCGTACGAGGTGTCCAACGCCGACGGCGACACCGCGATCGGGCTGGTCGTGGTGAAGGTCGTCCGCGACCCCGTCCCCGATCATCCCGTGATCTCCGACACCGTCCTCACCGTCGAGGACCGCGACGGTTTCCCCCGTGGCGTCGACGTCCTGAGCGGCCGAGTCGCCTGGAATGCGGGAGACCCGTCGGGACTGTCGCTGCGGCTCTGGGGCGAGCAGCGGGACCTCCGCGTGTCGGGCTGGCGGATCTCGGGGCCGCTCCCCGAGCGCACCCGGCTGATCCCCTTCACCGTCACGGGGACCGCGTACGACGGCACCGAGGTCACGACGTACGGCTTCCTGCGGGTGCCCGGGACGGACGACATCCGGGTGACCCTGCGCGCGGACGTCGACCCGCTGCGCGTGCGCGAGGGCGAGAGCGTCGATACGGACGTCGCCGACCTCGTGGCGCTGCCGGACGACGCCGTCCTCGTCGTGGACGCCGACGGCACGAAGGCCGGCGGGGCGCGCGCGGACGCCTCCTGCCGCGTCGTGTCGGGCACCGTCGTGCGGTACACGGCCGGGCGCGGCGCACCCTGGCGGGATTCCTGCATCGTCGCGGCCCGCGTGGCCGGCCAGGACCAGCCGACGTATCTCACGCTCCCCGTCGAGGTCGAGGCGGAAATCCCGCAGCCGTCGCTGCGCAGCGCCTCGCTCGCCGTCCGTCCCGGCCAGACCCAGACCTACGACCTCACCCGGATGGTGCGGTGGGCGGGCGTCGCCGACGAGGACGCCCTCGTCTTCGACGTCGCCTACGACGGGGACCAGTTCGAGGTGGCCGCCGACGGCGCCGTCGTCTCGGTGACGGCCCTCGACGAGGCGCGTCCCGGCCGCGAGGAGCAGGTGCGGGTCTCGCTCCCGACCCACCCCGACGCGAGCCCCGCGAGCCTCGTGCTCACCGTCGGACCGTCCCCCTCGGCGCTCCCGCGCGGCGGGTCGGCGGTGCAGACCTGCTCGCAGTCCGACGGGCGCTCCTCGTGCACGATCGAGGTGATCGGTGCCGACGGCGAGGTGAACCCCCTCCCGGGCACCCCCCTGCGCGTGGTCGCGGCGGCGAGCGCCGGCAACTGCGACGGGGTGAGCTTCGCTCCCGCGGGCGACCGCGCGGTGCGGGCGAGCTGGCGATCGGATGCCGAGGGGGCGGCGCGCTGCGCCGGGACCTTCGTCGTCGAGGACGCGCAGGGCCGCCAGTCCAGCGGCGATCGCAACGGGTCGGTAGTACTCGACCTGCGGGGACTGCCCGCCGACCCCACCCGACTGGAATGGACCGCCTACACGGCGGATTCGGTGACCCTGCGGGTGACCTCGGATGCCGCCTCCTACCCTGCCGTCGAGGGGTACCGGATCACGACGGGCGGCCGCGAGGTCGCCTCGTGCCCGGCCTCGGGCAGGTGCGAGCCCATCGCCGCGCCCGTGGGCGAGCAGCGGGTCTACGAGGTCCGGGCGGTCAACGCGGCGGGGTCCTCGCGTGGGACCGTCCGGACGGAAGCCTGGGCCTACCGCCCGCCAGCGCGACCGACCGGCGCGAGCTTCGAGCCGGTGCCGAACGGGGACGCCGGCGGGCTCGCCACCGTCGTCGTCAGCGGCCTCGACGACACCACAGGGAGCGTACGACTGTCTGGAGGTGTGGCCGGGAGTGCGACGCAACCGGTCGGCGGCGGTACCGCGACGTTCACCGCCTACCGAATCGGATCCAACGACCCCACCACCCTCGTCGTGACCCCCCTGACTGAGTTCGAGCTCCCCTCGATCGCAGGCGGATCGAACGAAGGTGACGCGCTCACGATCGTTGCCCACGGAATCGGCGCGCCGCAGGTCGAGTTGAGCGTGTCTCAGAACGAAGACGGCTCGCGCGTGACCGCGACGGCGACCGTCACCCCGGACGGCGCGGGGGACGCGATCGAGGTCGGATTCTCCGTCGGCCAAGAACGCTGTGTTCCGGGCCAGCAACGCCTCCCCGGCAGCGGCGGCACCGCGCGCAGAGAATTCGGTCCCTCCGAGCTGCCACTGTGGCAACGGTCATCGGTTCGCGCATGCGCGTGGACCATCGATGGCGGCGCGCGTTTCGGCGAGGGGACCGCCGCTGCTCAGGAGTTCACACCCGTCGGCTCGATCGATGCACCGCGAGGCTCTGACACGACCTATGAGATCGACACCCGCGCTGAGACCTTCTCAGACGCGGGGCGCGCGGTGTATCGCTGGAACGACATCACCGCTCCGGGGCTTCGCGGCAACCTCCTGTTCGATGTCCGCTACTCCGCAGACGGCGGCAACTCGTACACCGCCGATTTCGCGAGTCTGTTCGCTCTGGGATCCCCTCCCGGCCGGATCATCGCCGCCCTCTGCAACGACACGTTCGGGTGCGGGACGGCGAACGCGCGCGACATCACCGCCGGCTCGGGTCCCGACTACCCCGTCGAAGTCCGGTTCCCGGCCACCTGTGCCGTCGATGAGTCCCCTGGGGGCGACGTCACGGTCGCAGCGAGCGGTGATCATGAGATCATCCCCGTGCGAACCGAGGAGTTCGCGCTTCGTCGGGACTACACCTACGGGGTGCGATGGACCGGCCGTCTGGCCGATCTCGGAACGACCTCGCATACCACGAGTTGCGAGGCGTCCCCGCCCGAGCCGGACCCCGAACCCGAAACGCCCGCCGGGTGAGAGCCGGACGAACTCCCCCGCACGAGAGGACCACGATGACGATCACCCAGGAGCAGAGCGCCTGGTTCGCCGACACCTTCACGAAGCTCGTCGACAACGTCGAGCAGGTCGTGCTCGGCAAGCGCCATGTCATCGAGCTCGCCTTCACGGCGATGATCTCCGAGGGGCACCTGCTGCTCGAGGACTACCCGGGGACAGGCAAGACCTCGCTCGCCCGCGCGATGGGGCGCTCGGTGCAGGGCACGAGCTCCCGCATCCAGTTCACCCCCGACCTCCTCCCCGGCGACGTCACGGGGATCACCGTCTACGACCAGCGCCGCGGCGAGTTCGAGTTCCACCAGGGACCGATCTTCGCGAACGTCGTGCTGGCGGACGAGATCAACCGCGCGTCGCCCAAGACGCAGTCGGCGCTGCTCGAGGTGATGGAAGAGGGCCACGTCACCGTCGACGGCGTCACGCGCGGCGTCGGCGTACCCTTCCTCGTCGTCGCCACCCAGAACCCTGTCGAGCAGGCCGGCACCTACCGGCTGCCCGAAGCGCAGCTCGACCGTTTCCTCATGAAGACCTCGCTCGGTTACCCCGACCGCGCCGCGACCATCCGGATCCTCGACGGGTCCGGCGACGGCCCGCGCGAGGTCGGCCCCGTCATCACGCCGCAGGGCGTCGTCAGCATGGCCGACATCGCCCGCGGCGGCTACCTCAACCCCCTCGTCCTGGACTACATCGCGCGCATCGTCGAGGCCACCCGGCTCGCCCGCGAGGTGCGCCTGGGCGTGAGCGTGCGCGGCGCCCTCGCCCTCACGAAGGCGGCCCGCACGTGGGCGCTCGCGCACCGCCGGACCTACGTGACCCCGGACGACGTCAAGGCGCTCGCCGTCCCGGTGCTCGCGCACCGGTTGATCCTCGACCCCGAGGCGGAGTTCGACGGCGTCACCGCCGAGGCGGTCGTCGGCCAGGTGCTCCTGGACGTCGTGCCGCCCTCGCAGCAGGAGCGCGCCGACGACCGCGGTCAGCGAGAGAACGTGTGAGTTCGTCCACCGAGTCGCGACTGACCCGGACGTCGGCGGCGACCGGGTACACCCGCACGGGCTTCGAGGCCGGACGGGGCACCACCGTGCTCGCCGTCCGGGGCTTGCACGGGTGGCGCCGACTGCGTCGCGCGGCCGCCCGTGTGGGGCGCTCCGTCGCTGACACCGTCTCGCCCGCGGGCTGGGTCGTCGTCGCCGTGGCGGTGATCGGACTCGCCGCGGGCCTCGCCTTCGGGCTGCTCGAGTTCGCCGTCGCGGGCGGGGCGGCGGCGCTCCTGCTGCTCCTGTCGGTGCCGTTCCTGTTCGGCGCGCGCGCCTACGAGGTGACCCTGCGCCTCGCCCACGACCGCGTCGTGGCGGGCACACCCGTCGAGGGGCGGCTCGTCGTGGCGAACGTGGGCCGCCGGACGGCCCTGCCCGGTCGCGTCGACCTCCCCGTCGGCGACGGGCTCGTCGACGTCCACGTCCCCCTGCTGCGACCCCGGCACGAGATCGCCGAGACCGTCGTCATCCCGACGCGCCGACGGGGCATCGTGACGGTCGGCCCCGCGCGCACGGTCCGCGGGGACCCCCTCTGCATCCTCACCCGCGAAGCGACGTGGCAGGAGACGCGCACGCTCTACGTGCACCCGGTGACGACGGGGCTGCGCAGCACCGCGACCGGACTCATCCGCGACCTGGAAGGGAGCCCCTCACGGACCATCGTCGACGCCGACTTCTCCTTCCACGCGCTCCGCCCCTACGTCCCGGGCGACTCCCCCCGTCAGGTGCACTGGAAGTCGACCGCGAAGACGGGCGCCATGATGGTGCGCCAGTACGAGGAGACCCGCCGCTCCCGCATGATCCTCGTGGTCGGGCGCGGCGGCGACGAGTTCGCCGACGACGACGAGTTCGAGCTCGCGGTCAGCGCCGCGGCATCCATCGGCGTCCGCGGGATCCGCGACGGCCGCGACGTCGCCGTCGTCACCGGTGCCGAGATCCCCGAGTTCGCGCGCGGCCGGATGCGGACCTTCCGAACGCTCACGACGATCTCGACCCGGACCCTACTCGACGACTTCGCCGGGCTCGACCGCGGCGTGAACCCGAGTCCGCTGCGCGAGGTCGCCTCGCTCGCCTCGACGCGCCACGGCGACGCGTCGATCGCCTTCCTCGTCTGCGGATCGCCCCTCACCCCGACGCAGCTGCAGAGCGCAGCGCTCGCCTTCGGCCGCGAGGTGGCCGTCGTCGCCCTCGTGTGCGCGCCGACGGCCGAGCCCGGCATCCGGCGGCTCGGCAGCATGACCGTCATCTCCATCGGGCTGCTCGACGACCTGCGTCAGCTGCTCGCGAAGGGCGCGCAGTCGTGACCGCCCCCGTCGAGGTCGTCCCGCCACGCCGGGCCCGGCGGCGCCGGAACCCGTCGCGTGCGGGCTTCTTCGTCGGCCAGGCGCTCGTCCTCGATCTCGTCCTCGCCGTCGGGGCCGTCGCGACCTGGCCGATCTACCGCAGCACCGCCCTCGTCGTCGCCCTGGCCGTCGGCATCGCCGCCGGTCACCTCGTGGCCGCCTTCGGCACCCGCTGGCGCTGGACGGGCTGGTGGGTCGCCCTCGCCGCTCTCGGCGCGTACATCGCGCTCGGGGTGCCGGTGGCCGCGGCGGTGTCGCTCGCCTCGCCCGACGCCGCCGTGGACGCCCTCGTCGACGTCGCGACCGCCCCCGTCACGGGGTGGAAGGACCTGCTGACCCTCGAGCTCCCGCTCGGGTCGTATCAGGCGACGCTCGCCCCGGCCCTCTTCCTCTTCCTCGGCTGCACGGTAGCCGCGCTGTCGATCGCGTGGCGCAGTCGTCGGCGGTGGATGCCGGCGGTCGCCCTCGCGCTCCTGCCCGCCGTCTTCGGGGTCGCCTTCGGCGCGCGCTCGCTCGCCTCGCCCGTGCGGCTCGGCCCGGTCGCGGTGCAGCCCGAGACCCTACTCGGTGTCGCCGCGATCGTCACGGCGCTCGTCGCGGTGGTGTGGCGGTCCGGTCACGACCGACGCCGGGCCCTCGCCACGGCGGCCGCCGCCTCCGGGGTGGCGCGCGGCCCGGGTGGCCGCCGGCGCGGGCTCGCGGCGCGCGTCGGGACCGCGACGGGCATGGTCGTCGTGGCCGCGGCGGTCGCCGCACTGTGGGGGCCGTGGGCGCTCGCGGACCAGCCGCGCGAGGTGGCGCGGAGCGTAGTCGACCCGGTGCTCGAGCTCGAACGCGCGCCGAGCCCGCTCGCCGCGTACCGCGCCTCGTTCGGCGATGACCGCTTCGACGAACCTCTCTTCACCGTCTCCCCCGCCGCCGGCGCCGAGCGGGTACGGCTCGCGACGCTCCCCTTCTATGACGGCCGGACGGTGCGCGCGGTCGACCCACAGGCGGGCCTCGCCGACCCGGCGACGGCGTTCACCCGCGTCCCGTCCCGACTCGACCCGGCCGGCACCGGCGAGATCGCCGTGACGGTGCGCATCGACGCCGGCACGGGGATCTGGGTGCCGACCGTCGGCGACCTGCGCGCCGTGTCGTTCGACGGTCCCCGCGCGGCGGAGCTCGCGGACGGCTTCTTCCACAACGCCGCCACGGGTGCCGCGATCGAGATCGCAGGGGACGGTTTGCAGACCGGGGACGCCTACCGGCTCGCCGCATCCCCCTCCGAGGCGGCGGGACCGGTGGCATCCCTCACCCCGGCTCGCAGCGGGCCGTCCCTGCCGGCGGAGGTCGTCCCGGCCTCGCTGACGGAGTGGATGGAGAGCCAGGATGCCGGCGCGGGCGGCGCGGCCCTCGAGACGCTCGTGGACCGCCTCCGCAGCCGCGGCTACCTGAGCCACGCGCTGCAGCTGCCGGGAGGCTCCGTCCCCGCCTGGATGCGGGAGCTCGGCCGGGCCGGCTTCCAGCCCTCCCGCGCCGGGCATTCGGCCGACCGCATCGGGACGCTGTTCACGCAGCTGCTCGAGCGCGAGGCGCAGGCGCCCGGCGGCACCGACGCCGACCTCGTAGCCGCCGTGGGCGACGACGAGCAGTTCGCGGTCGCGGCGATGCTCATCGCCGACCAGCTCGGGTTCGACGCCCGGGTCGTCGTGGGGACGCGACTCGCTTCGGACGAGGACCTGCCCGTGTGCGACGAGGGACGGTGCCGCGGCGGCGATCTCGCCGCGTGGATCGAAGTGGCGGATGCCGCCGGGGGCTGGCTCCCCGTCGACGTGACCCCCCAGCACGAGAGCTTCCCGTCTCCCGATCTCGAGCAGCGGCGCGATCCCGAGAACCCGACCGAGGTGAGCCGGGAGGACGCCGAGCCGGTGCTCCCCGCCGACGCGTCGCCCTCCGACGGCGATCAGAGCGCCCCCGAGGCCGCTCCGCAGGAGCGAGACCTGTCGGCGCTGTGGGCCGCGGTGCGCGTGAGCGGCGTCTCGCTGCTCGCGATGATCGTCCTCGTCGGCCCGCTCGTCACGATCCTCGCCGTCAAGGCGCTGCGGCGGCGCGGCCGCCGGCGCGGCGACGTCGCCGCGCGCTTCACCGGCGGCTGGGACGAGTACGTCGACACGGCGGTCGACCACGGGTACCCGGCCCCCGCCCATCTGACGCGCCAGGAGCTCGCGCGCCTGTTCGCCGGCGACGCGGAGGAGGCGGCGGGCACCCGCCTGGCGACGTGGGCCGACCGGTCGGTCTTCGACGTGGTGCCGCCGACGGCGGCCGAGAACGAGGAGTTCTGGCGGATCGTCGCGGCCGAACGCGCGCGCTTCGCGGCGGAGAAGGGCTTCTGGGCGCGGCTGCGCGCGCGCCTGTCGCTGCGCTCGTTGCTCCCGCGCGGACGGGCCGCGCGCCGATAGGGTGTGCGGTGCGGGATCGACGGAATCGATGACGGAGGGCCAGGACGGATGCAGAGCATGACCACGGAGATCCCTCTCGCGACGACGGCTGCCGAGGCGGCCGGAGCCGCCGCCGGTCTCGCCGTCGCGTCACTGCTGGTGGCGTTCGTCCAGCTCGTCCTCGCCGCCGGTGTCTACGTGTGGACCGCCCTCGCGCTGAGCGCCGTCTTCCGGAAGGTCGACCGACCCGCCGCGCGCGCCTGGATCCCGGTGCTGAACCTCTGGACCCTGTTCGAGGTGGCCGGGATGAAGGGATGGTGGGCGGCGGTCCTCGTCGGCGGGGGCCTGCTCACCACGATCCTCGCCTCGGTCCTCAACGCGGTGTTCGTCGCGTCGGCGCAGAACGCCGCGTTCGGCGGCTCGGGCGGCGACGCCGCCGGCGCGCTCCTCGGCGCGACGGTGGTGCCCCTTGTCCTCGTGCTCCTTTTCGCGGCGGGAGCGATCATCCTCCTCGTCCGCATGATGGGCCCCCTGAACCGCGGGTTCGAGCGGGGCGGCGGGTTCGTCGTGCTGGGCGTCCTCCTGTTCCCCGTCTGGGCCTCGGTCATCGGGTGGGGCTCGGCGCAGTGGCACGGCCTGCCGCGCACCGGACTGCCGCCGACGCCGTTCGCGGGCGACGCGCAGCCGACGACGGCCGCGGCATCCGTCCCGTCGGACACGACCGCGTTCGCGCCGCCCTCGACGACCCCGTTCCCCGCCGCCGCACCGGTCACGCCGTGGTCGCCGCCGCCGCTCGCGCCGGCCCCCTCCGCGGCTCCCGCCGCCACGCCGGCGGCGCCGGTGGCGCCGCTGCCGCCCGCTCCCGCCCCGGCGGCGACCGAGGTCGAGGAGCACACCGTGCTGGCGGCGCACCGACGCCCGAGCGCCGCGCTGCGGCTCCCGAACGGGCAGACGGTCCCGCTCACCGCCGATCTCGTCGTCCTCGGTCGCAATCCGACGCCCCCTGCGCAGGCGCCCGGTGCCCAGCCCGTCCCCGTCGACGACGCCACCCGCACGGTCTCGAAGACGCACGCGCTACTGCGCCGCGGCGAGGACGGCTGGAGCATCACCGACCTGTCCTCGACCAACGGCGTGATCGTCGGCGACGACGACGCCGAGATCGCGGTGGGCGCGCCGGTCCCCGTCTCGGGGCGGTTCCTCCTCGGCGACGCGGAGCTGTTCCTCGACGTGGGAGCCCGATGACCTCCCCCCGTCCGCTGCACGTCGAGGTCATCAGCGCATCGCTCACCGACACCGGACTGCGGCGTCGGGTGAACGAGGACGCGCACCTCGCGAGCTTCCCCGTGTTCATCGTCGCCGACGGCATGGGCGGTCACGAGGCGGGCGACCGTGCCGCGGCCGCCGTCGTCGACGCCTTCCGGGGGTTCGTCGGCCGCGGCGACGTCGCGCCCGAGGAGGTCGCCGAGGCCGTCCACGCCGCCCACCGCGCCGTCGGCGCGATCGCCCGCGGCACCACCCGCGGCGCCGGGTCCACGCTCACCGGCGTCGTGGCCGTGCAGCAGGGCGGGGAGCCCCGGTGGCTCGTCGTCAACATCGGCGACTCCCGCGTGTACCGCCTGCTCTCCGAGCGCCTGGAGCAGGTGACCGTCGACCACTCCATCGCGCAGGAGATGGTGGATGCCGGGCGCCTGACCCGCGACGAGATGTCGACATTCGAGGGGCGCAACGTGATCACGCGCGCTGTCGGCGGCGAGCGCAGCCCCGCCGACTTCTGGCTGCTGCCGGTGGTCACCGGGGAGCGCATCCTCATCTGCTCCGACGGCCTCTCGGGCGAGATCACCGACGAGGCGATCCGGGCGGGCCTGCTGAGCGGCGCGTCCCCGGCGCAGACGACGGGGGCGCTCATCGCCCAGGCGCTCGCCCACGGCGGCCGCGACAACGTGACGGCGATCGTCGTCGACGTGGTGGGGGGCGGCATCCACCCCCGCCTCGAGGACACGACCGGCGGCCTCGTCACGAGCGAACCCGCGACCGGCACGATCGAGGTCGAGACGGTGCCGTCGCGGCGGAAACGCCATGACTGACCCGTTCGAGGACGAGACGCGCCTCGCGCCCCGCACGCGCCGCGAGCTGCGGGCCGAGCGCGACGACGACACCCGGCTCGTCGCACGTCGGGCCGAGACGGGTCCGGTCGCGGCACCGGAGGACGCCGACGAGACGCTCCTCGCCGAGCGGCGCACCGACGAGGGCACCCGGGCGACGGCCCGACGCGTCGCGCCCACGACGACGACGGGGACGTCCATCGCGCACGGCCGCGCCGACACGCCGCGGACCGCGTCGGCGCCGGGCACGCTCGTGTCGCAGCCGGTCTACGCGCCTCGGCGCGGCGAGCCCGCCGCACGCGTCGTGCGGACCCCGGTCGCGCCCCCGGTGTCCCCGGCGCCCACACCGGCGCGCCGGTCGCGCACAGGGCTGCTGCTGCTCGTCGGCCTCGTCGGCACGGCGGTCGTCGCCGGCGCCGTCTGGGGCATCGTCGTGCTCGTTCAAGGGGGAATGTGATGACGGAGGACATCGAGATGACGGCCGAGACGGAGGCCGCCGAGCTCGGGATCGAGTTCTGCGGGGAGTGGTTCCACCCGACGCCGGGTGAGACCTTCTCCATCGGTCGCGACGCGGACCTCGTCATCGACACGAACCCGTACCTGCACCGCCGACTGCTGGAAATCGAGTCGTCGCAGGGCATGTGGTGGCTCACCAACACGGGCCGGTCCATCTCGGTCGCGCTCGCCACGGCCGACGGCGCCTACCAGGCGATGCTCGGTCCGGGAACGCGCGTGCCGCTCGTGTTCCCCGAGCTCGTCGTCATGTTCACGGCGGGCGCGTACACGTACGAGTTCACGATCCGCAACGGCGCCGCCCGCTTCACGGGACGCACGTCCCCGCTCGAGGGCGACAGCACCGACGGCGGCACGACGATCGGCGCGGTCCCGCTGACGGCCAGCCAGCGACTGCTGCTCATCGCCCTGTGCGAGCCGATCCTGCGCGGCGGGATGATGGGCTCGAGTCAGATCCCCACCTCGGCGAAGGCCGCCGAGCGCTTGGGCTGGCCGCTCACGACGTTCAACCGCAAGCTCGACAACGTGTGCGACAAGTTCGACCGCGAGGGGGTGCAGGGCCTGCGCGGCGGCGCCGGCAAGCTCGCGACGAACCGGCGTGCGCGCCTCGTCGAGCACGCCGTCCTCTCGCGCCTGGTCACGGCGGCCGACCTGCCGCTGCTGGACGCCCCGCAGACCGCCGACCGCTGAGCCGGGTCCGGCAGGCGGCGGGCGACCGCCGGCATCCGCCCGCGCGATAGCATCGAAGGCTGTGTCCGCACCCGCCCCCGTCCTCTCGTATCCCCCGGAGCTGCCCGTCAGCGCCGCGCGGGAGGAGATCACGCGCGCCATCGCGGAGAACCAGGTCGTCATCGTCGCCGGCGCCACCGGGTCGGGCAAGACGACGCAGCTGCCGAAGATGTGCCTCGAGCTCGGGCGCACGCGCATCGCCCACACGCAGCCCCGCCGGATCGCCGCCCGCTCGATCGCCGAACGCCTCGCCCACGAGGTGCAGGTGCCGCTCGGTGGGGCGATCGGCTACAAGGTCCGCTTCACGGACGAGGTGACCGACGCCACGCAGGTCACGCTCATGACCGACGGCATCCTGCTGAACGAGATCCACCGCGACCGGCTCCTCCGCCGGTACGACACGATCATCGTCGACGAAGCCCACGAACGCTCCCTCAACGTCGACTTCCTGCTGGGGTACCTCGCCCGCATCCTGCCCGAGCGTCCCGACCTGAAGGTGATCATCACCTCCGCGACGATCGACCCCGAGAGCTTCGCGGCGCACTTCGCCGCGACCGCGCCGGACGGCGAGCGCGTGCCCGCCCCGATCATCGAGGTCTCGGGCCGCACCTACCCCGTCGAGATCCGCTACCGCCCGCACGACACCGCGTCCGAGGACGACGTCGACGGGCTGCTCGCGGCCCTTCGAGAGCTCGACCGCGAGCCCGACGGCGACGTGCTCGTCTTCCTCCCCGGCGAGGCCGAGATCCGCGACGCGATGGATGCCGTCCGCGGCCTCTACGCGAAGGACGCGCGTCCGACGGAGGTGCTGCCCCTGTTCGGCCGGCTCAGCTCCGCCGAGCAGCACCGCGTGTTCGAGCCGTCTTCGGTCGCCGGGGTGCGGCGGCGGATCATCCTCGCCACGAACGTCGCCGAGACGAGCCTCACGGTCCCCGGTATCCGCTACGTCGTCGACGCCGGCACGGCGCGCATCTCGCGCTACAGCGTGCGGTCGAAGATCCAGCGCCTGCCGATCGAGGCGATCTCGCAGGCCTCGGCGCAGCAGCGCTCGGGGCGCGCCGGCCGCACGTCGGCGGGCATCGCGATCCGCCTCTACGGCGAGGACGACTTCACCGCGCGGCCGGAGTTCACCGAGCCCGAGATCCTCCGCACCTCGCTCGCGTCGGTCATCCTGCAGATGCTCTCGCTCGGGTTCGGCGACGTCACGGAGTTCCCGTTCCTCACGAAGCCCGACAGCCGCGGCGTGAAGGCCGCGGTCGAGCTGCTCACCGAGCTCCGCGCCGTGACGGGGCGCACGGGCGCGCTGCGACTGACGAGCCTCGGCCGGCGGATCGCCCGTCTGCCGATCGACCCCCGTTTCGCGCGGATGCTGCTGGAGGCCGAGAAGCTCGGCGTCTCGCGCGACGTCCTCGCGATCGTCGCGGGTCTGTCGATCCAGGACGTCCGCGAACGCCCCGAGGAGCGCCGGGAGGAGGCCGACCGGCTGCACGCCCGGTTCGTCGACCCGACGAGCGACTTCCTCACCCTGCTGAACCTCTGGAACCATCTCCGCGAGCAGCAGCGCGAGCTGGGTTCGAGCGCGTTCCGGCGCCTGTGCCGCAGCGAGCACCTCAACTACGTGCGGGTGCGGGAGTGGTTCGACGTGCACCGCCAGCTGAGCACGCTGTCGCGCTCCGGCGCCCCGAAGGACGCGCCCCGCCGCACCGCCGGCGCCGCCGACCCCGATGCGCTGCACCGCGCGATCCTCTCGGGGCTCCTGTCGCACATCGGCATCCTCGACACGCGTTCGGTCACGACCGATCCCGCAAAGAAGAACGCCCGCAAGCCCCTCCCGCAGTACCGGGGTGCCCGCGGCGCCTCGTTCGCGATCTTCCCCGGCTCGGGCCTGCGCAAAGCCTCGCCCGACGCCGTCATGGCCGCCGAGCTCGTCGAGACCTCGCGCCTGTTCGGCCGGACCGTCGCGGCGATCGACCCCGCGTGGGCCGAGGACCTCGCCGGCGATCTCGCGCACCGCAGTCTCAGCGACCCGCACTGGTCGAAGGATGCCGGTGCCGCCGTCGCGGCCGAGAAGGTGACGCTCTTCGGGGTCGAGATCATCCCGCGCCGGCGCGTGCAGCTCGCCCGCCGCGACCGCGACCTCGCGCGCGAACTGTTCCTGCGCCACGCGCTCGTCGAGGGCGAGTGGAACAGCCAGCACCTCGACAAGCGGCTCACCGCGTTCGAGCGCCGCAACGGCGAGCTCCGCCGCCAGCTCGAGCGCATCGAGGAGCGGGAGCGTCGCCGCGACATCCTCGTCGGCGACGAGGCCGTGTACGCCTTCTACGACGCGCGCGTGCCGCACGACGTGTTCGACGTCCGCTCGTTCGAGGAGTGGTGGCGCGAGACGCAGCCGCGCACCCCGAAGCTGCTCGACATGACCGAGGCCGACCTCCTCGGCGAGTCCGCCCGCACCGACGAGCGCGACTTCCCGGCGCGCTGGCGTCAGGGCGACCAGGTGCTGTCGGTCGCCTACCGGTTCGAGCCGGGCGCCCCCGACGACGGCGTCAGCATCGTCGTGCCGCTGGCCCTCCTCGCGCAGCTGCGACCCGACGGGTTCGACTGGCAGGTGCCCGGCATGCGCGCGGAGCTCATCACCGCACTCATCAAGGCGCTGCCGAAGACGATCCGCCGTCACGTCGTCCCCGCCGCGGACTGGGCGACCACGCTCGGCGACGAGCTCGCCGGCACAGGCCCCGAAGACACCGACGGGCTGCCCGCCTCGACGCTCCGCGCGGCTCTCGCGGCGCGCATCCAGCGCGTCGCGCACCAGCCCGTCACCGCTGCCGACTTCGAGCTCGAGCGCGTCCCCGGGCACCTCCTCGTCTCGTTCCGTGCCGTCGACCACCGCGGCCGCGCCGTGGGGTCGTCCCGCGATCTCGCCGAGCTCCAGCAGCGTCTCGCCGGCCGAGCGCGGGAGTCCGTCGCCCGGTCGGTGTCCCGCCAGCCGGCACCGGGCCGCGGTCCGCAGCCGGCCGCCCCCGCGGCATCCGGGCCGGCCGCACCCGCCGAGCGCACCGGGATCACGACCTGGGACGTCGGCACGCTGCCGGGCGTCGTCGACACGAAGGTCGCCGGCGGTGTCGTGCGCGGCTACCCCGCGCTCGTCGACGAGAAGGAGTCCGTGGCGCTCCGCATCGAAGCGACACCCGAGCGGGCAGCGGACCTCACCCGCGCAGGGGTGCGCCGTCTGCTGCTGCTCGCCGTGCCCTCGCCTGCCGCCTACGTGCTCGAGCACCTCACCGCAGCCGAGAAGCTCGCGCTCGCGGCATCCCCCTATCCCTCGGCGAAAGCGCTCATCGAGGACGCCCGCGTCGCCGTCGCCGATGCCGTCCTCGGCGCATCGGTCATCCGCGACGAGGCCGCCTTCACCGCCGCCCGCGACGCGTTCTCTGTGCGCGTCGTCGACGAGCTCTTCCAGACCGTCTCACTGACGGCGAAGATCCTCACCCTGCAGCGCGACGTGGAGCGCGGCATCCGCGCGCAGAACTCGATGACGCTCCTCGCCGCCCTCGGCGACCTCAAGGCGCAGCTCGCCGGGCTCCTGCACCGCGGTTTCGTCTCCCGCACCGGCACCGCCCGGCTCGCGCACCTTCCCCGCTACCTGCAGGGGGCGCTCGAGCGGGTGACGACCCTCGCCGACAATCCGGGTCGCGACCGGCAGCGCATGACCGAATACGAGCGCGCTGCGACGGCCTTCGCGGATGCCGGTGGCACGACGCCGCTTCCCGCCGGCGCGCCGGCGCGCCTCGTGCATGCGCGGTGGCTCCTCGAGGAGTACCGGGTGAGCCTGTTCGCCCAGCGCCTGGGGACCGCGGAGCCGGTCTCGCTGCAGCGCATCACGAAAGCCCTCGCCGCGACGGAGTGAGTAAGCGTCATAGGCTGGCGGCACTATGGCATCCGCGATCACGTACCTCACCCTCGGCGGCCCGGAGGTCCTCACCTTCGGCGACATCGACACCCCCGCTCCCGGTCCCGGCGACGTGGCCGTCCGCATCGAAGCTGCGGGGGTGAATCCCCTCGACGCGAAGCTCCGCGCCGGCACCCGCCCCTCGCCGCCGATCACCTCGCCGCGTCGTATCGGATTCGACGGCGCCGGCGTCGTGACGGCGCTCGGCGCAGACGTCGACGGGCTGCGCGTGGGCGATGCGGTCGCGATCGCGGGCGCGACAGGGCTCTACGCGACCGACGTCGTCGTCGCGGCATCCACCCTCACTCCTCGCCCGCCGCAGGTGAGCGCTGCGCAGGCTGCTGCGCTCGGCATCCCGTCCGGTACCGCCTACCAGACGCTCCGGTCGATGGCGGTGGGACCGTCCGACGTCGTCCTCGTGCACGCCGGTTCCGGTGCGGTCGGGCAGTTCCTCATCCAGTTCGCCGTCCTCTGGGGTGCGACGGTGATCGCAACCACGAGCGAGCGCCGCGCCGAGCG
Source organism: Microbacterium sp. ARD31 (assembly GCF_031844425.1). Classification (NCBI taxonomy): domain Bacteria; kingdom Bacillati; phylum Actinomycetota; class Actinomycetes; order Micrococcales; family Microbacteriaceae; genus Microbacterium; species Microbacterium sp. ARD31. The sequence goes on from NZ_JAUZVE010000001.1 coordinate 848,111, forward strand.
TGTGCGTGCACTCGGCGCGACACCCGTCGCGTACGGCGAGGGCCTCGCCGATAGAGTCCGCGCGGCTGCACCCCAGGGCATCACCGTCGCGATCGACGCAGCCGGCACTGACGAGGCCCTCCGCACGTCGATCGAGCTCGTCGACGACCGCGGTCGTATCGCGACCCTCGTCCGAGGAGGGGATGCCGCGGGCCTCGGTATCCGCGCGTTCTCGGGCGGCAGTCCTGAACCGCTCACCGCGCAGCAGCTGGCCCTGCGTGCAGAGGCGATGCCGGTGAGCCTGCAGCTCATCGCCGCGGGCGCACTGGATGTCGAACTCGGCCCGACGTTCGCACTCGCCGAGGCCGCCGAGGCGCACCGTGCCCTCGCAGACGGCGTCGACGGCAAGATCGTGCTGGTTCCCTGAGTGAGCCGGCTCAGGCGGCAACGAGCGCCCAGTACGCGAACGAGCCGCCCGGGGCGACCCCCGCGAGGAGGATCGGCCGGACGGCTCGCTCAGCCCTCGATGAGGGCGAGAGTGCTACTCGTAGGACTTGACGATCTCGAGGAGGCTCGGAACGTTCTCGTACGCCTCGGCGGCGTTCTCCTTGGTGACGATGACCGGGTCGAGCAGGTAGGCCGGGACGACCTTGACGCCGTTGTCGTAGGACTCGGTGTCGTTGACCTCGACCTCCTCGCCCTTCTGCAACTGCTGGGCCATCTTGATGGCCTGGGCGACGAGAAGCGAGGTGTCCTTGTTGATCGTGGAGTACTGCACGCCCTCCATGATCGACTTGACCGACTCGACCTCGGAGTCCTGGCCGGTGACGACCGGGACCGGCTTGCCTGCCTGCTGCACAGAGGTGATGATGGCGCGGGCCAGCGTGTCGTTCGGGGACAGGACGCCGTCGATCACGGTGTCGCCGCTGTACGAGCCCGTGAGGATGGTGTCCATGCGGTTCTGCGCGTTCTCGGCCAGCCAGCCCTCGGTTGCCGTCTGGGCGATCTCGGTCTGGCCGGAGACGACGTTCAGCGTGCCGTCGTCGATCTTTGGCTGCAGAACCTCCATGGCGCCATCGAAGAACACCGCGGAGTTCGCGTCGTCCGGCGAGCCCGAGAAGAGCTCGATGTTGTACGGAGCTTCGTGACCCGCGCGCTCGGCAAGACCGTCGAGCAGCGCCTGGCCCTGCAGGTTGCCGACCTTGAAGTTGTCGAACGCGGCGTAGTAGTCGACCGCGTCGGTGTTCTCGATCAGGCGGTCGTACGCGATCACGGTGGCGCCGGCGTCCTTCGCCGCCTGCACCTGCGTGGCGAGCTGCTTGCCGTCCTTCGCGCCGATGATGATGACCTTGGCGCCGTTCGTCACCATCGCCTGGATCTGGTTCTGCTGCTCGGCGACCGTGTTCGACGCCGGAGCGTACTGCACGTCGGCCTGGAAGCCGGCCTCTGCAAGACCGTCCTCGAACAGCTTGCCCGCGAGGACCCAGTTCTCCGACGTCTTGTCGGGAAGCGCGACACCGATCGTCGCGTCGGCCGCGAAGCCCACTGCAGCCTCGTCGCTGCCGCCGGTCCCGGTGTCGCCACCGCCGCGCTCGGAGGAGCATCCGGTGAGGGCGAAAGCACCCACGGCGACGATCGCTGTCGCCGTCAGAAGCATCTTCTTCATGTGATCTCTTTCTATGGTGTGTGAAGGTCTCGTCACGCGTGCGAGCGCGACGAGGCCCCTACTGTCCGCTCGTCTTGTCGACGGGTGGGGCTTGGTAGGTCTTGTTGGGCTCGAAGGTCTGCGTCGCCGGGTCCTCCGTGCGGCCGAAGCGGCGCGTCATGAAACCGATGAGCGACGGGCGGCCCTGCTGCTTGTTCCAGACGTCGATCCCGACCGCGATCAGGAGCACGAGTCCCTTGATCATCGAGACGACGTCGGAACCCTGGCCGAGCAGCGCGAGGCCGTTGTTGAGGAAGGCCATCACGAGACCACCGATGATCGATCCGATCACGGTGCCGATGCCTCCCGCGACGGCCGCGCCGCCGATGAACACCGAGGCGATGGCGTCGAGCTCCCACCCGGTGCCATCGTTCGGACCGGAGGCCTGCGAGCGGGCGACGAAGATCATTCCGGCGAGGGCCGCGAGGACCGACATGTTCATCATCACGAAGAAGTCGACCCAGCGGTCTTTCACACCCGACAGGCGCGCGGCCTGCCGGTTGCCGCCGACCGCATAGATGTGCCGACCGAAGACCGTGTTGCTCGTGACGAACGTGTAGACGATGACGAGCGCGAGCAGGATCAGGCCGGGAACCGGGAAGCTGGTCCCGGGGCGCCCTGTCGCGAACATCCACGCCGCCACGAGCACGATGACCGAGAGCAGCACGACCTTGGTCACGCTCACCCAGAGGGGCGCACGGTCGGAGCCCATCTTCTTCTGGACCCGACGCGTGCGGATCTCCCAGAACACGAGCCAGGCGACCGCGACGAGTGCGAGCAGCATGGTCGGGATGTTGAACGGCAGCGGCAGCCCGATCTCAGGGAGATAGCCCGTGCCGATGATCTGGAAGCCCTTCGGCACCGGGATGGTCTGCGCGTCGCCGATCCACTGCTGCGCCCCACGGAAGAACAGCATTCCCGCAAGCGTCACGATGAACGCCGGCACGCCGACGTAGGCCACCCAGAAGCCCTGCCATGCGCCGACCGCCGCGCCGACACCGAGGCCGAGCAGGATCGCCAGCGGCCAGGGGAAGTTCCACTCGGTCATCGATTTCGCCACGATGATGCCGGTGAATGCGGCGACAGAGCCGACCGAGAGGTCGATGTGCCCCATGATGATGACCATCACCATGCCGATCGCGAGGATCAGGATGAACGAATACTGATTGATGACGTTGATCAGGTTTCCCGACGTCAGGGTCGCGCCGTTGGGACCGTTGCGTATCAGCGTCAGGATCTCGAACAGGACGATGATGACGATCAAGCTGCCGAGGATTCCGAACTGGCGCAGCGTCGATGTTCCGCCGCCGCCGAACATCTTCGTGATGTCCTTGAAGTGGAACCCGCGCTTCGCCGGGGTGGATTCGGTGGTCATGCGGTTGCTCTCTGAGTCGCGGAGGTCATGCTGCGCATGAGTGCCTCGGGTGTCGCCTGGTCGGCCGGGATGCAGTCGGTGACCCGACCTTCGAAAACGGTGTAGATGCGGTCGGAGATGCCGAGCAGTTCGGGCAGCTCGCTGGAGATGACGATGACGCCCTTGCCCTGCGCCGCGAGCTCGTTGATGATCGCGTAGATCTCGTACTTGGCGCCGACGTCGATGCCGCGGGTCGGCTCGTCGAGGATGAGGATGTCGGGATCGGTGAACATCCAGCGCGCGAGCACGACCTTCTGCTGATTGCCGCCGGAGAGCTTGCCGACGCCCTCATCGACGGACGGCGTCTTGATGCGGAGCGCCTTTCGGTACTGTTCGGCGATCGTGAACTCCTCGCGGTCGTCGACGACGCCGTTGTGCGCGATCTTCGACAGCTTGGCGGCGACGATGGAGCGCTTGATCGTGTCGAGCAGGTTGAGACCGAGCACCTTGCGGTCCTCGCTCACGTACGCGAGGCCGTGCTTGATCGCCGACGCGACGTCGGGCAGCACGATCTCCCGGCCGTCCTTGATCATGGTGCCGCCGAGGAACGTGCCGTACGACCGGCCGAACATGCTCATGGCGAACTCGGTGCGCCCCGCGCCCATGAGGCCCGCGATGCCGACCACTTCGCCGCGCCGGACGTTGATGCTCGAACCCTTCACGACCATGCGCTCGGTGACGGTCGGATGCTGCACCCACCAGTCCTTGACTTCGAAGAAGACCTCGCCGATCTCGGGAGTGCGGTCGGGGTACCGGCTTTCGAGCGACCGGCCGACCATGCCGCGGATGATGCGGTCCTCGTTGATCTCGCCGCGCGAGATGTCGAGGGTCTCTACGGTGCGCCCGTCGCGGATGATCGTGATCTCGTCGGCGATCTGCTCGATCTCGTTGAGCTTGTGGCTGATGATGATCGACGCGATCCCCTTCGCCTTGAGGCCGAGGATCAGGTCGAGCAGGTGCTGCGAGTCGTTCTCGTTCAGCGCTGCCGTCGGCTCGTCGAGAATGAGGAGCTTGACGTCCTTGTTCAGCGCCTTCGCGATCTCGATGAGCTGCTGCTTCCCCACGCCGAGGGTCTTGATGGGGACGTCGGGATCTTCTGCCAGCCCGACGCGGGCGAGGAGCTCGGTGGCGCGGAGCTTTTGCGCCGGCCAGTCGATCCGACCGAACCGCTTGATCTCGTTCCCGAGGAAGATGTTCTCAGTCACCGAGAGCTCGGGGATGAGCGCAAGCTCCTGGTGGATGATGACGATGCCGGCCTGCTCGCTCGCGGCGATGTCACGGAACCGCTGCTCTTCGCCGTAGAGACGGATATCGCCCGTGTACGTGCCGAAGGGGTACACCCCGGAGAGCACCTTCATCAAAGTGGACTTGCCCGCACCGTTCTCGCCGCAGATGGCGTGGATCTCACCTGCACGGACGGTGATGGACACGTCGGCGAGCGCTTTGACTCCCGGGAACTCCTTCGTGATGTTCTGCATCTCGAGGATCGGGCCGGACACGGTAGGCAACGTTGCTGTGGTGGTCACGAATCTTCCTTGATGTGCGGCCACCGTCGATGTGACCGTTCACATTGGAGTCCATAGTGCACGGATGCTGAGGCGCTGTCAAGTGCGCCCGGCGAATCCGTGTCGCTACCGCGACGCGGTCGACTCGCGCGTGCGCAGCAGCGTCTGCAACGGCCCGAATTCGGGCACGGCCTCACCGCGGATCTGCGCGAGGAGGATGCGCACAGCGCGGCGGCCGAGTTCCGGGAAGTCCTGGTGAACCGTGCTCAGTGTCGGTGCGACATGTGCCGCGACGGGGATGTCATCGAACCCGATCACACTCACGTCGTGCGGAACACGTACCCCGGCATCCCGGAACCCGTGCATGAGCCCGATCGCCATGAGGTCGTTGGCCACGAACACCGCCGTGAAGTCGCGGCGGCGCGAGAGCTCCTGGCCGGCGAAATAGCCGAAATCGGCGGTCCAGTCGCCCCGGATGGGTGGGAACGTGGGCAGATCGGCCTCGCGCAGACCGTCGAGGTAGCCCCGCATCCGGGACTCCGCCTCGATCCAGTCCTGCGGACCTGCGAGGTGCAGGATGTCCGAATGTCCGAGCGAGATCAGATGCTCGGTCGCGGCACGCGCCCCGGCGACCTGATCGGCCGAGAGGGTCACGCCATCGGATCCGGAAGCCGTCTGCAGCGACACGAAAGGCATCTCGACGGTCACGCCCCGCAGGACATGGAAGACGCGAACCTGCGGCGCCAGCACCACGATCCCGTCCACCTGCTCTCGTGCGAGTTGCCGCACCGCGTTGCCGATGGCCTCGGGGGTCGTCGCTCCGAGGTTCAGTGTCGAGACCGAGTAGCCCTCTTCGCGGGCGGCATCCTCGATCCCGGCGATCGAGGAGGTCGGGCCGAACTCGCCGATCGTCGCCGAGAGCACACCCAGGATGTTCGACTTGCTGGTGACGAGCGCCCTCGCGGCCAGATTCGGCCGATAGTCGAGGACCGATATCGCGTCGAGGACCTTGGCCTTCGTCTCGGGGCGGATACTCGGATGGTCGTTGAGCACGCGCGACACCGTCTGGTGCGACACCCCCGCGAGCCTGGCGACGTCACGGATGCTGGGCATCCTGACACGGTCGGAGGCGGTGGACACGGCAGGCCTCCTTGCATGTGCACGGTCACATCGTTACTTCATTATGGCGGGCAATCGACGTACCCGCACCCGCCGGCGCAGAGACCCGCCGGCGAAGCAGTCAGCTGAGGATGCGGGTGCCCGCGACGGCTCAGCCCGTGATGAGCGCCCGGTAGAACTCGATCCCCCGCAGCCACACCTGCACACGGATGCGCTCGTTGTGCGAGTGCAGCGCCTCACGCTCCGACAGCGACAGGTGGAACGGCGTGAAGCGATAGACGTTGTCGCTGATGGCGCAGAACCATCGGCTGTCGCTCGCACCGAGCTGGATGTAGGGCGTCGCGACGACGTCGGCGCCGAGGGTCGCGCGGCCTGCCGCGACGAGGCGGCCCCATGCCTGGCCGTCCCACGCCGACACGGGTGACGCCTCGGACGCGTGCCCGAGCTCGACGTCCACGCCGTCGTCGGCGACGACCCGGCGGATGCGACGGTGCGCGGATGCCACCGTGTCGCCCGGCAGCAGCCGGACGTTGACGGTCGCTCGGGCGGTCGTCGCGAGGACGTTCGCGCCGGCGGCACCGGCCATCTCGGTCACGACGGCGGTCGTCCGGACGAGCGCGTTCAGCTCGGGGCCGAGCTTCGGGAAGACTTTCACGAGCGCGGGACCCGTGTAGCGGATGCTGCGGAACACAGCCTGCAGCGGGCCGCGGGTATACGGCGCGACGGTCTCGAACATCGCGCGCACCGGCGCCACGAGCCGGGTCGGGAACGGGCGACGGTGCAAGCGCAGGACGGCGCGCGCGAGCCGCGCGGTCGCCGGGTCGGCTGGCGGCGTCGACGCGTGCCCGCCCTGTTCGCGAGCGGTGAGGTGCACCGTCATGACGCCGCGCTCGGCGACACCGATCATCGCGGTCTTCACGGTCACGCCGGGCACCACGCCGTCGACGACCGCGCCGCCCTCGTCGAGGACGAGTGACGGACGGATGCCGCGCGCCTCGAGCACCGCGACGATCGCCTGCGCACCGCCACCCGCGGTCTCCTCGTTGTGCCCGAACGAGAGGTACACGTCATGCGCGGGCGTCACGCCGTCGGCGACGAGCGCCTCCACCGCTTCGAGGATCGCGACCAGTGCACCCTTGTCGTCGACCGCGCCGCGGGCGTGGATCGTCTGCTCCTCGCCCTCGCCGACGAGGTCGGCCGCGAACGGCTCGTGGTCCCACTCCGACGCGACGACGGGGACGACGTCCATGTGCGCCATGAGGACGAGCGGGTCCGCGGCATCCGCTCCGCGCCAGCGGTACAGAAGCGAGTGCCCGCCGATGACCTCGCGCTCGAGCACGCGGTGCACGCCCGGATAGAGGCGCTCGAGGGCGGCGTGGAACGCGTCGAAGTTGCTCCAATCGATCAGTGATTCGTCCGCGTACGACACGGTCGGGATGCGCAGGAGTTCACGCAGCCGCGCGAGCGCGGCGGAGGCTTCGGGGTCCACGAGCCGAGCCTACGTCCCCGCCGCTAGGCTCGGGAGCATGAGCGCGCTTCGATGGGGAATCCTTGCCACGGGAGGGATCGCGCAGGCGTTCACCTCCGATCTCCTGACCGCCGGACGGACCGTCACCGCGGTCGGCTCCCGTCGCCTCGAGGCGGCCGAGGGGTTCGCGCGCACGCATGGCATCCCGCACGCGCACGGCTCGTACGAGTCGCTCGTGAGCGACCCCGAGGTCGACATCATCTACATCGCCACGCCGCACAGCGCGCACGCCGACAACGCGATCCTGGCGCTCGAGCACGGCAAGCACGTCCTCATCGAGAAGCCGCTGACGCTCGACGAGGGCCAAGCGATCGCAATCCGCGACGCCGCCGCCGGGCAAGGGCTGCTCGCCATGGAGGCGATGTGGACGCGCTACCTACCGCACATGGTGCGCATCCGCGAGCTGCTCGCGGCGGGGGCGATCGGCGAGCCTCGCGTGCTCATCGCCGACCACACGCAGCGCATCTCGAGCGACCCGACCCACCGACTCAACGCGCTGGAGCTCGGTGGTGGGGCATTGCTCGATCTCGGCATCTACCCGGTGTCTTTCGCGTGGGACGTGCTGGGGGCGCCCGTCGAGGTCCGCGCCGTCGGCCGGCTCGGCGAGACCGGCGCCGACACCGAGGCCGCCATCTCGCTGACGCACGCGTCGGGTGCGGTCTCCTCGCTCGTGACATCCTCGCGCGCGGTCGGCCCGAACACCGCTGAGATCATCGGCACCGAAAGCCGCATCTCGATCGACCGCGTCTGGTACACGCCGACGTCGTTCCGTGTCCACGCCCCGGACGGCACCGTCCGCGAGGCTTACACATCGCAGGTCGACGGTCGCGGTATGCAATTCCAGGCGCTCTACGCCGAAGAACTCATCGCCGCCGGTCGAACCGACGGCGACCTGCTCAGCATCGAGGAGTCCGTCGCGATCATGGGCACGCTCGACGAGATCCGTCGACAGCTCGGGGTCGTCTACCCCCGCTGAGCACCCGGGTCAGGGAGGGCAGGCCCGGAGTCTATGAGGAAGCTGAACTCCAGAACCAGCCCGGGCGCGTCGGCGGCGTCCGCTGACAGACTGGGTGGATGCCGGATCCTCAGACCCCCCGCGTCGCCGTATACCTCGACTTCGACAACATCGTCATGAGTTGGTACGACCGGGTGCACGGCCGCAACAGCTACTCCCGTGATCGTCAGCGCATCGCCGCCGATCCCGATGAGAAGGAGATCGCCGAGCGCCTGGCCGCCGCGACGATCGACGTCGGCGCGATCATGGACTACGCGGCATCCTTCGGCACGCTCGTCCTCACCCGCGCCTACGCCGACTGGTCGTCGCCGGTGAACGCGCTCTACCGCGAGCAGCTCGTCGCCCGCGCCGTCGACCTCGTCCAGCTGTTCCCGGCGGCCGCCTATGCCAAGAACGGCGCCGACATCCGGCTCGCCGTCGACACCGTCGAAGACCTCTTCCGACTCGAAGACCTGACCCACGTGGTGATCGTCGCCGGCGACAGCGACTACGTCCCGCTCGCACAGCGGTGCAAACGACTCGGTCGCTATGTGGTGGCGGTCGGGGTGGCGGGGTCCACCGCTAAGTCCCTGGCCGCGGCGTGCGACCAGTTCGACGCCTACGATTCCCTCCCCGGCGTCGCCCTCCCCGAGCCCGAGCCCGCCCCCGAGGCCCCCACCACGAGCGGCCGTCGCCGCCGAAAGGCCGCCGACCCGACCGCGCAGCTCCTGTCGCGGGCGCTCCGGCTGGAGCACGAGCGGACCGACGAGGAGTGGGTGCACCTGTCGGCTGTCAAGAACCTCCTCAAGCGGATGGACCCGTCCTTCAGCGAGAAGGCCCTCGGTCACCGGTCGTTCTCCGACTTCGTCAAGGCGTACCCGAAAGTCGCCGAGCTCGACGAGACAACCAACATCGTCCGCGTCCGGGCGGTCGAAGCCGCCGCAAGCTGACGCGCCGTCAGCGGCGCGAGGGCGACGTGGACCAGAGCGCCCAGGCGACGAGCACCGGCTGGAACAGCAACCGACCCCAGCGTGCGCGGCCGCTGTCCAGGCCGAAGCCCTCCCGCTCCCCCAGCGCCTGAGCGATGTTGCCGGGGAAGATCGCCACGAAGAAGGCGGCGAGGATCCCGCCCACGCGGCGGCGCTCCCGCGGCAGCGCGACCAGCGCGGCGCCCAGCATCATCTCGACGGCGCCCGAGGCGACGACGACGCCGTCCTTGTCGATCGGCAGCACCTCGGTGACGAGGTCCGGCACCTGCGCCTGGAACTCCTTTCGAGCCCAGAACAGGTGGCTGAGGCCGGCGAACACCATGGCGCCGGCGAGTACCCAGCGTGCGAGAGTCTTCATCAACCGAGTATCCCCCGGGTGGGGGATGCCGCGGCCCGGCGATACGCTCGACGGGTGACCTCCGCCGCGCCGTTCCCGTTCGCGCGGCTGTCCCGCCTCCCGGATCTCGAGGCTCCGGGGCTCGTCGCCGCCGACGCCGCCGACCGGCTGATCCTCGACGACTCCGCCGACGCGCGCGCCGCCGCGGCCGCCGGGGAGATCGCGGTCATCGGCGACGCCTACGGCGCCCTGGCCCTCGGTGCGGCATGGGACGGGGGCACCGGCATCCGCGTCCACCAGGACGCCCTTGTGGGCGAACGCGCACTCGCCCGCAACGCCGCGGCGCTGGGCCTCGCCGGGCGGGTTTCGTCGCGCCCGTTGAGCGCGGAGCTCGTCTCGGGGGCGCGGGTCGTGCTGCTGCGCCTGCCGCGGTCCCTCGACGCGCTGGACGACATCGCCGCGCTCATCGCGGCCCACGCCCACCCGGACGTCGTCGTCTGGGCGGGCGGACGCCTGAAGCACATGAGCCTCGCGATGAACGACGTCCTCGCCCGGTCCTTCGACCGGCTCGACGTGACGCTCGCGCGCCAGAAGTCGCGCGTGCTCGTCGCCCGCGGGCCGCACGACGGCCACGACCCCGTGTCGGCGGAAGGCGACACCGACGGCCTCGCCCTCCGCGCGTTCGGCGGCGCGTTCGCGGGCGCGCGACTCGACATCGGCACGCGGCTGCTGCTTGCGCACCTGCCGCAGGACCCGGCCGGCGGCAGCGCCTCCGACCCGCTCATCGACTTCGCGTGCGGCACGGGCGCCGTCGCCGCTCACCTCGCCCTCGCTCACCCCGGGCGGCACGTCTACGCGTCCGATCAGTCCGCCGCCGCGGTGGCCTCGGCGCGCGCGACGGCCGCGGCGAACGGCGTGGACGACCGCGTCGAGGTGGCGCGCGACGACCTGCTGCAGGCACGGGCGGATGCCTCGGCATCCTTCATCGCGCTGAACCCGCCCTTCCACAGCGGGGCCGCCGTGACCGACCGCCTCGCCCCGCGGATGTTCGCCGACGCGGCGCGCGTCCTGCGGCCCGGCGGCGAGCTCTGGTGCGTCTGGAACTCCGGACTGCGCTACCGCAGCGCGCTCGAGCGGATCGTCGGTCCCACGCGGCAGGCGGCGCGCGACGCGAAGTTCACCGTGACGGTCTCGACGCGGCGCTGACCCCCGGGATCACCGTCCGCCCGGCGGCCCGACGATGAGCAGCACGACGTAGAGCGCGACGACGGCGACGACGATCAGCGCCACGAGGACGCCGGCGTGGCGCAGGAACCACCGCAGCAGCCGGTCGATCGGCCGCCGGTCACGCGGGTCGGCGGTCGCCTCGAGCCGCCAGTGCCCGTCGAGGCGCCCCGTTCGGCGCAGCCACATCTCCATCGGCAGGGTGGCGTAGGGGACGATCGCCGATCCCACCGCGAGCAGCGCCACGCCGAGGTGCCACCGATTGTTGAGGGCGACCAGGATGGCCGTCGCCCCGTAGGAGAGGAAGACGAAGCCGTGGATGCCGCCGCCGATCGTGACGGCGACGGCCGGACCGCCGACCGCGCGGATGATGAGGCCGGCGATCAGCAGGGTCCATGAGAACAGCTCGGCGATGGCGAGCACGCGATACAGGGAGGCAGGGGTGCGGAACACGCCTTCAGCCTAGCTGAAGGCTCCCGTGCCACCTGTGCGCGCGCTGTGACGGCTCCGCACGATGATTACTCAGCGGCGTGTCGACCAGAGCGCCCACGCGACCAGGAGCGGCTGCAGGAACAGGCGAGCGAACCTCTTGGCGTCGGAGTCCAGCCCCGGCGCGTCGCGTCCGGTGCGCCAATGGTGCACGTTGCCGGGGAAGACCGCGACGAACAGAGCGGCGACCGCGACGCCCACGCGCCGGCGCTCGCGCGGGAGCACGAGGAGCGCAGCGCCGAGCAGCGACTCGACGACACCCGACACGACGACGATGGTGTCCTTGTCGGTGCGCAGCAGCCGAGTCGCCCAGTCCGGCACCGCGATGCGGAACCCGCCGCGGAGGACGGTGAGGTGACCGACGCCGGCGGCGACGAGGAGAGCGGCCAGCGCCGAGCGCGCCGCCGTGCGGAGCGGGTCCCGCGGTGCCGCGCGCGTCATTCGACGACGCCGGCGCGGATGCCGTCGAGCGACTCCGCGACCCTCGGATGCGCCTGTGCCAGCGCGCGGTCGAGGGCGGCGAGCCGTTCCTGCGCGTCCTGCAGGACCTTCGCGCCGCGGGGCGTCACGCTCAGGTCGCTGGCCGCGCCGGCCTGGGCCGTCGCGTCCGCCACGAGGCCGTCGTCGACGAGGGCGTGCACGGCGGCGTGCGCGGACTGGACGGTGATGCGGGAGCGGCGTGCGAGCTCCGAGAAGGAGATGCCGGGCTCGGCGCCGATGTGCCCGAGCAGACCGAACTTGCGGGTCGAGATGCCGAGGTCGCGCAGCTCCGCGGCGAGCTGCGCCTCCCACGAGGCGGAGACGGCGAGCAACGCGATCACCGGGCTGAAACGCGGAGCGTCCTCGGTCGGGGTATCTGCCACGCGAGCAGTCTATGAGTCAAGGGAGCGGCCGTCCGTGATTGGCGTGGCCGGGAGCGGTCCCGGCTGCCAATACAATCAGCGCTATGATGCGCGCGAACGCCCATCCGACCGCAGCCCTGGCCGCTGCGGCGATGGCGTTCGCCCTGATGACTCCCGGAGCCCCGGTGGCGCAGGCATCCGCCGCGGCGCCGACCCCGGATCACCACCGGACGCACCTCAGCGTCTCGGCGACCCTGGCCGAGCTGGCCTCCCTCGATCGCGACGGCGTGAGGGCACTGCTGGACCGCACGCCCGGGCTCATCGCGACGCTGCTCACGCAGACCTCCGCTGCCGACGCCGCGATCTGGTGGGCCGAAATGGATGCCGCGCGCCGTGACGACCTCATCCGCACGGTGCCCGTGCTCGTCGGCTCGCTCGACGGCATCGACGCCACCGACCGTGTCCGCGCCAACCGGTACGCGGCGCGGGCGCGCCTGGCGCGGGTCGACGAGCGGTTGCAGCAGGTGAGTCGCCGGGGCGCGGAGGAAGACGCGGCACTGCTCGGCGACCTGTTGCTCGAGCGCCGGTACCTCACGAAGGTCGTCGCCGGTCAGGTGCGCCTCTACCTCTACTCCCCCGAACGCGGCGCGATGATCGAGATGGCGGGCGATCCGTCGACCGCTGCCGGCATCCTTCTCGTCGTCCCGGGGACGAACGCGTCGGTGCGCAGCTTCATGGTGGACGACCCGGTCACCTCGTTCGCCGACTGGCAGGTCGCCAACGCTGACCCGGGCGCCCGCGTCGTGGCCTTCACTGTGCTCGCCGCCCCCATGCCGCAGATCTCCCTGAATCTCGCGTCGGGCCCGCAGAACAACACGATCGCCACGGCCGCGGGTGCGGACTACGCTCGCATCGTGAAGGGAATCGAGGTCGCTCTCCCCGGGCTCCCGACGCTCAGCTACGAGCACAGCGCCGGGTCGCAGGTCGGCAGTTCGGCCGAGATGCACGGTGCCCGTTTCGACGTGCGGTTCCTCGCGGGCGGCGTGGGGGCCACCGACGGCTACCGCCCGGTCAGCGGAACGACCTACTACGCGGCGCAGGCCGCGGAGGACGTCAACCGGTACTACGCGGGCTTCCAGGTGGGCGACATCGGTTACGGCGTCGGCCCCGAGGACATCCCCGGGGTCATCGTGCTGGACCCCGGGTACGCCGAGGAGCAGGCGACGGGCTCGGTCGGCGCGATGCTCATGCAGGGACTCGATCTGCACAACCGACTGTTCAGCGGCGACGGTCGCACGAACGGAACCGTCCTCAAGGACGTGCGCCTGCTCCTGGCCTCGCTGGCCCGCGGAAGCGGCTGATGCGCGCCCGGTCCGGCGCAGCGACGATGCTGCTCGTGACCTGCCTCATCGGTCTCACCGCCTGCTCCGCGGGAGCGGAGCCGTCGTACGCGGACGTGCGCGCCCAGGCCGAGGACGCGGTCGCCGAGATCGTCGCCGCCCTCCCCGACGGCGCCGAGTTCGTCCCCGACGGCGGGGCGAGCGCGCAGCCGTGCGATTCGGAGGTCAGCCCGGGCGGCCCGTCGACGGGCGAGTTCGCGACGATCCACGGCGCCGTCGCGCTGCCGGAGGGAACGGATGCCGCCGCGACCGTCACGGAGCTCCCCGTCGCCCTCGGCGACGGCTGGGCGCTCGAACCGGCCGGCGTCGACCTCGACATCGCGACCGTGCGGCTCAGTCGCGCCGAGACGAACGTGTCGGTCGACGTCACGGAGTCGACGGTGCAGGGGCGCCCCGGACTCGACCTGCTCGCCGTGTCGGAGTGCGGCCGCGGGGGCTGACGCCGCTCAGGCCGGCGGCGGCGCCGTGGACCTTCCCGGCCCGCTCCCGGTCCCCTCGTTTACCGCTTGACGCGTTGGTGCGCAAGCCCGGTACGACTTGCTCGACCCGCTCGCAGAGTGGCGCTCCCAGGACAGGAGTCCTCGAGCAAGGGAGCAACTATGTCAGTCGGATATGGACCCACGGGTACCGGTGGCGCCGACGCCGGGTCGGGGAAGACCGAGACCGTGAAGGATGAGGCATCCGCCGTCACCGGCACCGCGACCGACGCGGCGAAGGATGTCGCGCACACCGCCAAGGATGAGGCGGCGTCCGTGGCGGGCGAGGCGAAGTCGCAACTGAAGGACCTCTACGCGCAGAGCCGCACCGAGTTCTCGGACCAGGCGGCGCAGCAGCAGGAGCGCCTCGCGAGCGGGCTGAAGGCCGCGGGCGAGGAGCTCGGGTCGATGGCCCGCAACGCAGAGGGCGGCGGCATCGCCACCGACCTCGTGCAGCAGGTCTCCGACCGCCTCACCGGCGCGGCTGCGTGGTTGGGTGACCGTGACCCCGCCGCCCTCCTCGACGAGGTGAAGCGGTTCGCGCGGCGCCGCCCCCTCGTCTTCATCGCCGGCGCGGCCGTCGTGGGGATCGTCGCCGGGCGACTCGTCCGGGCGATGGCGTCGCACGACGACAGCGGTCCGTCGACCTCGCGCACCGCGCTTGCGCCCGCCCCGGCAGCGGCGGCGGTCCCGGCGTCCGCGCCCGCCACGCCCGTCGACGGACGGGACCCGGCCTACATCGACCCGATCGCGGCCGACACGACCGGTGAACTGCCGCCGTCGGACACGCCGCTCTACGACGAGTCGGCCGGTTTCCGCGGCGGCGCAGACGAAAGGGTCACGGATGAGCGACGCGACACCTTCTGAGCGCAAGGCCGCGTCGACCTCGCTCGGCGACCTGCTCGGCGAGGTGACACGCGATCTGTCGACGCTGATGCGGCAGGAGATCGCGCTCGCGAAGGCGGAGCTGAAGCAGTCGGCCACGACCTCCGCCAAGGGCGCCGGGCTTCTCGGCGGTGCCGGGTACGCGGCATCCATGGTCGTCCTCTTCCTGTCCCTCGCCTTGTGGGCCGCCCTCGCGACCCTCGTCGGGTGGGGCTGGTCGGGCGTGATCGTGGCGGTCCTGTGGGCGATCATCGCGGCGATCCTGTACGCGGTCGGCCGCAAGCAACTGAAAGAGGTGCAGGGCGCGCCGCAGACCGTCGAGACCCTGCAGGAGATCCCAGAGACATTCAAGAGAAACGAGGAGAACCGATGAGCGATTCACCTGACGCGATCCGCGCCGACATCGAGCGGACCCGTGCCGAACTCGGCACCGACGTCGACGCCTTGGCCGACAAGGTCAACCCGTCGAAGATCGTCGACCGCCAGACCAGCAAGATCAAGGGCGCGGTCGGCTCCGTCCGCGACCGCATCATGGGCGCCGCCGACGACGCAGGCTCGTCCGCGCACGACCTCGCCGGGTCCGCGCACGGTGTCGCCCACGACGTGAAGGCCAAGGCGGAGGGCAACCCGCTCGCCGTGGGCCTGATCGCCTTCGGCGCAGGGCTGCTCGCCGCATCCCTCATCCCCGCATCCGCGAAGGAGAAGGAGCTCGCCGAGACGGCGAAGGAGCAGGCGCAGCCGCTCGTCGACGAGCTCGGGGAGGTGGCGAAGGATGCCGCGAGCCACCTGAAGGAGCCGGCTCAGGATGCCGCGACCGCCGTCAAGGAGCGTGCCCAGGAGGCCGTGCAGACGGTGAAGGACGAGGGTTCCGACGCCGCCGGGACCGTGACCGACCGCGCCCAGGAGGCGCGGAGCAACATCAGCGAGAACTGAGAGGAGACATCATGAGCGATCCCATCGCGGACAAGCCGAGTCAGGCCGAGGGCGACATCGGCGACGACGACATCACGAAGGACGAGCAGGAGTCCGACGAACAGGACGACTGACCGCACGGGCCACCGCGCAGCGAACGACGAAGGCCCCCGGCATCCGCTCATGCGAGCAGTGCCGGGGGCCTTCGTCAGTGACTCAGAAGTCCCAGTCGTCGTCCTCGGTCGCGACCGCCTTGCCGATGACGTACGACGAGCCCGACCCGCTGAAGAAGTCGTGGTTATCAGCCATCCCCCGCCACGCTGCCGGCTACCGCGGAATTATGCGGGAGAAGCGGTGGTGAGTGGCGGCAGAAATGTGGGCAAAACGTGGGCAAAACGTGGGCGCTAGCTAGCCCGCCGACGGCGACGCCACCGCTCATCAGCACGGTCCCGCAGTCGACGCAGCCGGTGGACGAGCATCGGGTCGAGCTGCTCTGCGAACGGCTGGGCGCCCAGTCCGTCCGTCGCGCGGTGTTCGTCCTGTCGGGAGTCCTGGCGCTCGCCGAGCGCGACGGGATCATCTCGAAGGTCCCGTCCCAGGGTCTCGAGATGCCCGCGAAGCCGAAGAAAGAGCCCCGTTTCCTGAGCCACGCGCAGGTCGAGCTCTTGGCCGCCAGCACGATCGAGGAGCATCGGACCCTGGCCTACGCGCTCGGCTACTGCGGCCCGCGGTGGGGTGAGGCCGTGGCGCTGCGCGTCAGGCACCTCAACATGCTCCGCCGGCGGATGCGGATTGTCGACAACGCCGTCCTGGTGAAGGGCCAGTACGTCGTCGGGACGACGAAGAGCGGCCAGGCGCGCGACACGGCGATCCCCGCGTTCCTCCTCCCCCACCTCGCGAAGGCGTGCGAAGGCAAGGGTCCGGAGGATCTCGTGTTCGGGGACGGTCGGACGCACGTCCTCTATCCGCATCGCACCTCGGGGTGGTTCGCTCGAGCGGTACGCGCCGCCCAGGCCGCGGATCCGTCGTTCCCACGGATCACCGAGCACGACCTCCGACACACGGCCGCGTCCCTCCCGATCCAGTCCGGCGCCAACGTGAAGGTCGTCCAGCAGATGCTCGGCCACGCGTCGGCATCCGTCACCCTCGACGTCTACGGGCACCTGTTCGACATCGACCTCGATGTCATCGCTGACCGAATGGACAGCGCACGCGCCGCCGCCCTGGGGTGACCGAGCTCTGGCTTGCAGATCCGGAAGAACTCGACGATGCTGAGTGTTGTCTCCACCGTGCATCGACCGCACAAGCGATTCCCCTCACACGCAAAGAACCCCCGACCGAAGTCGGGGGTCCAGTGCCTTACTTAAGGGATTGGTCGAATCAGGCCGCTGCAACGGCCTCGACCAGGTGACGGAATGCGCATTCGCCCTTGCGGTCGATGCACGGCGGGAACGTCGAGCCACGTTCGTGATGAGTGACGTTGCCGTACTGATCAGCCCAGTAGCCATCGAACGGCACACGCTGGCCGGTCTTCCAGGAGCCGTCCGGCCCCTGCGGGAAGTGGTGCTTCGTCATGGTGGGGTTACCTCCTTCCTCACCCGTTGGGCTCCTCTTTCGGGAGCTGGCGTAGCTGAGGGCCCCCACACCGGAATGTGAGAGCCCTCAGCGGGGACGCCTGCAGGGTGCGACGAGTGCGCCGCACCCTGCAGGTGTCGGTGGAGTGTGGGCAGAACGTGGGCAGCAGCCCTCGCACGCGTAGACATCGCGATGCTTCGGATCGCCGCCACGCTCACACCTCCTCCCGGATTTTCTTGCTTCTGACCTCGACTTCTCAGAAGTCCCAGTCGTCGTCCTCGGTCGCGACCGCCTTGCCGATGACGTACGAGGAGCCCGACCCACTGAAGAAGTCGTGGTTCTCGTCGGCGTTCGGCGAAAGGGCCGACAGGATCGCCGGGTTCACATTCGTGACCGTGGCGGGGAACATCGCCTCGTAGCCGAGGTTCATGAGCGCCTTGTTGGCGTTGTAGTGCAGGAACTTCTTGACGTCCTCGGTCTGGCCGATGCCGTCGTAGAGGTCCTGCGTGTACTGCACCTCGTTGTCGTAGAGCTCGTAGAGCAGCGAGAACGTGTAGTCCTTGAGCTCGTCGCGCTCGGCCTGACCGAGGGTCTCGAGTCCGCGCTGGAACTTGTAGCCGATGTAGTAGCCGTGCACGGCCTCGTCGCGGATGATGAGGCGGATGATGTCGGCCGTGTTCGTCAGCTTCGCCTTCGACGACCAGTACAGCGGCAGGTAGAACCCCGAGTAGAAGAGGAACGACTCGAGCAGGGTCGAGGCGACCTTGCGCTTGAGCGGCTCGTCGCCACGGTAGTAGTCCATGACGATGCGGGCCTTCTTCTGAAGGTTCTCGTTCTCGACCGACCAGCGGAACGCGTCGTCGATCTCGGGCGTCGAGGCGAGCGTCGAGAAGATCGACGAGTAGCTCTTCGCGTGCACCGACTCCATGAACGCGATGTTCGTGTAGACGGCCTCCTCGTGCGGGGTGATCGCGTCGGGGATCAGCGAGACGGCGCCGACGGTGCCCTGGATCGTGTCGAGCAGCGTCAGGCCGGTGAACACGCGCATCGTGGTCTGCTGCTCCTCGGGGGTGAGCGTCGCCCATGACTGGATGTCGTTGGACAGCGGCACCTTCTCGGGCAGCCAGAAGTTGTTCACGAGGCGGTTCCACACCTCGAGGTCCTTGTCGTCCTGGATGCGGTTCCAGTTGATCGCCTGGACCGAGCCGAGGAGCTTCAGGGGTTCGGGGGTCATGTCTTCTTCCTCTATCGAATCTCGGCCGGTCAGAGCATGCAGGAGACGCACTCGGTCATGTCGGTGCCCTCGAGCGCCATCTGACGGAGACGGATGTAGTAGATCGTCTTGATGCCCTTGCGCCAGGCGTAGATCTGCGCCTTGTTGATGTCGCGCGTGGTGGCGGTGTCCTTGAAGAACAGCGTCAGCGACAGGCCCTGGTCGACGTGCTGGGTGGCGGCGGCGTAGGTGTCGATGACCTTCTCGTAGCCGATCTCGTACGCGTCCTCGTAGTACTCGAGGTTGTCGTTCGTCATGAACGGCGCGGGGTAGTAGACGCGGCCGATCTTGCCTTCCTTGCGGATCTCGATCTTCGACGCGAT
This sequence comes from Microbacterium sp. ARD31, assembly GCF_031844425.1. Classification (NCBI taxonomy): domain Bacteria; kingdom Bacillati; phylum Actinomycetota; class Actinomycetes; order Micrococcales; family Microbacteriaceae; genus Microbacterium; species Microbacterium sp. ARD31. The sequence goes on from NZ_JAUZVE010000001.1 coordinate 867,080, forward strand.
CGGGTGGATCGAGCTCGTCGAGTTGTTGATGTACGAGATCGAGCCCGTCGGCGGGACGGCCTGCAGGTTCTGGTTGTAGATGCCGTGCTTCTGGATGGATGCCTTCAGCTCGAGCCAGTCCTGCTGGGTCGGGATGTGGATGCCCTCGAAGAGCTCCTCGACCCGGGCCGTCGCCGGCTTCCACTCCTGCTCGGTGTACTTGTCGAAGAACTCGCCCGAGGCGTACTTCGAGTCCCAGAAGCCGTCGAAGACCTGACCGCGCTCGATGGCGATCTTGTTCGAGGCCTGCAGCGCGTGGAACAGCACCGTGTAGAAGTAGATGTTCGTGAAGTCGACACCCTCCTCCGAGCCGTAGTGGACGTGCTCGCGGGCGAGGTAGCCGTGCAGGTTCATCTGGCCGAGGCCGATGGCGTGCGACTTGTCGTTGCCGTCCTCGATGGAACGGACCGAGCGGATGTGGCTCTGGTCGCTGACCGCGCTGAGGGCACGGATGCTGGTCTCCACCGTTCCGGCGAGGTCGCGGCCGTCCATCGCGAGGGCGATGTTCATCGAGCCGAGGTTGCAGGAGATGTCCTTGCCGATCTGGTCGTACGAGAGGTCCTCGTTGAACGTCGTCGGCGTGTTGACCTGCAGGATCTCCGAGCAGAGGTTGGACATGTTGATCCGACCCTTGATCGGGTTGGCCTTGTTCACCGTGTCCTCGAACATGATGTACGGGTAGCCCGACTCGAACTGGATCTCGGCGAGGGTCTGGAAGAACTCGCGCGCCTTGATCTTGGTCTTCTTGATGCGCGCATCGTCGACCATCTCGCGGTACTTCTCGGTGACCGAGATGTCGCCGAAGGGGACGCCGTAGACGCGCTCGACGTCGTACGGCGAGAAGAGGTACATGTCCTCGTCGTTCTTCGCGAGCTCGAACGTGATGTCGGGCACGACGACACCCAGCGACAGCGTCTTGATGCGGATCTTCTCGTCCGCGTTCTCGCGCTTGGTGTCGAGGAACTTCATGATGTCGGGGTGGTGGGCCGAGAGGTACACGGCACCGGCGCCCTGACGCGCACCGAGCTGGTTCGCGTAGCTGAAGCTGTCTTCGAGCAGCTTCATGACGGGGATGATGCCCGACGACTGGTTCTCGATCTGCTTGATCGGGGCGCCCGCCTCGCGGATGTTCGAGAGGAGCAGGGCCACGCCGCCGCCGCGCTTGGACAGCTGCAGCGCGGAGTTGATGCCGCGGGCGATCGACTCCATGTTGTCCTCGATGCGCAGGAGGAAGCAGGAGACGAGTTCGCCGCGCTGCGCCTTGCCGGCGTTGAGGAAGGTGGGGGTGGCGGGCTGGAAGCGACCCGACAGGATCTCGTCGACGAGCTTCGTGGCGAGGTCCTGGTCACCGGCGGCGAGGGCGAGCGCGGTCATCACGACGCGGTCCTCGAAGCGCTCGAGGTAGCGCTTGCCGTCGAAGGTCTTGAGCGTGTAGCTCGTGTAGTACTTGAACGCGCCGAGGAACGTGTCGAAACGGAACTTCTGCGCGTAGGCGTGGTCGTTGAGCCATTGGATGAACTCGAACGGGTACGCGTCGATGACGGCGCCCTCGTAGTACTCCTTCTCGACCAGGTAGTCGAGCTTCTCCTTCAGCGAGTGGAAGAAGACGGTGTTCTGGTTCACGTGCTGCAGGAAGTACTCCCGCGCCGCGCGCTTGTCGGCGTCGAACTGGATCTTCCCGTCCTCGCCGTAGAGGTTCAGCATCGCGTTCAGGGCGTGGTAGTCCATGCCCTCGAAGCGCGCCTCCGTCTTGAAGGCCATATCGGTCACTGCAGCTTCCACCAGTCTTCCAATCCGCCGCTCACGCGGTCGACGTCCTCGGGCGTGCCGAATACTTCCAGCCGGTACAAGTGCGGCACCTGACACTTGCGGCTGATGATGTCCCCGGCGAGGCAGAACGACTCGCCGAAATTGCTGTTTCCTGCGGAGATGACTCCGCGGAGCAGGCTCCGATTGCCCTTGTCGTTGAGGAAGCGGATGACCTGCTTGGGAACCGCGCCCTTCTCTTCTCCTCGGCCCTGGCCGCCCCCGTACGTGGGGGTGACCAGGACGTAGGGCTCCTCGACGTGGAGCACGGGTTCGGAGGAGTGGAGCGGGATGCGGCGTGCCGGCATCCCGAGCTTCTCGATGAAACGTGCGGTGTTACCCGACACGCTCGAGAAGTAGACGAGCAGCGGCACGTTCGTCACGACGGCCGCGCTCATCGCTCAGACCAGGCGCGAGGCGAGCTCGTCGATCTTGTCGGGACGGAAGCCCGACCAGTGGTCCTCGTCGGTCACGACGACCGGGGCCTGCAGGTAGCCGAGCGACTTGACGTGCTCGAGCGCCGCCGGGTCCTCGGAGAGGTCGAGGACCTTGTAGTCGATGCCCTTGGAGTCCAGCGCGCGGTACGTCGCGTTGCACTGCACGCAGGACGGCTTCGTGTACACAGTGATCGCCATTCGTCGAACCTCTCTCGTCCTCCGGAACCCGTCGCGCGGGGTCCATCTCGTGTGAAATCTGGGGGTGAATCCATTGGCCGGAAGGCTGGGAGCCCGCCGGGAGCTCAATACTACATATGGGTACGGACACCGGGAAGCACCACAAGGGGTAGTAGTTACATCCGTGTAGTTTTTCCGCCGTCCTCCACAGGTACAACACAAGTTCTCCACCGTTTCATCCCCAATCCGGCAGGTCCGGAAGGGGGTCGAAAAGGCCAGGATTGCGGCCGAAACCCTCCCGGGACCGGACGGTTGTCCACAGGTCGCACGCTAGAGCGGGCCACCGACATCCGATTCCGGGACCGGTCGGCGTGTCGGGCGTGTCGCGGCGTGTCGCACCGGCCCCGCACCCCCGTCGGACGTCGCCGACGGTCGGTACGATGAAGGGGTGGCGGGATACTCGGAACTCCTGCGCGTCCCGGGTGTCGCGCGCATCATCGCGGCACAGTTGACGGCACGGTTCCCGAGCGGGATGACGAGCCTCGCCGTCCTCCTCCACGTCGAGCAGTCGACCGGGTCGTACGGGGCCGCCGGCATCGTCCTCGCCGCACTCTCGATCGGCCAGGCGATCTCCGGCCCGGTGACCAGCCGGTGGATGGGTGTCTGGGGGATGCGGCGCGTCCTCACCCTCACCGCCGTCGTCTGCGCCGCCGCCGTCTTCGCCCTCGCCCTCAATCCGTTCGGGATGCCGGGGTTCATCGTGTTCGGCTTCATCGCCGGCATCGCCAACCCGCCCGTGCAGCCGGCCGTCCGCACGATCTACCCGAAGATCGTCACCTCGCGGCAGCTGACGCCCCTCTTCTCGCTGGATGCGAGCCTGCAGGAGATCATCTGGATCTTCGCGCCCGTCGTCATCACCCTCGTCGCGACCCAGATCGGCACCGTCCCCGCGCTCCTGCTGATCGTCGTCATCCTCATCGGCGGATGCGCCTGGTTCATCGCCTCGCCCGAGGTGGGGCGCGTCCGCATCCCCCGCAGCCGCCGCGGCTTCGGTCGCGTCCTCGGCAAGCCCGTCGTGCTGCTGTCGACCGTGACCGGCTTCCTCCTCGTGGGCGCGTGCGCCGCGGTCGAGGCGGGCGTGGTCGCGACCTTCGGGCACGAGGGCGTCGAGGCGGGTCTCGTGCTCGCCGTCTTCGCCGTCGGCAGCCTCGCGGGCGGCCTCGGGTTCGGGCACATCCCGATCGGCCGCTGGGCGATGGCCCGCCGCCTCGCGATCGTGGCCGTCGGGGTCACCCTCGTCGTCATCAGCCTGAATGCCTGGTGGATGGGCGCCTCGCTCTTCGTCGCGGGCCTCGGCATCGCCCCGGCCCTCGCCGTCATGTTCGCCATCACGAGCGCGAGCGTCCGCTTCAGCGAGACCGCCGAGGCCTACGGCTGGATCGGCACCGGCCAGCTCATCGGCGCCGCGGCCGGCTCGGCCGTCGCCGGGTTCCTCATCGACGGCATGGGGGCGGTCGGCGCCTTCTTCGCCGCGTCGGCGTTCGCCGTCGCGGGCGCGCTCGTGGCGGCGGTCTTCGTGCGCGGGTTCCCCGACCTCCGCGGCCGCGACGCGAGCCCGATCCCCGACACCGAGCCGGTCCCCCTCATCACCTGAGCGCGGTCAGCGGATCCGCCCGAGCAGGAACAGCAGGGCCCGACCGTAGGCGTCGGCGGGTTCGGGATGCCGGAAGCGGTGGGGCGCGGCATCCACTTCGATCTCGACCTCGTGCGTGTCGGGCAGGCGCCGCAACGCGCGGAACGTCCCCCGCAGCAGCTCGCGCAGCTGCGCCTCGGAGGGCAGCCACAGGGCGTCCTCGAGCGCGACCGAGTCGAGCGCCCACTCGGTCGTGCCGTTGAAGGCGAGCAGGTCGCCGGTCGGATAGCTGCGCGCCTCGACGGTCATCTCGCTGACGGTGTAGACGTCGGCCTCGAACTCGGGCTCGTCGAGCTGGAACCGGTCGCCGGAGCGGGGACGCCAGGTCAGGCCGCTCGCGCGCAGCTCGCGTGCCAGGTCGGTGGAGATCATGCCCCCATCCTGGCCCGGCACCGGGGCCCGGGGCCCGTCCTAGGCTGAGAGCATGCCGTCACCCGTCACCCTCCCCCGCCTCGGTTGGGGCGACCCGCGCGCGCCGCGGCACGCCCTCCTCGTCCACGGTCTGGGCTCGAACGGCGCGCTCATGTGGCGCTACGCCGTCGCCCTCGCCGACGCCGGCTGGCACGTCGAGGCCGTCGACCTGCGCGGGCACGGCACCGCCCCGCGCGCACTCGACTACTCGATCGCGGCGTACGCGACCGACCTCGTCCACACCCGTCCCACCGACGACGGGACGTGGGACCTCGTCCTCGGCCACTCCCTCGGCGGCGCCGCCGCGACCGTCGCTGCGGCCGACGCGCCGACGTGGACCCGCCATCTCGTGCTCGTCGACCCCGCCATCCACCTCTCCGACGAGGACCGAGAGAGCGTCCGCGCGAGCCAGGAGCAGGCGTTCGCCGACACCTCGATCGCCGCCGTCCGCGCCGCCCACCCCGGGTGGCTCGAGGTGGACGTCGAGCTGAAGGCGATCGCCGCCGCGCAAGCGAGCCGTTCGGCGGTCGAGGCGACGGACACGCAGAACACCCCGTGGGATGTGCGGGAGGCGGCATCCCGTCTCACCGTGCCGACCCACGTCATCGCCGGCGATCCCGCGGTGTACTCCATCTTCACGGGGGCGCTCGCGGCCGAGGTGCAGCAGAACCCGCTCGTGTCGATGGCCGTCGTGCCGGGCACGGGGCACTCGCCCCACCGCGATGCTCCGGATGCCGCCGCGCAGGCGCTGCTCGACGCGGTCGCCGCCTGGGGGCTCGGCGCATGAGCTTCGACCCGGCTGCCCACCTGCCCGACGATCTGCTCGCGCGCATCCGCTCGCGCGCGGCCGCCGTCGACGCCGAGAACGTGTTCCCCGAGGAGGACCTCGCCGACCTCCGGGCGGCGGGTTACCTCGCGATCCTCGTGCCGACGGAGCTCGGCGGTGCGGGACTCGGCCTGCGCGAGGCATCCGTCCTGCAGCAGCGGCTCGCGGGTGCGGCCCCCGCGACGGCGCTCGCGATCAACATGCACCTCGTCTGGACCGGCGTCGCGAAGGTGATGTCCGACCGGGGCGACGACGCCCTGCGCTTCCTGCAGGAGGGCGCGGCCCGCGGCGAGGTGTTCGCCTTCGGCATCAGCGAGGCGGGCAACGACCTCGTGCTGTTCGGCAGCGACACGGATGCCGCGCCCCGGCCCGACGGCTCGTACGCCTTCACGGGCACCAAGATCTTCACGTCGCTCGCGCCGGTGTGGACGCACCTCGGGCTCCACGGCCTGGACGCGTCCGACCCCGACGACCCGCGGCTCGTGTTCGGCTTCGTCCCGCGCAGCGACGCCGTCGTCACGCGCGACGACTGGGACACGCTCGGCATGCGGGGCACCCAGTCGCGCACGACCGAGCTGCACGGTGCGGTCGCCCCCGCCGACCGCATCGTCCGGAAGCTGCCCGTCGGTCCGAGTCCCGATCCGCTCGTCTTCGGCATCTTCAGCGCTTTCGAGATCCTGCTGGCCTCGGTCTACACCGGCATCGCGCGGCGTGCCCTCGACCTCGCGGTCGAGACCGCGCGCGCCCGGACCTCGAAGAAGACGGGCCGTGCCTACAGCCAGGACCCCGACATCCGATGGCGGGTCGCCGACATGGCCCTCGCCTACGACGCCCTGCCCGTGCAGGTCGAGACCCTCGCCGCCGACGTCGACGGCCTCGTCGACCACGGCGCGATGTGGTTCCCGAAGCTGTCGGCGATCAAGCACCGCGCGGCGGTGACGGCGAAGCAGGTCGTCGACGAGGCGATGCTCGTCGCGGGCGGCTCGTCGTTCTTCACCCGCAACGAACTGAGCCGGCTCTACCGCGACGTGCTGGCCGGTCTGTTCCACCCGTCCGACCCCGAGTCGGTGCACAGCGCGCTCGCGAACGCGTGGCTGGGTCCGCTCGAGCCGTGAGTCGCCCCGGCGCGTGAGGGGCGCCGTGGCAGGATGGCCGAATGGCCCGCATCCCGTACGGCTCGCTGAGCACCGCTGATCAGCAGCGGTATCGCGGGCTCCGCACCATGAAGGCGGTCGCGCTCGGCGCCCTGCTGTTCATGGCGATCGTCTTCGTCATCGCCTTCATCCTCGAGAAGGACCTCTCGGGCTGGGGGTACGTGCGCGCGGCGGCCGAGGGCGGCATGGTCGGCGCGCTCGCGGACTGGTTCGCGGTGACGGCGCTGTTCCGGCATCCGCTCGGCATCCCGATCCCGCACACGGCGATCATCCCGCGCCGGAAGGACGAGATCGGTCGCACGCTCGGCGAGTTCGTCGAGACCAACTTCCTCGAGGGCGGCGTCGTCCGCCAGAAGCTCGAGTCCACGCACATCGCACGGACCGCGGGCACCTGGCTGCAGGATCCGGCCCACGCGAAGACCGTCGCGGCCGAGGCGTCGACGATGGCCAGCGGCATCCTGACGGCGCTGAGCGACGACGAGGTGCAGGATCTCATCAGCGACCTCGCTCACGAGCACCTGCTGAGCCCATCGTGGGGTCCGTCGCTCGGGACGTGGCTCTCGCGGGTGGTGGATGCCGACGCCCACCGCGGCGCGGTCGACCTGGGCGTCGACAGCATCGCCCGCTGGCTCGACGCGAACCGCGAGGCGTTCGACGGTCTCGTCTCGCGCCGTCTGCCGTCCTGGGTGCCGTCGGTGGCGATGCGGCTCGTGGACGACACCGTCTACCACGAGGCGACGAAGTTCGTCGCGGCCGTGCAGCGCGACCCCGAGCACGCGGCGCGCAAGGCGCTCGACCAGTACCTCGAGCGCCTCGCCGACAACCTGCAGCACGATCCCGAGACCATCGGCCGACTCGAGGGCGCGAAGAGCGCCGTCTTCGACAGCCCGCGGGTGCGTGCCCTCGCCGCCGACGCGTGGAACACCGCGAAGGCCGGCCTGCTGCGCTCCCTCGCCGACGAGGACAGCCCGCTCCGCCGTCGCGTGACCGCCGCACTCGGCGACCTCGGCGACCGGCTCGCGACCGACACGGCCCTGCAGGAACGCGTCGACAAGCGCATCGCGGATGCCGCCGTCTTCCTCGTCGATCGCTACCGCCACGACATCGCGTCGATCATCACCGACACCGTGGAGCGCTGGGACGCCGACGAGACGAGCCAGAAGATCGAGCTGCAGGTCGGCCGCGACCTGCAGTACATCCGCCTCAACGGCACGATCGTGGGTGCCCTCGCCGGCCTCGTGATCTTCACCGTCGCCCACCTGCTGCTCCCCTGACCATGGCGCTCTTCGCAGACCCGCTCTGGCCGCGCGCCGGGGACTGGCCGGCTCCGGACGGGCGGGTGGATGCCGCGATCCTCGGCCTGCCCGCCTTCCGCACGTCGCTGTCCCCTACCGGGGCGCACGCGACACCCGCCGCCGTGCGCGAGGCGCTGCGCCGGTTCAGCCCGACCCTGCTCGGTCCTCCCCCCGTCGACCTGAACGAGGCGCTCCGGATCGCGGACGCCGGTGACGTCGCCGACCCCGACGGGCCCGAGGGCGAGGCGCGCGTGCGCGAGCGCGTCCGCGGGCTGCGCGCGGCATCCGGTCTCGTGATCGCCCTCGGCGGAGACAACTCCGTCACCTACGCGACCGCACAGGGAGCGGGGGTGTCGGGGCTCATCACCCTCGACGCGCACTTCGATCTGCGCGACGGGGTGTCCAACGGCTCCCCCGTGCGCCGCCTCGTCGAGGACGGTCTCGACCCGCGGCGCATCGTGCAGATCGGCATCGCGGACTTCGCCAACTCGGTCGCCTACGCCGAGCGCGCCGCCGACCTCGGCATCACGGTCATCACCCTCGACGAGGTGCGCCGCCGCGGCGCCGAGGACGTCATGATCCAGGCGCTGTCGGTCGCGGGCACCGCCGGTGACGTGCACCTCGACATCGACGTGGACGTCTGCGACCGCTCCGTCGCGCCGGGGTGCCCGGCATCCGTCCCCGGCGGACTCGAGGCGTGGGAGCTGCGCGCCCTCGTCCGCGCGGCGGCCGGGGACCGACGGGTCGTCAGCGCCGACGTCGTCGAGGTGGACGCGACGGCGGATGCCGCGGACGGCCGCACCGTCCGACTCGCGGCGCTCTGCGTCCTGGAACTGCTCGCCGGAAGGGCCCTCGCATGATCACCCTCATCCTCGTCCGTCACGCCAAGAGCGACTGGGGCACCGGGCTCGACGACCACGAGCGTCCGCTGAACGACCGCGGACGGCGGGATGCCCCGGTCATGGCGCGACGGCTCGCCGCGACCGGCGTGCGACCGGCCCGCATCCTGTCGTCGACCGCCGTGCGCGCGCGGACGACGGCGCAGACGTTCGCAGACGCCCTCGGCGTTTCGGTCGAGACCGATGAGGGCCTGTACGGCGCCCCGGGCTCGCGGCTGCTCGCGACCGCCGCCGCGAGCGGCGTCACCGACGTCATGGTCGTCGCGCACGACCCGGGGATGACGGTGCTCGCTGAGCAGCTGTCGGACGGCGGGATCGGCGCGATGCCGACGTGCGCCGTCGCGACCTTCATCTGGGACACCGACGACTGGGACGTCGCGACCGCCGTCCCTCCGGCGCGCTGGAATCTCGACACCCCGCGGGACGTCAGCGGGGACTGATCACCTCGCCGCCGCGGTACACGCGGTGGACGAGCGGCACCCCCGGCCGGTAGGCCAGGTGCCGCCGACTCGGCGCGTCGAGGACGACGAGGTCCGCGCGCGCACCCACGCCGAGGTGGCCGACGTCGCTGCGGCGCAGCGCCCGCGCACCCCCGGCGGTGGCCGCCCACACTGCTTCGCCGACGGTCATCCCCATCTCGCGCACGGCGAGGGCGATCATGAGCGGCATCGAGCTCGTGAACGACGAACCCGGGTTGCAGTCGCTCGCGAGCGCCACTGTGACGCCCGCGTCGATCAGCCGACGCGCGTCGGGGTACGGCTGGCGCGTCGAGAACTCGACGCCCGGGAGGAGCGTCGCGACCGTGTCCGACGCCGCGAGGGCCGCGACGTCGGCATCCGTCAGATGGGTGCAGTGATCGACGGATGCCGCGCCCAGCCGCACCGCGAGCTGCACCCCCGGCCCCTCGCCGAGCTGGTTGCCGTGCACGCGGACGCCGAGCCCGGCCTCCGCTCCCGCGCGCAGAATCCGCTCGCTCTCGGTCTCGGTGAAGGCGCCTCGCTCGCAGAACACGTCCACCCACCGCGCGTGCGGGCGGACCGCGGCCAGCATGGCATCGCACACGAGGTCGACGTACGCGTCGCGATCCGCTCCCTCCGGGACGACATGCGCCCCGAGGTACGTGACCTCGTCGGTCACCTCCGCGGCGAGGCGCGCGAGGCGTTCCTCGCCGTCGAGGGTGAGGTCGTAGCCCGTCTTCACCTCGAACGTCGTCGTCCCCTGCGCGTGCAGCTCGGCCACCAGGGCCGCGAGGCGGGCGCGGAGCTCGTCGTCGGTCGCCGCGCGGGTGGCGGCGACGGTGCGGCGGATGCCGCCCGCGGCATACGGGACGCCCGTCATCCGCGCCTCGAATTCGTCGGCGCGGTCGCCAGCGAACACGAGGTGCGTGTGGCTGTCCACGAAGCCCGGGATGACCGCCCGCCCGCCGAGGTCGACGACCTCGACCCCTGACCGCGAGACTGCACCCGCAGCCCGAGACGTCGGCGACGGACCGCTGTCTCGGGCCGCTGTTGCAGTCTCGGCGTCGGAGGCGGCGCCCACCCACGCGACCCGGCCCTCGTCGACGAGGAGGGCGGCGTCGGCGATGGTCGCGGTCTGGGCCGCGGCATCCGCGTTCGTCGTCAGTTCGGCGATGCCGGTGAAGAGGGTCGCCATCACGCGTCCAGCATGGGGACGGTCAGGCCGCGCTCGCGGGCGATCTCCTTCGCACGGTCGTACCCGGCGTCGACGTGACGCATGACACCCGTGCCGGGGTCGTTCACCAGCACGCGCGCGAGCTTCTCGGCCGCGAGCGGCGTGCCGTCGGCGACGGTGACCTGCCCGGCGTGGATCGAACGCCCGATGCCGACGCCGCCGCCGTGGTGGATCGACACCCACGCCGCCCCCGACGCCGTGTTGAGGAGCGCGTTCAGGAGCGGCCAGTCGGCGATCGCGTCCGAGCCGTCGGCCATCGCCTCGGTCTCACGGTACGGGCTCGCGACCGACCCCGCGTCGAGGTGGTCTCGGCCGATCACGATCGGACCCGACAGCTCACCCGAGGCGACCATCTCGTTGAATTTCAGGCCCGCGAGGTGGCGCTCTTTGTAGCCGAGCCAGCAGATGCGCGCGGGCAGGCCCTCGAAATGCACCTTCTCACCGGCCTTCTCGAGCCAGCGGTGCAGCGCGGTGTCGTCGGGGAAGAGCTCTGCGACGGCGCGGTCGGTCTTCGCGATGTCCTCCGGGTCGCCCGACAGCGCGACCCAGCGGAACGGTCCCTTGCCCTCCGCGAACAGCGGCCGGATGTAGGCCGGGACGAACCCGGGGAACGCGAACGCGCGGTCGTAGCCGCCGAGCTCGGCCTCGCGGCGGATCGAGTTGCCGTAGTCGAAGACCGCGGCCCCGGCATCCTGGAACCCGACCATCGCCTCCACGTGCCGCGCCATCGACGCCCGCGACCGCTCCGTGAAACCGTCGGGATCGGCGGAGGCCTGCGCCCTCCACTCCTCGAACGCGACGCCCGAGGGCAGGTACGCGAGCGGGTCGTGCGCGCTCGTCTGGTCCGTCACGATGTCGATCGGGATGCCGCGGCGCAAGAGCTCGGGGAACACGTCCGCCGCGTTCCCCACGACGCCGATCGAGCGCGCCTCGCCCGCCGCCTTCGCCGCGAGCGCCCGCTCGACGGCCGCATCGAGATCGGCGGTGTGCTCGTCGAGGTAGCCGTGCTCCACACGGCGGCGCAGGCGCGACTCGTCGACGTCGACGACGAGGACCGCTCCCCCGTTCATCGTGACCGCGAGCGGCTGCGCGCCGCCCATGCCGCCCGCGCCGCCCGTGAGGGTGAGCGTCCCGGCGAGCGAGTCGCGGCCGAGCGAGCGCGCGACGGCGGCGAAAGTCTCGTACGTGCCCTGCAGGATGCCCTGCGTGCCGATGTAGATCCACGATCCCGCCGTCATCTGGCCGTACATCGTCAGGCCTAGGTGCTCGAGCCGGCGGAACTCCGGCCACGTCGCCCAGTCGCCGACGAGGTTCGAGTTCGCGATGAGCACCCGCGGCGCCCACTCGTGCGTGCGGAACACGCCGACCGGCTTGCCGGACTGCACGAGCAGCGTCTCGTCGGGCTCGAGCTCGTCGAGCGTGCGGACGATCGCGTCGAACGCCTCCCACGTGCGAGCGGCCTTGCCCGTGCCGCCGTAGACGACGAGGTCCTCGGGGTGCTCGGCGACCTCGGGGTCGAGGTTGTTCATCAGCATCCGCTTGGCCGCCTCGGCGCCCCAGCTCTTCGCGGTGCGTTCGGCGCCTCGCGCCGCGCGGACGGTGCGGGTCGTGGTCGTGTCGGTCATGCCTGTTCTCCTTCGAACGGTGCGGCACTCGAGCGGAGATCTGCGCTCGAGCGGACGGTTTCGGGGTCGTTCGTCCGCGGGACGGCGGATGTCCGCTCGGCGACTGGTCCGAACGCGGCGCGGGCGACCTCGCCCGACACCACGAGCCGCGTCACGGCCTCGATGTCCGGGGAGACGAAGCGGTCGGGCCCCGGTCCCTCGACGACCGTACGGACGAGGTCGCGCACGGCGCCGGTGACCGGCGCGGGCTGCAACGGGGCGCGCAGGTCGAGGGCGCGGCATCCCGTCACCACCTCGATCGCGAGGACGCGCGCGAGCCCGTCGATCGCGCGACGCAGCTTGCGGGCGGCGGCCCAGCCCATCGACACGTGGTCCTCCTGCATCGCCGACGACGGGATCGAGTCGACGGATGCCGGCACGGCGAGGCGCTTGAGCTCCGAGACGATCCCCGCCGCGGCGTACTGCGCGATCATGAGGCCGCTGTCGACGCCCACCTCGTCGGCGAGGAACGGCGGCAGCCCGTTGCTGCGCGATCGGTCGAGCGCGCGGTCGGTGCGGCGCTCCGAGATCGAGGCCACATCGGCGACCGCGATCGCGAGGAAGTCGAGGACGTACGCGACGGGCGCGCCGTGGAAGTTGCCGTTCGACTCGACCCGGCCGTCGGGGGTCACGACGGGGTTGTCGACGGCCGACGCGAGCTCGCGTTCGGCCACGGTGCGGGCGTGGTCGAGGGTGTCGCGGGCGGCGCCGTGGACCTGCGGCGAGCAGCGCAGCGAGTAGGCGTCCTGCACGCGGGTGCAGACGGCCGGGTCGCGGTGGCTCGCGACGATCGGCGAGTCGGCGAGGGCGTGCCGCAGGTGCGCGGCCGAGACCGCCTGGCCGGACTGCGGGCGCAGCGCCATGAGGTCGGCCGCGAAGACGGCATCCGTCCCCAACTGGCTCTCGACCGAGAGAGCGGCGGCGAGGTCGGCGGTCGCGAGCAGGGTGTCGAGATCGGCGAGGGCGAGCGCCAGCATCCCGAGCATCCCGTCGGTGCCGTTGATGAGGGCGAGACCCTCCTTCTCCTCGAGCACGAGGGGACGGATGCCGCTGGCCGCCAGTGCCTCGGCGGCATCCGTCCGCGTGCCGTCCGCCGTGCGGACCGGTCCCTCGCCGAGCGCGGCGAGCGCGATGTGCGAGAGCGGGGCGAGGTCGCCCGAGCAGCCGAGCGAGCCGTACTCGTGCACGATCGGGGTGATGCCGGCGTTGAGCATCGCCGCGTACGTGTCGACGACGACCGGGCGGACGCCGGTGCGACCGGTCGCGAGGGTCTGCAGGCGCAGCAGCTGCAGGGCGCGGACGACCTCGCGCTCGACCTCGGGTCCCGTGCCCGCCGCGTGCGAGCGGATGAGGCTCGCCTGCAGCTGGCGGCGCCGGTCGGGGGCGATGAACGTCGTGGCGAGCGCGCCGAAGCCGGTCGAGATGCCGTAGTGCGGCTGCGGGTCGTCGGCGAGGCGTTCGATGAGGGCGCGGGTCTCGGCCGTGCGGGCGAGCGCGGCGTCGGAGACCGCGACGCGCGCGTCGTGCCGGGCGACGGCGACGACCTCGGCGGGTGTGAGCGGGGCGTCGCCGAGGGTGACGGTGGTGAGGACGGGCATGGTCTGATTCCATCGGCTGCGCCGCCTGGGCGGGTGGCGCGCGTGGCATCCTGTGTCTGTGATCTCAGACAAGCCGCGGGCGCCGATCTCAGACAAGCCGCGGGCGTCGATCCCAGACACACCGCCGACCCCGCACAAGCCGCAGGTCCCCGCCGCGGATCAGACGCTCCGCATCCTGAGCTTCCTGGCGCACCAGCGCGGGCCGGTGGCGGCGCAGACGATCGCGAGCCATCTCGGCATCCCGCGATCGAGCGTCTACCACCTACTCGCGGCGATGGCCGCGCACGGGTTCGTCGTGCACCTCGAGGGCGACCGACGCTGGGGACTCGGCACGGCCGCGTTCGAACTCGCCGGCGGGTACGCACGGCAGGAACCGCTCGCCCGTCTCGGCCGCCCGATCGTCGCGCAGCTCGCCGACCGCGCCGGTGAGAGCGCGCACCTCGCCGTCATGACGGGCCGCGACGTCCTCTACATCGTCGAGGAGCGCGCACCGCGACGGCCCGCGCTCATCACCGATGTGGGCGTCCGCCTCCCCGCGCATCTCACTGCGACGGGGCGCGCGATGCTCGCCGCCCTCCCCCGCGAGCAGGTGCGCGCATTGTTCCCCGACGCGGCATCCCTCTCCCCCCAGCGCACGGGTCGTGGACCCGGCCGCCCGGGCGAACTGCGCGAACTGCTGCGGCAGACCCGCGCCGCGGGGCACGCGAGCGAGGACGGCGAGGTCACGCTCGGATTCCGCTCGGTCGGTGTCGCGGTCCGCGACCACGCCGACTGGCCCGCCGCTGCGATCGCCGTGACCTGGCCCGACGACGCCCCCGCCGACCCCGAGCACCTCGCGACCCTCACCGCCGAGGCGGCCGCCGAGCTCTCCCGCCGCATCGGGCACCGCTGACCGCGCCGGGACCGCGGACGGACGCCCTTCGCTGCCGCAGGCGTCCGGCAGTAGCCCCGTGGCCCCGCCGCTACCGCGCCGCCGGGCAACAACCGCGGAGATCCGCGCGGTCACGGCAGGATCGGGCCGGTTCCGGCCCGCAAACCACGAGAACTCCGCGGATGTGGCCCGGAGCCCCACGCAACCCGTCGTCCGCAGCACCGCCGGTCCGGCCCAGTCTGCCGGGTCGGAACCCTGTCTCAGCGGACGACGAGGCGCGGCTGGACCAGCACGTGCCCCTCGCCGTCCCCGGCGGCGCGGCGCTCGATGCGGCCACCGCTGCCCATCAGCAGGTCGAGGGTGCCGGCGGCGACCAGTTCGGGCAGCTGCTCGACGCTCGACAGGCCCAGGGCCTCGACCGCGGGGGTGTTGTCGAACCCGATGATGAGCACGTCCGGCCGCTGCTCCGCGACGGCGGCGACGTGCGCGCCGACGGCGAGGGTGTCGCTCGCACACACGATCGCGTCGACTGCCGTCGTCGCCAGCAACTCCGCGACCTGCTCCCGCGCCTCGGTGACCCGCTCCTCAGCCGACAGGCGCAGGTCGGGGCGGGCACCGGCATCCGTCATCGCCTCGCGCCACCCCCGCTCCCGGTCATCACCCGTCGGCGACCCCGCGGGCCAGCCGAGGAACGCGACGCGCGGTCCGACGGTGAGGGCGTGCTCGGTCGCGGCGCACGTGCCCGAGGCGCCGTCGACGTCCACCCAGAGGTGCGCGCTGTCCTCGGGCGAGGCGACGTCCCACGGGCGGCCGAACGAAACGAACGGCACGCCGCGCTGTTCGAGGGTCCCGAATTGGCGCCGCCGACCAGCCACCCCGCCGACCAGCCCTCCCCCGGTCCTCGCGGACGCGTGCCGCTGAACTGGCGCGAGCTCATCCACACCTGAGCTCGCCGTCGACCGTCAGACCACGGAGACGACCCGGCCGCCGGTGAGGCGCACGAGCTCGTCGAACGTCATCGGGAAGACCGTGTGCGGGGTGCCGCCGGCCGCCCAGATCTGCGGGTAGCGGGCGAGGTCCTCGTCGACGAGGGTCTCGAGCGGCGCGGGGTGCCCGGTGGGTGCGACGCCGCCGATGGCTTGGCCGGTCGCCTCGCGCACCTGATCGGGCGTCGCCCGGCTGATCCTCCCTCGCCCGAGGCGCGCGGCGAGGGCGGCGGTGTCGACGCGGTGGGCGCCGCTGGTCATGACGAGCAGGGGCGCACCGTCGCACTGGAACACGAGGCTGTTGGCGATCGCGCCGACCTCGACGCCGAGGGCGGCGGCGGCGAGCGCCGCGGTGGAAGCGGCATCGGGCAGGACGACGATCTCCCCCGGGATGCCGGCGGCCCGCAGGGCGTCGTGCACGAGGCGGCTGCGCGCGCTGAGGTGGTCGGTCACGGGGTCAGCCTCTCGCCAGGATCTCGCCGTGGGGCATGAGCAGCCAGCCGTCCTCGGACGCCGCCCACTCGCGCCATCCCGCCGAGATGCGTTCGAGGTCGGCACGATCGGCGATGCCCTGCTCGAGCGCGTGGTCGGCGTACGAGGAATGCAGGGCGCGGTCGGCCCACGACCCGCCCCACCAGGCCCGCTGCTCGTCGGTCTCGAACAGCCAGGTCGACGCGCTCACGGCGACGTCGGCGAACCCGGCCGCGCGCGCCCACGCCTTGAGGCGTCGTCCCGCCGACGGCTCGCCGCCGTTGGTGCGCCCCATCCGCAGCAGCAGGTCGAGCCAGTCGTCGAGCGCGGGGATGTGGGGGTGGATGATGATGCCCGCGTAGTCGACCTCGCGCGCGGCGACGAGCCCGTCCGGCCCCGCGACGCGACGGAACTCGCGCAGGGCGTCGACGGGACGTGCGAGGTGCTGCAGCAGCTGGTGCGTGTGCACGATGTCGAAGGATCCGTCCGCGGCGTCGAGGCGGTAGGCGTCGGCGGTCGCGAAGGTGACGTTCGTGACGCCCTCGGCCGCGGCATGGGCCTGCGCCTGGGCGACGACGTCGGCCGACGCGTCGACGCCGACGACCCGGCCGGGGGCGAGGCGACGCGCCAGGTCGACGGTGATCGTGCCCGGGCCCGCGCCGACGTCGAGGAGCGAGGCGCCGGGCCGCAGGTGCGGCAGCAGGTACCCGACCGAGTTCTCCGCCGTCCGCCAGGTGTGCGCCCGCAGCACGCTCTCGTGGTGGCCGTGGGAGTACCGCTCGGTCTGCATGGTCGACAGCCTAGGCGTCGAGCGATATGCGAGGCAGAATGATGACGGATGCCGCACATCGGCGGCATCCGCACCGCAGCGCCCACAAGGCCCGCCGAGAAGGAATGCAATGACGCACACCCTGCCCCTGCCCGATCTCACCCACGAACGTGTGGAGGTGATCACGGGTCGGCGCAGCGGACTCGTCGTCACCGTCGCCCTGCACTCCTCGGCGCTCGGCCCCGCCCTCGGCGGCGCCCGCCTGTGGCGTTACCCGCACTGGTCCGATGCGATGGGCGACGCGCTGCGGCTGTCGGCCGCGATGACGCTCAAGAACGCGACTGCGGGGCTGGATGCCGGGGGCGGCAAGTCGGTCATCGCGCTGCGCGAGGGCGACACGCTCGACGCCGAGCGTCGACGCGCGGCCTTCCTCGACCTCGGCGACGCCGTCGAGTCGTTCGGCGGCCTGTACCGGACGGCGGAGGACGTGGGCTCGACGACGGAGGACATGCTCGTCGTCAGCGAGCGCACGGCGCACGTCGTGGGCCTGCCCGACTCGGTCGGGGGCTCGGGCGAGCCTGCCGGTCCCACGAGCCGCGGTGTGTACGCCGCCCTCCGTGCGACGCTCGAGCGCATCGCGGGGTCACCCGAGGTGGCCGGCCGCCGCATCACGATCTCGGGCCTCGGCCAGGTCGGCAGCCGGCTCGCCGTGCGTCTGTCGGGCGAGGGCGCGCTCCTCACGGTCACCGACGTGAACCCCGCGAAGATGTCGCTCGCGGCGGAGCTCGGCGCGACGTGGGTCGAGCCCGGCACCGAGCACCTCGTGCCGGCGGACGTGTTCGTCCCGGCCGGCATCGGCGGCGTCCTCGACGACGACGTCATCGACGCGCTCGCGGCGAAGGCCGTTTGCGGACCCGCGAACAACCCGCTCGCCGACCGCTCGGGCGCCGCACGCCTGGCCGACCGCGGCATCCTCTACGCCCCTGACTTCGTCGCGAACGCCGGCGGCGTCATCTACCTCGACGTCGAGGCGCGGACGCCCGGTCACCGCGATGAGATCGCGACCCGCATCGACGGTATCGGCGACACCCTGCGCCGACTGTTCGACGACGCCGCCGCACGCGGGGTCACCCCGCTCGACGCGGCCGAGGCCTACGCGGCCGAGCGGCTGGCGGCCGGCCGGCGCGAGCCCGCGGCGGTCTGATCGCGCGCCCGGGGCCCGCTGCGGCGGGTACCGGGCCGCTCGGGCCGGGACGGCGGGCGGCGGCATCGCGACGATCGACTGGCAGTCGACCGCGTGCGGCGACCCCGCGGCCGACGTCGCGATGACGCGGCTGCTGTTCACCGAGGCCGAGCTCTTCCCCGGCGCCTCGCGTGCGCAGCTGCTCGTCTACGGGGCGGCGCGGGGGGCGATGGGGCGGATGTACCTCTCGGAGTACCTGTGCGTCACGGGGATGACGACGGCGCGGCTCGACCGCTGGGCGACGCTGCCGGACTGAAGACGCCAGAGACAGCGAAAGACCCCCGCGAGCGGGGGTCTTTCCGGTGGTGGACCTGAGGGGATTCGAACCCCTGACCTCTTCATTGCGAACGAAGCGCGCTACCAACTGCGCCACAGGCCCGGAAGCCTCAACATTACCACGACCGAACGGACCGCTCGAACGCGAGGCGGGGTCTCACTGCCCCGATGCGCGGCGTGCGAGCAGCTCCCGCACGTGCGCCTCGATGCGGTCGTCGTCGGCCGGTCCAGCGAAGGCGACCTCGGCCGCACGGGTGCGACGGGCGGTGTCGATCGACGGCGGCGCGGCCTGCGCGGCACGCTCGCGCATCGCCTCTTCGACGGCCGCCTGACGCAGCGCCTCGCGCGCCTCGGACGCGTCGAGCACGGCCGCGGCGCGGGAGCCCGCCGAGGCGGTGAGCGGTCGCGGAAGGGTGCGCGGGGTCCACTCCGCACGGTCGGAGTCGAGTGCGACGTCCTGCACGGCGCCTGGGGCACGCACGACCTCGGCGGGGAGGACGCGGTATGCCGCGCGTCGCGCGACGGTGTTCATGCGTGCGAGCACGAGCAGGCTCGACGCGGCGACAACGGCTCCGACCGCGAGCAGGGCCCACCCGGCGCCGATCGCGCCGAGGTAACCCCCGACACCAGCCGCGACGACGGCGAGGACACCGACGATGGTCGCGGTCAGCCGCACGCGACGACGTGCGCGCGCACGCCGGGCCGCCGGCAACGCTCGGGCGGCAGCGGCCTCCGCGATGGCACGCTCGCGGGCGATGGCGGCATCCGCTCGGGCCTTCTCGCGTGCCGTCTCGGCGTCGGCGATCGCACGACGACGGTCGGCCTTCGCGAGCTCGCGGTCGAGCGCCGCCTGCGCCTTCGCGGCAGCCAGTTCGGCGCGTGCGGCCTCGAGGCCGACGCTCTCCTGCTCGGCCTGCACACGACGCGCGAGGCGCTGCTGTGCGAGCGCGGTGCGCGCGTTGAGCTCGAGGCGCACCTCGCCGGGGGTCTCGCTCGTCTCGGCGAGGACACGGAGAGCCTGGTTCAGACGCACGGCATTCCGTTCGGCAGCCTGGTACTGGTACCGGCTGTGCCACGAGGGCAGGAGGTACAACAGCCACAAGAGGACGGCAACGAGGACGATCACCCCGCCACCCATCACCTGCTCACCCATGCCGCTCACCGTATGTCGCCGGAGCGGTGCGGCCCGGCATCCGCTGGGCGTGTCTGAACTTCTGGTTGAGGGTTAACGGTCCGACGGAGGGATGGATGCCGCTTCCTGCGGCGCGCGCCCCGCCAACCACCGGTTGAGGACGCCCTCCCGGACCTCTTCGCGCACGAGCGCGAACGCGTAGTGGTCGCGCCACTCGCCGTCGATGTGGATGTAGCGCCGCCGCAGCCCCTCGTAGCGGAAGCCGAGCTTCTGCACGACCCGCAGGCTCTTGGCGTTTTCGGGGCGGATGCAGATCTCCATCCGGTGCAGACGCAGGTCCTCGAAGCAGACGTCCGTCGCGAGCGCGACCGAGGTCGGCGTGATGCCCTTGCCGGCGAAGCGCTCACTCACCCAGTACCCGATCGTCGCCGACGACAGCGACCCGCGGGCGATCCCCCACACGTTCAACTGCCCGGCGATCTCGCCGTCGTACTCCATGACGAAGGGCACACCGGTTCCGTCGCGGTACTGCTGCAGCAACCGGCGCACCCCGCTGCGCATGTCGAGCGAGATCGGACCGTCGGGGCTCGTCGCCTCCCACTGCCGCAGCCACGACCGGTTCTGCACGAGCTCGGTCTGCAACGTCTTCGCGTCACGCGGTCGCACGAGCCGGATCGAGATCGGGCCGTGCGCTCGCACGACCGGCCCGTCCATGCCCATCAGTGACGCGTCGGGTTCACAGACCCGATGCGAAGTCCTTGATCCACGGCCGGAGCTCGGCGCCCAGGTCCTCACGGTCGACCGCGAGCTGGACGATCGCCTTGATGTAGTCGGCACGGTCACCCGTGTCGTAGCGGCGACCGCGGAAGACGACGCCGAGGACGCCCTCGGTCGAGGCGAGCTCCTCGAGCGCGTCGGTCAGCTGGATCTCGCCGCCCTTGCCGGGCTCGGTGCGCTCGAGCACATCGAAGACGCCGGGCGTCAGGACGTAGCGGCCGATGATGGCGTAGTTGGAGGGGGCATCCTCCTTCTTCGGCTTCTCGACGAGACCCGTGACCTTGACCACGTCCTCCTCGTCGGTCGCCTCGACGGCGGCGGCGCCGTACATGTGGATCTGGTCGGGCGAGACCTCCATGAGCGCGACGACGGTCAGGCCGGTCTTCTTGTTCTGCTCGAGCATCTTCTCGAGCAGCACGTCGCGCGCGTCGATCAGGTCGTCGCCGAGCAGCACCGCGAACGTGCTGTCGCCCACGTGCGAGCGGGCACGCAGCACCGCGTGACCGAGACCCTTCGGCTCGCCCTGCCGGACGAAGTGGATGTCGGCCATGTCCGACGAGTCCTGCACCCGCTTGAGCTTCTCGTGGTCGCCCTTCTTCGAGAGGTTGGACTCGAGCTCGGGGACGGAGTCGAAGTGGTTGGAGATGTTGTTCTTGTTACGCCCCAGAATGATGAGCACATCGTCGATGCCGGCTGAGACGGCCTCCTCGACGACGTACTGGATCGCGGGCTTGTCGACGACCGGCAGCATCTCCTTCGGCATGGCTTTCGTGGCGGGCAGGAAGCGGGTGCCCAGGCCCGCGGCAGGGATGACGGCTTTGATGCGCTCGGCAGACATGACCATCACCATACAGATCCGTCGGGTCCGTGATGTGACACGACGGGGACGGCGGGCGTGTCCCTTTAGAATCGGACCATGACCGGCCCCGTGGACACCGAGAAGCGTGCCCTGCGCGCCGAACTCCGCGAACGCCGTCAGCAGCGCTCGGCCGGCGCCCTCGAGGAGGCCGCCGCCGGCATCCGTGCGCAGCTCGACGCCTTGGTCGCCGAGCACGGCGTCCGATCCATGTCCTGCTTCCTCTCGACGACGACCGAGCCCGGCACGCGCGAGTTCATCGCCGCTGCGGTGGCGCGCGGCATCCGGGTCCTCCTGCCGGTGACCCGTGCCGACGGCCTGCTCGACTGGGCGGTCGCCGAGCACGAGGGCGACATCGCCGAGGGCATGTTCGGCCTGCCCGAACCCGTGGGCGAACTGCTCAGCCCCGTCGCCGTGAACGACGTCGACCTGCTCGTGATCCCCGCGGCCGCCGTCGACCGCAGCGGGATGCGGCTGGGCTGGGGGCGTGGTTACTTCGACAAGACCATCGGCTCGATGGAGAAGTGCCCGCCCGTCTACGCCGTCATCTTCGACTCCGAGCTGGTCGACGAGGTCCCGCGCGAACTGCACGACCAGCCCGTCTCGGGGGTCGTCACCCCCACCCGCACCGTCCGCCTTCCCCTTCGCTGAGTCACCCGAGGTCCCATGCCCACCTACGCCTATGCCTGCACCGCGTGCGGTCACCGTTTCGACGCCGTCCAGTCGTTCTCCGACGCCGCGCTCACCGAGTGCCCCGAGTGCGGCGGTCTCGTCCGCAAGCAGTACGGCTCGATCGGCGTGACCTTCAACGGCTCGGGCTTCTACCGCACCGACTCGCGCAGCACCAGCTCCCCTGCATCCTCTGGCGAAAGCTCGGGTTCTTCGACATCATCGAAGAAATCCGAAGCGTCCGCTTCGCCCGCCCCCGCGGGTTCGTAGCCCCGGCTCCGTGCCGGCGGAGGAAGGAGGAGCCGTGATCCAGGGCTTCAAAGACTTCATCATGCGCGGCAACGTCATCGACCTGGCGGTCGCCGTGGTCATCGGCGGTGCGTTCACCGCGTTGGTCACCGCGATCGTGACCAGCATCATCAACCCGCTGATCGCGCTCTTCTACCTGCCCGACCCGAAGACGGGGTCGATCGGTCCCTCGTTCGTCGGAATCCACGGTGAACCGGTCACCTTCCCGCTCGGTGGTCTTCTCACCGCGATCATCAGCTTCTTCGCCGTCGCGCTCGTCGTCTACCTCGTGTTCGTCGTCCCGATGAACAAGTGGAAGGAGCGTCAGGCCGCCAAGGCCGGCGTCGTCGAGGAGGAGGCGAAGCTCCCCACCGAGGCCGAGCTGCTCGTCCAGATCCGCGACCTGCTCGAGAAGCAGGGCAGCGCGCCCGCACCGGCCACGCGCCGGTCGACCGAACCGCCGTCGCCGTCGATCTGACGCGTCAGTAGTGCGGCGGGACGTCGTTCCGCAGTCGTTCGTCGTTCGGGCCGGATGCCGGGGGTTCCCCCGCGTCCGGCCCGTTCGGCGTCTCGGGGGCCGGGTCCGTGCCCGGCGCAGGGGTCAGCCGCGCACGACGGGACCCCGGCACCCGCTCGACGCGCTGGCGCTCAGTCGACATCGATCGGCTGGGTGGATCCGGGGGCGGACGGCGTCTCGGGCTGCACGCCGATGACCCCGGCGATGCGGAGAGCCACGGCGGCGGGATCGTTGTAGACGTCGAACGCGTGGACGCGCACGTAGTGCCAGCCGAGGCGGCGCAGCAGCTGCGGTCGCCGACGGAGCGTCTCGCGCAGGCTGTCGTGCGTGCTCTCGGGGTCGATGTCGGCCACGACGGCCTTGCCCTTGTACTGCGCGACGAGCGGGAGTTGACCGCCGCGGTAGTGCACGTCGACGGAGACACCGAGGCTCCGCAGGTGCTGCGCGAGGGTCAGGGTGAGCGGATCGGCGAGGTCCTCCAGTCGCGCGTCGCGCCCGCGGGCAGCGATCCGACCGAGGATGGCCATGAGGGTGGCGGCGCCGAAGGTCAGGCGTCCCTCGTCGAAGGCCGAGGGCCGGATCGACGAGACGATCACCATCGACCGGCGGGCCCGGGTCATGCCGACCGTCAGAAGCCGCTCGCCGTCGGCGGTGGACAGGTCGCCGAAGTCGCTGAGGACGCGGCCGTGCTTGGTCAGGCCGAACCCGAGCGAGAAGATGACGCGGTCGCGGCTCTCGGCGACCGATTCCTCGAGGCCGAGGACGGCGAACGGCTCGGCGGTCTCGCGGCCGACGAAGTCGGCGACGTCCGAACGCCCCGCGAACGCGCTCGCGACCGCCGCGCGCACGCGCTCGGCGTGGCGCGCCGACGCGGTGACGACCATGAGCGACTCGGCGGGACGGTTGATCGCGTGCTCGACGACGAGCGTGACGACGCGGGCGACCTCGGCATCCGGGCTCTCCACGGCCCCCGTGTCGGGGTTCGGCGCGCCCGTGCCGCCCTCGACGTAGTCGACGCTGAGGCTGCCGCGACCGAGGTACGACCCCGCCCAGGGAAGCGAGCCGATCGCACCGCCGTAGAACGCGTCGTTGACGAGCTCGGCGAGGTCCTCTCCCCCGGCGCGGTAGCTGCGGGTCAGGGTCTCGACGGGGATCAGTTCGCTCAGTCGCTCGAAGACGCTCGTGTCGTCGAACGGCACCTCGGGCGCCTCCGGGTCGTCGCCGCGTCCCGACCAGAGCCGGAACGGTGTCGGCTTCTGCGTCACCGGGTCGCCGAAGACGACGATCTGCCGGGCGCGGCGCAGCGCGGGCGTCGCCTCGGCGAGGCACAGCGCGGCCGCGTCGGCGATGATGACGACGTCGAACTCGGGGTGATCCGGCACGTGCGGCACCTCGTAGGGCGACGCGAGCCAGACCGGCGCGAGCACGCGCATGAGGGTCGGCGCCGAGGCGACGAGCTCCGACGCCGACGCGGTGCCGCCGCGCAGCGCCGACTTCAGCGAGGCCGCCTCGCGCGGCTCGTCGACGATCGCGATGCGCCACCGCTTGGCGAGTTCCGAGGCCAGCAGGGGCCCGGACGACGAAGCGTGTGCTTCGTCGACGAGACGGAAGTCGCGCTCGAGGCGGTCGAGCACCGTGGTGTTCGCGCCGAGCAGGGCGCGATCCGAGCGCAGCATGGCTTCGAGCGCGGAGCGCCACCATGCGTACTCGAACTCCGCGGCCACCTCGGACTCGGGGACGTGGCGGGTCGAGAGCTCCATGAGGAGGGGCTCGAGACCGAGCTGCGCGAGTTCGCTGCGCAGCGCTGCACGCTCGACGAGGTTGTCGAAGACGTCGGATGCCGCGGCGAGGCCCGCGAGCGTCCGCAGCAGCTGCGGGATCGGCAGGCTCGCCAGCGGCTCGGTGCGACCGAGCGCGCGGTCGAGGTCGGCGAGGTCGGCGTTCGCCCGCTGCCATGCGGCCGCGACGTCGTCGAGGCCGATCGGGATCTCGGGGGTGACGCCGGCATCGACGAGCTGCTGCCATTGCGTGCGCTGGTTCTGCACCCGCAGGAGCGCTTCGTGCATGTCGGTGACGTGCATGCCGGGCCGCACGTACTCCTTCGACAGGCGGCGCAGACGTCGGCGGTTGGCCGTCGTCATCTGCGCCGAGTCCCGGCGCGACGAGTGGGCGGCGATCAGGTCCGTGAGGGGGCGCTCGAACACGGTGGGGCTGAAGCGGTCGAGCGAGGCGCGGATGCCCTGCAGCAGTTGCACGTACGAGCCCATCTCGGCGATGGTCGTGAACGGCCGCATCCGCGTCTGGCCGATCAGCTCGTAGCCGCGCTCGAGGAGCGCGGGGACCTCGGCGCGGTGCAACCGGCCGGCCAGCGCGTGCGCGGCGCGAGCCTCGTCGGTCGTCGAGAACGCGACGCCGTACCAGGGTGAGTCGTCGGGTCCGATGCGGAACTCGCCGAGGCGAGCGGATGCCGCGAGAGCTTCCGCGGCCTCGACGCGGCGCGTCGCGAGGCGCTGCACCGTCGCGAGGTCGAAGCGTGTGGTGGCGCTCGGCTGCGGCTCGTGGTCGGCGATGCGCGTGAGTTCGCGCAGCGCCTCGAGCGGGGAGACACCGACCGAGGCGTGACGCTGGGTCAGTGCGGCGCGGTAGTCGCGAAGCACGGTGCGCAGGCGCACGAGGGCGTCGTCCACCTCGGCGACCTTGGGCTGCTCGGCCTTCTCGTTGCGGGCGATCGCACGGATGAGGTCGCGGTGCAGCCGGGTCGGCGACACCGCGAGGCCGGGCAGGCCGATGCCGGACAACCGGTGGCGGACGCCGTCGAGGGTCGACCGGCGGGCGCTCACGACGAGCACCCGCTTGCCCGAGCGGACGAGCTCACCGACGGCGTTGATGACCGTCTGCGTGCCGCCCGTTCCGGGAAGGGTGTGGACGGCCAGCGACTGCCCTTCGGTGATACGGGCGAGCACCGCCTCCTGCTCCGCATCCGCGTCGAGGATCAGGCGGTCCGAGGCGGGCGTGCGGTCGTCGGGGCCGACGGCGTCGGGCTGCGGGCGCACGAACGAGAGGCGCTCGCGATCGGCGGGGTGACCCGCGAGCGCGTTGAGCACGGGATGGTCGAGGTCGACGGCATCCCGCTCCATGTCGGAGGCGACGTCGGCGAAGGTCGAGACCACGAGACGCGGCTGCACCGTGAAGGTGGGGACGTGCGCCGTCAGGACGCGCAGCCGGTCGATGACGGGCTGCGGCTGGAACACGCCGCCGTCGTAGGCGAGGGCGGCGAGCGCGTCGCCGTCGAGGTCGACGCCGAAGTGGATGCGGGCCGCGGTGACCAGTTCGCGGTTGACATGGAAGGGGCCGTGCAACCGCAGGTCGAAGTCGGTGTGGTGACGGCGGATCGTCAGCGGACGCAGCAGGACGGGCGCGGTGCAGCTGACCCCGCCGATGCGCCACGACGCCATGCCGATGGCCAGGTGCACGGTGTCGAGGCCGCGCGCCGTGCGCAGTTCGACGTCCTTCGACGTGATGCGCTCGGCGGCCAGACGCGCGGTGCGGAGGGCCACCTCGTCGCGGAACATGTTCGACAGCAGGGTGGGACGACCCGTGATGAACTGCGGCAGGCTGCCCGGGTGGGCCTTGGTGATGTCGATGCCGGCGTCGCCGTCGTCGCGATAGTGGAGGAGCGTCGAGGCGCCGCCCAGCTGGGCGGCCTCCTCGCGCAGTCGTTTGCGCTCGGGGACGGCCGCGTGCATGACGAGGACCTCGGGGTCGGACAGCGTCACGTCCGCCGGGGTCACCGCGGACATCTGCTCGGCACTCTCGCCGCGCACAGCACCGCTCTCTGCTCGCCACACACCGAAAACACTAGGCGCGTCGAGCCCGGAAAGCGGGATCGACGGCCGAGTTTCGCGGATCGACCCTCACTCGGGCGCCGATTCCTCCACATCCGGGTCGGGATGCCGCTTCTCCCCCGCCCGCTCCTCCCCCGTTCTCGGCGTCTCGGCCCCGCAGCCATGATGAGGACATGACGATCGCAACCTACTCGGTGCACCCGACACCGATCGGCGAGGCCCTCCTGGTGACGACCGAGGAGGGTCTCGTCGCGCTGTCGGTGCTGGACGGCCCGGCCTACGCCGAGGTCTCCCGGCTCAGCCTGCTGCTGCACAGCGTGCCGGTGCCCGACGACGGTCCGGCGCGGGAGGCAGCCGGCGAGCTCGACGAGTACTTCGCCGGCGCACGGCGGGCCTTCTCGGTGCCGCTCGACTGGCGACTCACGGCGGGCTTCACGCGGCAGGCACTCGAGGCCATCGCCGGGATCCCGTACGGCGAGACGGCGTCGTACGCCGAGATCGCCATCGCCGCGGGGTCCCCGCGGGCGCATCGCGCGGTGGGGACCGCGTGCGCCCGCACCCCCTGGTCGATCGTGCTGCCCGCTCACCGTGTGATCCGCAGCGACGGCTCCCTCGGCGAGTACGGCGGCCGGCCCGAGCACAAGCGGTTCCTTCTCGACCTCGAGGAGCGGGTCGCGGGCGCGACGGGCCGCGCATGACGGAGGCGGGCAGGGACGTGTAGGCCGTCCCTGCCCGCCTCGTCGCGGCATCCGCTCTTAGTGGTCGACCGCCTTCTCGGCGCCGTACCCGGTCAGCGAGCGGACCTCCATCTCGGCGGCCTTCGTGGCGTCCTCGGCCTTGCGGGAGGTCACCGACCCCAGCCAGCCGAGGAGGAAGCCCACCGGGATCGAGACGATGCCCGGGTTGTTGAGCGTCCAGATCGCCGTGCCGACGTTCTTGAACACACTCGTCTCGGTGCCCCAGAAGACGGGCGACAGGACGATGAGCACGATCGCGGTCGCGAGTCCCCCGTACATGCTCCACACGGCGCCGCGCGTCGTGAACTTGCGCCAGAACAGCGAGTACAGGATCGTCGGCAGGTTGGCCGAGGCGGCGACCGCGAAGGCCAGCGCGACGAGGAACGCCACGTTCTGCCCCTGCACGCCGATGCCACCCAGGATCGCGAGCACACCGATCACGATGACCGTGCGACGGGCGACCTTGACCTCGCCGTCCGGCGGCACGTTCCCCTTCTTCACGACGTTCGCGTAGATGTCGTGCGCGAAGGATGCCGCGGCCGTGATCGTGAGCCCGGCGACGACCGCGAGGATCGTGGCGAACGCGACCGCCGAGATGAACCCGAGCAGCACCGGTCCGCCGAGGGCCTCGGCGAGCAGCGGCGCGGCGGAGTTGACGCCACCGGGCGCCGCCTTGATCGTCTCGGAGCCGACGATGGCGCCGGCGCCGTAGCCCAGGACGAGCGTCAGCAGGTAGAAGAGGCCGATCAGCCAGATCGCCCAGACCACGGACCGGCGCGCCTCCTTGGCAGTCGGCACCGTGTAGAAGCGCATGAGCACGTGCGGCAGCCCCGCGGTGCCGAGCACGAGCGCGATCGCGAGGGAGATGAAGTCCCACGGGTTGGCGCCGTACTGCAGGCCAGGGCCGAGAATCGCGTCCTGCGGGTCAGTCGTCGACTTCTGCACGGCCGCCTCGAGGAGCGTGTCGAGGCTGAACCCGTTCATCGCGAGCACCCAGATCGTCATGACGATGGCGCCGCCGATGAGTAGGAACGCCTTGACGATCTGCACCCACGTCGTGCCCTTCATGCCACCGATGAGGACGTAGACGATCATCAGCACGCCGACGACGGCGACGACGATCGACTGCCCGATCTGCTCGGTGATCCCCAGCAGCAGCGAGACGAGACCACCCGCACCGGCCATCTGGGCGAGCAGGTAGAAGAAGCAGACCGCGAGCGTCGTGATCGCCGCGGCGAGCCGCACCGGGCGCTGCTTCAGACGGAACGACAGGACGTCGGCCATCGTGAACTTGCCCGTGTTGCGCATGAGCTCGGCGACCAGCAGCAGCGCGACGAGCCACGCGACGAGGAAGCCGATCGAGTAGAGGAACCCGTCGTAGCCGTTGATCGCGATCGCGCCGACGATGCCGAGGAAGGATGCCGCCGACAGGTAGTCGCCGGCGATGGCGAACCCGTTCTGCGGACCCGTGAAGGAGCGGCCTGCGGCGTAGTAGTCGGCGGCCGTCTTGTTGTTGCGACTGGCGCGGATGACGATGAACAGCGTCACCGCGACAAATGCGCCGAAGATCGAGATGTTGAGGACGGGGTTGTTCGTCGCGGCGCCGGCGGGGGCCGCGGCGAGGAGCACGGGGGTCATCGGGCCTCCTGCCGTTCGAGGTCTGCCCGGATTTCGGAGGAGATCGGGTCGAGCTTGCGGTTCGCGAAGGCGACGTAGCCCATCGTGATGGCGAACGTGGTGACGAACTGTCCGAGGCCCAGGAGCAGGCCGATGGTGATGTGACCGAACACCTCCTGCGCCATGAAGTCCGGAGCGAAGGACGAGAGCAGGACGTAGACGAAGTACCAGATGAGGAAGAGCACGGCCAGCGGGAAGACGACGCTGCGGTGCTTCTTCTTCAGCTCGACGAACCGCGGCGATCGTTCGACCGCGACGTAGTCGATGGCACTCCCTTCCACGCCTCCGTGGGGTGACTGGGACGACATGTGGCCTCCTTGCCTCATGGGGTGAGCGACGGTGCTCGCACGAGCCGTTCCTGGGAATCGGCCGCGTGGTAGGTTCGACCGTACGAAGGCGGCAGAGGTGCCGTCACCCCCGGAAGTAGGTACGCGTGGGATCGTCGGTCGAGAGCGACGCGGACACGCGGCTCGTCTCCCGAGCCGTGTCCGATCTGGCCCGTCAGACGCGTTTTCCCGTCGTTTTCGGCGGTCTCGAACGCGGCGGCGCCGTCCACGTCACCGCGATCTCGGGCACCCGCACCCGCAGCATCGAGGGACTCGTCGTCGAAGCCGGTCGCGGTCTGGGCGGTGCCGCGATGATCGAGAAGCGACCCCGCCTCGCCCTGGACTACCGCACCGCGCGCACGATCACGCACGACTACGACCGCGCCATCCTCGGCGAAGGCATCTCGACCCTGCTGGCCGTGCCCGTCGTCGTCACCGGCCGCCCGCGCGGCATCGTCTACTGCGGGTCGTGGACCCCCGGCCCCGTCGGAGATCTCGTCAGCCGGCCCGCCTTCCGCGCCGCCGACATGCTCGCGACCGAGCTGCGCGTCCGCGAGGAGGTCGACCGTCGCGTCGCCGCGCTGACGCCCGCCGAACCCGCCCTGCCCGCCTCCGCGCAGGAGGATCTGCGCGAAAGCTACGCCGAGCTGCGGAGCATCGCCGCATCCGTCACCGACCCCGACCTGCGGGAGCGGATCGCGGCGGTCGAGAAACGCCTCGCGGGGATGTCGCGACCGGCGGCGGCCGAGGCATCGCTCGACGTCGCCCTCTCGCCGCGCGAGCTCGATGTGCTCGCCTGCTGCGCGCTCGGCGCCACCAATGCCGAGATCGCCGCGTCGCTGTCGCTGCGCGAGGGGACGGTCAAGTCGTACCTGCAGGCGGCGATGGCGAAATTGGATGCCTCGACCCGCCACGCCGCCGTCGCCAAGGCGCGCCGGGCCGGACTTCTGCCGTAGCGAGCACGCGCGCCACTAGGGTGAGCGCATGGCCCGCAAAATCGTGCATCAACTCGTCGACGACCTGGACGGCACCGTCCTCGAGGTCGGCGACGGAGAGACCGTGCTCTTCTCCCTCGACGGCACCGCCTACGAGATCGACCTCACCCACGACAACGCGAACGCCCTGCGCGACGTCCTGGCGCCGTACATCGACGCCGCGCGTCGTGTCTCGTCGCGCGGGACGACCTCACGCGCGGCCACCTCGTCGAACGGCGGCGGCCGCAAGCAGAAGCGAGCCGGGCAGCGCGACTACGCGCCGATCCGCGAGTGGGCCGCGAAGAACGGCTACCAGGTCTCGGAGCGCGGTCGCGTGCCGGCGCAGGTGCTCGACGCGTACGACGCCGCGCACTGACGGTCGCCGCGCCGCGGCATCCCCGCCCGATCAGCCGAGGACGAGGCTGACGGCGATGACGAGCATGATGACGGCGATGCCGGCGTCGAGGATGCGCCACGCGCGTGCCGTGCGCAGGAGCGGCGCGAGGTAGCGCGCGCCGTAGCCGAACACCACGAACCAGAGGGTGCTGCCGACGACGCCGCCGGCGAGGAAGAACCAACGCGCGTCACCGTGCGTCGCCGCCACCGACCCCAGCACGACGGTCGTTTCGACGATCGCGTGGGGGTTCAACCAGGTGACGGCGAGGATGGTCAGGAGCGTCGCGGTCCTCGTCGCCGCGCGCGGCCGGACGAGGACGGTGCCGGGGGTCGCGGCATCCGTCGGGGTCTCCGGCTCAGCGGCTTCGAGGCTGCCGCCGCCACGCCAGGCTCGACGCGCACTGACGAACGCGAACCCGACGATGAAGGCCGCACCCGCCCACCGCGCGATCGTCTCGAGCCACGGGTGGGCGGTGACGAGGGTCGCGACGCCGGCGACGCCGAGGGTCTGCAGGATCGCGTCGCTGACGACGCAGACGAGCACGACGATCCCCACGTGTTCGCGCCGCAGACCCTGGCGCAGCACGATCGCGTTCTGCGCGCCGATCGAGACGATGAGACCGAGGCAGAGTCCGAGGCCCGAGAGGAAGGCGGCGAGTTCGGGAGTCACAGGTCCCACGGTAGGCAGCTCGTCTTCTGCAGTACAGCGAAGGATTCTGCATCATCTGTAGCATCGCTTCACTACGCTGGTGGCATGGACATCCCGTTCGAGCACCTGCGCACGCTGGCCGCCGCCGTCGACGCCGGCACGCTGGATCGCGCGGCCGCACGGCTCGGGATCACCCCGAGCGCGGTGAGCCAGCGCATCCGCGTCATCGAGCAGCGGGTCGGACGGGTGGTGCTGCGACGGACCAAACCGGTTACCGCGACGGAGGCGGGCGAGCCGCTCGTGCGCCTCGCGCGTCAGCTCGACCTGCTCGAGCACGACGCCCGCGCCGTCCTGGGCGACGATGCGGGCTCGGCAGTGGTGCCGCTCGCCGTCAACGCCGACTCGCTCATCACCTGGTTCCTCCCGGCACTCACCGCCGTCACCGCCGCGCACCCGGTCACGTTCGAGCTGCACCGCGAGGACCAGGAACGCACGGCGCAGCTGCTCGCGGCGGGCACGGTCATGGCGGCCGTCACCTCGCAGCGCGACGCGGTGGCCGGATGCGTCTCCTCACCCCTGGGGCGGATGCGGTACACCGCCGTAGCGACGCGGGGCTTCGCCGATCGGTGGTTCCCGCAGGGGCTCGGGCGGGCCGCGCTCGAAGCCGCACCGCGCGTCGACTTCGACCGTCACGACACGCTGCAGAGCGCGTTCGCACGCCGACACGGCGCCCGGCGGGACGCCCCCCGCCACATCATCAGCGCGTCGGCCGAGTTCGCGCAGGCGATCACGATCGGCCTGGGGTGGGGGATGCTGCTGCCCGGCCAATTCGAGGCGGGTGTCGCCGACGGCTCGCTCGTCATTCTGGCCGACGACACGGTCGAGGTCCCCCTGTTCTGGCAGCGCTGGAACCTCTCGTCGCCGCTCCTCGAGACGGTCACGACGGCCGTCCGCGAGGCCGCGGAACGCTCGCCCGCCGTCGGGTAGCGCGCGCCCCGAGTCGCGTCAATCCCCTCCGCCGCGGGTGCGCGGGGCGATGGTGATCACCTGGGATACGTGTCGACGGGGTGAGCGGAACGAGGTGCAGAACATGTTCGTGGATTCGGAGACGCTGCGCGCACTGCCGACGCGTCGACCGGCGGATGCCGCACCCCGAGCGTCGCGTATCCAGTGGGACCTGATCGCGGAGGACCGCTACGAGGTCCGGATCGCCGGCGAGGTCGCCGGCTACATCGACGTCGTCGGCGCGGTCTACGTGGTCCTCACGGGGCCGCGGTACGACCGGGCCGAGGAGGTCGCGCAGACCCTCGTCTGGTCGACCGCCACGACCGCACTCGACCAGCACCGCGCGCGCGGCTGATCAGTCGGCCGCACGGTCGGCCGCGGACCGTGCCTTCGTCGCGGCGGTACGGGCTCGGCGGCGCTGCTCGGCAAGGTCCTCGACCTCGGCGCGTGCCCGCTCGGCATCGTCCTCGAGACGGGCGCGCTCACGGTCGAGTTCCGCCAGGCGGTCCTCGAGCGACGACGCCCTCTCCTGCGCCGCCTGCCAGCGGTCCTCGATGCGATCGAGGTCGCGCTCGAGACTCTCGGCGTGACGTCGCGCCTCGGCCGCCGCCCGCGCGGCCTCGCGGGCCGCGCGACGCTCGGCGAGGTCGTCGGTCGGCTCGGGCCGGGCTGAGGCGACGTCGAAGGGTCCCGAGACCGCGTCGGAGAGGTCGGGCGCGTCCATTCCGGTCGCCTCGATGGGGCGTAGCAACCGGGCGCTCGCGACGGCAGCCGCGGCATCCGGATCCCGCAGCGCGGCGTCGAGGGTCTGCTCGACTGCGGTGCGGATGGTGCCGCCTACCTCGACACCGCGCTCGCCCGCACGCCGCACGGCGCGATCGACGAGGTCACGGAGGATGCTGCGACGGCGCCGGGTGAGATCGGCGAGAGCGCGAGCATCGCCGACATCCACTGCTTCGCGGAACTCGTCGGCGAGCTCGGCGGCCGAGGTGAGCGCGTCGGGGTCATCTGAGGCGAGCAGGTTGACGACCCAGGCGGCGAGGACCGGTTTGCGGAGCTTCTTGATCGCGGCCGCGAGATCCTTGTCGGATGCCTCCGCCGCGGCTGCGGTGCGCAACGCGACGAAATCACCGGCGGGAGCCACGCTCAGCCGCGTGGCGACCTCGATCAGCCGCGTGGCGTCCGTCTCACCGGTCATTTCCCCATCCTCCCCCAGGGGCGGTGCGGTCAGCCCGCCCAGAAGACCGCAAGGCCGTACATGACGAGGCAGACGGCGAGCGGCGCGATCGTGGCCGGCCGACGTCGCCGCATCCCGAGGATCGCGACGCACGCCGACAGCGCACCGACCACGGCGAAGCCGATCGTCCGCGGCCATCCCGTCTGCGTCACGACGACGCCGTCGCCCGAAGCCGCCTGCCACTCGCAGCGGCGTCCGACCGGCCATGCCGTCGCCTCGGCGGAGATCAGCGCCACTTCCGACACGGCGACGCCGGCAGGGATCTCAGCCGCGAGGCAGCGGGCGTCCGCGCTCTCGCGGGTGTCGAGCCAGAGTCCCCCCAGGAGGATCGCTCCGGTCAGCACCGCGACGACCAGCATCACCGCTGTCGCGAGACGCACGACTCGGACGCCCGCTCACAGGCCGTTCGCGACAGCGGCGGCGGCGCGCATCCAGGCGTCCTTCGTGCGCGACTGCAGGGCGTCGTACCGGATGCGGCCGGCCTTGAGCGCGTCGTCGAACGGGATGATCTCGACCGCGCGGACGTGACCCTCGAAGCCGGCGGCGATGCGCTGCGCGGCGCCGATGCCGGCACGCTCGGACTGCCCGACGACGACCACGGCGCCGTCGGCGAGGCGGCGCGAGTGCTCGTCGCGCTTGCGCAGCGCGTCGAGGAGCAGGGCGGCGGATTCGGCCGACTCGGGGGCGGCGAGGGTCGGGACGACGAGCTGATGCGCCGAATCGATCATGCGCAGCCAGCGGTCGGCCGACTCATCGTTGCCCGAGTCGAAGATGACCATGCGGTAGTACCGCGCCGCGACCTGCGCGAGCAGGTCGAAGTCGGCGGTCGTGATGCGCTGGTCGGCCGCGAGCAGTTCGGGGTTCGAGCGCAGCACGTCGTAGCGGTCGACGGACTGGTGATGAACGAATCGTGCGATGTCGGAGACGGATGCGGTCGCCTCGAGCAGCCGCGATGCTTCGGGGAGCAGGTCGCGGATCGTCGTGTCGTAGTCGCCCTGCTCGGTGCGCCACCCCAGGGTGCCGCGGGTGTCGTTGTTGTCCCACGCGAGGACGTTGCCGCCGCCATGGCGCGCGAACACCGCCGACAGCACCGCGGTCGTCATGGTCTTGCCGACGCCGCCCTTGCCGTTGGCGACGGCGATGGCGCGGCATCCGGCCCACTGGCGCGAGACGGCCTTCTCGCGCTCGGCGCGCGCGAGTTCCGCCTTCGACGGCTTGATCGGGATGCCGATCCGCACGAAGAACGAGCGCCAGCCCGAAACGGTGGCGGGGTGGACCTCGGGAGGCTCGATGAACGACGGACGGGACCCGTTGGAGGCGGATGCCTCGAACGCGGTCTCGGGCGCGGGTGCGCCGTCGGTGGGGGCCGGCGCCTCGGGCGTGGCGGTCGCTGTGCTGTGCGGGTCGGCTGCGGGCTCCGGTTCGTCCGCGGGCTCCGGATCGGCTCCGGGCTGCGGCTCGTCCGCGCGCGCGACGTCGACGGAGTCGGTTCCCGTCGCCGGGGCGGCTGCGGGGATTTCGGTCACGCGGGCGGGCGCCCATTCGGCCGGCGCCGCGTCGTCCTCGTCGAGGTCGTCGTCGTCCCCGCTGTCGAAGACGGGGGGCCGCTCGGCGGATTCCGGGAGAGGGTTCGACGACGGCGGGAAGAACGCCGGCACCTCGGCGACGAGCGCGGGCTCCGCGCCATCCACCTCGGGCTCAGGCTCCGGGGCGGAAGCGTCGTCCTCGTCAGCCTCGGCCTCGTGCACCGGCTCGGGGTCCGTGGTCCACCACGCCTGCTGGCGCAGCTCCGCACGGGTGACGGTGCGGTCATCCACCTCGACGTCGATCTCACCCGAAGGTCCCACGATCAGGCGATGCTCACCGCGGTCGCCGCTCGTGCGCAGTTCGATCGCCGTGCCGGCGGCCGCGGCATCCGCTCTCACCCGGTCGACGATGAGGCGGCGCGCGCCGTCGGCGTCAGGAGCGTCGAGGGTCTGTTCGGCGCCGTCGACCGTCGTGAACCTTGCCGACCCACCGGTGACGTGCGCGGAGGCGTGTGTCGGTTCACTGCCAGTGCTCATGGATTCCTCTCGGTGCGCGACGGACGCGCTCCCACGCTATCGCGCGCGACGCCGAAATCCCCGGTGGACGGTCAGAGTCGTCGCGTCAGGCCGCCCGGCCACCCGAAGCCCCGGCGCCTTTCCGGACCAGCACCGCGTTCCGCGTACGGATCAGCCGCTGCATGTACGGGCGCAGCAGGAGCGGTTCGACGATCACCCCGAGCAGCGGCGAGCGCATGGTGACGGTGTCGGTCATGACCGTGACGTCCCCGTCCCGCTCGAACCGGTGCTCGTGACGGAAGACCCGGAACGGTCCGCGCACCTGCTCGTCGACGAACCGACGCGGCCGCTCGAGCGCGGTGATCTGCGAGGTCATCGTCCATATCACGCCGAAGTGGCGGGCGCGCCAGGTGACGCTCTCCCCCAGCCCGATCGTCCCGCTCGTCACCCCGGCGACAGCGCGCTCGCGCGACCGCCGCATGGAGTCGAGGTGCGCGTCGATCGACAGCGAGAGGTCGAACAGCACCTCCGGCGTGCACGCGACACGGGTCACCTCGGTGAAGGTCGCCGTCATCCAGCCAACCTAGCCCGGTTCACGCACGCCTCCGGCGACCGCCGCAGCACTCATGGAGACGGTGACGCCTCCGGCGTCGCTCGAGGACACACGGGCCCCACCGATCGTGCAGATGTGCCGCAGCTCACCGCAGCAGGCGGCTGCCGAGGGCCTCCCCCGCCCGGTGATGATGTGCCAGATGACGAGCATAGGCCGCGGCCCGTGCAGGCCGATGCGGTTGCCCCAGCCAGTGGAAATCGCCTCCCGATACTTTGAGGTGTGCTGCTGTCTGACGTGCCAGCCCGTCGCCGCCCGGGATCCGCCTGATCCTCGCGATAGCGGGTCAACTATCCGGTGCACGAAGGGGCGTGTTGATCTATCTCGTGTGCCCAGGGGAGATCTGCGCCGGCGCGGGAAACGGTGATAGCGGCAGCATGTACAGCGTCAGCGCCGAGGCGGATAAGCTGTGTGCGATCTAGATCGCGCGTGCCGGTTTGCAGCACCGAGTAGATGATCGAGGCCATGAAGGTGTCCCCCGCACCGATCGTGTCGATCGCGTGAACCGCCTCCGCCGGGATGCGAACCCGGTGGCTGGGTGTGGCAATCACGGCCCCTTCGGCGCCGAGGGTGATCGCGACCAGTCGTGGCCCGAGCTCGAGTACGGCATCTATCGTGAAGTCGATGTCTTGAAGGGGGTACAGCCAAGATGCGTCCTCGTCGCTCATCTTGACGACAGTGGCCAAATTGGCAGTCTTCTCGAACGCCTCCACAGACGACGTATGTTCATCGAGCAATGCGGGTCGGATGTTCGGGTCGAAGGTGATCTCGATCTCACCGGCCTGCTCGAGTGTCTCCTGCACCGCGGTCGCCCCCGGGTGAAGGAATGCCGCGATCGATCCAGTGTGGATGAGTCGAGCTGCAGTCTGCGGAGGCGCGAAGCTGTCCCAATGAACGTCGAAGACGTACTGCACCTGTCCGTCGGTACCGATATGAGCGGCAGCGGTGGATGTTGGCCGCGTCGTGATCGAGTGAGGCAACACATGTACGTGCGAGGAAGCGAGATGATCGGCGATGACTTGGCCGTACAGGTCGTCACCGATCTGGGTCAGGAGCGCCGTCGGAACACCTCTGCGGCCCAGCCCGACAGCAACGTTCGCGGGGCTTCCGCCCACGTGTTCGGTCGCCCAAGAACCTTTTTCCACGACATCGACGAGAGCTTCGCCGATGACCAGCACCTCTGGAACGAATGACGCGGCCGCATCGGTCACTGCTGGTCCAATCTGGTGAGGAACGTGAGCTCGCTGCCGGATCCCTCGACGAGCGGTGCGAGCGCGTCGTTGAACGTCTGCCCCTCCGCGGCTGCGAGGTGCGCATCGAAGGCGGCGCGGTCACGGTACTTCTCGAAGACGACGAACTGCGTCGAGTCGCTCTTGCGGTACACCTCGAACAGGTCGTTCCCGGGTTCGCTGCGGACGACTTCAGCGTAAGCGAGGATCAGGTCCTCGACTTCTCGGACGTGCGCAAGCTTCGCAGTGAACTCGGCGTACAGGACGACTTCTGCTTCCCGTGTCACGCGTCCCGTTTCGAGGTCGGTCATGCGGTGGCAGCCCCGGTCATGATGGCGACAGCGTCGGTCATGGAATGAGACTGCGGTGTGATCGTCGCAGCTTTCTTCCCGAGACGCTGCACATGGATACGGTCAGCAACCTGAAACACGTGCGGCATGTTGTGAGAGATCAGGATGACCGGCACACCATGCTCCTTGAGCCGGCTGATGAGTTCGAGAACCTGATTGGACTCGCGGACGCCTAGCGCAGCGGTCGGTTCGTCGAGAATGACGACTTTCGATCCGAACGCAGCCGCACGGGCCACGGCCACAGCTTGTCGCTGTCCACCGGAGAGGTTCTCCACGGCAACGGTCACGTCCTGCAGCGTAGAGATACCAAGCTTCTGCACCTGGTCGCGGGCTTCTTTGCGCATCCCGTTCTTGTCCAGGGCTCGGAACACCGACCCAGCCAAACCAGGCTTGCGGCGCTCCCGTCCCAGGAACAGATTGGAAGCGACATCGAGCGCGGGTGAGACGGCGAGGTTCTGGTAGACCGTCTCGATGCCGGCGGAGCGCGCGTCCTGCGGGCGCTTGAAATGCACGCGCTCACCATCCAGGAGCAGCGCGCCCTCGTCTGGGATGTAGGCACCGGTGAGGCATTTGATCAGGGTCGATTTTCCCGCGCCGTTGTCGCCGATGACTGCGAGGACTTCGCCAGCATGCAGTTGCAGGCTCACTCCGTCCAAGCCGACGACACGGCCGAAGGTCTTCACGAGTCGTTTCGCTTCCAGCACCGGCGTACCCGCTGGTGTGGGTTCAGGGGTGACGGCGTCTTCGATGAGGGTCACTTGCGTACCTTTCTGATCCACTGGTCAACGGCAACGGCCACGATGACAAGAATTCCGATGGCGAGAGTCTGGTAGAGGCCATCGACGCCGGCGAGGAACAGCCCGTTGCGGAACACTCCGACGATGACTGCGCCCAGGAGTGTGCCCCAGATCAGTCCGCGGCCGCCGAAGAGGGAGGTGCCGCCGATGACGACGGCGGTGATGGAATCGAGGTTGAGGTCGGCGCCGGCGTTGGGGCTTGCCGCCCCGGATCGGCCGATCTGGATCCATGCGGCGACGGCGAGCACCGCACCGGCGACGACGTAGACGCTCATCAGCACCTTGCTGGTGGAGATACCGGCCAGCCGGGCGGACTCTGCATCATCACCGACGGCGTACACGTGCCGGCCCCAGGCGGTGCGGCCCAGGACGTACGCGACGATGGCGTACAGGCCGAGCATGATCAGCACACCGACGGTAAGCCGGACGTCCCCGATGGGGAAGGCGGTACCTGTCCACGTGAGCAGCTCGGGCATCTCAGCTCGACGGATGGTTTGACCACCGCTGTACAAGAGTGTCAACGCCACGAATACGTTGAAGGTGCCGAGTGTCGCGATGAACGGGGGCAGCTTCACCCGCGTAACGAGGAACCCGTTGAGAGCTCCGGCAGCGAGAGCAGCCACGAGACCGACGAGCAGAGCGATGGGCGCGGGGAAGCCGTTCTGGTAGCTGGTCTGCGCCATCACCATCGAGGCCAGAATCATTGCCGCCCCGACGGAGAGGTCGATCCCGGCGGTGAGAATGATGAGTGTCTGTGCGATCGCGACCGTGCCCACCACGGAGACCTGGTCGAGCACGAGGGAGAGATTGGCAGGAGCGAAGAAACGAGGGTTGATGCTCCCGAAGACGATGATCGCGAGAATCAGCACAATCGCGGGGCTGATCGCGGGATAGCGGTGCAGCACTCCACGGATGCGGTCCAAAGGAGTGCGACGGTCGAGGAACTCGGCGGCCAGATCGAGCGTCGAGGTGGGCGGGGCGGGTTGGGTCACAGGTCACTTCCGTCGATGGCGACGCCGCTGGCGCCTAATGGGTTCGGTCGGGCGGGTCGCGGCCGGTTGATGGGACCGGCCGCGACCCGAGTGGGGCTGGTGATTACTCGCCGCCCCAGCAGATGTCTGCGGCTTCGGTGGTGTCGATGGACTCCACCCCGTCGACGGGGGTGTCGGTGACGAGCGCGACACCGGTGTTGAAGAAGTCCAGACCCTCGGTCGTCTCCGGTGCCGTTCCGGTGTTCACCAGCTCGACGATGGCCTCGACCCCGAGCTCGGCCATCGCTACCGGATACTGCTGGCTCGTGGCGTCGATGACCCCCTCAGCCACCTGTCCGACTCCCGCGCAGCCGCCGTCGATGGAGACGATGATGACATCGTCGGGGCCCTTTCCGGCAGCCTCGAGGGCCTGGTACGCGCCGTAGGCGGCCGGCTCGTTGATGGTGTAAACCACGTTGATGTCGGGGTTCTTGGCGAGGAGATTCTCCATCGCGGTGCGCCCGCCGTCCTCCGCGCCCTGCGATGCCTCGTTGCCGACGATGGTGTAGTCGCCGCCCTGACCACCGCTGTACGTGCCACTGGGCTCTTCATCACCGTTGGTGGCGTCGTCACCGAGGTCAATGCCCAGTCCGTCGAGGAAGCCCTGGTTGCGGTTGTAGTCGACACTCACGACCTTGTCGTCGAACAGGTCGATGAGACCGATGACCGCGTCTCCGCCGGCCAGAGTCTCAGCCGTCCACTGCCCGATGTACTGCCCGGCCAGGAAGTTGTCGGTGGCGAAGGTGATGTCCACGGCGTCGGCAGGATCCGGGACGGTATCCAGTGCAATGACGAACAGACCTGCGTCGCGCGCCTTCTCGACCGCATCGAGCACCGCGGGCCCATTCGGGGTGATCAGGATACCGGCATCGCCCTTGGAGATGGCCGCTTCGATCGCCTGGATCTGAGTGTCCTCGTCGCCGTCCTCCTTGCCGGCCGCGAGCGTCAGGCTGACGCCGTTCTCCTCCGCCGCCGCCTGTGCGCCTTCCTGCATGGCGACGAAAAACGGGTTCGAGTTCGTCTTGACGATCAGCGACACCCCGATCTCGTCGCTGCCGCCGTCGCCGGTTTGCCCGCCGGTGCTTCCGTTGCCTCCACCGGCACAACCGGCCAGACCAAGAACCGCCACGGTCGAAACAGCTGCGAGTGCCAGGGCGGGACGCTTGGCGTTCATGTGATTCCTCATTGAATTCCTCTCGGGCCTTCGACGTCCGACTGACATCGATGTCAAGAAACGTTCGTACTGCACTCCTGCGATAGCGTCAAGTACGGCAACAGAGAGTGATGAGAATGTGACAACGATGTCGAACCCGTCCAGTCCCCGCAGCCGCACGCAACGGACGACCATGAAGCAGGTAGCAGCCCTGGCGGGTGTGGGCGTGAAAACGGTCTCGCGCGTGTTGAACAACGAGCCGAATGTGTCCGCGGACACCGCCTCCCGTGTGAACGCTGCGGTGCGAGCGTTGGACTACCAGATCGACCTCCAGGCTGGAAGTCTGCGACGCGTCGACGGGCGTACGAAGACGCTGGGCCTACTTGTC
Source organism: Microbacterium sp. ARD31 (assembly GCF_031844425.1). Taxonomy (NCBI): domain Bacteria; kingdom Bacillati; phylum Actinomycetota; class Actinomycetes; order Micrococcales; family Microbacteriaceae; genus Microbacterium; species Microbacterium sp. ARD31. The sequence continues at coordinate 908,072 of NZ_JAUZVE010000001.1, forward strand.
GGTAGCGTGGACAACCCCTTCTCCGGCTCGATTCAACGTGCCGTCGAAGACGCAGCTGCGCACCGGCAGACCGCGGTATTCGCCTCGAGCCTGGACGATGATCCGAGCCGAGAGGACTCAGCCGTTCGCGCGTTTCTTCAGCGCCGCGTCGATGGGCTGATTCTGACGACCGCCCGACCCCGGCCCGATTACGTTGGCACCCTGCACAGTCGCGGCATATCCGCCGCATTCATCGACAGGAAACCAGTCGACGTCGATCTCGACTCCGTCACGAGCGATAATCGCTCCGGTGCCGCACGAGCCACCGCGCACTTGATCCGCCACGGTCACCACCGGATAGCCCTGCTTGCCGACCGCAGCGACCTCGAGACCGCTGCCGAACGGCACCGGGGCTTTCTCGACGCGATCGGCGAAGCTGGAATTCCGACAGCGGACACCTCCGTCGTCATGGGACTGCACGACGAACGCGCAGCGCACGAAGCCCTCCGCCAGCTGCTTGCTTCCCCGGAACCGCCTACGGCCGTTTTCAGCGCACAGAACCTCGTCACCGTCGGAGCCGTACACGCACTACGCGAGGCTCGGCTTCAACACTCCATTGCACTGATCGGTTTTGACGACGTGCCCCTCGCCGACCTCCTCGACCCCGGCATCTCAGTTATCGCCCAGAACCCATACGAGATCGGACGGGTAGCTGCAGAGCGCGTGTTCGCCCGTCTGGACGGAGACGACAGCGGACCGGAACACATCGTCGTCCCAACCACACTCATCACGCGAGGAAGCGGCGAGATCACAGCACCACGCTCCGCACGCTGACAGTTCCCACGCGCTGACATCGAATGACACCGCGGTCAAATTTCGTCGTTGCATTGTCCGGTAGACAGGATTTACTGTCTGACTCAGTGACCTGACATCGATGTCAACAGCTGCTTCACGGCGGCACGCACAAAGGAGCGCGTGTGAACACTCGCACACAACACTGGACCACCAGACCGGCGTCGGCTCGGAACCGCGCACGACCGATCGCCACCGTCATCGCCGTCGCGCTGGCCGCGTCGCTGGGAGCGGTGGCCACCCCCCGGGCTCACGCAGCGGACGTCCCCCCTGGCGACGAGGCGTACCGCCCCCTGGTGCACTTCTCCCCCGAGCGCAATTGGATGAACGATCCCAACGGTCTCGTTTTCCACGACGGCGTCTACCACCTGTACTTCCAGCACAACCCCAGCGGTGACCGGTGGGGCAACATGAGTTGGGGACACGCCACGAGCCCGGATCTGCTCACCTGGACAGAACAACCTCTGGCCATCCCGCAGACACTGAACGACCAGGGGGAGGCCATCGAGAGCATCTTCTCCGGCTCCGTCGTCGTCGATACGAACAACACCTCCGGATTCGGAGACGGCACCAACACGCCCCTCGTTGCCGTCTACACAAGCGCATACGAACCCACCCATCCGACCCTCGCCGGCCGGCAAGCACAGTCCCTCGCGTACAGCCTCGACGACGGCTACACCTGGACCAAGTTCGAACAGAACCCAGTCCTGGACCGCGGATCAGCGAACTTCCGCGATCCGAAGGTGTTCTGGTACGACGGACCCGCCGGCGCATACTGGATCATGGTCGCCGTCGAAGCGGTAGACCACAAGGTCGTGCTGTACAAGAGCTCGAACCTGCGTGACTGGGAACACCTCTCCGACTTCGGCCCCGCCAACTCGACCGGCGGCATCTGGGAGGTCCCTGACCTGTTCGAGTTGCCCGTGGACGGCGACCCGACCAACACCAAGTGGGTCATGGTCGTGAACCTCAACCCCGGAGCAGTTGCTGGTGGCAGCGGCGGACAGTACTTCGTCGGCGATTTCGACGGCACCACCTTCACCAGCGAAACCACCCAGGGCGCGCAGGACACCCCTGTCGGAGACGTCTTCGCAGGCTTCGACGATGGCGACTTCGACGGATGGACAGTTGCCAACGAACCGGGTAACTGGAAGGACGGCCCCTGGGGTCTCGCACCGGCAGCAGGAACCCTGGACGGTCAGAACCCTGTCACCGGTTTCATCGGCGCGGGACTGGTGAACGGCTTCCACGACGGCGACTGGCCGGTCGGCACCCTCGAGTCTCCCGCGTTCACCGTGTCCGACTCGCACATCAACCTCCTCGTCGGCGGCGGTCGCCACCCTCACGTCAACGACGCCCAACTCACCAACGAACCCCCGGCCGGCACGACCGTCTTCGACTTCGAAACCGCGGACGGGCAAACCCTGGCAGACACGGGATGGCAGATCACCGGCGACTTCGCCACCGACCCGACACGCAACCCCTCCACCGCGGGCGGCGAGTACTACCTGGGCGCAAAGCGGATCAACACGTGGGAGGGCGGCCCGCGGGGCGACGACAACACCGGCGAGCTCCTCTCGCCCACGTTCGCTCTGGACGGCGACTACGTGTCATTCCTCATCGGCGGCGGAAAGCGCTCCGACGGCACCCTGCAGGCCGAGCTCGTCGTCGACGGACAGGTCGTGCGATCACAGACCGGCCCTGAGGCCGGCGCATTGAACTGGGCGTCTTGGGACGTGTCGGACTTCGCCGGCCAGCAGGCACAGATCCGAATCCGTGACGACGCCACCGGCGGATGGGGTCACCTCACCTTCGACCATGTCGTCGTCGGTGATACCCCCGCCAAGGTGCGCACGGACGAGACCTCTGTCAACCTCATCGTCGACGGTGAAGTTGTGCGCTCCGCGACAGGCTCCAACAGCGAAACCCTCGACTGGGCAAGCTGGAACGTCACCGAGTTCGAGGGACAGCAAGCCACCATCCGTGTCGTGGACAATAACCGTTCCGGATGGGGGCACATCCTCCTCGACCAGGTGATGTTCGCTGACCAGGCCGCACCCACACGGCTGGAAAGCTACGACTGGCTCGACTGGGGTCGTGACTACTACGCCACGGTGTCGTACTCCGGCACCCCCGACGAGAACTACCGCGTAATGCAGGGGTGGATGAACAACTGGGACTACGCCAACGACATCCCCACCTCCCCGTGGCGCAGCTCGATGGCACTTCCCCGCGAGGTCACCCTCACCAGTACCGAGGACGGTCCGCGTCTCACCCAGAAGGTAGTGGCGCATATCGATGACCAGCTCGACACCGCGAACACGCAGACCCTTACCGACGTGAGCATCGACGGCGAGACGGATCTCAAGCTGAACGGAGACGTTGTGAAGATTGACGTCACGCTGCGTCCGGGAGATGCGGAACAGGCCGGGATCACCATCTTCGGCGACTCCACCTCCGGCACCCACATCGGCTACGACACCACCACCGGTCGGGTCTTCGTCGATCGACGCGACTCCGGGAACGTGGACTTCCACCCGGCCTTCGCGTCCGTTCAGGATGCACCGGTCGCACTCGAAGACGGCACCATCACCCTCGAGGCCTACCTCGACCGGGCGTCCGTCGAATTGTTCACCGCGGACGGGCGCACCACCATCACCGACCAGGTATTCCCCAACGCCGGTGCTGACCAGATCAGCGCATGGTCCACGGGAGGCGCAGCTGTGATCGAAAGCATCAGCGTCACACCCATCACACCCACCATGTGGAAGGTCCCGCCCGCCATCGAGGCTCCGGGCGCACCCACCGCAGTGACCGCCACCGCAAAGACCGGAGGCGCAACCATCGCCTGGACGACACCGGCCAGCGACGGCGGCTCCCCCATCACTGAGTACCGCGTCTACAAGGAAGGAGTAGACGCACCCGTGGCCACCACGACCTCACCCACAGCCACCGTGACTGGACTGAAACCCGGCACGACAGCTCGGTTCGCCGTCACCGCAGTCAATGCGGCCGGCGAGTCCCCGAGATCGGACTGGTCCGCCACGGTGACCGTTCCCGATGGCGCGACCGCCAAACCAGCCAAGGGGACGCTCTCGCACGACAACGGGTGGGACACCGGCCTCGCCGACGGCGACTACAACGTCACCATGAACCTGTGGTCGGGGCAGAACGCGACAAGCTTCCGGCTCTACGAGAACGGCACGCTCATCGCCACTGTTCCGCTCGAATACGGCGGCACCGCCGCACAAACCGCGAGCGTTCCCATCACCGGGAAGAAGAACGGCACCTACGTGTACACGGGCGAGCTCGTCAATTCGAAGGGCGTGACAACTACCTCGAGTATCACTGTCAAGGTGGCACAGGCCACTCCAGCAACTCCCGCCCTCAGCCACAACAACTACGACGGCGACGGCAGCTACACCCTCACCGCCAACCTCTGGTGGGGGACCAACGCCACCAGCTACCGGTTCATCGAGGGAGACACCGTTATCGCCGAAGGAACGCTCACACCCCGCACCCCAACCGCACAGACGGCACGAGCTGAAGTGACCGGAGCCGGCAAGGGAAAGCACACCTATCGAGTCGAGTTCACGAACGCCGCCGGCAGCGCCACAAGCGCGCCGGTGACGGTGAACGTGGTGCGTCCCTAGCGACGGGCACACCGGCGAGGGGGAGGCAAATGCTGAGCGGCGTTCGCTTCCCCCTCACACATTCGTTCGGAGCTAAGGCAGGCCGGCGTTGACGCGACCGGCATGGCCTCCTCTAGCCATCGCCATCCCCGTCTTTCAACCAGAGGCGCAGGCGCTCTTCGGTCACGCTGAGCGAGAGGGCCACGGTGCCACCGGAGCAGACAGCCCGTACTGCACGAGCAGCTCGCCCGCTGAGCCGGTGTGCTGAGTGGTGGTCACCGCGGCAACGTCTCACGCCGTCAATCACCTGCCGCAGCGACCAGATGACCCTGCGGCGCCGGATGAGCGCTGCGACCCCGGCTGCACCGAACACGCCGACGACGGCCGAGCCGCCGAGCGCGAGGAGCAGCCACGGCAGCCGCGTCAGCCGCCCGGCCACCCGAGGCCGCGGCGGCTTTCCGGACCAGCACCGCGTTCCGCGTACGGATCAGCCGCTGCATGTACGGGCGCAGCAGGAGCGGTTCGACGATCACCCCGAGCAGCGGCGAGCGCAGGGTCACGGTGTCGGTCATGACCGTGACGTCCCCGTCCCGGTCGAACCGGTGCTCGTGACGGAAGACCCGGAACGGTCCGCGCACCTGCTCGTCGACGAACCGACGCGGGCGCTCGAGCGCGGTGATCTGCGAGGTCATCGTCCACATCACGCCGAAGTGGCGGGCGCGCCAGGTGACGCTCTCCCCCAGCCCGATCGTCCCGCTCGTCACCCCGGCGACGGCGCGCTCGCGCGACCGCCGCATGGAGTCGAGGTGCGCGTCGATCGACAGCGAGAGGTCGAACAGCACCTCCGGCGCGCAGCGCACACGCGTGACCTCGGCGAAGGTGGTCGTCATCCCGTCAGGCTATCCACCGCTCACACGACGTATCGCGTGCTCGGCCGCCCGGCGGTCGCGTAGTCCATCGTGCGGCGGGCGGCGCCCTCGTCGGCGAGGTGCTCGAGGTAGCGCCGGCAGCTCACCCGCGAGAGGCCGAGCTCCGCGGCGAGGTCGGCGGCCGTCCCGCCGCCGAGGCGGCGCAGCGCGTCGTGCACGAGCTCGAGCGTCTCGCGTGTCAGCCCCTTCGGCAGCGAGCGCCGGGCAGAGGGCCGCATGACGGCATCGATCCGGGTCTGGTCGAGGGTGCCGCCGGATGCCGCGGCTCCCCGCTCGGCGATGACGTCGTCGATCCGCTGGTGGAGGTCGTGGGCGGTGAACGGCTTCACGATGTAGTGCCGCACGCCCATGAGCCGCGCGTCGCGGACGGTCTCGACGTCGCGGGCCGCGGTGACGGCGACGACTTCGGGCTGGCGGACGGCGGCATCCGCTCTCACCGCACGGAGCGCCTCGATACCCGAGAAGCCGGGCAGGTGCACGTCGAGCAGCACGAGGTCGGGTTCGAGGGAGCGGATGGCGTCGACGGCATCGGGACCGGATGCCGCCGTGCCGACGAGTTCGCACTGCGGATGGGCGTCGACGAAGCGGCCGTGCAGCTGGGCGACGGCGGGGGCGTCGTCGACGACCAGGACGCGGAGGCTCACGAGACCCTCGCGGGGACGGGGAGGACGACGGCGAAGCGCGCCCCGCCGAGGGCGGACCGGCTGAGGACGACGTCGCCAGAGTGGCGCCGGGCGATGCGGCGGACGAGGGCGAGGCCGACGCCGCGGGTGCGGGCGCTCGGATCCTTCGTGCTGACCCCCTCGTCGAAGACCCGGTCCGCGAGCGCGGGATCGACACCGGGCCCGCTGTCCTCGACGACGACGCTGACGCCCTCGGCGCCGGCGTGCACGGCGAGCGCGAGCGTGTCGCCGGCGCGGCACGCGTCGAACGCGTTGTCGACGAGGTTGCCGACCACCGTGACGAGGTCCCCGGTCACAGCAGCGGGGACCATGCCCTCGGCGTCGATGGAGAACGTGATGCCGAGTTCGCGCGAGCGCGCGAGCTTCGCCGAGAGGAGAGCCGCGAGCTCGGGCCCCAGCTGCTCGCTGGCGGCGCCGATGTCGAGCGAGCCGCCCGGCTGCATCCGCGCGATGAAGTCGCGTGCGTCGTCCCAGGCCCCGAGTTCGAGGAGCCCCGACACGACGTGCATCGAATTGGCGAACTCGTGCGCCTGCGCGCGCAGTCCGTCGGTGAGCGACTGCTGGCCATCCATCTCGCGGACCGCCTGGTGGAGTTCGGTATGGTCGCGCAGCAGCAGGGTGCCGCCGACCGGCTTGCCGTCGTCGTCGTACAGACCCGTCGCTCGGGCGATGAGCGGACGCTCCCCGGCGAGGACGAGGCGCCCCTCGCGCTCCCCGTTGACGAGGACCTCGTGGATCGGTCCCTCGAGCACGTCCGAGGCTCGCTCGCCGATGAGCGGTCCCGCCCCGAGCAGGCGCACGGCGGCGTCGTTCGCGCTCGCGACGACCCCGTCGCGGTCCACGCGGACCACCCCCTCCGACAGACGGTGCAGCATCGTCTCGCGCTCGGCCACGAGCTCGGCGATCTGCTCCGGCTCGAGGCCCAGGATGCGACGACGGATGAGGGTCGCGACCCCGGCTGCACCGAACACGCCGACGACGGCCGAGCCGCCGAGCGCGAGGAGCAGCCATGGCAGCCGCGACTGCACGTCGGCGGCGAGCTCCGACTCGAGCACGCCGACCGAGACGGATCCGATGACCTCGCCCGAGACGGCGCCGCCGGCGTACAGCGGCACCTTCACGCGGTACGACTCGCCGAGCGTCCCCGTCTCGGTTCCCGACCACACCTGACCCGACAGCGGTGCCGACGGGTCGGTCGACACGGCCTCGCCGATGCGGTCCTCGTTCGGATGCGAGTAGCGGATGCCGGCGGCATCCGTCACGACGACGTAGGTGAGATCGGATGCCTCGCGAATGACCTCGGCGAGCGGTTGGATCGTGGCGCTCGGGTCGGGGTCGTCGAACGCCTCGGCGATGGAGGGGAGCCTGCTGATCGAGAGGGCCACCCCCACCATCCGCTCCCGGTAGGACTCGCGGATCGATCCCTCCTGCAGGGAGATCGCGACGACCCCGGTGATGACGATGACGACGCAGACGATGAAGGCTTGCAGCAGCAGCAGCTGCCATCTCAGCGACATCGCTCGGGGCACGCGCTCATTCTCCCCTGCGGCGCCCGGACATGCCCACCGCGAGCGGGACCAATACTTTCCGAACTCGCTCTTAGTTGCGCAAGCGCGACAGCCCTCGGCGCGGTGCCTAGCGTCTGTGCGAACGGACGTCGGGGCGAGGATGCCTCGACGGAACTCGAAGAGGAGTCCCCCCCATGCGCAAGTCCCTCGCGATCATCGCCCTCGCGGGCGTCGCCGCCCTCACCCTGTCCGGCTGCAACCCCCGCGGCGCTGCCGTCGGCGGCGGCGGCGCGGAGTCCGAGGAGGCGGCTGCCCAGGTCGACGACGTCAGCATCATCGTCCCCGCCGACCCCGGCGGCGGCTGGGACCAGACCGGCCGCGCCGTCTCGGCGGTGCTCACCGACGAGGACCTCGTCGGCACGGCCGCGGTCACCAACATCGGCGGCGCCGGCGGCACCGTCGGCCTCGCGAGCCTCGCGAACGAGAAGGACCCGTACACCCTCATGGTGACCGGCCTCGTGATGGTCGGCGCGGTCGAGACGAACGCCGCCGAGAACCGCATCGAGGACACCACGCCGATCGCGCGCCTCACCGAGGAGCCCCTCGTCGTCGTCGTTCCGGCCGACAGCGAGTACCAGACCCTGCAGGACCTGGTCGATGCGGTCGTCGCGGAGGGCCAGTCGGTCACGATCACCGGCGGCTCCGCCGGTGGCGCCGACCACATCCTCGCGGGCCTCCTGCTCGAGGAGGCCGGCCTCGACGGCGCCGGCATCACCGAGAAGCTCAACTACATCCCGAACGCAGGTGGCGGCGAGGCGGTCTCGCTGCTGCTCGGCAACAACGCGGCGGCGGGCATCTCGGGTGTCGGCGAGTTCGCCGAGTACGTCGAGTCCGGCGACCTGCGCGCCCTCGCCGTCTCGAGCGACGAGCCGGCCCAGCTGCTGCCCGACACCCCGACGATGATCGACGAGGGCTTCGACATCACGTACACGAACTGGCGCGGCCTGCTGGCCCCCGGCGGCATCAGCGACGCGGATGCCGAGGGCCTTGTGAACCTCGTCACCGAGATGCACGAGTCGGCCGTCTGGCAGGAGGCGCTCGAGACCAACGGCTGGACCGACGCCTTCCTCACCGGCGACGAGTTCTCGACCTTCGTCGACGAGAACGTCACCGACGTGACGAGCACGCTGAAGAACATCGGTCTCGTGTCATGAGCGAGAGCACTCTGGACCGGGGTGCGCAGGAGACTGCGCGCCCCGGCTGGGGGGCGGACCGCATCGGCAACCTGATCTTCGCCGGCGTGATCGTCGCCCTGGGCGTGTTCGCCCTGGTCGGCGCGTTCTCGATCCGCGTTCCCGCCGGCGGGGTGATCGGCCCGCAGGTGTTCCCGTTCCTCGTCTCGGCGATCCTCCTCGCCTCGGGTGCCTTCCTGGTCGTCGCCGCCGTCCGCGGCCAGGTCGCCGCCCCCGAAGAGGGCGAGGACATCGACCCGAACGCCAAGACGGACTGGTGGACGATCCTCAAACTCGTCGGCCTCGTCGTCGCGGTCATCGTCCTGCTCGAGATCCTCGGCTGGTGGATGGTCGCCGCCCTCCTCTTCGGCGGCGCCGCCTGGACCCTCGGCGCCAAGCGCCCCTGGGTCGCCTTCCTGGCGGGGCTCATCCTCGGCATCGGCACCCAGCTGCTCTTCGGCGAGGGCCTCGGCCTGTCGCTTCCCCGCGGCATGGCCTTCGACTGGTGGTACGGCCCCGGTCCCCTGTTCGGCTGATCGGAAGAGATCATGGACGCACTGAACTCCCTCATGGCGGGCTTCGCGACGGCGCTGCAGCCCGAATACCTCCTCTTCGCCTTCATCGGCGTGATCGTCGGCACGGCGGTCGGGGTGCTGCCCGGCATCGGCCCGGCGATGACCGTGGCGCTGCTGCTGCCGCTGACCTACTCCCTGTCGCCCACGGCGGCGATCATCACGTTCGCCGGCATCTACTACGGCGGCATGTACGGCGGGTCGACCACCAGCATCTTGCTGAACACCCCCGGCGAATCGGCGTCGGTCATCACCGCCATCGAGGGCAACAAGATGGCCAAGCTCGGTCGGGGCGCCGCCGCGCTCGCGACCGCGGCGATCGGCTCGTTCGTCGCCGGGACGATCGCGACGGCACTGCTGACGCTGTTCGCCCCGATCATCGCGCGCTTCGCGGTGAACCTCGCGCCGGCGGACTTCGTCGCGCTCATCGTCGTCGCCTTCATCACCGTTGGCGCGCTGCTCGGCTCGTCGCCGGCGCGCGGTCTCGCCTCGCTCGGCATCGGCCTGCTCATCGGGCTCATCGGCACCGAGGTGACCACGGGCCAGGCGCGCTACACCCTCGGTGTCCTGGCGCTGTCGGACGGCATCAGCGTCGTGCTCGTCGCGGTCGGCCTGTTCGCGATCGGCGAGGCGTTCTACGTCGCCGCCCGCCTGCGGCACGGACCGATCCCGGTGATCCCCGTCACCCGCGGCTGGCGCAACTGGATGACCCGCGAGGACTGGAAGCGCTCGTGGAAGCCGTGGCTGCGCGGCACGTTCATCGGCTTCCCCGTCGGGACGATCCCCGCCGGCGGCGCGGACGTCGCGACCTTCCTCTCGTACGCGAGCGAGAAGAGCCTGTCGAAGAACAAGAGCCAGTTCGGTCGCGGTGCGATCGAAGGCGTCGCCGGTCCGGAGGCCGCGAACAACGCCGCTGCGGCCGGTGTGCTCGTGCCGCTGCTGACGCTGGGACTGCCGACGACGGCGACCGCCGCGATCATCATCACGGCGTTCCAGTCATACGGCATCCAGCCCGGTCCGCAGCTGTTCCAGAACCAGGGCGACCTGGTGTGGGCGCTCATCGCGAGCCTCTACATCGGCAACGTGCTGCTCATCATCCTGAACCTGCCGCTGGCGGGCATCTGGGTGAAGCTGCTGCAGATCCCGCGGCCCTACCTCTACGCGGGCATCATCACGTTCGCCGTCCTCGGGGCGTACGCCGTCAGCTTCTCGACGCTCGACATCGCGATCCTGCTGATCGTCGGGGCGCTCGGGTACTTCATGCGCCGGTTCGGTTTCCCGATCGCGCCGCTCATCGTCGGACTCATCCTGGGCCCCATGGGCGAGCAGCAGCTGCGCAAGGCGCTGCAGCTGAGCCAGGGCGACCTCGCCGACCTCGTGCTGCACCCGTTCGCCGCCGTCGCGTACTCGGTGCTGGCGATCATGCTCGTCGCGGGTCTGTGGCTCAAGCGCCGGCAGAGCCGGTACGAGCGCGCGCTCGAGGCGTCGCTCGCCGCCGAGGAGGGGCACCCGCAGGCGGCCGTGGATCGGATGTGGGATGCCGGTGACCGCCCGACCGACGTCCCCACCGACACGATCCGGGCCGAGCTCGCCGCGGCCGCCGCGAAGCGCGAGGCGCGCGAGCGTCAGGGCCGCCGGGGAACCGGCGCCTCGGGCGGCGGCGCGGGCTGAGCCGCGGCATCCGCCGAAGCCCGTCCGATCCCCGTGGTCGGGCGGGCGTCGCCGCGTCGGTGCCACTACGGTGAGACCGTGCGAACCATGCTCGGCCTCACGTGGCGCCTTCTCGTGCGCCACTGGCCGGCGCTGCTCGCGTGGTACCTGGCGGGGACGCTCGGCCGGTACGTCGGCCTCGAGGTCGCCGGGTACGTCGGCGGGTACACCGCACTCGGCGGCATCCTGCTGCTCCCGTTGGCGATCCTCGCGAAGCTCATCAGCCTCGTCGCGATGTTCCTCGTGCTCCGCGACGGGATGGTGCGACTCGGTGCGATCGCACCGCCGCCGACGGAGCCACGCGCTCGACGGGTGGCGTTCCGCGACGCGATGCTCTCCTCGACTCTGCCCTTCATGGCGATCTACGGCGCGATCGGCCTCTTGAAAGCGGACTTCGCCGTCTACGTCGACACGGCAGCCCAGGTGAGACTCGGCCGCGGTCTGACCGGAGTGATCTCCGGCGTGGAAGTCGACACCTCGGGCACCGTCGCCTCCCTCGCCTGGGAACCGTGGACCGTCGCCGTCGTGATCGCCGCCTTCGTCGGACGGTGGGCGTGGGAGCGATGGAACACACGTCTACCCCGCTGGACCGGGCTCGCCGCGACCTATCTGGAAGGCTTGTGGGTCTTCCTCACCGTGCTGCTGCTCGGGGACCTCGTCACCGAGGTCACGTCGTGGGTGCAGTCACGCCGCGCGATCGAGTGGGTCGATGGCCTCCGCGAGGCAGCCGGGTCGTTCTTCGCCCCGCTCGGGTGGGCCTGGGACACCGTCGCTCTCGTCGTCGGCGAAGCAGTGGGGTTGATCGCGCTTCCTCTCGCATGGTTGACCGTCGCCGGCGTCGTCTACGGCCAGGCGGTGGCGCCCCAGGGCGTGCAGTGGCGCGGGGATCTCGTGCAGCGTGCACGCGCTCGGTACGGCACGCTCCCGCAACGCCTGCGTCGACGTCTCGGCGACATCGGCTCCGGGGTCGGATCTCGATTCCAACCCATCTGGCGCACGCTCGTACTCATGTGGCGCGGCGGGCCGGTCCTCGTCGGTGCCTACGTTCTTGCGTACGTCGTCGTCCAATTGCTCGACCCGCTCCTGACTTTCGGTCTGACGCGGGTGATCGGACCGCACGGCGTCGACGACTTCTGGCGCGCCGCCGGCGGGCTCCTCCTCGGTATCCCGGCGCTCGTCATCGAACCGATCCGGGTGTCGCTCATCGCGGGCGCATACGACGCGACGGTTGGTGCCCTCATCGGAGCGCCGGTCGTCGACTCAGGGCACGACGACGAGTCGAAGGTAGCGCGGCAGCTCGTCGATGAGCGTGAACTCGACGCCGAGCTCGCCGGAGACATCGTCGGGAACGATGAAGGGCACGTCGATCGTGAAAGGCCCGTCCGGGAATGAGTCCCACTTGGGATCCGACGGGCAGAAGGTGTACAGGCTCGAATCCCAGCGGAGAAGCTGGTGGTCGGCTTCCCAGAGCCGCCCCTGACCGCTGAGCTCTCTGAGGACGGGAATCGAGCACGCGGTTGCAGCTCCGTGCCGATCGACGGGCACACTGACGGAGATGACCTTCGAGTCGGGAGCGAGATCGATGGCGGGGGACGAGACCTCCGCCGCCGTCGCCGGACCGAAGGTGATGCCGTCGAAATCGATCGTGCTCCCGGCTGCGGCGGTGACGGCGAACGTCGGTCGCCCCTGGACGCGCTTCCAGAACTCCCATCCGCCTGCGACTCCGACCGTCAGCGGTATCAGGATGACGACCGCGAGCAACGCACGTCGATTCCTTCGCCACCACGCACTCACAGTCCGCCTCCGACGGTCGGTAGAAGTTCGCGCGATCCCTGCCGAGGCACGTCGTCGAGGTCGACCGTCATCTCGGTCACGGAGTCGAGACGGACATCGCCGCCCTTCGGCGCGAATCGCAGAGTCGCGTGCTTCGCGTCGGCATCCTGAGGCAACTCGAACGCGAGGCTGCCGCTCGTCGTGATCCCCGCGCCGAGCGACTCGCCGAGAAGCGACTCGGGTCGCTCACTGGCCCGGTAGGTGCGGCCGTCGATGATGAGGTTCGCGGTGGCGAGCAGGGCGAGCTCTTCGCTCGTTCTCGCCGAAACGTCGAGATCCACGACCAGCCATTCTCCCTCCGCGGTCCATCCGCGCGAGTCAGAGACGGCGCTCGCCACCACGATGTCCACGACGGTCAGCACCAGCTGCGAGCCGACGGCCCGTTCTCCGACTCGCGCCTCCGTCACGAAAGAGGCTTCGGTGAGTTCCGTACCGGGGGTCACCTTCGCGACACCCCACGCGATGACCAGCAGTGTGATGCCGATCGTCCACACCGCCCAGCGCCTCACTGTCCCTCCTCCTCGGGCTGGGCGTCGGCGCCGGATCCGACGTCGGTCACCGGCACCGACACCCGCGCACCCACCACCGGGTCGATCCACACCTCGCCTGAGAAGACGATCTGGCCCTCTTGGAGGGTGAAGTCTCGGAGTTCGAGCTCGAGCTCATCGCCCGCAGCCAGTTCATCTGCGCCGATGATCCAGGTCACGACGAGCTCGGCCGGCAGGCCCGGCTGCAGCCATGGCTCCTTCGTTCCGTCATCGAACCGGGCCGCCGCTACGGGTACCGGGTCCGCGAGCGAGGGCGCGCGGAGCATCCCGGTCAGGGACGCGTCGTTCTCCGCCGGCACCGCGCGATCCCACGTGTTCTCGGCGGTCACGACGACGGCGAGGACCCGCTCACCCTCCTCGGCGTTCGCAGACGCGCCCGCCTCGGGGAACGAGTCGATGAGCACCGCCCGCTCCACCGTGAACGCGAGCATGTCGTTGCGGTGCTCGTCGCCCGCCTGCAGGGCGGCGATGGGGGGTGCGGCGACGGCTTCGAGCCCGCCGAACGCGGCCGCGGCGCCGAGGAAGACGGCGGTGACGATGCCGGGGAGCCACGCGGTGGGGACCCGGTCGGTGACCTCGCGCAGCCACCGGGCATTCCGCCGGGAACGGATGCCCCGGGGCTCGTCTCCGGAGGCTGTCACGGCGTCATCCTAGCGACGCGGGCACCGGCATCCGTCCCTCTCATGCCGACAGCGCGAACTCCTCGGCCGGGGGCGTGGTCGAACACCGGCACACCCCCGCCCGCGGCCGGGGTTCGTCCACACCCCGGGATCGTGTCAGAGTACGGGGGTGGAGATTTCCGTGCTCGTGGTTGACGACGACGACGACATCGCTATGCTCCTCGTCTCCAGCCTCGACCGCGCCGGGATCGTGGCCGGCCGCGCCGGCAACGGCCGGGAGGCGGTCGAACGGGTCGTCGCCGACCATCCGCGCGTCGTCCTGATGGACTGGATGATGCCCGGCACCGACGGCATCCAGGCAGCGCGTGAGATCCGGGCAGCCGGCATCCCGCAGCCCCACATCATCATGCTCACCGCACGCGTCCACAGTTCGGACCGCGAGGAAGCGCTCCGCGCTGGGGTCGACGAGGTGGTCGCCAAACCGTTCCGCCCGCGCGAGATCGTCGCGCACGTGAAGGAACTGCTCGCCGCGGTGGCCTGACGGCGCTACGCCGTCAGCGGACATCCCCCTGCAGGGGGACGCGCATGTCGGCGGGCGGTGGCACTCTGAGACTCATGCTCGGAACCCTCCTGGTGCGCTACCTGCGCACCTACCGCTGGCTGGTGGTCGGGGTGCTGGTCTTCCAGTTCGCCTCCGCCATGGCCGCGCTCTACCTCCCCCGCCTCAACGCCGACATCATCGACAACGGCGTCACCCGCGGCGACATCGGCTACATCTGGGCGCACGGTGTCCTCATGCTGACGATCGCCCTCGGGCAGATCGTCGCCTCGATCATCGCCACGTTCTTCGCCGCCCGCGCCGCGATGGCCGTCGGGCGCGACATCCGCCGCGACGTCTTCCAGCGCGTCAGCGGATTCTCCGAGCGCGAGGTCACGCAGTTCGGCGCCGGTTCGCTCATCACCCGCAACACCAACGACGTCCAGCAGGTGCAGATGCTGGCGATGATGGGCGGGACGATGCTCGTCACCGCGCCGCTGCTGGCCATCGGCGGCATCATCATGGCGCTGCAGCAGGACGTCGGACTCAGCTGGCTGATCGGTGTGTCGGTGCCGACGCTGCTGATCGTCGGCATCCTCATCATCAGTCGGATGGTGCCGCTGTTCCGCAGCTACCAGAAGAAGCTCGACGCGGTGAACCGCATCATGCGCGAGCAGCTCACCGGCGTCCGCGTCGTCCGCGCGTTCGTGCGCGAGCGTATCGAGGAGGAGCGCTTCCGGGGCGCGAACACCGACATCATGGTCGTCGGCCGCAAGGTCGGGTCGCTCTTCGTGCTGATGTTCCCGCTCGCGATGCTCATCCTGAACGTCACCGTCGTCGGGGTCATCTGGTTCGGCGGCATCGAGGTGAACGAGGGGTCGGTGCAGATCGGCACACTGTTCGCCTTCATGCAGTACATCGGTCAGATCCTGATGGGTGTGCTGATGGCGACGTTCATCACGATCATGATCCCGCGCGCCGCCGTCTCGGCCGACCGCATCGGCGAGGTCCTCGCCGCCGAGGGCGGACTGGTGAAGCCCACCCAGCCCGTGTCGGTCTTCCCGACGCCCGGCACCGTCGAGTTCGACGACGTCACCTTCACCTACCCCGGAGCCGACGAGCCCGTGCTCTCGGGGGTGAGCTTCTCGGCCGCGCGCGGCGAGACGGTCGCGATCGTCGGATCCACCGGCGCCGGCAAGACGACGCTCGTGTCGCTCATCCCGCGGCTGTTCGACGTGACGAGCGGATCCGTCCGGGTCGCGGGCGTCGACGTGCGCGAGGCGGACCTCGACCGGCTGTGGCAGGGCATCGGCCTCGTCCCGCAGAAGGCGTTCCTGTTCACCGGCACCGTCGCCTCGAACCTGCGGTTCGGCCGCGAGGACGCCACCGACGACGAACTGTGGCACGCGCTCGAGATCGCGCAGGGTCGCGACTTCGTCGAGGAGATGGACGACCGCCTGGAGGCCCGCATCGCGCAGGGCGGCACCAACGTGTCGGGAGGCCAGCGGCAGCGCCTGTCGATCGCCCGCGCGATTGTGCACCAGCCCGACATCCTTGTCTTCGACGATTCGTTCTCGGCGCTCGACCTGTCGACCGACGCGAAACTGCGCCAGGCCCTCTGGCGCGAGCTGCCGCAGGTGACCAAGATCGTCGTCGCGCAACGCGTCTCGACGATCACGGATGCCGACCGCATCGTCGTGCTCGACGGCGGCCGGATGGTCGGGGTCGGCACGCACGACGAGCTGCTGGCCACGAATGACACCTACCGCGAGATCGTCGAATCGCAGCTGGGGGTGGACGCATGAGCGCGCCCGAGAAGGAGATGACCGAGGAGGAGCGCCTCGAGGCGGAGCTCGCCGAACAGGCCCGCCTGAACAGCGGCGACTGGGACTCCGTCGCCCCCGGCAAGGCGTCGCAGTTCGGCCCGAGCTTCTTCCGCATGATCGGGCTGCTCTCGCCCTACAAGTGGTGGTTCGGTCTCGTCACGCTTGCCGGCGCCGTCGGCGTCGTGCTCGCCGTGATCGCGCCGAAGGTGCTGGGCGAGGCGACCAACATCGTCTTCGAGGGGTTCCTCTCGAACTTCCTCGGGCAGAATCCGGCGCTGGCGGGGCTCTCGCAGGACGAGGCCGTCGCGGCGCTGCGCTCGCAGGGTCAGGACGATTTCGCGAACATCGTGGGCGCGATGCAGAACTACGCCCCCGGTGCCGGGGTCGACTTCGACGCGCTGAAGGTCGTCATCACCTGGGTGCTCGTGATCTACGTCGTCTCCGCGGTCCTCACCTGGATGCAGGGCTATGTCATCAACGTGATCATGGTCCGCACGATGTGGCGCCTGCGCGAGCAGGTCGAGGCCAAGCTCAACCGTTTGCCGCTGTCGCACTTCGACCGCGTGCAGCGCGGTGAGCTGATCTCGCGCGTCACCAACGACATCGACAACATCACCCAGACGATGCAGCAGTCGCTCTCGGGCGCGCTGACCGCGATCCTCACGGTCGTGGGCGTGCTCGTCATGATGTTCTCGATCTCGTGGCAGCTCGCCATCGTCGCGCTCGTCGCCCTGCCACTCATGGCGATCATCTTCGGCATCATCGGGCCTAAGTCGCAGAAGGCGTTCGGGGTGCAGTGGCGCAAGGTCGGTCGCCTCAACGCCCGCGTCGAGGAGTCGTTCTCGGGGCACTCGCTCGTGCGGGTCTTCGGTCGCGAGGCCGACGCGCAGGCGAAGTTCCAGGAGGAGAACGAAGAGCTCTTCCAGGCGGCGTTCAAGGCGCAGTTCCTGTCGGGCATGATCATGCCCGGCATGACGTTCATCGGCAGCCTGACCTACGTCGGCATCGCCGTGCTCGGCGGTCTGCAGGTCGCGAGCGGACAGCTGCGCCTCGGCGACGTGCAGGCGTTCATCCAGTACTCGCAGCAGTTCACCCAGCCGCTGTCCGAGCTCGGCGGCATGGCGGCGGTCGTGCAGTCGGGCACCGCCTCGGCCGAGCGGGTGTTCGAGCTGCTCGACGCCGAGGAGCAGGAACCGGATGCCGCCGACGCCCCCGCCCGGGGCGACGGGCGCGGTGTCATCGAGTTCGAGAACGTCAAGTTCTCGTACACGCCCGAACACCCGCTGATCACCGACCTGTCGTTCCGTGTCGAGCCCGGGCAGACGGTCGCGATCGTGGGCCCGACGGGTGCGGGCAAGACGACGCTCGTCAACCTGCTGATGCGGTTCTACGAACTAGACGGCGGACGCATCCTGCTCGACGGCCAGGACATCGCCCAGCTCTCCCGTGACGACGTGCGCTCCCGCACCGGCATGGTGCTGCAGGATCCGTGGCTGTTCGCCGGGTCGATCCGCGAGAACATCCGGTACGGCCGCGAGTCGGCGACGGATGACGAGATCGTGGATGCCGCCGTCGCGACGCGTGTCGACCGTCTCGTTCGCTCGCTCCCCGACGGCTACGACACGATGCTCGACGAGGACGCCTCCAACGTCTCCGCCGGCGAGAAGCAGCTGATCACGATCGCCCGGGCATTCGTGGCGCAGCCGGCCGTGCTGATCCTCGACGAGGCGACCTCGTCGGTCGACACACGGACCGAACTGCTGCTGCAGCACGCCATGGCGGCGCTGCGCGAAGGACGCACGTCGTTCGTGATCGCGCACCGGCTCTCGACGATCCGCGACGCCGACCTCATCCTGGTGATGGAGCACGGGGACATCGTCGAGAAGGGCACGCACGACCAGCTCATCGCGGCGCAGGGCGCCTACTACCGGCTGTACCGCTCGCAGTTCGAGCAGGCGCACGACGACCTCGTCGACGCGCCGGCAGACGTGGACGCGGCACCGGCGGAAGGGAAGGCCGCGACGGAATAACGCGCTGTGTGCGTCGTTCCCCCTCAGCATGAGCCTGTACGAATCCGCTGTTTTCGGTGATCTGGATCTGTCCAACCGCGTCGTCATGGCGCCGCTGACCCGCACACGTGCGGGCGACGACGGTGTGCCGACCGACGACATGGTCGAGTACTACCGCCAGCGCGCGGGCATGGGACTCATCGTGACGGAGGGCACGTGGCCGGTGCGCGAGGGGATGTCGTACCTCGGCCAGCCCGGCATCGAGACGCCCGAGCAGGTCGAGGGCTGGCGCCGCGTCGCCGAGGCCGTGCACGCCGAGGGCGGCACGATCGTGATGCAGCTCATGCACGGCGGCCGTGTGTCGCATCCCGAGATCTCGGGCGTCGACCGTGTCGTCGGCCCGAGCGCGATCGCCTCGCCCGGCGAGGGACGCACCCGGGACGGCAAGGTCGCGCTGCCGGTCCCCCATGAGCTGAGCACGGCGGAGGTCGCCGAGGTCGTCGAGCAGTTCGTCCAGGCGGCGCGCAACGCGATCGCCGCGGGGCTCGACGGTGTCGAGGTCCACGGCGCAAACAGCTACCTCGTGCACCAGTTCCTCTCCCCCGAGTCGAACGTCCGCGACGACGCCTACGGCGGGTCCCCGGAGAACCGCGCACGTTTCGCCGTCGAGGTGACCCGCGCGGTCGCCGACGCGGTCGGTCCGGGGCGCACCGGCATCCGTCTCTCCCCGCAGCACCAGATCCCCGGGGTCCTCGAGGCCGACGACGCCGACGCCCTTGCGACGTACACCGCGCTCGCCCAGGGGCTCGCCCCGCTCGGGCTCGCGTTCGTCGACCTGCTGCACGCCGACCCGAAGAGCACGATCGTCCAGCGGATCCGGCACGAGGCGGCCGCACCGACGATCGTGAACTCCGGCTTCGGCACGGTCACGACGCGCGAGGAGGCCGAGGAGCTCGTGCTCGAGGGCTGGGCCGACGCCGTGGCGGTGGGCCGACCTGCGATCGCGAACCCCGACCTCGCCCTCCGGTGGGAGCAGCGGGCCGAGCTCAACGAGCCGCGTCCGGAGTTCTTCTACACGGGTGGGGCCGTCGGCTACACCGACTACCCGTCGCTCGCCGAGGTGCGCGCGGAGCGTTGACACGCCTGCGGCCGGGTCAGTCGCCCGCGACGAAGTCGTATTCCTGGAAGTCGCGCACCTCGTGCTGCCAGCGGCTCTCGACGAACGCGACGTGGTCGGGGTGCTCGTTGTACGCGTCGTAGGCGGCCTGGTCGTCGAAGAGCATCGTGAACTGCCAGCGCAGGTCGCTCTTGTCGCTGACCTGACGGTTGATGCGGAACGGCTGCACGCCGGGGATCGCCGACAGCGACCGTTGGGCGTCCGTCAGGAACGTCTTCTCCTCCGAGGAGCCCTCGGCGTGGTGCAGCGCGAACACGACGGTGTGCTGAATGGTCATGGTGACCAAGGCTAACCCCGCCCGGTCAATCGGCGGCGATCTGTCGGCGCACCTCGTCGATCGTCGCGAGCACCGAGACGACCTCGTCGTGAGGGTGCAGCGGCGATTCGACGAGCCCCTCACCGACGAACGAGGCGAAGGCCGTGGCCTGGTAACCGAGGCCGTCGTAGACGGTAGGGAGCGCGTCATCGTGCCACACCTCCTCGTCGGCACCGTGCAGCTGCAGCCGCAGACCGGTGGGGCCGTAGAACGGCGCGAGGACGTCGAGCCGCCCCCGTGAGCCGAACACCGTCGCCTCGACGGGGGTGACCGCACCGAAGGTGGTCGTGAGCGCGGCCTGCGCCCCGGCATCCGTTTTCAGGGCGATCGTCGCGCTGTCGTCGACACCGGTGGGAGCGAGGGTGCCGACCGAGCGGATCGTGCTCGGCGGCCCGATGATGGACGACGCGAACGCGACGATGTAGACGCCGAGGTCGAGCATGGCGCCGCCGCCGAGGGCGGGATCGAACATGCGGCTGGTGGGGTCGAACGGGACGAGCGAGCCGAAGTCGGCGCGGACGAGGTCGATCTCGCCGAGGGTGCCGGCGGCGAGCACCTGCCGGATGACGTCAGCCTGCGGCAGGTAGCGCGTCCACATCGCCTCGGCGACGAGGACGCCGGCGGCGCGCCCCGCGGCCAGGATCTCGGTCGCGTCGACGGCCGAGAGGGCGATCGGCTTCTCGATGAGGACGTGCTTGCCGGCCGCGATGGCCGCCAGCGCTTGCTCGCGGTGGAGCGGGTGCGGCGTGGCGACGTAGACGACGTCGACCTCGGGGTCGCCGACCAGGTCCGCGACCGACCGGTGCACGCGGCCGATGCCGTGGGCGTCGGCGAACGCGCGGGTCTTGTCGGTATCCCGCGCGGTGACGGCGACCGCGCGCTGCCCCGTGTACGCGTGGAGGGCGTGCACGAACCGGTCGGCGATGCCGGTGCCGATCACGCCCCACCGCAGTGCGGGGACGGCGGCGGGGTCGATCAGGCGGGGTGCGGGGAGGAGGGGCATCCCGCCATCCTGTCGGAACCCGGCGTCAGGCGTCGAGCAGTCCGTCGCGGACGACGACGACCTTACCCACGGTGCGGCCCGCCTCGACGTAGGCGAGCGCGGCCTGCGCCTGCGAGAGGGGGAAGGTGCGCTCGAGGTGCGGGGTGAGACGCGCGGATGCCGCGAGCTCGACCAGCTGCGCTGTCGTCTCGGTGCGGGTGACGGCGGTGATCGGGCGGAACCGCCCGCGGGTGACGGCGGAGCGGAGGATGCGTCCGAAGGGTCCGAAGAAGGGATGCCCGTCGCCGCCGACCAGGGCAGCGGTGCCGCCGGGGGCGAGCAGGTCCCGGAGGACCGTGAGGGGCGGCTCGCCGGCGATGTCGACGACGGCGTCGAACCTGCCGCGGGGCAGGTCGCTGAGTTCGAGCGCGCGGTAGTCGAACGTCCGAGCGGCGCCGAGACGCTCGAGCACGGGTCGCGCGCGCTCTCCGCACGTCGCCCACACCTCGGCGCCGCGGTCGGCGGCGAGCTGCACGAGGAAGGTGCCGACGCCGCCGCCCGCTCCCGCGATGAGGACGCGCGCGCCGGAGCCGACGCGGCCGGCGTCGAGGGTCTGCACGGCGGTGTTGCCGGCGATGGGCAGGGTCGCAGCGATCGCGGGCGCGACCGTCTCGGGCAGGCGGGTGAGTCGCTTCGCCGGGACGACGACGCGGTCGGCGAGGGTCTCGCGCCCCGACCCCACGACGGCGTCGCCGACGGCGAACTCGGTGACGCCGTCGCCGACGGCGAGGACGGTGCCGGCGACGTCCATGCCGCGGCCGCGGATGCGCGGTCCGCGGAGGCCGAGCGCGACGCGGACGAGTCCCGGCTCACCGCGCATGAGGTGGATGTCGCCGGAGTTGAGGGCGACGGCATCCGTCTGCAGCAGGACCTCGCCGGCGCGCGGTGCGGGGACCGGGACCGTCTCGGGGCGGACGGCGTCGGCGGAACCGTAGCGGCGCTGGCGCCAGACGGTCATCGTGTCGGTCATGGGTCAGTCCTCCGGGTACTGGAAGGCCGCGTCGAAGGGGACGTCGAGGACGCGGACGATCTGGAAGGCCATCTCGAGCGAGGGCGAGTACTTGCCCTGTTCGATGGCGATGAGGGTCTGGCGGGTCACGCCGACGGCGCCGGCGAGGTCGGCCTGGGTGAGCCCGCGGTCGGTGCGCAGCTCGCGGATGGCGTTCGTGACGCGTGTCGGCTTGACCATCAGACGAGCCCGCGGCGGTAGGCGACGACGCGGGCGATGCCGCCGACGACCGACGAGAGGGCGAAGCCCGCGTAGAGCGTGTTCGCGATCCAGAACGGGGCGGCGTCGATCGCGGAAAGGCCGATGCCGACGACGCCGCCGATGACGAGGAACGCGACACCGACGCGGTCGCCCATCTGGGTGATCGCACGGTCGCGTTCGTCGGCGGCGTTCTCGCCGCGGAGGGACCCGCCCTCAGCGACGACACCCCAGATGATCGTGACGACGATCGAGACGACGATGCCGCCGATGATCGTCCAGAGCATGGGTCCGAGCCAGTCGACCTCCGGGATGGGGGTGGATGCCGCCCGCCCCGCGACGACTGCGGCGTAGACCGCGATGGCGATGAGCGAGACGACGAGTCCGACCCACGCGGCGCGTTCCTCACGAGCCATGCTGCACCTCCGATGTCAGTAATGTTTGACATTGGAAGGATGACACGGGCGATCGTGCGTGTCAAGAATCCTTTACACGCCACACGTCCGACCATTGTCGAGCGCTGAGATCGCGCGGAAGCGAATCGCCCTCGACCCCCGCGCTGTCGAGTACGCGGCGGGCGGCGGGCCGCGGCATCCGCTTCACCGTCGAGAGGATGGCGGCCATCCCCCGTCCGCGTGCGGTGAAGACATCCCCCACGAACCGTTCGTAGGCGCGTCGCTCGGCGAGCGGGACGAGCGGCGAGCCGCGCCGAGTGATCGAGAGGATGCCGCCGTCGACGCTCGGCATCGGGCGGAATGCGCGGGCGGGAACCCTGCCGTGCAGCGCGAACTCGAACCACGGGGCGGCCTGCGCCGTGAGGAGGGTGCCGCCGCCGACGCCCGCGCGTTTGCGCGCGACCTCCCACTGCGTGAGGAGGACGGCGTCGCGCCAGGCGGGTCGCTG
This sequence comes from Microbacterium sp. ARD31, assembly GCF_031844425.1. Lineage (NCBI taxonomy): Bacteria > Bacillati > Actinomycetota > Actinomycetes > Micrococcales > Microbacteriaceae > Microbacterium > Microbacterium sp. ARD31. The sequence goes on from NZ_JAUZVE010000001.1 coordinate 931,188, forward strand.
CAGGAGCCGGCGCAGGATCGGAGTCGTGAGGTGGAACGGGACGTTGCCGGCGATCACCGGCGCGTCGAACGGATGCCGCAGCGCGTCTGCGTGCTCGACGCGCACCGCCGGGTGCGAACGGCGCAGCGCAGCGATGCGGCGCTCATCGATGTCGATCGAGGTGAGGTCACGGCCGAGGCGGGCGAGTGCGGTGGTCAGCGCTCCGCCGCCGGCGCCAATCTCGAGGATCGCGCCGTCGGTCGCCGCGACGAGGGCGGCGATCCGGTCGATGGTGAGCGGGTGGACGAGGAAGTTCTGGCCGAGTTCGTGACGGCCGCCGTGAACGGAACGGGTACGCATGAGCGCTCCAAAGGAAGATTCGGAGCACCCCGGTGAGCGGGTACGGAGAAGGACGCGCGGCCGGGGTGCGAGGACATCCCGGAAGACGGCGCGATCACGCGGAGATCAGCGACGCGCCGTCAGGCGCGGCGGTCGCGGATCGAGTAGACGAACGCCGTCATCGGCGCTCCGTTTATCGTTCCCATGCGCACGAGTCTATCGCGACGCCTCGAGCAGCCCCATCGCGTCGAGCGCCTGGCGCAACGCCGGCGCGATGTGTTCGGCGTACTCGACCGTCAGGTGCGTCTGGTCGTACGTCGTGGGGATCGTTCCGGCGAACGGCGGGCAGACATCGTCGGCACAGGTGAACGGCAGCGACGACAGTGCGTGGCCGCCGCCTGCCGTCGCCGACGACTCGGAGATCGCCTCCATCGTGCGCCAGGTGCCGTCGACGGCACTGTCGCACGCACGCGGCGATGACGTCGGGGTGTAGCAGGCCGCGAGACTGACGCCCTGCGGCGGAGGAGCGAGGAACAGCATCCGATCGCCCATGTCGTAGGTCGCGGCCTCGCGGCGCTGCGCGCCGATCAGCGCGTCGGCCGACAGGTCCTGACCTGCGACCGTGTGACCGAGGGTGAACGCGGTCGACATCACGACGAGGTCCGGGCGGTCGGCGAGGACCATCGCCCGCACCGCGGCCTTGCGCTCCTGGCAGCCCGCCATGACCTGCGGGTCGTCGTTCTCGACGAGGACGTCGGTGAAGCGGCATCCGTACATGCCCATGGCGGTCACGCGGATGCCCCCGGCGCTGTCGTCGGCGATGCGCCGGAAGGCCGGCGCGCGCGTAGGCCATGACCGTCGAGTCTCCGACGACCCAGATGTGCACGGGCGCGTCACCACTCCCCACGAACAGGAGGCCGGGTCGGGTGTCGCACCCGGATCGAAGCACGCGTGCGCCGGGTTCGCTCCGGACGAGGCGGCCATGACCCGATCGAGCGAGGGGTCGAGGGCGGGCCAGGCGTCGGCGGTCACCGCCGCCGCGAGCTCGGCTCGGAGGTCGGCGCCCGGATCCCCGACGACGGCGGGAGTGGATGCTGTGTGTGCCGTCTCGGGCAGGGTGATCCGCGGGCCATGGCCCGACGCCGTCACCCAGAGGGCGCCGGCGAGCGCGACGATGACGAGTGCGGCGGTCGAGAGGAACACCTGTCCGCCGAAACGTTCGCGCCAGGCTGCGAGGCCCGCGGACTCGGTGGGGGCTGCCGCCGCGGTGGTGGGCGCGGGAAGAGCGGGTGCGGGCGCCGACGCCGCGATGGCCCTGACGGGCTCCGCCGCCGGCACGCTCGGTCGGGTCCGCCCGGGGTAGTAGCGCGTCCCGGGCGTCCACCCGGCGGGCCGGGTCGTCGCGGCGACCGCGGGAGCGAGGGAGCCGACGATGTGTCTATGGGATCGGTCCCACGACGTCAGGACGCCGCATCGGCGCGGATGAGGTCGACGACGCGCTCCGCGACGGCCATCACCGTCCCCACCGGATTCAGGGCGGCGACGGTCGGGAACACGGATGCATCCACAACGCGCAGACCCTGCACGCCCCGCACCTTGAGCTCACTGTCCACGACGGCGAATGCGTCGTCGTCGGCCCCCATCCGGCAGGTGCACGAGACGTGGTACACCGTCTGGTGCGTGGCGCGAAGGACGGCTGACAGCTCCTCGTCGCTCTGAACGCCCGGGCCGGGGAACACCTCGCGGACCACGTGCGAGGCGAACGGTTCCTGCAGCGCGACCTGGCGTGCCCGACGGACCCCGGCGACCAGCATCCGTTCGTCCCGCCCTTCAGGGTCGGTGAACGCGCGGTAGTCGATCTGAGGAGCGGCGTCGGCGTCGGCGGACGTGATCCACACCCGGCCGCGACTGCGCGGCTTCGCGACGTTCGGCGCGAACGACACGTTGTTCTCCGGAATCTCCGCACCGTGATTCTCGGCGTGAACCGTCCACGATTCGAGCGGGATGTGTGTCGAGACATCCGGAACAATGCTGTCGGCATCGACGCGGAAGACGTAGCCGGCGTCCCACCCCGTTGCGCACACGTCGCTGCGCTCCCCCGTCGCCTCCCACACGATCAGACCCTCCGCATGGTCCTGCAGGTTCTCACCGACACCGGGGAGATCGACCGCGACGGCGACGCCCGCCTCGGCGAGCACCTGCGAGGGTCCGATCCCCGAGCGCATGAGGAGCGCGGGCGAATCGATCGCGCCGCAGCTGACGATGACCTCTCGCCTCGCCGAGACGACCCCGTCCTCCACCCGGACGCCGACGGCGCGCCCGTCGTCGAGAACGACGGTGTCGACCGTGGTCTCGAGCATGAGCGTGAGGTTCGGGCGCTCGACACCGTGCAGGTAGGCGCGAGAGGTGGATGAGCGCAGGTTGGTCGCCGGGTCGTACCCGATCTCGAAGAACCCGGCACCCTCGGTGAACTCGGTGTCGTTCCACGATTCCCGCCGCGTGAGCCCGAGAGCGGACGCCGCTGCCTCGACCGCGTCCGCGATGTACGGGTTGCGATCCTGGACGGCAACAGGACCGATCGGTCCGACGACGCGGTCGAACGCGCGCGAGACCGTGTCGTAGTCCCACCCCTCGACGCCGAGCGCCGCCCACTCCTCGAGGTCGCCGCGGAGCGGCCGCCACGTGATCATTGTGTTCGCCGTCGAGCACCCCCCGAGGATGCGGAGCCGGGCCTGACGGATGCCCGAGTTGCCGCGCGCCTGCGGCACACTCCGGTAGTCGCGGTCGTACTCCCCCTCCAGCATCTCCGCCCAGCGGCGGATCGACCCCGCGCGTTCTTCGTTCTCGTCACTCGGACCGGCCTCGATGAGACACACCGACACGTCGGGATCTTCGCTGAGGCGTGCGGCCACGATGCAGCCGGCCGTCCCGCCTCCGACCACGACGTAGTCGAAGACCTCAGCCATGGTGGATGAGGCCGAGGATGTCGCTGTAGTACCGGTGGAACTCGGGACTGCCGATGACCTCCGGATCGCGCGGGCGAGGCAGGTCGATCGTGAACTCGGCACGGACCTTGCCCGGCCGAGGGGTCATCGCGACGACGCGGTCGGAGAGGAAGACGGCTTCCTCGATGTCGTGCGTGATGAGCATGACCGTCATCCGGTTGCGTTCCCAGACGGTCGTCAGCAGCTCCTGCATGGTGCGACGAGTGAGCGCGTCGAGGGCACCGAACGGCTCGTCCATGAGGAGGACCTCCGGACCGTACGCGAGGGAGCGTGCCAGCGCGACGCGCTGCTGCATGCCGCCCGAGAGCTGTGCGGGATAGGAGTCCTCGAAGCCCGAGAGTCCGACCTGAGCGAGAACGTCCCGTGCGCGGTCCACGCGCTGACGGCGCGTCATGCCGGGCTCTCCGCGCAGGGCGAAGACGACGTTGTCGATGGCGCTCAGCCAGGGCAGGAGCGTCGCGGACTGGAAGACGACGCCGCGGTCGCGCCCGGGCCCCTGGATGGGGGTGCCCTGGATGGATGCCTCGCCGGCTGTCGGCGACTCGAGCCCGGCGATGATCGACAGGAGCGTGCTCTTGCCGCAGCCGGAGGCACCCACGACCGAGACGAACTCCTGATCGCCGAGGGTCAGCGAGACCTCACTGAGGGCGTGGACGTCACCGAAACGCTTGTCGACGGCGTCGATGCGGACCTTGGGTGTGAGGACGGCGGTCGCGGACATCAGGAGCGTCCCTTCAGGTAGCGGAAGAAGCGGCGGCCGAGCGCGCGCATGATCTGGTCGAACACGAGGCCGAGCAGCCCGAGCACGATGACGTAGCCGATGATGAGGTCGGTCTCGAGGAAGCGCTGCGCCTGCGTGATGCGATAGCCCATTCCGGATGTGGCGGCGACGAGTTCGGCGACCACGAGCCAGGTCCAGGCCCAGCCGAGGCTGATGCGCAGGGCGTCCCAGATGCGGGGCAGGGCGGAGGGAAGGACGATGCGGACGAGGATCTGCCCGCGGGTGAGACCGAGCGTCGCACCGAGGTTGCGGTAGGACACCGGGACGCGGCGGACGGCGTCCGCGAACAGCAGCACCTGCTGGAAGAACGTGCCGAGGAAGATGATGAGGAACTTCTGCGCGTCATCGGTCCCGACCCACAGGATCGTGAGCGGCACGAAGGCGACGACCGGCATGTAGCGAATGAAGTCGACGATGGGTTCGACCGCTGCCTCGACGCGCACCAGCGCACCGCACAGAAGGCCGAGCGGGATCGCGAGGACGGTGCTGGCGAGGAAGCCCACCATCACCCGGTACGTGCTCACGCCGATGTCGGACCAGAGCTCGCCGTTCGCCGCCTGCTCTCCGAGCTTCTGCACGACGGCGATCGGCGAGGGCAGGAACAGCGGGTTGACCAGTTCCGACACCGTGATCGCGGTCCACACGGCGACCAGGGCCACGAAGCCGATGACCGCGGTGGTGAGGTACTGCCGACGCGTCAGCGGCGCGCCGACGACGGGCCGGGCGGCGCCCGCCGCGCGCGACCGGCGCGCGACGGGAGCCGTCGGAGGGGTGATGGTCATAGGAGTGACCTCCGGGGTCGAGGTGAGGGTCACGGGGCGTTCTCGACGAACTCCGTGTCGATGAGCGCGGCGAGGTCCGCACCGCCCTCAAGCAGGCCGATTTGCGTGGCGACCGCTTCGACGGCGGGCAGGACCGACTCCGCGTAGTCGCCGCCGAAGCGCTCTTTGTTGTCGGCGAGTGAGTAGAACTCGACGCCGTCGAACGCGGTGGCGAGTGCCTCGACATCGCTGCCGACGTTCTCGGCGATGATGGCGCGGGCCTCATCGGTGTCGGAGTTGTAGAACTCGACGGCGGGTCCCCAGGCGTTCACGACCTTCTGGACGGCTTCGGGGTTCTCCTCGAGGTAGCCGTTGTCGACGATGAGCACGTCGCTGATGAGTCCGGTTTTCTCCCCGGCCGTGAAGATCTTCTCGAAGTCGCCGGCCCGGCTGGCCTCGGAGATGTAGGGCTCATAGGTGACGGCGACCGGGACGCTTCCACCGATGAGGGCCGTCGCGGCCTCGGAGGGATCCATCGGGACGGGAGTGATGTCATCCAGGCTGAGCCCCGCCTCCTCCAGCGCGTACCCGAGGAGGAGATTGCTCACCGAGCCCTCCTCGAAGGCGATGTTCTTGCCCTTGAGGTCGGCGACATCGGTGATGCTGCCGTCGGTCAGGATCGCGTCCGCGGTGAGCGATGCGTCGAGCAGGAGGACGATCGAGATGTCGAGGCCCTGCTCCTTGAGCTGCAGCGCGGTGTGGCTCGCGACGTTCGCGACCTGGATGCGGTCGGAGGCGAAGGCAGCGCTCATGTCGGCGTCGTTCATGAAGTTGGTGATGGTCACATCGACCGACTCATCGTCGAAGTACCCCTTCTCGTCGGCGACGTACCAGGGGCCGTAGCCGAGCCAGGGCTGGATGCCCATGCCGACGGTGTCGGTGCCGTCGGCCGAGCCGGAGGTGCCGCCGGTCGAGGCGCAGGCGGAGAAGACGAAAGCGGATGCGGCGGCGATCCCGACCGCGGCGGCCGTACGGGGGAAGCGGGTGGAGCGGAACATGGGTGTCCTTCCGGGGACAAGTGTCGGGCGGGTTCGTCCAGGATCGACAGCGCACGGCGAGGTCGGCAAATAGCGGAGATCGTGACAGTACATCAAAAAATGTGATGCAACTAGCCCGCAATATCGGCGTTACAAATGCGAAACGCGGACCCCGGACAGTGAGGGCCTCCCCCGATCGAGAGGACAGCATGTCCACGACGCTCTACACCAACGGCCTGCTCTACCTCGGCGACGGTCGGAATGAGCCCGGCCACCTCCTCGTCGACGAGGACCGGATCACCGCCGTCCTCCCCGCCGCCGCACATGCGCCCGCCGCCGATCAGGTCGTCGACCTTCGGGGCGGCACGCTGCTTCCCGGCTTCCAGGACGCGCACGTGCATCCCGTCCTGGCGGGGCTGCAGCTCATCGGCGTCGATCTCACGCCGGCGCATTCACGGGAGGGGTACCTCCGCATCGTGGCCGAGTTCGCCGACGCGCATCCGGATGCTGCGGTGCTGCGCGGCGGAGGATGGTTCGGCGACGTCTTCCCGGGCGGCTTCCCCTCGGCATCCGATCTCGATGAGGTCGTTGCGGATCGACCCGTCGTCCTCTACAGCCACGACGCGCACGGAGTCTGGGTCAACAGCGCGGCCCTCCGCGCCGCGGGCATCGACGCCTCGACCGTGGATCCCGCGGGCGGGCGCATCTTCCGCGACGAGACCGGCCATCCGACCGGAATGCTCGTCGAAGCCGCCGTCGGACTCATCGTCGGCCTGTTGCCGGAACCCGATGCGGACACCCTGGTCGCCGCGCTCCTCGCGGCACAGGATCGACTGCACTCGATGGGCGTCACGGCCTGGCAGGACGCCGCGGTCGGCGCATCCGACATCGGACCGGACGCCCTGCCTGCCTACGAGCGCACGGCCGCAGACGGGCGGCTGACGGCGCGGGTGGTCGCCGCACTCTGGTGGGACAGGGCGCGCGGCCTCGGCCAGATCGACGACTTGCTCGAGATCCGCGACCGACTGGCCGCGGGGGGCCGCATCGACGGTGGCACGGTGAAGGTGATGGTGGACGGGATGGTCGAGAACCGGACGGCCGCCATGCTCGAGCCCTTCGACGGTCACGGCGATGATCGCGGCGTGACCTTCATCGCGCAGGAGGACCTCGACGCCCTGAGCGTGGCTCTCGATGCCGCGGGCTTCCAGATCCACTATCACGCGGTGGGCGACGGCGCCGTCCGGAGCTGTCTCGACGCCGTCGAGGCGATCCACGCGCACCGGGGTGCCACACCGAACCGCCATCACATCGCTCACCTCGACGTCGTGGACGACGCCGACGTCGCGCGGTTCGCGGCCTTGGACGTGTCGGCGAACGTGACGGCGCTGTGGGCGCGGACCGACGAGGAGATCGTGACGCGGAAGCTCCCGCTGCTCGGGCCCGAGCGCGCTCGCAGGCACTTCCCCTTCGCCTCCATCGCGGAAGCCGGCGGCCGCATCGTCGGCGGGAGCGACTGGCCAGTGACGGACCCGAACCCGCTGTGGTCAGTGCGCACGGCGGTGACCCGGACGGGTGTCCCGGAGGACCCGCACGCGATCGGCACCGACGTGCTCACCGTCCCGCTGCTCGCTGAGCAGGCGTTACCCCTGTCGGCCGCGCTCGACGCCTACCTGTCGCAGGCGGCATGGATCAACCGACTCGAACAGACCACGGGAGCGCTCCGCGAGGGGATGCTCGCAGACCTCGTCTGGATCGATCGAGATGTGAGGGACGTGACAGGACTGGGCGCCGCGCGTGTGCTCCGGACGGTCGTCGGCGGGCAGGTCGTCTACGAGGCGGATTGAGTCTCCGCACCCAGGACGCGCGCGACGGCGCTCCGGGCCTCCGCCGCGAACAGCTCGGCCTTGCGCGTGAGACGCGTCGACGACGCCCGCCGCGCCAGGACGATGTCGAGCGGCATCGTCGGTTCCACGATCGCCAGCCGGTGCAGCTCGCCACCAGAGTACGTGTAGCCGAGCTTCGGCTGCTGGTTGAGCAGGGTGAATCCGTGCCCACTGGCGACCATCGCGCGCACGCCTTCGAAGTTGGCGAACCGGTAACGGACCGAGGGCCGCAGGCCGTTCTCGGTGAACGCCTGCAGGAAGTAGTCCCGGCTGACGGGCAGGTCGAGCAGGACCATCGGCTCGTCGATGAGGTCGGCCAGTCGCACGCGGTCGCGGCCGGCCAGCGGGTGCTCCGCACCGACGGCGGCGTAGAGCGGGACTGACGCGAGGACCTCCCGGTCGATGTCCCCGTCGAGCCCGAGGTCATAGCTCAGCGCGACCTCGATCGACTGGTCGTGCAGCGCGTCATTGACGCCGTCGGCGAGCAGCTCGGTCACGTCGAGCTGCAGCTCGGGATGGCTGTCTTCGAGAGCACTCACGATGTCGGGCAGGTAGAAGGGTGCGAGGGTGCGGAAGCACCCGACGCTCACGCGACCCGAGGTGTTCTCGGGACGCAGGGCGTGCACGGCGTCGTCGACCGCCGCGAGGATTCCGCGACTGCGCTGCAGGAGGTCGATCCCCTGCGCGGTGAGTTGCAAGCCCTTCGCGCGGCGGCGGATGAGCAGTTGGGTCCCGAGAGCCTTCTCGAGGTTGGCGATCGACGTCGAGATGGCCGACTGAGCGACGAAGAGTTCTTCCGCGGCCCAGGTCATGCTGCCGTGCTCGGCCGCCGCGACGAAGTAGCGCAACTGGGTGAGCGAGATGTCCGGGCGGGAGGTGGGTCGCATGGGCTCACATTTCCGATGTGTTTCAGAGATATTGCTACGGAGTTTGCATCTGCATTTTAGATGCGAAAGCGCGTGATCCGCTATTTGCGCGCACACCGATGGCTTTCCGAGACTCGGGGAGGACTTCACCCCCCGATCGAAAGCATCCGCACCATGGCGTCAACCCCCCAGTCGACCACCGCCCCCGTTCCGCGAGAGGTCGAGGTGATCGTCGTCGGCGCGGGTCAGGCCGGCGTCGCGATGAGCGAGCACCTGTCGCGAGCCGGCATCCGTCACCTCGTCTTCGAGCGCGGACGCATCGCGGAGCGCTGGCGATCTGAGCGCTGGGACTCGCTGGTCGCGAACGGTCCGGCCTGGCACGACCGGTTCCCCGGCATGGCCTTCGACGATGTCGACCCCGACGGCTTCGCGACGAAGGAGCAGGTCGCGCGATACATGACCGACTATGCCGAGCGGTTCGGCGCGCCGGTGCGGTGCGGCGTCGAGGTTCGGCGCGTCCACCGACTCGACGGAGCGCGCGGCTTCGAGGTCGACACCACGGACGGTGTCTACCGAGCCGATTACGTGGTGGCGGCCACCGGAGCGTTCCAGACCCCCGTCATCCCCTCGCTCATCCCCGCGGAGGACGACATCGTCCAGCTGCACTCGTCGCAGTACCGCAACCCCGCGCAGCTGCCTGCGGGCGGCGTCCTCGTCGTCGGAGCCGGCAGCTCGGGCGTGCAGATCGCCGCCGAGCTGCAGCGGTCGGGCCGAAATGTGCACCTGGCGGTCGGTCCGCACGACCGGCCGCCGCGCAGCTACCGCGGCCGCGACTTCGTGTGGTGGCTGGGCGTGCTGGACAAGTGGGATGCCGCCACTCCCCCGCGCGGCGCCGAACACGTGACGATCGCTGTGAGCGGCGCGGACGGCGGACACACGGTGGACTTCCGCCGACTGGCCGAGGAAGGCGTCACCCTGGTCGGCCGGGCGAACGGATACCGGAACGGGGTGGTGGAGTTCGGTGACGACCTGGCGCGCAACATCGCGGCCGGCGATGCGAACTACCTCGACCTGCTCGACGAGGCGGACGCGTACGTCGAGCGCCACGGCCTGGATCTTCCCGAGGAGCCGGAAGCACGCGAGTTCGGTCCGGAACCGGCCTGCGTGACCGCGCCGCTCCGTGAGCTGGACCTCGCCGCCGCCGGAGTGAACAGCGTGGTCTGGGCGACCGGCTTCACGTCCGACTACAGCTGGCTCCCCGCAGGCGCCCTCGACGCCACGGGCCGCCCCGCCCACCGGCGCGGTGTCTCGGCGGAGGCCGGGATCTACTTCCTCGGCCTGCCGTGGCAGTCCCGGCGCGGTTCGAGCTTCATCTGGGGCGTGTGGCACGACGCGAAGCACGTCGCCGACCACATCGGCATCCAACGGATGTACGCCGCATACCGCCCGACCACCGAGTCGGCATCCTCCGCACGTGAGAAGGAGACAGTCCGATGACCGCGCACACCCGCATCCGCCCCTTCAACACGAAGGTCACGTACCCTGAGCAGTCGCTCGACAACGACCTGTGCCAGGCAGTCGTCGCCGGCGGCGTCGTCTACCTCCGCGGCCAGATCGGGCAGGACCTCGAGACCCGGGAGAGCGTCGGCGTCGGCGACGTCGAAGCTCAAGCCGAGAAGGCGATGGCGAACATCGACCTGCTGTTGCGCGAGGCGGGATCGCGCCTCGAGGACATCGTGAAGGTGGTCGTCTATCTCACCGACATCCGCTATCGCGAGCCGGTCTACCGCACGATGGGGCGTTGGCTGAAGGGCGTCTATCCGGTGTCGACCGGTCTCGTCGTCGACGCTCTCGCCCGACCGGAATGGCTCGTCGAGATCGACGCGACAGCGGTCATCAGCGATCCCGCGGACGACACGGAGGTGACCCTGTGACGCTCTCCCTCGTCGCGCATCTCGATGGTGCGTTCGGCATCGTCATCTCCTCCTCCAGCCCCGCCGTCGCCTCCCGGTGCGCACATCTGCGCCCGGGCGTGGGTGCGGTCGCCTCGCAGAACGTCACGAATCCCGCGCTCGGATCGGCGACGCTCGACGCACTCGCGGCGGGCGCTGCGCCGGATGCCGCGATCGCGGCCGCCCTCGCCGCTGACGCCTACGCCGACTACCGGCAAGTCACCGCCGTCGACACGACCGGCCGGGTGTCGGTCCACTCGGGGGCGCAGGCCCTCGGCATCCACGGCGCGTCGGTCGGCGACGGAAGCGTCGCGGCCGGCAATCTCCTCGCCGGCGCCGACGTGCTCGACGCGATGGTCGCGGGGTTCGCCGCGGCATCCGGTCCGCTGGAGGATCGCCTGCTCGCGGCCCTGGAGGCCGCGGTGGCCGCCGGAGGCGAGGCGGGACCGCTCCGGTCAGCGGGTCTCGCCGTGGTCGAGGGAGCGTCGTGGCGCACGACCGACTTGCGCGTCGACGACCACGACCAGCCGATCGTCGAGCTCCGGCGTCTGTGGGAGCTGTGGTCGCCCCAGAAGGCCGACTACCTGACGCGGGCCGTCGCCCCGGCATCCGCTCCGTCGTACGGCGTTCCCGGCGATGAATGACGCTCTCGCAGCACGCGTCGCAGAGACCGTCGCTGCGCGCCACGATGTGATCCTCGGCGTCAGCCACGCCCTGCACGCGGATCCTGAGACGGCGTGGCACGAGCGTCGATCCGTGGGATTGCTGACGAGGACGCTCGCCTCCTTCGGCATGCAGGTCGAGACCGGGGTGGGCGGACTCGACACCGCGTTCGTCGCTCGCGCGGGAACCGGCTCGCAGACGGTCGCCCTCGTGGCGGAGTACGACGCGCTCGCGGGTCTCGGCCATGCCTGCGGGCACAACATCATCGCGGCGGCGGCGGTCGGGGCGGCGGCCGCTCTCACACCGCTCGCCGACGAGCTCGACGCGACCGTCCAGGTCATCGGGACACCCGCCGAAGAGGGCGGGGGCGGGAAGATCCATCTGCTGGATGCCGGTGTGTTCGACGACGTCGACCTCGCCATGATGATCCACCCCGGCCCCGCCGACGCCCTGTGGGCGCGGCCGCTCGCCGTCGCCCACTTCGACGTGGTCTACACCGGCCGCGAATCGCACGCGTCGGCCTACCCGACACTCGGGGTCAACGCCGCCGACGCGTTCACCGTCGCGCAGGTGGCGATCGGCCTGCTGCGCCAGCAGCTTCCGTCGAGCGTCCGCGTACACGGCATCGTGCGCGAGGCGGGCACCGCGCCGAATGCCATCCCGGGGTCGGCGCTCGGAAACTGGTACGTCCGTGCGTCGTCGCTCGAGGAGCTCGAAGAGGCCTTCCGGCGCGTGAGCGCCTGCTTCGAAGCCGGCGCGCTCGCGACGGGGTGCTTTCTGGAAATCCGAGAGACGAGTCCGCGCTACTCGGAGTTCCGCAATGACGAGCCGTTGGCACACGCCTTCGCGGCACGGGCGGCGACGCTGGGACGGGACATGGATGCCGCCGAGCGGCGCCCGGGCGGCATGAACACCGCGTCCACCGACATGGGCAACGTGTCGCGCCGCGTCCGTGCCATCCACCCGTACCTCGGCATCGACTCGGCGCCCGCCGTCAACCATCAGGCGGCCTTCGCCGACGCGACCGTCACCCCGACGGGCGACCGCGCGGCGCTGGACGGTGCGACACTCATGGCGCAGACGATCGTCGACGCGCTCACCCACCCCGAACAGGAGACTCATGCGCACACACGCTGACTGGACGCGTCTGGCTGCGACGATCACACCGCGAACTCGGGCGTGGATCGACGGCGCGTTCACCGACGCCGCCGACGGCGCCACGTTCGAGACCGTGAACCCGGCCACGGGAGAGGTGCTCGCTGAGGTCGCCCGTGGCCGCGGACCGGAGATCGACCGTGCCGTCGCCGCCGCCCGCGCCTCGTTCGAGTCCGGCGTGTGGTCCCAGGCCACGCCCGGCGAGCGCAAGCGGGTGCTGCTGGCGGTCGCGACCGCCATCCGGGGTGCCGCCGACGAGCTGGCGCTCCTCGACACCCTCGACGGGGGCAAACGCATCGCCGACACCTCGGCGATCGACGCCCCCGGCAGCGCGGCGATTCTGCAGTGGTACGCCGAGGCGATCGACAAGCTGTACGGCGAGGTCGCGCCGACGGCGGGGAGCGACCTCGCCGTCGTCACACGCGAACCCGTCGGAGTGGTCGGCGCGATCGTGCCGTGGAACTACCCCCTCGAGACCGCGATCTGGAAGATCGCACCGGCGCTCGCCGCCGGGAACAGCGTCGTCCTGAAGCCGGCCGAGGACACGCCACTGTCCGCGCTGCGCCTCGCGGAGCTCGCCGCGGCGGCCGGCCTGCCGGACGGGGTGCTCAACGTCGTCCCCGGGTTCGGCCACGAGGCGGGTCAGGCGCTCGGCCTGCACGAGGACGTGGACGTCATCGCGTTCACGGGCTCGACGGCGGTCGGCAAGAAGTTCCTGGAGTACTCGAGCCGGTCCAACGGCAAAGCGGTGTGGCTGGAGTGCGGCGGGAAGAGCGCGAACATCGTCTTCGCGGATGCCGCCGACCTCGACGCGGTCGCCGACTTCGCCGTCGCGGGGATCTTCGCCTGCAGCGGTCAGGTGTGCTCGGCGAATTCTCGCCTGCTCGTCGAACGCTCGATCGCGGCGGAGCTGACCGAAAAGGTCGCCGCACGTGCGCGTGCCCTGACCGTCGGCGATCCGCTCGACCCGGATGCCGGCATGGGGCCGCTGGTGAGCGCTGCGCAGCTCGAGCGAGTCCGCGGCTACGTCGACGCTGCCCGACCGGTGGCACGTCTGGTCGCCGGCGGCGGGGCCGTCGCGCAGAACGGCGGGTTCTTCCTCGAGCCGACGGTGTTCGCCGACGTTCCGACGGATGCGACGCTGTGGCGCGAGGAGGTCTTCGGCCCGGTCCTGGCCATCACGCCGTTCGACGACGAAGCCGAGGCGATCCGGCTGGCGAACGACAGCGAGTACGGGCTCGCGGCATCCGTCTTCACCGACAGCATCCACCGAGCGCTGCGCGTCTCGCGAGCGCTGCGGGTCGGCACGGTGTCGGTGAACACCGTCGATGCGCTCGACGTCACCACCCCGTTCGGCGGGATGAAGCAGTCCGGCTTCGGGCGCGACCTCTCCCTCCACGCTTTCGACAACTACACCGCACTGAAGACGACCTGGTTCGCCGGGCGCTGACGCTGAATCGCTGCAGGAGCATGACCATGACGCATCCCCTCACCCGACTCTCGGGCACAGAGATCGAGACGAACCGTTCGCTCGTCCTCGAAGCGGGTTTCGACGAGGAGGCGACGGCGTTCATGCTGGTCAACCTCATCGAGCCCGACAAGTCGGCCGTCCTCGACGGATCGGCGCGTGGGCGTCTCGTCGGCAACGTCCTCCTCGACCGGCGAGACGGGACGGTGACCGAGGTGACGACGGACGTCGATGCCCGGGTGCTCGTCTCGCAGCGCGTCGTCGACGTCGTCACGGAGGGGCAGCCGCCGATCGTGCTCGAGGAGTTCGATCAGATCGAGGAGCTGCTGCGCGCACACGAGGGGTGGACGGCCGCGATGGCCAAGCGAGGGATCGACGACGTGTCGCTCGTGCGCATCTCGGCGCTCTCGGCCGGGCGGTTCGGCCTGGCCGACGAGGACGGGCGCCGCATCGTCCGCTGCTTGTCCTTCCTGCAGCTCGACGCTGACGACAACGCCTGGGCGCACCCCGTCGACGGGGTGGTCGCCTATGTCGATCTCATCACGGGCGAGGTGATCCGCCTCATCGACGACCGGCTCTTCGACGTTCCGCGTGAGCCGTACAACTTCCACCGTGCCGACGAGCTGCCGCCGGCGCGGACGACGCAGAAGCCGATCGTCATCACGCAACCGGAGGGTCCGAGCTTCGCGGTCGACGGGGACGTCGTCGAGTGGGAGAAGTGGCGTTTCCGCATCGGCTTCAACCAGGTGGAAGGGCTGACCCTGCACGAGGTGGGGTTCACGGACGGCGACCGTCACCGATCGATCCTGTACCGCGCGTCGGTGGCCGAGATGGTCGTCCCCTACGGCGACCCGAGCCCGGTGCGGTTCTGGCAGAACTACTTCGACGCGGGCGAGTACTCCCTCGGCAAGTCGGCGAACTCGCTCGCGCTCGGATGCGACTGCCTCGGCGAGATCCGCTACTTCGACGCGACGATCGCGGCGACCGACGGACGTCCGCAGACGATCCGGAACGCGATCTGCATGCACGAGGAGGACGCCTCGATCCTCTGGAAGCACACCGACGAGTACTACCACTCGACCGACGTGCGCCGGAACCGACGGCTCGTGGTCTCGTTCTTCATCACGGTCGGCAACTACGACTACGGTTTCTACTGGCACTTCTACCTCGACGGGCGCATCGAGCTGGAATGCAAGGCGACGGGTGTGGTCTTCGCCTCGGCCTACCCGGGCGTGCAGCCCGACGGGAGCGACTATCCGTGGGCGTCGCAGATCGCCCCCGGCGTCGGCGCTCCGTACCACCAGCACCTGTTCTCGGCTCGCCTCGACGTCACCCTCGACGGGGTGCGCAACGCGGTCGACGAGCTCGAGGCGAAGCGGGTGCCGATCTCGGCCGAGAACCCCTACGGCAACGGCTTCACGCTTTCGACGACGCGCCTGCGGACCGAGCGCGAGGGCGTGAGGGATGCCGACGGCAAGCGTGGCCGGGTGTGGCACATCGTGAACCCCGAGGTCACGAACATCGTCGGCAAGCCGGTCGGCTACACGCTGCGGTCGGAGGGCCAGCCGAGCCTGCTCGCCGACCCGGAGTCCTCCATCGCACGGCGGGCCGCGTTCACGACCCATGACCTGTGGGTGACGCGGTACTCCCCCACCGAGCGGTTCCCCTCGGGTGAGCTCGTGAACCAGAACGACGGCCACGGCACGATCGACCGGTGGATCGAGCGCGACGCCGACATCGACGGCCAGGACATCGTGGTGTGGCACACGTTCGGTCTCACCCACTTCCCGCGCACCGAGGACTGGCCGATCATGCCCGTGGACAGCACCGGCTTCTCGCTCGTGCCCCACGGGTTCTTCGACCAGAACCCCACGCTCGACGTACCGGCCCCGACGCCGGCGCACGGCGCCTGTCACACCGGCGCGGCCGTCTGCGGCTGCGGCGACGCGGGCGGGTGCTGCTGACCGTCACGGTCCCTCTATTGCGCACCCGCCGGTCCAACCTGTGAGGTGCACATCTGAGGGGCGTAACGTCCGAAGATGAGCACACACACGCAATCGGGACGCGGCACCGCCGACGTCCTCGGCCTCAGGTCGGTCCTCGTCGGGTCTCTTCCCGCCGGACTGATGACGCAGGCCGCACCCGAGCGGTACACCGTCGAGGCGGTGTTCGACCGCCGCCCCGAGAAGGCCGAACTCGACGAGATCGTGGGCGACGACGCCGCGCGGCTGTTGGCGGGCGCCGGTTACGGATCGGTCACGTTGACGGTGGCCGACCGTCGCCTCGAGATCCACGGCACGACGCTCGAACAGCTCCACGACGGCCTCGCGGCCGTCCTCGCCGATCGACTCGCGGACATCAGCACCGATCTGCGCGCGCGACAAGCCGAGGTCGAGACCCAGACGATGGACCTCGCCGCGCGGGAGAATGACCGCGCCGCTGCGGTGGCCACGCTGGCCGCCACGGTCTCGTTCGAACGGTCAGCCCGCCTCGACGACGACCTCGTCGCCGACACGCACGACTCCGCCGCCGTCCGCGGGTAGCAGCAGGACCCCCAGGGTCGCTTCACTCTGGCCGAACTCGGTCGTCAAGATCCGCAGCAGACGGGCATCCCGCCGTCCGTCGTCGGGGTTCGCGGTGATCGCGGCGCACCGTCCGATGGGACGCTGCACCTCGAACCGCACCCCGCCGATGCGGACGTGACCGGACCAGTCGAGCTCGGCCCAGGGCGCGATCCCCGAGACGACGATGTTCGAGCGGAAGCGGCGACTGTCGACGGGCGCGGGCGTCGCCGCATCCACGTCTGCGACGGTCTCCGCGCCGTGCAGTGACACGTAGCCGCGGGCGCGATCCTGGAACCGCGCGGTGCGACCGTCTCCCACGAGGTGCAGGGGCAGCACGCCCGGGCGCTGCAGCAGCCGCGCGTCCGCGGACCGTTCGACGAACGCGGTGACGGCCGCCGAGAGTTCGTGCCGTCCCGCCTCATCGAGGCCCGCCTCCGCCAGGACCCGCCCGTCCTCACTCAGTCGCAGCAGACCGGTCTGCGCATGGAAGACCGCCCGCACGCGCGCGATCGAGGGGAAGTCCATGAGCGACAGCCCTTTGCTCTTCGGCCACGACTCGAGGCCACCGGCATCCTCGGGCTCGGTCGCATCCGCGAAGCGGAAGGCGAGCACACGGTCACCGGCGATGCGACCGTCGTCCTGCACGCGGAGTTCGGTGCGGGGCTCGGGCGTGAACCCTTTGACGGGATAGCGGTAGAGCTCGGAGACGACGGCCACGCCTCTACCCTGCCCCACCGACGCGGATGCCGCCCGCTCAGGCCTTCTTCTTCGCGGCGCTGCGCCGGATCATTCCGAAGAGGATGGTGCCGACGAAGAGCACGATTCCGATGAGGCCCAACCAGAAGAGGCCCTCGAACACGAATCCGACGATCGACAGCACCACCCAGATGGCGAGCAAGATGATGAGCACTGTCCACATAGGCCCCACCGTACGCGCGATGGTGCCCGGAAGATACGGGTCACGTCTGGCGGTAGTGGCGGACCCGCTCGTCGCGTTCGAGGAGGAACTCGTTGTCCTCGGGATAGAAGATTGCGCGTTCGATGTCCTCCCCCGCGAAAGCCGCGATGACGGCGAAGTTCTCCCACCGCGACAGGGTGGTGATCTCGGTCCGGCCGTCGCCCAGGTCCCGGGTCAACAGCCACGCACCGAGGTTCCCGGGTGTCGCGCGATACGCGTCCATGCCGGTGCGTTCGACGTACTGGACGTAACGGCCTTCGTCCTCAGTGCGGACGACGCCCGTCCACATACGGACGACGGGCTGCCCACTGGAATGCGTCACCCGCCCACCCTGGCAGAGGTGGGCGGGTGACGCGAGGGGGTCAGCTGCCGAGCGCGGAGAGTTCCGCGAACTCCTCGTCGGTCAGCTCGATGACGGCGCCCTGCAGGTTGTCCTCGAGGTGCGCGACGCTCGAGGTGCCCGGAATCGGCAGCATCACCGGCGAGCGCTTCAGCAGCCAGGCGAGCGCGATCTGCGCGGGCGTCGCGTTCTTGCGCTCGGCGATGTCGGTGAGCGGCGAGTCGGCGCCGGTGAGACCGCCGGTCGCGAGCGGGAACCACGGGATGAACCCGATGCCCTGGTCCTCCGACCAGTCCAGCAGAGCCTCGGCGTCGCGGTGCTGCAGGTTGTAGAGGTTCTGGACGGTGACGATCTCGGCGATCTCCTGCGCGGCCTTCACCTCGTCGACGGAGACCTCGGAGAGGCCGATGTAGCGGATCTTGCCTTCGTCCTGCAGCGCCTTCAGCTCGCCGACCTGGTCCTCGAGCGGGACCTTCGGGTCGATGCGGTGCAGCTGAAACAGGTCGATGCGCTCGAGGCCGAGGCGGCGCAGGCTCATCTCGGCGCCCTGGCGCAGGAACTCGGGGCGGCCCAGCGGCGGCCACACGTTGGGACCGGTGCGCGTGAGACCGGACTTGGTCGCGATGACGACGTCATCGGCGTAGGGGTGCAGTGCTTCCTTGAGGAGTTCTTCGGCGACGTACGGGCCGTAGGACTCGGCGGTGTCGAAGAAGTTCACGCCCAGCTCGACACTGCGCCGCAGCACGCGGATCGCCTCGTCGTGATCCTTCGGCGGTCCCCAGACACCGGGACCGGTGAGCTGCATCGTGCCGTACCCGAGGCGGTTCACCTCGAGCTCCCCGCCGATGCGGAACGTGCCGGATGACTGTGCAGGCTTCGTGGTGTTCGTCATGCCGGGTTGCAGCGCATCGGGGCGCCGGAACATTCCCGCGTCAGCTCTTCGCGCCGGTGAACGCGAGCGCGCCGCCGAGCCCGATCATCATCACGCCGCCCGCGCCCGACAGCGCCGACAGGCAAGTCTAGACGCCGATTGGGCGAAGCCCCTCGGGCGATTCGATGAGCATCTCCAGGTCGCCGAGCGCGGGCCAGCCGCCGAGCGCTCCGAGGTCGCCGCCGGACTCATACCAGGCGTCGCGTTGCTCGGGCGTCCAGTCGCCGCCTTCATCGACGAAGAGGCTCGCGAGCACACCGTCCGTCACCACGAGCCGCACGTCGAAGGTCACATCGCCCAGGGCGCGGAACCGACCGACGACGGGGAACGTCGCGTCCGCCGGAACGGCCAGCGGCAGGTCGACGTCGACCTGGAACTGCGCGACCGGCCAGAACCCATCGTCGCTGTCGTCGAAGACCAGACGCTGCGCATGCGCGAGTTGGGCGCGGAGCTCCGGCGCACCGAAGAGGTCGGTGGCGGCGAGCAGATGCGCGGCGAGGGCGCGGACGTCCTCCGGCAGGTCGACGGCGGCTTCGTGCACCTCGGGGGTGTCCTCGTCCTCCGGAGCGTCGAGGGTTCGACTCGCCCACCACGAGCCGAAGGCGAGGACGGTCCCGCCGGCTGCCAGCCAACGGCGCGGATGCCGGGCGCCGGTGCGCGCGATCGCGTCCTGCACGCGGGCGTCCACCGCTTCGCCCGCATCGGCGAAGCCGAGGGCCGCACCGGCGGCGCCCGCGACGAGCGCCGCCCGCCCGACCGGCGGCACGGCGCCGCTCGGATCGCTGCTGCGGAATCCGACGCCGACGGTCCAGGCGGCGAGCCCCGCGTTCGCCAGCCGGTAGACGAGGCGCTGCCCCACCGTGAGACGGCGGGGGTCGATGAGGGTGAGGACACCGACGACGCACGACGACACGACGCCGTGGGTGATCGAGGTCGAATCGTTCAGGGCACGAAGAGCTGAGCGGATCGGCATGATCCGAGGGTAACGATCGCCGACGCCGCGCCTCGGTCCGCTCTGATCTGCGAGCATCGAGGTATGCACTCCATCACGACGGCGCAGCTGGCCGAGGCCTCCCCCGCGAACATCATCGACGTGCGCGAACCCGACGAGTTCGCGGCCGGCCACGTGCCCGGCGCGCGCAACATCCCCCTCGCCACGGTGCCCGACCACGTCGACGAGCTGCGCGAGCTCGACGACCTGCACCTCATCTGCCAGGCCGGTGGGCGCAGTGCCCGCGCCGCGGCGTTCCTCGAGCACCACGGGCTCGAGACGACGAACGTCGAAGGCGGCACGGGCTCGTGGATCGCCGAGGGGCGCCCCGTCGAGAAGTGACCCGGGGATAACAGCCCGGTCCGACCACGCCGACCCTCTAGGGTCAGACGCATGGCATCGACGGCGTCCGCATACCTGACCGGCTTCGGGCGGTACCTGCCCGGCGATCCGGTCGACAACGACGGCATCGTGAGCCGCCTCGGCGGAGACGACGCGGTGACCGCCCGCATCCGTCGTCGCGTGCTCGATGCGAACGGCATCCGGCAGCGGTACTACGCGCTCGACGAGCAGGGCGAGCCGACCGAGCTCAACGAGGAGCTCGCCGTCAAGGCGCTGACCGCCGCGCTCGACGACCGCGGCATCGCGGCGGGTGACCTGCGGATGCTCGCGACCGCGACGACGATGGGCGACGTGCTCGTCCCCGGCTTCGCGTCGATGGTGCACGGCCGGCTCGGCGGCGGTCCGATGCAGCTGCTCTCGGCGTCGGGCGTGTGCGCGTCGAGTCTTGCCGCGCTGGATGCCGCGGTGTCGAAGATCAAGCTCGGCGATCACCCCCGCGCCGCGGTCGTGGGATCGGAGCTGTCGAGCCGTAGCCTGCGGCAGCGCCGGTACGACGGCATCCGTGCGGGGATGGACTCGCACTTCCTGCGGTGGATGCTCTCGGACGGCGCGGGTGCGGTCGTCGTCGAGTTCCAGCCGCATCCGACCCGCCTGTCGTTACGGGTCGACTGGGTGCGGCACGTGTCGCTGGCGCACGAGTACGACGTCTGCATGCGCGCGGGCATCAAGGGGCCGGAGCCGGTCGTCGGCTCGACGTGGCAGGACGTGCCGGTCGACGACGCGGCCGCGGCCGGGATGTTCCTGCTGCGGCAGGACGTCAGCATGCTCGACGACCTCGCGGGCGCCGGGCTCGCCCAGTTCGAGGAGCTCGTCGACATCGGCCTGGTCGACATCAGCCACCTCGACCACGTCATCTGCCACTACAGCACCAACGCGTTCCGCGACCTGGCCTTCGACGGCCTGCGCAAGCGCGTGCCCACGCTCGACACCGACCGCTGGTTCTCGAACCTCGAGACGTGCGGCAACACGGGAGCTGCCAGCATCTTCATCGCGCTGGAGGAGGCGTTCCGCAGCGGGCGCTTCTCCCCCGGCGAGACGATCCTGCTCGCCGTGCCCGAGTCGGGCCGGTTCTCGTTCGCGTTCGCCCACCTGACCGTCGTCGCCCCACCGCAGCAAGGAGCATCGTCATGACCACCGACACCGCCACCGCCACCGTCGACTCGCTCGCCGACCGCCTCGCCGCGGTGTGGGAGGAGCTCGAGGAGCACCTCTCGCGCGTCCCGATCCTGCAGCGGTTGGATGCCGGAACCGTCACCCTGTGCGACTACGAACGGTTGCTGTTCAACCTGCGGCAGCAGGTGGTCGACGGGTCGCCGTGGATTTCGCGGGCGGCATCCAATTTCGACATCGCGCACTTCGATCTGCGGGCGGCGGCGATCAAGCACGCCGAGGAGGAGCACCGCGACTACCTGATGCTCGAGCGCGACTACGTCGCGATCGGCGGGTCGCTGGCCGAGCTGCGCGCGGGGCGCAAGAACCTCGGGTCCGAGGCGCTGTCGGGGTACATGTTCACGTACGCCGACCGGCCGAACCCGACGGGGCTGCTCGGCGCGATGTTCATCATCGAGGGGCTCGGCGCGCAACGCGCGGCGGGCTGGGCGGCGCGGTTCCAGGAGGCGCTGGGGCTCGCCGACAACCAGGTGAACTTCATGCGGTACCACGAGGTCGCCGACGGCAACCACACGGGCGACCTCGAGGCGATCCTGACGTCGGGGATCATCACCGACGAGGACGCGGACGAGATCGTCCGGTGCGCGCAGGTCGTCGCGCGGCTGTACGCGCTGCAGCTCGAAGAGCTGGATCGCTGACGTGGCGAAGCGGCCGCCGCTGCCGGTCGTGCCGGAGTTCGCGAAGAGCGACCCGAGCATGTGGGAGGCGATCTACGCCGACCCGTCGGTGCCGCTCGACCGTGCCGTGATCCGGCAGATCATCAACGACCAGCGGCGGCTGTCGCGGCGGTGGCTGTACCCGATCGCGCGGGTGTTCTCCCGGGTCGTGGTGGGGGTCGTGTCGGTGGTGAAGCGGGTGCTGCCGTTCCGGTGGATGCCGCTGCGCGTCATGGACGCGCTGTGCGTGTGGTTCCTGCGGCACTTCGTGTCGCCGAGCGCGGTGGACCTCCTGATCCGGCACTTCGTCGTCGAGACGAACCTCGTGAACTTCATCATCCGGAACACGCCGGTCGACATGGCGCCGGTGACGCTGCGGCCGACGGCGCTGTCGGGGCTCGGCGACTCGGCGGTGGTCGAGCACGACGTCAACGTCTACGACGTGCTGATCGCGCTCGACACCGTGCGGGTGACGGAGCGGGCGGAGCTCGACTTCCAGCAGCTCGACATCCCGCGGGTGGATGCCGAGCGGCACGTGCGCCGGCTGATCCGTCTCGACATCCAGACGGCGCTCTGCTTCATGAACATCCCGTTCTCGATGGCGCTGACCGTCGAGGAGTACCGCCGGGCGGTGCACTCGATGAAGTTCGACGACTCGTTCCTCGAGATCCTGACGACGATCACGGGTGACGACACGTTCCGCGCGTGGAAGGTCGGCGCGCTGAGCCTGTGGATGGACTCGAACGTGGACGTGCCGCAGATGGTCTACCGGCACGCGCTGGTGTGCGAGTACGCGCACGCGCACCTCGTGAAGCTCGCCGGCGGCGAGTATCCGCGCGACACCCCGGCGACGTTCGACTGAGCCTCAGGCGCCGCGCTGCATGACGCGTTCGGGCGTCGGGTGGAGCTCGAAGCCGAACTGCTCATACAGCCGGTGCGCGTCCGCGGTCACGAGGAGTGTGCGCTTCAGTCCCATCGGCTCGAGTGCGTCGACGACGGCGCCGACGAGTGTCTTGCCGACGGCCTTTCCGCGCGCCCCCGGGTCCACGTATACGTCGCACAGCCACGCGAACGTGGCCGAGTCGGTGACGACGCGCGCGTAGCCGAGGGGTGTGCCGTCGTCGTCGAGGGCGCAGAAGTTGAGGGAGTTCTGCGCGGCGCGTTCGACGAGGTCGCGGCTGCGGCCGAGAGCCCAGTACGCGCCCTCCGACAGCCAGCGGTGGACGACGTCCAGGTCGATCTCGGCGAGGTCGGTCGTGACCCTCATGCGGTTGCCCCGCCCATCGGCCAGGGGACGGATGCCGCCGGCCACCGCGACGTGCGCAGTTCGGCGAGCGCGTCGCGCTGACTCTGCACGGCCTGCAGCGAATCGGTGCGGAACGCGGTCGCGATGACGACCTCGCGCCAGTACTCGTCCCAGCTGCGGTAGGTGGCGAACGCCTTCTCGACGGAGGGTTCGAGCAGGAGCTCGGCGTCGGCTTTCGTGACGATCTTGAACTGCTCGTCGAGGGCGCTGCGGAGCTGCTTGAGAGAGGCCACGGGCAGCGCGAACCAGGGTGCACCCTCCTCGCCGTCGCGGTGCTTCGCGCGGAGCTCCTGCGGCAGCTCGGCGAAGGTCGGGGTGAAGGCGGCGGTGCCGAACGGGGAGGCGATCAGCGTCACCGGGAGGGCGCGACGGCGCATCTCGGCCGGGTCGGCCTTGCGCTTGGCGTCGAGGGCCCGGGTGTACCGACGACGGGAGCGGACGGGGTACTCGACGTCACCCGGGTGATTCTGGAGCGCGTTCACGGCTTCGGCCACCGGACCATCCTGGCATCGGTGGGGTGTGGTTCGCGTTAGCGTGGGAGGGCCGCAACGGAACGGGGAACGATGACACAGCCAGAGGCGAAGCCGAAGAACGGTCTGGCGATCACGACGCTGATCGTCGGCATCTTCGCGTTCTTCACCGGACTCATCCCGTGGGTCGGGCTGCTGCTCGGCCTGTCGGCGTTCGCGCTGGGGGTGTTCGCGCTCACACGCGGTCAGTCGAAGCCGCTCGCGCTGACGGGCGGGTCGCTCGGCGCGGTCGCGGCGATCACGGGGCTGATCTCGACGATCGCCCTGATGGCGTGGCTGATCGGCGCGCCCGGCAGCGCCTGACTCTTCACCGCGGACGTTCGGGGCCACTACGGTGACGACATGAGCGACACGGCAGCAGGGTGGTACGACGACGGTTCGGGCACGATGCGGTGGTGGGACGGCACGGCCTGGACCGAGCAGACCCAGCCCGCCTCTCCCCCGCAGGGTGGTCTCGGCGGCTTCATCGCGCAGGCACAGGCAGACGCTGTCGCCGGTGCGCAGCCGCGGCAGGCCCCGGCCGGGATGAGTTACGTCGTGCTGCAGGTCGTGCTGAAGGAGAAGATGTGGGGCGCGGGGTCGAACAACCTCGTCGAGCTCGAGGCGGCGATCAACCGGCAGGCGGCGCTCGGGTATCGCCTGCACACGATCACGACGGCGTCGTCGGGCAGTACGGGCTTCGGCGGCGGTGACCGCATCCAGGCGACGATGGTGTTCGAGAAGCTGGTCTGACCGGTCGGCTACCGCCCCAGCCGACGCAGCCGCAGGCGCGCCATGTCTTGTGCGCGGGGCCCCGACCCGAGCGCGCGCTCGGTGACGCGCAGGACGATCCGGGTCGCCGTCTTCACCGGCAGCCACGAGCGGCGGAGGCCCAGCATCCGCCGGATGCGCGGCGGGAAGGTCGCGACCGCGGCGGCGAACAGCACGCGGTAGGCGACGCCCATCATCCCGGTGAACGGCGGCTTCTTGAGGAAGCGGACGACGTCGTCGACGCGGTCGTCGCGGCGCAGTTCGCCGCGGTCGAGGTAGCCGTCGATCTCGGCGCGAAGGGCGGCGTCGGTGAGGGGCGGGTCGGTGACGCGCATGAGGCGTCCGGCGGTGGCCCAGTCGGCGACGTAGGCGTCGGGTCCGCCGGGGATGGGTCCGCCGTAGGCCTGATGGCTGCGCAGGAACGCGTCGGTGAAGGCGAGGTGCACCCAGCGCACGAGGTCGGTCTGCTCGGCGGTGTAGGTGCGGGCGGAGCCGTCGCCGGCGACGTACTCGCCCTGCACGCGGCGGTGGAAGCGGCCGACGCGGGCCGTCTCGGCATCCGCTTGTTCGGTCGAGCCGTAGGTGAGGGTGATGACCCAGCGGACGGTGCCGGTGAGGCGGCCGATCGGGTCGTCGCGGTAGCGCGACCAGTCGTGGACGCCGGCGAGGGCGCCCGGGTGGAGGGCTTGGAGGAGCAGCGCGCGGATGCCGGCGACGAGGGTGCCCATGCCGGCGTGGACCGTCCAGGCGGGGCCGTTCTCGGCGAAGTGTCCGGCGTCGTCGCCCTCGGCCAGGGCGCGGACGTACGGCGCCATTCCGGTCGGGTCGCCCGCGAGGGCGGTGAGTACGCGCCCGCGGATGCGGGTCATGTAGGGCGGTGCGGACGTCACCCTTCCAGCGTGCCACCGCCGGGCGGCGCCGGGGCAGCGTGGGTCTGCGAGCGTCGAAGGAGGGACGAGAGAGGACGAGTTATGACTGACGGACTGACTCTGGATCTGAGCGGCAAGACGGCGGTGGTGACCGGCTCGACGCAGGGCATCGGGCTCGCGATCGCGCGGCGGCTCGCCGAGGCCGGCGCGGACGTCGTGATCAACGGCCGAAACGAGGAGCGCGTCTCGCAGGCGGTCGCGTCGCTGGGCGGGATTGCGGTCCGGGGCGTCGCCGGGGCGCCCTGATCAGAACGGCGCGGGTTCGTGGCTGTGCGGTTTCCGCCTGGCAGGGGTGAACGCGACGGCCGGGGTGGGTGCGTCTTCGCGGTAGATCCTGCCGAGGGGTGAGGTCCATTCGAGGACGCCACCCCCGAGTTGTCGGACCCTCCAGGCGGTGAATTGCTTCATCGAATGGTGCCGTTGACACAGGTGGGCGAGGTTCGCCCGTTCGGTGCGGCCGCCGAGGGCGTGGTCGTGCGTGTGGTCGATCTCGGAGCGGATGGCGGGGACGCGGCATCCGGGGAATCGGCAGTGCTGGTCGCGGGCGCGCAGGTGCCGGCGCAGCGGAGAGGGCACCCGGTAGGTGTCGACGGCGAGCACCGTATGGGTGACGGGGTCGGTGACGAGGCGTTCCCACGAGGGAGTGTCGCCGGCGAGGCGCCGCGCTGTGGCCGCGTCGATGGGGGTGCGTCCGACGAGGTCGCACGGCACCTCGGTGCCGGACAGCGCGAGCGCGGGGATGACGACCTGCACGTGGGCGCGGATGGCTCCGAGCGGGCCGGCGGTCGTGTCGCGGGTGTCGTCGAGGGCCGGCGTTCCGGCGAGGAGCAGGTCGGCGAAGACGTCGGCTCGGACCTGGTCGATGGTGCGGCCGTCGGTGTCGACGACGTCGCTGGAGCGTTCGGTGCGCGTGTCGATGACCGCGCGGGCCTGGCGGGTGAGCCGGTCGTGAATGCCCTCGGCGATCACGGTGGGCACCGTGGCGACGACGTCGCTCATGCCGTTGCGCCCGGGGACGAGGCGCACGGCGCGGTGGGCGGCGGCATCCTGATGGCGTTCGGTGAAGGTGCGCGGGTGCATCTGCAGGGCGAGCATCTCGATCTCGGCACGCACGCGGTTGGGGGTGTCGCGCCGACAGCGCTGGATCGCGACGGCTTCGAACGGCAGACGGATGTCGGCGGGCAGGTCGGCGCCGGCGTCGACGATGATGTCGACGTGCGCGCGGGTGATGGAGCCTGCGCGCCACGCCGCGAGCGAGGCGGCGTAGTCCTCGACGATCGTGCGGGCGCGGGTGATGCGGCGCTGCACGGCGCGGTCGGTGAGGTGCATGAGCCCACCGAGCTCGGCGGCGATCGCCCGCAGCGCCATGTCGTGCGCCTGCACGCGCGCGGGCGAATCAGCGGCCTGCTTCTCGGCGAGCTCGCCCGCGCGGGCGAGGACCTGCAGCTGCACGATCTGCGCCTGGGTGAGCAGCTTCTCGGCCATGACCGCCTCGTGCGCGATGTCGGCGAGGGGCGCGAGTCGCTCCCGCGTGCCGATCGTGCCGTGCCAGGTGGTCATACCCCCATTGTGGTGAGGGCCTCCGACATCGGTTTCGGATGCCGGGGGCCAGCGAGACCCGCACCGTCACTCCGCGAACGCCTCCGCGAACGGCCGCGGCGCGCACCCCTTCGGCTGGGTCGGGCGCTCCCCCGGGTCAGGCAGCGGCGGTGTCGGCATCGTCACGTCCGCGCGGGACGTCAGTTCCACCGGCTCGCCGAAGTGCCGGATCGTCAGCGGCGTACCGGCACTGACGCGATAGGTCGTGGCATCCGGCGTGATCTCGAGGTGCAGCGTGCGCCCCTGCCAGCGGATGCCGAACGCGAGCCCCGTCAGCTGTTCCGGCAGCCGAGGGGCGAATCGCAGTCCGTCGGCCGTGTCGCGCATGCCGCCGAAGCCGGCGACGAGCGCCGTCCAGATGCCGCCGAGCGACGCGATGTGCAGTCCGTCTTCGGCGTTGCCGTGGAGGTCGTCGAGGTCGATCGTCGCGGCCTCGGCGAGGTAGTCGGCCGCGAGCCCGAGGTGCCCGACCTCGGCGGCGACCACCGCCTGGATCGCCGCCGACAGCGAGGAGTCGCGCACGGTCAGCGCCTCGTAGTAGCGGAACGCCCGCGCCTTCTCGTCCGCCGTGAACGCGTCGGTGCAGAAGAACAGGGCGAGCACGAGATCCGCCTGCTTGAGCACCTGTTTGCGGTAGAGCTGCACGTACGGGTAGCGCTCCTGCAGCAGCTCGTCGCCGGGGGTGTCCGTCTCGAAGTCCCACCGCTCCAGCTCGGTGAACCGCGCCGCCTGCGGGTGCACGCCGCGTTCCTCGTCGTACGGCACGTGCATCGCGCCGGCCGTGCGCACCCACCCGCCGATCTCGCCGTCGTCGACCCCGAAAGCACGGGCGAGATCCGGATGCCGACGCGCGGCATCCGCGGCGGCTTCGAGGTTCGCCCGGGCCATGAGGTTCGTGAAGACGTTGTCGTCGTAGAGGGCGGTGTACTCGTCGGGGCCGGTGACGCCGTCGATGTGGAAGCGACCGTCGGCGTCGGTGCGGCCGAGGGACTGCCAGAGGCGGGCGGTCTCGATGAGGATCTCCAAGCCGGCGTCGCGTTCGAAGTCGACGTCGCCGGTGGCGCGGATGTAGTGGACGACGGCGGCGGCGATGTCGGCGTTGATGTGGAACGCTGCGGTGCTGGCGGGCCAGTATCCCGACGACTCGCGTCCGTCGATGGTGCGCCACGCGAACGCCGCGCCGCGCAGGTGCAGCTGGCGCGCACGGTCGCGGGCGTGGTCGAGGGTGGCGTGGCGCCAGCGGAGGGCTTCCCTCGCGGCATCCGGTGCGGTCGCCGTGAGGACGGGCAGAACGTAGGCCTCGACGTCCCAGAACGTATGGCCCGCGTAGCCTGCGCCGGTCAGCCCCTTGCCGGGGACGGAGCGCTGCTCGGCACGCGCGGCTGCCTGGAACACCGAGAACAGCGCGAACCGCCCCGCCTGCTGCAGGCGGGGCTGCCCGTCGACGCGGACGTCGGCGTAGGCCCAGAAGTCGTCGAGGCGTTCGCGCTGCGCGGTGGCGAGGCCGCTCCAGCCGTCGCGCATCGCGTCGGCGACGGCGGCTTCGGCGCGGTCGCGCAGTGCGGGCGCCGAGAGTCCGGGCGCCCATGCGTGCCCGACGATCTTGACGACCTCGAGCCGTTCGCCGGGTGCGAGGCGGGCGCGGATGGTGGTGCGCGCGAGGTCGTCGGATGCCGCGGTGCGCACCTCGGCGGTCGCGCCCGACACGAGGTGGTCCATGCTGACGGCAACGCCGATCCCACTGTTGCGGGTCTCGTGGACGAGGGTTGCGGCGCTGCCGAAGACGAAGCTGCCCGCGCTGCGCAGCGGAGTCTCGAGGATGTCCTGCACGCGCGGGTCGGGGTGCGGCTCGGGCAGGGGTTCGTTCGCGACGAGCTCGGACTGGACGGTGATCGTGACCGGGTCGTCGAGGGCTTCGACCTCGTAGCGGACGGCCGCGACGGAGCGGTGAGCGAGCGAGACGAGGCGGGTCGAGCGGATGCGGACGGTGCTGCCGGCGGCCGAGGTCCAGGTGAGCGTGCGTTCCAGGGTGCCCGCGCGGAAGTCGAGGTGCTGCTCGTGGTCGTGGAGGGTGCCTTCGCGGATGTCGAGGGGCTCGTCGTCGACGGTGAGGCGGATGACCTGGCCGTTCGGCACGTTGATGACGCTCTGCCCGGACTCGGGGTAGCCGTAGCCGTCCTCGGCGTAGGGCATCGGATGCTCCTCGAAGACGCCGTTGAGATAGCTGCCCGGCACGCCGTGGGGCTCCCCCTCGTCGAGCAGGCCCCGCCAGCCGATGTGCCCGTTGGAGAGAGCGAAGACGGATTCGCGGTGCGGCAGGCGGTCGACGTCGACGCCGCTGAGGCCGATGCTCCACGGCGCGACGTCGAAGGGCAGGGGGCGGGTCATGGTGTCACGGTAGAGCACGGTGTCTTTTCGCCTCGAAGGGTTGCAGCGGGCGACCGCGGCCGTATCCTCGCCGGCCGTATCCTCGCCGGGTAGCGTCGTCGCATGGCCAGCGATGACATCGACCCCGCAGAGACGCCGCTCGCCGAATGGGTGGACCGCCTCGCCCAGGCGAACGGCGCACCGGGCGGAGGCGCCGCCTGTGGCGTGATGACAGGCATCGCCGCAGGGCTGCTCGGGATGGTGGCGGCCTACACCGCCGACGACCTCGAGGCTCGACGGGCTGAGCAGCGACTCAGCGACAAACGGCGCCGGGCGATGGAGGCCGCCGAGGAGGACGGCGTCCGGTCCGCGGCTTTCGGTGCGGCTCTCGCGATGGAGCAGGGCCCCGACCGGGAAAGGGCGGTCCGGGAGGCGACGGTCGACGCCCTCTCGTCTGTCCTGGATGTCGGCCGGATCGCGGCATCCCTTCTCGAGGAGGTCCGACTGCTGGTGGACATCGGCAATCCGCATGTCGAGGCGGATCTCCGCGTCGCGGTGGAGGCTCTGAGGGCGGCGCTCGAGGGCACGGACCACACTGCGCGAGCCAACCTCGACCTCTTGGTCAGGCATCGGACAGCGAACGACCACCTCGACTCACAGGTCGCCAATTTCGAGCGGGACCTCGTCGACCTCGCCGAGGCGCGGGCGGAGTGCACGCGCATCGTCGCGGGCTGGTCGTCCGAGTAGACCGGCGAGCGCGACGGACCGCGCGCTTCACCCATACACCCGCCGCAACACCACCCGCTGCCCCAGCGTCCACGTCACCGTCGTCAGCAGGTACACCCCCGCCGCGAGCGGCACGAACACCGCGACGACCGCGGTGGCGAACTGCAGCGCTCCCAGCACGCCCACCGGCATCCCTTCCACCGCTTCAACCCGGAACGCCCGGCGCGTGATCTCCCCCCACCACCGCGATCGCGAGGACGAGGCATCCGATCACCAGCCAGGTCGCGGGGTCGGCGGTTCCGGTGGTGACGGCGTGCAGCAGGCTCGTGCCCAGCGGGACGCCGAGCAGCGTCTGCGACAGCAGCTCGTTGGCGTGCCCAGCGATGCTCGCGTGGATGAACACGGAGTACAGCAGCCCGACGATCGGCGCCTGGATGAGGATCGGCAGGCAGCTCGCGAACGGCGACACGTTCTCGGAGCGGTAGAGCTGCATCGTCTCGCGCTGCAGGCGTTCCCGGTCGCCGCGGTAGCGGGTCTGGATCTCGCGCAGGCGCGGGGCGAGACGCATCCGCGCCTGGTCGGCTTTGGCTTGCGTGATGCCGGCGGGGCCCGGGCTCGCGAGTAATGGGGCTCCCTCGGATCTTGCCGCTCTGACGGAAAGGCGTACGCCGTGCGAGGATGTCCAGGTGCGTGCGCTGATGGACCGACTTTCTCAGTTGACGTCTCTCCGTCAGGGCAATTCAGTTCTGGTCGCGTTGAGCATTAGTGCGGGATGGGCAATCGCGGTTGGCCTCCTTCTGGCCACCGATTCGCTGCTTCCGCTAGAGAACTATCGATCGGGAATCGCCGGGGTTTCGCCTGGTCCTCTGCAATTCGCAATTCTCGCTCGCGAGGAGTTTCTCCGATCGACCGCCGAGGCGAACCGCACCGCCGCGACCCTAGGGGCAGTCGTGCTCGTCAGCGGTTTGATCGGTCTGGTGGGTGGCATGCTCAGGGCAGTGGCCCACGGACGAGAGTTCTGGGCGAAAAAGGCAGATCACTTCGGCAAGCTGATGGCGGTGAGCGCACTCACCGCCGCCTTTGTTGTCGCGGGGCTTAGATTGGGCGTGACCCTAGACTTGATGCTCGCCTCTTGGATCATCCTCGCGGTGATAACACTCGCGCTGCCCTTGATGCTTTGGTTGTTCGTCAGCGGTAAAGACCAGGACCGGACCCGCAACCAGTGCGAGCGGTGCGCACACGTTTAGCGAGCTCACCCGTACACCCGCCTGAGCACCACCCGCTGCGCCAGCGTCCACGTCACTGTCGTCAGCAGGTACACCCCCGCCGCGAGCGGCACGAACACGGCGACGACCGCGGTGGCGAACTGCAGTGCTCCCAGCACACCCAACGGCACCCCTTCCACCGGTTCGACCCGGAACGCCCGGCGCGTGATCTCCCCCACCGCCGCGATCGCGAGGACGAGGCATCCGATCACCAGCCAGGTCGCGGGGTCGGCGGTTCCGGTCGTGACGGCGTGCAACAGGCTCGTGCCGAGCGGAACGCCGAGCAGCGTCTGCGACAGCAGCTCGTTGGCGTGGCCGGCGATGCTCGCGTGGATGAAGACGGAGTACAGCAGCCCGACGATCGGCGCTTGGATGAGGATCGGCAGGCAGCTCGCGAACGGCGACACGTTCTCGGAGCGGTAGAGCTGCATCGTCTCGCGTTGCAGGCGTTCCCGGTCGCCGCGGTGCCGGGTCTGGATCTCGCGCCGCCGCGGCGCGAGCCGCATCCTCGCCTGGTCGGCTTTGGCTTGCGCGATGCCGGCGGGGATCAGCGTCGACCGCACCACGAGGGTCACGAGCACGATGGCGAGCGCGCCGGCGAACGCTCCCGTCCAGGGGGTGAGCAGCGAGGTCAGGGCGAGCAGGCCGCGCGAGGTGAGGTCGAGCAGGGTGGAGATGACAGGCAGGGTGGTGATGTCCACAGGGTTCCGTTCGTCGGAGCGATCAGGGTCGGCTGATCGGCCGCGAACGGATGCCGGGGCAACAGGTGCCCGGACGGTTCGACGCTACGCGGCCGCGGTCACCTGACCGGGCCCGCGACGGCGGACGTGTCCGGCCGCGTCGGGATCGCTCTGCGCGAGCGGTGCTGTGAGTTCGATGCGACGGGTGGGATGCGGCGCCGCTCCGCGCGTGCTCGCATGCACGGCGGTCGCGAGGAGCGCGAGCGTGAGGACGGCGAGCGCGAGCAGCGCGACGGTGAGGGCGGACCCGCTCAGCGACGGATCGACGGCGACGAGCAGCCCGAGGACCTCGAGGATGACGCGCAAAAGATCGTGGATCATGCTCGCCTCCCGTCGCGTCGTGTGGACCTCAGGCTAACGGAGCCTCATCCGAGCTGCACCATCTCGGCGCTGCGCTCCCACAGTTCCTGCGCGAGGCGCGGGTCGGTCGCGAGTCGGTGGGTCTTCGTGACGCGGTCGTTCTCGTAGTAGGCGCCGGGCAGCCAGTCCTCGCGCGGGGTGCCGTCGGCGAGGAACACGAGGCGCTTGCCGCCCTCCTCCGTCGTCGTCAGCACACGGCGCGCGAGGGGGCTGTGGTACATCCAGCGCAGCGCACCGCCCGTGTTGCCCGCGAAGTTCGTCGCGACCACGCCGGGGTGGAACGCGACCGCCGAGACGCCGTCGCTCCCCCACCGGCGCTGCAGCCCGCGGGTGAAGAGGATGTTCGCGAGCTTCGCGTTGCCGTATGCCCGCCACCCCGAGTACCTGCGCGCGGCGTTGAGGTCGGTGACGTCGAAGCGCGAGAACAGTCGCGCCGCCGCGCTCGCGGTCTGAATGATGGATGCCTCGCTCTCGACCAGCCGCTCGCGCAGCAGGTTCGTCAGCAGGAACGGCGCGAGGTGGTTCACCTGGAACGTCTGCTCGAACCCGTCACCGGTCAGCTGCCGCTTGCCGAACACCCCGCCCGCGTTGTTCGCGAGCACATCGATGCGCGAGTACGCCTCGAGCAGCTCCCCCGCCAGCCGGCGCACCTGCGCCAGGTCGGAGAAGTCGGCGAGGTGGTACGGCGTGCCGAGCTCAGCCGCGACGGCCCGCGTCTTCTTCGGCGAACGGCCGACGAGGACGACACGGTGGCCACGAGCGACGAGCTGACGGGATGCCGCGGCCCCGATCCCGTCGCTGGCTCCGGTGATGACGATGGTGCGCATCAGGCGAGTGTCACACCCGCGGCGGATGTCGGCGGAACCATTGACGGCACGGCTGCCGGGTGCAGGGCCCCGGCATCCGTCACTGACCGATCTCCTCACCGAGACGCCGCGGTGAGGAGCAGGACCGTAACAGACCGGATACGCCGGTGAGAAGGATTCCTCAGTTCGGACCGACCCCACGTCGTGGCCCTTATCTCCCTACCTACAGCATTGAGAACAGCCGCGCCGCCGAGCCCGCGGTCAGGATGACGGATAGCTCAATCTCGACCAGCCGGTCGTCCAACAGGCTCGTGAGCAGATCTCTCTCGCCGCTTAGATCGTTAGGGGACATTCGATCATTAGCCAGGCCGCAATATCTGACGTTCCGGTCGCGCGGGCCCGCAGTAGGCTCGTGCCGAGCTGAACGCCGAACAGCGTCTGCGACAGCGGCTCGTTGGTGTGACCAGCGATGCTTTCGTGGATGAACACGGAATAGAGCAATGTGACGATCGGCGACGGGATGAGGTCGGTGGGCACCTCGCGAAACTGAAGCACGCCCCCCGACCGGTAGGGCTCCGTCACGCGAAGTCAATGCCCTCCTAACGGTGACCGCACGCAGTCCCCGGTCGCTTCATCAGTTTGGTACGGGAGTCCACCTACTAAGTGCGGACCCTCATTCGACAGGGGTTCAGGACGTCAGCCGAATGAAGCGGCTGTGTCTCACCGCGGCTCATTTCCGGCGACCGATCCGTTGTTGCATACCGGTTGCTGTGCCGCCCAGTCGATATGGTCTAGCTGTGACCGAATCGATTCCTCTACGCATTTTCCTCGCAACTCCCGGCGATCTGCAGGACGAACGAGGAGTGGTGCTGTCTGCCGTCGAAGAACACAATCGGCGCCGGCGTCGACTCTCGAACGTCCACTTCGAGGTAGTGGGTTGGGAACAGGTCCGCGGCACCGCGCGACGCCCGCAGGAGGCGATCAACGAGCTCATACGCGAGAGCCACTTCATGATTGTCATGTTCAAGGAAAAGTGGGGGAGTGAACCGGGCAGTCCTTGGGGGTATACATCAGGGACCGAAGAGGAACTGTTCACCGGTCTCCTCGAGCTAGGCGAGACCGAACAGCCAATGAGAGACGTCTGGGTCACTTTCATGGCGCACGCAAGACCTCATGAACGCACGGAGCGGCTCCGGGAACAACTGGTCCGTGACCATGCGCTTTTGTTCGAGTCGATACCTGGAATCCGAGAATTGAAGGAACGGCTTAAAGCGCGACTCCTTAGCTGGGAGGACATGGCCTCAAGCAAGCGGTCCCGGCATGTCGACCTCATATCGTCTACGGGCAAGGAAGTCTTGAGGGCGGCACGCCTGCGGATCGCAGGGGAAAAGCTCGTTGAACTCGGCCAGCCCGCTGCGGGCCGCGCCAGCCTCGAGGAGGCGGCCGCGATAGGCGGCCCAGCGGAGAACCTTGCCTTCGGCCAATTCCTCGCCCGGCAAGGTGATCTCGACGGGGCTTTTGAATCGACGCAGATCGCCATCGACCAGTGTCTCAGCGGTGCCTCCGACCTTTACGCGACGCTGACTGCTGAAGCGCTCGCCGCACAGGCGGGCATACTGCGTCGGAAAGGCGACCATAACGCAGCGATTGGTCGCTTGAGGAGTGCTTCAACGTTGTTGCTCGACTCCGATCCATTCGCTGCGAGCATCAAAGCAAGAATTCTCGATGAAATCGGATTGGCGCACCAGAAACTCGACGAGTTTGACGACGCCGCCGAGGCCTTCGCTGAGTCGCTCGAAATTCGAATGTCTGGGACGCGCTCGGGAGACGTTGCGCAGTCGCACATTAACCTCGCGCGGCTCGAGGTGGGCAGGAAGGATTTGGATGCAGCGATCGCACACGCGGTCACTGCGAATGATCTACTTCGGAATGCCGCTCCGACGTCTTTGCATGCCAATGCGGCGACCCTACTTGCGCAAATCCACCTGCGACGCGGAGACCAGGGAGAAGCGATCATTCATGCAAAGCGCGCGCTCGCCTACAATGAACAGTTTGCAAACACAACCGGTGAGGCGATCGCGTTGCTTCTCCTCGCCCAGATCTTCCGCGCGATGGGCGATCATGATCGCGCCGCCGAGCACGCACGAGAATGTCGACGGCTGAACCTAGAGATGGGGAATTCTCGAGGTGCCGATCGAGCGCAGTGGTTGCTGGAGCAGATGTCGGCATGAGTCAGCTCCGCGGGGACACACGATTTCCGCTCATGTCGACCTGTTCGAATCGTCTGCTTGGCCAGAGGAATGCTGTCAGCCGACCCTCGTCATCACCGCAACCCGTGTCGATGTGCGCAGACCGCGGGCCAACACGTGGTCTACTTCC
The DNA here is from genome assembly GCF_031844425.1 of Microbacterium sp. ARD31. Lineage (NCBI taxonomy): Bacteria > Bacillati > Actinomycetota > Actinomycetes > Micrococcales > Microbacteriaceae > Microbacterium > Microbacterium sp. ARD31. The sequence goes on from NZ_JAUZVE010000001.1 coordinate 966,846, forward strand.
GACGGGCCGGTGAGCACTCACTCGATAATTGAGATCGAGTGTTCTCAAAGGGTGATGGCGCGCCACAATGCCCCGTGACCTGAACTCCAGAGGCATCGAACGCAGAAAGTTCAAGTGAACCTCCGGGACAGCCGCGAGGAACTGAGCAGCGACGTCTGCATCTGCATCACCAGCGATGTAGGACCGGACAGTCGCGGCTCCGCCCATCTTCAAGAAACTCGACAGATCGTGATCTTGTAGCGCCTTCAACATTCCGTCCTCGTGGTTGCCGCGGAGGACTGACACACATGACGGATCGAGCTCTAGGAGTCTCTCGAGCACCGCTCTGGAGTCTGGGCCTTTGTTGATGTAATCACCCAGAAAGACAATACGACGCAGATTATGTGAGGCGAGCACATCGAGGATTCCCTCAAGCGCATCTATCGAGCCGTGAATGTCACCTACGAACGCGAGTCCTTTCATAGCAGGATCTTGTCTACTTCCGCGTAGACGGATCCTGAACTTGAGGATCCGAGCACGAGGAACGCACCCGACAATATGTCCCCTCGCCGCCCCCACTCATTGACGACGGTGGCCTCGAGGGAGCCATGATGATTGGCGGGAAATGCACCGACGATCGCCTCGAGCCGCTTAAGGCAGTCGGCCAGCTCCTCCTGGGTCGCGGCGGACGCGCGCCGCGAGGCGAGCACGGCTGCTAGCCCGGGGTCTTTTAGGCGATCCTCGAGCTCTCGAACTGAGAAGCACGGCTCACCCTGCTCGATCGCCTGCGAGTAGAGGGAACTGCGTAGTAGGTAGCGCGCATGGCGGACCATACCCTCCAGATACTTGGGGAGGTCCATTTCGGGAGTAGTGAATATCGTCGTCATCGCCTTGACCCTGCGGCGAAGACGTGCGGTGTCCACATCTCCCATCGAACCGACTGACTGCGCAATGCTGCCAGCTGGGTCCCACAGCACGCGCGAATCCCGTCGAAGATGTGCGCCGAAGAGTGTACCGACCCCCGTCGCAAGCTGGGCGGAGGTATAGAAGCTCACGCTCACGTTGGCCCGGGTGATGCTGGCGCGCGCACTGGGAACAAGGGCGAGCAGATCGAGATCTGAATCCGGAAGAGCGTCTCCACGTGCACGGCTTCCATACATAAGTAGTCCCTGGACATCTCGCGGTAGGCGAGGGAAGCCTTTGATCATCTCCGGAGGCAGCTCCAGGTCACGGAGAATACGCAGTACTCGTCCTTTTCGCATCGTCACTCAACCTACTGGCCATCGATCTCGAGTCGCCAACCGCTCAACGCATTCCTTAGTTGCGCAGTCAGGCATCCCTGCACGAATGTCAACCGTTTCGACGGAGCACCAGACGCGGCCACGGCCCCGATTTGGAGATCGCCGGTCTCGACTCCATCGGTCGATCATCAAACCGGTTGCCCACGCTGACGCTGCCTCGGTACGGCTGAGAGACAGTCAGTGTCAGAAACGGTGCCCCTGGAGGGACTCGAACCCCCAACCGTTTCCTTAGGACGGAACTGCTCTTCCATTGAGCTACAGAGGCTGGCCCGTCGAGTCTACCGATCCCCCGGCGTCGGGTAGGTTCGCGACATGACCGTCCGGCGCGCACTCCCCCTGCTCGCCGCGACCGCGCTGCTGCTCACCGGATGCGCCGGCCAGTCGCCTCCGCCTTGGGACCCGCCCGCCGGACCGCAGCTGCCACCCGCCGGAGGTCAGCTCGACTACCAGCTTGGCGGCGCCTACGACCCGCCCAATGGCGTCGAGATCGTTGTGCGCGACCGGGCCGCGGCATCCGTCGACGACCTCTACTCCGTCTGTTACGTCAACGGTTTCCAGACGCAGCCGGGTGAGCTCGAGACCTGGCCCGACGAGCTCCTGCTCCACGATGACGACGGCGAGCCGGTGATCGACCCGGACTGGCCGGACGAGGTCATCCTCGACACCCGCAAGGCGGACGAGATCGCAAAGATCGTCGCGCCATGGATCCGCGAGTGCGCGTCCGACGGGTTCGACGCCGTCGAGCTCGACAACCTCGACACCTACACCCGCACCGACGGCACCCTCACCCGCGACGACGCGCTCGACTTCGCGACCCTGCTCGTCGACACGGCGCACGACGTCGGACTCGCGGCCGGGCAGAAGAACGCCGCCGAGGACGCCTCGCTCCTCCACTCGCGCGCCGGCTTCGACTTCGCCGTGGTCGAGGAGTGCGCGGCCTACGAGGAGTGCGCCGGCTACACAGAGGTCTACGGCGACCACGTCCTCGCCATCGAGTACACCGACAACCTCCCCCGCCCGTGGGACGAGGTCTGCGCCGACCCGGAGACACCGGCATCCGTCGTTCTGCGAGACCGGGACCTCGTCCCGCCGGATGAGCCGGCGTACAGGTTCGAGACGTGCCCGGATTGACGCGCGTGTCGCTATGGTGATCGAGTGTCGATGGTCAATCTGCGAGCTGGGGACGTTGTCACCCGCTCTGACCTCGTCCTTGAGTATGGCGGGAGCGTCCAATCCGGCGGAATAGTCCCCAGCACCACCTCGAACACGGTGTTCGTCTTCACCGATCCGGATGAAGGCACTCAGTTCGGTTACGTGTACGACGGGTTTTCAGTCGATGGGAAGGTTCTCCATTACACGGGCGCTGGGCGCGACGGAGATCAGAAGACAAGTGGCAGCAACTCTCCCATCCTGACTCACGCGCAAAAAGGTCGCACTCTCCACGCGTTCAGCCCCGCTGGTGTCTTGCCCGGCACGAGCACCAAACTCCAGCGCTACATTGGCGAGTTTGTGCTTGATCCGACACACCCCTACGACCGGATGCCCGCACCCGACCGCCACGGGAAAACTAGGACAGTTCTGGTCTTCCGTTTGCTCCCGGTACGTTCCGTTCCCGACGAGGTAGTCGCGGCAGTCGGAACGTCCGAGATAACAGAATCGATCCGCTCCATCGAAGTGCCCGTCGAGCTGAGCTCGGTCGAGTACTTCGAGCGGACCGGGTCTACGGACCAGGTCGCGGTGCGGCGGGAGTCGAATCTCGTTGCACGATATGTCGCCAGCCGCCCCTCCCATGAGTTCAAGCGTTGGGCGATCTCACTTCCGACTGAACGCACAACACTCCTCACGGACGTCTACGACCGGAACGAGCGGACACTGTTCGAGGCAAAGGCAATCACTAGCCGCTCCGACGTACGTATGGCCATCGGACAGCTGCTGGATTACCGGCGACACGTAGATGTTCCCGATCTGAAATGCGCCGTCCTCCCCCCATCGCGACCGACAGCGGATCTGCGGGATCTGATTTGGTCGTCGGGGTTTGGTCTAACGTACGAGACTGCCACAGGGTTCGAGACTGCAGCTGCCTAACCCTGGGTGCTGAGCAGAGCCACGGCTGGCAGGTCTGCGGGCGCCCAATCCAGTTCCACCAGCTCCTCTGATGGCACCCACCGTAGAAGGTCGTGATCCGCGCTTTCGACCGGCTCTCCGTCGACAAAGTCCGCGAGGAAGCAACGCAGGCGGATCTTCAGATCGTCGACCTGAGTTGTGCTGGTCGCGAAATGGCGACGGACCGACAGCTGTACACCGAGCTCTTCTTTGATCTCGCGCATAAGTGCAGCACGGGCCGTCTCGCCCGGTTCGATTTTCCCGCCAGGAAACTCCCACTTGCCGCCCTGCGCCTTTTCTGGACTTCGGCGCGCGGCGAACACCAGCCCGTCGCGGAGGACTACAGCGGCAACGACATCCAGCGCACGCTCAGTGCTCAAGGACGCTCCGCAGCTGGTCTCGAACGTATTCGCGCAGCGGTGCATCGCAGACATAGATGTACGTCCCGCGGATCCCGCGCGTGAGCAGGACCCCGTAGATGTTGCGGATGAACGTCAGCAGATCGTCGTCGGAGTAGACGACGCCGAGTTACTTGTTGTTCTCCTTGCCCTTCGCGTCGTGATACGCCGCACGGTCGACGAACAGCCGGCCGCTCGTCTCATCGAATCGCAGGTCCGGCCCGACGATCACGCCCGCGTAGTTCAGGTCGTAGCCCTGCACGGTGTGAATGGATCCGACCTCGTTCACCGAGTTCGCCTGGTTGATCCAGTCCTTGTCGGTGCTGTTCCACCTCAGCTGAACATCGCCGATCTCGATGTCGAAGGCTGACGGGTCCTTGCGGCTTCGCCACTTCCACGCGTAACCGGCGAGGAGCCGGGCGAGCCCGTGTTCCCGCTCGCGCTCGAGAATCTGACGACGCATCTCGCCGAGGTCATCGAAGAAGCGCAAGTCGTAGTCCCCCAGACCGCGCAGCGCGTCCGGCGACGACTCGCCACGGAGAAGGCCGCGAATGCCCGCCACGTAGTCCGATCCCGCGGCGACGCGCATTTGGGTCATCAAATGGAAGGCACGGTTCTCGGCCTTCGCCTGCTCGAGAATGCCGCGGAGGGTTGCCAGTGGCAAATCAGCCGGTCGAACCGTCTGCTCCGCATCGAGGAGGAAGATCTGGTGCTTGCTCTTCGCGCGGATCCAATCCAACTGAGTCTTGGACAGATCATCCGCACCGAACAGGTCCGCATTGATACTCGAGAACCGCTTGTTGTTGACCCCGGACGACTGGTTCGCCCGCTGGTTCAGCCGATGCGTTTCGTCGACGAGGAGAATGTCCCATTCTTCGGGAGACGCACCGACATCGAACGGCGTGAGGACCTGAGCCTGACTCAGCTTCGGGGTCTTCCGGAAGACCCGCCTGATCGACTCACGAAGCGACTGCTGCGGCACCACGATGCCGATACGGAGGTCGCGAAGGAGCTCCCTGTTCTCGGGAACGAAGTGCTCGGCGAACACCGAATCGGGTTCGAAATCGACCGCTGAGTCGTAGTCACGGATGTCGGCGAGCAGCTTCATGAGATAGATCGCGACGATCGTCTTGCCCGTGCCGGGGTGCCCCTCGATGACGCTCGTCGACGTGCCTCCGACGGCGAGGTCCTCGAAAAGTCCATCCAGGATGTTCTCCACCGCGCCAGCCTGCTCGGCAGTGAGTACCTTAAACGGCGACAGCTTGAAGAGATCGCTGTTCTCGATCTCGGGGATGGTCTGTCGGAACAATCCTTCGGAGCGAAGCTGATCGAAGATGTCGGCGAAGCTCTCGCGATAGATCTCGCGCTCGTAGTAACGAGCGTCAACGATCCCCTCGTTGCCGTTGACCACCTCGAACTGCCCGTCGCCGGCTAGCCATCTGATGAGGTGGGACTCTAGGTCGAGACACGCGGACTTGTTAAACGTCTCGTCGAAGACCACACGGACGTGGCGGAAATTCGCTTTCGACGCACTGGCGAGGTGCTGCCGCATCCGGGAACCCGCATTGACGGTCTCACCCACGTACACCGACGATGTACCGGCTTTGCCCGCACCATCAAGCACATAGACCACCGGCCAATTGCGCCGACGATCGTCGGCTCGGGCCCAGGCATCCGCAGCGTCCTTCGCGAACGGAAAGCGCTCGATCTCAAAGGGCGTCATATTTGGCGCTGGTCCCCTTCGCGCGGTCGACGGGATACTTCTGCGCCGTTGTTCGGAGCTTCTCAAGCACGATCTCGTCGAGATCGAGACCAAGCTTCTCGGCAAGGAGGGTGCAGTACGTCACCACATCGGCAAGTTCTTCTCGAACGCGCGCTGCATCCGCGTCGTCGCTCCACTGAAAGCATTCGAGGAGTTCGGCGGCCTCGATCGAGACGCTCTTCGCGAGGTTCGCCGGTGAGTGGAACTGTGCCCAATCGCGCTCCTCGACAAAGTCGCGCAGCGCACGCCTGACCTGCTCACTCGTCACAGGACCGACGCTATCAGCGCCTCGAACACAGCTCAGCGATACCGGATCACCGCTTCCGTTGAAGTGCAGGCGCGCGAGCGGCTTGAGGTTGGTGTCGGGGCTCAGCCGACGAACCGATTGCTCTTCCCGAGATTGCAGGACTGACAGAGCACCTGCAGATTGGACATCTCGGTCAAGCCGCCACGCGATACCGGGACGATGTGGTCGATGTGAAGCGTGGCGTCGTCCGCGGTAGCACCACATGCGCGGCATCGCCGCCCATCGCGCTGAAGGACATCGATGCGCAGCTTCGGCGTCAGAAGAGAGCGCTCGCGATCACGGAGGAACTGCGTTGTCGAGCGTCTTTCCCTGTCCTCCCGCGCAAGCCCCAGCTCCTGACGCAGATCGTCAAAGCCCCACACATGAGACTTCTCATAGGAATTGCGTCCCTGGGGGCTCGTGTATCGCGCCACTCCGAGAATCCGCGCCTGCGGAGTTGGCCGGTCAAGGAGGAGCTCTGTGAAGAGTTCGCCCTCGACCGCATCGAAACGGTCCTTCGGGACATCAGGCCGTTCGCTACGACCGAGCTTCGGCATCGCTTCGGCGCCAACCCGCGCTTCGTAGTCCAGATAGTGACGGAGGACCTGCCGCCGAAGATCCATTTGCTCTGCGATGAATGGTTCGCGTTGCAGCACTTCCTCGCGAAACCGGCGACCGAGATTGAAAGCATCAAACTTGGGCTTCGAATCGAGCCGCACCTCGAATGAGAAAGAGATCGGCGGTAACGGGGCGACGGCATCCTCAAATCGATGATTCAAGCGGCCCAGCATCTCGAGGGCCGCACTCGACTCAGCGACCCGACGACGAGTTCGCCGTCGAATGGAGGCACGCGCCGCCGTGATTGCCCCGACGGCGACGAGAACGGCAACCACCGCGCCAAGCAGCCAAAACGCTATCGCCCACATGTCGAAAGGCGCCGTCGCCAAGACAACCATCAGACCCCCAGGGTGAATAGCTCATCCACCACAGGATCAGCAGCTCACTCTATCTAGCTGGCGATTGCGTCAGGTCCACACCGCGGAGTCACGCGCCACCTCACCTCATCGGGCGACGCATCCCACCACCCCGTCTGCCAGACTGCCCCCATGCGCCGCGCCTCGACGATCCTCGCTCTCGCCACGACGGCGCTCCTCACGGCGGGATCGGTCACGGCATGCTCGGCCATGGAGATCGTCGCGACGAGCGAGAAGCCTGCCGCGACCCCCGCAGCATCCGAGGCGCCGAAGATCACAGGCGGCCCCCACGCCCCCGACTGGGAGGGTCTCCCCTCCGACCCGGTCTCGCCCGCGGAGTACGCCGACACCTACATGCAGGCGAACCCGAACCACATGCTGCACCGCGACCTCGACGGCATCCTCGAGTACTACCGCGCCGCGGCGATGGCGTTCCCCTTCCCGCTCCCCGCCGGGTAGTCCTTCCCCGTCGACCCGGGCTACTACGACCGCCCCGAAGACGGGCCGAACTGGGCCGAGGTCACAACCGCCAACCGCATCTGGAGCTACTTCGAGTACGCCAACGTCGACGCCGCGCGCGCCGCCTTCGACCGGGGCGATGAGGATGCCGCGATCGGCTACCTCGACGTCATCCGCGACGCGTACCTGTCGGACGCGTTCCCGAACAACTACGAAGGCACGTCGCCCGAGGACTGGTACGACGGCGTCTACGGCGGCACGCGCGAGGGCGACTTCACCCTGCAGGAGAACTTCATCTTCAACCCGTTCCCGTGGAAGCCCGGTCAGTCCTGATGCGTCACCCCGTCGGAGGCTGATCGCCCTCGCTCTTGCCCCACCCGGTCTCGCGTCGCAGCTGCACGAACCCGGCCACAATCAGACCGAGCGTCACGGGGATGAACAGCAGCTTCACCCACCACTCCGCGAAGTTGAAGAACAGCACCGGCGCCACTCCGGCGAACGTCGCTCCGACGAAGTACCAGACCGCGACAGGTACCTCAGCCTTCTCTTCCGTCATGGTTCACTCCTTCCGCGGTTCGAGGCTAGGCCTGGCCGCACGCAGCGGACCTCCCCCGCGCGACGGATTCAGTCGGCTACGTTGCGCTCCTGCTGCATCATCTGCTCGAGCTCGGCGATCCGCTCGCGACGGTCGTCCGCCGACGCCGGGTGCAGGTCCCGCAGGAAAGCGTTGAAGATGGCGCCCGCCGCCGACTCGTCGACCTCCAGGCGCGCAGCCATCGCGGCGACAGCCTCGTCGTCGGTCATCGTCCCCTCGAGTGCGGCGACGATGTCCGGGAGGCGAGATGCGGCATCCGACACCGCGCGTTGCTGGTTCAGTTCCTGCGTCATCTCCCGCAGCGACCAGCCCGAGTCCTCCCACCTCTCGCTCGGACGAAGGGCGTCGATGGATGCCGCGGTGACGATGATCGGCAGCGGCTCACCCATCACCCAAAGCGGCACCAGCCACGCGCGCAGGGTCGCTTCGCCCGGCTGCAACTGCGCCCACGAGTCCCGGTCGATCACGACCGGGACGCGCGCATACTCACCGGGATCGAGCGCCACCGCCGGCGTCCCGTCGGAAGCCGCCCAGTGCACCACGACGCGCGACTCTTCCGGCCCCGCCACCGCACCGACGACGTGGAACGTGTCGCCGTCAGGTTCCCACCGCCGCTCGCCCTCATTGACGATGTCGATCGCGAACCCGTCGGGCCCGGCCTCCGTCCGCTGACCTGCCGGCCACCGCAGCGCCAAGCCGCGCCGCCGCTCGGCGTAGCTGCCGCGAAGCCGCGCGGGGCTGCCCTCGGCCCACACGCTCTCGCCCTCGTGGACGGTACCCACCCACCACGTCTGACGGTCAGCGTCGGCCGGGGCGCCGATGACGGCGCTCGACTCGTGTTGCCGGAGGATCCGCCACCCCCGCGCCACCGGCACCGGAATCGGATCGGCACCGCACCTGCGCACGAGGTCGACGAACGGTTCGCCCTCCCCCTCGAGCGCAGCGGGGTCGACAGCGTGGTTGTGGAGGCGCGGCAGCTCATCCTCAGGATCCATGCCGTCATGCTCCCACGCGCGCGATCCCTCCCTCACGCCGGCAGGCGTCGCCGTCGCACCACGAAGCCGACCCCGACCGCCGCCACCACCAGCAGCGCGATGCCGGCCCATATCCAGCTCTCGTACGAGAGACCCACCGGAGGCGCGGCATCCCGCACATTCTGCGCGAACCGGGCCGACACGATCTCGGCCACCCGGTCGATCGGCGTCGCCACACGGATGTCGTCGAACCGTGCGGAACCCACCGGCGTCACCATCCCGGCATCCAGCGTGTACCAGGCGGCGATCGTCGGGTCTTCGACGACCGTCGCGCCGGCGGCGACCTCGGCGAGCGCTGCGGCGGTCGCGGCATCGCCGTCGACTCCGGCGAACGTCGCGTCGGAGTCCGGCGTCTCACGCCAGACCCGGTAGACACCGACAGCCTCACCCGACGCGGACAGGATCGGCGCCACCCACTCGTCCATCGCCGACACCGGGTCGCTCGCCTCCCCCGCGATCAGCGACGCGCGCCACGCGTGCACCCGGTGCACGGTGCCGAAGGATGCCGCATCCGCCAGATCTTCGAGCCCACTCGCCTCGTCCGCCCCGAGCTCGACGGCGTTCTCGACCGAGAACGCCGCGACCACGTCGGCAGGAGTGTCACCCTCAGCAGCGGATGCCGCGGGTGCACCGCCGGCGAGCAGACCCAGCACCGCCACGACCGTCGCGGCGATGCGCCACCGCCTCGTCCCGCTGCCGGCCATGCGTGCCCCTTCGCCCGAGCGATCCCCTTGCGCCGAACGTAGCGCGCGAGGGTCGGGCGCGGGGTCACGGTTCGGCGGCGATCGACGCATGAACCTAAAGGGTGTAGTTTTACTCCTCGTGCCCCGCGCGAACCTTTCCCCCGACGCGCTCACCCGGGCGGCGCTCGATCTCATCGACGCCGACGGACCGGGCGCGCTCTCGATGTCGGCGCTCGCCCGCCGCGTCGGCGTGCAGACCGCCAGCCTCTACGCGCACGTCCGCGACCTCGCCGCGCTCCGCAGCGCCGTCCAGGCCGCCGTCTTCCACGAGCTCGCCGACACCATCGGGGAGTCCCCCACCCTCCGCGACCTCGCCAACGCGCAGCGCACCTACGCGTTCGCGCATCCGGCGCGCTGGGCGATGATCTCGCAGCCGGTCGACCGCAACGAGATCACCGAGCCGGCGGCATCCCGCATCTCGGCGCTCGTCGTCGGATCGCTCGGCGACTACGCCCTACCCGAGAGCGAGACGGTCCACGCGGTGCGCTTCGCGAGCGCCACCATCGCCGGCTACCTCGCCCTCGAATCCGCTTCGTCGTTCGCCCACCGCGACGAGACCACCGACACCTCCTGGAACCGCGCCCTCGACGCCCTCGACCGCGCCCTCCGCACCTGGACTCCGAAGGACCCCGCATGATCGACATCACCCTCGACACCACGACCGTCCGCGGACTCGCCGAGCTCGAACCCACCGACCGCGGCCTGCGCCCGCACCGCCTGCCCGCCTGGGTCCGCACGCAGTACCCCGAGCCGCAACTGCTCGGCGTCGAGGCGCAACCCGCCGGCGCACGCGTCGCGGTGCGGACCGCGGCATCCCGCCTCGAGCTCGACCTCCACTCGACCCGCGCCACCTTGCGCGGACTCTCCCGCCCGCGCGGACGCGTCGACGTCCGCATCGACGGCGCCCTGCACGGCAGCGTCGAGCTCGACGGCGGCGACACCGTCGACACCGATCCGGCCACCGGCATCCGTCAGCTCGTCGACGGACCCGCGCAGCGCATCACCGTCGACGGACTCGACCCGCGCGACATGCTCGTCGAGCTCTGGCTGCCGCACAACGAGACGATCGAGCTCATCGCGCTGCGCGCCGACGCCGCCGCCACCCCCGACACGACCGAGCGGCCGCACTGGGTGCACCACGGCAGCTCGATCAGCCAGGGCTCCAACGCGACGCAGCCGAGTTCCACCTGGGTCTCGCTCGCCGCGCGCCGCGCCGGACTGAACCTCCGCAACCTCGGCGTCGGCGGCAGCGCGCAGGTCGACCCCTTCATGGCCCGCGTCATCCGCGACACCCCCGCCGACGTCATCAGCGTCGCGCTCGGCATCAACGTCGTCAACGCCGACGCCATGCGGCTGCGCGCGTTCGTCCCGGCGGTCCACGGATTCCTCGACACGATCCGCGACGGCCACCCCGACACGCCTCTGCACCTCATCACGCCTATCTGGTGCGGCATCCACGAAGACACCCCCGGCCCCGGCATCATCGAGCCCGAGTCCTTCGCCACCGGCACGCTGCTCTTCGGCGCTGCCGGCACCCCCGGCGACACCGCCGGTGGACGCCTCACCCTCGAGGTCATCCGTGACGCCCTCGGCGAGGTCTACGCCCGCCGGAACGACCCGAACCTGCACCTCGTCGACGGCCTCGCCCTCTACGGCGAAGCGGATGCCGCCACCCACCCGCTCCCCGACCGACTGCACCCGAGCCCCGAAGCGCACCGCCTCATTGGCGAGAGGTTCGCGGCGATCGCGTTCTGACCGTCAGCCCGTAGCCGCTGCCGAATCACCGCTCGCGTGCCGAATCACCACCCGAACGCGCACATCTCGCTGGTGACTCGGCAGCCGGATGGTGATTCGGCCGGAATGCCGGGAGCCGCGCGCCGTGAGACTCAGGCCTTGTACGCCGCGAGCTGCAGCAGGTTCCCGACGATGTCGCTGAACACGGCGGGCTCGGGCTCCTACCCGGCGGACGCCTCGCCGGCGACTCTGGTCACGCAACTCGACGGACCGCTCGACGGTCGTTCGGTGGTCACCCTCGACGGTCAACCCGTCCCCGAGGTCGACTGCTGACGCCGCCTCACCCCACCGGATAGTCGACGTACGCGAACCGCGACCCGTCCGAGGTCCAGCTGTTCACGTTGATCGTGCCCTGTCCGCCGAACACCGTCGCGACGGTCTCGGGATGCCGCCAGCGCCCGCCCCGCACGAGCCGCAGCTCGACCTCGAGGTCGGCCGGGTGCCCCTGCGTGCCCGGCGGGAAGCTGATGTAGACCGCATCCCGGCCCGTCGGCGACGGGTGCGGGAACCAGTTCACGCGGTCGTCGAACGTCAGCTGCTCGAGCTGCGACCGATCGCGATGCATGCGCGCGATCTGGGCGTGCCCGGGCGTCTCGGAGAACTGTTCGGTGTTCAGGTAGATCCACGATCCGTCCGGCGCCCACTCGCTGCCGTCGGCGACGTCACCCAGCGTCAATGGAACATCCTCCGATCCGTCGATCCGCGCCGTCCGCAGATTCGCCGACAGCACCCGCCCGTCGTCGATCGACAGCGCCGTGTACGCGATCCACGCGGCATCCGGGCTCACCCCGTGCAGGAAGTGCATGAACGGGTCGTTCGGGTCCGTGATCCGCACGCCCTCTCCCCCGGCGCGCGGCGCGCGGTAGATCTGGCCGTCGTTCGCCGACAGCAGGATGTCGGCCGTCCCCGGCACCAGCACGTGATCGTTGTTGATGGGTGGGATGCCGGTGAGCGGCACTTCGCTGAGGTCGCCAGCGTCGGCATCCGCTTCGAGCGACCACAGCTTTCCCGCGCCGTTCAGCAGCAGGCCCTCCGGCGCCCAGTTCGGTGCCTCGAGCAGGATCTCGTCGGTCTCGAACACGATGCGGTCGGTGCCCGTCACGACGTCGTAGACGTGCACGCGGGCGCGCTGTCCGTCGAGGGCGAAGTCGCGCGGCGGAAAAACGGTGATGGCCATGCCTCACCGTATCCGGCGGTCAGCGGTCCTCGTCGAACCCCTCGTTCTCGGTGCGCATGTGCTCTATATGCGCCTTCGTGAGCTGATCCTTCGGCGTCTGCTGCACGACCGACCACTCCGGGTCGTCGGCGGGGCCCCCGAGGACGCACTCCTGGTAGTACTGCCCGAACTCGTTCTCGGCGAGGATCGTCACGTACCACTGCGGGTCAATCGTCCGCTCGTACGCCGTCGGATCTCCGACCTGCGTGTCCCCCGCGCCCAGCCCGTTCCGCTGCTCGGCGGCGCAGAGCTCTCCCGCCTGCGCGGCGCTCATGCCGGCGGCATCCGGGTCGGTGCCGGTCGGCGGCTCGACGGGACGCGTCGCGGGCGGCGCGACCGGGGTCGGAGTCGGGTTGTCGCTCGGGGTCGGCGTCGGGGTCGCGCTCGGCGACGGCGACGCGGAGGGCGTTACCGACGGCGACGGCGACGACGCGGTCGGCGCCGGAGAAGACACGGATGCCGTGGGGGTCGGCACGGGCTCGGGGGCGCACCCCGCGAGCAGCAGCACCGCGACGGCGGCGAGCGCACCGGTACACGCGCCGGCCACCGGCATCCTCATCCGCCCCATCGTTGCCTCCCCGAGAGATCGAGGCTCCAGTGTCTCACCGGAGGTCGTCGGGGGTCTGAATCTCCTCGCGCGCGTTGAACCAGCCGAGCCAACCGGTCTCGGTCTGCACGACCTCGTACGGCTCGCAGGCGAACACCTCCGTCGGCAGCGGCTCGCCGAGCTCGCCGTAACGGTCATCGAACGGCAGCGCCAGACGCTCCTTCTTCTCGCAGCCCTCTGGAGCGCTACCGCCCTCGACGGCGATGACGGAATTGGTCTCGTCGTTCGTGGCGGTGTTCTTGATCTTCGTGGCATCCGCCGGGATCCACTCCGGCATGGCGACCCCGACCCAGCCCTTCTCAGCGGCCGCGCGGTCGTCGAACTCCTCAGAGTGCACCTTCTCGAGCACGTCCATCGGGTTGCAGGCGGCGAGAGTCAGGGCGAGGAGCGGTGCGACGAGGCCGGCGGCAGCGGCGAGACGAAGACGACGGGACGACGAGGATGCAGTGAGGTGGGACATGACTCCAGCCAAGCCGCTGCGCCGCCGGGGGGAATCGGCCCGCGTGATGATCCGCGTACGCCGGGCGGATGATCCCGCGAACCTCGGTAAACCGTGTGAGTGCCGGGGCAAGGTGTGTCAGCGGTTGCAGGACGAGCCGATTCTCGAAATCGTGGCCGACTCACGCCCGCAATCCACGGAAGGGAGCATCATGCTCACTCTCACCGAGAACGCCAGCAGCGCCGTCAAGAACCTCGCCTCGCAGATCCCCACCGAGACAGGTGGACTCCGTATCGCCGAGGCTGCCGACCCGCAGAACGGGTACGCCCTCTCCCTCGCCTCCGCTCCCGAAGAAGGCGACACCGTCGTCGAGAGCGACGGCGCGCGAGTGTTCGTCGACCAGGCGGCCAGCGTCGCGCTCGACGACCGCATCCTCGACGCCCGCGTGCAGGAGGACGGCGCCGTCGGCTTCGCCCTCGCGCAGGCCGTCTGAGCCAGAACTTCCCGAGAGCCCCGGACCGATCGGTTCGGGGCTCTCGTGCGTCCGGGCCGGGTCAGAACGAGGCGCCGATACGCTTGCGGAGTCTCCGCAGATCCACGGATGCCGGGATCGTCCATTCCCCGGCGCCGCCGTCGAACTCGACGCGCACCACCTGCGCGCGCTGGTCGATGTCGCCGAGATACGAGATCCGAAGCGCCTGCGATGAGACCGCGACGCCCGTCAGCTCGAGCTCACCGAGCGTGATGGTGCGGTGATCGACGATCGCTTCCGCCGAGATCTCCTCGCCGCGCGCCACCCCGTCCGCCGCGCCGTCGATCAACCGGAAGCGACCGTGGATGAAGCGCGGGCCCCGGAGAGCCTCGCGCACTCCCACGACCGCCTCGCCGAGGAACTCGAGCACATCAGCCAGCATCCGCCGATCCTCGCACCGATCGGCGTCAGCTCGTCACGCCATGCGGTCGACGCGCGCCTTCGCCTTCGCCGGGCGGGCGATCGCCTGCACACTCGCCACGATGCAGGCGCCGCTCGTCGCGAGGAGCACGACGGCTCCGATCAGCATCAGGACACCCAGCACGATCACGGGCATCGGGTTGGTGATGAACAGCACCCCGAGGATCGCGAAGCCCGCGGCGACGACGAGGAACACGAGGCTGATGAAGATCGCGATGAACGCGCCCGAGCCCATCTGCTTCCGCTGCATCGCTGCGTTCCGTTGTGCTTGGTTCGACATGGTGGCCTCCGACCCTCGATCGTCCCCTCACGGTACGGGCGCGGGCCGACGCGATCCCAGGGGTTGCAATCTCAGCAGGAACACTCCTGAGATGGTGGACGCGTGCGCCCCTCCCGTCTCTCCCGCGTCGCTCGCGGCGGGGTCGCGGCATCCCTCGCCACGTGGGCCGCACTGCTCTCGCACGTCGCCGCCGGCGGCGCGATGCCGGGCTGGCTCGGTGTCGCGGTGCCGCTCGTGCTCTCGGTCGCCGTCTGCACCGCCCTCGCGGGACGCCACCTGTCGCTCGTCCGGCTCGCCGTCGCCGCGACCGCGAGTCAGCTGCTCTTCCACACGGGCACGATGTTCGGCCTCGCCAACCAGATCGTCATGCTGCTGCTGGCCGTCGGCATCGCCGGCATGGTCGTGCTCGGCTACGTCATGTGGGTGAAGCGCCGCCCGACGAAGACCGCGCGGGTCGGGATGCCGCCCCGTCGCGGTGTGCTCGACGGCGTCCCCTGGTGGGGTGTCACCGCTGTCGTCGTCGGCGGGGTGCTGATCGGTCTCGCGCTGCCGCTCGTCGGCTGGACGCTCGCAGCCTTCGTCGTGATCGACGTCGCGGTCGACGCGGCGCAGCGGCGGCGCGCGGCGACTCGCTGAGCTGCGCCGGGTTGCCCTCCCCCTCGCCGAAGCGCACCGGGCTGCCCTCCTCCTCGCCGAAGCGCACCGCGCTGCCCTCCTCGTCGCCGAGTCACCACCCCGCTGCCGAATCACCACTCGACTGTGCGCCATCGTGTCGTGATTCGGCACGCGGGTGGTGATTCGGCGGCGGAAGCCCGGACCGCCGGGGCCCTCGCGCGCACGCGCGCCTCGCGGCCGGGTCAGACGGCGAGCGCGGCGCGCGCCCGGGCCTCCCAGGCCTGGGTGGCCATCTGCACGGCGTCCCACGGCGACCCGAGCGGCGGCGTGTAGGACAGGTCGAGCTCGCTCATCGCCGCGACGCTCATCCCGTGATGCAGCGCGGTCGCGTACGTGTCGACGCGCTTGGAGATCTCGGCTCCGCGCGTCCCGACCAGCTGCGCACCGAGCAGGCGACCGTCGCGCTCGTCGCCGGTGATCCGCATGCTGATGGGCGTGGCGCCGGGGTAGTACCGCTTGTGATCGTCCGCGACGGCGGTGTGGCTGAGCGGCCGATACCCTGCGACGGACGCCTCGGCATCCCGCAGTCCCGTCCGTGCCGCGACGAGGTCGAACACCTTCACGACCTGGGTGCCGAGGCTGCCCGCGAACCTCGCGTCACCGCCGATCGCGTTCTCGCCCGCGACGCGCCCCTGTTTGTGCGAGGTGGTTCCGAGCGGAAGGTAGGTCACGCCGAGCAGCCGGTGGTGCGTCACGACCCCGTCGCCGGCCGCCCAGACGTGCGGCAGGCCGGTCCGCATCCGCTCGTCGACGACGACCGCGCCGCCCGCACCGGTCGTCGCACCCGCATTCGTCAGCAGGTCGGTGTTCGGCCGGACCCCCACGACCACGAGCACGAGGTCGGCGGCGTGGCTCACCGGCGCGCCGTGCCGCGAGCCGGTCACCGAGAGGCGCGTCCCGTCCCGGTGCACGGCCTCGATGCGCGTGTCGGTGTGCACGTCGACGCCGTGGCGCGTCAGCTCGTCGCGCACGAGGGCACCGAGTTCAGGGTCGAGCGTCGAGAGCACCTCGGGCCCGCGCTGCAGCTGGGTGACCCTCAGCCCTCGGGCGGTCAACGCCTCGGCCATCTCGAGCCCGACGTAGCCCGCGCCGACGATCATCGCCGACTCGGGCTCGTGCTCGTCGAGGTAGCGCTCGAGAGCGAACGTGTCGCCCATGGAGTGGAGCAGGTGCACCCCGTCCTCCGGCCCGAGCTCCTCGAGCCCGGCGATACCTGCCGTCGACGGCGAGGCCCCCGTTCCCACCATGAGGGCGTCGTACGGGATCGCGGACTCGGTGCCGTCGGCATCGCGCACCGTGAGCCGGCGCCCGTCGACGTCGATCGCGGTGGCGAGAGTGTCGAGCCGCAGGTTCATGCCCGTGGCCTCGAGGTCGGCGTGGGTGCGGTGCGCGAGGGACTGCCACGGCTGCACCTCCCTCGAGAAGTAGTATGGGATGCCGCAGATCGAGAAGTTCGGGTAGGCGTCGGCGACGACGACGGTCACCTCGACGGAGGGGTCGAGTTCGCGGGCGCGCAGCGCGGTGGAGATACCGGCGTCGCTTCCTCCGATGGCGACAAGGTGCATGGGATGCCTCTCAGGGGGTGGTCTCGGGTCGGGTGGGGACGACGACGTCGCCCGCGGCGTCACGGGCGGACGGGTAGAGCGCGAGCAGCAGGCCGACACCGACGGCGGCGCCGACCACCTGCGCGAGCACGAACGGAGCGACGGATGCCGGGGCGATCCCGGCGAACGTGTCGGTGAACATACGCGCCACGGTCACGGCGGGGTTGGCGAACGAGGTGGAGCTCATGAACCAGTAGGCGGCGCCGATGTAGGCGCCGACGGCCGCCGCCATCACCGCAGGGGTCGACGTCCGCGCGAGCGCGAAGATGAGCAGCACGAGTCCGGCCGTGGCGACCACCTCCGCCACGAGATGCCCACCCGTGGCCCGCTCGTTGCCCGAGAAGGCGGGAGCGGCATCGAACATGACGCTCGCGAGGAGCGTGCCGCCGACGCCACCGGTGATCTGCGCCGCCACGTAAGGCCCGGCCTCACGGAAGGGAAGCCCGGTGCGCGAGCGACGCCCGACGAACCAGTCGGCGAGGCTGACGACCGGGTTGAAATGCGCACCCGACACCGGACCGAGCATGAGGATCAGGACAGCGAGAGCCAGAGCGGTCGTGAGGCTGTTCTCGAGCAGCTGCAGGCCGACGTCGTCGGGCGAGAGACGCTGCGCCGCGACACCCGACCCGACGACGACGGCGACGAGCAGAGCGGTGCCGAGGAACTCCGCGAGGAGTCGTCGCGGCAGAGCGGGACGGCGGTGGAGCGATGAGGGGGCTTCCATGACGTCCTCATCTTGACCGAGATGGATGATTCAGTCAATATTGAGTCAATGAACGCTGAGCAAGATTTGGTGCACCGGGCGGCTCGCCACGCCGCGCTGGGAGACCCGTCGCGCCTGCGCATCGTCGATCTGCTGACGCTGAGCGATCTGTCGCCGACCGAGATCGCCGTCGCGCTAGGGATGCCGTCCAACCTCGTGGCGCACCACCTGCGCGCGCTCGAGTCGGTCGGGATGGTGACGCGCTCACGCTCGGAGGGCGACCGCCGCCGCAATTACGTCCGGCTGACCGAGACGGCACTTGCCGACCTGACGCCCGGACGCACCGCTCGCGCGCGCAGAGTCGTGTTCGTGTGCACCGCGAACTCGGCCCGCTCGCAGCTCGCCGCGGCCATCTGGACGGCGCGCAGCAGCATCCCGGCGGCGTCCGGCGGCACGCATCCTGCCGAGCACATCGCTCCCGGGGCGGTGTCGGCCGCCGAGCGGCACGACCTCCCGCTGGGAGACGCTCCCCCGCAGGCCCTCGACGCCGTCCTCGGGGACTCGGACTTCGTCATCACCGTGTGCGACAACGCGCACGAAGAGCTCCAGGTCCCGGGCGACCTCCACTGGTCCATCCCCGACCCCGTGCGCATCGGGACGGACGACGCCTTCGACCACGCCTACGACGAACTCGAGCGGCGCATCGCCGAACTCGCCCCCCGGCTCGCCGCGAGCTGACCCGACCCGAAAGACACCATGAGCGACACCCGCATCCCCACCGTCCTGTTCATCTGCCAGCACAACGCCGGACGATCCCAGCTCGGCGCCGCCCTCCTCGAGACACTCGCCGACGACAGGTTCGCTGCGACCTCGGCGGGACTCTCCCCCGCCGACGAAGTGAACGACGCCGTCGCCGCCTCGCTCGCCGAAATCGGCGTCGACATCTCGGCGCGCGTGCCGCGGTCGGTCACACCCACCGACCTCGACGAGGCCGACGTCGTCGTCCTCATGAAGCCCGGCCTGACGCTGCCGGCCGATCCGCGGGGAGAAGTCCTGGAGTGGTCCTTCCCGAATCCCGAGTCGTGGGACGTCGACGCGGTCCGCCCGCTCCGCGAGGCGGTGGCGGAGCGAATCCGGGCCGAGCTGCTGTCCCGCTAGCCCCCTCGCCGAGTCACCACTCGCGCGCCGAATCACCCCCCGAATCCGCGCATTCGGGGGGTGTCTCGGCACGCGGATGGTGATTCGGCGGATGCGCGACGCGCGCATTGGGCGGGCGATGCGCGCGACGCGCGCGTTGGGCGGGCGACGGGCGCGACGCGCGTGTTGGGCGGGCGACCGGCGGGCACCGGGCAGAGCTCACCGGAAGTCCCGGGACCGGTGCTGCACCCCGACCCGCAGATCCTCGAACCCGTCGGCGACGAGGTTCGTCACGCCCTCGGGTGAACGCTCGAGCATGCCGCGCGCGATCAGGGCGGGACTGTCGCGCAGGATGCGGCGGTACCTGTTCCACACCCCGACCGAGCAGATGACGTTCATGACGCCGTGCTCGTCCTCGAGGTTCAGGAACGTGATCCCGGATGCCGTCGCCGGCCGCTGCCGGTGCGTCACCAGACCCGCGACCTCGATGCGCCGCCCGACCTCGTGCTCGCGCATCCCGCGTGAGGTGATCACCCCGCGCGCGTCGAGCTGCGAGCGGTAGTGCGTCAGCGGATGGTCGTCGGCCGACACCCCCGTCGCCCACAGATCCGCGGCGAGCACGTCGTAGCTCGACTGGTCGGGGAACAGCGGCGGCTGCACCGAGACGAGCGATCCCTCGAGGAACTCCTGCCGGTCCTGCGCGGCATCCCCCGCCAGCCAGATGCCCTCGCGCCGCGTGATCCCGAGGCTTTCGAACGCGCCCGCCGTCGCGAGCGCCTCGAGCTGCGCCGCCGTCGCGCCGGTGCGACGCACAAGGTCGCGCAGGTCCCGGTACGGACCGGATGCCTCGCGTTCCGCCACGATCTTCGTCGCCAGCGGCACGCCGATGCCCGTGATCGAGGCGAGCCCCAGCCGCACCGCGAAGTTGCCGTCCCGCCGATGCGCCGCCGAGTCGTCCGGTAGCGACCGGTCGAACTCCGGCACCGGCGGCTGGATGCGGTCGGTGCACGAGTCCCGGCCCGTCGGCGGGCGGCGGTGCTCGGCATCGGAGCCGTCGCCCGGGCCGGCACCCCCGGCATCCCGCCCTTCGAAATCCCGGCCTTCGAGCGGAGATCTGCGCTCCCGAGGAGGAATCCCGCTCGAAACGTCCTCGTGACGGCCGATCTCCGCGGCACGGCCGACCTCCGCGGCACGGCCGACCTCCGCGGCACGGCCGACCTCCTCGTGACGGCCGATCTCCGCGGCAAGGCCGACCTCCGCGGCACGGCCGATCCCCGCGCGACGGCCGACCTCCGCTCCAGCCCCGCCCTCGTCAACCGGCTCGAGCCCCGCGTCCACCCCCGACGCGTGCAGATCCGGGCGCCGCACCTCCACCCCGTGTCGCCGGGCGTCGGCGGTGAGGGTCGCGGGCGAGTAGAAGCCCATCGGCTGCGCGCGAAGCAACGCGGCGAGGAACGCCGCCGGATAGTGCAGCTTCAGCCACGACGACGCGTACACGAGCAGCCCGAACGACAGCGAATGGCTCTCGGCGAACCCGAAGTTCGCGAACGCCTGGATCTTCACGTAGATGTCGTCGGCGGCCTTGCCGGTCAGGCCGTTGCGCGCCATCCCCTCGTACAGCTTCTTCTTCAGCGAGTCGATCCGCTCAATCCCGCGCTTCGACCCCATCGCACGGCGCAGCAGGTCGGCATCCTCCCCCGAGAGGTCACCGATCGCCATGCCCATCTGCATGAGCTGCTCCTGGAACACCGGGATGCCGAGCGTCCGCTCCAGCACAGGCTTCAGCTTCGGGTGCGCGTAGGTGATCGGCTCGTCGCCGAGCTTGCGCCGCACGAACGGGTGCACCGCGCCGCCCTGGATCGGACCCGGCCGGATGAGCGCGATCTCGACCACGAGGTCGTAGAACTTCCGCGGCTGCAGGCGGGGCAACAGCCCCATCTGCGCGCGGGACTCGACCTGGAACACGCCGATCGAATCGGCGCGGCACAGCATGTCGTAGACCGCCGCTTCCTCCTTCGGCATCGAATCCAACGACCACGTCTCCCCCGTCGCCGCCGCGATCATGTCGAAGCAGTACTGCAGGGCGGCGAGCATCCCGAGCCCCAGCAGGTCGAACTTCACGAGCCCCATCCACGCCGCGTCGTCCTTGTCCCACTGGATGACGGTGCGGTTCTCCATGCGCGCGTGTTCGATCGGCACGACCTCACCGACCGGACGATCCGTCAGCACCATCCCGCCCGAGTGGATGCCGAGGTGCCGCGGCGCCTTCAACAGCTCCCCCGCATACTCGATCACCCGCTCCGGGATGTCGTGATCGGGCGGGGTGTCGAGCACCGCCCCCCAGCGCTCGACCTGCTTAGACCAGGCATCCTGCTGCCCCGGCGAATGCCCCAGCGCCTTCGCCATGTCGCGGACCGCGTTCTTCGGCCGGTACTGGATGACGTTCGCGACCTGCGCCGCCCGCTCGCGCCCGTACGTCTCGTAGACCCACTGGATGATCTCCTCGCGCCGATCCGAGTCGAAGTCGACGTCGATGTCGGGCTCCTCGTCGCGCAGCGCCGACAGGAACCGCTCGAACGGCAGATCGTAGAAGATCGAGTCGATCGCCGTGATGTCGAGCAGGTAGCAGACGGCACTGTTCGCGGCGGACCCCCGTCCTTGACACAGGATGCCGCGACGCCGCGCCTCTTGCACGATGCCGTGCACGATGAGGAAGTACCCCGGGAAGTCCTTCTGCTCGATGACGCCGAGTTCCTTCTCGATGCGCGCACGGTTCGCGTCGGTGGCATCCGGGTACTTGCGGGGAACCGCCTCCCATACGAGGTGCCGCAGCCACGTCATCGGCGTGTGCCCCTCGGGCACCTGCATCTTCGGCAGCGCCGGCTTCGCGCGGCGCAACGGGAACGCGAGCTCGTCGGCGAGCACGACGGTGCGCTCGATAGCCCCCGGGTACCGCCGGAACCGCCGCGCCATCTCGGCGCCCGACCGCAGGTGCGCGCTCGCATGCGAGGGCAGCCAGCCGTCGAGCTCGTCGAGCCCGCGGTTCGCCCGCACCGCCGCAACCGCCGCCGCGAGGTGCACTTTCTCGGGCACGGCGTAGTGCACGTTGTTCGTCGCGACGACCGGCAGCCCGCGCTCGGCGGCGAGGGCGGCGAGCACGTCGTTGTCGCGCGAGTCCGTCGGCGCCCCCTGGTCGATGAGCTCGACGTCGACCCGCTCTGACCCGAACAGGTCGACGAGCCGATCGAGCTCGTACGCCGCGGCGGCCGGCCCGTCGGCGGCGAGCGCCTGCCGGACGGCGCCCTTGCGGCATCCGGTCAACACCTGCCAGTGCCCGCCCGCCCGGTCGGCGAGGTCGTGCAGGTCGTACACCGGACGCCCCTTCTCACCTCCCGACAGCTGCGCGTGCGTGATGGCGGCGGCGAGCCGGTGGTACCCCTCTTCGCCGCGAGCGAGCACCAGCAGGTGCGTGCCGTGCGGATCGGGCTCGCCGTTCTGCGGACCGGGCAGCCCCAGCGACAGCTCGGCACCGAACACGGTCTGCAGCTGCAGGTGCTCGGCCGCTTCGGCGAACCGGACGATGCCGTAGAACCCGTCGTGGTCGGTGATCGCGAGAGCGTGCAGCCCGAGCCGCTCCGCCTCCTCGACGAGGTCCTCGGGCGAGGATGCCCCGTCGAGGAACGAGAACGACGAGTGCGCGTGCAGCTCGGCGTAGGGCACGGCATTCCGCGGCCGCTCGATCTCGGGCGCGCGGTATTTCCCTCGCTTGTGCGACCACGCCGGACTGTCGCCGCCGTCGGTGCCCGCCGGCGCCCCCTCGGGCCGGCGCCGGTCGCTGAGGATCCGCTCCATCTCCGACCACGACACCGACGGGTTGTTGCCCCAGCCCATCAGTCGTACCTGCCCTCGGCGTGCCAGACACCCTCTTCGCACACGAGCAGCCACGCCGTCTGCGCCTCGTCGACGACCTGGAACCGGTGCGCGCGACGGGCGCGGGCGGCATCCCACCCCCGCTCCATGACGGGCCACGGTCCCGCCCACGACGAGATGCGACGCGGATGCCGGGGCCTGCGCGCCCCCGACGCGTCCGGCGCTCCCGGGAGGATCAGCGCGACCGGTTCGGCCGTCAGCTCGCCGCGGCCGTCGACGGCGACCATGTCGTCGTCGCGGTCGATGACGGCGACCGGCACCGGCTCGGGGAACACCGTCGCCGGCAGCGGGTCGGGCAGGCTCCCCGGCCACGGCCGCGCCCGCTCGGCGATCACGGCACGGTCCCCCCACGGCACGAGCACCTGCCGCTCGGCGAGCCAGCGCCCGCCGCCGACCTGCGGGGTGACGACGCCGGTGTGCCCGAGCATCGCCTGCACGCGCGAGAGTGCCGAGTGCACACGCTCTTCGGGACCCGAGCCGAACAGCCCCTTCACGTGATGGGATGCCGCATCCACCTTCTCGGGCGCGATCCGCACCTTCGCGACGGCGCTCTTGAGCCCCCGCTCGGCGAGCTGCCAGCGCACCCGGTCGACGACGGCCGCCGCATCGAACGCGCCCGGATGCAGCCACACCCGCTCGCTGTGATCGCCGCGGTCGCCCGTCAGCGCGACCCTCAGCTCGGTGCAGACGAGGTCGACGGCGCCGAGTCCCGAAATGAACTGTTCCGCGGCGAGCCGGATGCCGAACGCGACCTGGTCGGCGATCTCGAGCGGCGGCTCGAAGCTCACCTCGCGCTCGAGCTCGGGCGGCGGCGTGCGCGGCTGCACCGGCTGCGAGTCGAGCCCCGACGCGAGCGCGTGCAGCCGCGCCCCACGGGGACCGAGCCGTTCGACGAGCCGTTGCGGCGGCAGCGCGGCGAGTTGACCGAGGGTGTGGATGCCGAGACGCGCGAACAGGCTCGCGATTCCCTCGTCCTCGAGCGCCGACACCGGCAGCGGCGAGAGGAACGCGGCCGCCGCCCCCGGCGGCACGATCCGCAGCGGAGTGTCGGCGCCGGTCGCCCGCGCCGCCTGCTCCGCCGTGAACGGACCGTCGCCCACGCCAGCCCGCACGTCGAGCACGCCGAGCTCGGCGAGCGCGCCGGTGAGGGCCGTCGCCGCGCCCGCCTCGCCGCCGTAGAAGCGGGCCGGACCCTTCACCCGCAGCGCGCACAGCCCCGGTTCGCGCAGCTGCACCCCCGGCGCGATCTCCTCGAGCCGGGCGATGAGCGGCGCGAACGTGCGATGGTCGCGCGCGTCGTCGGCGTCGACGACCTGCAGCTGCGGGCACCGCGCCTGCGCGTCGCGGCGCCGCATCCCCCGTCGCACCCCGTCGCCGCGCGCGGCGGGCGACGTCGCCGCGACCATCCCCTTGGCGAAGACGGCGATCGGCTGTGCGGCGTCGGCGAGGCCCTCGCGGGCGAGCGCGACGACCGGCCAGTCCGGCACCCACACGACGAGGCTGCGGACCGGCTCGGTGCCGGTGTCGACGAGCGCGGGATCCATCAGCTCACCGCCCGCATCGGCAGGTCGACCACGGGGGCAACGGGCTGCTCGCGCACCGCGATCGCCCCGTCGGGGGCGGGCAGCAGCATCCGCGACGACCGCGGCACCGGAAAGCGCCGGCTCGTCACCGTGACGGTCAGTTCGCGCCCCTCGAGCACGCCGTACCCGTCGCCGAGCCCCGACCACCGGGCATCCGTCACATCGATCATCGCCTCGGTCTGCGGCCACGGCCCCTGCACGAGCAGCACAACCCCCCGCTCGCGCATGCGGGCCGCGAGCCGCGAGATCTCGGCATCCTTCGCTCTGCTCGGCGGCCGCACTGCGACGACCGGCAGCACGTCGGCGATCGTCGCGGTCACCGCGAGCCAGCGCGGCCCAGGCTCCGGGATCAGCACGAGGTGCGAGAGGTCGACCCCCGCCTTCTCGGCTGCTTCGGCGCCGAACCCCGGCATCCCGACCACCCCGCACCAGCTGCCCGTCTGCGACGGCTGCGCCAGCAGACCGAACAGCAGCGACATCGATCCGCCGATCGCATACGACGAACCGGGGCGCAGTCCCCCGCCCGGCAGCAGCTCGGCCAGGGCAGGATGGGTAGGAAGGGGCGGCGCATCGAGCTTGCGCCCCTGGATCGCGGCCATCTGCGCACGCAGCCGCTGCACCTCTTGGGCAGTGGCGGTGTTTCGCACGATGGATCTCACCTCGACATGGTAGAAGCTTTGTTCGAGTGACTCAAGCGGTCGAGTTCGAAGATACGCACGGCCACGGACATCGCTCCCACCCCCGCATCGAGACGGCATGACGGATGACGCGGTTCAGCCCACGGCCTCACCCCGACCGGCGTCGAGAACGCTCTGCCATGCCTCGGCGTGCGCACCAACGCCCGTCGCATCCGTCGCCATCGAACCCAGGCCCGGGGCGAGCCGCCCGATGAGGCCCGGTCCCACGCGACCGGGGCCGAGCGCGCTGAGGTGGGCCCCCATACCCGCAGTGTCGAAGACCGGGGTGTACGGCGTCCGTGACGGAGCCCCCTTCATCGGCGTGAAGAGTCGGACGCTCTTGTGGGAGTAGAACACGCACGCGTCGATGCTGAGGTCCTCACCGGTCCTGGCTTCGATGAGCCGGCGCAGCGCGAAGGCCTGTCTTCGGACCTGCGCGCGCGGAGCCACGGTGTGCTTCTCCGAGCTACCGCTCGGGTCCGGATGCCGCGTGATCAAGAGCCCTGTTCCCTGTTCCGGACGCCGCACGTGGATGGCGAACTCCCCGTCCGAACCGGCGTCGATGAGCGCGCCGAACGCCGCGTGCAGGGACGATGGAGCCACCCCGTCGAACACGACGCCCTTCCAGTTCTTCGCCTCGATCACCATCACGCGATCATCCAGGAGCAGCACGTGATCGAGCTGTGTCACGTATCTCTGCTGGCCACGCCCGACTGTCGTGAAGACGACCCCTGAGAACAACACGCCGTCCAGGCCGTGCTGCGACAGCAACCCCAGGAGCGTCGCCCGACTCCCCACCTCCCACTTGAGGGATGCCGTGTACGCCTGGTGATAGCGAGCGACGAGAGCCTCGACTTCCTCCCTCTCCCGTCGCTCCACCGCGACCTCGGCGAGATGGGCCGATGTGGCCTCATGTACGACATGTTGCAGGTGCATCTCCCACTGCTGGCGCTCGCGTGCGGCAGCATCCGCGAGAGCAGTCAGCCGACGCGTGTGCCGCCGATGCGAGACCACTACCCAGCCGACCAAACCCACGACGAGAGCTCCCAGAACCACAGGCAGCACTACCGTCGTCGTGTCCATGATGCTCCCGCGGGCCGTGGTGTCGGTCGAACCTCACGCTACGCGAGCGCTCCGACACGCGAGCCCACTCCCCACACCCCCGCTCGTCACCGCGGAACGCCCCCCCGCATCGAGACGGCATGACGCGCGCGAAACACGCTCCCGTTTCGGGCGCGTCATGCAGTCTCGACGGATGCCGCACCACGGCACGCCCACCACGCGCACCGCGCGCGCCGGCCCCCGCGCTACGCGGCGAGCGCCAGGTACGGCTCCCAGGCCGGATCGGTGCGCTCGGTGCCGCGCACGCGCCAGCCGGCGCCGCGCGGGGCCGATGGCGTCCACCGCAGCTCCCAGTGCATCTCCTGGGGAGTCCGGTCGCCCTTCACGTTGTTGCACCGCAGGCACGCGGCGACGAGGTTCTCCCACGAGTCCGCTCCCCCGCGCGACCGCGGCAGCACGTGGTCGATCGTCGTCGCGCTCTTGCCGCAGTAGGCGCACCGGTTGCCGTCGCGCCGCAGCACCCCGCGGCGCGTGACGGGCACGCGACGCCCGGCGGGGATCCGCACGTAGCGGGTCAGCACGATGACGGCGGGGCGGTCGTACACGTCGCGGGTCCCCCAGACGGGATCCTCCTCGACGCGCTCGATGATGGTGGCCTTCTCCGTCATGACGAGCACGAGCGCTCGTTTGAAGGAGACGACGGCCAGGGGTTCGTAACCTGCGTTCAGCACCAGGGTGCGCATGGGGTGTCCTCTCGAACTGCCGTGACGGCTTCAGCGGCCTTCCGTTGCGTCGACGCGGCACGGGTCGAGAGGGGTGCGGGCACGAAAAAAGGCGCTGTCATGATGACAGCGCCTTCATCGCACGACCGACGTCGTGGCAATCGTGCACACGATGCCGCAGCACATGCCGACCTAGCGCATTCCGGTTGCGAATGCGGGGTTGGATGTCCATGCGGCTCCCCTCGGCTCGAACGAGCGTCGGGGTCAGGGTAATACACCCAGGGAGGCCCGAGGGCGAACAGCAGACGAACGGATGCCGTGTGTCGTCAGCCCGCGTTGGCCTGCAGCCAGGACTCGGCGTTCGTGTATCCGCCGTTCACGCGGATCTCGAGGTGCAGGTGGGTGCCGTTGGCGCGGCCGGTGTCGCCGACCTGACCGATCAGCTGCCCGGCCGAGACCTTCTCACCGACCGAGACGCGACGCGTGCCCCAGTCCATGTGCGCGTAGAGCGAGGTGACGCTCGTGCCGCCGATGTTGTGGGCGATCTTCACGTACACACCCCACCCCGGTCCGGACTCGGACGAGGCGACCACGGTGCCGTCGGCGACCGCGTAGATCGGCTCGCCGCGACCGTCCATGTAGTCGGTTCCCTTGTGACCGGCGTACGGACGGCCGAAGTTGTTGAAGTTAGCGAGCGGGCGACGTACGGTGCCCGATCCCGGAGCGACGAGCGGCACCGAGGACGAGAAGCTCGACGACCGCGAGCTGGAGCTCGACGCGCTGGATGCCGCGGCGAGGCGCGCGGCGAGAGCAGCCTTGGCCGCCTCTTCCGCTGCCTTCTTCGCCTTGGCGGCCGCGATCTCCTCGGGCGTCGTGGCGGAGTAGCCGCCGCGCTCGAGCGTCTCGGGGCTGCCCTCCGAGGCGACGACGAGCGACTGCGCGTCGTCGGCGGAGATCTGCTGCAGCGTGCGCGCCTCGGCGACGTCGCCGCGGTCGGTCGCCGCGAAAGCGGGGATGGCCACGGTGGCGACCATGCCGGCGACGGCGGCGACGGTCACGAAACTGCGGACGGGGTGCGGACGGGTGGCGGTCGAACGGGTCGCGGGCGCTTTCGCGGCGACGCGGCGGCTCAGACGACCTCTACGGGGGGCCGTCGACGCCTCAGAAATCTCGTTCGACGGGTGGAACTCTTCAGCCAAGCTGTCCTCCGGCGCCTCCGCATCCCTGCTGGCAGGATGCTGGCTCGTCGGCACTCAGTGTCGGGCACAGATGTACGGGGCACTTCGCGAATGACGAGCCGGAGAGGCAACTCGCGGAGCGGTCCGTGGCGGGCTTCTCGCCGATGGACTCTCCGAGGCTACCCGAAGGTAACGAATATGTCACGCTCCCGCCCCCGAACCGAGGGCCGGTGACGACGGCTCAGATCTCGCGGACGTCCACGAGGAAGATGTGGGAGGCGACCTCGACGGGCAGCTCGAGGGCCTCGTCGACACCGTCCATCTCGACGAGGACGTACCCCTCGTTGAAGCGGAAGGTGCCCGTGCGTCCGGGGACGACACCCGCGTCACGCAGCTGCGCGAGCAGTTCGGGATCGACCTGGATCGGCTCCGCCAAACGCCGCACGCTGCCGGTGATCGGGCCACCGGCATCCGTCAGTCGGCGGACCAGACCCACGACACCGCTGTCGAATGCGTTCGCCGGGACGTCGCCCAGCTGGTCGAGTCCCGGGATCGGGTTGCCGTACGGGGACTCGGTCGGGTGATCGAGCAGCTCGATGAGGCGACGCTCGACGAGCTCGCTCATGACGTGCTCCCAGCGGCACGCCTCTTCGTGGACGTAGGCCCAGTCGAGACCGATGACGTCCGAGAGCAGCCGCTCGGCGAGGCGGTGCTTGCGCATGACGTCGACGGCCTTCTGGCGCCCCGGGTCGGTGAGCTCGAGCTTGCGATCCTCCGACACGACGACGAGACCGTCGCGTTCCATGCGCCCGATCGTCTGCGACACCGTGGGACCCGAGTGCCCGAGGCGCTCCGAGATGCGTGCGCGGAGCGGCGTGATGCCCTCCTCCTCGAGTTCGAGGATGGTGCGCAGATACATCTCGGTGGTGTCGATGAGGTCGGTCATCAGTGGCCTTTTCGCGCGGGAGACAGTGCGTTCCCAGCCTATCCGGCATCCGCTCACGGGGCGTCACGCGGCCGGGGCGCCGGGGGCTCTCGCCCTAGACTTCTCGGCATGGCGACTGTGACCCTGCCCCCCGAGTTCCTGCCCGTCGACGGACGCTTCGGCTGCGGCCCGTCCAAGGTCCGTGCCGAGCAGCTCGAAGCGCTCGTCACGCAGGGAGCGTCGCTGTTCGGGACGTCGCACCGCCAGGCCCCTGTGAAGGACCTCGTCGGTCGCACGCGCTCCGGTCTCGCCGAGCTCCTCCGCCTGCCCGACGGCTACGAAATCATCCTCGGCAACGGCGGCTCGACGGCGTTCTGGGATGCCGCCGCCTTCGGCCTCATCGAGAAGCGCGCCCAGAACCTCGTCTTCGGCGAGTTCGGCGGCAAGTTCGCCGCGGCCGCCGCCGCCCCGTGGCTCGAGGCCCCCGACGTCCGCAAGGCGGCGCCCGGCACGAGCGTCGCCCCCGAGGCGGTCGAGGGCGTGGATGTCTACGCCTTGCCGCACAACGAGACGTCGACCGGTGTCGCGACCGCGATCACCCGCGTGCTCGGCGACGCCGGCGCCCTGACGGTCGTCGACGCGACGAGCGCCGCCGGCGGCATCGACTTCGACGTCACCGAGACCGACGTCTACTACTTCGCGCCGCAGAAGAACCTCGGCTCCGACGGCGGCCTCTGGTACGCCGCGGTGTCGCCGGCCGCCATCGAGCGGATCGAGCGGGTCGCGGCATCCGGTCGGTACATCCCGGAGTTCCTGAGCCTCAAGAACGCGCTCGACAACTCGCGCCTGCAGCAGACGCTCAACACCCCCGCCATCGCGACGCTGCAGCTGCTCGATACGCAGCTGCAGTGGATCAACCGCAACGGCGGGCTCGCCTGGGCGGGTGCCCGCACCGCGGAGTCGTCGGGTGCGCTGTACGAGTGGGCGGATGCCGCCTCGTTCGCGACCCCGTTCGTCCAGAGCCCCGCCGACCGCTCCCCCGTCGTCGTCACGATCGACTTCGACGAGGCGGTGGATGCCGCCGCGATCGCGAAGAGCCTGCGCGCCAACGGCATCGTCGACACCGAGCCGTACCGCAAGCTCGGCCGCAACCAGTTGCGCGTCGCGACCTTTGTCTCGATCGAGCCGTCCGATGTGCGGACGCTCATCCAGGCGATCGACTACACGGTCGAGCACCTCGCCGACTGACCCGGCTGTACGACGGCGGCCCCGAGGAGCGATTCCCCGGGGCCGCCGTCGTGTGACAGTGGATGCCGCGCGTCAGTACTCGCGCAGCGACTCCCCCGACTCGTCGTCCTCGTCGTCCTCGTCGTCGTCGTCCGACTCATCGTCGTCGTCGGCCGTCTGCTCGGCATCGGCGGCGGTGTCGTCGAGCTCGTCGATGTCGACGCCGTCGACGTCCCCGGCGTGCAGGATCGGCGACCCGTCGCTGTCGAAATCGGCCGCATCGAGGTCTTCGGCGTCCTCCGCGTCGTCCTCGTCCTCATCGGAGGCGTCGTCGTCCTCGTCGTCCTCGGACTCGTCGTCCCCGCCCGCCGCGGCCTGGGCCGCCTGGTACTCGGCCAGACGTTCGGCCCACGGCAGCCACTCGGGAGCGAGCAGCGCGCCGTCACCGGGAAGCAGCTCGACCTCGAGCACGGTCGGCTCGGCGCCCTCGACGACCGCCACACTGACGGTCCAGAACCACCCGGGATAGCCGTCCATGCGGTTGGCGAACCGCAGCGAGACGACCCCGCCGTCCTCGACGATGTAACCGGCGGCCTCGCCGATCGTCGACTCCGGAGTCACCTCGCGCAGCGCTGCGCGCGCGAGGTCGTGCGCGTGGAACAGCCGTTCGTCGACGACGATCGGCTCGTCCGGAGCGGACTCCGGCTCCTCGACCGCCGCAGGCTCCGCCGCTTCGGGCTGCTCGGCCTCGGCGGGCTGCTCCGCCTCGGCAGGCTGCTCCGCCTCGGCGGCCTGCTCGACCTCGGCGGGCTGCTCGGTCTCGGCGGGCTGCTCAGGCATCGAGGTCATCGGCAACCTTGCGCAGGATCGCCGCGACCTTCTTGCCGTGCGACGTGCTCGGGTAGCGGCCATGACGCAGGTCGCCGCCGATGCCGTCGAGGAGCTTCACGAGGTCCTCGACGATCACGGCCATGTCGTCGGCCTTCGGACGGTTGCGCTTGCTGAGGCTCACGGGCGCGTCGAGCACACGGACCGCGAGCGCCTGCAGGCCGCGGCGGCCGTCGACGACGCCGAACTCCAGGCGCGTACCGGGCTTCATCGTGGTGGTCCCGGCGGGGAGCGCCGTCGCGTGCAGGAAGACGTCCTGACCATCGTCGTCGGTGATGAAGCCGAATCCCTTCGCCTCGTCGTAGAACCTGACCTTGCCGGTGGGCATGTGTCGAAACCTCGCTGCTCGAGCCCGCGTGCGGGCATGGAAAAGTGGGACCGTCTCAGCCCCACGACCAGACTACGGCACCCCGGCGAGCCGCTACTCTGATCGGATGAGCACTCCGCCCTCGGCCGGCGATCTTCCCGTCCGTCGCATCGACCGCATCCTGGCGTTCATGTCCCTTGGGCTGCTGGTGCTCTCGGTCGTCTGCTTCTTGTCGATCATCATCGCGTCCGGCCCGGGCGGCCTCGAGCAGGCCGACTTCGCGACCGGGTTCTGGCCCGTCGTGACGCTGATCGTCTACGTCGCGCCGCCGATCGCCTTCGCGCTGCTGCTGACCCTGCTGATCATGACCTTCGTGCGACGGGGACGGGCCAACAAGGGTCGTTGACGTGACCGCATCCGACGCTCGTGCTCTCGCGACCCGCCTCGCGACACTCGATCCGGACGCCCTCGCCGCCCTCTTCGACGCCCGCCACGTCTCCCCCCGCACCTCCTGGACCGACTTCTTCGACGCCGCTGACGCCCTGCTCGATCCAGCGCAGCTGACCCGCGCACTGGCGGAGGTCTCCGACGTCGACGCCGCCGCCGTGCGCGCGGCCGCGCGAAACGGCGTGGCCGTCTCCCCCGCCGTCCGGGACGGCCTGGTGGGCCGCGCGCTCGTCGACGACGCCGGACGCCCCTATGAGGCGGTCGCAGCGGCGCTCGCCTCGGCGACGCCCGTCACCGCGCCGACGGTCTTCGACGGCGGAGCGGAATCGGATGCCGCGAGTGCCGAGCGCGCCTTCGACGCCGTGGCCTCGCTCGCCGACATCCTGCACGCCGCCTCGCGCAGCCCGCTCGGACGCATCGGTTCGGGGGCGCTCAGCGCCGGCGACCGCCGCCGCCTCGTCGAGATCGGAGCCGCGCACACGTCGGAGGACGCCGACACCCTCGTCGCGATCGCGGCGCACGCGGGACTGCTGTCGGGCTCGGAGCGGACTTGGACGGTCTCCGACGCGGGGACGCGGTGGCTCGGAACGCGCACCCTCGAGCGCTGGCTCGACGTCGCCCACCGCCTGCGCGACCGACTCCCCCGCGCGCTCCGCACGCCCGACGGCGGATGGCGCCCCGCCGCCGAGTGGCCCGGTGCCCATCCGTTCGACCCAGCGTGGCCCGATCGCGTCGGCCACCTCGCCGCCATGCTCACGCAGTGGGCCATGACCGCCCCCGACGGCACGCCGCCCACCTGGGCCGCGGGACTCGCTGCCGGTGCGGATGCCGACGCCGGCACCCTGCGCTCCCTCCTCCCCCACGAGGTCGACAAGGTCTACCTCCAGAACGACCTGACGGCGATCGCCCCCGGTCCGCTCGAGCCCCGACTCGACCAGCGCCTGCGGACGACGGCGCGGCGCGAATCGCGTGCGCAGGCCGCGACGTACCGGTTCACGGCCGAGACGATCGGCGCCGCCTTCGCCGCCGGCGAGACCGCGGCATCCCTCACCGCCTTCCTCACCGACCTGTCGCTCACGGGCGTGCCGCAGCCGCTGGCCTACGAGATCGAGCGCGCCGCCGCGCGTCACGGTCGGCTGCGCGTCGGACCGGACCAGCAGGGGTACACGCGGGTCTCGGGCGATCCCGACCTCCTGGAGGCGATAGGCGTCGACCAGGCGCTGCGTCCGCTCGGACTCGTGCTCGACGGCGACGACCTCGTCACGCGCACGAGCCCCGAGACGACCTACTGGATGCTCGCGGACGCCCGCTATCCCGTGCTCGCCGTGGACGCCGACGGCTCGCCGCGCGCGCTCGGTCGGCACGAGGCGGTCGAGGACGCCGGACCCGAACCCCCGGCATCCGAGCGGTACCGCACCCTCATCGAGACGCTCCGGGCGAGTCTGTCGGACGACGCGGATGCCGCCTGGCTGGAACGCGAGCTCGACCAGGCCGTCCGCACCCGCGCGACGATCGAGATCACGGTGCGCATGCCGGACGGCTCCTCGCGCGACGTGACGCTCGAGGCGGCGGGTCTCGGCGGCGGACGCCTGCGCGGCCGCGACCGCGCCGCCGACGTCGAACGCACCCTCCCGCTGTCGAGCATCGTGAGCGTGCGCCCGGCCTGACCGGTCCCGCACCGTGGCCGGTCGGGCCGGGGCGACCGGCAGGGCCGGTAGACTCGTCCGTTATGGCTGACGGCCCCCTCATCGTCCAGAGCGACCGCACCGTGCTGCTCGAAGTGGCGCATCCCGACGCGGAGAACGCGCGGCACGAACTCGCGATCTTCGCCGAGCTCGAACGCGCCCCCGAGCACATCCACACCTACCGCGTGACGCGGCTGGGCCTGTGGAACGCCCGCGCCGCAGGCCACGACGCCGAGGACATGCTGGCGACCCTCGAGCGGTGGGCGAAGTTCCCCGTGCCGCCGTCGGTCTCCATCGACATCCGCGAGACGGTCGGCCGCTACGGGCGCCTGATCATCGAGCGCGACGACGAGGGCACCCTCATCCTGCGCTCGACCGACAAGGCCGTGCTCGCCGAGATCGCGCGGAACCGCCGCATCCAGCCGCTCCTCATCGCGCACCCGACGCCCGACACCTATGTCATCGACGCGTGGGCGCGCGGCCAGATCAAGCAGGAACTGCTGAAGATCGGCTGGCCGGCCGAGGACCACGCCGGCTTCACCCCGGGCACCCCGCACGAGATTGAGCTGCACGAGGACGGCTGGACCCTGCGCCCCTACCAGCGCAAAGCCGTCGACATCTTCAGCGAGGGCGGCTCGGGAGTCGTCGTGCTCCCCTGCGGCGCGGGCAAGACGCTCGTGGGCGCCGCGGCGATGGCCGACACGAAGACGACGACCCTCATCCTCGTGACGAACACCGTCAGCGCCCGGCAGTGGCGCGACGAGCTGCTCAAGCGCACCTCACTCACACCCGAGGAGATCGGCGAGTACTCCGGCCAGTCCAAGGAGGTCAAGCCCGTCACGATCGCGACGTACCAGATCCTGACGGCGAAGCGGAAGGGCGAGTACGCCCACCTCGCGCTCCTCGACGCGCTCGACTGGGGTCTCATCGTGTACGACGAGGTGCACCTGCTGCCCGCCCCCGTGTTCAAGCTGACCGCCGACCTGCAGGCACGGCGGCGACTCGGCCTCACCGCGACACTGGTGCGCGAGGACGGCCGCGAGGGCGACGTATTCAGCCTCATCGGGCCCAAGCGGTTCGACGCCCCGTGGAAGGAGATCGAGGCGCAGGGCTTCATCTCGCCCGCGGTCTGCTACGAGGTGCGCATCGACCTGCCGGCATCCGATCGCCTCGAGTACGCGGCCTCCGCCGACGACGAGCGGTACCGCCTCGCGGCGACCGCGCACGCCAAGATCGACGTCGTCCGCGACCTCGTCGCCAAGCACCAGGGCGAGCAGATCCTCGTCATCGGGCAGTACCTCGACCAGATCGACGTGCTGTCCGAGGAACTCGGCGCACCCAAGATCACCGGCTCGACGCCCGTCGACGAGCGCGAAGAGCTGTTCGACGCGTTCCGGCACGCCCGCATCCCGGTGCTCGTCGTCTCGAAGGTCGCGAACTTCTCGATCGACCTGCCGGACGCCTCCGTCGCGATCCAGGTGTCGGGTTCGTTCGGGTCGCGTCAGGAGGAGGCGCAGCGCCTCGGGCGCCTCCTGCGTCCGAAGTCGAACGGGCACAAGGCGAGCTTCTACACGCTCATCGCCCGCGACACCGTCGACCAGGACTTCGCGCAGAACCGCCAGCGGTTCCTCGCCGAGCAGGGCTACAGCTACACGATCCTCGACGCCGACGACCTCCGCGCCGCCTGAGCGACGCGGAGGTTCGGCGTCAGTCCGACGATGAGGACGATCCGGATGCCCCGCCGTCGCCCGACGGGCCGCTGGTGTCCGACGACGAGCCCCGGTCCGAGGCGGTCGGCGTAAGGTCCGAGCTCGGGGAGGAGTCGGGTGCCGGCGCATACTCGCCCCATCGCGGGGCCTGGTGAGGCTCGAGCGGCGGCCCGGAGTACGGCTCGGCCGGCGGCGTCGGCTGCGGCTCGGGGATAAGAGGCGGCTGACCGTACACGGGAGGCTGCCCGTACACCGGCGGCTGGCCGTACACAGGCGGCTGCCCGTACACCGGCGGCTGCCCGTACACCGGCGGCTGGCCGTACACAGGCGGCTGACCATACACCGGCGGCTGGCCGTACACCGGCGGCTGGCCGTACACCGGCTGCCCGTAGACGGGTGAGGCGTACACGGGCTCGGGTGCGG
This sequence comes from Microbacterium sp. ARD31, assembly GCF_031844425.1. NCBI lineage: Bacteria > Bacillati > Actinomycetota > Actinomycetes > Micrococcales > Microbacteriaceae > Microbacterium > Microbacterium sp. ARD31. The sequence goes on from NZ_JAUZVE010000001.1 coordinate 1,002,650, forward strand.
GTGTCAGACGCAGCGTGCGGCGACCGTCGCCGCGGCGCCACAGCCACTCCACGACCCCGACGTAGATGCCGATCATCACGAGTGACGACACCAGGCCGAGCACGGTCGTGTCGTTCGCGTTCGCGTCGCTGAGGCCGAAGACCGAGAACCCGAACGCGACGATGTTGTTGATCACGTGCAGCGCGATGGCCGCCTCGAGTCCCCCGGTCCGCCAGGTCAGCCAGCCCGCCGCGATGGCGAACGCGGCCACGCTCGTCTGCCCCAGCACGTCGTACACGTGCCCGAGGACGAACAGCGGCACGGGCAGGAGGATCGCCCAGGCAGGATGCCGCAGCCAGCGCCCGACCGTCTGCATGAGGTAGCCGCGGAAGACGTATTCCTCGGCGGTCGCCTGGAACGGGACGAACAGCAGCACGACCAGGAGCGACGCGACGAACGACGGGTTGTCCTGCGGCGCGACCAGGTCACCGCTCGAGCCCTCCTCGACGGGGATCAGGAAGGTCAGCGCCGACACCACGATGTAGACCACGACGGCGGCACCGGTGCACACCAGCATCCATCGCCACCGCAGTCGACCCGCGACCGACGAGATGTGGCCGATCCGCTTGCCCGCGACGATCCACGAGGCGAAGAGGTACGACGGCCAGAGGATGGCGAGCGAGAGGAGGATGACCGCGAGCCCCACCGGATCGGTGACGTCCATGACCGTGAGCCGTCGCAGCATCACCTCGGCACCGGCGCCGGGGTCCGCAGCGAACACGAGGATCCCGAAGACCAGCCCGATCAGGAGCGAGCCGACGAGGAAGAAGACGACACCGAGGATGCCGGTGACGATCGGCACCCACCAGCCGCGGCGCTGGCGCGCGAAGACGAGCCGGTGGAATGCGAGACCGGAACCGGTCGCGTCGGCGGGAAGGGGCTGGGGAGGTCGGGGCTGCGGAACAGTCACCGTTCCATCCTGTCCCACGCCGGGCGGGGATCGTACCCTGAGGCGACCCAGCGCCGGAATGTCCAGCAAACCGATGGATTCCGGTGCCAGTATGGGCTCATGACCGCTGCGCGAATCCTCGTCGTCGACGACGAGCCGAACATTCGGGACCTGCTGGTCACGAGTCTTCGGTTCGCCGGATACCAGGTCCGCGCCGTCGCGAACGGCGCCCAGACCATCTCGGCCGTCCTCGAGGAAGAACCCGACCTCATCATCCTCGACGTCATGCTGCCCGACATGAACGGGTTCAGCGTCACCAAGCGCCTCCGCGGCGCGGGCTACACCGCCCCCATCCTCTTCCTCACCGCGAAGGACGCGACCGAGGACAAGATCGAGGGCCTCAACTCCGGCGGCGACGACTACGTCACCAAGCCCTTCAGCCTCGACGAGATCGTCGCCCGCATCCAGGCGATCCTGCGCCGCACGATGCAGGCCGACGAGGACTCGATCATCAAGGCCGGCGAGATCACGATGGATCAGGACACGCACGACGTCCAGGTCGGCGACGTCTCGATCGACCTGTCCCCCACCGAGTTCAAGCTGCTGCGTTACCTGATGCTCAACCCGAACCGGGTGCTGAGCAAGGCGCAGATCCTCGACCACGTGTGGGAGTACGACTTCAACGGCGACGCCGGCATCGTCGAGAGCTACATCTCCTACCTGCGCCGCAAGATCGACCCGCACTCCTCCGAGCCGCTCATCCAGACCAAGCGCGGCTTCGGATACATGCTGAAGGCCGACCGCACCGCCTGAACGGAGGCGCCCCTGGGCCCGACCGAGAAGCAGGACCGCGTCACCCGGTGGTGGCGCGGTCTCAGCCTGCGCGCGAAGGTCACCGGCGTCACCGTCAGCGTCCTCGCTTTCGGGATGATCGGCGCCGGCGTCGGCACCATGATCTTCCTGCGCAACGCGCAGTTGAACGCGGTCGACCAGTCGCTCACCCAGACGGTCACGACCGACATCGCGAGCAACCTCATGAACGTCGACCTCGACGACGGCGAGGCGACCTTCACCCCGATCGCGGCTGCGCCGACCGACTTCTCCGTCGCCGTCTACAGCGGCAAGGGCGACGGGCGGCTCCTCGCCGTCGCGGGCGGCGACTCCTCGCTCTCCCCGCCGCAGTTCCCCTCGACGTTCTCCCTCGATCAGACCGTCCTGAACGGAACGGCGCCTTTCGACCTCGCCTCGGCTGACGGCACCGTCCGCTACCGCGCCAGCGTCGACACCCTGCCGATCCCCGGCTCCCGGGACTACTACACGCAGCTGGTGGCGCTGCCCCTGAACGACGTCAACCGCACCGTCGCCAACTACATCGGCATCTACACGGCGCTCGCCCTGTTCACGATCCTCTGCAGTGCGGTCCTCACCCGCGGTCTCGTCACCCTCGCCTTCCGTGGTCTCGGGCAGGTCGAATCGACCGCCATGACGATCGCGAAGGGCGACTTCAGTCAGCGCATGAGCGACATCGCTCCGGGCACCGAGGTCGGGCGCCTGAAGACCGCGATCAACGTCATGCTCGACCGCATCGACGAGGCTCTCGGCGAGCGGGACTCCACGGTCGAGCGGATGCGGCGCTTCATCGGCGATGCGAGCCACGAACTGCGGACCCCGCTCGTGACCGTCCGCGGGTACGCCGAGCTCTATCGGATGGGCGCCATCCAGGACCCGGAGCAGACGGCGCAGGCCATGGAACGCATCGAGAAGGAGGCGATCCGGATGGGGGCCCTTGTCGAGGACCTCCTCGCCCTCGCGCGTCTCGACGAGCAGCGCGACATCGCGGTGGTCCCGGTCGACCTCCGGCCCATCGCCCGCGACGCCGCGCTCGACGCCCGCGCGGCGGCGCCCGATCGCGAGGTCACCTTCACCGGGCAGGCGCCGAGCTCGGCGATCCCCCTCGCCATGCTCACCGAGCCCGACCCGGCATCGCCCAAGCGCCGCGGCGGACCGATCGCCGGCGCCGGACGACTGCTGCGCCGACGGGGCCGAGCGGATACCCCGCCCCCCGCACTGGAGACCTCGCCGATCGTCGTGCCCGTCGTCCCCGCCACCCCGGCGCCGATCGTGCTCGGCGACGAGAACCGCATCCGGCAGGTCGTGGCGAACCTCCTCGGCAACGCGCGCCGCTACACCCCCGAAGGCTCGCCGATCGAGCTCTCCGTCGGCGCGGACCTCGAGACCGCGCGCGGCTGGATCGCGGTCGCCGATCACGGTGAGGGCATCCCGGAGCAGATCCGCGCCAAGATCTTCCAGCGCTTCTGGCGCGCGGACTCCTCGCGCACCCGCGAGACCGGCGGGTCGGGGCTCGGACTGTCGATCGTCGCGTCGATCGTGGCGACCCTGCAGGGCACGATAGAGGTGACCGACACCCCCGGCGGCGGCGCGACGTTCACGGTGTGGCTGCCGCTCGCGGTCGACCGGGCGACGGCCGGCGCCGCACTCGATCTCGCGACCCAGCCGCTGCCGCGCGCCCCGCGAGAGGATGTCTGACGCCTCCTCCCCAGGCACGCGCCTTCCGCTGGCGTCCCCAGGGCCGCGGCCTGCTCGCGGATCGCTCCTGCCCGGCTCCTAGCGTGGCGGCATCCGATCGAAAGGAACCGCGATGTCCACCTTCACCGTCGACAGTGACGCCGTCCTCGCCGCCACCAGCACGATCCGTGCCACGGGCGACCGTGTCCAGTCCGAGACCACCGCGATGCTCGGGCACCTGACCCAGCTGCAGGGGTCGTGGACAGGCAGCGCGTCGGTCGCCTTCCAGTCCGTCGTCGAGCGCTGGCGCGCAGCGCAACGCGAACTGGATGCCGCGCTCGCCGACATCAGCACGGCGCTCGGCGCGGTCGGTCAGCAGTACGCGCAGACCGAGATGGCCGCGGCCAGCATGTTCCGCTGACCGTCGGCGGACGACGAAGGGCCCCTCCCGGAGGAGGGGCCCTTCGTGCCGACGAGACGTCTCCCGCCCGTCAGGACGCGTCCTCGTCTTCCTCCGCGTTGAAGTGGGACGCGGTGTCGCTGTGCCCGGCGGCGACGCCGTCCGGATCGGCGGGGATGGTGCCGTCCTTGCCGAGACCTCCGGGCTTCTCGGTCCCGTCGCTGTCCGAACCGTTCCGCGGGGGCGCGTCGTCGGCGTGGGCGGCGGAGTCATCGTGGTCTGTCATGGGAACCTCCTCGAATCGACGTGACGGCCCGTGCGACGCTGCGCGATGACGACCACCACTGCTGCGTGCTCGGCGCCTGGACCCAGACTCGTCCGCTTCGACCGAGAAGGATGCTCCCTTGACTTCTGCACGAGACTCTGCGGAAGCCTGGGCCGTAGCCGGACAACGAAGGGCCCCTCCCGGAGGAGGGGCCCTTCGTGAGCCGTTCAGCGGTGGATCAGAAGTCCATGCCACCGGTCGGGTCGCCTGCCGGCGCCGCGACCTTCTCGGGCTTGTCGGCGACGACGGCCTCCGTGGTCAGGAACAGACCTGCGATCGACGCGGCGTTCTGCAGCGCGGAGCGCGTGACCTTGGCCGGGTCGATGATGCCCGCGGCGAACATGTCGACGTACTCGCCCGTGGCGGCGTTGAGGCCCTGACCCGCGGGGAGCTCGGCGACCTTGTTCGACACGACACCGGGCTCGAGGCCGGCGTTCAGCGCGATCTGCTTCAGGGGAGCCTGGATGGCCACCTTGACGATGTTCGCGCCGGTCGCCTCGTCGCCCTCGAGCTCGAGGCTCGCGAACGCCTTCTCGCCGGCCTGGATCAGCGCGACGCCACCACCGGGGACGATGCCCTCCTCGACGGCCGCCTTCGCGTTGCGGACGGCGTCCTCGATGCGGTGCTTGCGCTCCTTGAGCTCGACCTCGGTGGCCGCACCCGCCTTGATGACGGCGACGCCGCCGGCGAGCTTGGCGAGGCGCTCCTGCAGCTTCTCGCGGTCGTAGTCGCTGTCGGTGTTCTCGATCTCGCGACGGATCTGGGTCACGCGACCCTCGATCTGCGACGCGTCACCGGCACCCTCGACGATCGTGGTCTCGTCCTTGGTGATGATGACCTTGCGCGCACGGCCGAGCAGGTCGAGGGTGGCGTTCTCGAGCTTGAGACCGACCTCCTCGGTGATGACCTGGCCACCCGTGAGGATCGCGATGTCCTGCAGCTGGGCCTTGCGACGGTCGCCGAAGCCGGGGGCCTTGACGGCAGCCGACTTGAAGATGCCGCGGATCTTGTTGAGCACGAGGGTGGCGAGAGCCTCACCCTCGACGTCCTCGGCGATGATCAGGAGCTCCTTGCCGTCCTGGATCACCTTGTCGACGACGGGCAGAAGGTCCTTGATGTTCGAGATCTTCTGGTTCGCGATCAGGATGTAGGGGTCCTCGAAGACCGCTTCCTGACGCTCGGCGTCGGTGACGAAGTAGGGGTTGATGTAGCCCTTGTCGAAGCGCATACCCTCGGTGAGCTCGAGCTCGGTGCCGAAGGTGTTGGACTCCTCGACGGTGACGACACCTTCCTTGCCCACCTTGTCGATGGCCTCGGCGATCAGGGCACCGATCTCGGGGTCGGCAGCCGAGATGGATGCCGTCGCCGCGATCTGGTCCTTCGTCTCGATCTCCTTCGCGCCGGCGAGCAGCTCGTCGGAGAGAGCCTTGACGGCCTTCTCGATGCCCTTCTTGAGGGAGATCGGGTCGGCACCGGCTGCGACGTTGCGCAGACCCTCGCGCACGAGCGCCTGAGCGAGGACCGTGGCGGTCGTCGTACCGTCACCGGCGACGTCGTCGGTCTTCTTCGCGACCTCCTTGACGAGCTCCGCGCCGATCTTCTCGTACGGGTCGTCGAGCTCGATCTCCTTGGCGATCGACACGCCGTCGTTCGTGATCGTGGGGGCGCCCCACTTCTTCTCGAGCACGACGTTGCGGCCACGGGGGCCGAGGGTCACCTTGACGGCGTCGGCCAGGGTGTTGAGGCCGCGCTCGAGGCCGCGGCGGGCCTCCTCGTCGAAAGCGATGATCTTTGCCATAAGTGTGTCGTCCCTCCCGGACGTGAGGTTCAGTACCGTGCCCCCAGGGACTGGGAGCGGGATAGTTCTGGCACTCAGGATGAGTGAGTGCTAAATCATTCTGGCACTCGACCCTAGGGAGTGCAAGCCGCGCGACACCGGCTCGCGCTACCGTGGCACACGCCGCGGCGAGCACCGCGGCGACGGCCGCCTCACCGCACGGAAGGAATGGATGATCACGGTCGCAGAGGTCCCCGGATGAGCCGCCCTGCCATCCGTGCAGTGTTGCGCGAGGCGACTCTCGCCGCATTCGATGACGCCGTCGCCACGCTCGACGGCAATGCGTCCGAGTCCATCGAGAACCGCTCCGCCACGGAACTCAACCCGCCCGAGCTGAGCGGGCCGTTCCTCGCCCGCTACGCGGGCTGACCGACCGGCGTCAGGCGACGACGCGGACGGATTCGGCCTGCGGGCCCTTCTGCCCGGTTCCGACGGTGAACTCGACGGCCTGACCCTCTTCGAGCACGCGGAACCCCGACATCTCGATGTTCGAGTAGTGGACGAAGACATCCTGTCCGTCGCCGAGCGTGATGAAGCCGAAGCCCTTCTCGGCGTTGAACCACTTGACGGTTCCCTGGGTCATGCGCATCTCCTGAAGCTGTAGGACACCCGAAATGCTAGCCACGGCCCCCTACCGGATCCGGCGGTTCCCGGCTTTGTTGACACTCCCGAACCCAAGTGTTTACGGCGGCGAAACACGCGACGGCCGCGCCGCCGCGGACGGCTCACTCCGAGCCGAAATCGAGCCCGACGATCACCACGAGCTGGGATCGAGGGTCACCGCCGGCGCTCGCCGTCTCGGGCGGCGCGACGACCTGATACGTGTCGTCGAGGGAGACCTCGGCGCCGCCGATCGCGTCGGCCAGACCGCGGGCCGCAGCCTCGTCGGCGGTCGTGCCGTAATAGACGGTCGTGGTCGGGAAGTCGTCGGAGCTGGCGTTGCTCTCCTGGACGTCCGCCTCCGCCCACCCGGCGGCGATCACGTCCTGGCGGACGGCATCACTCAGCGCGACGTCGGGGGTCGCGTTCAGCACGAGCACCTCGTACGACGTGTCCACCTGCGGAGCGACCACCTGCGACGACGAACCGGGCGCCGAACGGGAGTTGAAGTCCAGTCGACCGGTCGCGAACAGGGTGCTGAGCACCCCCGCCGCGACGATGGCGACGGTGGCCACCACGGACCACAGCACGATGACGCCGACGCGCAGCCGCGGGGTTTCGGCGCGGTGCGCCCCGATGCGAGCCGGACGGGCCGGGAGGTCGTCGAAGCGATCCTTCACTGCGGAGCGCGCCGCGGTCTCGGACGGGTCCGCGGCGGTGGGCTGCTCTGGCTCGGGCGGGGAGGTCGGAGACGGCACCCGAGAATGCTACCGGGCGGATGCCGGGAGCACCCTGGAGCGGGTGCGCCGCTCCCGCTCCTGCGCAGTCTGCAGCCGCCGCAGACGGTGCACGAGGACCGGATCGTAGGCGACGGCATCCGCTGATTCGAGGATCCGCCCCAGCAGCTGGTAGTAGCGCGCAGGGGTCAGCGAGAGCTCGGCGCGCAGCGCCTCCTCCTTCGCCCCGGAGTGCCCGTGCCAGCGCGCCTCGAAATCGAGGACGGCGCGGTCGCGATCGGAGAGGGGCACTCCCCCACGGTACGACCGAGATCCTCCGACATCCCGGAACATCGGGGCGGTTCGTCCGGTTGAATATGTCGAGGGAAGGAAGAACACATGAGCTATCGCGTGGAGAAGACCGACGAGCAGTGGCGGGAGGAGCTGACTCCCGAGCAGTACGCCGTCCTGCGGCAGGCCGGGACGGAGCGCGCGTGGACGGGCGAACTCCTCGATGAGGACCGCGCCGGCCTGTACACCTGTGCCGCGTGCGGCGCAGAGCTGTTCCAGAGCGGCACCAAGTTCGACTCGCACTGCGGCTGGCCGAGCTTCTACGAGTCGGTCCGCCCGGAGGCCGTCGAGCTCATCGAGGACCGCAGCCACGGCATGGTGCGCACCGAAGTGCGCTGCGCGAACTGCGGCTCGCACCTGGGGCACGTGTTCCCCGACGGTTTCGGCACCCCCACGGGCGACCGTTACTGCATGAACTCGCTGTCGCTGTCGTTCACCCCGAAGAACGACTGACCTCCGGGGCACCGCCCCGCTTGCAGGCCGCGCCGACACCGTCAACCCCGGTGTCGGCGCGGCGCCGTGCGTCTACCGTGGCTTCGGACGCGGTGAGGGACGCCGCGGTCGGAGGATGCACATGCCCGAGACCACCGACCACGCAGACGACCTGCTGGGCGGCCGTTACCGTCTCGGTGAGACGCTCGGCCGCGGCGGCATGGCTGACGTCCACCGCGGCGAGGACGTCGTCCTCGGCCGAGAGGTCGCGATCAAGGTCGTGCGCTCGGGGGCCGACGGAGTCGCCGCCGACAGCCGTGCGCGCGGCGAGGTCAGCGTGCTGGCGGCGCTCAACCACCCGTCGCTGGTGACGCTCTACGACGCGCAACTCGACGCGGACCCGCCGTACCTCGTGATGGAGCTCGTCGAGGGACCCACCCTCACGACGCGCATCGCCCGGTCTCCATTGACCCCGTCCGCGGCGGCGACGATGGCCGCCGAGCTCGGCGAAGCCCTCCACGTCGCACACGGCGCCGGCGTGGTGCACCGCGACGTCAAGCCATCCAACGTCCTGCTCGCACCGTCTCCCCTCCCCGATCACGAGTTCCGCGCCAAGCTCGCCGATTTCGGCATCGCATATCTCGTCGACACCGCACGGGTGACGAACCCCGGCGAGGTGATCGGCACCGCCGCCTACCTTGCTCCCGAGCAGGTACAGGGCGTCGATCCGGCACCGCCCGCCGACGTCTACGCCCTCGGCCTGGTCCTGATCGAATCCCTGACAGGGAAACGGGCCTTCCCCGACGCGGCCGGCGTCGCCACCGCCCTCGCCCGACTCGAGGCCCCACCGGAGATCCCTGCGGAGCTCGACCCGGAATGGCGGGACCTGCTGCGCGACATGACGCGCATCGACCCGGCCGAGCGGCCCACGGCCCTCGACGTCGCGATGCGCGCACGCGCGCTCGCCGCGACCACGTCCGACGCCCGCACCGAATCGCTTCCCGCGGCCGGCGCGGTGGCCGCCGGCAGCGCCGGCGCAGCGATGGCGGCGGGCTCTGTCGACCATGCTCCGGATGCGGCGACCGAGGCTCTCCTGCCCGCCGGGGCCGCCGCGACCGACGCCGCTCCCCCTCCATCCACGCCCGCGACGGCCCCCACCAGGTGCTGGCGGCCGCCTCCAGCGCTTCGCCTGCAGCCGAGGCGACCCGCACCATCGACGCGGCGCCCGCCCCGGCAGCCCCTGCCGAGGGCCAGCCGGCCGAACGCCGGCCCCGCCGACGGTCACGGCGCCGAGCGACGGTCTGGATCACCGCGGCCGCCGCGGCGGCGCTCGTCGCCGGGACCGGCGGCATTCTGGCCCTCACCGCCGGCGGCGACGAGGTAGCTCCCCCCGACCCCGCTCCCGTCACCGACCCCACCCCGGACGTCAGTCCGACCGCCCCGCTCACCGAGGACGAGGCCCCCGACGAGGTCGACACCGTGAGCGACACGGACACAACGGACGAGCAGGGAACGACGCCGACGCCCGAGGTGACCACCGAGGCGCCCGACGAGGAGGCGACACCGGACGAGGGCGCCACGGAGCCGGCGGAGGAGACGGCCCCGGCCGAGGGCGCCACCGACGACGAGGGCACCGTCGAGGGCGGCGGCACGGCCCCCGTCGAGCCGAGCCCCGCACCCACTGATGACGCCGTCACCGAGCCCGACCCGGCCGACAGCCCCGCTCCCGCCGAACCGTCGCCCGCCCCGACCGGCTGACCGCGTCAGCGCCGGACGGGCCAGAACGCGGCGACGAACACCGACGCCAGTCCGATGACGACCGTGACGGCTTCGATGACGACCCCCGGTCCGGCCGGCGCAGGCCAGAGCACATCGAGAGCCAGTGACGCGAGGAGCTGCCCCGACACCGCGGCCAACCCGAACAGGAGCACCCCCGTGCGGGCCACCAGCGCGGCCGTCAGCGTGATGTACGCCACGCCGAGCGCGCCGCCGAGGTAGAGCCACGGCTCCGACGGCAGCGCCGCCGGCGGTCCGTCGACGATCGTCACGACGACCGCCAGCACCGCCAGGATCGCCGTCCCCAGCGTGAAGTTCACGAACGTCGCCGTCACCGGGGTCCCGACGCGCACCCGCAGCCGGCCGTTGGTCGCCTGCTGCCAGGCGAGTCCCGCTCCGACGACCACGGGGAGCACGACCATCCAGACGGGCACGCCCGCCAGCCCGTCCCCCGAGACCAGCACCACGCCCACGGCGGCCAGGGCAAGCGCGCCGCCGACCAGTCGCGGCACCGTGACGGCGACGGCCCCGCCGGGCCCGTACCCCACCCGGTCGAGGATCAGCCCGCCCAGCGTCTGCCCTGCGACGATGCCGACCGTGAACAGCGACACCCCCACGATCCCGACGGCGACGGCCTGCGTACCGACCGTCAACGCTCCCGCGGCGCCGCCCACCAGCATCCACCACGGAATGCTGCGCTCGCGGATGCCGCGGCTCAGCAGGACCGCACCGCGACGCCCACCCGGGGTCAGCACCGAGACGAGCGCGATCAGCAGCAGACCGCTGCCGAACGAGATGACGGCGGCCACCATGGCGTGCTCGAGACGCACGCCGAGCTGACCGTTGATGCGCGCCTGGACGGCGGTGAGGACGCCGACCGACACCGCACCCACCAGGGCGGGCGCCAGCGAGGTCCGCGCGGACGGGCCCGTCACGCGAGCCGACTCAACCGAACAGCGCGGCGGCTTCTTCGTAGCGGTGCGCCGGCACGGTGTGGAGCGATCCGAGCGCCTCCGCGAAGGGCACCCGCACGATCTCGGTGCCCTGCATGGCGACCATCTGGCCCCACGCGCCGTCGACGACGGCGTCCGCGGCGTGCAGGCCCAGACGTGTCGCGAGGACACGGTCGAAGCCCGACGGCGAACCGCCGCGCTGGATGTGGCCGAGGACGGTCGCGCGGGTCTCGATGCCCGTGATCCGCTCGATCTCGGGGGCGAGGATCTCGCTGATGCCGCCGAGGCGGGGGCGGTTGAAGGCGTCGAGCCCCTTGTCGCTGTACGCCTCGTCCATGCCGGTGAGGGTGAAGCCCTCCGAGACGACCACGAGCGGCGCACGACCGCGGTCGTGGGCCTTCTGGACCTGCTCGGCGATCTCGTCGATCGACATCGGGTGCTCCGGGATGCAGATGACGTGCGCGCCGGCCGCGATCCCGGAATGCAGGGCGATCCAGCCCACGTGACGACCCATCACCTCGGCGACCATGCAGCGCTGGTGCGAGTCACCGGTCGTCCGCAGGCGGTCCATCGCCTCGGTCGCGATGTTCACCGCCGTGTCGAAGCCGAACGAGTAGTCGGTGGCGTGGAGGTCGTTGTCGATGGTCTTCGGCACACCCAGGACGTTGATGCCGTCCTTGTGCAGCCGGTCGGCCGCCGCCAGGGTGCCCTCGCCGCCGATCGCGACGATGCCGTCGAGACGGTGGCCGTACATCGTCTTCGAGATGTTCTCGGCGCCGCCGCGCGGGCCCTCGTAGGGGTTCGTCCGGCTCGTGCCGAGGATCGTGCCGCCGACCTTCGACAGACCCTTCACCTCGTGGCGCGTGAGCGGGAAGAAGTCACCGTCGACCACGCCGCGCCACCCGTCGCGGATGCCCACGAACTCGATGTCGTACGTCGTCGTGCCCTTCAGCACGATGCCCCGGATGACGGCGTTCAGTCCTGGACAGTCGCCGCCGCTCGTGAGGATACCGATCTTCATGAGGGGTCCTTAGGTGATCTCGGGTTGGTGCTGGGGGCGACGCTGCCTCGATGACACTATCGCCGCGACGGCGTCGTCTGCCAGCCGAGCGGGCTCAGGCGGCGCCGAGCGCCTGCCGCAGCAGGTGCATGAGCGCCGACAGCTGGACGGAGTCGCTCGAGGTCGGGTCGACCGCGTCGCCGTCGAGGGCGCGCTGCGCGAGACCCTGCTTGCTGTCGATGAGCTCGGCGATCTTCGTGTCGATCGTGTGCGCCGCGATGATGCGCCACGCCGTGACCGGTTCGCCCTGACCGATGCGGTGCACGCGGTCGATCGCCTGCGTCTGCTCGGCGGCCGTCCAGCTGAGCTCGGCGAGCACGACGTTCGAGGCGGCCTGCAGGTTGAGGCCGACACCCGCCGCCGTGAGCGAGCACACCGCGATGGCGACGTCGGGGTCGCCGTTGAACGCGTCGATCGCCTGCTGGCGGACGGGCGTCGTCTGGTCGCCGCGGATCGAGACGGTGCGGAGCCCCGCCGACGCGAAGTGCGCCTCGGCGGCATCCATCACGTCGATGTGCTTGGCGAAGAAGACCACCTTGCCGACCGAGCGCTGCAGCTGCGCGGCGTAGTCGGCGGCGAGCTGCGCCTTCGCCTGACCGATGCGGCGGACCATCGTGAAGACGTTCTCGGAGCCGCTGCCGGCAGCCTTGGCCTCTTCGAGCTCGCCGTGCGCGACGAGACGCACGATGTCCTCGTCGGCCTCGCCGCGGACGACGCGGTCGCCGCGGGCTTCGATGATCCGGCGGTACTTCGCCGCCAGACGCTCCCCGAGCTCCCGCTCGGCGGCGCGGATGGACCGGCCGTACTCGTCGTCGAGCTCGACGGGGAGGTCGGCGACGAGCTTGTCGGGGAGATCGGCGGCGACGTCCTTCTTCTTGCGCCGCACGATGCCCATCGAGATGACGGCGGAGCGGGCCTCGGGGTAGAACGCCTTGTCCGCGGGGGTGAGGCCGGTCTCGTCGAGGCGCGCCATCAGCTCGGGACCGGGCTTCTCGCCGTTGGTCCAGCCGAGGAAGCGCCAGATCGCGTCGAAGTCTTCGACGTCGTTTATGAGCGGGGTACCCGTCAGGGCGAGCAGCAGCGGATCGCGCACCTGCTCGCGGATACGCGAGGCGAGCGCGAGCACGTTGCGCGAGCGCTGCGAGGTCAGGTTCTTGATGAAGTGGGCCTCGTCGACGACCATGCCCTTCAGCCCGATCGAGCTGAGCCAGGACAGGTGGCGATCGAGGATCTCGTAGTTGACGATGAAGACGTCCGCGAAGGCATCCATCGTCTCGCCGTCACCCTGGATGACGGTCGCGCGACGTTGCGGGGTCCACCGCTCCACCTCGCGCGCCCAGTTCATCTTCACGACGTTGGGGACGACGACCAGCAGCGGGTAGGCGTCGGCGACGGATGCCGCGAGCACCGACTGCGCCGTCTTGCCGAGACCCGGCTCGTCGGCCAGCAGGAAGCTGCGGTGCCCCGTGCGGACGGCCTCGAGGAACCGCGACTGGTGCGGCATGACGTCGAGCCCCTTGGGCGAGATGCGGTCGAACTCGGGGACGGGCGGCAAGTCCATGGACGCGGCCCCTCCCCCGGCACCGGTCTCGAAAGCCTTGTACAGCGGGCCCATGAGCTCCCACCCGTCGAGCCGGCGGCGTGGCGTCGACACGGGCGCGCGAAGGGCGACGTCGGGGGCGAGGAAGGGGTTGGCCTCCTTGCGGGCCTCGACCTGCGGCGGCACCACCTGACGGTCCGCGATCGCCTCGGGGACGACGGGAGCCTGCACGGGCTTCGCGTCGGTGATGATGAGCTCGTCCTCGGGCAGCTCCGCCCCGGACTCGAGGAGCCAGTCACGACGCATGCGGCGCGCGACCGGCGAGGCCGCCTGATCGACCTCGAGCAGCTGGATGAGCGAAGTGTCGCGAGCGGCGGTCTTCGCGAGGATCGTCGCCACGCCGTCGAGGCGCTTGAGCAGCTCGGCGCGCGCACCGTCGGCGATGTCGGACGCCGCCTTCACGCGGGCGCGCTCCTCGCGCACGAGGAAGGCGATCACCTGGAACTTGACGCGGTTGGTCGGCCCGAGCTTGCCCCGCTGGGCCTTGGCCTCGACCTCGCGCACCTTCCGGGCGAGGATCGGGATGAGGGGTGCCTCGTCGTCTCGGCGCGACGATGATCCCCGACGACGCCGAGCGGCGGTCTTGGGGGCGGTGGCTGCCGTGGTCGGCATGCTCCTCCTGAGCGTGACACCGGCAGATGCCGGCGAGCGTCGTACGAGACGACGGTCTGCGAGGCCGCGAGGTCGGTCGCGACACGAATGTGGTCCCCGGGTCGTCACGGCTGCGGGTACTCGCTTCTGCGAGCGGCGGCGACGGGACGGGCCCTTCCCCCTCATTCTAGCGCGTCGCGGTCCCGGGCTCCCACCGCGACTCGGCGGTGCCGCGCGCGGTGCCGCGTACGCTGGTGTCATGCCCACCGAACGCGAACTCGCCGCCACCATCGACCACGCGATCCTCAAGCCGGAGCTCACCCGCGCCGACGTGGACGCCGAGCTCGACATCGCCGCGGAATGGGGTGTGTTCAGCGTCTGCGTGCGCCCGAGCGACATCCCCCACGCCGTGGCGCGCCTCGACGGCACCGGCGTCGCGGTCGGCACGGTCATCGGGTTCCCGCACGGCACCACCTCGACCGCCGCGAAGGTGGCCGAGACGCGACAGGCGATCGCCGACGGCGCGAGCGAGGTCGACATGGTCGTCAACATCGGCGCGCTGCGCTCGGGCTTCGACGACGTCGTGGTCGAGGACATCCGCGCGGTCGTCGCGGCGGCGGAGGGCCGCGTCACGAAGGTCATCCTCGAGACGGCCCTGCTCGACGACGAGCAGATCGAGCGCGGCAGCCGCCTCAGCGAGGCCGGCGGCGCCCACTTCGTGAAGACCTCGACCGGATTCGCCGGCGGCGGGGCCACGATCCCCCACGTCCAGCTCATGCGTCGCACCGTGGGTGCAGGCGTCGAGGTGAAGGCCTCCGGCGGGGTGCGCAGCTACGGCGACGCGATCGCGATGCTCGAGGCCGGCGCGACCCGCCTCGGCACGAGCGGCAGCGCCGTCATCCTCGGCGAAGCGCGTCGCATCGACGCCGGCGACGAGGCGACCGGAGCGGTCGACTCCGGCTCCTACTGACCGGCACGGCTCGCCCGGCGCCGCTCGGACTCAGGCGCCGGGCTGCAGCGCCGCCCGCACCTCGGCGACGTCGGCATCCATCCGCTCGATGAGGGCCTCGATGCCCTCGAAGCGGACCATGCCGCGGATGCGGGCGGTGAACTGCACCTGCACCGTGTGGCCGTAGAGGTCGAGGCCGGTCTCGTCGAGGACGTACGCCTCGACCTGACGCTGGGGCACGTCGTCGAACGTCGGGTTCGTGCCGACCGAGACGGCGGCCGGGTATCGCGTCGCGGCGCGGACGCGCCCGGCATCCGTCCCCTCGTCGATCAGCCAGCCGGCGTACACGCCGTCGGCGGGGATGAACCCCTCGGCATCCGTCGACAGGTTGGCGGTCGGGTAGCCGAGCTCGCGGCCGCGCTTGAGCCCGTGGACCACCTCGGCGCGGACAGCGTGCGGGCGCCCCAGCAGACGCGCTGCGTCCTCCACCTGGCCGGCGGCGAGCATCTCGCGCACCCAGGTCGACGAGACCCGGCGTCCGCCACCCTGGACGTCACCCACGACGTCCACCGTGAACCCGTGGGTCTCGCCGAACGTCGTGAGGAAGGCGGGATCACCCGCTCCGCCGCGTCCGAAGCGGAAGTCGACCCCCACCATGACGCACACCGCGTGCAGGGCGTCGACGAGGATGCGCTGCGCGAACTCCTCGGGCGCGAGCGCGGCGAGCTCCTCGTCGAAGCGCAGCACGAGCACCGCGTCGACACCGGCCTCGGCGAGCAGGGCGATCTTCTGATCCACGCTCACGAGGGGTTCGGGGCAGCGGTCCGGTCGCAGCAGGGCGAGCGGGTTTCGGTCGAATGTGACGGCGACCACGCGTGCGCCGTCGTCCATCGCGGCCACGCGCGCGCGGTCGATGACGGCGCGGTGCCCCGAGTGCACGCCGTCGAACTTGCCGATCGCGACGACACTCGGGCCGAAGCCCGCGGGCACCTCGGCGGGATCGCGGAAGACGATCACGCGGCGCCCTCCGCGGCGGACCGGGCGTGCCGGTGGGTGATGAGCCACCAGAGCCCCAGGAAGGGCAGCACGAGCGGGACGAGGACGTATCCGATGCCGTACCCCGACCACACCGTGGGGTGGTCGAAGAGCTCGGGATGCGTCAGCGAGAGCGTCCCGACGACGAGCACACCCACGAGTTCGAAGACGATCGCCGCCCACGCGACGCGGTACCACCGCTCGGACGCGCTGAACACGAGCGCGAGGGTGGCGAGGATGTAGACGAGCGCGGCGAGGGCCGACAGCGAGTACGCGAGCGGTGCGTCGTCGAACTCGCGGACGATCTGCACGAACGAACGACCCGTCGCGCCGAGGGCCATGATCGCGTAGACGACCACGAGCACACGGCCGACACCGGTCATCCGACGCGGGGAGGCGGCCGACGGAGCGGTCGAGGTCGGCGCGGTCTCAGGCATGGCCCCTCAATCCTACGACCGCCGCGGACGCGGCCCGGCCGGGGTCAGGCGACCTGCACCGTCCAGATGACGTTCATGCGCCAGATCATGATGGCGATCGCGAACGCGGCGACCCCCATGACGACCGTGCTCCAGCGACCGCGTTCGATGAGCGCCCAGGCGACCGCGGCCGGCGGGATGAGAACCGCCGAGACCAGGTAGACCCAGAACTCCAGCAGGTCCCCCGTCGGCGGATTGCCGGCGAGCGGGGCGATGATCGCGATCACGACCTGCACGATGAGCAGCAGCAGGACGAGCGCCTGCGTACCCACGGAGAGATCGCTCGGGCGACGACCGGCGAGACCCAGCACGGTGCACAGCAGGCCCGCCCCGCACGCGACGGCGATCTGAACGACGGTGAACCACGCGATCACGGCTGCTCCTCGGGCATGTTCATGAGGCTCTTGACGTCGTCGCCGCGACGGCCGACGATCCCGACGAGCGCACCGTCCGGGGCGATCGCGGCGGGTGTGTCGGTCGGCAGTCGGTCCGCCGCCCCGACCAGACGCTTGCCGTGACGGAGATCGCGCGCCTCGTCGGCGGTGACCGCGAAGGTGCCGAGAAGGGATGCCGCGACACCCGCGGCATCCTGCAGCGGGATGTCTTCGGTCAGCTCGGTGACGGCGTCGGCGACGTCGAACGGACCGATCCGCGTGCGCCGGAGCGCTGTGAGGTGCCCGCCCACGCCGAGGTCCGCGCCGAGGTCGCGGGCGAGGGCCCGGATGTACGTGCCGCTCGAGCAGTCGACGACCACGTCGACGTCGACGACGTCGACGCCCCGACGGATGCCGCGCACCTCGAACCGGCTGATCACGACATCCCTCGCCTTCAGCTCGACCTGCTCGCCCGCGCGCGCGAGGTCGTACGCGCGGCGCCCGCCGACCTTGATCGCCGAGACGGTGCTCGGTACCTGCGAGATGGGTCCGGTCAATGAGCGGATGCCGCGGTGGATCGCCTCGTCGGCGACACCACCGGCATCCGCTCTGGCGGTCTCGACACCGTCGGCGTCGTCGGAGTCCGTCGTGACACCCAGGCGGATGGTGGCCTCGTAGGTCTTGTCGAGTCCGACGACGTAGGTGAGCAGCCGCGTGGCGTGACCGACGCCCAGGACGAGCAGCCCGGTCGCCATCGGGTCGAGGGTGCCGGCGTGGCCGATCTTGCGGGTGTTCAGCGCGCGGCGCGCCCGCGCCACGATGTCGTGGCTCGTCACGCCGCCCGGCTTGTCGACGAGGAGGATCCCGCCGCTCCCCTGGCTCTGCTGCATGGCTTCCAGCCTAGGCTGGAGCGGTGCCCGACCTCGCCTCGCCGCTCATCGCGTGGTACCGCGAGAACGCCCGCGACCTGCCCTGGCGGCGCGACGGCTTCGGCGCGTGGGGCACGCTCGTCAGCGAGTTCATGCTGCAGCAGACGCCCGTGTCGCGGGTCGTCCCGCGGCTCGAGGAGTGGCTCGCGCGCTGGCCCACCCCCGCCGACCTCGCGGCCGCTCCCCCGGCCGACGCGGTGCGGCTGTGGGCGAACCTCGGCTACCCCCGTCGGGCGCTGTGGCTGCACCGCGCGGCGACGCAGATCCGGGACCGGCACGACGGGGTCGTCCCCCGCGACGTGGACGCCCTGCTCGCCCTCACCGGGATTGGCGACTACACGGCCCGCGCGGTGGCAGTGTTCGCGTACGGGGACCGGCATCCGGTCGTCGACACCAACACCCGACGCGTCCTGGCGCGCGCCGTCGACGGCCGTTCGCAGCCCGGACCGCCCGCGAAGGCGGACCTCGCGGCGATGGCGGCGATCCTGCCCGCGGACGACGAGGACGCCGCGGTCGTGAACGCCGCCGCGATGGAGCTGGGCGCGATCGTCTGCACGGCGCGTGCGCCGCGGTGCGAGGCGTGCCCGCTCGCGGCCGTCTGCGCCTGGCGGGCGGCGGGATACCCCGACACCGGCGACGACAGGCGCAAGCAGGCGCGCTACGAGGGCAGCGACCGTCAGGTCCGCGGAGCGATCCTGAAGGCGCTGCGGGACGCCGGAGGCCACCCCGTCCCTGCGGACGAGGTGGCCTCGGAGTGGCCCGATGCCGCTCAGCGCGACCGGGCCGTCGACTCGCTGATCGCCGACGGGCTGGTGGAGGTCACGGACGGTGCCCTGCACCTGCCCCGCTGACCGGACCGCTCAGTCCTCGTCGTCGCTCTCGCGCGGCTTGACGTACGGGTCCGCCTCGCCTGCGTAGGTGCCGCCGGCGGCGGTGGCCGCCACGGCCGCGTCGCGCTCACGCGCCTCGCGCAGCAGGTCCTCGATGTGACCCGCGTTCTCGGGCAGCCCGTCGAGGATGAACTCCAGCGACGGCGTGAGGCGCGTGCCGAGCTGACGCCCGACCTCGCTGCGCAGCATCCCCGTCGCGGCCTTCAGCGCCGCAGCCGTGCCCTCGCGGGCCTCGTCGTCGCCGTAGACCGTGTAGAAGACCGACGCGTGCTGCAGGTCGCCCGTGACACGCACGTCGGTGATCGTGACGAATCCGAGCCGCGGGTCGCGCAGCCCCTTCTCGAGGCGCTCCGCGATGAGCACGCGGATGCGGTCCGCCAACCGTGCCTGCCGTTCCCCGGCCATAGTCCTTCTCCTCTTGTTCTCCCCCGGCCGCGATCGGCTGACGGATGAATTGCGGAGGCGATGGGTGCCGCCGGGATAGTCGGGGTCTTGGGGGTCCCGTTATCCCGGCGGCATCCATCGCCGTAGCAACACCGTGGATCAGCCGCGCGGCTTCTCCACCATTTCGGTCGTCTCGATCTCGTCGCCGACCTGGATGTCGTTGTACTTGCCGAGGCCGATACCGGCTTCGAAGTCCGTACGCACCTCGGTGACGTCGTCCTTGAAGCGGCGCAGCGACTCGATGGCCAGGCCGTCGGCGATCACGACGCCGTCGCGGATGACCCGCGCCTTGGCGTTGCGCGTGATCGTGCCCGAGCGGACGATGACACCGGCGATGTTGCCGAACTTCGAGGAGCGGAACACCTCGCGGATCTCGGCGACACCCGACTGCACCTCTTCGAACTCCGGCTTGAGCATGCCCTTGAGGGACTGCTCGACGTCGTCGATCGCGTTGTAGATGACCGAGTAGAACCGGACGTCCACACCTTCACGGGCGGCGCGCTCGCGGGCCTTCGTGTCGGGACGGACGTTGAAGCCGATGACGATCGCGTTGTCGATCGTCGCCAGGTTGATGTCCGACTCGGTGATCGCACCGACACCGCGGTGGATGATGCGCAGCTGGACGCTGTCGTCGACCTCGATCTTGAGCAGCGACTCCTCGAGCGCCTCGACGGCACCGGAGACGTCACCCTTGATGATGAGGTTGAGCGACTCGACCTTGCCCTCTTCGAGAGCGCGGGTGAAGTCCTCGAGCGAGATGCGCTTGCGGGCCTTGGCCAGCTGGGCGTTGCGCTCGACCGCTTCACGCTTCTCGGCGATCTGGCGGGCCATGCGGTCCTCTTCGGTCACGATGAAGACGTCACCGGCGCGGGGCACGGAGTTCAGACCCTGCACCTGGACCGGACGCGACGGGTAGGCCTCGTCGACCGCATCGCCGTTCTCGTCGATCATGGCGCGGACACGGCCGTACGCGGTGCCCGCGACGATCGCGTCGCCGACACGGAGCGTTCCGGACTGGATCAGCACCGTGGCGACCGAACCGCGACCCTTGTCGAGCTTCGCTTCGATCGCGACACCGCGCGCCGCCTTGTTCGGGTTGGCCGTGAGGTCCAGGCCCGCGTCGGCGGTGAGGAGGACGGCATCCAGCAGTGCCTGGATGTTCGTGCCCTGACGAGCCGACACGTCGACGAACATGACGTCGCCGCCGTACTCCTCGGCCACGAGGCCGTACTCGGTGAGCTGCTGACGGACCTTCGCCGGGTTGGCGTCGGGCTTGTCGACCTTGTTGACCGCGACCACGATCGGCACGTTCGCCGCCTGGGCGTGGTTCAGCGCCTCGACCGTCTGCGGCATGATGCCGTCGTCGGCCGCGACCACGAGGATCGCGAGGTCGGTCACCTGCGCACCGCGGGCACGCATGGCGGTGAACGCCTCGTGACCCGGGGTGTCGATGAAGGTGATCGCGCGCTCAATGCCCTCGTGCTCGGTCCAGACCTGGTACGCACCGATGTGCTGCGTGATGCCGCCGGCCTCGCCTGCGACCACGTTGGTCTGGCGGATGGCGTCGAGCAGTCGGGTCTTACCGTGGTCGACGTGGCCCATGACGGTGACCACGGGAGGACGGATCTCGAGGTCGTCCTCGTTCTCCGCCTCCAGCTCGGCCTCGAGGTCGAGACCGAAGCCCTCGAGGAGCTCTTTGTCCTCGTCCTCGGGCGAGACCATCTGGATCTTGTAGCCGAGCTCCTCACCGAGGATCTCGAACGTCGCCTCGTCCAGCGACTCGGTGGCCGTGGCCATCTCGCCGAGGTTGAAGAGGATCGTCACCAGGGTGCCGGGCTGGACGGTGTATCCGCGCAGCGCCTCGAGCTTGTCGGCGAAGTCCGCGATGGACGCGCCGCGGCGGAGCCGGATGACCTCGCCGTTGCCCTTCTGGACGTTGACGCCGCCGACGACGGGCGCCGACCGCATCTCGAATTCCTGCCGCTTCGCCCGACGCGACTTGCGCTGCTTCGACTTGCCGCCGCCCTTACCGAAGGCACCGGCGGTACCGCCGCCGGGTCCACGACCACGACCGCCGCCGCCACCGGGACGACCGGCGAAACCACCGGCCGGGGCGCCCGGACGCGGAGCGCCGAAGCCGCCGCCGCCGGGGCGACCGGGACCACCCGGACGCTGCTGGAACGGTGCACCCGGACGACCGCCGCCACCGGGACGACCGGCGCCGCCGGGACGCGGGGCACCCGGACGCGGGGAACCGGGACGCGGCGCCTGCGGGCGCGGGATGTTGCCGGGCGTCGGACGCTGGCCCATGCCCTGCGCCGAGGCGAAGGGGTTGTTGCCGGGGCGGGGGCCGGCGGGACGCTGTCCCATGCCCTGCGAGCTGGCGAAGGGGTTGTTGCCGGGGCGCGGAGCGCCGCCGGGACGCGGGGCCTGCGACGCGGGCTTCGCGGGAGCGGGGGCGCCCGGCTTGGGCGCACCGCCCTCGGGGGCCGACGGTGCGGGCTTCTCTGCGGCCGGCTGAGCGGGGGCCGCAGGCGCGGCGGGCTCGGGGGCCGGGGCGGGCTTGGGTGCCGACGGGCGGGGACCGGGGGTCGCACCGGATGTCGGGGCCTTCGCCGCGGGCTTCGCGGGCGCGGCGGCGGGTGCCTTCACGCCTTCCGCCTCGAGGGCGGCGCGGAGCTTGCGAGCCACGGGGGGCTCGATGGTGGATGAGGGGCTCTTGACGAATTCGCCGAGCTCCTTCAGCTTCGCGAGGGCGACCTTACTGTCGACGCCGAGCTCGGAAGCGATCTCGTGCACGCGTGGTTTTGCCACAATTCTCCTGTCTGGGGCCCGCCCCGGACAGGGCGGACCGTCATTCGCGGACGGGTCTCATTTCGAGCCGTTCACTTTGTGTCCATAGCCGTTCAGCCGTTTCGCTGGAGGGATTCTCTGGTGGTCCGCGCATCCAGTACCGCTGTGTCCAGCGGAGTGGATGCCCGTAGTGCGCGTCCGAATGCGCGCCGCTTGAGAGCGGTCGTCACGCAGGTGTCCGTGTCATGCACCCACGCGCCCCGACCCGGCAGGACGGCCTTCTCGTCGATGACGAGGGCACCGTCCCGGGCCACGATGCGGAGCAACGAGGACCGGGGGGCACGCGCGCGACATCCCACGCACGTTCGAACAGGTTCCATCCTACCGCGTCAGGACT
Organism: Microbacterium sp. ARD31; assembly: GCF_031844425.1. NCBI lineage: Bacteria > Bacillati > Actinomycetota > Actinomycetes > Micrococcales > Microbacteriaceae > Microbacterium > Microbacterium sp. ARD31. Next base: position 1,025,032 of record NZ_JAUZVE010000001.1, read on the forward strand.
CGTCGAGAATGCTGTCGGGCTGGATGTCGATCTTCGCGCCGGTCAATTTCGCGGCGAGCCGGGCGTTCTGGCCTTCCTTCCCGATCGCCAGCGACAGCTGGTAGTCGGGGACGAGGGCACGCACGGCCTTCGTGGCCTGGTCGAGCACGAAGCTCGAGGTGACCTTCGCCGGCGAGAGGGCGTTCGCGACGAACTTGGGCAGGGTCTCGTCGTAGTCGACGATGTCGATCTTCTCGCCGCCGAGCTCCTCGGTGACCGCGCGCACGCGGCGGCCGAGTTCGCCGATGCAGGCGCCCTTCGCGTTGACGGCGGGGTCGTTCGCCTTGACGGCGATCTTGGTGCGGTGGCCGGCCTCGCGGGCGAGCGAGACGATCTCGACGACACCCGACGCGATCTCGGGCACCTCGAGGGCGAAGAGCTTGCGGACGAGACCGGGGTGCGTCCGCGAGACGGTGATCTGCGGCCCCTTGAGGCCCTTCGAGACCGAGGTCACGTAGACGCGCAGGCGGGAGCCGTGGGCGTAGTCCTCGCCGGGGACCTGCTCCTCGGGAGGGAGGATCGCCTCGATCGTGCCGAGGTCGACGTGCACCATGCGCGGATTCGGGCCCTGCTGGACCACACCCGCGACGATGTCGCCCTCCTTGCCCTTGAACTCGCCGAGCACCGCGTCGTCGGCGATGTCGCGCAGACGCTGGCTGATGACCTGCTTCGCGGCGAAGGCGGCGATCCGGCCGAAGTCGTCCGGCGTGGACTCCTCCTCGCCGATGACGGCACCCTCCTCGTCGCGCAGCGGGATGTACACGGCGACGTGACCGGTCTTGCGGTCGAGCCGGGCGCGCGCGCCCTCGGGGAGTTCACCGTCGGGGGACGTGTGCTTCGCGTAAGCGGTCAGGATGGCCTGCTCGATGATCCGGACCAGTTCGTCGAACGGGATCTCCCGCTCGCGCTCGACAGTCCTCAGCAGCCCCAGGTCGATGTCCACAGGTGCCTCCCTTTTCAGTTGCTCAACACGGCGCCGCGATCACGCCCGGCTTCCCGGTGCGTCGCGGCATCCCGTCAACGTTACCCGATCGGATCGCGGGCGACCTGAGAAGATCGACGGATGACCGATGCCGTGGAGGATGTCGCACAGACCGTACGCCGCTCCCCCGTCGCGCGCATCCTGGCCCGCGGCGGGTACGCCGCCAACGGCGTCGTGCACCTCGTCTTCGGCGTCGTCGTCATCGTCATCTCGTTCGGCGGCCGAGGTGAATCGGACCAGGCCGGGGTCTTCAAGGCCCTGTTGGACGCGCCGCTCGGGCTCGTGCTCGTCTGGATCCTCGGCCTCCTCCTGACCGCGCTCGGACTGTTCCAGGCCCTGCGCGCCTGCCTCGTGAAGGGGAAGGATGCCGCGGCGTGGGGCAGGCGCGGCTCGGCGGCCGGGCAGTCTGTCGTCTACCTCGCCCTCGGCGCCATCGCCGTCACCATCGCGCTGGGGGCGCGCCCCGACGGCGACCGCACGGCACAGCAGATCACGCGCGGTCTCCTGGAAACCCCCGGCGGGGTCTTCGTCGTCGCTGCGGCCGGCGTGGGCCTCGTGATCGGAGCGCTCGTCTTCGCGTCGATCGGTGTCCGCCGATCCTTCGACAAGCAGGTCCGCATCCCGGACGGCGCGCTGGGCGTCGCCGTGACCGTGTCGGGGATCCTCGGCTACATCGGCAAGGGGGTGTCGGTGCTCATCGTCGGCATCCTCCTCATCGTCGCGGCCGTGAAGCAGGACTCCGCGGCCGCCGGCGGCTTCGACGCCGCCATCGAGGCCCTCCTCTCGCAGATGATCGGTCCCGTCCTCGTCTTCCTCGTGGGGCTCGGCCTCGTCGTCTACGCGGTCTTCAGCTTCCTCCGCACCCGCTACGCGAAGCTCTGATCAGCCGACGGCGTGGGGTTCGGTCGGCGGCGTGGCCGGGGGCGCCGAGGGGAGCGCGTTGATCGCGCGGATGAGGTGGTGCAGCTCGCCGATACGGTGCCGGTCGAAGTCCAGGAGCAGGCGCGGCATCTCCAGCCGATCGTCGTCCTGACGCTCGCGGCGCAGGGGTGCGGTGCGCTGGATGCGGCCCCCGGTGAGCAGGTGCGTGAAACGGTCGCTGAGGTCTGCGACCTCGGCATCCGTCGGCTCCGCGCACAACCGCAGCACGAGGCGGGAACCGATCCACCGCAGCGAGTCGTAGTTGCGCCAGAACCCGGTGATCTCGGCCTCCGCCGCCGCGACCGAATCGGTCACGAGGACACGGTCGAGGTCGTCGGGCGAGATCACCCCCGACGGGATGAGATGGTCGGACGCGAACCGCTCGAGACCCTGCCAGAACGTCCCCCCAGGGGCGTCGAGCAGCACGATCGGCGTCGGCTCGGCCTTGCCGGTCTGCTGCAGGGTGAGCAGTTCGAACAGCTCGTCGAGGGTGCCGAAACCTCCCGGAACGCAGACGAACCCGCGCGACTCCTTGACGAGCATGAGCTTGCGCGTGAAGAAGTACTTCATCGCCACGACGCGGTCCGCCTCGGCGATCACGGCGTTCGGCTTCTCCTCGAACGGCAGCCGGATCGACACGCCGAGCGAGTGCTCGGGACCCGCGCCCTCCGCCGCGGCCTGCATGATGCCGGGACCGGCGCCGGTCACGATCATCCAGCCGCGCTGCGCGAGCGCGCCGGCGATCTCGGCGGCCGCGCGATACAGCGGGTCCTTCGCCCGGGTGCGCGCCGAGCCGAAGATCGTCACCTTCGGCGTCCCGCGGTAGGGCGCGAACAGCCCGAACGCGGAGCGCATCTCCGACAGCGCCGCCGACGCGATCTTCAGGTCGAGCCGGTCGGTGTCGTCGACCCCCATCCCGAGTCCCGTCACGAGGATGCGGGCCACGAGATCGGCGTCGTCGGTCACCCCGGCGTCGGTCAGGAGGGCACGGACGGCGTCGGTGACGTCACCGTCGAGGGAAGAGGTGGGACTCGGCGACATCTCCCCAGGCTGTCACGATCCGGCATCCGTCGGGTGAACGGATGAGAACGGATGCCGCAGCTCAGGCGGTGAGCGCGGCGATCGCGTCGGCGGCGGCCAGGGTCGACCGCTCGCCCGAGCGGCGATCCCACAGCTCGACCTGGCCGTCGACGGCGCCGCGTCCGACGATGAGGATCCACGGCACGCCGACCAGCTCGGCGTCGCCGAACTTCACGCCCGGCGAGACCTTCGGCCGGTCGTCGAGCAGCACGTCGCGGCCCGCGGCCTCGAGGTCGGCGGCGAGCTTCTCGGCGAGCTCGAACGCCACCGCATCGCGACCGGTCGCGACGACGTGCACGTCGAACGGCGCGATCGACTCGGGCCAAATGAGGCCGCGGTCGTCGTTGTTGAGCTCCGCGAGGATCGCGAGGATGCGGGTCACGCCGATGCCGTACGAGCCCATCGTCACCGTCACGAGCTTGCCGTTCTCGTCGAGGACCTTCAGCCCCAACGTCTCGGCGAAGAAGCGTCCCAGCTGGAAGACGTGCCCGATCTCCATGCCGCGCGCGAGCTCGACCGGCCCCGAACCGTCGGGGGCAGGGTCGCCCGCCCGGACGTCCGAGATGTCGATGACGCCGTCGGGCGTGAAGTCGCGGCCCGCGACGACGGAGTGGGCGTGCTTCTCGTGCTCGTTCGCGCCGGTGACCCAGGCGGTGCCCTCGACGACGCGGGGGTCGACGAGGTAGCGGATGCCGGTGGTCGACTCCTCGCCGAGGACCGGACCGCTCGGCGACCAGGGTCCGATGTACCCCTTCACAAGGCCGGGGTGCTTCGCGAAGTCGGCCTCGGTCGCCGCTTCGACGGCGGCGGGTGCGAAGGCGACCTCCGCCCGCTTGTCGTCCACGTCGCGGTCGCCGGGCAGGCCGACGATCACGAGTTCGCGCGTGCCGTCGAGGTGCGTGAGGGCGAGGACGACGTTCTTCAGCGTGTGGGCCGCCGTCCAGGTGTCGGCGCCGTCCGTCGCGGGACCGGCGATGCCGGGCGCCGGGGCGTCGAGGTGGGCGTTGGCGTGCGCGACGAGCGTGTCGATCGTCGGGGTGTCCGGGGAGTCGAAGACGACCGGGGCGCCGTCGGGCAGCGGAAGGGCGTCGGGCACGACCGTCGTGAAGGCCTCGACGTTGGCCGCGTAGCCGCCGGCGGACCGGACGAAGGTGTCCTCGCCGACGGCGATCGGGTGCAGGAACTCCTCGCTGCGCGCACCGCCCATCAGTCCGTTGTCGGCGGCGACGATGACGTACTCCAGGCCGAGGCGCGTGAAGATCCGCTCGTACGCGTCGCGCTGCGACTGGTACGAGACGTCCTGCCCCTCGTCGGTGTAGTCGAACGAGTACGCGTCCTTCATCGTGAACTCACGGCCGCGCAGCAGGCCCGCGCGGGGACGCGCCTCATCCCGGTACTTGTCCTGGATCTGGAAGATCGTCAGCGGCAGATCCTTGTACGAGGAGTACAGGTCCTTCACGAGGAGCGTGAACATCTCCTCGTGCGTGGGAGCGAGCAGGTAATCGGCGCCCTTGCGGTCCTGCAGGCGGAAGATCCCGTCGCCGTAGGAGGTCCAGCGTCCGGTCTGCTCGTACGGCTCACGCGGCAGCAGCGCGGGGAAGTGGACCTCGAAGGCCCCCGCGTTCGCCATCTCCTCGCGGATGATCTGCTCGAGCTTCGCCTTCACCCGCAGGCCGAGCGGCAGCCAGGTGAAGACGCCGGGGGCGGCGCGGCGGATGTAGCCGGCGCGCACCAGCAGGCGATGACTGGTGACCTCGGCGTCGGCCGGGTCTTCGCGGAGCGTGCGGAGGAAGTATGTCGAGAGACGGGTGACCACGAGGGTCAAGTCTAGGTGCGCGGGCCGGGACGCCGTGGCGGCGAGGCGCTTAGCCTGAAGGGATGCGCACCGTCCTCCTGACCGGATTCGAACCGTTCGCCGGCGACGCGGTGAACCCGTCGGGGGATGCCGTCCGCGCACTCGCCGCGCGCTGGCGCGGACCCGAGCGCCTCATCACCGAGGTGCTGCCCGTCACCTTCGACGGTGCGACGGCACGTCTGGCCGCGCTCCTCGAGGAGCATCGACCGGATGTCGTGGTCGCCACGGGTCTGGCCGGCGGTCGTGCGGCCGTAACCCCCGAACGCGTGGCCGTGAACCTGGCCGACGCCCGCATCCCCGACAACGCAGGCCACCGCCCCCAGGACGCCCCCGTCGTCGACGGCGGACCCGCGGCGTACTTCGCGACGCTCCCCGTCAAGGCGATCGGTGCGGCACTCACGGACCGCGGCATCCCGTCCACCGTCTCGCACACGGCCGGCACGTTCGTCTGCAACGCGGTGATGTACGCCGCCCTGCACGCCACGGACGGTGCCCCGGTGCGCGCGGGATTCGTCCACCTCCCGTGGGCGGACGGCACCGGGCCCGGCGACGTGCCGTCGCTGCCCTTCGACCGCCTCGTCGACGCGCTCGAGGTCGCGGTCCGGGTGTCGCTCGACGCCGGTGACGACGCCGGCGGGGTCGGCGGCGAGATCAGCTGAGGGCGAGGAGCTTCTGCGCCACCGTCCGGAGATCCTCCGGGCTGACGGCTCGCTCGGGATCGCCGAACCGGCCTTCGACCAGGATCAGGTCGACACTTCCGCGGACGAGGAGCCGGACGCGGTTGTCCTCCTGGACCTCGGTGGCGTCGGCGCCGTCGACGGACGCAGCCGTGCCGCCGAGCCGGTCGCTCACCTCGTCCCACTTCTCCGCTCCACCCGGGACGATGACGACCTGCAGCTCGCGGGAGTCGGTCAACTCGGACCAGTCGCAGGCGCGCACGAGCTCCGCCGCCTCGACGGTCCGCCGGTCGAACGGGAGGTCGCCCTCCATGATCGGCTCCGGGAACACCTCCTCGGCGCGCAGCACGGCGGACGGGTCGATGGCGTCGCCGAGCTCGGTGCACGACGGGGGCAGCGCCGCCGGCTCGGCGAGCGGCGCCCGGTCGGCGGCGCGCACCGCGTCGAGCGCGGCGTCGCGCAGTCGCGTCACGAGATCGGTCTGCGCCTGCGTCTGCTCCACGGTGAGGAACGACACGGCGACGGTCATTCCGTCCGCGGCACCCGTCCCGATGCATTCGACGGCATCGTAGGACGGGGCGCATGCGGCGTCCGCCGCGGCGGCCAGCGACCCTGCCCGGTCGGCGGGCAGCGCGACGATCGTGCCCGACAGCTGGGCGGAGTCGAACCCGCAGACGAGCCCGCCCGCCACCTCCGCCGCCGTCGACCACAGGCCGTCGGGTTCCGCCGACGACGCCGAGCCGGTCGCATCGCTCAGCGAGGGATCGGCGAGCAGGTCGTCGCACGTCGCCGAGATGCCCTGCGCTCCGGCATCCGGCTCCTCCGGCGAGGGCGACGGTCCGGCGGACGGCGCGGACGGTGACGCCGAAGAGGGGGACGGGGATGCCTCGACGGCACCCGCGCATCCCGCCAGCAGCAGGACGGCGGCCGCAGCCGCCAGGCTCGTTCCGGTGATCCGACGACGTGTACCGCTCCCCCGAGTGCTCATGAGGCGACCTTAAGAGAGCGCGCCTACGCGCGCGAGGATGCGCGAGGATTCAGCGGCCGAAGATGTCGTCGAGTCCGGGCAGCCCGAAGCCGCCGAGGTTCTCCCCGAAGCCCGAGATCTGCTCCCCGAGGCCGGAGACCTGCTCACCCGCCGATCAGTCGCGAGAGCTTGCTCATGCCGCTCACGGTATGCGCTTCCGTCATGGGCGCGCTGGATGCAATCGAGGAACCCGCTGAGGCAGCCCGGCCTACACTGACCGCGTGCCCTCCCGCCGCGCTCGCCTCGTCTCCCCCGTCCAGTCGGAACTGAGTGCCGCACTCGGCGCACTGCGCGAGCGGTTCGATCTGCCGGGCGCTTTCCCCGCCGAGGTCCAGGCCGCGGCGGAGCGGGCGGCACGCGAGGTCCCGGTGTCGGCGTCCGCGGAGCTCGACGACCTGCGCGGCATCCCGTTCCTCACGATCGACCCCGAGGGCTCGACCGACCTCGACCAGGCCGTCCACCTCGAGCGGACCGCGGACGGCGGCGGCATCCTGCACTACGCGATCGCCGACGTGCCCGCGTTCGTGCCGATGGGCGGCGCCGTCGACGCGGAGGCGCGGCGGCGCGGCCAGACCGTCTACGCGCCCGATGGCCGCATCCCGCTGCACCCGGCCGTCCTCAGCGAGGACGCGGCCTCGTTGCTACCGGATCGCGACCGGCGCGCCTTCGTCTGGCGTTTCGAGCTGGATGCCGGTGCCCGCCCAGCCGCCGTCACGCTCGCACGCGGGGTCATCCGGTCCCGCGCGCAGTGGTCGTACGTCGACGCGCAGGCGGCGCTGGGGCGCGGCGACGCCCCCGAGACGATCCAGCACCTCGTGTGGTTCGGCGACGAGCGCGCCCGGCGCGAGAGCGAGCGCGGCGGCGCCAGCCTGAACCTGCCCGAGATCCGGGTCGTGGCGACGCCCGAGGGGTACGACCTGCAGGCCGACGAGGGCGTGCCGCTCGAGGACGCGAACGCCCAGGTGTCGCTGTTGACCGGGATGGCCGCCGCGGAGATCATGCTCGCCGGCAAGGTGGGCATCCTCCGGACGATGCCCCCGGCATCCGAGGAGGACGTCGCGGCGTTCCGCGCGCAGACCGTCGGGCTCGGCGTGCCGTGGCACCCGGACGTCCCCTACGGCGACTACCTCCGCGATCTGCCGCGGACCCCAGTCGGCCGCGCGATCCGCGAGCAGGCCGCGGGCCTCTTCCGCGGAGCGGGGTACACCGTCCTCGACGGCGAGGTACCGGACCTCGTGACGCAGGCGGCCCTTGCCGCGCCCTACGCGCACACGACCGCGCCGCTGCGGCGCCTCGTCGATCGCTGGTCGCTGCTCGTGTGCCACGCGCTCGCGAACGGCGAGGAGGTGCCGGCCGAGGTCCGCGGGTCGCTGACGGAGCTGCCCGAGGCGATGGAACGATCCTCGCGCGTCGCGTCGCAGGTGGACGCCGCCGCGATCGAGCACGTCGCCGCGGCGGTCCTCCGCGGTCGCGAGGGCGAGGTCTTCGACGCCGTCGTGCTCCGTCGCCGCGAGAACGGCGGGCGGGTCGCCCTGACGGTCCCGCCCCTCGAGACGACGGTCGCGGGCGTCGACGCCGAGCCCGGCGCGACGATCCGGGTGCGCCTCGTCGCCGCCGACGTCGCCTCCGGAAAGGTCGAGTTCGCGCCCGCCTGAGCGCGCCGATGTGCGTCCGGCCGCCGTCGGGTGTGCAATATATTGCATGCCGGTGCCCTCGACCTCCCTTCCCCCGCGCGGGCTGCTGCGCGACGAAGTCCGCACGAGACTGCGCGACGCGATCGTCGACGGGACCCTCGCCCCCGGCGAGCAGCTGCGCGACGTCGAGCTCGCCACGTGGCTCGGGGTCTCCCGCACCCCCGTCCGCGAAGCGCTCCTCAACCTGGCCCGCTCCGGCCTCGTCCTCGCCCTCCCGGGCCGGTCGACCGTCGTCGCTCCCGTCGACGACGACAAGGTCCGGGATGCCGCGGCGGTCGTCGCCGCGATGCACCGGGTCGCGGTCGTCGAGGCGACACCCCGGTTCACCGACGACGACATCGACCGCATGCGTCAGGCGAACGACGCGTTCGTCGCCGCACACGACGCGGGCGACACGTCCGCCGCCCTCGCTGCCGACCACGCGTTCCACGCCGTCGCCGTCGACCGCGCCGACAACGAGGCCGTGCGCACCGTCCTCGCCCTCTACGGACCGGTCCTCGAACGCGCCGAGCGCCTGCGCTTCGCCTCGAACGACGCGACCGCCTCCGCCACCCGCCATGCCGAGCTCATCCGCCACTGCGCGGCGCGCGACGCGCAGGCCGCGGCAGCCGTGGCCGAAGGCCTCTGGCTCGACCTGCTCACCGACACCACCCAGGAGACCCCGTGATCCTCGACCAGTTCCCGCGCCACCCGCTGACCTTCGGCGCGAGCCCTCTGCAGCACCTCAAGCGCCTCACCCAGCACCTCGGTGGAGCCGAGATCTGGGCCAAGCGCGAGGACGTCTCGAGCGGACTCGCATTCGGCGGCAACAAGACCCGCAAGCTCGAGTACATCGTCCCCGACATCCTCGCCAGCGGCGCCGACACGATCGTCTCGATCGGCGGCTACCAGTCCAACCACACGCGTCAGGTGGCCGCGGTCGCCGCGCACCTGGGTCTGAAGGCGCGGCTCGTCCAGGAGAAGTGGGTCCCGTGGGACGAGCCCGTCAACGACAAGGTCGGCAACATCCTGCTCTCGCGCATGATGGGCGCGGACTCCCGCCTCGACGACGCCGGGTTCGACATCGGCATCCGTGACTCCTGGAAGCAGGCGCTGCAGGAGGTGGAGGATGCCGGCGGCACCCCCTACCCCATCCCCGCCGGAGCCTCCGAGCACCGCCTCGGCGGCCTCGGCTTCGCGAACTGGGCCTTCGAGGTGGCCGAGCAGGAGAAGCAGCTGGGCGTCTTCTTCGACACGATCATCGTCTGCACGGTGACCGGCTCGACGCACGCCGGCATGATCGCGGGCTTCGCCGCGCTCGAAGACTTGACCGGTGTGAAGCGCCGCGTCCTCGGCATCGACGCCTCCGCGACGCTGCAGAAGACCCGTGACCAGGTCGCCAGGATCGCACGCCACACCGCGGAACTCATCGAAGTCGGCCGCGACCTGCGCGACGACGAGATCCAGGTGCTCGAGGGATGGGCCGGCGACCTCTACGGCATCCCGGTGGATTCCACGATGGCGGCGATGGCGCTCGGCGCGCAGCTCGAGGCGATGATCACCGACCCCGTCTACGAGGGCAAGTCGCTCGCCGGTCTCATCGACCTTGTGAAGAGCGGCGACATCCCGAAGGACTCGACCGTCCTCTATGCACACCTGGGCGGGCAGCCGGCGATCAACGCCTATCACTCCCTCTGGAGCTGACGAGAACAGCGGATGCCGGGACCGCCCGGCATCCGCTTCGCGTCAGGAGGTGACGACCTGCGCCGTTCCGAGGGGCGCATCCGGCCCCATCTCGTCGGCGAGGCGGTTGGCCTCCTCGATGAGGGTGGCGACGATGTCCTCTTCGGGGACGGTCTTGATGACCTCGCCCTTGACGAAGATCTGCCCCTTGCCGTTGCCCGACGCGACGCCGAGGTCGGCCTCGCGGGCCTCGCCCGGACCGTTCACGACACAGCCCATGACCGCGACGCGGAGCGGGACCGTCATGTCCTTCAGGCCCTCGGTGACGTTGTCGGCGAGGGTGTAGACGTCGACCTGCGCGCGACCGCACGACGGGCAGGACACGATCTCGAGCTTGCGCTCGCGGAGGTTCAGCGACTGGAGGATCTGGTGGCCGACCTTGACCTCTTCGGCGGGCGGCGCCGACAGCGAGACACGGATCGTGTCGCCGATACCCTCGCCGAGCAGGATCCCGAACGCGGTCGCGCTCTTGATCGTGCCCTGGAAGGCGGGGCCCGCCTCGGTGACGCCGAGGTGGAGCGGCCAGTCGCCCCGTTCGGCGAGCTGCCGGTAGGCCTTCACCATGACGACGGGGTCGTTGTGCTTGACCGAGATCTTGAAGTCGTGGAAGTCGTGCTCCTCGAAGAGGGATGCCTCCCACACGGCGCTCTCGACGAGGGCCTCGGGCGTCGCCTTGCCGTACTTCTCGAGCAGGCGCCGGTCGAGGGACCCGGCGTTGACGCCGATGCGCAGCGACACACCCGCGGCCTGGGCCGCCTTGGCGATCGCGCCGACCTGGTCGTCGAACTTGCGGATGTTGCCGGGGTTCACGCGCACGGCCGCGCAGCCGGCGTCGATCGCCTGGAACACGTACTTCGGCTGGAAGTGGATGTCGGCGATCACCGGGATCTGGCTCTTCGCGGCGATGATGTGGAGGACGTCCGCGTCATCCTGCGACGGCACGGCCACCCGCACGATCTCGCATCCGGAGGCGGTGAGCTCGGCAATCTGCTGCAGCGTCGCGTTGATGTTGGTGGTCGGCGTCGTCGTCATCGACTGGACGCTGACGGGGGCATCGCCACCGACGAGGACCTTGCCGACCTTGATCTGACGGCTATTGCGACGAGGCGCGAGGACCTCCGGCACGCGGGGCATCCCGATGTTCACAGCTGGCACGGCTCCAGCCTAAGCCGCGGGGGGGCGCTCGGGCACGGCACCTGGCCGAGAGGATGCCGCGAGGGTCGCCTGTGGTAGGTTCGGCCCCATGTTCGCGAACCGCACGTGGTGGCGCTCCGCCTGAGGCGGACGCCACGTGCATCCCGACGACCGCCTGAGCTGACAGCCCGGCGGTCGTTTCTCGTTTACCGGCGACCGCCCCGAACGGAAGATCCCCCATGACCGGCACCGCCCCGATCATCCTCGCCGACCTCGCCGCGCGCAGCGTCCCCTTCGCCCTCCTCGCCCGCGACGGCGCGACCGTCGAGGTGCTCACCGGCGAGGTGGTCGACGTCGAGCTGCTCGCCGACATCCCCCTCACGGATGCCGCGGGGTCCCCGCGCGAGGTGCTCGCGCTCGTCCCGTTCCGTCAGGTCGTCGAGCGCGGCTTCGCGTGCCACGACGACGGCGCGCCGCTGCGCTGCCTCGTCGTCGGCGAACGGCACTCCCTGCCCCTGTCGGAGGCGCTCGCCCAACTGCCGACCGAGCCCGTCGCCCTCGAGGACGCCGGTTTCGACATCGACGACGAGGCGTACGCCGACATCGTCCGCCGGGTCATCGCCGACGAGATCGGCCGCGGCGAGGGGGCGAACTTCGTCATCCGCCGCGACTACGTCGCGCAGGTCGGCGGCGACCCGCTGACGGCGGGTCTGACGTGGTTCCGCGCGCTGCTCGAGCACGAGCGCGGCGCCTACTGGACGTTCCTGGTGTCGACGCCCGACCACCTCGCCGTCGGCGCGAGCCCCGAGGCGCATGTCAGCGCCCAGGGCGGCGTCGTGACGATGAACCCCATCTCGGGGACCTTCCGCCACCCGGCGGGCGGCGCGACGGCAGAGACCCTGACCGAGTTCCTCTCCTCGACGAAGGAGACCGAGGAGCTCTTCATGGTCGTCGACGAGGAGCTCAAGATGATGTCGGCGGTCTGCAGCGACGGCGGCCGCATCACGGGCCCGCATCTCAAGGAGATGTCGCGGCTGACGCACACCGAGTACATGCTGCGCGGGACGAGCACGATGGATCCGCGCGACATCCTCCGCGAGACCATGTTCGCGCCCACCGTGACCGGCTCGCCCATGCAGAACGCCTGCACCGTCATCGCCCGCCACGAACAGAGCCCGCGCGGGTACTACTCCGGCGTGGCGGCCCTGTTCACGCCGCGCGCCGACGGCGGACACGACCTCGACGCGCCGATCCTCATCCGCACCGCGTACGTCGTCGACGGCCGGCTGCGGGTCCCTGTGGGCGCGACCCTCGTGCGCCACTCCGACCCGTACGGCGAGGTGGGCGAGACCCACGGCAAGGCGGCCGGTGTGCTGGGCGCCATCGGCGCGATCCCGCGCGACGTCGTCGCCCGCACCGTCGACGAGGACGCCCCGGCCCCGGCCCCGCGGCCGCTCGCCGAGGATCCCGCCATCGCCGAGCTCCTCTCCTCGCGCAACGCCCGCCTGGCCGCCTTCTGGCTGAACCCCCAGGGCGAGCCGGGACGCGGTCCGCTCGCCGGGCGACGCGCCCTCGTGGTGGACGCCGAGGACCGGTTCACGACGATGCTCGCCCACCAGCTGCGCCACCTCGGCTTCGACGTGACGATCGCGCACTGGTCCGAGGCCTCCCCGGCAGCTGTCGCCGCGGCGGACCTCGTCGTCTCGGGCCCGGGTCCGGGCGACCCGCGCGACGCCGACAGCGCCCGCATCGCCCGTCTCCGCGAGATCGTGGCGGAACGGGTGGATGCCGGTGCGCCGCTGCTCGCGGTGTGCCTGAGCCACCAGGTGCTCGCCGACCGCCTCGGACTCGAGCTGGCGCCGCTCGCGAGCCCGCACCAGGGCCTGCAGAAGACCGTCGACGTCTTCGGCACCCCGGCATCCATCGGCTTCTACAACACGTTCACGGCCCGCGTCTCCCCGGGAACGACCCGCGTGGGGGCGACCGAGGTGTCGGCTGATGCGCGGACCGGCGACGTCTATGCGCTGCGCGGTCCCGCGTACGCGTCGGTGCAGGGCCACCTCGAGTCGATCCTCTCGCGCGACGGTCTCACCACCCTCGAGCGGCTCGTCACGCACGCGCTCAGCCCCGTCGAGGCCTGAGCCGCGCGTCAGCCCAGCAGCTGCACGGGGTTGACGATGTCGGCGAGGATCAGGGTGCCGCCCATGATGATCAGGCCGATCACGACGATGTAGGTGATCGGGACGAGCTTCGTCGCGTCCACCGGACGCGTCGCGCGGCGCCCGGTCATCCGCGCCCAGACGCGCTTGAGCCCGTCCCACAGCGCGACGACGACGTGGCCGCCGTCGAGCGGGAGCAACGGCACGAGGTTGAACACGAACAGGGCGATGTTGAGCGAACCCAGCAGCGCGAGCATGCCCGAGACGCGGTTCAGGATCGGCGTCTCGGTCGCGGCGACCTCGCCCGCGAGTCGCCCGGCGCCGACGACGGAGAGGGGGCCGTTCGGGTCGCGACCGGCGCCGGTGATCGTGTCGACGGCGGTCTGGTAGACCCGGGCCGGGAGCTGCCAGATGATCCCCACGACCTGGCCGGTCTGCGCGAGGGCCGCCTGCGGCCCGTCCCAGATGGGCTGCGGCACGAACGCGACGGTCGCCGACATCCCGACGAAGCCGACCTCGGCCGTCGTCGTGCCGCCGTCCGCCGTCGCGATCTCGCGGGTCGCGAGCACCGGGGTCACCTCGAGCGTCTGCCGCGTGCCGCCGCGCTCGACGACGACCGGGATCTGCCGGTACGGGGACTTCTGGATGATCGCCGACGCCTCGGCGAAGGTGTCGACCGGGGTGCCGTCCACCGAGACGAGGACGTCACCGGGACGGATGCCGGCGGCCGCCGCCGGGGAGGCCGGATCGTCCGCCGCGCACGAGGTCTGCGTGCTGCCGGCCGGGAGGACGCACTCGTTGACCGACGCGACGGTGGTCGTGGCCGTCTGCACGCCGATACCGGAGAACATGATCGCGAAGAGGATGATCGCGAGCACGAGGTTCATCGCGGGGCCGCCGAGCATGATGATGACGCGCTTGTAGACCGGCAGCTGGTAGAAGGCACGCCCGGCACCGTCGCCCTGCAGCGTCTCGTCGTTGGCCGTGCGGGCGTCCTGGATGAGCGTCTCGAACAGGCGGCGGCGGCGCGGCCGCGCGTCCTCACCCTCGCCCGTGGTCGCCGCCGAAGGCGGGTACATGCCCGCCATGGAGATGTAACCGCCGAGCGGCAGGAGCTTGAAGCCGTACTCGGTCTCGCCGACCCGGCGCGAGAACACGGTCGGGCCGAAGCCGATCATGTACTGGCCCACACGGACACCGAACGCCTTGGCGGGGGCGAGGTGTCCGACCTCGTGGAGGGCGATCGACACGGCGAGCCCGACCACCAGCACGACGACGCCGATGATGAATGCGAGTACGGTCACGAGCCGACACGCTACCCCCGGACGCTATGAAGCGGCGATGACGTCGCCGCCGTCATCGCGGCTCGTCTCGGATCTAGGTTGGGAGGGTGATCCCCCGACCCGTCGACTCGCGGCGCGTGCGCGTCGTGCGTGCGGGCGGGGCGGCTGCGGTCGCGACCCTGACCGGGGCGGCCGCCCACACCCTCGGCGGGGGCACCGCCCCCGCTCCCTGGCTCGTCGCGACCGTGATGCTGCTCGCGTGGCCGATCGCTCTCGTGATCGTGGGGTCCCGTCCCTCCGCCGTCCGGACGAGGCTCGCCGTCGCCGCCGCGCAGGCGCTCCTCCACTTGGCCTTCGCCCTCGTCGGCGACGTCCAGCCGACGGCCGCCCCCGCCGGCCATCACCACGCCGCCTTCGCGCTCGGCGCGACCGCCGGGGGCACCGTCTCGGTCGACGGCGCGATGATCGCCGGCCACGCCCTCGCCGCGGTCGTCACCGCGGTGGCGGTCTGCCACGGCGAACGGATGCTGCGCGCCGTGGCACGCGGCATCCACTCCCTCCTGCGCGTCGCCGTCGTCGCCCCGCCGACGGGCGGATGGCCCGCGCCGGCCCTTCCGCTCACGACGCCGCGGGGCCTCCGCCCCCGCCTCGCCCTCGCTGATCTCTCCCGCCGCGGACCTCCCCGCTGAGCCGGCCGTCCACGGCGGCACGTTCCTCACCTTTCCGCGCGGGCCTGCCCTCGGGCGCGCCCCGCACACCTCTTCGGGAGACATCGACTCATGACCACGCGTTCCCCGCGCCGTTCGGCGCTCACCCTCACCGGCATCGCCCTCGGCGGCGCCCTCGTCCTCGCCGCCCCCCTGGCGGCATCCGCCCACGTCCACGTCCACGCCGACGGTGCCGCCGCCGGCGCCACGTCGCGCCTGGACTTCTCGTTCAGCCACGGGTGCGACGGCTCCCCCACGACGGCCCTCGTCTTCGACGTCCCCGAGGGGGTGGCCAACGTCACCCCCGTCGTCGACGGCGTGTGGAAGATCAGCCGTGTCCTCGGCGACGACGGCACGCCGACGCAGGTGACGTACACCGCGCTCACCCCGATCGAGGACGGCTTCGCCGCCTCGGCATCCTTCGACGCGCTCTTCTCCTCGGACGTGGGCGACACCGACATCGCGTTCCCCGTGACGCAGCGGTGCGAGGTGGGCGAGACGGGCTGGACGCAGGTGGCCGAGGACGGTCAGGACCCGGAGGAGCTCGAATCCCCCGCGCCGATCGTGGCCGTCGCTGCGGCGTCGGCCGCGGGCACCTCCGAGCACGGCGACGGCCACGGCCAGGCCGGGGCTGCTCCCGAGGCGGAGGCCGCGGCGAGCGCCCCGGTCGCGACCTGGCTCGGGGGCGGCGCTCTCGTGCTCGGTGCCGCGGCACTCGTCGTCGCCCTGCTGAACCGACGCCGGGTCTGACCCGGGCCGGCCGGAGGCCGGGTGCGATGATGGAGGGACCATGCAGAACCCCTCCGCACCTCCCCCCGTCCTCCGGCCGTCGCACCCCCGTGCCGTGCCACTGCAGGACGTCGCCGCCCACCTCGGCGCGACGGCGTCGGGCGACCTCGCGGGGGTGTCCGTCCACGGTGTGACCCTCGCGACCGCCGATCTGCGCGCGGGCGAGTTGTTCGTCGCCGTCCGCGGCGCACATCGCCACGGGGCGGAGTTCGCGCCCGACGCGATCGCGAAGGGCGCCGTCGCCGTGGTGACGGATGCCGACGGTGCGGCGCTCCTGGCGGACGTCCGCGTCCCGGTCCTCGTCGTCGACGACCCCCGGGCGCGCCTGGGCGGACTCTCTGCACTCGTCTACGGGACGGGCGCGGATGCCGACCTCCCGCCGCTCCTGGCCGTCACCGGGACGAACGGCAAGACGAGCGTCACCCACCTCATGGAGGGGATGCTGCACGGTCTCGGCGTCACGACGGGTCTGTCGTCGACGGCGGAGCGCCACATCGCGGGCGAAGTCATCCCCTCACGGCTGACGACCCCCGAGGCATCCGAGATGCACGCCCTGATCGCACTCATGCGCGAGAAGGACGTCCAGGCGATCCTGGTCGAGGTCAGCGCGCAGGCCCTCACCCGGCACCGCGTCGACGGTCTCGTCTTCGACGTCGCCGGGTTCACGAACCTGTCGCACGATCACCTCGACGACTACGCCGACATGACCGAGTACCTCGCCGCCAAGGCGGCCCTGTTCACCCCCGAGCGCGCGCGCCGCGCGGTGGTCTGCGTGGACCAGCCGGCGGGACAGGCGATCGCCGAGCGTGCCGGCATCCCGGTGACGACGGTGCTGACCGCCGCCATCGCGGAGGACCCGACGGCGGCCGCCGACTGGCGCGTCGACCTCGTCGCCGAGACGCCCGAGGGCACGACCTTCACGCTGTCGGGCCCGGCGGGCTCGGTCACCACGACGGTGCCGGTGATCGGTCCGCACATGGCGTCCAACGCAGGCCTCGCGATCGTCATGCTGCTCGAGGCGGGCTGGGAGTGGGAGACGCTGACCGCCCTCATCGGCCACCGCGCCATCGACGCGCGCCTGCCCGGCCGCATCCAGCGGATCTCGGGCGCCGACGGCCCGGCGCTCTACCTGGACTTCGGCCACTCCCCCGACGCCTTCGCGAAGACCCTCGACGCGGTCCGTCGGGTCACCCCCGGGCGGGTCGTCATGGTGTGCGGGGCCAACGGCGACCGCGACACCACCAAGCGCGCCGACATGGGCGCCGTCGCGGCGCTCGGGAGCGACGTGCTCGTCGTGACCGACCAGCATCCCCGCTCGGAGGATCCCGCTCTCATCCGGCGTGCGCTCGTCGATGGGGCGCGCGCGGCGCGACCGGACGCCGTCATCCACGAGGTCACCCCGCCCGAGGAGGCCATCGCGACGGCGGTCTCGCTGGTCGGCGAGGGCGACGCCATCCTGTGGGCGGGACCGGGCCACCAGCACTACCGCGAGATCCAGGGAGTCCGCACGCCGTTCGACGCCGAGGGCGCCGCGACGGACGCCCTGCGGCGCGCGGGATGGCCGGTTCCCGCCTGACGTTCGGGGAGGGTCGGGACTCGAGGGAGCCTCAGCCGGCGGCGATGAGCCGGTCCGCGGTGGTCCGCGCCCAGCGCTCGGCGTCGGCGAGGCTCTCGCGCGTCAGCTCCGTGGGCGGCTCATGCGCGTCGACGACGCGCGAGATCGTGTCGACGATGCCCAGGAACGGCAGCGCGCCGTCGTGGAACGCCTCGACGGCCTGCTCGTTGGCGGCGTTGAACACCGCGGGATAGGTGGACCCGGCGACACCGACCTGCTTCGCGAGCGAGACGCTCGGGAAGGCCGCCGCGTCGAGCGGCTCGAACGTCCACGTCGACGCCGTCGTCCAGTCGAGCGGAGCACCCACCCCCGCGACGCGGCGCGGGTGGTCGAGGGCGAGGGAGATCGGCAGCCGCATGTCGGGCGGCGACGCCTGCGCGATCGTCGACCCGTCGACGAACTCGACCATCGAGTGCACGATCGACTGCGGGTGGACCGTCACGTCGATGCGGTCGTAGGGGACGTCGAACAGCAGGTGCGCCTCGATGACCTCGAGGCCCTTGTTCACGAGGGTGGCCGAGTTCGTCGTCACGACACGCCCCATGTCCCAGGTGGGGTGCGCGAGCGCCTCGCGGGGGGTCACCTCCCGCAGCTGCTCGCGGCTCCGCCCGCGGAAGGGGCCACCGCTGGCAGTCAGGACGAGGCGGCGCACCTCGCCCGCATCGCCCGACCGCAGGCACTGCGCGATCGCGGAGTGCTCCGAATCGACCGGGACGATCTGGCCGGGGGCCGCCCGCCGGGTGACGAGCTCGCCGCCGACGATGAGCGACTCCTTGTTGGCGAGCGCGAGCGCCGCGCCCGTCTCGAGCACCGCGAGCGTCGGCCCGAGCCCGACCGATCCGGTGATCCCGTTGACGACGACGTCGGCCTCGACGCTGCGGACGAGACGTTCGGCGCCGCCGGCCCCGAGCGCAGTCGCGGCCACGCCGAACTCCTCCGCCTGACGACGGAGGCCCTCGGCATCCCGCCCCGCCGCGAGACCGACGACCTCGAAGCGGTCGCGGTTCGCGCGGATGACGTCGAGCGCCTGCGTCCCGATCGAGCCCGTCGAACCGAGGATCAGGATGCGTCGCATGCGCTTCACCCTACCCGCGGGGACCGGCTCGGCCGGGCCGCCGTCACTGCGCGGGAGCCGCCGCCGGTGTCTGCGCGCCGAGGATGTCGACGACGAAGACGATCGTCTCGCCCTTCAGGTCGGCCTCGTTGATCTTGCCCTCGCCGTAGCCTTCGGCGGGCGGGATCACGACGAGGACCTGCGACCCGACGGTCTGGCCCTCGAGCGCCTTCTGGAAGCCCTGGACGTAGTTCGTCGTCGGGTAGGCGATGGGCGATCCCTTGTCCCACGTGGAGTCGAAGGTCTCGCCGTTCGACCACCGGACGCCGGTGTACTGGATGAGGGCGTAGTCGCCCTTCTGGACCGTGTAGCCGTCGCCCTTCTTGATGGTCGCGACCTCGGTCTGGGTCGGGGGCTCCTCGCCCTCGGGGATCGTGATCTTCGGCGCGCCGTTCTCGGCGAGCTCGACCGTCGGGAAGCCGGCGGGGGCGGCCTGCGGCTCACCCCAGGCCGCGGTGGGCACCGTACCGAGCAAGTCGAGGACGTAGACCTCGGCCTGCGCCGTGTCACTGGCGGGGAACGCGGCGACGACGCGCTTACCGACGTGCCCGCATCCGAAGACCTGACCGAGAACCGTGTCGGGCGAGAGCTGCGAGGGCAGGAACTGGCCGGGCTCGTACCCGATCGTGGCGAGCTCCTTGCCGTCCTCGGCGCTGTACGCGGTCATCGCGTACGACACGAACTCGCCGGCCTCGACGGCGGGGCCGTCGCCCTCGTCGAGCACCGTGACCTGCAGTTCCTTCGGCTCGAGCGGCGTCGAGAAGGTCGCGGTGGAGGGCGAGCCGACGGTGCCGTCGACCTTGACGGAATCGGATGCCTCGCCCGGCTTCGCAGCAGCGTCGCAGAGATCTGCGGCCGCCGAGCCGGTGGGCGTCGGAGCGGCGGTGTCGGAGGAGCCGCATCCGGTCAGCAGAAGCGCGGTCACGGCGACAGCGGACAGGGCGGCGAAGGGACGAAGACGCACGGAGTAGACCTCACAGAGAAACGGGGAGTGCCTCCATCCTCCCCCACCTTCTTTTGTCCCGGGTGTGAGTCGGCGTTCCGAGCGCCGCGATGCACCGGGGCATGTCCTGGCCCGCATGGGTTTGGCAGTACCCTCTTCAGGTGACCGAAGCGCCGATTCCCCCCGAGAACTCCGCCGGGTCATCCGACGACGAACTCGCGCGTGCCGGTGGCCTCTACTACCTCGTGCGCTGGGGCTTCGGCCCGTTGGCACGGCTGATCTACCGCCCCCGCATCGAGGGCGTGGGCAACATCCCGCGGTCGGGCCCCATCATCCTCGCGAGCAATCACCTGAGCTTCATCGACTCGTTCGTGCTGCCGCTGTTCGCGCCGCGGCCCGTCTACTTCCTGGCCAAGTCGAGCTACTTCGACGGGTCGGGAATCAAGGGCTGGTTCAGCAACCGCTTCTTCCGCGCCCTCGGCGCCACCCCCGTGCAGCGCGGGGCGGGCCAGGCCGCGCTCGACGCCCTCGACCAGCAGCGCCGCATCCTCGAGTCCGGCAAGGCCATCGCGCTGTACCCCGAGGGCACGCGCTCGCTCGACGGACGCCTCTACAAGGGCCGCACCGGTGTCGCCTTCCTCGCGCTGGAGACCGGCGCGAAGGTCGTGCCGGTGGGGATCGTCGGCACGAACGACGCGATGCCCGTGGGCGCGAAGTGGCCGCGCATGTCGCCGCGGGTGACGATCCGCTACGGCGAGCCGATGGATTTGTCCCATCACGGTCCGGCGTCGTCGGGCCGTGCCCGCCGCCAGGCCACCGACCACATCATGTCGGCGATCCACGCGCTCTCGGGTCAGGAGCTCGCCGGCTCGTACAACGAGGTGCCCGCGCAGAATCCGGTCGAGCGTCTCAAGCAGGTCCTGCCGCACGAACGTCGCTGACGGTCACGACGGCCTCGTGGCGCACGGGGAAGTTCACCGAGTTCGCGATGAAGCACCACTCGCGCGCCTGCCGGTGGGCGGCCTCCGCCGCGGGGACCATCGCGGCATCCGCCACCGTCACCCGCGGCCGCAGGGTGACCTCGCGGAAGGAGCCACCTCCTCTGCCGTCGAGCGTCATCGTGCCCGTCGCGTCGTCCTCGTAGGAGGTCACGACGACACCCACCGTGACGCAGGCGTGCAGGTACGACAGCAGGTGGCACTCCGAGAGGGCGGCGAGCAGCAGGTCCTCGGGGTTCCAGCGCGTCGGGTCGCCGCGGAACGGCTTGTCGGCCGACGCGAGCAGGTCGGGCTTGCCCTCGACCTGCACGGTGACGGCGCGGTCGTAGTCGCGGTACCCGCTGGTTCCGCTCCCCCGGTCGCCCGTCCAGAGGGTCTTCACGCGATAGTGGTGTTCGTCGTGCACGCGGCCAGTCTCGCACGCGCAGCCGGGGCGGGCGCGGGAGGGCCTTGGCTAGGCTGGACGGGTGCCTGAGACCTTCGCCGTGACGGATGCCGTCGAACTCGCCGTCGTCGAACGCAGCGGTTTCATCGAGTCCCGTCACGCGGGCTCGGCGATCGTGCTCGACCCCGAGGGCGGGGTCGTCTCGGCGCTGGGTGCCGTGGAGGCGCCGATCCTGCCCCGCTCGACCCTGAAGCCGATGCAGGCGCTCGCGAGCGTCTCGGCCGGGGCGACCCTCGAGGGCCCGCACCTCGCCGTCGCGACCGCCAGCCACTCCGGCACGGACCGGCACGTGGCCCTCGTCACCGACATCCTCACCGCCGCCGGTCTCGGTGAGGATGCGCTGCAGTGCCCGCCCGCGTGGCCGGGCGACCCGGCCGCGCGCGACGAGATGACCCGCGAGCTGATCGGGCCGCAGCGCGTGCGGATGAACTGCTCGGGCAAGCACGCGGCGATGCTGCTGGCCTGTCAAGCGAGCGGGTGGGACACGACGACCTACCTCGACCCGCAGCATCCGCTGCAGATCCACACCCGTGAGGTCATCGAGCGCCTGACCGGGACGAAGATCACGGCGACGGCGACGGACGGATGCGGCGCCCCGGTGCACGCGATGAGTCTCACTGCCCTCGCCCGGGCCTTCCATCGCATCGGCGCCTCGTCCGAGAAGTCGCCGTTCGCGCTGCACCGGAGCGCGGGCACCCTGGTCCGTGCCGTCCGGGAGAACCCGTGGGTGATCCAGGGCCCCGGTCAGCCCGACTCGATCGTGACGGAGCGCCTCGGCGTGTTCGCCAAGCACGGCGCCGAGGGCGTCATGGCCATGATCGCCCCGAACGGCACGACCGCCGTGCTGAAGATGCTCGACGGCAGCACCCGGGCGGGCGCCGTGACGGCGCTCACGCTGCTCGTCCGCGCCGGCGCCCTGCAGGCGGCGGACGTGGCGCGCACCCTCGCCGACCTGCCGCTGACGGTGACCGGCGGCGGCAGGGACGTCGGCGTCATCCGTCCCACCGTCTGATCCCGGCAGCCCGCCGCTCAGTCGCGCTCCATCAGGACGCGCCGCACCGGGCGATCGGGCACGTGCCACCAGCCGCGACCCGCACCGGGGACGACGAACGGCGGCAGGTCGCGGGACCCGACGAGAGCGCGGTACTCCGCCGCGCACGCGGCGTCGATGACGAGGTCCGCGTCCGCGCGCGCTTCGGCGAGCAGCCGCCACTGGGCGAGCCAGGCGTCGGGCGGGCCGATCACGACCCCGCCGCGCGTCAGGGACGCCTGCCCGTCGACGGGTGTCACCGGGATTCCCCAGCGTTCCCACTCCGCCGTGAGCCGTCGCAGACGCGCGCCGGCGGGCGCGACGACCGCCGCGGGCCGGCGTCCGGGCTGCCAGACGGGCGGCGGATCGCTGACGACGGAGAGGGTTTGGGCGCCAGCGTCAACGACCTGGACGAGCGTCCGCCCGAGCCGTCCGCGTCCCGGCGGCAGATCCGGCAGGTGATCGCTCGCGTCGCCGCCGGCGGCGACGTGGTCGGCACGCGTGGCCGTCCCGAGGACGAGACGCCGCGGCACGAGCTCGAGGATCCGGCCAACGCCGGCGCCGACGCGCTGCGTCGTGAGGGCGATCCGGATGCCGCGGGGGCGCGCGCCGCGCAGGGCCTGCTCGAGCGACTCGGCAGCGACGGCGCCGTACTCCCCCGGCAGGGCGGCGAGCATGGCGTCGAGGTCGTCCACGAGCACCGTGGTGCCGGCGGGCACGAGCTCGAGGGTCGTCAGTGCGTCCCACGCCCCCTCGGGATCCCCCGGCACCAGGAGCGTCTCCGTCTGCGCGGCGATCGCCCGGAGCACCCCCGTCCTCCCGCTCCGCGGGCCGCCGACCACCGCGAGCGCCGGCTCGTCCCAGACCACGGCGCGCTGGCGCTGCTGCTCGGGCTCGTCGGCGGTTCCGAGCACGACGACGCCGGCCTGCCGGACCGAGGCGAGCGGGATGCGCTCGGGAAGAGCCGGCAACCACGGGCGTCGCGCGCTCTCGCCCTCGTACCTCGCCGCCGCCTCGGCGATCACCGTCGCATCGCACAGAGCCACCCGCACCGGCTGCGGCGACGCGTCGCCGGATCGTCGCACAAGCGCCGTGCCGCGGGCATCCGCTCGTCCCGAGAGCCGCGCGGCGTCGTCGACGCCCAGCACCGCACGGGAGTCGGTCGCATCGCCGACCCGCAGCGCGATGCGGAGCGGGGCGTTGGCGAGCACGGCGTCGCGGAAGACGCCGTTCGCGCGCTGCGCCGCGAGGACGAGGTGGATGCCGAGGGCCCGCCCGCGCGCGGCGAGATCACCGAACACGTCATGCAGCAGGGGGTGCGCCGCCACGAGCGCCGCGTACTCGTCGACCACGATGACGAGCCGTCCGAGCCCCTCACCCGCTTCGTCGACGTCGCGCGCTCCGAGGGACGCGAGGGTGCGCTCCCGGAAGCGAACCTCGGCGCGAAGGCTCTCGATGGCGCGCAGCGTCGTGGCCTCGTCGAGATCGGTGAGGACACCGGTCACGTGCGGCAGAGGTGCCAGATGGTCGAAGGTGCGGCCGCCCTTGAAGTCCACGAGCAGCAGTCCCAGCTGCGACGGCGTGTGCGCCGCGCACAGCGAGACGACCCACGACGTGAGCAGCTCGCTCTTGCCCGCCCCGGTCATCCCGATGACCACCGCGTGCGGGCCGTCGGCCACGAGGTCGACGGGCGCCGCCGCTCCGCCCGCGCTTCCGAACGCCGCCGGCAGTGCGCCGCGCCGGGCGGGCGGAGCCTGCCGCAGCGTCTCGCGCAGGGTCAGGACGTCCCCCGCGGTCTGCCCGAGCGCGCGCTCCGCCCGATCGGCGAGGAGGCCGGCCAGATCCGCCGCCTGCGCCGCCGAGAGCACGTCCACGGTCACGTCACGGGACCGGCCGTCGAGATCGAGCCGAGCCCGGGTCGGCCCGGTCAACCGCAGGACCGCCCCGCACCGCGGCGGCGGCGGCGCGCCGTCGGGCACGACGACGATGGGGATGTCGACCCCGCCGCCGACGAGTCCGCCGTCCTCGAGCACCTGCAGGAGCGGCCCGACCGCGGCGGCGCGGTGGGGCGCGGCATCCGCCCATGACGGACCGGCGTCGCTCAGACGCACGCGCCCGGGCGAGAGGCACAGGAGCACCTGCAACGCGAGCGCGCGCGCGACCGCGGCGGCCAGCGCCGGCGGCCCCACCACGGCGACACCCGTCGTGAGCGGCACGAGGACGGGCACGTCGTCCACCCGCGCCGCGCGTCGGCGGAGCTCCGCCGACGCGTCGTCCCCGTCACCGCCCGTCGTCCGCAGGGCACTCACGTCCTCTCCCGAACCGACGACGAGCATGGACTCGCGCTCGGGGACGACGCGCCAGATCGATTCCGGGCGGGCGAGGAAGCGCGGGACGTCGGGATGCGTCGCCCAACGCTGGGCGCGCTCGTCGTCGTGGCGGTTCGCCACGTCGACCTCCGCCTGCGCCAGCCGACGGCGGAGCGCCGCGGCATCCTTCTTCGCCGTCCGTTTCGAGGTGCGCGCCGCGTCGGCGACCGAGGCGATCGCGATGAGCGGGCCGAGGGCGGCGAACAGCAGAGCGTAGGCCGACCCCGTCACCATCCACAGCACGCCCGCACCGACGACCGGTACGACGACGGTCAGGAGCGGGAGGGGCGGGCGCGGTGCCGGCTCGGCACGGCGGGGAAGCGCGAGGGGGTCATCGGGTGCGTAGGTGGACACCGCTCCACTGTGCGCGGAGGGCCCGGTCCGGCGGCCGATGCACGGACGTCCTGTGGACGATCCGCGTCAGGGGCGCACTGGTGAGGAGATCTCGACCGTGGCGGTGTCCTCGTCGGCCGGGACGTGCCGCGCGCTCACGACGATGATGGACACGTTGTCGCGGCCGCCGTTCTCCAGCGCCGCCTCGAGCATCGCGTCGACCGCGGCAGCCGGGTCCTGGTTCTGCAGGAGGAAGTGCAGGATGCCGTAGTCGGTGAGCTCTTTCGTGAGTCCGTCGCTGCACACCACGAAGCGGTCGCCGTCGACGACCTCGAGTCGCACGTAGTCGGGCACCACCCCGTCGCTCGGACCGACGGCCCGGGTGATGACGTTGCCGTAAGGGTGATTCTCGGCCTCCTCCGGGCTGAGACGGCCTGCGGCGATCAGCTCCTGGACGACGGAGTGGTCGGTCGTCACCTGCGCGAGCGCGCCGTCGCGGAGCAGGTACACCCGGGAGTCGCCGATGTTGAGGGTCACCCAGGTCGGCTCGGCACCGGTGAGGTCGAGGTAGACACCCGTCACCGTCGTGCCGGTGCCGTCGTCGGTCGTCTCGGCGTGCGAGGCGATGTCGGCCACCGCGTGCTCGAGGGCGTCCTCGATCGCCTCCGGCGAGACCGTGCCGCGGTCGACGGCAGCCGAGAGGCGCTCCACCGTGCGCGAGCTGGCGATCTCTCCCCCGATGTGGCCGCCCATCCCGTCGGCGACGACGAAGAGCGGGAACGCCGACAGCACGGCATCCTGGTTGTTCTCGCGGCGGCGGCCCTGGTGGGTGACCTCGGCCCAGCGCACCTCGATGGGGCCCGCGCCGGAGGGGACGACGCGGGACGAGGTGACGGCTTCGGGCACGCTCCCACCCTTCTTCCTGATCGGTGCAGCGTCCTCACACTCTAGTGGACGTCCTCTCCCGTCATCATGCGGCGCGGGGCGTTGCCCCCGACCCGTTCCCGGCACTACCTTTCGTGTGTGGCAGCGCACGCGCGCTGAACGCCGCGCGCCGCGGCGACGCCGACAGAAGGGCATACCGATGACCGACCCGAACACGCCGCCGCAGGACGGCCCCGCGTCTCCTCCTCCCGCAGGCGCGCCGACCCCTCCGCCGGGACAGAACCCGGGCGGTTACGCTCCGCCGCCGCCCCAGCAGCCCTACGGCCAGCAGCCCAACGGCCAGCAGCCCTACGGCCAGCCGGGCTACGGGCAGCCGGGTTACGGGCAGCCGCAGCCGGGCGCCGCTCTCACCCCCGATCAGGACAAGCAGTGGGCGATGTTCGCGCACCTCGGCGGCATCGTCGGCTTCCTGCCCGCCCTCATCATCTGGCTCGTGTTCAAGGACCGCGGTCCTCGCACGAACGTCGAGGGCAAAGAGGCGCTGAACTGGCAGATCACCTTCACGATCGCCATGATCGTCGCCTACATCGTGGCGGGCATCCTGGCCTTCATCCCGTTCCTCGGCTTCATCGGGGGGCTGCTCCCGTTCGCCGTGTGGGTCGCGAACATCATCTTCTCGATCCTCGGGGCCGTACGGGTCAACGCCGGGGGCAGCTACCGCTACCCGGTGACCTTCCGGTTCATCTCGTAACGGGCGGCACGACGAGCTCCAGCTCGCCGGCCGCCGATGGGCGCAGGACGATCTGTTCGTCCTGCGCCCATCGCTTGAGAGCGTCGGGTCCGGAGACGTCCGGCCGTGAGGTCGCGAGGCGGCGGACGAGCTCCCCTTTGGCGTGCTTGTTGAAGTGGTTCAGGGCCCGCACGGCGCCGTCCGGCCCCTCCGACACGACCCGCACGTACGCCTGCGGGATCCCGGCGGGCACGGGCCCCAGGGCGACGTACGCCTCCGAACGCAGGTCGAGGACGAACGAGGGTGAGGATGCTGCGATCGCGGCACCGACGGCATCCGCCCACACTGCCCGCATCGGCGGGAGTCCGGGGACGCGGATGCCGGCTCCCAGACGGTACGCCGGGATCGGATCCAGCGCCCCGACCACGCCGAACGGGGCGGAGTGGATCGCGACGTGGCCCGCCAGCCAGGCACGCGACGCGTCGTCGAGAGTCGCGGCGTCGAGGGCGTCGAAGAGGACCCCGGTGTAGCGGTCGACGGCGGGCATCGTCGGGGAGCCGCGGAGCGCGGCGTTGACGGCGACCTCGCCGCGTTGCCGGGCGGAGAGCTTGAGCACGCGGGCCGCGGCCTCCTCGTCGTCGCTGAGCGCGACGAGCGCGTCGATCACCTGCTCGCGCTGCGTCGAGAGCGTCGGATAGGCGAGCGCGTCCGGACGCCAGCGCGGGCCGTCGCCGCCGGGGCGCTTGGTCTCGGACGGGGGCAGCAGGATGAGCACGGCGGCACCTCCGGGGAAAAGCGCAGCGCCGCCCGGCGAACCGGACGGCGCTGCGCGCAAAGGGTGTCAGGACTGCAGGGCTGCGTTCCCGGCCACGATGGTGAGCTCGTCGTTCTCCATCGAGAGGAAGCCGTCCTCCGCCGTCGCGACGATCTTCTCGCCGTTCGACTGCGTGATCCGGACTTCACCCTCCGCGAGGATGGCGAGGACGGGCTCGTGACCGGACATGAAGCCGATCTCGCCCTCGACCGTCTTGGCCACGACGAGGCTCGCCTCGCCGTGCCAGACCTCCGCCTCAGCGGAGACGAGGGTGACGGTCAGCGCCATGTCAGCCGTTCTCCTTCTGGATCTGCGCCCACTTCTCCTCGACGTCGGAGATGCCACCGACGTTGAAGAAGGCCTGCTCGGCCACGTGGTCGAAGTCACCCTTGACGATGGCGTCGAACGACTCGATGGTCTCCTTGATCGGGACCGTGGAGCCCTCGACACCGGTGAACTTCTTCGCCATGTAGGTGTTCTGCGAGAGGAACTGCTGGATGCGGCGTGCACGCGACACGACGATCTTGTCCTCTTCGGAGAGCTCGTCGACACCGAGGATCGCGATGATCTCCTGCAGTTCCTTGTTCTTCTGCAGGATCTGCTTCACGGCGGTGGCCACACGGTAGTGGTCCTCACCGATGTACCGCGGGTCCAGGATGCGGCTGGTCGAAGTCAGCGGGTCGATCGCGGGGTACAGACCCTTCGAGGCGATCTCACGCGAGAGCTCGGTCGTCGCGTCGAGGTGCGCGAAGGTGGTCGCCGGAGCCGGATCGGTGTAGTCGTCGGCGGGGACGTAGATCGCCTGCAGCGACGTGATCGAGTGACCGCGGGTCGACGTGATGCGCTCCTGGAGGACACCCATCTCGTCGGCCAGGTTCGGCTGGTAACCCACGGCAGAGGGCATGCGGCCCAACAGCGTGGAGACCTCGGAACCGGCCTGCGTGAAGCGGAAGATGTTGTCGATGAACAGGAGGACGTCCTGCTTCTGCACGTCGCGGAAGTACTCCGCCATCGTGAGAGCCGACAGGGCGACGCGCAGACGCGTCCCCGGCGGCTCGTCCATCTGGCCGAAGACGAGGGCGGTCTTGTCGAAGACGCCCGCCTCCTCCATCTCACCGATGAGGTCGTTGCCCTCACGGGTGCGCTCACCGACACCGGCGAACACCGACACACCACCGTGGTCCTGCGCGACGCGCTGGATCATCTCCTGGATGAGGACGGTCTTGCCGACGCCGGCACCACCGAAGAGGCCGATCTTGCCACCCTGGACGTACGGGGTGAGCAGGTCGATGCTCTTGATGCCGGTCTCGAACATCTCGGTCTTGGACTCGAGCTGGTCGAAGTTCGGCGCCTGACGGTGGATGCCCCAGCGCTCGGTGACCTCGATGGTCTCGCCCGGCGCGGCGTTGAGGACCTCACCGGTGACGTTGAACACCTTGCCCTTGGTGACGTCGCCGACGGGGACCGTGATCGGGCCGCCGGTGTCGCGCACCTCCTGGCCGCGGACCATGCCGTCGGTGGGCTTGAGCGAGATGGCGCGGACGAGGTCGTCGCCGAGGTGCTGCGCGACCTCGAGCGTGATCTCGGTCGACTCGCCGTCGATCGTGATGGTGGTCTTGAGGGCGTTGTAGACCTCGGGGATCGAGTCGTGCGGGAACTCGATGTCGACGACCGGGCCGGTGACGCGCGCGACGCGACCGACGACGGGGGTCTCCGTCTTCTCAGCGGTGAGGCTCATGGCTTCTCTTCTTTCGTGTGGTCTATTTGCCCGACGCCAGCGCGTCGGCGCCGCCGACGATCTCGGCGATCTGCTGCGTGATCTCCGCCTGACGCGCGTTGTTGCGCAGGCGGGTGTAGTCGGTGATGAGCTTGTCGGCGTTGTCGCTGGCGGACTTCATCGCCTTCTGCGTGGCGGCCTGCTTGGCGGCGGACGACTGCAGGAGCGCGTTGAACACGCGGCTCTGCACGTACACCGGCAGCAGCGCGTCGAGCACCGTCTCGGCATCCGGTTCGAACTCGTAGAGCGGGTAGACCTGGCTGGACGCCTCATCCTCCGCCTCGACGACCTCGAGCGGGAGCAGACGCACGGTCTCGGGCGTCTGCGTCATCATGCTGACGAACCGGTTGTAGACGAGGTTGATCTCGTCGACGCCGCCGTCCGCGCCGCCCTTCTCGTACGCCTCGATCAGCGCCGCCGCGATCTCCTCCGCCGTCGAGAAGGCGGGGGTGTCGGTGTCGCCGATCCACTCCCCCGCCGTCGCGATGCGACGGAACTGGAAGAAGCCGACGGGTTTGCGACCGATGAGGTAGTACACCGGCTCGCGACCCTCGCTGCGCAGCAGCTCGCCGAGCTGCAGCGCCTCGCGGATCACCTGGGAGTTGAATGCGCCGGCGAGACCGCGGTCCGAGCCGAAGACGACGACGGCGGAGCGTCGGAGGTCCTCGCGCTCGGTGGTCAGCGGGTGCTGCACGTTCGAGTGCGTCGCCACGGCGGAGACGGCCCGCGTCACGGCCCGCGCGAAGGGGTTGGACGCGCGCACGCGTGCCATCGCCTTCTGGATGCGCGAAGCCGCGATGAGTTCCATCGCCTTCGTGATCTTCTTGGTCGTCTGAGCAGAAGAGATCTTCTGCTTGTAGACCCTGAGTTGTGCGCCCATTGGTTATGAGTCTCCCGTCGGCGTCAGCCGCGGCGGCCCTTGACGATCTTCTCCTGGTTCACGTCGTCGGCGTCCGCAGCAGCGACCTCTTCGTGACCCGGCGCGCCGAGTGCCTGACCCTTGCCGCCCTGGAACTCGAGCACGAAGGCGTCGACCGCCTTGTCGAGCTCCGCGACGGTGCTGTCGTCGAGGACGTTCGTCTCGCGCAGCGTGTCGAGGATCGACGTGTTCCGCTTCAGGTGGTCCAGCAACTCGCGCTCGAAGCGGAGGACGTCCTCCACCTCGATCGTGTCGAGCTTGCCGTTGGTGCCGGCCCAGATCGAGACGACCTGCTCCTCGACGGGGTACGGCGAGTACTGCGGCTGCTTCAGCAGCTCGGTCAGACGCGCACCGCGGGCGAGCTGACGACGCGACGCGGCGTCGAGGTCGGAGGCGAACATCGCGAACGCCTCGAGCGAGCGGTACTGGGCGAGCTCGAGCTTGAGCGTTCCCGATACCTTCTTGATCGACTTGACCTGAGCGTCACCACCGACGCGCGAGACCGAGATACCCACGTCGACCGCGGGACGCTGGTTGGCGTTGAAGAGGTCGGACTGCAGGAAGATCTGGCCGTCGGTGATCGAGATCACGTTGGTCGGGATGTACGCCGAGACGTCGTTGGCCTTCGTCTCGATGATGGGCAGACCCGTCATCGATCCCGCCCCGAGCTCGTCGGAGAGCTTGGCGCAACGCTCCAGCAGACGCGAGTGCAGGTAGAAGACGTCACCGGGGTACGCCTCGCGGCCCGGCGGGCGGCGCAGCAGCAGCGAGACGGCACGGTAGGCCTCGGCCTGCTTCGACAGGTCGTCGAAGATGATGAGGACGTGCTTGCCCTCGTACATCCAGTGCTGGCCGATGGCCGATCCGGTGTAGGGAGCGAGGTACTTGAAGCCGGCGGGGTCGGATGCCGGGGCCGCGACGATCGTCGTGTACTCCATGGCACCGGCGTCCTCGAGCGCGCCCTTCACCGAAGCGATGGTCGAGCCCTTCTGGCCGATCGCGACGTAGATGCAGCGGACCTGCTTGGTGACGTCGCCCGACTCCCAGTTGGACTTCTGGTTGATGATCGTGTCGATCGCGATCGCCGTCTTGCCGGTCTGGCGGTCGCCGATGATCAGCTGACGCTGACCGCGGCCGACGGGGATCATGGCGTCGATCGCCTTGATGCCGGTCTGCATCGGCTCGTGGACCGACTTGCGCTGCATGACGCCGGGAGCCTGGAGCTCGAGCGCGCGGCGGCCGGTGGTCGCGATCTCGCCAAGACCGTCGATCGGGTTGCCGAGCGGGTCGACGACGCGACCGAGGTAGCCCTCGCCGACACCGACCGAGAGGACCTCGCCGGTGCGGGTGACCTTCTGACCGGCCTCGATGCCGGCGAAGTCGCCGAGGACGACGACACCGATCTCGTGCTCGTCGAGGTTCTGCGCGAGGCCCTCGACGCCGTTCTCGAAGCGGACGAGCTCGTTCGCCATGACGCCGGGCAGGCCCTCGACGTGGGCGATGCCGTCCGCGGCGTCGACGACGGTGCCGACCTCGGTCGCCGCAGCCCCGGTGGGCTCGTAGGCGGCGACGAAGTCTTTCAGCGCGTCACGGATGACGTCGGGGCTGATGGACAGTTCTGCCATGGTCTTCCTTCTTAGTGAGGTCTTGTGGCGGGCACCTGGCCAGCCGGGTCCGCTCCTCGGTGGAGCGGGAAGAGTCAGCCCGCCAGACGCTGGCGGAGGTCGCCCAGTCGGGACGAGACGGTGGCGTCGATCACGTCGTCGCCGATCTCGATGCGGATGCCGCCCACGACCTCGGGGTCGATGACGACATTGAGCGAGACCTCGGTGTCGTACCGCGCCGCGAGGGTCTGCCGCAGACGCGCGGTCTGCGCCTCGGTCAGCTCCGCTGCGGCGAACACCGTCGCGACAGCGCGACCGCGCTGCTCGGCGACGACGCGGAGCGCCCAGCTCAGCATCGAACGCACCCGCCGCTCGCGCGGGAGCTGCGCGAGCGAGGAGACGATGATCACCGTCGGCTCGGCGGCGCGGCCGGCGAGCAGCTTCTCGATGAGGGCACCCTTGGCGGATGCCTCGCCGAGACGGCTGCCGAGCGCCAGTTCGAGCTCGGGGTTGGCCGCGATCGTGCGAGCCACCGAGAACAGTTCGCCCTCGATGTCGGCCTGCGGCGCCGCGATGGCGGCGGCACGGATGCCCGCCTCCTCGATACCGGTCAGCAGATCGGCGGCCGAGGACCACCGCTCGCTGACGGCGGCGTCGAGGACGGCCACCGTGGCCGGCGAGAACGTGCCGAACACGTTCGCGACGACCTTCTGGCGGCCTTCCGCGGGAACCGACGCATCGGAGAGCGCGCCGCTCAGCTGCGACGAGCCGGCCAGGACGCGCGCCGCGGCGAAGAGCTCGCGGGCGACGTCGAGGTCGACGCCCGGCGCGGCCTGCAGGGCCGACGTCGTCGCCGCGAGGGCCTGAGTGGTCGCGCTGCCCATTACTTCGCCGCCTTCTCGGATGCCTCGAGGTCGGCGAGGAAGCGGTCGACCACGGCCTGGGCCTTGGCGTCGTCCGACAGGGTCTCACCGATCACGCCGCCGGCGAGGTCGAGGGCGAGGGTGCCCACCTCGCTGCGGAGCGAGACGAGCGCGCTCTGGCGCTCGGCCTCGATCTGGGAGTGAGCAGCGGCGGTCAGACGTGCCGCCTCAGCGGCGGCGTTGTCCTTGGCCTCGGTGACGATCTTCTTGCCGTCCTCGCGGGCTGCCTCACGGATCTCACCGGCCTCCTTGCGAGCCTCGGCCAGCTGGGCCGTGTACTCCTCGAGGGCGGCTTCCGCCTTGCGCTGCGCCTCGTCGGCCTTCGCGATGTTGCCTTCGATGGCGGCAGCGCGCTGGTCGAGAAGAGCCTGCATCTTCGGAAGAGCGACCTTCCAGAAGACGAACAGGATCACGACGAAGCAGACCGCGGACCAGACGATGTCGTAGATCGCCGGGAACAGCGGGTTGTACGCCTCGCCTTCTTCGGCGGCGATGACAAGAGCGTTCAGCATCCTGTCTCCTTAGGAATCTGTTCGGGGATCAGACGAAGATGAAGTACGTCGCGATGCCGATGAAGGCGAGCGCCTCGGTGAAGGCGATACCGATCCACATCAGGACCTGCAGACGACCGGCCAGCTCGGGCTGACGGGCGACGCCCTCGATCGTCTTGCCGACGACGATACCCACGCCGATGGCGGGACCGATGGCGGCGAGGCCGTAGCCCATCGTCGCGACGTTGCCCTCGAGGGCGGCGAGAACCGTAGTTGCGTCCACGGAGGTGTTTCCTTTCGGTTGGATGGTTCGGCGTGCGCCGGACCGCTTAGTGCTCTTCAGCGACCGCGAGCTGGATGTAGACCGCGGTGAGGAGGGCGAAGACGTAGGCCTGGAGAACAGCGACCAGGATTTCGAACAGGGTGAAGACGAAGCCGAACGCGAGGGAGCCCGCGGCCAGAGCGGACCACCAGCCACCCAGTTCGAAGATGAAGAACTGCGTCGCCCCGAAGAAGAGGACGAGCAGCAGGTGGCCGACCATCATGTTCATCAGCAGTCGCAGCGTCAGGGTGACGGGACGGATGACGAACGTCGAGATCAGCTCGATCGGCGTGACGATGATGTAGATCGGCCACGGCACACCGGTCGGGAAGAGCGAGTTCTTGAAGAAGTTCTTCGGGCTCTTCTTGATGCCGGCGTAGATGAAGGTCACGTAGCTGACGACGGCGAGCAGGAGCGGGACGGCCACGATCGAGGTTCCCGCGATGTTCAGACCCGGGATGATGCCGGTGATGTTCATGAACAGCACCATGAAGAAGATCGTGGTGAGGATCGGCAGGAACCGGCGGCCGTCCTTCTTGCCGAGCAGGTCCTCGGCGATGTTGACGCGGACGAAGTCCAGGCCCATCTCGACGACGCTCTGGAAGCGGCCGGGGACGACCGTCATGCGACGGGTGCCGAGCCAGAAGATGAGGACGATCGCGATCGTCGACAGGAACTGGATCAGGTGGATCCGGTTGACTTCGAGGAAGCCGATCTGGAAGAGCGTCTCGGGGAAGAACTCGGAGATCGAAGGCCCCTTGAACTCAGGGGCTTCTTCGGCGGCAGTAGCGATCAGGGTCGCAGCTTGAGTAAACAGCGCTGGCTCCAGCTTCGGGGCGTCGATCAACAGATCGGGCGACGATGGTCGGTGAGCTGACTCCGCAGACGTTCCCGTCGGGGTTCAGGCGGGCTCGAGAACAGCCTATCAGTCCTGGGGCGCCACCGAGTCCCCGGGCGGGCGTTCCCCGGCCTCCACCTCCGCGGCGGTGGGCAGTGTCGTGTCGCTGACGGCGGAAGTCCGCATCCGGAGCATGACGACGACGTCGACGACGAGCGAGGCGACGATGCTGACGACGAGGGAGACGAGGAAGACCAGCGGGGTCAGCCACGGCTGATCGCGCAGGACGAAGAGCACGACGAGGAAGACCACGAACTTGAGGATCCATCCGCCCATGACGGAACCGAAGAAGATCGGCACGAACAGCGGATCGCCGTAGAAACGGTTGGCGATGAGGATCGACACGATCGTGAAGCCCAGGAAGACCGCCGCCATCAGGACGGCGACGAGGGCGCTCCACAGGCCCGACGTCCCGGCGACGAGCAGTCCGACCGCTCCCCCCGCGACGAGAAGGACCGCGGTCACGATTCCGGACCACACGAGGGCGGTGCGCAGCATGGAGGTGGAGGACAGGGAGCTCACGAGAGGGCCTTCTGTTCGGGCGCGACCGATCGGGCGCGGCGCGCGGGGGGCAGTGTGACGAGGACGCAGGCGATGCAGCCGATGACGAGGAACGCGACGCCGGGCCAGTACCGGCCGGGCCAGCCCTTCGTCGTGCCGATGTACATCAGCAGGACCGACAGCGAGACGACGGCGGTCCACGCGTAGAACACGAAGACGGCGTTGCGGTCGGTGTGGCCCATGTCGAGCATCCGGTGGTGGAGGTGCTTGCGGTCGGGCGAGAACGGCGACTTGCCCTGCGCCATCCGCCGGACGACGGCGAGACCGAAGTCGACGAGCGGCAACAGCACGATGACGACGGGGAGGATGACGGGGATGAAGGCACCGAGCAGCTGAGAGCGGCCGAAGAGGTCGTTATCGCTCAGGAGGTTCGGCGGCAGGTTGCCGGTGACGACGATCGCCGACGACGCCATCATGAGCCCGAGGAGGAGGGCACCGGCATCCCCCATGAACATGCGGGCCGGATTCCAGTTGAACGGCAGGAAGCCCGCGCACATCCCGAGCAGCACGATCGCGATGAACACCCCGGTGTTGCTCTGCTCGCTGTTGTCGAAGTCGCGCACGAGCATCGCCGAGTAGGCGAAGAACACCGCGTTCGCGATGAGGCACACCCCCGCGACGAGCCCGTCGAGTCCGTCGATGAAGTTGACGGCGTTCATGACGATCACGATGAGGAGGATCGACAGGCTGATGCTGACCCAGCTCGACACGACGACCTGCTGGCCGAAGGGCAGGTAGAAGATCTGGATGCCGCCGGGCGAGACGACGATCCAGGCGGCGACGAACTGGGCGCCGAGCTTGATCATCCAGTCGAGGTCCCACAGGTCGTCGGCGACGCCGACCACGACCATGAGGGCGGCGGCCCCCAGCAGGGACCACACCATCGACGGCTCCTGCCACACGATCGCGAAGGCGGGGAGCTGGGAGGACAGCACGAAGAAGCCGAGCATGCCGATGAACATCGCCACGCCCCCGAGCCGGGGCGTGGGGGTCTTGTGGACGTCCCGCTCGCGGATCGCCGGGTGCAGCCCGAACTTCATCGCCACACGCCAGACTGCCCACGAGAAGACGAAGGTGAGGGCGCCGGTGATGACGAACGCGAGCAGGTAGTCCCTCACGCGTCGTCGGATTCGTCGGGCGAGACCGGATCCGGCTCGAGCAGGTCGCCAAGCACCTCGCGCAGGGCGGCGCGGGAGACGGCACCGTCGCGCAGCACCGTCACGGGCCGCGGATCGCGGCCGACGAGTCCCGTCGCATCGATGATGGTGGAGGCGACCCCGGTGTCGACGAGCCCGCCGTCGAGGTAGACGGAGATCCTGTCGCGGAGCATTTCGATCGCCGAGTCGATCTCGAGCGCCGCGGGCTTGCCCGTCAGGTTCGCGCTCGAGACGGCGAGTGGACCGGTCTCCTGCAGCAGTTCGAGGGCGAAGACGTCGTCCGGCATCCGCACCGCGACGGTGCCGCGGGTCTCGCCGAGGTCCCAGCGCAGCGAGGGCTGGGCGGGCAGGACGATGGTGAGACCCCCCGGCCAGAACCGCTCCACGAGGCGATCGACGGGCTCGGGCACCTCGGCCACGAGCGCACGCATGGTGTCGGGTCCCGAGACGAGCACCGGCGGGGGTGACTGCCGTCCGCGGCCCTTGGCCGCCAGCAGGCGCGCGACGGCGGAGGCGTTGAACGCGTCGGCGGCCACGCCGTAGACGGTGTCGGTCGGCATCACGATGAGTTCGCCGCGGCCGATGGCCTGGCGGGCCTGGCGGAGAGCGGGGAGCAGCTGGTCGGCGTCGCGGCAGTCGAGGACGGGAGACATATCCGCAGCATTCTACGAGGACCGGGCTCGGGACCGCCTGCACGCGGGCGGCCCCGGTTCAGGGACGCAGCGCCGTCGTCGCGCGGTCGCGCGTCGTGAGGTCCCGGTGCGTGGCCGCGCCGCGCCACCCGTCGGCGGTCAGCAGATCGCGGATGCCGGGGCCCTGCCACTCGCCGTGCTCGATCACCAGCGTGCCGCCGGGATGCAGCAGCCGCAGCGCCACGTGCGACAGCACGCGCACGACGTCGAGGCCGTCGGGGCCGCCGTACAGCGCCGCCGGCGGGTCCCAGAAGCGCACCTCGGGGTCGCGCGGGATCGCGTCGTCGGGGACGTATGGCGGGTTCGACACCACGACCGAGACGGTGCCGTCGAGCTCGGGGAACGCATCGGCGAGGTCGATGAACGCGAGACGGGCATGCGGGGCGTGGAGGGCGAAGTTCTCCTTCGCCCAGAGGAAGGCGTCGACAGAGTTCTCGGCCGCGTGCACCTGCGCGTGCGGCACCTCGGTCGCGAGCGACAGGGCGAGCGCGCCGCTGCCCGTGCCGAGGTCGACGGCGACCGGCTCGGGACCGGGCGCGGCGCGCAGCGCGTCGATCGCGAGCTGCGCGACCATCTCGGTCTCGGGACGCGGGACGAACACCCCCGGCCCCACCCGGAGCTCCAGGTGGCGGAACGGCGCCGTCCCGGTGAGGTGCTGCAGCGGTTCGCGCGCGGCGCGGCGCTCGACGAGCTCGGCGAAGCGCGTGGCGGCGGCCTCCGGCATCCGATCACCGCGCATCATGGCGGCGGCGAGCTCCCCCCGGCCGATGCCCAGGACGTGCGCGGCGAGGAGTTCGGCGTCGACATCGGCGGACGGCACGCCGGACGCGGCGAGGCGCTCGGCGGCGCGGCGCACGAGGGGGGCGAGGTCGCTGCCCGTGGGCGCGTCGGAAGTCCGTGAAGTCGACATGGGAAGCCTCAGGATACCGCGCACGGCATCGTCACACAGGGCCGCCCGGGTCGCCGGGACCGTAGGCTGGGGGGCGCATCGCGGACACCTGAGCCGCACCCAATTCATCCGACCCGCACGGAAGGCATCCCATGACCGGCATCCACTCCGACATCACGAGCGCATTCGGCAACACCCCCCTCGTCCGACTGAACCGCGTGTCCGAGGGGCTGCCGGGGACCATCCTCGCCAAGCTCGAGTTCTACAATCCCGCCTCGTCGGTCAAGGACCGCCTGGGCATCGCGATCGTCGACGCCGCGGAGGCCTCCGGTGAGCTGAAGCCCGGCGGCACGATCGTCGAGGGCACGAGCGGCAACACCGGCATCGCCCTCGCCATGGTGGGCGCGGCCCGCGGCTACAAGGTCATCCTGACGATGCCGTCCTCGATGTCGATCGAGCGTCGGATGCTGCTGCGCGCCTACGGTGCCGAGCTCGTCCTGACCGACCCGTCGCTCGGTATGAAGGGCGCCGTCGGCGAGGCCGAGCGCATCGCCGCAGAGACCCCCGGCGCCGTGCTCGCGAAGCAGTTCGCCAACCAGGCCAACGTCGAGATCCACCGCAAGACCACCGCCGAGGAGATCCTGCGCGACACCGACGGCGCCGTCGACTACTTCGTCGCCGGCATCGGCACCGGCGGGACGATCACCGGCGTCGGCCAGGTGCTGAAGGAGCGCGTGCCCGCCGCGAAGGTGGTCGCGGTCGAGCCGAAGGACTCCCCCCTGCTGACCGAGGGCAAGCCCGGACCTCACAAGATCCAGGGCATCGGCCCGAACTTCATCCCGCCGATCCTGGACCAGGGCGTCATCGACGAAGTCCAGGATGTCACGTTCGACGACGCGATCGTGACCGCCAAGAAGGTCGCCACGACCGAGGGCATCCTCGTGGGCATCTCGTCCGGCGCCGCCATCTGGGCGGCGCTCCAGGTCGCCGCACGTCCCGAGGCCGAGGGCAAGAACATCGTCGTGATCATCCCCTCCTTCGGCGAGCGGTACCTCTCGACGGCGCTCTTCGAGGAGTTCCGCGACTGATCCCGGTCGTCTCCGAAAGGTCCGTCGTGCCCGGCATCGCCCGCTCCCTGCGCCGCAGCCTCGTCGCCGTCCTCCGCGCCGTCCGCGAGGACATCGCGGCGGCGAAGCTGCGCGACCCGGCCGCACGCGGCGGGCTCGAGATCGCGCTGCTGTACCCGGGCCTCCACGCCGTGTGGAGCCACCGGGTATCGCACGCGCTGTGGCGGCGGGGCCGGCGTTTCCCCGCGCGGGCGCTCTCGCAGGTCACCCGCTGGCTCACCGGCATCGAGATCCACCCCGGCGCCCGCATCGGGCGACGCTTCTTCATCGACCACGGCATGGGTGTCGTGATCGGCGAGACGGCGGAGGTCGGCGACGACGTCATGCTCTACCACGGGGTGACGCTGGGCGGCCGGACGCGGGACGGCGGCAAGCGGCATCCGACCCTCGAAGACGGCGTCGCCGTCGGCGCGGGAGCGAAGATCCTCGGACCGATCGTCATCGGCGCGCACTCGGTCATCGGCGCGAACGCCGTGGTCACGAAGGACGCGCCGTCCGACTCCGTGCTCGTCGGAGTGCCGGCGCGGGCCCGACGGCGGGCGGTCGGCGAGGACAGCCGGGCGATCCTGACGGCGCCCGAGTACCACATCTGAGCGGTCAGGCCTCCGAGCCGACGGCGGCCAGCCGCGCTTCCTCATCGGCCGCGATCGCGGACTCGATGAGCGGTCCGAGCGCGCCGTCCATCACCTGGTCGAGGTTGTACGCCTTGTACCCGGTGCGGTGGTCGGCGATGCGGTTCTCGGGGAAGTTGTACGTGCGGATGCGCTCCGACCGGTCCATTCCGCGGATCTGGGACCTGCGGGCGTCGGAGGCCGCGGCATCCCGCTCCTCCTGCTGCCTGGCGAGCAGGCGCGCGCGGAGCACACGCATGCCGGCTTCGCGGTTCTGCAGCTGGCTCTTCTCGTTCTGCATCGACACGACGATGCCCGTGGGCAGGTGGGTGATGCGGACGGCGGAGTCGGTCGTGTTGACCGACTGACCGCCCGGACCCGACGAGCGGAAGACGTCGATCTTGAGGTCGTTCGCGTCGATCTGCACCTCTTCGGGCTCGTCGACCTCGGGGAAGACGAGGACTCCCGTTGTGGAGGTGTGGATGCGGCCCTGCGACTCGGTCGCGGGCACGCGCTGCACACGGTGCACGCCGCCCTCGTACTTCAGGTGGGCCCACACTCCCTGGGCGGGATCGCTCGAGGAGCCCTTGATGGCGACCTGGACGTCCTTGTAGCCGCCCAGATCGGACTCGTTGCGCTCGAGCAGTTCGGTCTTCCACCCCTGCGAGGCGGCGTACTGCAGGTACATGCGCAGCAGGTCGGCGGCGAACAGCGCCGACTCGGCGCCGCCCTCTCCCGCCTTGATCTCGAGGATCACGTCGCGGGCGTCGTCGGGGTCGCGCGGGATGAGCAGGCGGCGGAGCTTCTCCTGCGCCTCGGCGAGCCGCTGCTCGAGGGCGGGGACCTCGTCGGCGAAGGCGGCATCCTCCTTCGCGAGTTCCCGCGCAGCCGCGAGGTCCTCCTCCGCGGCCCGCCAGGCATCGTGCGCCGCGACGATGCGCGAGAGTTCCGCGTACCGCCGGTTGACGCGCTTGGCGCGCGCCGCATCGGCGTGCACCGCGGGGTCGGAGAGTTCCTCCTGGACCGCGCGGTGCTCGTCGATCAGCGTCTGGACGGACTCGAACACTACGCGAAGGTCAGCGGATGCTGTTCTCGTGCCCGTGGCCGTGGCCGCCCGCGGCGGGCGCCGGGATCGACTTCTGCATCTGCACGAGGAACTCGACGTTCGACGTCGTCTCCTTGAGCTTGCCGAGGACGACCTCGAGGGCCTGCTGGGGGTCGAGACCCGCGAGGGCCCGGCGCAGCTTCCACGTGATCTTGACCTCGTCGGCCGAGAGCAGCATCTCCTCGCGACGCGTGCTCGACGCGTTCACGTCGACGGCGGGGAAGATGCGCTTGTCGGCGAGCTGACGCGACAGGCGCAGCTCGCTGTTGCCGGTGCCCTTGAACTCCTCGAAGATGACGTCGTCCATCTTCGAACCGGTCTCGACGAGGGCCGTCGCGAGGATCGTGAGCGATCCGCCGTTCTCGATGTTGCGCGCGGCGCCGAAGAAGCGCTTGGGCGGGTAGAGAGCGGATGCGTCGACACCGCCGGTGAGCACGCGGCCCGAGGTCGGCGCCGAGATGTTGTAGGCGCGACCGAGGCGGGTGATCGAGTCGAGCAGGACGACGACGTCGCGGCCCAGCTCGACGAGGCGCTTGGCGCGCTCGATGGCGAGCTCGGCGACCGTCGTGTGGTCCTCGGCGGGTCGGTCGAACGTCGAGGCGATGACCTCGCCCTTGACCGTCCGCTGCATGTCGGTGACCTCTTCGGGGCGCTCGTCGACGAGCACGACCATGAGGTGGACCTCGGGGTTGTTCGTCGCGATCGCGTTCGCGATCTGCTGCAGGACGATCGTCTTGCCGGCCTTGGGCGGCGCGACGATCAGGCCGCGCTGACCCTTGCCGATCGGGGCGACGAGGTCGATGATGCGCTGCGTCAGCTTCTCGGGGGCCGTCTCGAGGCGCAGGCGCTCCTGCGGGTAGAGCGGCGTGAGCTTGCCGAACTCGACACGCGTCGCGGCGTCCTCGACCGAGAGGCCGTTGACGGCGTCGACCTTGACGAGCGCGTTGTACTTCTGACGGCTCGACTGCTCGCCCTCGCGCGGCTGCTTGATGGCGCCGACGACGGCGTCACCCTTGCGCAGGTTGTATTTCTTGACCTGACCGAGCGAGACGTAGACGTCGCTCTGGCCGGGGAGGTAGCCGGTCGTGCGGACGAACGCGTAGTTGTCGAGGACGTCGAGGATGCCGGCGATCGGGATGAGGACGTCGTCCTCGCCGATCTCGGTGTCGAACTCGTCGTTCGTGGACTGACCGCGACGCTTGTTGCGCTGGCGACCGCGACCCTGACCCTGCTCGTCGTCGGAGGCCTGCTCGACGGCGGGCTTGTCGGCGGGCGCGTTCTGGGCGTTGCCGTTCTGGGCGCCGCCGTTCTGGGCGTTCTCGCCCTTGTTGCGGTTGCGGCTGCGGCTGCGCGAACGGCTGCGGCTGCGGCCGTTGCCCTCGCCGGCGTTCTCGCTGTCGTCGGCGGATGCCGTCGGTGCCGCGGCATCAACCGTCGGCGCCTCGGTGGTCGCGGCCTGCTCGGTGGTCTCGGGGGCGGCGTCGGCCGCGGGTGCCTCGCCGGCGGACGCGGCATCGGCGGCCGGAGTCTCGGCGGCGTCGGCGGCCGGGGCCTCGGCAGTGGGGGCCTCGACGGCGGGGGCTTCCGCAGCGTCGGCAGCGACGGCGGCATCGGCGGCCGGCACATCGGTGCTCTTCGCGCGACGCGGAGCGCGCTTGCGCGGCGCCTTCGCCGGCTTCTCGGCGGGCTTCTCCTCGGCCGGGGTCTCGTCGACCGGCTGCGCAGCGGCGACCTCTTCGTCGGCGACGGGGGCGGGGTCCGCGGTGGGGGCCTCTTCGACGGGCGCCTCGGCGGCGGGCGCCTCGTCCGCGGGGGTCTCCTCGACGGGCGTCTCTTCGGTCGCGGGCGCGGCCAACTCGGCGGTGGCATCGGCGGTGGTCTCGTCGGCGACGGTGCCGCCGGTGGCGACGTCGTCGCCGGTCTGGATCTCGGAGATGGACTCCACGAGTTCTCCCTTTCAGATGTGGAAAGTCATAACCGCAGGTGGTTCCGTCCACGACAGATCCGGTTCCTCAGCGGGGTGTTCGCGCAGGCACAGAAGTTGCGCAGGCCCGTCAGAAGGGGGTGTGCGGTGGTTCGCAGATTGCGATGGAGGGCAGATTCACGTGATTACGTGGCATCCTCCGTATGGTCCTTCACTGTACCACCCCGGACATCGACGGCCAGCAGCAGGGGTTTCCATGGCGTGTCCGTGGACCGCGCCGCGAACTCGACCGCCTCGAGGCGGCGTCCGGGGCCGTCGGCCAGGACGAGCACGCTGGGGCCGGCGCCCGAGACGACGGCGGCGAAACCGGCGCCCCGGAGCGACTGCACCAGCGCGTCGGTCGCGGGCATCGCCTGCGCCCGGTACGACTGGTGCAGCTTGTCCTCGGTCGCCGCCATCAGCAGCTCAGGGCTCTGCGTGAGCGCCGCGATCAGCA
Source organism: Microbacterium sp. ARD31 (assembly GCF_031844425.1). Lineage (NCBI taxonomy): Bacteria > Bacillati > Actinomycetota > Actinomycetes > Micrococcales > Microbacteriaceae > Microbacterium > Microbacterium sp. ARD31. The sequence continues at coordinate 1,067,873 of NZ_JAUZVE010000001.1, forward strand.
GCGCGGACCGCGAGACATTGAAGACGGCGTCCTCGCGGGTGACGTGGAGCGGCGCGAGTCCCCGCGCGACCGACGTCGACATCGTGAACTCGGGAACGAACACGAGGGGCGAGACACCGCGGTGGACCGCGAGCTTCTTGTGCTGCGGACCGTCCTGGTCCATCCACGCGATCGTCAGACCGCCGAACAGCGCCGGGGCGACGTTGTCGGGGTGCCCTTCGAGTTCGGTGGCGAGGCGCAGCAGGGTCTCGGGCCCGAGGGTGACGTCCCCCTCGAGCAGTCCCTGCGCCGCGAGGAGGCCCGCGACCACGGCGGCCCCCGACGATCCCATGCCCCGGCCGTGCGGGATCACGTTGTGCGCGCGCAATCGGATGCCGGGCATCGGCCTGCCGACGGCCTCGAACGCGTACGCCATAGATTTCACGACGAGGTGCGAGGCGTCCGTCGGCACGTCCGCGGAACCCTCGCCGGTGACCTCGATCTCGAGCCCCGGCGCGTCGAGCGCGGTCACGACGAGCTCGTCGTGGACGCTCAGGGCGAGGCCCAACGTGTCGAAGCCCGGGCCCAGGTTGGCGCTCGTGGCCGGCACGCGGACGGCGACGCTGCGCCCGGCGAGCGTCATCCCGCCACGCGCGTGAGGTCGAGCGCGGACGCGACCTCGCTGGTCGCGGCATCCACGACGAGCGGCTCGACCTGCGAGCCGTCGGCGTTGCGCAGCGCCCACTGCGGGTCCTTCAGTCCGTGGCCGGTGACGGTCAGCACGACCTTGGCGCCGTTCGGGATGACGCCGGCCTCGGCACGGTCGAGCAGACCCGCGACGCTGATCGCGGAGGCCGGCTCGACGAAGACGCCGACGGTCCCGGCGAGCAGCTTCTGCGCCGCGAGGATGCGCTCGTCGTCGATCGCGCCGAACCACCCGTCGGTCGCCGCGCGGGCCTCGAGAGCGAGGTCCCACGACGCGGGGTTGCCGATGCGGATGGCCGAGGCGATCGTCTCGGGGTTCTTGACGACCTCGCCGCGCACGAGCGGCGCCGAACCCTCGGCCTGAAAGCCGAACATGCGGGGCACGCGCGTCGCGACGCCGCGCTCGGCCTCCTCGCGGTACCCGCGCGAGTAGGCGGTGTAGTTGCCGGCGTTGCCGACCGGGATGAAGTGGAAGTCGGGGGCGTCGCCGAGCTGGCTGACGACCTCGTAGGCGGCGGTCTTCTGCCCCTCGATGCGGTCCGGGTTGACCGAATTGACGAGGTGCACCTTGTAGCCGACGGCGAGCTCGCGCGCGATCTCGAGGCAGTCGTCGAAGTTGCCGCGGATCTGGATGAGCTTGCCGCCATGGGCGACGGCCTGGCTGAGCTTGCCCATCGCGATCTTGCCCTCGGGGACGAGGACGGCCGCCGTGATGCCGGCGTGCGCCGCGTAGGCGGCAGCGGATGCCGAGGTGTTGCCCGTCGAGGCGCAGATGACGGCCTCGGCCCCGTGCTCGACGGCACGCGAGAGCGCGACCGTCATGCCGCGGTCCTTGAACGAGCCGGTCGGGTTCATGCCCTCGAACTTGATGTAGACGTCGGCTCCGGTGATGCGCGACAGCGACGCGGCGGGGATGAGCGGGGTGCCGCCCTCGCCGAGGGTCACGACGGTCGAGGCGTCGGTGACGCCCAGTCGATCGGCGTACTCGCGGAGGACTCCGCGCCAGACGTGTGCCATGTCAGTCTCCTTCTACGCGCAGGACCGAGACCACCCGACGCACCGCGCTGGTGGCAGCGAGGCGCTCGACGGTGTCGGCCAGGTCCTGCTCCCGGGCCGTGTGGGTTCCGATGACGAGGTGCGCGACGGCATCCCCGCTCCCCTGGGCGACGGCGCCGCCCGAGGTGGTCTGTTCGACGGTCGCGATCGACACGTTCCCGTCGCTGAGGATGCCGGCGACGGTGGCGAGGACGCCCGGTCGGTCATCGACTTCGAGCGTGATCTGGCAGCTGGTGCGGATGCGGCCGATCGGCACGATCGGAAGTCCGGCCCGCGTCGACTCGCCGACACCCGGCCCCCCGGCGACGTGACGACGCGCGGCCGAGACGACGTCGCCGAGCACGGCCGACGCGGTCTGCACTCCCCCGGCGCCGGCGCCGTAGAACATGAGGTCGCCGGCGGCCTCGGCCTCGACGAACACGGCGTTGTTGGCGCCGTGGACGGACGCCAGCGGATGCTCGCGCGGGACCAGCGCCGGGTAGACGCGCACCGAGATGGCCTCGCCCGTGGGCGCAGCGTCGGGCTGGTCGACGAGACGCTCGCAGACGGCGAGCAGCTTCACGACGTAGCCCGCCTTGCGGGCAGCCTCGATGACGCCGGCATCCACCGCCGTGATGCCCTCGCGGTGCACGGCCTCGAGCGGGACGGTGGTGTGGAAGGCGAGGCTCGCGAGGATGGCGGCCTTCTGCGCCGCGTCGTAGCCCTCGACATCCGCCGTCGGATCGGCCTCGGCGTACCCGAGCCGCTGCGCCTCGGCGAGCACCTCGTCGAAGCCGAGGCCCTCGCGGTCCATACGGTCGAGGATGTAGTTCGTCGTCCCGTTGACGATGCCCATGATGCGTCGGACGCGGTCGCCGGCGAGCGAGTCGCGCAGCGGACGGATGATCGGGATGGCGCCGGCGACGGCGGCCTCGTAGGCGACGGTCGCACCGACCTGGTCGGCGGCGTCGAAGATCTCACTGCCGTGGGTGGCCAGCAGCGCCTTGTTGGCGGTGACGACGTCGGCGCCGGAGGACAGGGCGTGGAGGATCCGGGTGCGCGCCGGCTCGAGACCGCCGGTGACCTCGATCACGATGTCGGCGCCGGCGATGAGTGTGTCGGCGTCGGTCGTGAACAGGTCGCGCGGCAGGTCGGCCTCGCGCGGGGCGTCCACGTCGCGGACGGCGATCCCGACGAGGTCGAGCGGTGCACCGGCGCGGTCGGCGAGCTCGTCGGCGTGGGTCAGCAGCAGGCGGGCGACCTGGGATCCGACGGCGCCGGCTCCCAGCAGCGCGACGCGCAGGCGGCGGGGTTCGATCATGCGGACTCCTCGGTGGTGCGGGATGAGGCCGGTGCGACGCCGAGGTCGCGCGCCAGCAGGTCGTTCTCGTCCTCTCCGCGGACGATCAGCCGGGCGGCACCGCCGCCGACGGCGACCACGGGAGGGCGCGTCAGGTAGTTGTAGTTGCTCGCGAGCGAGAAGCAGTACGCGCCGGTCGCCGCGACGGCCAGCAGGTCGCCCGGGGCCACGTCGCCGGGGAGGTACTCCGCGCCGACGACGATGTCGCCCGCCTCGCAGTGCCGACCGACGACGCGCGCGAGCGCGGCGTCCGCGTCGCTGCGGCGGCTCGCGATGCGGGCGCTGTAGTCGGCGCCGTACAGCGCCGTCCGCGCGTTGTCGCTCATGCCGCCGTCGACGCTCACGTACAGCCGCTCGAGGTCGTCCGAGACGCGCACGGGCTTCACCGTGCCGACCGAATACAGGGTCACGCCGGCGCGGCCGACGATCGCCCGTCCCGGCTCGAACGCGAGTTCGGGAAGAGGGATGCCGCGGCTCGCGCACTCGCGGGCGACCGCCGCGACGATCCCCTCGGCGAGCTCCGCGATGGGGGTCGGGTCGTCCTTCGACGTGTAGGCGATGCCGAAGCCGCCGCCGAGGTTCAGCATCGGGACCTCGCCGCCCTCGCGCAGCCGCGCGTGGACCTCGACGACGCGGGCGGCGGACTCGGCGAACCCGGCCGTGCCGAAGATCTGCGAGCCGATGTGGCAGTGCAGGCCCGCGAAGCGCAGCGAAGGCAGCTCGCGGATGCGGGCGACCGCCGCCTCGGCATCCGTCAGGGCGAAGCCGAACTTCTGATCCTCGTGGGCGGTCGCCAGGAAGTCGTGCGTCTCGGCGTGGACGCCGCTGTTGACGCGGACGAGGACGGTCTGCACGACGCCCTGGGAGGCGGCCTCAGCCGCGATCCGCTCGATCTCGACGAGCGAGTCGATGACGATCGAGCCGACGCCCGCGCGCACGGCGCGGGCGATCTCGGGCAGGAGCTTGTTGTTGCCATGGAGTCCGAGACGGCTCGGGTCCGCGCCCGCGGCCAGGGCCACCCCCAGCTCGCCGCCGCTGGCGACATCGACGCCGAGGCCCTCCGCGGTCACCCAGCGCACGACGTCGGTGGTGAGGAACGCCTTGCCCGCGTAGTAGACCCGCGCCGCGCCGCCGTGGCGGGCCGTGGCATCCCGGAACGCCGTCAGCACCTCGCGGGCGCGGGCGCGGACGAGGTCCTCGTCGACGACGTAGAGCGGCGTGCCGAACCGCTCGGCCAGCTCGGTCGCCGGCACGCCACCGAGGACGAGCGCGCCGGTGTCGTCGCGCGTCGCGCCGGCGGGCCAGACGGCCTCGACGAGCACATTCGCATCATCCGGCTTCGAGAGCCACTCGGGCACGGCGGGACGGTCGGAGGCGGTGGACACGCAGGGGCACCAATCGGGTGGGAACGGGATCGTCGGGCGGTGTGGCCACGCCCCGACGGTGCCCACAGTCTAGGGCACCCCGGCCGCCGCCCCCGGCCCCGTGACGCTACAAGGCGTCGGAGCAGGAACCGGGCTGCTGCGCGGTCTCGTCGCGGAGAATCGCGCTGTCGACGTCGAACGTCGCGACGACCCCGCGCTCCTCGACGGCGACGCCCGTCAGCGTGAGCGCCCGCGGCAGGTACTGCGCGAGGCACACCGGCCAGCTCTGTGCGAAAGACCCCACGAGCGGCCCGACCTGCTCGCGGAGCGCGTCGGCGCTCACGTCCACGTCGCCGAGCCGGAAGGTCGTCGGCGAGAGGACGAGGTCGCCGTCTTCCGCGGCCGCGGACAGGCGCACACCCAGCGGGATGGCGGCCCCGAACAGGTTCAGTTCCGTATCGAGGGCGACCCCTGGGGGCGCGAGGCGGAAGGCGTCCACCGGGAAACCGTCCACCCGTGACAAGATCGTGCGCACCTGGTCCTCGTCCAGCACGACGACGGCGCGGGCGCTGCTCCAGTCGCCGCCCCGGACCGGGGCATCCTGGATGTCGACCCGGACATCGCCCGAGATCCCCTCGACGTCGACGTCGTCGGCGGACACGCTCATCTGAGCGATGCTGCCGACGGCGAGCTGGGGCAGGACGAGCCCGGGGATCTCGACGTCGATCGCCTGGTCCGCAGGCAGGCCGAGGTTCTCGATCAGCTGCGAGCGGACGACCTGCGGCACGATCGCCCGCGCCGCGAACTCCGCCGCGACCACCAGGGCGGCGAGCACCGCGACGACGACGATCACCACGACCCAGCCGCGGCGACGTCGGCGGGGCGCCGTGACGGTCGTCATGTCACATCCGCTCGGGCGCGCTCACGCCGAGCAGGTCGAGACCGTTGCGCAGCACCTGGCCGGTGGCGTCGTTGAGCCACAGACGCGTGCGGTGCAGGTCGGTGACCTCCTCGTCGCCGAGGGGCGTCACACGGCAGGAGTCGTACCAGCGGTGGTAGAGGCTCGCGAGCTCCTCGAGGTAGCGCGCGATGCGGTGCGGCTCGCGCAATTCGGCCGCGAAGGCGACCAGGCGCGGGAACTCCTGCAGGGCGCCGAGGAGAGCGGACTCGGTCTCGTGCGTGAGCAGCTCGGGCGCGAATGCGTCGCGCGAGACGCCGGAGTCCGCGGCGTTCCGAGCGACGTTGTGCGTGCGCGCGTGGGCGTACTGCACATAGAACACCGGGTTGTCGTTGGTGCGCTTCTGCAGGATCTCGGGATCGAGCGTCAACGGCGAATCGGCCGGGTAGCGCGCGAGCGAGTACCGCAGCGCGTCCGTGCCGAGCCACTCGCGCAGGTCGTCGAGCTCGATGATGTTGCCCGCGCGCTTGGACAGGCGCGCGCCGTTGACCGACACGAGCTGCCCGATGAGCACCTCGATGTCCTTCTCCGGGTCGTCGCCGGCGGCCCCCGCGAGCGCCTTGAGGCGGTGCACGTACCCGTGGTGGTCGGCGCCGAGCAGGTAGATCTTGTGCGCGAAGCCCCGGTCGCCCTTGTTCAAGTAGTAGGCGGCGTCGGCGGCGAAGTAGGTGTACTCGCCGTTGGACCGACGGATGACGCGGTCCTTGTCGTCGCCGAAGTCGGTCGTGCGCACCCAGACCGCACCCTCGGCGTCGAACACGTGGCCCTGCGCGCGGAGGCGGTCGACGGCCTCGTCGACGAGGCTCGGGCCGCCGTCCGGCTTCTTCGCGTGGAGCGTGCGCTCGCTGAAGAAGACGTCGAAGTGCACGTTGAACTTCTCGAGGGATGCCTGGAGCTCCGCGAGCTGCAGTTCGTAGGCCTTGTCCCGGGCCACCGCGACGCGCTCGGCCTCGGGCAGGTCGCCCAGACCCGGCTCGGCGGCGGCGACCCGGGTCGCGAGGTCGTCGATGTACGCGCCGGCGTACCCGTCCTCGGGCGTCGGCTTGCCCTCGATGCGGGCGAGGACCGAGCGGCCGAAGCGATCCATCTGCGCACCGGCGTCGTTGATGTAGAACTCGCGCACGAGGGTCGCGCCGCTGGCCAGCAGCAGACGCGCGATCGCGTCGCCGAGCGCCGCCCACCGCGTGTGGCCGATGTGCATGGGACCGGTCGGGTTCGCGCTGACGAACTCGAGGTTGATCGTGTTGCCCGCCTGCGCGCGCCCGTGTCCGAAGCTCGCACCGGCGTCGACGATCGTCTTCGCGAGCGCGCCGGCGGCGGCGGCATCCAGTCGGATGTTGATGAACCCGGGACCGGCGACCTCGACCGAGGCGATCCCGTCGACGGCGGCGAGCGCGTCGGCGACGTCGGCCGCGAACTCGCGCGGGTTCGCTCCGACCTGCTTCGAGAGCTTCAGGGCGGCGTTGGAGGCCCAGTCGCCGTGATCGCGGTTCTTCGGACGCTCGACCGGGAAGTCGGCGACGGTGAGCGCCTCACCGGCGCCGGGTCGTCGCGCCTCGACGAGCGGGAGGACGACGGCGAGGAGGGCGGCGGAGAGGGCGTCGGGAGTCATAACCCGACAAGTCTACGGTCGGGAGGTCCTCACGCCGACGGCAGGACGACCCAGATGCGGGCTCCCCCGAGCGGCGAGTCGTCTATCCCGAGGCGGCCGCCGTGGGACTCGACGATGCGACGGCACGTCGCGAGGCCGATGCCGCAGCCCGGGGCCTCGGCATTCGATCCGCGCTCGAGGGGCTCGAACACGAGCTCCCGCTCGGCGACCGGGACACCCGGGCCGTTGTCGTCGACGACGATGCGCACGCCGGACGCGACCGTTCCGACCGACACGACGACCCGCGGGAGGCGACCGCCGGTCCCGGCGAACTTGACCGCGTTCCCGACGAGGTTCTGCACGAGGACGCTTGCCAGGGTCGGGTCGGCCTGGACGGGGACGGATGCCTCGACCGTCACCTCGGCACCGTTGTCCTCGCCCGCGCTGCGGAGGTCCTCCATCGTCGAGGCGACGAGCGGTTCGACGTCGACCGCGGTACGACGGATGGGCGATCCGCCGATGCGCGCGTAGTCCAGCAGCCGCGCGATCATCCCCGACATTCTGTCGGCGACCGATTCGGCGCGGGCGAGCGCGCGCGACGCCGCGGGGAGACCTGCGACCTCGGGGACGTCCGCGGCGAGCTCGATGTAGCCGGTGAGCGCGGTCAGCGGGTTGCGGAGGTCGTGCGCGACCTGCGCCGCGAAGTTCTCGAGCTGCTCGTTCGACTCCCCCAGCTCCCGCGTGATGCGTCGCAGTTCGAGCACGTCGACGATCTGGCGCGCGATGAGGGCGAGCGCCGCGCTCTCGTCCTCGGGGAGCTCACGCGGCACCTCGTCGAAGATGCAGATGGTGCCGATGGGCACCCCCATCGGGGTGATGAGCGGGCTCGAGGCGTAGAACTTGACGTTGGCGATCTCCCCGGTCACGAACGGATTGCCCGCGAAACGCTCGTCGAGGCTCGCGTCGGTGACGACGGTGTGACCCGGCTTGCGGAACACGACCGCGCACATCGAGTCCTCGCGGCTGCAGACGGCCGGCTCGATGCCGACCGCCGCGATCTGATGCTGGAACCGATCGTCGATGAGGTTGATGACCGCGGTGGGGACGCCGCACACGGTGGCGGCCAGCTGCACCAGGCCCTGGAGGTCCGCTTCCGGGGCCTCGCCCAGCACGCGGTAGTCCTCGATGATCGCTCGCCGAATGGCGTCATCTGCGGTTTTCACCCGCACCTCCCCGATGTCCTACGCATCACCCTAATCACCCGATCGAGACCAGCGCTGCCCGATCGTCCTGCTGCGGATCGGATGCCGCGGCGGCGACCGCGCCGTCGGCGTCGATGCGCGCGTCCACGACGAGCCGTCGCAGCGCCAGGTTCGCCCCGTAATAGCTGAGGAAGGCGCAGTCCGCGGCATCCCGCCCCGTCGCGATGCGCACCAGCCCGCGACGGTTCGACAGCCGGGTCGCGTCGACGACGAGCCAGCGCCCGTCGATCCACGCCTCGGCGACCGCGTGGAAGTCCATCGGGACGAGACCCGGTGCGTAGCACGCGACGTAGCGGGCGGGGACGTCCATCGCCCGCAGGAGCGCGATGACGAGGTGCGCGTAATCGCGGCAGACGCCTTGCCCCGTGGCGAGCGTCGTGACGGCCGAGTCGGTGCCGAGCGACAGACCGGGCGAATAGGTCACGGTCTCGGCGACGAAGGACTCGACGGCGGCGAGGAGGTCGGTGCCGCGGAGCCCACCGAACTGGCGGCGCGCCTGCGCGAACACGGAGTCCGACGGGGCGTAGCGGCTCGGCCGGAGGTAGACGGCGGTGTCGAGATCGGAGGCCGGAGCCACGGCGAGCGGCCCGTCGACGCGCGCCTCGTACCGCACCTGGACGGGGCCCGCCCCCACACGGAGGCGGTGCAACCGCGTGCCCACGGCATCCGTCACCGTCACGGCGGGCAGATCCTCGCCGTTCCGCAGGATGCGGAGGCGCTCGTGGGCGAGCGGAGTGCCGGCGGCCACGGCGACGGAGAGGATGAGGTCGAGCTCGCCCTCGAGGTCGAGGTCGAGTTCCGCCGTGACGACACGCTGCACCGAGCAATCCTCCCACGGTGAAGATCGTGCTCGGCGAGTTCGGGGATCATCGCTTACCCTCGTCGCATGACCTCTGAACGACGCGCTCGGGGGTGGGGACTGGGGATCATCGCCGTCGGAGTCGCCGCCATCGTCGCGCTCGCCGCGTGGCAGCCGTGGCGCAGCATCTCCGCCGTCGACGCCGCCTCCTCATCGGACGGCGTCTCCACCGTCGAGCCGCTCTCGCTCCCCGCCGACCCCGACGTGCTCGTCTTCGGCGACTCCTGGACCTACGGCGCGGCAGCGACCGTCCCCACGGACGGCTACGCGTACCGCCTCGGGCGGCTCACCGGATGGGACGTGACCGTCGACGGCGTGCGCGGCTCGGGCTACATGAAGCCCGGGTGGGACGGTCCCGACTTCCGCACGCGGGCGAAGTGGCTCGACCCGGCCGCCGACTACGACCTGATCATCATCCAGGGCTCCATCAACGACCGTCAGCAGGGCGAGCGCGGCTACCGCGAGGCCGTCGACGCCACCTGGGACGTCTTCGCCCGGCTGTACCCGCACGCGCAGATCGTGATCTTCGGGCCGACCCCGCACCAGTTCCCGATCGACGAGGGCACCGCCCGCATCGACCGCGACCTCCAGAAGGCGGCCGCCGACCGGCACTGGTGGTACATCTCGCCGCTCCAGGAGCAGTGGGTCACCCCCGCCAACTACCTCGACGTGATCGACGTCGGCGCCGGCAAGCGGCATCCTTCCGACCGGGGTCACGCGTACCTCGCCGAGCGGCTTCAGCAGGCGCTCGTCGACCGCAGCGCGAGCACCGACGCCGTCGCCCCGGCCGAGGACGAGTCGGCGCCCGTCCGGCCCTGACCTCTCACGGCCGGATGGCCTCGGCGATCGGCACGTCGCCGGTGTTGAACGAGACGGTCCGTCCGATCGTGGCCGGTTCCGCCAGCACCGCCGCGATCACGGCGGCGACGTCCGCACGCGGGACCGAGGTCCCCTCGTCGGAGCGGGCGTCGATCCTCCCCGTCGGCTCATCCAGGGTCAGCGCTGACGGCGCGAGGATCGTCCAGTCGAGGTCGGCGCCCCGCAGGTGTTCGTCCGCCGCCGCCTTCGCCTCGGCGTACGCGTAGAAGCCGTCCGACGGGTCGACCCCGTGATCCGGCCCGGCGCCGAAGTAGGACACCATGACGTAGCGGCGCGCCTCAGCGGCGACGGCCGCGTCGATCGATCGGATCGCGGCATCCCGATCCACCGCGTAGGTGCGCTCGGGCGAGCCGCCACCGGCGCCGGCGGACCAGACGACCGCGTCGCTGTCGGCCAGCAGATCGATGAGGGCGTCGAGATCGGATGCCGCGACGTCGGCGACGACCGGGCGGGCGCCCGTGCGGGCGACGTCCTGCTCGTGCTCCGGGTTGCGGATGACGGACGTGACGTCGTGTCCGGCCTCGACCAGGAGCGGCGCAAGCAGCAGCGCGACCTTCCCGTGTCCCCCGATGATCGTGATGCGTGCCATGTGGGCTCCCTTCCTACCGCCTCGACGCTACGGTGGACAGCCCCGGAGGCGCGTCCCCTTGCGCTTGTACGCTCGACGTGGAAGGGGCCGGTGGGCTCCCGATGCATCGACGAGGGGGAACACGGACGTGAGCGAGACGACGCCTCCCGGGTGGTATCCGGCTCCGCACGCCGGCAACGAACTCCGCTACTGGGACGGCGCGGCGTGGCACGCCGCTCCCCCGTTCCTCCCCGCCGACGCCGCCGCCGTTCCTCCGGCGCAGGGTCCCGTGCACGCGTACGGCCCGGTGCCGCCGCACGCGCCCTACGGAGCGCCGCCGGCACCGTACGGAGCGCCGCCGGCGGGGTACGCACCGTACGGCGGCCCCGTCCTGGCGCCGAGCGCGCCGCAGGGGTGGGCGGTCGCGGCACTCGTGCTCGGCATCGCGGCCTTCTTGTCGGCGTGGATCCCGTTCCTCGGACTCCTCATCGCCCTGACCGGCGCCGTCATCGGCGTGATCGCCCTCGTCCGCCGGCAGCGCAAGGCGCTCGCGGTGACGGGCACGGTCCTCTCCGGCCTCGGACTGGCGTGGGCGCTCATCGTGTCGATCTCGATCGGCTCCCTGATCTGGGCACCGAGCCCGTCGTACAGCGATCCCGATGCGGGCGCGGCACCGGCACCCGAGGCATCCCCCTCGGACCGCGGCTTCGAGCCGTACGCCCCCGAGACCGGTCCCGGGTCCCTGGAGGACCCGCTCCCCCTGCCGTACGTGGCGGGTCCGTCGTCGCGCGACGAGTACCGTGCCGACGTCCGGCTCGTCGACGAGGACGCCACCGACGAGATCCTGGGGTGGAACGCCTACAACGAGAGGGACATCACCGGCATGCGGTACGTCCTCGTCGAGATGACGGTGACGGGACTCGATCCCGAGGGCATCGAGGCGTCGTACGCGTCGTACGACCTGTCGGTCGCGACCCCGGACGGGATGAGCTACCCGAGTGCGTACGTCGTGCCGCCTGACGACACGACGCTGCTGGTCGACCAGGGCACGATCGCCGAGGGCGAGACGGTCGAGGGTCTCGTCGCCTACCTCGTCCCGGAGGATGCGACCGACCTGCTGCTGTCGGACTACGCGAACTTCTACGCGTTCTGACCCGGCAGGGGGATGACGCGGCCCGCATCCCACGGCTCCTCCCAGCCGAGCCGGGTGAACAGGCCCGCCAGGATCATGGCGGTGAACCCCCACACGAGGCGGTCGCCGCGAGGTGTCGGGATGAGGAACGCGGGCCCTCGGAACTCGCCCCGGTCGCTCCGCACAACGGTGACGCCCCGGTGGGCGGGGTCGAGCAGATCGGCGACGGGAGCGCGGAACACGTCCGCCGACTCGGCCTCGTCCACGACGCGCACGGGTGACGGGCGGCGCCACCACGCGACCACGGGTGTCACGAGGTGGCGGGAGAACTCGAGCGGGATCGGCTCGAGCGTGCCGAGGACGTCGACCCCGTCGACCTCGAGCCCCGTCTCCTCCCACGCCTCGCGGAGGGATGCCGCGACGGCATCCGCATCCCCCGGATCGACGCGTCCGCCGGGGAACGCGACCTGTCCCGGGTGGGCGCGCAGCGTCTCGGCGCGGGACAGCAGCAGCACGTCGAGATCGCGGGAGACGGCATTTTCGGCCGCGTCGCGGTCGGCCGGCACCTCGTCGAGGACGCCGAACAGGATGAGCACCGCCGCCGGCCGGGCACCCGGCACCTCCGGCATCGAACGCAGCACCTCGAAACCCGGCTGGGCGGCGCCGCTCGCGACGGATTCGACGAGGCCGACGAGCTGCTCCCGCGCGGTCGGGGCGGGAGCGGAGGAGGTCATCGCTTCAGGCTAGGCGACGGCGTGGACGTGCGCGCGGGAGCGGCCGCACCGGTGATAGTCTCGATCGGTACGCCTCCGTAGCTCAGGGGATAGAGCGTTGGTTTCCGGTACCAGAAGTCGGGGGTTCGAATCCCTCCGGGGGCACACGGAAGCGAAGGGGACTCGGCATCGCGCCGGGTCCCCTTCGTCGTTCCACGGGACCTCAGTCCTCGCGCGCGTCCTGGTCCTCGTCCGGGTGGGCGGGATGGCCGAATGGCGGCACGCCGCCCGGTACCGCGCCGTCGTGGGTGGGGAGCTCCACATCCGGCCCCTCGTACGCGTTGTCATCGATGCTGCGGTCGTCGCCGGTCATGTCGCCCTCCGTCGGTCGGTGTCCTCTGTGGACGTGACGCTAACGCGACGCTCGCGCGGATGCCCGGGGTTGACAGCGCGGCGCGTCAATCCGAGACGAGCTTGAGCCCGACGATGCACGCGACGAGGCCGAGGATGAGCAGGATCTTCACCACGGAGACCGACTCGGCGCCCGTCACCATCGCCCAGACCACGGTGAGGGATGCCCCGATGCCGACCCACACGGCGTACCCCGTCCCGGTGGGGATCTCGCGCAGCGCGAAGGCGAGACCGCCCATGCTGGCGACGAGCGCGACACCGAAGGTGACCGTCGGCCACAGCTTCGTGAAGCCTTCGGAGCGCCCGAGCGCGGTGGCCCACACGGCTTCGAGCATCCCGGCGACGATGAGAACGATCCACGACAACATCACTGACCTCCTGGCCAGTCTTGTCGCTCACCGGGTACTGAACCCTCGTCCGGGGGCCTGGTCGGGGCCCGCCGCCGAGTCTATCGAGGCTGCCTGCAGACCCGGTGCAGAGGCGATGGCGCCGCGCCACGTCGTGATGGCCCTGGCGGTGTCGCCGTCGACGTACGAGCTCAGCCACGCGCCGAGATCGAGCCGGCGGTACATGTCGCGGAACGCGGACTCCGGCGTATGCCCGAAGCGGTCGAGGACGCTCAGACGCTCAGCGACGTCGAACGAACGGCTGTGGAGCTCCGCCATGGCCACGGCGTTGGCGAACGACGAGAGGTAGTCGCGGGTCGCGGCATCCTCGGTCACACCGGCGGCCTTCAGCAGGACCGCAGCCAGCAGGCCGGTCCGATCCCAGCCTGCGCCACAGTGGAAAAGGATGCCGCCCGTAGGGGCTCGCGCGATCTCCTCGAGGGCACCCGCGAGCCGATGCGGCAGCTCCCCGACGTGGTCCAGGTAGTACAGCGGAGTTCCCCACTGCCCGTCCTTCTCCCGAGATTCCCAGAAGTGCCGTTCGTTCCCGTCGAGATCGACGTGCCGGACGGCGATGTCGCGGGGGACGGACGCCGTTCGTTCACTCGGACGGCGGAGGTCGACGATGGTTCCCAAGCCGTGCGCTCGGAGGCGATCCCACCCGGCGTCGGTCACACGGTCGAGCGTCTCAGCCCGGATGAAGACGCCGGTCGGCGTGCGGGAACCGTCGATCCGTTCGAGCCCACCGAGGTCTCTTGCGTTGGCCAACCCATCGATCCCCAGAGGCGTCTGCATGCCCCGATCCTTCCACGCCGGGGGGTGGCACCGTGCCGGAATCGATGTCGGAACCCCCTCCTAGTCTGGGACTATGTCCAGTTCAGCCGATCGTCGCGATGAGGTCCCGGAGGGGATCCCGACGACCCTGGACTGGGTGGTGATGTGCGCGGATATGGCGACCATCCATGCCGCGCAACGGTACGCGTGCATCGTCGAACTGTGGGATGACGCGATCGCCCACGCGCGCCGTCGGGAGGAGCCGGTCGCGTTCGTGGAACGGTCGGTGCGGCTCGAGGTCGCCGCCGCGTTGCGGATCACCGAGCACGCCGCGGGACGGTTGATGGGTGTCGGGCACGCGCTGCTGCGTCGGTACCCGAAGGTGTGGGAGGCGATGAGCCGCGCGGACATCACCGACACCCACGCGACGATCATCGTCGACGGGTTCGATCAGCTCGACGACGTGACCGCGGGGCTCGTGTCTGAGGTGCTGAGCCTCGCGGAAGAACTCCCGACCGGGCCGTTCCGGCGCGCGATGAAACGCATCGTCGACCGCGAGCAGGAAGCGACCCTCGCCGAACAGCACGCCGCCGCCGTCGCGCACCGATACGTGCGGGTGGATGCGGGGGTGGATGGGATGGCGTGGCTGACCGCGCACCTGCCCGCAGTCGAAGCACACGCGATCGCCGGCAGGCTCACCGCGATCGCGAAGACGCTCGACGATGAGCGGACGTTGGATCAGAAGCGCGCCGATGTGTTCGGGGACCTGCTCCTCGACGGTGAGACCGACGCGCTCCCCGACTCCGCGCGAGGGATCCGCCCCACCGTCGCGATCACCGTCCCCGCCCTGACCCTTCTCACCGGCGACGGCCCGGCCGCGCAGGTCGACGGCATCGGCCCGATCCCCCTCGACCGCGCCCGCGAACTCTGCGGAGCAGCATCCGGGTGGATGCGGGTGCTCACCCACCCCGAAACCGGGGTCGTCCTCTCTGTCGGGCGCGAGCAGTACCGGCCACCCGCCGACCTCCGACGGCTCGTCACCTGGCGGGCCGCCCGATGCATGGCACCCGGCTGCGGCATCCCCGCGGACCGGTGCGACCTCGACCACACCATCGACTGGCACCACGGCGGGACCACCGCCGCCGACAACCTCGCCCCGCTGTGCCGCGGGCACCACACCCTCAAACACCACTCCGACTGGCAGGTCAGAGCCAAACCCGGCGGCGCACTCGAATGGACCTCACCCGCCGGCCGGGTCTACCTCGTGAGGCCCGAGCGCCGCATCCCCACCTTCGCCACCGACCCACCCGGACCACCGCCGTTCTAGCGGCCGACATCATCCCCGAGGATGACCCCGGCCACCCTCGCGGCGGACGCGCCGGCGAGCGCCGGTTCGTAGCGTCGGAGTATGGCTACCGCGACCCTCTCCACACGCTCGCATTCCGTCGCCCGCGCAGGTGGCGCGGCCTCGGCGGCCGTGCTGTCGGTGCTCGGCACGATCGTCGCCATCGGCATCGCGGCGATCGGTCTGCTCGTGGTCCCGGTCGCCCTCCTGGTGACCTTCGGCGCGTCCCTGCTCGCCCTGTTCTGACACCAGGCGCGGCGGGGCGCGGCATCCGCGTCGGCTCAGCGATGCCCGCACACGGAACTGCCGTCGCACGAAGGCGGACATCCTCGTGCGACGGCAGGCCTTGCGTCGGGCGGACTCAGCCGCCCGACGGGTTCTCGATGGGGGTTCCGTCCTCGTCCGTCGTGACGGGCGGGTTCTCGTCGGGCGATCCGCCGGACGCGGTGTCGGCGTCAGCGCTCTCGTCGGGGACACCCTGCGTGTTGTGCTCGTCCGAGCCGTTCGTGTCGCTCATCGCAGTCCTTCCGGTCGTTGTCGGTCACGTGTCGGCGACGCTACGCAGCCGCCCTCGTCCCGCTCAGGGCCTTGACAGACCCGATGCGCCGGGGACGCTCAGAGGTCGACGGTCGCGTTGCGCCCCTCGTACGGCTCACCCGTGATCTTCGACTTGACGAGGCTGACCACCGAGGCGACGACCCCTCCCGGGCTGCTCCAATACTCCCCCGACACCGCATCGATCTTCAGCATCGTGACGTTCGGGTCCTCGGGGCCGTCGGGGAACCACGCCTCGACCGCGGGCGACCAGTACTCACGCAATCGCGCGAGGTCGTCGACCACCTCGGCGTTGCCCGCGATCGACACCCACGCGTCGTTCGTGCTCAGCGCGACGCCGACCTGAGGACGGGCGGCGACATGCGCGACGACGGACGAGTCACGACCGACGATGAACCACAGGTCGCCGTCGAACTCGCGATCCTGCACCGTCAACGGCCGCGCCGTGTGGGCACCCTCCTCGTTCATCGTGGTGACCATCGCGAAGCGGAACTTCGGCAGCAGGTCGATGAGTGTCGCGTGCGGATCCTTCTCATCGGCCATGAGGCCCTCCTTCGTCTTTCCGCCAGGCTCGCACCGGGGCGCGACGCGATTGCAGGGCTTGACACCCTCGATCGGATGCGCGACCCGAGGTACCGCCGCCGCCCGACCCGTGCCAGGCTCGGGCCATGACGCCGCGATCGTTCCGCACCCTCCTCGCGATCCTCGGGACCGTGGCCGTCACGGCGTACGCCGCCGTGTTCGTCCTCCAGATCGCCGTCTGGAACCCGTTGGCAGCCGCACCCGGACTCACCCTCGACGAGATCCGCGAGACGGCGGCAGCCCGCGGCGAGACCGTGTTCACCCCCGTCCCCTGGGTGTTCGCCGCGGTCGGTGTCGGCCTCGCGCTCCTCGTCCTGGTCCCGGCCCTCATCGTCCGTCACGCCTCGACCCGCGCCGTGGCCGCCTCCTACCTCGCGATCATCGTCGGCGGCGCGCCCGCGTACTTCATGGCCTCGTTCGGGCCCGGGATGTCGCTCGCCGACACGTTCATGATCGGCGGCGGCGATCACGCCCCCGGCGGCGCCGTGCTGATGGCGGCGAGCGCCGTCGCGGCGATGGCCCTGGTCGTCTGGGGTGTCGCGCACGCGACGTCGGCGCGCGCGACGGCATCCGCTTCTCCCGCCTGACGGCCCGGGTCAGGGCGCCGGAACGAGGAAGACCGCGTCGAGCAGTCCCGGGTTGTGGGCGTGGACGAGCACACCGAACACCACCGCATCGAACAGCAGGTGCACCGTCACGACGTAGGCGAGCGACTTCGTCCGCAGGAAGATGACGGCCTGCAGCAGCGCGAACGGGATCGTCAGCACGGGACCCCATGCGCGGTATCCCAGCTCCCACAGGAATGAGACGAACACGATCGCCTGCAGCACGTTCGCCGTCGCATCCGCGAAGTGACGGCGCAGCAGCGCGAAGCACGTGCAGTTGAAGAACAGCTCGTCCCAGATGCCGACCGCGCCGACACCGACGAACAGGCGCGCGATGAGGTCGGGTGTGTCCACGACGGGCCAGTTCTCGTAGACGCCCGACGTGATGAAGTAGAACGGCAGGATCAGCCAGCCGAGCACGAGGACCGCGACCAGCCAGGCCCACTGCCATCGCGTCCACCGCCCGCCGCCGCGCCAGGGGAACCGGATCGCATGGTCCCGGTAGACGAACCGCGACACGAGGTAGGGCACGAGGACCGCGCCGCCCAGCGCCAGGGTGAAGCGCACCATCGCCGCGTCGTCGAGCTCGGCCTTCAACGGGATGACGCTGACGATCAGCATCCCGATCGCGATGAGCGAGAGGTCGCGCGTGAGCGACGGGGTCCGGGCGACGCCCACCTGCGTGGACGACTCGAGGGTCGACCCCACCGAGACGACCTCACCACCACGCCCGCGCTCCATCAGCGCAGCGCTCCCGAGCCCCGCGGCGAGCAGGATCCAGCCGAGCCAGGGCGTCAGCAGCACGAAGAACGCCGGCGCCGCCAGGCAGACGAGCAGCGCCGGCACGAGGCGCACACCGACGAGCGGACGTGCTCCTGCGTCGGCGCGCACCATCACGGCGTCCGCGGCCGGCGGCGGTACGTCAGGTCGCGGATGTCGCGCCCCTTGGCGATGCCCTTGCGCTCGAACGCGGTCATGATGCGACCCTCGAACCGCGCCGCCCACTCCCCGTCGAACGTCGCCTCGAGCTGCTCTGCGCCGGCGAGGACCTCGCGCATCTGCAGCGCGTAGTCCTCCCAGTCGGTCGCGAGCCGCAACACCCCGCCGTCCCGCAGCGCGCGGGCGGCGAGCGCGGGGAATCCGTCGGCGATGAGCCGGCGCTTGTTGTGCTTGGTCTTGTGCCACGGGTCGGGGAAGAAGATCCACACCTCGTCGACGGATGCCTCGGGCAGCAGGTGCTCGAGGACTTCGGGCGCGTTCGCCTCGACGAGCCGCAGGTTCCGCACGCCCTCACGGTCGGCGTCGAGCATCGTGCGGGCGAGCCCGGCGCGGAACACCTCGACGGCGATGAAGTCGGTGGCGGGGTCGGCCGCCGCGGCGTGCACGATCGCGTGCCCCTGCCCGGAGCCGATCTCGACGACGAGCCGGGCCGCGCGGCCGAACTCGGCGGCGGGGTCGATCGTGGAACCGGGGCGGATGCTGGTGGCCGCGGCATCCCGCTCGACCTCGAGCAGGTACGTGCCCGAGAGCTCGTCCCACGCGCGCTCCTGTGCATCGCTCATGCGTCCGCTGCGCCGCACGAACGACACCGGCTTGTCACGGAAGCGCGGCGCGGCCTCGGGCGCATCGGGGTCGGGCATGCGACCAGGGTATCCCGCGGTGTCCCGCGCCCCCGCGGGCCGGCCCTTGCGTCGCCCGCTCATGCGGTCACGAAGTCGATGAGTTCCTCGACGCGGCCGAGGAGGGCGGGGTCGAGGTCGCGGTAGGTCGTGACGGACCCGAGGATGCGCTGCCAGTTGTGGGCGATGTCGGTCTGGTCCTCGGCCGGCCAGCCGAGGGCGCGGCTGACGCCCTTCTTCCACTCGATCCCCCGCGGCACCTCCGGCCAGGCGGCGATGCCGACCGCGCGCGGCAGCACGCACTGCCAGACGTCGATGTGGGGATGTCCGACGATCTTCAGGAACGGTCCGTGCGGACCCCGCAGGATCTGCTCGGCGATGCGCGTCTCCTTCGACCCCGGGACGAGGTGGTCTACGAGCACGCCGTAGCGACGCTCCGCACTCGGCGGCTCGGCGCGGAGCAGATCCTCCAGCAGGTCGACGCCCTGCAGGTACTCGACCACGACCCCCTCGATGCGGAGGTCGTCGCCCCAGACCTTCTCGACGAGTTCGGCGTCGTGGCGACCCTCGACGAGGATGCGCGAGGCCCGGGCGACGCGCGCCCGCGCCTGCGGGTCTGCGAAGGACCCGGATGCGGTGCGGGTCCGTCCCGCGGGGGCTGCGGCGCGGGGCGGGACGAGGTGAACGGGCCGACCGTCGACGAGGAACCCGCCGCCGATCGGGAACAGCCGCACACGGCCGTGCCGGTCCTCGAGCTCGACGTGGCCCGCCGTCACGCCGGTCACGGCACCCACGAAGTCGTCCAGCGCGACCTCGACGACGAGACCCCGCTCGGCGGGGACCGTCGCCACCGTGGGCCGCCCCTTGTCGCGCCATCCCGCGGCGAGCACGTCGCTTCCATACCGGTCGTCCATCGGCACCTCCGAATCGGGAAGCCTAGAGGAGGAACACAGAGCGAACGCACAGGCGCTCCGGTCGGATGCCGGTACCGAGGCATACGGGTCGCGGCATAGACTCGCGACAGGCGGTTCCGACCGCACTCGAGCGACTCCCGGAGGTCTGGACGATGCGATCCCGCCTGACGCCCGTCGTGGCGGTGTCGCTCGCGGTCCTCTTCGGCGCCGCCGTCGCCGCACCGGCCGCCGCGACCGAGCCGGTCACCCTCGACGAGACCCGTGTGCTCGACGCATCCGACGTCCTCACGGACGCGCAGGAAGCCCGCCTCGACGCCCGTCTCGCGCAGCTGCAGGACGACACCGGCCTCGGCCTGTGGGTCGTCTACGTCGACGACTTCACCGATCCGTCGAGCGCCGAGGACTGGGCGGACGCGACCGCCGAACGCAACAACCTCGGTCCGAACCAGTACCTCCTCGCGGTCGCGACCGAGGGGCGCGCGTACTACCTCTCCGCCGACTCGAGCGGCCCGATCTCCCCGGACGCCGTCGCACGCATCGAGCAGGAACGCGTGCTCCCCGCCCTGAGCGACCGCGACTGGGCGGGCGCCGGCACCGCCGCGGCCGACGGGCTCCAGGAGGCCCGGTCCGGGGGCGGTGGCGGCGGACTCGTCTGGGTCGTGGTGATCGTCGTGGCTGCGCTGGCGGCCCTCGTCGTGTGGGCGCTCGTGCGGCGTCGACGCCGCGGGGCGGGTGCGGCATCCGGCAAGGCCCAGGTCCCGCTGGAGGAGCTCGAGCGACAGGCCGGCGCAGCCCTGGTCCGCACCGACGACGCCATCTCGACGAGCGCGCAGGAGCTCGGCTTCGCGAAGGCGGAGTTCGGAGATGCCGCGACGGGCGAGTTCGAACAGGCGATCGCCGCGGCGCGCGCCTCGCTGCAGCAGGCGTTCGCCCTGCAGCAGAAGATGGATGACGAGACGCCCGACTCCCCCGAGCAGCGCCGCGCCTGGTACGAGGAGATCCTCGAGCGCTCGCGCGCCGCCGAAGCGGCCCTGGCGGAGAAGGCGGGCGCGTTCGAAGCCCTGCGGGACCTCGCCGCGAACGCCCCCGAGGCGCTCGCCCGCGTGCAGCAGCGCCGCGCCGAGGTCGGCGCGCGGGCCGCGGATTCGGACGCCCGGCTGACGCAGCTCCGCGCCGCCTACCGCGCAGAGGCGCTGAGCGCCGTCGCCGACAACCCCGACCAGGCGCGCGACCGGCTGACCTTCGCCGACGCGCGGCTCGCCGAGGCGCAACGCGAGGTCGCGGCGGGCGACGGCGCTGCGGCGGCCGTCGGCATCCGCGCGGCCGAGCAAGCCGTCGCGCAGGCGGCCCAACTGCAGGACGCGATCACGAAGCTCGCCGCCGACCTCGAGGCCGCGGAACGCGACGGCGCCGCCCTCGTCACCGAGCTCGAAGCGGATCTCGCGGCCGCGGCGGCGACACCCGATCCCGACGCCCGCCTCGCCCCCGTCATCGCCGCCACGCGGCAGAACCTCGACGCGGCGCGCGAGGATCTCACGGGCGCGCATCGCGACCCGCTCTCGGCCCTCACCCTGCTCGAGCGCGCGAACACCGCGATCGACGGTGCGCTCGGCCAGGTCCGCGAAGCGCAGCAGCGCGCCGACCGCGCTCGCAGCGTGCTCTCGCAGACCCTGCTGCAGGCGAGGGCGCAGATCTCCGCCGCGGAGGACTTCATCACCGCCCGTCGCGGCGCCGTGGGAGCGACCGCGCGCACCCGGCTCGCCGAGGCCGGAGCCACGCTGGTGCAGGCCACGCAGGCGCAGGACGGCGACCCGGAACGGGCGCTCGCCCTGGCGCAGCGCGCCGCGAGCCTGGCGGAGGAGGCGACACGGCGCGCGCAGAGCGACGTGGGGTCGTTCGCCGGCGGCGGAAATGCTGGCGGCGGAGGCGACTTCGGCGGCATGCTGGGCGGCATCATCATGGGATCCCTCCTCAGCGGCGGCGGGTCCCGTCGCTCCTCCGGCGGGTTCGGCGGGTTCGGCGGCGGCTCCTCCCGGCGCAGCGGCGGTCGCAGCGGCGGATCCATCGGACGCTCCAGCGGCGGCTCCCGATCCCGCAGAGGAGGCGGTCGCTTCTGATCTTCCGACGCCGCAGGGCCACGACCTCCCCACCGACCTCGACCTCACGACCTCCCGCTAGGAAAGGAAACACGATGGCAAAGCAGTCCATCTTCGGCCGCATCTCGACTCTGGTGAAGGCGAACATCAACGCCCTCCTCGACTCCGCCGAGGACCCGCAGAAGATGCTCGACCAGCTCGTCCGCGACTACACGAACAACATCGCCGACGCCGAGACGGCCATCGCCGAGACCATCGGCAACCTGCGTCTGCTCGAGCGCGACCACGATGAGGACGTCAAGGCCGCCGCCGAGTGGGGCAACAAGGCCATCGCCGCCAGCCGCAAGGCCGACGAGCTGCGCGCCGCCGGGAACACGACGGATGCCGACAAGTTCGACAACCTCGCCAAGATCGCCCTGCAGCGCCAGATCAGCGAGGAGAACGAGGCCCGCGCCATCGCCCCCTCGATCGCCGCGCAGACCGAGGTCGTCGAGAAGCTCAAGGACGGCCTCAACGGCATGAAGCAGAAGCTCGACCAGCTGCGCTCGAAGCGCTCCGAGCTGCTGGCGCGCGCCAAGACCGCCGAGGCGCAGAACAAGGTGCACGACGCCGTCAAGTCGATCGACGTGCTCGACCCGACGAGCGAGCTCGGCCGCTTCGAGGACAAGGTCCGTCGCCAGGAGGCCCTCGCCGCCGGCAAGGCCGAGATCGCGGCGTCGTCGATCGACGCGCAGTTCAACCAGCTCGAGGACATCGGCGAGCTGACCGAGGTCGAGGCGCGCCTGGCCGCGCTCAAGACCGGCGGCAACGCCGGCGCGATCGAGCAGTAAACCCATCCGCACGGACGGCGCCGGGCCCTCGGGTCCGGCGCCGTCCTGCTCCCCGGAGGTGTCCATGACCCGTTTCGTCGTCGCCCCGCAGTGGCAGGGCTCGCCGTCCGCCCGCGCGATGCGCCTCATCGACGGCGCCGAGGCGATCGCCGACGACCTCCCCCGGTCCGCGCTCACGCGGATCGAGGTCCCCGCCGAAGCAGGTGAGGCGCTCGGCACCGGCATCCGTCGGTTCAGCACCCTCACCCGCGTGCGCGATGCGATCGCCGAAGCGCTCGACGGCGCCGACGAGCCCGCCGTCGTCGTGGGCGGCGACTGCGCCGTCGCGGTGCCCGGGATCGCGGCCGCGGCCGCGCGGCATCCTTCCCTCGCCGTCGTCTGGTTCGACGCGCACGGCGACCTGCACACCCCCGCGTCCTCGCCCTCGGGCGCCCTCGCCGGCATGGCCCTGCGCGCCGCGATCGCGCCGGGTCCGTTCACGGACGCGCCTCCCGCCGCCGCCGCGCGCACCGTCCTCGTCGGGGCGCGCGCGCTGGACGACGGCGAGGCCGACGTGCTCGACTCCTCGCCGGTCACGATGCTCGCCGCCGACGCCCTCGCCGACCCCGCGGCCCTCGCGGACGCCGTCGCCGCGACCGGCGCCGACGCGGTGTACGTCCACATCGACCTCGATGTCCTCGACCCGGCCACGATCACGGGCGTGCTCGAACCGGTGCCGTTCGGCGCCCAGCCCGCCCAGGTCGTCGCCGCGATCGGACGACTGCGAGAGCGGATGCCGCTGGTCGGCGCCTCCGTCGCGGGTTTCGCCCCGGCGAGCCGGGACGCCGCGGTCGAGGACCTCGGCACGATCCTCCGCCTGCTGGGAGCCCTCGCGTGAGTCCGCTCCCTCCGTCCGGATGGGAGCAGCGCGCGGAGCGTGCCCTCGACCGCGGGCGACGGTGGGACCGGTGGATCCCCGGCATCCTGCTCGACTCCCCGCTCAGCCGCCTCGGGTATCTGGCCGGCACCGCCTTCGGGTTCGTGTGGGGGTCGCTCTGGTCGACGGGGCGGGTCGAACGCCGCGGCGGGCTCTGGGTGTTCCGCGGCATGCCCGAGGTGACGTTCGGACGCGGTGGCGTCTGCGTCGGCGGCTGCTTCCTCACGGGCACCGGCCCCATCGACGACCGGCTGCTCGCCCACGAAGCGGTGCACCGGGAGCAGTGGCGGCGCTACGGCATGCTCATGCCGCTGCTGTACCTGTTCGCCGGCCGCGACCCCCTCACCAACCGGTTCGAGATCGAGGCGGGGCTGGAGGACGGCCGCTACGTGCCGCGCCGCTGAGGGGCATCACGCGATGAGGATGCGGCGGAGCTCGGCGATCTCGTCGTCGCGCAGTCCGTACGCCCGCAGGTAGTCGACCGGACCGCCGTAGCGCAGCCGCAGGTCCTCGAAGACGGCGCGCATCGCCTCTGCCGGCGAGCGCGTCGCGAGGTCCTCGAGGTGTCGCGCGTGCGGGTAGCGGGCGCGGAGGAAGCGCAGGACGGCGTCGTTGCGGGCCGCGGGCAGCAGGTGCTCGGTGCGCGCGTAGTCGGCGACGACGGCCTCCTCGTCGACCCCCGCGGCGGCGAGGACGAGGGCGACCGACAGCCCGGTGCGGTCCTTGCCGACCGTGCAGTGGACGAGCACCGGCTGCGCCGCCAGCACGGCGCGCACCACCTCGACCAGCCGCGACGCAGAACCGTCGACGAGCGCCCGGTACAGGTCGTCGAGCGAGAGGTCGTCGTCGAAGAACGAGGCGGCCGACCCGGCGAACATCGGCAGGAACACGGTCTCGACGCCGAGCCCGTCGATGCGGGACGGTTCGTCGCGTCGCTCCTGCTCGTCGCGGAGGTCGACGATGCGACGGATGCCGAACGCCGCGAGCCGCTCGCGACCCTCCGAGGTCAGCCGCGCCAGGTGCCCCGATCGGAACAGGACGCCGTCCCTCGTGCGGCCGCCGTCCGCGGGCAGCCCGCCGACGTCGCGGACGTTGAAGACGCCGGGGACGTCGTGGACCGTCACGGTGTCGGCGGCGCCGGGCGCTCGGGCACGGGGTAGCGCCCCGCGATCGCGATCCGGTTGAAGGCGTTGATCGAGACGAGCAGCCAGCTGAGCGCGACGTACTCCTCCTCGGAGAGGATGCCGCCGACCCGGTCGTAGACGTCGTCGGGGACGCCCTCCTCGTGGATGAAGACGTAGGCCTCCGTGAGCTCGAGCGCCGCGCGCTCCCGCTCGGTGAAGACGCCCGATTCACGCCAGACGGCGATCTGCGCGACGACGTCCATCGTGAGCCCCGCCTTGGCGGCACGATCGGCGTGCACGCGCACGCAGTAGGCGCATCCGTTCAGCTGCGAGGCATGGATGAGGGCGATCTCCCGCAGGCGGGCGTCGATCCCCGCCTCGGCGGCGAGGTCGCCGACGGTCTTGGCGAACGCCTCGAGGGCGTCGTAGGCCGGCCGGCTCGCGCGGGCCAGGTGCACGCGGTGGGGATCGCTCATGCCGTCCACCGTAGCCGCGTCCCCGCCACCGGGGATCGGCGACAATGAGGAACGTGAGCGACGACGCGTTCGACGAGTTCTCCTACCTCCCCGCGCAGGGCGACGCCCTCGGGGTCCCCGTCCCGCCGGTGCGCCGCCTGACGCACCAGCTGCCGGACGGACGGAGGGTGAGCGCCCTGCGGTTCGGCGACCCGGGCCTCGCGGACGAGGTCACGTTCCTCCATGGCGCCGGACTCAACGCCCACACGTGGGACACGACGGTCCTCGCCGCCGGTCTCCCGGCGCTCGTCCTGGACCTGCCGGGGCACGGCGACTCGTCGTGGCGCAGCGACGCGCAGTACACCGGTGACACCCTCGCCGCCGACATCGCACCCGCCGTCACCGCCTGGACCGGCGGCCGCCCGCAGACCCTCGTCGGGCACTCGCTCGGCGGGCTCACCGCCGCGGCCCTCGCGGCGCGGCATCCCGAGCTCGTCGCGGCCCTCGTCCTCGTCGACATCTCCCCCGGCATCGACCCGAACGGCGCCGCCGCCTCGATCCGCGCCTTCTTCGCCGGTCCCACCGACTGGGCCAGCCGCGACGAGCTCGTCGACCGCGCGCTCTCGTTCGGTCTCGGCGGCTCGCGCGAGGCGGCCACGCGAGGGGTGTCGCTGAACTCCCGCATCCGCCCCGACGGCCGCGTCGAGTGGAAGCACCACTACGCGCACCTCGCGAACCGGCTCGCGGCGGACCCGGGGGCCGCCGCAGCGGTCGACGCCGCGCAGCGGGCGGATGCCGGTGTCCTCTCCGCCGCGGGATGGCACCACCTCGCCGCGGTCACCGCCCCCGTCACCCTCGTCACCGGCACGCGGGGCTTCCTCACCGAGGCGGACCGGCGCGAGTTCCGGGAGCGGATGCCGGCCGCACGCCATCTCGAGCTGGAGTCGGGGCACAACGTGCAGGAGGAGCGCCCCGTCGAGCTCGCCGCGGCCGTGCGCGCGGCACATGACGGCCGGTGACCGAACTGCGCGCGCGGGACTCTAGGCTGTAACGCGCACCCGAGCACTCCGATGGCGCGGCCGTAGTGACGACCCCCATCGTGCCGAAAGGATCCCCCACGCACATGCTTCGCCGCACCGCCCTGGCCGCCGCCGCGCTCGTCGCTGCCGGCGCCCTGCTCCTGTCCGGCTGCACCGGCTCCCAGCCCGGTCCGTCCGCCTCGGCAGGCACCCCCGACCCCGACGCATCCGTCAACGTGCGTCTCGTGCTCGAGCCGGGCAACCTCGACATCCGCGAGACGGCCGGTTCGGCCCTCGACCAGATCCTCGTCGACAACGTCTACCAGGGCCTCGTCGCCCGCACCCCCGACCAGGAGATCGTCCCGGCGCTCGCGAGCGACTACGAGGTCTCCGACGACAAGCTGACCTACACCTTCACGGTGCGCGAAGGCGTCACCTTCCACGACGGTCAGCCGCTCACCCCCCAGGACGTCGTGTGGTCGCTGACGCAGGTGCGCGACACCTCGACCTTCCGCGACTCCGCGCGGCTCGCGAACGTCGCGGACATCGCCGCCGACGGGCAGACCGTGACCCTCACGCTGAAGGCGCCCGATTCGACGCTCCTGTGGAGCCTCACCGGTCGCGCCGGGCTCGTCCTGAAGGAGGGCGACAAGATCGACCGCAAGACCGCGGCGAACGGCACCGGCCCCTTCCGTCTCACCGAATGGCGCGAGGGCGACAGCATCGTCTTCGAGCGCTTCGCCGAGTACTGGGGCAC
Source organism: Microbacterium sp. ARD31 (assembly GCF_031844425.1). NCBI lineage: Bacteria > Bacillati > Actinomycetota > Actinomycetes > Micrococcales > Microbacteriaceae > Microbacterium > Microbacterium sp. ARD31. Next base: position 1,094,666 of record NZ_JAUZVE010000001.1, read on the forward strand.
CCCGGCCGCCGCGGCCGAGGTCGTCTTCTCCTATGTGGGCGACAACCAGGCCGCCCTCAGCGGCGCGCTGGCCGGCGAGTTCGACGTGCTCACCGGGTTCGACGCGAACCTGAAGGACCAGATCGAGGCGAACGGCGACTTCTCGCTCGAGATCGGCGAGTCCACCGACAAGGGCACGCTCGCGTTCAACCAGACCTCCGGTCCGCTCGCCGACGACCGCGTGCGCCAGGCGATCCGCCAGGCGATCGACAACGCGTCGATCGTCGAGGCGCTCGGCGCCGGCACGACGATGTACGGCCCGATCCCGTCGCTCGACCCGGGCTACGAGGACCTCGCCGACGTCGCCCCGTTCGACCCGGAGGCCGCGCGCGCCCTGCTCGCCGAGGCGGGCGCCGAGGACCTCACCCTCACGCTCACGATCCCCTCGGCGTACGGCACCACGGTCCCGCAGATCCTCGTCTCCAACCTGCGCGACGTGGGGATCACCCTCCAGGTGAACCCCGTCGAGTTCCCGGCGTGGATCAATGACGTGTACGTCAACAAGGACTACGAGCTGAGCTTCGTGCTGCACACCGAGGCGCGCGACTTCGAGAACTGGGCGAACCCCGACTACTACTTCACCTACGACAACCCCGAGGTGCAGGCGCTGTACGCGCAGTCGGTCGCCGCGACCGACGACGCCGAGGCCGCCGACCTGCTCGCGCAGGCCGCGCGCATCGTGTCCGAGGACGACGCCGCCGACTGGCTCTACAACGGTGCGTCCGTCGTGGCGGTCGGCTCGAACGTGAGCGGGATGCCGACCGTCAACGTCAACGAGCGACTCAACGTCGCAGAACTGGCCAAGAGCGAGGGGTGATCCGTTACGCGCTGACGCGACTGGCCCTGCTGGTGCTGGGCCTGTTCGTCGCCAGTGCGCTGATCTTCACGACCCTGCGCATCCTCCCCGGTGACGTCGCGCAGCTCATCGCGGGCGTCAACTCCACCCCCGAGCAGATCGCAGGGATCCGCGAGCGCCTGGGACTCGACCGGCCCCTGCCCGTGCAGTACGGCGACTGGATCGCGGGCATCCTCACGGGCGACCTGGGACGTTCGCAGCTGACCGGCACGCCGGTGGCCTCGGAGCTGCTGCAGAAGGCGGAGGTCACGGTGCCCCTCGGCATCCTCTCCTTCGTCATCGCCCTCATCGTCGCGGTCCCGTTCGGCGTGCACGCCGCGGTCCGGCGCCGCCGACCGGACGGCGTCCTCGTCTCGGTCGGCGCGCAGGCCCTCGCCGCCGTCCCGGTCGTGTGGGCGGGGATGATGCTCGTCGTCGTCTTCGCCGTGTCGCTCGGCTGGCTGCCCGCCCAGGGGTTCCCGCGGGCCGGTTGGTCCGACCCCGGCGCGGCCGTCCGCGCCCTGCTCCTGCCGGCCCTCACGATCGGCGTCGTCGAGGGCGCGGTCCTGCTCCGGTTCGTGCGCTCGGCGACCCTGCAGGCGATGGGGCAGGACTTCGTGCGGACGGCGGCCGCGAAGGGACTCACCCGCACGCAGGCGCTCCTGCGGCACGGCCTGCCGAGCGTCGGCCTGTCGGTCGTCACCGTCTTGGGCGTCCAGGTCGCCGGCATCATGGTCGGCGCCGTCGTGATCGAGCAACTCTTCAGCCTCCCCGGCATCGGCCGCATGCTCGTGGAGGACACCGGCAACCGGGACCTCGTGAAGGTGCAAGGCGAGCTGCTCGTCCTCACAGGCCTCGTCCTCGTCATCGGTTTCGCGGTCGACCTCGCGCACCGCCTCCTCGATCCGCGTCAGCGGGAGGCCGAGTGATGCAGCGGTTCGCGTGGGCGCAGCGGCTCTGGGGGTCGGGCACGGGACGGTTCGGCGTCGTCGTCGTGCTGGTGATCCTCGTCGTCGCCGCCGTCTCGCTGGTCTGGACACCGTTCGATCCGCAACGCGTCGACGTCCCGAACCGGTGGTCCGGACCGAATGCCGCGCATCTGCTCGGCACCGACGGTTCGGGCCGCGACATCCTCAGCCTGCTCATGGCCGGTGCGCGCACGACGGTCCTCGTCGCCGTCGGCGCCGGGGTCATCGCGACCGTCATCGGACTCCTGCTCGCGGCTCTCGGGGCGCTCACCCCGCGGCCCGTCCGCGAGGCCGTCACGGTGCTCATCGACGTCCTCATCGCCTTCCCCGTGCTGCTCATCGCGATGATGATCTCGGCGGTGTGGGGCGGCTCCCTTCTCGTGGTCGTCGTCTCGGTCGGCATCGGGTTCGGGGTCAACATCGCCCGGGTGACCCGGCCCGAGCTCCGCCGGGTGCTGCACAGCGACTTCGTGCTCGCCGGACGCGCCTCGGGCTTGACCCCCTGGCAGAACCTGTGGCGCCACCTGCTGCCCAACGTCGCGCCGGTGTTCATCGTGCAGCTGTCCTGGGGCATGGCCGTCGCCGTCCTCGCCGAGGCGGGACTGTCCTACCTCGGGTTCGGCGCCCCCGTGACGGAGCCGTCGTGGGGGCTGCTGCTCGCCGACCTGCAGCGGTTCATCAGCGTCCACCCGCTCTCGGTGGTGTGGCCGGGGCTCGCGATCACCCTGACGGTGCTCGGTTTCAACCTCCTCGGCGACGCCCTGCGCGACGCCACCGACCCCACGCTGTCGCGCCGTGTCGGCCCGGTCGGCGCGGAACCGCCCGCGGCGGTGACGGCATGACGCTCTCGGTGGCGGGACTCACGATCGACGTCGGCGGTCGCCGCGTCGTCGACGGCGTCGACCTCGAGGTGGGCGACGGCGACCGCGTCGGCCTCATCGGCGAGTCGGGGTCGGGCAAGTCCCTCACGGCGCTCGCGATCCTCGGGCTCCTCCCCGACGGCGCGGAGGTCGGCGGCAGCATCCGCTGGGACGGGCGGGAGCTCGTCGGGATGCGGGACCGCGACCTCGCGCAGCTGCGCGGGGACGAGATCGGCATGGTGTTCCAGGAGCCCCAGACGGCGCTCAACCCGATCCGCACGGTGGGGCGACAGATCGCCGAGTCGATCCGCATCCACCATCGCGACGTCTCCCGCGCCGACGCGTGGGCGCGGGCGGTCGAGGAGGCGCGCCGGGTGCGCCTGCCCGATCCGGAGTCGATCGTCCGCCGCTACCCGCACCAGCTCTCGGGCGGGCAGCGTCAGCGCGTCGCGATCGCCATGGCCCTCGCCTGCCGGCCGCGCCTGCTCATCGCCGACGAGCCCACGACGGCGCTCGACGTGACGATCCAGGCCGAGATCCTCGACCTGCTGCACCAGCTCGTCGACGAGGACGGGATGTCGCTCGTGTTCATCACGCACGACCTCGCGGTGCTCTCGCAGATCGCGACGGACGCCGTCGTCCTCGACACCGGACGGGTCGTCGAGCAGGGACCGCTCCGCACGCTGCTGCGCTCCCCCGCCTCCCCCGTCACGCAGGCCCTGCTGCGGGACGCGACGGCGACCCTGTGGCGACCGAGGGGGGACGCGTGAGCGAACTGATCCGTGCGCGCGGACTCACGCGGCGGTACCGGATGCCGCGGGCCGGCGCCTTCGCACCGAAACGGTGGACGACGGCGCTCGACGACGTGGACGTCGACGTCCGCGCCCACAGCGCCCTCGGCATCATCGGCGAGTCCGGCTCGGGCAAGTCCACGCTCGTGCGCCTGCTTCTCGGCCTCGACACGGCGACCGTCGGCACCGTCGAGTTCGACGGGCGTCCCGTCGACGGCAGCGCACCCGCTCGCTCCCTGCACTGGCTGCGACGGCGGACCGGCATCGTCTTCCAGGACCCGTACGGGTCGCTCGACCCGCGGATGAGCGTCGGACGCATCGTCGGCGAGCCGCTGTCGGCGCTCGAGATCCCGGGCGACCACCGCGCGCGCGTGCGGGAGGTGCTGGACGACGTCGGCCTGCCCGCCGACACCGCGGAGCGGTTCCCCCACGAGTTCTCAGGCGGTCAGCGGCAGCGCATCGCCCTCGCCCGCGCCCTCGTGCACCGTCCCGACGTCCTCGTCGGCGACGAGCCGCTGTCGGCGCTCGACGTGACCGTCCGGGCGCAGATCCTCGATCTCATCCGGGGCCTGCGGCAGCGGGACGGCCTGACCCTGGTGATGGTCTCGCACGACATCGGCGTGGTGCAGAACCTCTGCGACGACGTCGTCGTCATGACCGAGGGCCGTGTCGTCGAGGAGGGCCCGACCGAGAAGGTCCTGCTCGATCCGCAGGTCGCCTACACCCGTCGCCTGCTCGCGTCGATCCCCGTCATCGACCCGCGCGAGCGCTGACCGACGGCCCGGGTGTCGGCGCCGGGCACTAGCGTGGCGGCATGCACGCCATCGTCCCGCCGTACCTGCTCGCCCGTCTCGCGGCCGCTCCGGCCGAACGATTCCCGCACGCCGTCGCCGCCGCACGCGCGACCCTCGCCGTCCCGCGGGCGTACGCGCCGATGCGCGCGCACCTCGACCTGTCGGTCGACGGCGACGCCCTCGTCGTCTCGGCGGCGCCCGACCCCGACCGGCTGATCTCCGACGCGCAGAACCGGGAGGAGCTGCCGGGCACCCCCGCCCGCGCCGAGGGCGCCGCCCCCACCGGCGACGCGGCGGTCGACGAGGCATACGACGGGCTCGGCGCGACCTTCACCTTGCTCTGGGACGCCTTCGAGCGGGTCGGTCTCGACGGCCGCAGCGGCGCTCTCGCCGCCACCGTGCACTACGGCCGGGCGTACGACAACGCGTTCTGGGACGGCGAGCGCATGGTGTTCGGCGACGGCGACGGCGAGGTGTTCGCCGGGTTCACCCGTTCGCTCAGCGTCATCGCGCACGAGCTGGGGCACGGCGTCATCGAGAGCGCCGGCGGCCTCGACTACTCGGGGCAGTCCGGCGCGCTCAACGAATCGATCGCCGACGTCTTCGGGGCGCTCACCGACCAGCATCACCGCGGACAGACAGCGGATGCCGCGACCTGGCTCATCGGCGCCGAGATCTTCACCGACGCCGTCACCGGATCGGCGCTGCGCTCGCTCGCCGCCCCGGGCACCGCCTACGACGACGACGTGCTCGGCAAGGACCCGCAGCCCTCGCACATGCGCGATTTCGTCGAGACCTCGGGCGACAACGGCGGCGTGCACATCAATTCCGGCATCCCGAACAAGGCGTTCCACCTCGTCGCCACGGCGCTCGGCGGCTACGCCTGGGAGCGCGCGGGACGCATCTGGTACCTCACCCTCACCGCGGGTTCCCTCAGCCCCACCGCCACCTTCGCGCAGTTCGCGACGGCGACCGCGGACACGGCGGCGCGGGAGTACGGTGAGGACTCGGAGGAGGCCGTCGCCGTCCGCACCGCGTGGGCGAGCGTCGGAGTCGTGGAGGATGCCCGAACTCGCTGACCCGATGACGATCGTCGTGGTGCGCACCGGCGGCTTCGCGGGGCTGCGCCGGGCGTGGCGCGTCGAGGTCGCTCCCGAGGAGACGGACGGGTGGATGCCGCTCATCGACGCGTGCCCGTGGGAGGAGCCACCGGCATCCGCTCCCGGTGCCGACCGGTTCTCGTGGGAGGTCGCCGTGGCCGGCGGCTCGTGCCACCGCCGGGCGTCGCTCGGCGACGGCGACGCCGCCGGGCCGTGGCGCGACCTGATCGACCGGGTGCAGGCCGACGGCGCGACGGTTCCGGCGCCCTGACTCAGCGCGCGCGGATGCGCGAGAGGATCGATTCCTTCTTCTTCGGGTTCAGGTGCTTCTGCAGGTAGATCGTGCCGAGCGATCGCCCGAACTTGTACCCGACGCGGCCCATCCGGCCCACCTCGACGAAACCGAGCCGCTCGTGCAGGGCGAGCGAGCCCTCGGCACCCTTGTCGCTGATGACGGCGACCATCTCGCGGATGCCCTTCTCCTCGCACGCGGCGATGAGGGCCTGCAGGAGCGCCGTGCCGAGTCCCTTGCCGGTGGCCGCCTGACCCAGGTAGATCGAGTTCTCGACCGTGTAGCGGAAGCCACTCTTGCCCGTCCACGGCGAGACCAGGCCGTAGCCGAGGATCTGCCCGGTCGGCGAGACGGCGACGAGGAACGGCAGCCCGAGCTTCGTCAGGTGGTCGAACTTCTCCACCCACTGCGCGTGCGTCCAGCGCTTCTCGTCGAAGGTCACGACCGAGTTGGTGACGTAGTAGTTGTAGATCTCCCGAACGTCCGGCATGTCGGTGCGCACGGCGGGGCGCAGCTCGAAGGAGAACTCGCGCTCGGGCTCGGGCCGGCGGCGGAGGTGACGGGGCAGGCGGCGACGATCGCGCTCGTACTCGTCCTCCAGCATGCCGCCAGCATACGGCTCACCGGCGGCCCGTCCCGTCAGTCGGGCAGCCGCCAGTCGACGGGGGCCGCTCCCTGCGCCTCGAGCAGCGCGTTCACCCGGGAGAACGGCCGCGACCCGAAGAAGCCGCGCCGCGCCGAGAGGGGGGACGGATGCGTCGACTCGACGCGCGGGGTGTCGCCGAGCATGGGGATGAGGCCTGCGGCATCCCTCCCCCACAGCACCGCGACGAGCGGACCGGGCCGCGCGACGAGGGTGCGGATCGCGTGCTCGGTGACGCGTTCCCACCCCCAGCCGCGGTGGGAGCCCGCCTCCCCGGGCGCGACGGTGAGGACGCGGTTGAGGAGCAGGACGCCCTGCTCGGTCCACTTCGACAGGTCGCCGTGGGGGGCCGGGGGGATGCCGAGATCGGCCGAGAGCTCGGCGTAGATGTTGGCGAGGCTGCGCGGCAGCGGGCGCACGTGGCGCTCGACGGCGAACGAAAGGCCGATCGGATGCCCCGGGGTGGGGTACGGGTCCTGACCGACGATGAGCACCCGCACCCGCGACAGCGGCTGCGCGAAGGCGCGCAGGACGTGGCGTCCCTCGGGCAGGTAGCCGCGCTCGTCGGCGCGCAGGCGGTCGCCGAGGGCCGCGATGTCGGATGCCACGGGCCCGAGCGCCTGCGCCCATTCCGGGTCGAGCAGACCGTCGGCGGCCAGGTCGTCGAGCGAGCGGGCGGTCATGCGCCGGCGGGGAGCCCCTGGTCCTCCTGGACCACAGTTCCCCGGAACGACCAGGGGAAGTCGATCCAGAGGTCGGTCTCGCGCCACGAGTAGTCGGGCATCGCGATCGACCCGGGCTTCGTGTAGATGCACACCGAGCGGACGTCGGCGCCGGCCTCCCGCAGCATCTTCACGGCGAGCGCGAGGGTGCGGCCGCTGTCGGCGACGTCGTCGACGAGGAGCACGCGCTTGCCGGGCAGGGCGCCGAGGTCGAGGTCGGGCGGCAGGAGCGCGGGAGCGTCGAGCACCGTGCCGATGCCCGTGTAGAACTCGACGTTCAACGCGCCGCAGCTCTTCACCCCCAAGCCGTACGCGATCGCTCCGGCGGGCAGCAGTCCGCCGCGGGCGATGGCGACGACGATGTCGGGAGCGAACCCGTCGGCGATGATCGATCGTGCGAGGTCGCGGGTCGCCCCGCCGAAATCGTCCCAGGTCAACGTCTCGCGTTCGGCGGCCACCGGCATCCCTTCGTCCATGAGGTCCCAGACTACGACCTGCGGGGCGGGCGCCTTCGCGGTCGCGGGCTCCTCCGGCGCTAGGCTCGCGCTCGTGACCGGCTCCGCGCGCTCCTCGGCCCTGCAATCGTCCGCGCTGCGTTCCTCGGCCGCGGGGATCACCGCCGGGCTCATCGGGTGGTTCATCCTCGTCGAGATCGTCAGCGGCATCCTGCAGGGGTTCTACGTGCCCCTGTTCAGCGACATCGTGATCCAGCTCGGGATCCGCGACGCCGACGTCAACTGGTTCGAGGCGGGGCAGCTGCTGCTCAGCGCCCTCGTCGTGCCGATCCTCGCGAAGCTCGGCGACATGTTCGGCCACAAGCGCATCCTGCTCGTCGCGGCGATCCTCACCGCGCTCGCCTCGTGGGGTCTCGTCTTCGCCGACTCGTTCTGGACCTTCCTGCTGTTCTGGTCGCTGCAGGGCTTCTACGTCGTGTGGCTCCCTCTCGAGATCGCGCTGATCTTCGAACGGGGGCGGCAGCAGAACCGCGGCGTCTCGATGACCCGGCGCGCCGCGGGTCTGCTGGTCGTGGGGCTCGAGGCCGGCGCCATCATTGGCGCCCTCGCGGCGGGTCGCATCTACGCGGCGACGGGCGACCTCGGCCTCACCCTCATGGTGCCCGCCGTCGCGGTCTCGCTCATCGCGGTCGTCATCTGGCTCTTCGTCCCCGAGTCGACGCCAAGCGGCGAACGGCGCCTCGACACGTGGGGCGTCGTCCTGCTCGCATGGGGTCTGCTGCTGGTCACCGGCGCACTGGCGTGGATGCGGCTCATCGGTGAGCTCGCACTCGGCCCGGTCGCGTGGGCGGGGGTCGTGGGGCTGTTCGTGGTCGGCGTCGGCGTGCTCGTCTGGTTCGTCCGTCACGAGCGGGGCCACGCCTCCCCGGTGATCGACGTGCGGGTCCTCGCCCGACCCGACATGTGGCCGGTGCAGGCGACCGCTTTCCTCATCGGCATCAGCCTGCTCGGTGCGCAGGGCCCGCTGTCCACCTACGCCGGGACGGACTCCTCGCTCGGCTACGGACTCGGATTGGATGCGACCGAGCGCTCGTACGTGATCGGGCTGTACCTCGTGTCGCTGATCGTCGGCGCGGTGCTGTTCGCCGTCACCTCGCGACGGGTCAGCCCGCGCCTCGCGCTCATCGCCTCCGCCGCCCTGGTGGGCATCGGGTACGCGCTCTTCCTGCCGTTCCACCTCGAGGTGTGGCAGGTGCTGCTGAACCTGTCGATCGCGGGCATCGGCTGCGGCGCGCTCGTGGGTGCCCTGCCCGCCGCCGCGGCGGCGGCCGCCCCGCTCGGCAAGACCGGTGAGGCCTCCGGCCTGACCAACACGACGAAGACGATCGGCGGCGCGTTCTCGTCCGCCGTGTTCGGCGTGGTCCTCGCCGCCGGCGCCGGCAGCGTCGTCGGTCAGACGGCGAGCTCGCTCGGCGGCTACCTCACGGTGTGGGCGATCTGCGCGGCCGGCGGATTCCTCGCCGCCGTGCTGCTGGTGTTCGTGCCGAAGGTGGCGTTCGCCGACGCCCCGCCCGCGGGCTGAGCGCGGTCAGTCCTTGTCGCTGCGGGGGCGGAGGCGCCCCCGCGCCAGCAGGTGCTGCGCCGACTGGGCGACCGGTCGCATCGTGACGAGGTCGAGGTTCACGTGTCCCGGCGCCTCGAGCGCGTACCCGATGACGTCGGCGACGTCGGCCGCCGTCAGCGGCTCGTCGACGCCGTCGTAGACCTTCTCGGCCGCGGCCCGGTCGCCGCCGAGGCGGTTGAGTGAGAACTCCTCGGTCTGCACCATCCCGGGGGCGATCTCGACGACGCGGATCGGCTCGCCGTTCAGCTCGAGCCGCAGCGCGTGCACCAGCATCGACTCGCCCGCCTTCGCCGCGTTGTACCCCGCACCGCCCGGGTAGGCGGTCTGGGCCGCGGTCGAGGTGACGTAGACCGTGTCGGCGTGACCGTCGGCCTCGGCGGCGCGCCGCAGGAGCGGCAGGAGGGCTGCCGTCAGCAGCTGCGCCGACAGGACGTTGGCCTCGAACATCCAGCGCCAGTCGGCGGCGTCGCCGTCCTCGACGCGCTGCGTCCCGCGGGCGCCGCCCGCGACGTGGACGAACGCGTGCACCGGACCGGTGTCGGCGAGGTGCGCGGCGAGTGCCGCGACGTCCGCCTCGCTCGTGAGGTCGGCGGCGTACGAGCGCGACCCGATCTCGGCGTCGAGGGCCTCCAGGCGCGCCGCGCGCCGGGCCACTCCGACGACGTCCCAGCCCCTCGCGCGGAGGTCGCGCACGACCGCCTCACCGATCCCCGAGCTCGCGCCGGTCACCACTGCACGTCGATTCGCCATGAGGTCCACGCTAGCCACTCGCGACCCGCCCCCGGCACGCCGTCACGTTACGCCGCGTGTCCGTTCCGTTGTCCTCGCCGGGTGCGGCTCGTAACGTCGGTGTCGAGCCCGCGGCATCCGTCCGCAGGCCGTCACCCCACCGTCCACTCACGCAGGGAGCCCGTCATGTCCGCACCCGAGAACTGGCGCTTCGAGACCAAGCAGATCCACACCGGCGCCGCTCCGGACCCGGTCACCAAGGCCCGCGCCACACCCATCTACCAGACGACCTCGTACGTCTTCGACAACGCCGACCACGCCGCGAACCTGTTCGCCCTGGCGGAGTTCGGCAACATCTACACCCGCATCCAGAACCCGACGCAGGACGTCCTCGAGCAGCGTCTCGCGGGCCTCGAGGGAGGCACCGGCGCCCTCCTCGTCTCTTCCGGCCAGGCGGCCTCCACCTTCGCCATCCTCAACATCGCACAGGCGGGCGACCACATCGTCTCGTCGAGCTCGATCTACGGCGGCACCTACAACCTCTTCAAGTACACGCTCGCCAAGCTCGGCATCGAGACGACGTTCGTCGAGAACCAGGACGACGCCGAAGAATGGCGCCGCGCGGTCCGCCCGAACACGAAGCTCTTCTTCGCCGAGACGATCGGCAATCCGCAGATCAACGTCCTCGACATCCGGACGGTCGCCGACGTCGCCCACGCCTCCGGTGTGCCGCTCATCGTCGACAACACCATCGCGACCCCGTACCTGATCCGTCCGTTCGAGCACGGCGCCGACATCGTCGTCCACTCGGTGACCAAGTTCCTCGGCGGCCACGGCACGACCATCGGCGGCGTCATCGTCGACGGCGGCTCGTTCCCCTGGTCCCAGCACGCCGAGCGCTTCCCCGGCCTGACCACGCCCGACGAGTCGTACCACGGCGCCGTCTACACCGCAGCGGTCGGCGACGCCCTCGCCTACATCATCAAGGCGCGCGTGCAGCTGCTGCGCGACCTCGGTTCGGCCATCTCGCCGCAGAGCGCGTGGAACCTCATCCAGGGTGTCGAGACGCTGTCGCTGCGCATCGAGCGTCACGTGCAGAACGCGCAGGAGATCGCGGAGTGGCTCGAGAACCACCCCGACGTCGCCTCGGTGAACTACTCGGGTCTGCCCACCTCGCCCTGGTACGCCGCGGCGAACCGCTACGCCCCCAAGGGCGTCGGCGCGGTGCTGTCGTTCGAGCTCAAGGGCGGCGTGGCCGCAGGTCGCGAGTTCGTCAACGCGCTCACCCTGTTCAGCCACCTGGCGAACATCGGCGACGTGCGCTCGCTCGTCATCCACCCGGCATCCACGACGCACTCGCAGCTGACCCCGGAGCAGCAGCTCACCTCGGGCGTCACTCCGGGCCTCGTCCGCCTCTCGGTCGGCCTCGAGAACATCGACGACCTGAAGGCCGACCTCGACCAGGCCCTCGCCGCCGCGCGCCGCCTCTCGGAGGCCGCCCGCGCCTGACCTCCCCTCCTCAGGAGACCGACACCCCGCCCGGGTCACCGCGGCGGGGTGTCGCGCGTCCGGCCCGATACGCTCGAGGGAAGACGATGAAACGCTACGGACCTCTTCACGCTGTGCCTGACGGGCTCGCGATCGGCGATCCCGGTCGGCGTCACCTCGTCCTCGGCGTGGACACCATCAGTCACCGAGATGGACCCGCCGTGACGCAGCAGGTCGACTGGACCGAGATCCGGGGTGCCACCCTGGACCTGAGGACCACACGGTTCCCGTTCCCCGGCGCGTTCTCGGGCCTGTGGAGTTCCGTCCTGGTCATGATCACGCAGACCGACCCGGACCTCGACCTGGCGCCCGGCACCGCCGTGCTCACGACGGACCACGGGTCACTGCGCCTGGATCTGGACCGGCACCACCCCGGCGGTTACTGGCGTCCCATCGTGTCGAGGACCCAGCTGCTCATGGACCGTCTGGTCGAGGATGCCGCGTCCCGCCCGCTGCTGCGTCAGTCGAACGCTGTGCTGGACTCGATCGTCTCCTCGGTCCGCCGCGCGCGGGTCGCCTAGCGATCCGCGCGACGGAGCAGTGCTCGCCGCTTGCGGTGGAGCCGCCACCAGCTGAACGAGCTCCGCGCCTGGATACGGCCGAGCTCCACCAGACTCGGGAGCCCTCGAGAGGCCAACTCGCGCGAGATCGCATCGGAGTCGTCCGTGCCCCCGTGCGCCTCGATGACGGCATGCGCCTGCGTAACGCGTTCGCTGGACAGCGGGTGCGCCGCGATCTGAGAATCGACCTTCGCGATCCTCCGTGCCAGCTCCTCAGGTTGCACGGCGATCACTTGCCCAGTGCGCAGGCGAGCGCGGCCGCGCCGAGGCCACCCCAGATCGTGCCGGTGGCGAAGGCCTGCGTGATCTGCGGCCCTTTGAGCCCGAGGCCCAGGAGGCACGTGAACACCCACGGAGCGATCCAGATCGGATCCGCCACCACCGGGTAGGCGACCCCCGCCGCGCGGTGATCGACGACCTGGATGAGCGTGGAGCCCTCGATCTCGTAGTGCGTCGCGACAGGGTCGCCGTCCGCGTCGAGTGCCCAGGCATCCGCGACCACGGCGAGGACAGTGCCGTCAGCGGCGACGACCGCGGCGCCGTCCTCGGTCGATCGCAACGACTCGCCGACGCCGAGGTCGACGTCGTACTCGAGATGCTCCGGCGCGTCGGCGGAAGTGATCGTCGTCAGCATCTGCACACCCGCGTCACCGACGATCACAGAATTGGTCAGGGACTCACCCGGGTAGGTCACCGCCCCACCCTGGAGGAGGACGGCATCGTCCGCCGCGTCCGCCTCGGGGAGATCGATCGTCAAGGGCGACCGCCCGGGAGAGTGTATAGACACCCCGTCCGTCAACCGCGACGGGACACCGATGGTGCCCTGGCTGGTCTGCACCGTCCCGGTCCCGGCTCCATCGGATGCAGCAAGGAGCAGTGACTCATCCAGATTCGCCAGTGATTGCGCAGCGACGGCGATCGAGGCCGCGTCGACCTCGTCGTCCGCCGATGCGATGGAGGGGAATGCCACGATGGTCGACGCCAGGAGCGCTGTGACCATCGTGAGGGAGGCGGTGCGGCGCCAGGAACGTGTCATCAGGGTCTCTTCCGGTGGAGCGATCAGGTCACAGAATGGTGATCTCCCCGACGCTAACGACGGGTCCGAAGGTCCCGCGCCCGCCTTTCGGCGGAAACTTTCGAAGGTGTCCGTGCCCCCCGTAACACTGCGCTGACCCTCCCCATCGGCCGGGAGAATGGTCGTATGGACTGGCAGACCTCGGAAGACACGGTGCCCTCGGCTCCGGTGACCGAGGCAGACGCCCGGTCGCTCCTCGGGCGCCCACCGGCGACCGGCGCCTGGCGCGACGGCGACCCGATCGGGGAGCGCAGGTTCGCGCGGTTCGGCGCGTTCGCGACCGAGGGCGGCGCAAGCCTGCCCGGCATCCGACTCGCCTACGAGACCTGGGGCGAGCTGTCCCCCGCCCGCGATAACGCCGTGCTGATCCTGCACGCCCTCACGGGCGACAGCCACGTGCGCGGCGAGGCCGGCCCGGGCCACGCGACCGACGGCTGGTGGGGTGAGATCGTCGGCCCGGGCGCCCCGATCGACACCGACCGCTGGTGCGTCGTCGCACCGAACATCCTGGGGGGATGCCAGGGGTCGACCGGCCCCGCGAGCATCGCCCCCGACGGCTACGAGTGGGCGTCGCGGTTCCCCTTCCTCACGATCCGCGACCAGGTCGCCGCGCAGGTCATGCTCGCCGACGCCCTCGGCATCGACGTGTGGGCGGGCGTGGTCGGCGGCTCGATGGGCGGCATGCACGCGCTCGAGTGGGCGGTCACGCATCCCGAGCGGGTCGAGCGGCTCGGCGTGCTGTGCTCCCCGCCGACGACGACCGCCGACCAGGTCGCGCTCAACTCCGTGCAGCTCGCGGCGATCCAGATGGACCCGCGGTTCGCCGGGGGCCACTACTACGACGCACCCGACGGCGACGGTCCGCATCGCGGCCTGTCGCTCGCGCGCCGCATGGCCCTGCTGAACTACCGCACGCCCACCGAGCTGAACCAGCGGTTCCAGCGGTCGTGGCAGTCCGACAAGAGTCCCTTCGGCGCGGGCGGCCGGTACGCCGTGGAGAGCTACCTCGACTTCCACGGCAACCGCTTCACGCGCCGCTTCGACGCGAACTCGTACGTGACCCTCGTCGAGGCGATGAACTCGCACGACGTCGGGCGCGATCGCGGCGGCGTCGAGGACGCCCTGGCACGCGTCACGGCGCGCACGCTCGTGCTGGGCATCGACAGCGACCGGCTGTTCCCCGTGGAAGGCCAGCACCGCATCAGCCGCGGCATCCGCACCGCCATCGACGACGACACCGTCGTGCTGCACAGCGACTTCGGCCACGACGGGTTCCTCATCGAGACCGAGCCCGTCGGTCGGCACCTGCGCCGTCTGCTCGAGAGCTGACGTCCGACTACCGCGGCGCGAGATCCGGGGAGATCCGCGTGCCGAACGTGTGGCGCAGCGCCGACCTCGCCGCATGCCACCCAGCCAGGCCGTGCACACCGGGCCCCGGACTCGTCGACGCCGAGCACAGGTAGACCCCGTCGAGCGGCGTGCGCCACGGCTCACGCGACACGACCGGCCGTTTGAGCAGCTGCCAGAGGGCGGGAGCCCCCGCCGCGATGTCCCCGCCGGGGTAGTTCGGGTTCTCGGCTTCGACCTCGACGGCGTTCCGCGAACTGACAGCCAGGATCAGGTCGCGGAAGCCGGGGGCGAAGCGCTCGATCTGCCGGATGACGGCCTCGGCCCGGTCGGCCGTGCTCCCCGCGGGGACGTGCGTGTACGTCCACAGGGTGTGGCCGCCCGCCGGCGCGCGCGACGCGTCGAACGACGAGGGCTGCGCGACGAGCACGTAGGGCGCGTCCGGAAGGCCCCCATGCGCGATGAGGGTCTCGGATGCCGCGACCTCGGCGCGCGTGCCCCCGACGTGCACCGTGCCGGCCGCCGCGACCTCGGGATTCGCCCACGGCACCGGTCCCGACAGGGCGAAGTCGACCTTCGCGACCGCCCCGCCGTACCGGAACCGTTCGAGCGCACCGCGGTACCCCGCGGGCACGGCGTCGCCGGCCATCCGCAGGAACGCGCGCGGGATGACGTCGAGCAGCACGGCGCGCGCCGGCGGCAGTTCGGCGATCGAGGTGACCTCGTGGTCGGTCACGATCTCGCCGCCGTGGGCGCGCAGGTCGTCGGCCATCGCGTCGACGATCGCCTGGCTGCCGCCGACCGGGATCGGCCAGCCGCGTGCGTGGGCGTAAGTCGTGAGCGCGAGGCCCGCCCCGGCACCGGCGAGGCTCGGCAGCGGCAGGATCGTGTGCGCGGCGACCCCTGTGAGCAGCGCCGGCGCGGCATCCTCTCGGAACCGGGCGTTCCACAGCGGACTCCCCTGCTCCAGCGTGCGGGCGCCGAACCAGCCCGCCGCGAGCGGATGCCGCGGCACCCGCAGCAGCGGATGCCCGGTGAAGTCCGCGACCTCCGACGCACGCTCGACGAGCGGGCGCAGGAGCCGCGCGTAGGCGTCGCCGTCGCGGCCCAGGCCGTCGGCGGTGCGGTCGAGGTCACGGTAGGCGACGCCCGCGCGACCGCCGTCGAGCGGATGCGCGAACGAGGCCTCCGGGACGACGAACTCGACGCGGCGGCCGAGGCCGAACTCGCGGAAGAAGCGGCTCTCGAAGGCGAGCGGGTGCACGGCGGAGCAGACGTCGTGCTGGTACCCGGGGAGGGTCATCTCGGCGGTGCGAGCTCCGCCGCCGATCGTCGCGCCCTTCTCGTAGACGCGGACGGCCAAGCCCGCACGGGCGAGGGTGACGGCCGCGGCGAGGCCGTTGGGGCCCGCCCCCACGACGACGACGTCGAGGTCGTTCATTCGGCGACGCCCTCGTCCTCGGCGGTCGTCTCGTCCGTCGGCCGCGCGGCCCGCCCCTCGGCGAGGTACGCGAGCCGGTGCAGCGTCTCGTGGTTGCGCAGCTGCAGGACGACATCGAGCAGCGGCTGCGGCACGAGGCTGCCCGGCCCCGCGACCGCCTCCTCCTGGATCCGTACGATGCACCCGTCCCGGTGCGGCTTGACCTGGATGTCGACCTGGGCCTCGCCCATCGGCCATCCCTTCGCCCGCAGCAGCACGTGGCGGGGCGGGTCGTAGACGAGCACCTCGGTCGCGTCGTCGATGAGCACCGGCCAGACGCCGAACGAGTGGTGCAGCCGAGAGCCCACCTGCGGCCACGTGTCGGCGACCTCACGCATGCGGGACGCGCCGACCACCCATGACGGGAACAGCCAGCCGTCCGCCAGGACGGCGAACACGTCGTCGGGTGTGCAGGCGAACCGGCGCGAGTTACGGGACATGGCTCGACGCTAGCGAGTCGCAGGCTCGGTCGCGGACGGGGTTGCGCCGCCCGCTGCGGCGTGTCAGACCAGAGCGGGTGTGCGGGCGTGCCGCCGCTCGAGGGTGACGCTGAGCGCGGCGATGCCGAGCCCGGCAAGCGCGAGGAGGAAGCCGACCCACACGGGCGCCGCGAAGCCGAACCCCGCGGCGATGACGGCACCGCCCAGGGCCGCTCCCATGGCGTTGCCGGTGTTGAGGGCGGAGTGGTTGAGCGCGGCGGCGATCGACTGGTTGTCGCCGGCGACGTCCATGAGGCGGGTCTGGATGGTGGGACTCACCGCCGACGCGGCGAAGGCGACCGCGAAGACGAAGATCACGACCGTCACGATCCACCCCGAGGTCAGGGCGAGCAGCAGCAGCGACAGCGCCAGCAGGCCGAGCAGCCCGAACATCGCGCGGATCAGGTCGACGTCGGCGAGGTGCCCGCCGACCAGGTTGCCCACCGTCATCCCGATCCCGAGGATCACGAGCGTGATCGGGACGACCCACGCGGGCGACCCGGCGGCCTCGGTCACGAGCGGCGACACGTACGTGTAGACGGCGAAGAAGCCGCCGAAGCCGATGGCGCCGATCCCGAGCGCGAACCAGACCTGTCCGATGCGGAACACCCCGAGCTCGGCGCGGAGGGTGCGCGAAGGCTCCCCCGCCCGGCGCGGCACCGTCACGGCGATCGCGGCGGTCGCAGCGGCGAAGATGGCGACGACGAGCACGAACGCCCACCGCCAGCCCAGGTTCTGCCCGAGGAAGGTGCCGAGCGGCACGCCGACGACGTTCGCGACCGTCAGACCGGTCAGCACGAAGGCGACGCCCTTGGCCCGGTTCCCCGGACCCATGACGTCGGCGGCCACGAGCGCGCCGATGCCGAAGTACGCGCCGTGGGGCAGTCCCGCCAGGAGGCGCGATGCCGCGACGAGCTCGAACGTCGGCAGCACGAGGGTCAGCGCGTTGAACAGCGTCAGCGCCGCCGCGAGCAGGATCATGACGCGGTGACGCGGGTACTTGGCGACGGATGCCGCGATCGTCGGCGCTCCGATGACCACCCCGAGCGCGTAGAGCGTGATGAGCCACCCCGCCTGCGCGATCGCGTCCTCCTGCGAGCTCGCCCACGCGGCGGGCAGCAGCTCGCGCGCGATCTCGGGGAGCAGCCCCATCACGACGAACTCGGTCATGCCGATGCCGAAGCTGCCGACGGCGAGCGCGAGGAGCGCGCGGCGGGGACGCGTGGGGGCGGAGATCACTCCGAGATCGTAGTCCCGCTCCCCTGCTCGCCACGAATCGATTCGATCGCCGTCTCCAACCGGGCGATCTTGCCGTCGATCTCGCCGGTGTACCCCGGGCGGATGTCGGCCTTCAGCACGAGCGAGACACGGGAACCGAAGGGCTGCGCGGCGTCGACGGCGCCCTTGACGACGGCCATCACCTCGTCCCACTCCCCCTCGATCTCGGTGAACATGCTGGTGGTGCGGTGGGGCAGCCCCGACGCGCGGACGACCGTGACGGCCGCGGCGACCGCGTCGTGGACGGAACCGTCCGGGTTGCCGTCACCGGAGGGGGCGACGGAGAAGGCGACGAGCATGGGAGGACCTCCGGGATCAGGGGGCGACGCGGACGGGAGCGGACACGGATGCGGGAAGGCGGACGAGGCGCGCGACCATCCACACCAGGAGGCCCACCAGCACGAGGTTGCGGAGCGTGAGGACCGCGACGGGCAGGACCGCCGGTGTGATGATGCCGCCGTAGAGGACGGGATACACGAGCTGGGTGAGCGCGGCGGCCGTGAGCACGAGGGCGGCGGGAGCCACCCATCGGCGCCGGTCGATCACGAGGCCCAGGACGGTGGGGGCGAACAGCCAGGTGTGGAACTGCGGCGACCCGACCTTGTTCGCGACGATGAGCACGAGCACGAGGGCGAGCGCGAGGACGGGGAACAGGCGCACGAACGGCACTCCGCGACGCACCTGCCAGGTCCCGAGCAGGAGGACGCCGGCGGCCGCGAGGGCGAGCAGTGGCGTCATCGCGGCGATGACGAGGTCGACCTGCGGGCCGGTGACCTGGAAGGTGAGCAGGCCCTGGTCGTAGTACACCGCCGACCCGTCGGCGCCCAGCAGCGCACCCCAGACGTACGGCGCGCTCACGGGCGCCTCGACCTGCAGTCCGCGCCCGGTCTGCCCGGTGACGAATCCCAGCGCGTGGTCCGCTCCGCCGGCGGCGACGACGACACCCAGCACCGCGACGCTCACGAGCGCTGCGGCGGCGATCACCCTCGCGCGGCGGCGCACCGCGACGACGGCCGCCGCGAGGAGGGCGGCGGGCCACACCTTGATCCAGGTCGCGGCCGCGAGGAGCGCGGCGGCGAGCGCGGGCCGGCGCAACAGCCACAGGCATCCGAGGATCGCCAGCGGTACCGAGACCGCATCGATCCGATACAGGCCGACGGGGCCGAGGCAGACGATCGCCGCGAGCCAGAAGACGGCGGCGACGACGCGCCCGCGGGAGCGTCCGCGGCCGACGAGCACACCGAAGGCGACCGCGTCGACCAGCGTCACGAGCACGGCCCAGCCGACCGTGTAGTCGCCCACGAGGCCGGCGGGCAGATGGGCGAGCAGCATGGGCAGCAGCGCGAGCTGGGGATAGACCCAGTCCTGCGTCACGCCCACGACGCCGCCGCCCGAGAACACCGCGCGCGACCACGGCTCGTACACGCGGTACACGTCGCCCATGGGCTCGTTCGGCAGGAGGAACCCCAGCAGGCCGACACCCGCGTGGACGAGGACGAACACGGTCCACAGCAGCACGCGGTTCGTCACGCGCCCAGCCTACGGGCGCCGCCGACCGACGCGTGTCAGCCGGCCAGCACCTCGGCGACCGCGTACGGCAGGTGCTCCGCGACGTCGAGCGCCGCGATCGGTCCGCCGCGGTGGGCGGCGACGGCGAGCGCCGCCGCGTGGCCGTGCAGCCAGACAGCGGATGCCGCGGCCCGCTGCAGCGCGCCCAGGTCGCCCGGCGCCCCGCCCCGCCCGACGACGCCGGCGATCACGGCACCGACCGTCCCGGCGAGGACGTCGCCGGTGCCGGCAGTCGCAAGCCACGAGGTGGGAGCCGTGATCCCGATCGCCTCTTCGCCGGGCGCGGCGACCACCGTCATCGCGCCCTTCCGTACCACCACACCGCCGAGGACGGCCGCCGTCTCGGACGCATCGTCCACGTCCGGGTCGAGCCCCAGCATCCGCCGCAGCCGCTCGTGCTCGCGGCCATGCGGTGTCGCCACGACCGGCGCAGCCGCCGCCGGGGCGAGATCCAGGGCGCCGGCGTCGACCACGACGGGGACCTCCCCCGAGAGGATGCCGCCGAGCGCGGCGCGCTCGCGCGCGGAGCGGTGCGCGGCATCCGTCCCCGACCCGACCACCCACGCCTGCACGCGACCGTCCGCGGTCACCGTCTCCGGGCGCCGGGCGAGTACGAGGTCCGCCGCGCGCTGCGGTCCGAGATAGCGCACCATGCCGACGCCCGTCCGCCAGGCGGCTTCGACGCCGAGCACCGCCGCACCGGGGAAGGCCGTCGATCCGGTCCGCAGGCCGACCACACCGCGGGAATACTTGTCGTCGTCCGCCGTTGGCCCGAAGACGACCTCGGCCGTGTCCGCCCTCGTCCATCCCCGCGCCGCCATGGCGCCCACCCTACTGCGACGGAGTCCGCCCATGACCCTGCTGTTCCGCCCCCTCGAACTGGCCGGCGCCACCGCGCGCAACCGCCTGTGGGTCTCGCCGATGTGCCAGTACTCGGCGGTGGACGGCGTGCCGAACGACTGGCACCACGTGAACCTCGCCCAGTTCGCGACCGGCGGTGCGGGCGTGGTCATCGCCGAGGCATCCGCCGTCACCCCGGAGGGGCGGATCACCCCGCACGACGCGGGGCTCTGGAACGACGCGCAGCGGGACGCCTGGGCTCCGATCGTCGCCGCGATCCACGCCCGCGGCGCCCTCGCCGGAGTGCAGCTCGCGCACGCGGGCCGCAAGGCCTCGACCCACCGGCCGTGGGACGACGCCCGCGGCTCCGTCGCCCCCGCGGAGGGCGGCTGGACGACGGTGGCCCCCTCGGCGATCGCGTTCGACGGCTACGCGCAGCCGGTCGCGATGACCAACGGCGACATCGACGTCCTCGTGGACGCCTTCGCGCAGGCCGCCCGCCGCGCCGACGAGGCCGGGTTCGATCTCCTCGAAGTCCACGCCGCCCACGGCTACCTGCTGCACCAGTTCCTCTCGCCGCTGTCGAACGAGCGCACCGACGCCTACGGCGGATCGCTCGAGAACCGTGCGCGCCTCCTGCTGCGCGTCGTCACCGCCGTCCGCGAGGCCGCGCCGAGCCGGGTGATCGCCGTCCGGTTCTCGGCCACCGACTGGGCCGACGGCGGCTGGGGCGTAGAAGAGACGGCGACGGTCGCCGCCTGGGTCGGTGAGCGGGGCGCGAGCGTCATCGACATCTCCACCGGCGGCCTCGTCGCCCACCAGCGCATCACGACCGGTCCCGGCTACCAAGTGCCGTTCGCGGCCACGGTACGCGAGCGCACCGGACTCCTCGTCACGGCGGTGGGCGAGATCCTCGACGGCGCGCAGGCCGAGACGATCCTGCAGGACGGGCTCGCCGACGCCGTCATGGTCGGTCGCGGTTGGCTCCGCGACCCCCACTTCGCTCTGCGCGCCGCCGACGAGCTCGGCGACGCGGAGGCTGCGACGCTGTGGCCGCCGCAGTACCTCCGTGCCCGGCGACGCTGAGCCGCCCCGCGACGCGTCGCCGGCGACCTCAGAGGCGCCGCGTCGCGTCGTGCACCTCGCCGACGAGCTCCTCGATGATGTCCTCGAGGAACAGCACCGCCGTCGTCTCCCCCGCCGAATCGCGCACCTGCGCGAGGTGGCGGCTCGAACGCCGCATGAGCGCGAGCGCGTCCTCGAGGTCGGTGGCCTCGCCGATCGGGATCATGTGGTGGATGCGCTTCGGCTTGATCGGGGCGTCGACCGTCGCCTCGGCATCCGCCCCGTCCGCCGCGCGCAGCACGTCCTTGAGGTGGACGTAACCGAGCGGCATCCCCTCGTCGTCGACGATCACGTAGCGCGAGAACCCGTGACGGGCCACGGCCCGCTCGATCTCGTCGGGCGTCGTGTGCTCGGGCAGGGTGACGAGCTCCGAGAGCGGGACCGCGACATCCTTCGCCTTCTTGTCGGTGAACTCGACCGCCATCGCGACGGCGCCCGACGCGTCGTCGAGCACACCCTCGATGCGCGACTGGTTCACGATCGTGGCGACCTCGTCGAGGGTGAAGGTCGAGGCGGCCTCGTCCTTCGGCTCGACGCGGAACAGCCGGACGACGTGGTTCGCGATCCAGTTGAGCGCGACGATCACCGGGTGGAAGACCCGCGAGACGAACACGAGCGGCGGCGCGAGCAGCAGGACCGCGCGGTCCGGCAGCGAGAACGCGAGGTTCTTCGGCACCATCTCGCCGAACACGACGTGCAGGTACGACACGAGCAGCAGCGCGATGACGAAACCGGTCACGTCGACGACCGCGTACGGCAGACCGATCGCCTCCAGCGGCACGGCCAGCAGGTGGTGGATCGCCGGCTCCGAGACGTTCAGGATCAGGAGCGAGCAGATCGTGATGCCGAGCTGGCACGTGGCGAGCATGAGCGTGGCGTGCTCCATCGCCCACAGCGCGGTCTTCGCCGAGCGGGACCCCTTCTCGGCGAGAGGCTCGATCTGCGAGCGTCGCGCCGAGATGACGGCGAACTCCGCGCCGACGAAGAAGGCGTTGGCCACGAGGAGGACGACCAGCCAGGCGATTCCGGCCCAGTCGCTCATCGGCGCTCACCCCCTTCGGTCTCGGCGCCGACCGGCACGGGAGCGGGCACGAACTTGACGCGGTCGACGCGGCGACCGTCCATCCGCTGCACGGTGATGGTCCCGTCCTCGAGGGTGATCTGATCGCCGACCGCCGGGATGCGCTCGAGCGTGGCCATGATGAAGCCGCCGACGGTGTCGTACACGTCACCCTCGGGGACGCGGATGCCGGTGCGGTCGAGCACCTCGTCGGGACGCAGGTCGCCGGGGAAGATGATCGACCCCTTCGCCCGCACGACGCCCGCGCGGCTGCGGTCGTGCTCGTCGAGCACCTCGCCCACGATCTCCTCCACGAGATCCTCGAGCGTCACGACACCCGCCGTGCCGCCGTACTCGTCGACGACGATCGCCATCTGGTACCCGCGCGAGCGCAACTCGGACATGAGGCCGTCGAGGTGGACCGCCTCGGGGACGCGCAGGGGCTCCTGCGCGATCGCGGCGGCGGGGACGTCGGCGCGACGCTCGCGCGGCACCGACACGGCCTGCTTGAGGTGGACGATGCCGGTGATGTCGTCCATCGACTCGCCGTAGACGGGGAACCGGCTGTGGCCGGTGCGGCGCGCCAGCTGCACGATCTCCTCGACGCTGTCGTCGGCGGCGACGGCGTGGACGCTCGGCCGGGGCGTCATGACGTCGGCGGTCGTGAGCCGCGAGAAGGTCAGGGTGCGATCGAGCAGCGACGCGGTGTCCTCCTCGAGGACGCCGGCGCTCGCGGAGCGCCGCACGAGGCTCGACAGCTCCTCGGCGGTGCGGGCACCCGACAGCTCCTCCTTGGGCTCGACGCCCATGGCACGCAGCACCGCGTTGGCGCTGCCGTTGAGGAGGAGGATCGCGGGGCGGAAGACCGTCGTGAAGACCGTCTGGAACCCGATCACGAGCTTCGCGGTCTGCCGCGGGACGGCGAGCGCGAAGTTCTTCGGGACGAGCTCGCCGATGATCATCGAGAAGACGGTCGCGACCGTGATCGCCACGACGGTCGCGATGGGACGGGATGCCGCCTCCGGCACGCCCCAGAGGGCGAAGACCGGGTTCAGCAGGTTCGACAGCGCCGGTTCCATCGTGTAACCGGTCAGGAGCGTCGTCAGCGTGATGCCGAGCTGCGCGCTCGACAAGTGCGTCGAGGTGATCCGCAGCGCGTTGATCGTCAGCGACAGACGGCTCTCGCCGGCGGCGCGGCGCGCCTCGAGGTCGGCGCGGTCGAGGTTCACGAGGGCGAACTCGCTCGCGACGAACAGACCGGTTCCCACGGTCAGGAGCAGCCCCACGCCCAACATGACGTAGTCCATCACACGTCACCCCCGATCATCGGGGAGCAGGGTCGGTGGGGCGAGGGTCTACTGGGAGGGTCGTCCATTGTGCGGACGATTCTACGGCACGCCCGCCCCCGCCCGGGGGCGGCGGCTCACCAGCTGACGGGCAGGGCCTTGCCCTCCTCGTATCCCGCCGCCGACTGGAAACCGACCGTCGCCCGCTCGTGGAAGTCGGCGACCGTCGCGGCTCCGGCGTACGTGAACGACGAACGCACGCCCGAGGTGATCATGTCGAGCAGGTCTTCGACGCTCGGGCGCAAAGGGTCGAGGTAGATGCGCGACGACGAGATGCCTTCGGCGAACAGCTCCTTCCGGGCGCGCTCGAACGGGTCGAGGCGACCGAAGCGTCCCTGTACCGCTTTCGTCGACGCCATGCCCCACGACTCCTTAAAGACCCGCCCGTCGGCGTCGACCCGCAGCTCGCCCGGCGACTCGATCGTGCCGGCGAACCACGAGCCGATCATGACGGATGCCGCGCCCGCCGCGAGGGCCAGGGCGACGTCCCGGGGGTAGCGGACACCCCCGTCCGCCCAGACGTGGGCACCGGCGGCGGCCGCCGCCTCGGCGGTCTCGAGCACGGCGGAGAACTGCGGACGGCCGACGGCCGTCATCATGCGGGTCGTGCACATGGCGCCCGGGCCGACGCCGACCTTCAGGATCGTGGCGCCCGCCTCGACGAGGTCGCGGACCCCCTCGGCGGTGACCACGTTGCCGGCGACGATGGGGAGGTCGAGACCCTCGGCGTGGACGGCGCGGAGCGCCCGGATCATGCTCTCCTGGTGACCGTGCGCGGTGTCGACGACGAGCGCGTCGACACCGGCGGCCGCAAGGGCGCGCGCCTTCGCCGCGACGTCGCCGTTGATCCCGACGGCTGCGGCGACGATGAGGCGTCCGTCCGCGTCGACCGCCGGCCGGTACAGCGAGGAGCGCAGGGCCGTCCGCTGCGACAGCGTGCCCACGAGGTGGCCGTGCTGCAGGACCGTGACGATGTCGGCATCCGCCGCGACCAGGAGGTCGAAGGCCGCCCGCGCAGTGTCCACGTCGTCGGCGTCGATGGATGCCGCCCGCCCCCGCACGAGGTCGCCGAGCCGCGCGTCCGGCAGGGCCGTCCCGAGCCGCTCGGCGGGAACGATGCCGAGGATGTCGTCGACGTGCACCCGCGGTGCGCCCGCATCGTGCGCGGAGGACGTCGCGACGACGATGGCGTGACCCGCGGCCGGAGGCAGGAGTGCGGCGGCCTCCGACACGAGCGCCTCCGGCGGCAGGACGAGCGGGGTGTCCCAGCGCACCGGCTGGTCCTTGACCCACCGGATAGCCGCGTCGACCTCCTGCAGCGGCATGTCCTGGGGCAGCACCGCGAGCCCGCCGCGACGGGCCAGGGTCGCCGCGAGGCGCGGTCCCGTGACGGAGTTCATGTTGGAGGCGACGAGCGGGATCGTCGCACTCGTCCCGTCGCCGGGTGAGAGGTCGACGTCGAGGCGACTCGTCACGTCCGACCGTCGCGGGACGAGGAACACGTCGGAGTAGGTCAGGTCGCCTGCGGGCCGCTCACCGGAGAAGTGCATACTCCCACGCTAGGCGACCGTCGAGCCCCTGCGCCGGACGGCGTGAGCGGGTCGGGCGCGCGCGAACCTGGGATACCCTTGATCTCTGTGCGCGAGGCCGCGCGGGCACCGCACATTTCGAACGTCGACGACGAAAGCAGGCGGAACCGTGTCCAGTCAGGCGACCGGCGTGGGAACTACGAGCGACGGGGAGTTCGGAGCCAACGAATGGCTCGTCGCGGAGCTGTACGAGCAGTACAGCCGCGACAAGAACTCGGTGGACAAGGAGTGGTGGCCGATCCTCGAGGCCTACACCCCTGACGGAGCCTCCGGCGCACCCGCAACGGAACCCGCACCGGCGGCATCCGCACCGGCCGGATCCGCCGCACCGGCTTCCGCACCGGCGGCCCCCGCAGCGGAGAACCGTCCCGCCGCGGCCGGCGCCCCGCCCGTCGCCCGGACGACCGCGCGTCCGGCCGCTCCGCAGCCGATCCCGGCCGAGGCTCCCAAGGCCGCACCCGCCGCGGATAAGGCCGTCCTCGAGGACACCGTCACCCCGCTGCGCGGACTGCCGAAGACCCTCGCGGCCAACATGGACGAGTCCCTCACCGTCCCGACCGCGACGAGCGTGCGGACGATCCCGGCGAAGCTGATGATCGACAACCGCATCGTCATCAACAACCACATGTCCCGCACGCGCGGCGGGAAGGTGAGCTTCACCCACATCATCGGGTGGGCGCTCATCCAGGCCCTGAAGGCCTTCCCGACCCAGAACGTGTACTACGCCGAGGTCGACGGCAAGCCGTCCGTCGTCGCGCCCGCCCACATCAACCTCGGCATCGCGATCGACCTGCCGAAGCCCGACGGCACGCGCGCCCTCATGGTGCCGAGCATCAAGCAGGCCGAGACGCTGACGTTCGGCGAGTACCTCACCGCTTATGAGGACCTCGTCCAGCGCGCCCGCAAGAACAAGCTCACCGCGGCGGACTTCCAGGGGACGACGGTCTCGCTGACCAACCCCGGCGGCATCGGCACGGTCCACTCCGTCCCGCGCTTGATGAAGGGCCAGGGCTGCATCATCGGCGCCGGCGCCCTCGACTACCCGGCCGAGTTCCAGGGCGCGAGCGAGAAGACGCTCGGCGAGCTCGGCATCGGCAAGACCATCACGCTCACGAGCACCTACGACCACCGCGTCATCCAGGGTGCCGGCTCGGGCGAGTTCCTGAAGATCGTGCACCAGCTGCTGATCGGCCAGGAGGGGTTCTACGACGACATCTTCGCGGCGCTCCGCATCCCCTACTCCCCCATCCGCTGGTCGAGCGACATCAAGGTCGACGTCGCCGAGCGCGTCGACAAGACGGCTCGCGTACAGGAGCTCATCAACTCCTACCGCGTCCGCGGCCACATGATGGCCGACATCGACCCGCTCGAGTACGTGCAGCGCACGCACCCCGACCTCGAGATCGAGAACCACGGCCTGACCTTCTGGGACCTCGACCGCGAGTTCGTCACGAACGGCTTCGGCGGCAAGCGCACGATGAAGCTGCGCGACATCCTGGGCATCCTGCGCGACTCGTACTGCCGCACCATCGGCGTCGAGTACATGCACATCCAGGACCCAACGCAGCGCAAGTGGTTCCAGGACAACCTCGAGGTCAAGTACCAGAAGCCCGGCCACGACGAGCAGCTGCGCGTCCTCGGCAAGCTCAACGAGGCCGAGGCGTTCGAAACCTTCCTGCAGACGAAGTTCGTCGGCCAGAAGCGGTTCAGCCTCGAGGGCGGCGAGTCGCTCGTGCCCCTGCTCGACCAGATCCTGCAGGGCGCGGCGGCCGAGGGCCTCGACGGCGCCGCCATCGCCATGGCCCACCGCGGTCGCCTCAACGTCCTCACGAACGTCGCCGGCAAGACCTACAGCCAGATCTTCCGCGAGTTCGAGGGGTCCGTCGCCGTCGGCTCGAAGAGCGGCTCGGGCGACGTCAAGTACCACCTCGGCACCCAGGGCACCTTCGTCGCCGACGGCGGCGAGGAGCTCCCCGTCTACCTCGCGGCGAACCCCTCGCACCTCGAGACGGTCGACGGCGTCCTCGAGGGCATCGTCCGCGCCAAGCAGGACCGCCTCCCCATCGGCTCGTTCTCGTGGCTGCCGATCCTCGTCCACGGCGACGCGGCCTTCGCCGGCCAGGGCGTCGTGATGGAGACCCTGCAGATGTCGCGTCTGCGCGGCTACCGCACGGGCGGGACGGTGCACGTCGTCGTCAACAACCAGGTCGGTTTCACGACGCTCCCCCTGGACGCGCGCACGTCGATCTACGCGACCGACGTCGCCAAGACGATCCAGGCGCCGATCTTCCACGTGAACGGCGACGACCCCGAGGCCGTCGTCCACGTCGCCGAGCTCGCCTTCCGCTACCGGCAGGAGTTCAACCGGGATGTCGTGATCGACCTCGTCTGCTACCGGCGCCGCGGTCACAACGAGGGCGACGACCCCTCGATGACGCAGCCGCTCATGACGAACCTGATCGAGGCCAAGCGCTCGGTGCGCAAGCTCTACACCGAGGCGCTCGTCGGTCGCGGCGACATCACCGAGGAGGAGTACGAGAAGGCCAAGCAGGACTTCCAGAACCGCCTCGAGATCGCCTTCGCCGAGACGCACGCCGCCCAGACCGGTACCTCGCCGGTCATCGCGGCGGACGAACCGGCCGACAGGGCCGTCGGTGAGCCCGAGACCACCGGGGTCGCCCGCGACGTCATCGAGCGCATCGGGGACGCCTTCGTCAACAAGCCCGAGGGCTTCACGGTCCACACCAAGCTGCAGCAGCTGCTCGAGAAGCGGCACGACATGAGCCGCAACGGCAAGATCGACTGGGGCTTCGGCGAGCTGCTCGCGTTCGGTTCGCTGCTGGTCGAGGGCTCGAACGTCCGCCTCGCCGGTCAGGACGTCCGACGCGGCACGTTCGTGACGCGTCACGCCGTCATGCACGACCGTGCGAACGGTCAGGAGTGGCTGCCGCTGGCGAACCTGAGCGACAACCAGGGCCGTTTCTACGTGTACGACTCGCTCCTGAGCGAGTACGCCGCGATGGCGTTCGAGTACGGCTACTCGGTCGAGCGGGCCGACACCCTCACGCTGTGGGAGGCCCAGTTCGGCGACTTCGCCAACGGCGCCCAGTCGGTGATCGACGAGTTCATCTCCTCGGCCGAGCAGAAGTGGGGCCAGCAGTCCGGCGTCGTGCTCCTGCTCCCCCACGGCTACGAGGGCCAGGGACCCGACCACTCGTCGGCGCGCATCGAGCGCTACCTGCAGATGTGTGCGCAGGACAACATGACCGTCGCACGTCCGTCGACGCCGGCGTCGTACTTCCACCTGCTGCGCCGTCAGGCGTACGCCCGCCCGCGCCGGCCGCTCGTCGTCTTCACGCCGAAGGCGATGCTGCGCCTGCGCAACGCCACGAGCCCCGTCGAGGACTTCCTCGACGGCCGGTTCGAGCCGGTGATCGACGACAGCCGCTCCCTCGACCGCGAGGCGGTCAGCCGGGTGCTGCTGCACTCCGGCAAGATTCACTGGGACCTCGCCGCCGAGCTCGAGAAGAACCCGAACGAGAAAGTCGCGCTCGTCCGCCTGGAGCAGTACTACCCGGCCCCCATCGACCAGCTGAACGCGGTGCTCGACAGCTACCCGAACGCCGAGCTGTTCTGGGTCCAGGAAGAGCCCGAGAACCAGGGCGCCTGGCCGTTCATGGCGCTCGAGGTCGTCAAGCACCTCCACGGCCGCACGATCAAGCGGATCTCGCGTTCCTCGGCCGCCTCCACGGCGACCGGCTCGCCGAAGGTCCACGCCCGCGAGCACGCCGCGATCATGGAGAAGGCGCTCACCTTCTGAGCGCCTTCACGAAAGAAGAGGCCCCGCTTCGGCGGGGCCTCTTCTTTCGTGGGACGGAGGGTGGTGTCCGGTCAGTGGTGCGTCGCCTGCTCCGCGCGCAGCCGCGCGAGCACCTGATCGCGCAGGTCCTCCGGCGCCGCCTCCTTGCACGCGCGCGCGACCACCGCGGTCAGGGTGGTGGCGACCAAGGCTTCGTCACGGCACGCGGCGCAGTTCTCCAGGTGCTCGGTGATGTCCGAGTGGCGCGTGTGGCAGATCTCGTTGCGCAGGTACTCCTCGAGGTCCTGCCGGGCTTTGTCGCAACCGCAGTCGGTCATTTCGCACTCCTCGTGGCGGGCACATCGATGCCGCGCTCTTTCGCATATTCGGACAGCAGGTCGCGGAGCTGACGTCTGCCACGGTGCAGACGGCTCATGACCGTGCCGATGGGGGTTTTCATGATGTCCGCGATCTCCTGGTACGCGAATCCTTCGACGTCCGCGAGGTACACGGCCAGTCGGAAGTCCTCCGGAAGCGCCTGCAACGCGTCCTTCACGACGGATGCCGGCATGTGGTCGATCGCCTCGGCCTCGGCCGATCGCGCCGACGACGCCGTGGTCGACTCGGCCCCGCCGAGCTGCCAGTCCTCCAGGTCGTCGATCGTGCCCTGGTAGGGCTCGCGCTGCTTCTTCCGGTACGTGTTGATGTACGTGTTCGTGAGGATGCGGTAAAGCCACGCCTTGAGGTTGGTGCCCTGCGTGAACGACGCCCACGCGGCGAACGCCTTCACGAAGGTCTCCTGGACGAGATCCGACGCGTCGGCCGGGTTGCGGGTCATCCGCATGGCCGCAGCGTAGAGCTGGTCCATGAAGGGGAGCGCCTGCTCCTCGAACTGGGTACGCGGGTCGTCGACCGCCTGATCGTTCATCGCAGGCCAGTCTACGTCGGCCCCTTCGGCGAGCACGGGCGCATCAGCTGTCGCAATCATCGCGCTCCTCTCCCCTGGCATGCACGGTGTCGACAGAGGGGTCAACGGACGAAGGGCGGGGCCTATTCCCAGGTTCGCGGATGCCGCGGCTCAGGTCGCGGCGACGGGTGAACGGATTCCGTGTCATCAGTAGGCTGGGAGCGATGAGCGACGCCCCTTCCTCCCCCGCCACCGCCCACGAGATCCCCGGCGGGTCGTGGCCGGCGCCCACGCCGGGCGAGCCGGTCCGCGCGCACGTGACGGTGCCCGGGTCGAAGTCGCTCACCAACCGCGAACTCGTCCTCTCCGCCATCGCCGACGGACCGAGCCTGCTGACCGGCGCGCTCCACTCGGACGACTCCGCGCGCATGATCGACGCCCTCCGTCGCCTCGGCGTGAGGATCGAGCCGGTCGCCGGCGACTCCCCCTTCGGTCCGGACCTCGAGGTCACCCCGCCGTCCCGCTTCACCGGCGATACGACGATCGACTGCGGTCAGGCCGGCACCGTCATGCGATTCGTCTCCCCGATCGCCGGCCTCGCCGTGGGCGACGTGCACGTGACCGCGCACCCCACCGCCCTGCACCGCCCGATGGGGGCGATGATCCATGCCCTCCGCGACATCGGGGCGGACATCGACGACGCCGGCAGCTGGTCGCTCCCCTTCGACGTGCGCGGCCACGGGCACCTCCGTGGCGGCGAGGTCACGATCGATGCGAGCCAGTCAAGTCAGTTCGTCTCCGGACTGCTCCTGGCCGCGGCGCGCTTCGACGTCGGCCTGCGTCTCATCCACGACGGCGAGCGCCTGCCGAGCCTCCCCCACATCGAGATGACGGTCGAGGCACTCGCCCGCCGCGGGGTACACGTCGAGCACCCCACCCCGAACGAGTGGCTCGTGCCCGCGGGACCGGTGCGCGGCAAGGAGATCGCGATCGAACCCGACCTCTCCAACGCCGCTCCGTTCCTCGCCGCCGCCGTCCTCACCGGCGGGTCGGTGACGGTCCCCGGCTGGCCCGCGCACTCCACCCAGCCGGGCGCGCTGCTGGCCGACATCCTGCCCGTCATGGGAGCGCACGTCTCCCGCCGAGCCGGAGCGCTCACCGTCACCGCGGGCGACCGCATCGCCGGCCTCGACCTCGACCTGTCGGCGGCGAGCGAGCTCACCCCGACGCTGTTCGCGCTCGCCGCGTTCGCCGACGCGCCCACGGCTTTCCACGGCATCGGTCACATCCGGGGCCACGAGACGGATCGGATCGCGGCACTCGTGGAGAACCTCCGCGCGCTCGGCGGCGAGGCGGAGGAGCGGGAGGACGGCATCCACATCGTCCCGAGGCCCCTGCACGGCGGGGTGTGGCGCGCCCACCACGACCACCGCATGGCGACGGCGGGCGCGGTCATCGGCCTGCGGGTGCCCGGGGTGGTCGTCGACGACATCGGGACGACGGCCAAGACGATGCCCGAGTTCCCCCGGCTGTGGGCGGGCATGCTCGCGTGAGCTGGCTCGACGACGATGGCGACGACGACGACCTCGACTACGACGAGGCCGACATCCGCGTCCGGCCGAATCCCAAGGCCAACCGCCCCCGCACCAAGCGCCGCCCCGCGCACGCGGATGCGCAGACCGCCCGCGTGCTCGGCGTGGACCGTGGCCGCTACACCGTCCTGATCGACGAGGACGGCCCGGACGAGCGCCAGATCCTCGCAACGCGCGCCCGCGAACTCCGCAAGCAGCCGATCGTCAACGGCGACCGCGCCCGGGTCGTCGGCGACACCTCCGGCGACGACGGCACCCTCGCGCGCATCGTCGGCATCGAGGAGCGCACCTCGCTGCTGCGCCGCAGCGCGGACGACACCGACCAGGTCGAGCGCATCATCGTCGCGAACGCCGATCAGCTGCTCATCGTCGTGGCCGCCGCCGACCCCGAACCCCGCCCGCGCCTCGTCGACCGCTACCTCATCGCGGCGCTGGATGCCGGCATGCACCCGCTGCTCGTCGTCACCAAGACCGATCTCGCCGATCCGGCATCCTTCCTCGCGCACTTCGAGGGCCTCGACGACCTGGAGGTGTTCACCAGCGGGACGGGCGCGATGCCGGTCGCCGAGATCGGCGAACGCCTCGCCGGGCACGCCACCGTGTTCGTCGGCCATTCCGGTGTCGGCAAGTCGACCCTCGTCAACGCCCTCGTCCCCGACGCCGCGCGCGCGACCGGACACGTCAACGAGGTGACCGGGCGCGGCCGCCACACGTCGAGCTCGGCCGTCTCGCTCCGCTACGTCGGCGACCAGGGTCGCGGCTGGGTGATCGACACCCCCGGCGTCCGGTCGTTCGGTCTGGGCCACGTGGACCCCGCCAACATCCTCCGCGCCTACACCGATCTCGCCGCCGTCGCCGAGGAGTGCCCGCGCGGGTGCACGCACCTGCCCGACGCCCCCGACTGCGCGATCGTCGAGGCCGTGGCGGAGGGTCGGCTGGGCGAGCGCGGTCCTGCGCGACTGGACTCGTTGCAGCGACTCCTCGCCACCTTCGCGACCTGAGCGGCCGACTAAAATGAGGGGATGCCGCGCCTGAACCCCGGATCCCCCGCCCCCGACTTCACCCTCGTCGACCAGGACGGTGGGGCCGTCTCGCTGAGCGACTTCCGCGGCGGGCGCCTCATCGTCTTCTTCTACCCCGCCGCCATGACGCCGGGCTGCACGACCGAGGCCTGCGATTTCCGCGACAGCGTCGCGCCGCTGCAGGCGGCCGGGTACACCGTGGTGGGGATCTCCCGCGACGAGCCGGCGAAGCTGCGCGAGTTCCGTGAGCGCGACGCCCTCCCCTATGCCCTCCTGAGCGATCCCGACCACAGCGTCCACGAGGCCTACGGCGCGTGGGGCGAGAAGATGAACTACGGCAAGGTCGTCGAGGGCGTCATCCGCTCGACCTTCGTCATCGATGAGGACGGCACGGTCGCGCACGCGCTCTACAACGTGAAGGCCACTGGCCACGTCGCGCGGATCCGGAGCCTGCTCGAAGTCTGATCAGACCTCGTCGGCCTCGCTCCGCGATCGCGCGCCGGCCGCCCGAGCGGCCGCGATCAGGAGGACGAGCCCCACGACGGCGGGGACCGCGATCGTCGCGGCGAGGCGCGTGTCGGCTCCCTCCCCCGTGAGGGTCCCGAGCGCGACGGACAGGACGAGCAACTGCACGACGACGCCGCCGGAGCGTCCCCACGACCCGCCGCGCCACACGGCGACGGCGAAGCCTGCGACGGCGGCCGCGCCGATCACCGTCAGGGCGAGGAGCGCCAGCGAACTCGGCACGCTCTCGCTGTCGCCGCGGACCAGCGCGAACAGCTCCCACGCGGCGAGGGCCAGGACGCCGATCGCCTCGAGGGCGAGCCAACCGGCCGCGATCCGCTCGACGCCGGTGGTACGCACGTTCACTGCTCCTCCTGGGCGCCCGGGGCACGGCGAGGCGCCGAAATACTCCGTTAACCCGTGATTCACGTAACCCTTGATTCCCATGCCCGGGCATGGGAATATTGACGGACAAGTGTGCTCCCACAGCGGCGTGGGGCGAGCATCAGCTCGCACACCACTCAGGTTAGTCGACGTCGCCCGGCGTCGCATCCCGACTTCCGATCCCCCACAAGGAGCACCGCTATGGATTGGCGCGACAAAGCCGCCTGCCTGACCGTCGACCCCGAACTGTTCTTCCCCGTGGGGAACACCGGGCCCGCCGTCGACCAGATCGAGAAGGCGAAGTCCGTCTGCGCCCGGTGCACCGTCACCGAACTCTGCCTCCAGTACGCCCTCGAGACCGGCCAGGACTCGGGTGTCTGGGGCGGTCTCTCCGAAGACGAGCGCCGCGCCCTCAAGCGCCGCGCCGCCCGCGCCCGCCGCGCGTCCTGACACCGCCGCGCGCGGGCCTCAGGCCCGCGCGCGCTCGATGTACCGCATCGGGATCTCGATCGTCACCTCGGTCCCGCTGCCCATGAGGGTGTGCCAGTCGATCGTCCCGCTCAGCTCACCCTGGATGAGCGTCCTCACGATCTGCGTGCCGAGACCCCGACCGACCTGACCCTCGGGCAGGCCGACACCGGTGTCGCGGACGCGGACCGCGAGCCGGTCCTCGTCGCGCTCGGCGATGATCTCGACCTCGCCCTCCTTGTCGGCCAGACCGTGTTCGACGGCGTTCGTCACGAGCTCGGTAAGCGCGAGGGCGAGCGGCGTCGCGTACTCGCTCGGCAGCGTCCCGAACGTGCCGGTCTTGACCGTGCGGGCACGCGTGTTGGGCGCCGCCGCGACCTCGGCGACGAGCTTGAGGACGCGCTCGAACACGTCGTCGAAGTCCACGCTCTGCGTGAGCCCCTCCGACAGGGTGTCGTGGACGACAGCGATCGCGCTCACCCGGCGCATGGCCTGCGTCAGGGCGTCCCGACCCTCGTCGGAATGGGTTCGCCGCGCCTGGATGCGCAGGAGCGACGCGACGGTCTGCAGGTTGTTCTTGACGCGATGGTGGATCTCGCGGATCGTCGCATCCTTCGTGATGAGCTCCTGCTCCTGGTGGCGGATCTCGCTCACGTCGCGGCACAGGACGATGGCACCGATGCGGGTGCCGTTCTCGCGCAGGGGGATCGTGCGGAGCGACACGGTGACGCCGCGCGCCTCGACGTCCGCACGCCACGGCGCACGACCGGCCATCACGATCGGCAGCGACTCGTCGAACTGGCGCGACGCCGGCATGATCTTCGTCGCCACTTCCATGAGCGATTCGCCTTCGAGCTCGTCGTCGAAGCCGAGCCGGTTGAAGGCCGACAGGGCGTTCGGGCTCGCGAACGTCGTGATCCCGTCGACGTCGAGACGGATGAGGCCGTCCGAGGCGCGGGGGGCGCCCCGGCGCGGCGAGGTCGGCGCCGTGAGGTCGGGGAAGTCCGCCGATGCGATCATCCCGAACAGGTCGTCCGCGCAGTCGTTGAAGGTGATCTGCTGACGCGACGGCGTGCGGGCCTCACCGAGGTTGGTGTGCCGGGTCAGCACGCCGATCACCCGGCTCTCGCGTCCCTCCGCCGCGCGCTCGCGCACGATCGGCACGGCCCGCACGCGGGTCGGCGTCTCCTCGAACCAGTCCGGCGAGGACGAATCCACGACGCGCACCTGCGTGAACGCGTCCGTGACCTGCGTGCGCCATTGCGGTCGCACGGCATCGCCGACGATGTCGCGGTAGAACAGGGTCGCGGCGCCGCTCGGCCGGGTGTGCGCGACGGCGATGAACGAGTCGTCCGACGTCGGCACCCAGATGACGATGTCCGCGAAGGCCAGGTCGGCGAGGAGCTGACCGTCACCGGCCAGGCGGTGGAGCCACTCCACATCCTCCGCGGTGGATCGGCCTTGGGCGTAGACGAGGTCGCTGAGGGTGGACACGCCTCCACCCTAGATCCTCCTCCCGGGGGCTTCCCGCGCTCTACGCGCTCCGGGCCAGGCGGCGCAGCGAGTGCCGGGTCGCGGCCTCCGCGGCACGCCGCGGGGCGAGCGATTCGGCCACGAGGCGTCGCACCGCGGTCGGCACCGACGAGCGCGGTGCGACGTGAGCGATCGGGCGCGCGGCGAGGAGCGCGGCATCCGTCCCCCGGGCATCCCACGGGACGAAGGACACGTCCGTCACGCCCGTGTAGCGCTCGAGTGTGCGCCGCACCTGTCCGCGGGCGTCGACACCGAGGGCGCCGGCGCGGATCTTGTTGACCACCACCCGCACGGGGGCGGTGCCCGCCGCCGCGCGGAGCTCGGGCCAGTTCCGCACGAAACGGGACATCCCGACGGGATCGGCGGCGACGACGGCGAGGACGACGTCGGCCGCTTCGACGGCCGCGAGCGTCGCGGCATTCCGGCGGGGACCGTCGACGAGGTCGCTCACGATCTCCTCGTCGCGTTCGAGGGATGCCGCGGTGTCGACGACGGTGTCATCCACCCATCCGCGACACGCCTCGAGCGCGGCCAGCACGCGGGCATGGGACAGCTCGGGCCACCGTCCCGGCCGATTGAGGCCGGTGAGCACGTCCACGTCGGCCAGCGTCGACGCGATGCGGCTGAGCTCGGCCACCGTGAGCGTGCCGCGTTCGGCCTGCCGGCATGCGGCGGCGAACCCAGGGCCCTCGTCGGCGAGGCCGGTCGCGAGGGCGAGCGAGGGCGCGTGGGAGTCCGCGTCGACGAGCGCGACGCGGTGGTCGGCACTCGAAAGTGCACAGGCGATCTCAATGGCGAGGGTCGTCCGCCCGGGCGCCCCCTGTGCGCCCCACACGGTGATGACACGGCCGCGGGTGGGCTCGACGGGAAGGGACGACGGAGGGCTCGCGAGGAGCTCGGCCGCCGGTGCGTCCGGATCGTGGGCCGCGAGCCCGAGCGATGCGGCGAGGCGCCGATCCGAGGTTCGAGCGCACAGCGGCACGATGCGCACCGACAGACGGTCGCAGGCGGCGACGAGCTCGGCGGTCAGGGTCGCCGCCCGCCCCTCGACGATCAGGAGGTCCGCCCGAGCCAGCTCGGCGAGGAGCTCCGCCGCCTCGGGCGCGGCCATCGCATCGAGCGCGGCGGCAGCGGGGGCGGATGCCGCCACCACCGCGCGCACGTCGGCGTCCTCGTGGCGCAGTCGCGCGGCGAGGGTGTCCGCGCGGGGACCGTCCGCCGCGACGACGACCCTCACCGGGACTCCCCCGCCACGGGCACGACCGACAGGAGGGAGTCGTCGGACACCGCGGCGAGCGTCGCGGCGACATCGGCGCGGGGGATGACGATCTCGAGCGACACGTCCTTGCCCGAGACGACGGCGTCGTCCTTCGTCACCGTAACCACCGTCGCCGAGGGCACGAGGATCCGCGGCTCGCCGACCTCGCCGCCCTCCTCGGCCGGTGCCGCCCAGACCTCCACGACCGAGCCCGCGGTGACGGCGTCGGACACGTCTCCGGCCGTCCGGATCACCACGCTCGTCGTGGTCGCGGCATCCGCCTCGTCCACGGCCGCGTGCGGGACGAGTTCGCCCGCCAGGATCGTGCGGGTCGCGATGACGCCGGGCTCGAGCGAGGCGGGCGAGACGTATGTGTCACCCGCGGACCCCAGGGCGACGTCGACCACCCGCAGGTCGTCCGCCGTCACGGTCTGACCGGGGACGATCGTGCGGGCGGCGGCGAACACCGGCGCGGTTTGACGCGCCGAGGCGACGACGAGCCAGACGCCCGCGACGGACGCGATGATCAGCGCGATACCGAGGAGGAATCGCGCGTCGGCCCAGAATGCACGCGGCGCGGGCCGGACGGTGTCGGGAGTGGTCATGACGCCATGGTGACCGAGCCCGCGGCGGTGCCACCGCGATTATCCACAAGCCGGCGATGCAACCGATGCGACCGGTACGCGGGCCCATAATGGCCTCATGCCCGATGCGTCCCCCCTGCGTATGCTCACGCCCGCCCAGGTCGCGGAGATGCTGCAACTGGAGGTCGACGAGGTCGTGGCTCTCATCCTCGACGGACGTCTGCGGGGGGCTCGGCTCGGCTCCCCGCTCGCGTGGCGCATCGAGGCGGACAGCGTCGAGGACTACCTGGACGAACAGGCGGAGGACGCGCGACTCCACGCGCTCTGGCGCGAGTCCAACGCCGCGAGCTTCCCCGAGCTTTGGGGGCGCGGCCGCCGCGGCGGCGAATGATCACGGCCTGATCACGCCGCGCTCACGCGAGCGAGGCCGGCGCTTCCAGCCGCACGGCCGTGACCGCCGACAGCGGCACGATGCGGTATCCGCTCACGAGGTCGGCGCGACGGGGTGAACCGCGGTCGTGCAGGGCGAGATCGAGATGATCGGATGCCGCACGGTCGATCGTGCCGCAGTACTCCCGCCCGTCGACGGTGTACAGCGTCACGGGGACACGCCGCCGCGCGAGGTCGCGCAGGAGGAAGCCGAGCGTCATCCGCTCGCGGAGCCGCCCGGGCTCACTCCCCCGGGCGCTGCGAAGCAGGTCGGCGTGCGTCGGCCCCACCGCGACGAGGGCGGCCAGGGGGACGATCAGGGCACCCCGCGCGCCGCCGTCGTCCACCGCGAGCCAATCCGGTCCGACCGCGACGGGTACGCCGGTCACGGCGGCGCCGCCCACGAGATCCAGGGTGATCGCGTCCTCGACGGCACCCACCAGGGCATGCAACCGCTGGAACAGCGACAGCCGGGCCAGTCGCAGCCGCTCGGCCTCGGTGTCGAGCGCCGCGCGCTCGGCCTCCCATTCGGAGTCCAATTGGTCTTCGAGATCCTCGAAGAATCGATCCCAGCGCACGATCGCGAATGTAGAGGACCACCCGCCGGCACCGCGGGGTTTGTCCACAGGTTGGAGTATTCTCATCCACCCTCTCGTCACCCTGTGCTGTACTCGTGGCGTTCATCGACCCGCAGACACCTGTCGCCCGAGAGGAACCGACATGGCCCTCACCGCCACCGAAGACAGCCGGATACCGCGTTCGGGGAGCGCCCTCGAGGTCGCCGAGTACTTCGCACCGCAGCGCACCTCGACGGCCGATCTGCCCGACCCGCTCCCCCTCGTGAAGAACCTCACGATCGGCGTCCTCGAGGTGCTGGCCGGCGTGCGCGACGTCGATCAGCTGGCGCGCTGGCTCGGCGAGGACGCGTACCGGGCGCTCGTCACCCGAGCGAACCTGTCGGCCCGCGCGCGGAGCGCACGCGGCGTCGCCGCCGTCCGGCCGGCGCACCGCATCCTGAGCGATCGCACCTGCGAACCCGCCGACGGCGTGCTCGAGGCGGTCGTGGTCGTCGGCGGTCCGATCCGCACACGTGCCGTCGCGATGCGCCTCGAGGGCTGGGACGGGCGCTGGCGCGCGACCTCCCTCGCCCTGCTTTGACCTCGCGGCCCCTTACTGCTTGTACGACGCGAGGAAGTTGCCCAGGCGCTCGATCGCCTCGGTGAGCACCCGCGCCTCGGGCAGCGTGACGATGCGGAAGTGATCCGGCGTCGGCCAGTTGAACCCGGTCCCCTGCACGAGAAGCACGTGCTCGGCGACGAGGAAGTCGTAGACGAACTTGGCGTCGTCGTGGATGTCATGGACCTCGGGGTCGAGCCGGGGGAAGGCGTACAGGGCGCCCTCGGGCTTGACGCAGGTGACGCCGGGGATGGCGGTGAGGCCGGCCCAGGCGGCATCACGCTGCTCATGGAGCCGACCTGTCGGTGCGATGAGCGCATCGATGGATTGGACACCAGACAACGCCGCCTGGACGGCGAACTGCGCGGGGACGTTGGGGCACAGACGTGTCGAGGCGAGCAGCTGGATGCCCTCGAGGAAGCCCGCAGCGTGCTTCTTCGGTCCCGTGATGACCATCCACCCCGAGCGGTACCCGGCGACGCGGTAAGTCTTCGACAGTCCGTTGTAGGTCAGGCAGAGCAGGTCCGGCGCGAGGGTCGCGAGCGGGATGTGCCGAGCGCCGTCGAAGAGGATGCGGTCGTAGATCTCGTCGGAGAGCAAGAGGAGCTGATGCTCGCGGGCGATCTCCACGATCCCCTGCAGCACCTCGCGGGTGTAGACGGCGCCGGTCGGGTTGTTCGGGTTGATCACGACGATCGCCTTGGTGCGCGGCGTCACCTTGGCCCGGATGTCCTCGAGGTCGGGCTGCCAGCCGTTCTCGCTGTCGGCGAGGTAGTGCACCGGGGTGCCGCCGGCGAGGCTCGTCATGGCGGTCCACAGCGGATAGTCCGGCGCGGGGATGAGGACCTCGTCGCCCTCGTCGAGCAGCGCCTGCATCGTCATCGTGATGAGCTCGGACACACCGTTGCCGAGGTAGACGTCATCGGGGTCGAACTTCGGGAAGCCCGGCTCCTCCTCGTACCGCGAGACGATCGCCCGCCGCGCGGACATGATGCCGCGGGAGTCGGAGTAGCCGTGCGCCTGCGGGACCGCCTCGATCATGTCGCGGACGATCTGGAACGGCGCCTCGAATCCGAAGATCGCGGGGTTGCCGGTGTTGAGCTTGAGGATCGTGTGACCCTCGTCCTGCAGCCGGTCGGCCTCGACCAGGGCGGCTCCGCGGATCTCGTACAGGACGTCCTTGAGTTTGGATGACTGGTCGAAGGTGCGCGGGCTCATCGGTTCAGGATATCGGGGACCCGACGGGGCCAATGGCGGTCCGGTGGCCCGGCCGACACCGTCGGACCGACATCACTTCTTCTTACCGGACGCCCGTCGCTGCGCGCGGTTGCCCGCCTCGGCCGGTGCCTGCACCTGCTGCCCGAAGGAGCCGCGAGGGGCGTCGGCGGGGGCCTCCTGCTCGGCCTCGCGCTGGCGTGCCTTGCTGGTCGCCGCCTGCTGGACCTGGCCGCGCTCGTTGCGCACCTCGACCTCGCCCGCGTCGTTCGGGGCGGTGTACTGCAGCTTCTGCGCGTCGATCTCGGGCGCGGCGAGGCCCTTCGCCTCGATGTCGCCCCCCTCGGTCTGACGGACCTCGACCTCGAGGTTGAAGAGGAAGCCGACCGACTCCTCCTTGATCTGGGCCATCATCGACTGGAACATCTGGTACCCCTCGCGCTGGTACTCGATGAGCGGGTCGCGCTGCGCCATGGCGCGCAGGCCGATGCCGTCCTTGAGGTAGTCCATCTCGTAGAGGTGGTCGCGCCAGCGACGGTCGAGGACCTGCAGCACGACGCGACGCTCGAGCTCGCGCATGGCGGGCGCTCCGAGCTTCTCCTCGCGGTTGCGGTAGGCGATCTTGGCGTCGGAGAGCAGCTCGCGCTTGAGCAGTTCGGGGGTCACCTTGCCCTTGCTGCCGCTCTCGGCGACGACCTCGTCGATCGTGACGCCGACCGGGTAGAGGGTGCCGAGCTCGGCCCACATCGCATCGAAGTCCCAGCTCTCGTTGTGGCCGGAACCGGTGTGCTCGTCGATGATCGCGGCGATGGTGTCCTCGAGGAAGTGCTCGATGCGCTCCGAGAGGTCGTCGCCCTCGAGCATGTGCCGGCGGTCGGCGTAGATCGCCTCGCGCTGCCGGTTGAGGACGTCGTCGTACTTGAGGACGTTCTTGCGGATCTCGGCGTTGCGCGCCTCCACCTGCGCCTGAGCGCTCTTGATCGCGCGCGAGACCATCGAGGACTCGATGGCCACATCGTCGGGGAAGTTCGTGCGGGCCAGGATCGCCTCGGCCGCACCCGACTGGAACAGTCGCATGAGGTCGTCCGTGAGCGACAGATAGAACCGGCTCTCACCGGGGTCGCCCTGACGGCCCGAGCGACCGCGGAGCTGGTTGTCGATACGGCGTGACTCGTGTCGTTCGGTGCCGAGGACGTAGAGTCCCCCCGCCTCGACGACGCGGTCGGCCTCCTCCTGCACCTTCTCCTTGACGGCAGCGTAGACCTCTTCCCACGCGGCCTCGTACTCGTCCGGCGTCTCGACGGGGTCGAGGCCCTTGGCCTTCATCTCCGAGACGGCGAGGAACTCGGCGTTGCCGCCGAGCATGATGTCGGTGCCTCGACCGGCCATGTTCGTGGCGACCGTCACGGCGCCGTAGCGACCGGCGCGGGCGACGATCTCGGCCTCGCGCGCGTGGTTCTTCGCGTTGAGGACCTCGTGCTTGATGCCCTTCTTCGCCAGGAGGCGGGAGAGGTACTCGCTCTTCTCGACGCTCACGGTTCCGACGAGGACCGGCTGACCGGAGGCGTGACGCTCGGCGATGTCCTCCACGACCTGCGCGAATTTCGCCTGCTCGTTCTTGTAGACGAGGTCGGACTGGTCCTTGCGGATCATCGGCTTGTTCGTCGGGATCGGGACGACACCGAGCTTGTAGGTCGACATGAACTCCGCCGCCTCGGTCTCGGCGGTACCGGTCATGCCGGAGAGCTTCTCGTAGAGGCGGAAGTAGTTCTGCAGGGTCACGGTGGCGAGGGTCTGGTTCTCGGCCTTCACCGCGACACCCTCCTTCGCCTCGATCGCCTGGTGGATGCCCTCGTTGTAGCGACGCCCCACGAGGATGCGGCCGGTGTGCTCATCGACGATCATCACCTCGCCGTTCATCACGACGTAGTCGGTGTCGCGCTTGAACAGGGCGAGCGCCTTGATCGAGTTGTTGAGGAAGGAGATGAGCGGGGTGTTCGCCGACTCGTAGAGGTTGTCGATGCCGAGGTAGTCCTCGACCTTCTCGATACCGGGCTCGAGCACACCGATCGTGCGCTTCTTCTCGTCGACCTCGAAGTCGACACCGGCCTCGAGGGTGCGGGCGATCTTCGCGAATTCGGTGAACCAGCGGTTCGCCTCACCGGAGGACGGGCCCGAGATGATGAGCGGCGTCCGCGCCTCGTCGATGAGGATCGAGTCCACCTCGTCGACGATGCAGTAGAAGTGACCCCGCTGCACGAGGTCCTCACGGCGCCACGCCATGTTGTCGCGCAGGTAGTCGAAGCCGAACTCGTTGTTGGTGCCGTAGGTGATGTCGGCTTCGTACTGCTGCCGGCGCACCTCGGGGTTCTGACCCGAGACGACGGTGCCGGTGGTCATCCCGAGCGCGCGGTAGACGCGACCCATGAGCTCGGACTGGTACGAGGCGAGGAAGTCGTTGACCGTGATGACGTGGACGCCCTTGCCCGCGATCGCGTTGAGGTACGCCGGGAGGGCGGCGGTCAGGGTCTTGCCCTCACCGGTCTTCATCTCGGCGATGTTGCCGAGATGGAGGGCGGCCCCACCCATCACCTGCACGTCGTAGGGGCGCTGGCCGAGGGTGCGGCTCGCGGCTTCGCGGACGGCGGCGAAGGCCTCGGGCATGAGCTTGTCGAGACTCTCGCCCGCCTCGTAGCGGGCGCGGAGTTCGGCGGTCTCGCCGCGCAGCTCCTCGTCGGTGAGGTGCGCATAGTCCTCTTCGAGGGCCGACACGGCCTTCACGACCTGCTGCAGCCTGCGCAGGACGCGGCCTTCACCGGCACGAAGCAGTTTCTCGAGGGGGTTCGCCACGGAGGATCTCCATCTGTCGATTCGCCACCCCGACGTGCAATGTCGGGATGCCGGTGCGCGGGACGCGCAGACATACACCGCCATGTTATCCGCCTGTGACCTACGAGGTTGCTGGGGGCATCCGGCCTCTCCCCCGTGCGTCGACCGGCGGCATCCGTCGGCCCGTAAGATCGGCCCATGGCCGGTTTCTGGGGAAGACGCAAGCGCGAGGACGCGGAGATCGAGGCACAG
The DNA here is from genome assembly GCF_031844425.1 of Microbacterium sp. ARD31. Lineage (NCBI taxonomy): Bacteria > Bacillati > Actinomycetota > Actinomycetes > Micrococcales > Microbacteriaceae > Microbacterium > Microbacterium sp. ARD31. Next base: position 1,137,766 of record NZ_JAUZVE010000001.1, read on the forward strand.
GACGCCGAGCTCAGCCGCAAGGCGGGAGCCGCTCTCGTCTCGGCCGACGAACGCATCCGCGTGACGGACGACGAGCTGTCCTACGCCGAGATCGAGCTCGGGCGCGAGGCGACCGCTCCGCTGCGCGAGGCGCTCGCGGCGGTGCGGCAGCACCTCGGTGAGGCGTTCCAGCTGCACCAGCTGAACCACGACGAGATCCCCGACACCCCCGAGGAGCTGCGCACGCGCAACGCGCGCATCGTCCAGCTGTGCGAATGGGCCCAGGACCTGCTCGACGACCGCACCGAGTCCCTCGCCGAGGCGATCGCCCGTGCCCGGCGCGCGCCCGAGATCATCGCCGGCATCCGCGCGGACGTGACGCGCCTGCGGGAGCGCCTCCCCGCACTGAACGCGAGCCTCGAGCGACTGTCCACGCGGTACTCGGATGCCGCGATGCGCACCGTGCTGGGCAATGCGGCCGAAGCGGCCCAGCTGCTGGATTTCGCCGAGCACAGCGCCGAGGTCTCGGAGCGCCGCCGCGACAGCGGTCAGCGCGAGCAGGCGAACCTCGCCCTCGAGACCGCGATCGAGGCCTCGCGGCGGGCGGGCACGCTCGTCGAGGCCGTCGACACGTTCGAGATCGAGGCCCTGCGGGCGGAGTCGACCCTGGCGGCCATCGTCGACGATTCGCGCGACGACCTGATCGTCGCGCAGCCGATGCTGGGCACCCCGGCCGTCGCGGCGGCCGCCGCCGAGCTCGAGGCGGCGCTCGCCTCGCTCACCCCCGCGGGCAGCAAGCCCGACCCCTTCGCCGAACTGACCCGTCTGCGCGCCGCCAACGCCGCGCTCGACGCGGCCGTCGCCAAGGCGCGGGAACGCGCCGAGCGTCCGGTGCCGTCCGAGGAGCACGTGCGCCACGCGATCGACGACGCCGACCGCCAGATCGGGGTCGCGCGCAGTGTGATCTCGGGCCACCGCGGGTGGATCGGCGCCGACGCCCGCACCCGGCTCGCCGAGGCCGAGCGCATCCGCGGCGACCTGCTGCGCTTCTCGGGCCCGATCGGCGAGGACGACCGCGAGGAGGCGATGGGTCTCGCCCGTCGCGCCGCGCACCTGGCGGGCGAGGCGCTCCAGCTGGCGCAGCGCGACATCGACTCGTCCCGGCCGAACGACTGGGGGAACGGCGGATACGGCGGCCGAGGGATGGGCGGCGGGATGGGCGGCGGCAGCCTGGCAGGCGGCCTGCTCGGCGGACTCGTCATCGGCGGTCTGCTGGACGGCATGTTCGACTGATGGCCGCCCTCGACGACGCGCTCGCCCTCTCGCAGACCTGGGGCGTCCCCCACGCCTCCGCCGTCGTCGTGACGGCGGAGGGGACGGCTGCGTCCGCCGGGGACCAGGACCGCGTCTACCGGCTCGCCTCGGTCACCAAGCTCCTCAGCGCCTATGCCGCCCTCGTCGCGGTCGAGGAGGGCGCCCTCGCCCTCGACCAGCCCGCGGGCCCGCCCGGGGCGACGGTCGCCCACCTGCTCGCCCACACGGCCGGATACGACTTCTCGACGTCGACGCTCCGCGCGGAGCCCGGCGAGCGGCGCCTCTACTCGAACACCGGGTTCGAGGTGCTCGCGGACCTGCTCGAATCGGAGACCGGCATCGGCTTCGATGCGTACGCGCACGAGGCGGTCTTCGCCCCGCTCGGGATGACGTCCACCAAGATCGGCGGTTCCGCCGCGGCGGGCGGGGCGTCCTCGTGCACCGATCTGGCCCGGTTCGCGGCGGAGCTGCAGCGGCCGCGGTTGCTGGCCCCCGCGACGCTCGCCGCAGCGACGGGTGTGGCCTTCCCGGGCCTGCGGGGCGTCCTCCCCGGCTTCGGTCTGCAGCGCGAGAACGACTGGGGCCTGGGTCCGGAGATCCGTGGCACGAAGAGCCCGCACTGGACCGGGGCGCACAACTCCCCCGAGACCTTCGGCCACTTCGGCCAGTCCGGCACCTTCCTCTGGGTGGACCCGCGGGCGGGCGCAGCCCTCGTCGCCCTCACCGACCGGCCGTTCGGCGAATGGGCGGCAGAGGCCTGGCCACCCTTCAGCGACGCGGTCCTCGCAGCCCTCGCGGCACACTGAGCCGCACGCCGGACACGGAAGAGGGCGGATGCCGCGCGGCATCCGCCCTCAATGTCACCGCTCGTCGGTCAGGAGACGAGCTCCGCGGGTGCGGCGGTGGTCGTGAGCGAGATCACGCCGTAGTCCCAGCCCTTGCGGCGGTAGACGACGCTCGGCTGGTCGGTGCGGGCGTCGATGAAGAGGAAGAAGTCGTGACCGACGAGTTCCATCCGGTCCACGGCGTCCTCGACGGTCATCCACTCGGGGTCGAACCGCTTGGTGCGGATGACCACGGGGGTGTAGTCCTCCTCGTCCTCGGCGCCGGTCATGATGGGCACCTCGCCGGTCGCGACGGCGCGGATGACGTCGACGGACGCGGGCTGCACGTCGATGCCCTGCAGCGTGCCGGTGCCCTTCTCGAGCTTGGCGCCGCGCGGGTGGTTGCGTGCGTCGACGCGCTTCTCCTTCGCGCGGCGGATCTGTTCGGCGAGCTTGGTGATCGCGAGATCGAGGGCGGCGAACTTGTCGCCGTCCACCGCCTCGGCGCGGACGACGGGTCCCTTGCCGGTGAGGGTGACCTCGACGGTCTCGTCCTCGCGGCCCCCGTTGTGGTAGGTGTGATGCGTCACCTTGATGTCGAGCCGTTGGGCTCGAGGGGCAAGGTGCTCGATGCGGGCGGACTTCTCCTCGACGACTGTGCGGAAACGATCGCTGACGCTCACGCCCACACCGACGATGTTGATCTCCATCCCTGACCTCCTTGTTCCGGTCCACCCGGTCAAGGGCGGACCTCGGTTCGCCTTGTGTCCCCCCACCGTAGTGCCGGTCCCCGCTCGTGTCACGACCCGATCACGATGAATCCCCTGAGCCCGCGCGCCGGGGCGTGGCTGCGACCGTGACGGCGCCCACCACCGGGATCCCGGCCGCACGGAGGGCACGCGCCGCCTCCTCGAGGGTCGCTCCCGTGGTCACGACGTCGTCGACGAGGACGACGCGCATATCCCCCAGGAGGCGATGCGCCCGAGGACGGACGGCGAGCGCGCCGGCGAGGTTCGCGGCGCGCTGCTCCTTCGCGAGAGACCGCTGATCGGCGGTGCGCCGCGCGACACGCAGGAGCCGGTGCGGCCGCCATCCCGCGCGCCGACAGAGCAGCTCGACGGGCGCGTACCCGCGGCGGCGGAGCGAGGCCGGGCTCGCCGGCACCGGGACGGGGACGGCGTCGACGTCGAGGGGCCACGCCGCCGCCAGCGCAGCGGCCAGCGCCCGGGCCTGCGAGGTGCGCCCGTCCTCCTTGAACGAACGGATGACGCGGGCCGGCACCCCCTCGAAGACGAGACCGCTCCGGACCTCGAGACCGCTCGGCAGGCGGCGGACGATCGGCGTCGGGCTCAGCAGGCGCCGGCACGCGCCGCAGAGGTCGCGATCCGCCTCGTCGCATCCGGCGCAGGCGACCGGGAAGACGACGGCGAGCGCGTCGGCGACGGCGCGGCGCACGGCGACGACGGGAGCGGCGGGAGGCGGCATCCGCTCAGCCTGCCGCCCCGGCAGGCCCGCCCACCCGCGGGCGGCGCAGAACGAGGAGGGTCTCCCCATCGCGGCGGGTGGGGAGGAGGACTCACCCGGGGAGACCCTGCTGGACGGCGAGGGCCGACACGTCGGAGGCGATCACCTGCCAGGAGCCGCGCTGCACGTAGAGGCTGCCGTCGGACGTCAGCAGCCGCGCGCTGCCGCTCTGGTTCCCGGCGGCGATCGCGACGACGTCGTCGGGCGCGCGCACCTCCGTGCCCTGCCCGCCGATCGTCTGCTCGCGGACGACGCGCTGATCGCCGTCGACGAAGACGAGGGCGAGCGTCGCGCCGTCGACCCACGCGAGGTCGACACCGCGACCGGCGAGGTTCGCCACGAGCAGCGGCTGGCCGAGCGACACCGGCGCCCCGTTCTCGTCCCGGACGATGCCGGCCACCCAGACGGCCGACCCGCCTCCGCTGCGCACGAGCGCGGCGATCCGGGCACCGTCGCGGGAGACCCGCATCGCGCTCACCTCGCTTGCGCCCACCCAGCCGGACGGGATGGTCTGCGCGGTACCGTCGGGACCGTACGCAACGACCTCCTCCGGCTGGTCCCGCGGCACCGTCCAGATGTAGCCTTCAGTGTCGATCGACGGCTTCGTCATGCCCGAGCGGGTGTCGAGCTCGGTGTACTCGCCGTTCGCGGGCACGCGGAGGATCGCGCCGGAGCCCGTCCGGACCGCCGCCGTCCGGCGTGCGGCATCCGTTTCGACGGCCCGGGCGTCGAGACTCTGCAAGGCCTCCCCGAAGCCGTCGACCTCGTCGAGATCGTTGCCCGAGAGGAACCCGAACCTGCCGTCCTGGAGGACGAGCGGGCGCGCGTCGACCGCGGTCGAGCGGGTCGGGACGGCGGTCACGTCCAACGGCTCGTCCCCGACGAGCAGCTGCACGTCGAGGATGCCGGCGCCCGCCAGGCTCGCGCCGAGCTGGGTCTTCATGCGCGCGATCGTCTCGCGGCCGAGGTCGCGGATCGCCGGGTCGAACGAGATGCGCGCGACCCCCGCCTCGACGGGCACCGACGGCTGCGCAAGACCCACCTCGCCCGTGAACGCGGTGCGCACGGACTCGGCCAGCCACGGGCTCGGCGTGCCCGACACGAGCGCGGCGGTGATCCGCGTGGCGGCGTTGGTCGACGGGAACCAGCGGACGTCGGGGATCACCGTGTCCCACCCGCGGTCGAAGTAGGCGAGATCGTAGCTCTGGAAGACCGAGGCGAAGCGGTTGGCGTCGAGGACGATGCCGTCAGGCGCCTGGGAGATGCGCCACTGCCCGTCCTCCTGCGCGAGGGAGAAGGCGAACGGGATGCGGCCCTGCTCGGCCGGCTCGTACGATCCGGTGGCGTCGACGTTGGCGACCGGGTCGACCGTGAAGACGATCTCGTTCTCGGCGGGCGAGGAAATCGAGCTCTCCCCCGGACGATAGACGGTGACGTTCGCCTGCGGCTGCCACTGCTGACGGAACTGCGTCGTGAGGAACTCCTGCGCGACCTCCCAGTTGCCGCGGGGGCCGGAACCGGCCGCGACGAACCCCTCGACGATCTGCTGGGGCGTGGCATCCTTCACCGGACCGTCCGGGACGAACGCGAAGTCGGGCGGACCCTCGACCTCGTCGATCGCCTTGCCGACGTGGACGGGACCCCCGAGGGGCAGCCCGGCGCAGGCCGAGAGGACGAGGGCGACGACCACCAGGACGGCGGCACCGAGCGGACGACGGACGGTCACGGGTTCTCCTCCCGGGGCGGCAGGGAGATGGGCTGGGTGAGGCCGAGGTCGCCGAGGGCGGCGTCGTCCCGGGGATCGAGTTCGATGGGCGACGGGCCTGAGAGGTGCTCTCCCGCCTGCCGCGGCAGGGTGAGGACGAAGTGGCTGCCGCCGCCCAGCTCGGACCAGACCTCGAGCGTGCCGCCGTGCAGTCGCGCGTCGCCGAGGGCGATCGAGAGTCCGAGACCCGTCCCGCCGATCGTGCGTCGACGCGACGGGTCGGCGCGCCAGAACCGGTCGAAGACCCGCTCGGCGTCGGCCTCGCTCATCCCGAGACCGTAGTCGCGGACGCCGAGGGCCACGGCGCGCTGGTCGCTGTCGACGGTCACGACGATCGGCCGGCCCTCGCCGTGCTCGATCGCGTTGCCGAGGAGGTTCCGGACGATACGGCGGATGCGGCGCGGGTCCATGTCGACGGGCGAGTAGCCTCCGGGGGCGACCAGTCGCACGTCGCTGCCGTGCTGCTCGGCGAGCTGCGCCATCGACTCGATGACGTCCTCCGCCAGGTGTGCGAGGCTCGTCGGTTCGAGTTCGAGCTGCACCGAGCCGGCGTCGTAGCGGCTGATCTCCAGGAGGTCGGCGAGGAGCACCTCGAACCGCTGCACCTGCGCGTGCAGGAGCTCTGCGGCACGCGCGGTCGACGCGTCGAACTCGTCGCGCTGATCGTTGATCATGTCGGCCGCGAGTCGGATGGTCGTCAGGGGCGTCCGCAATTCGTGCGAGACGTCCGACACGAACCGCTGCTGGACGAGCGAGAGCTCGGCGAGCTCCTTGATCTGCCCCTCGATGCTGTCGGCCATCGCGTTGAACGACCGGCCCAGGGTCGCGAACTCGTCCTCGCCGCGCACCGGCAGTCGGACGCCCAGGTCCCCCGCCGCGAGCTTCGCGCTCGTCTCGGCGGCCTGGGCGATCGGGACGGTCACCGAACGCAGCACGAAGAGCGAGATCCCGCCGATGAGGACGAGCAGGGCGACACCGACGACCCACAGCGTCACCTGGACGAACTGCAGGGTCTGCGCCTCGGACCCGAGGTCGTAGGCGAAGTACACCTCGTAGGCCCCCGCTTCGGGCAGCACCAGTTGCTGACCGACGATGATCCCGGGTGTCTCGCCCCCGTCGGCCTCGGGCAGCCCGATCGACTGCCACCACTGCCGGTCCCCCGTGAGGCGGACGCTCTCGCGCAGCTCGGGAGAGATCATCGACTCCTCGAGACCGCCCGCCTCGAAGTTCTGCGGCGCGATCGCCGACGGCTCGTCGTCGATGCGGAAGACCGCGAGCATCGTCGTCCCGGCCTGCCGCGACAGGATCTCGCGCCGGACCTCGTCCATCAGCACCTGAAGGGCGACCTCGTCGCTGTCGACGACCGCCGCGTCGAACGTGCTCTGCGCCGCCTGCGTCGCGCGCTGCGCGGCATCCTGCACCTGTTCGGCGCGCGACTCGTAGAGGTCGGTGAGGATCGCGAGCGACATCCAGACGAGCGCGACGAGGATCGTCAGCGCCGTGAGGGTGAGGGTCACCGACAGGGTGCGGAAGCGCAGCGAGCGACGCCAGGCGTACTGCACGCGGCGCTGCCAGGACCGCCAGTCGCGCCACGGCGGGACGACGGTGTGCGTGCCGGTGCGGGCGGTCACCGACACGGCGGGGTGCTCCCGGTGGTCACACCGCGGCGCCGGCGCGATAGCCCACGCCGCGCACGGTGGTCACGATCTGCGGGTTGTCGGGGTCGCGCTCGACCTTCGCCCGCAGGCGCTGGACGTGCACGTTCACCAGGCGCGTGTCGGCCTTGTAGTGATAACCCCAGACCTGCTCGAGCAGCATCTCGCGGGTGAAGACCTGCTGCGGCTTGGACGCGAGCGCGACGAGGAGCTCGAACTCGAGCGGCGTGAGGGCGATCGGCGAATCCCCGCGGCGCACCTCGTGGGCCGCGACGTCGACGGTGAGGTCCCCGATGCGCAGACTCTCGGAGCGCGCCTCGGCCGTGGGGCGCAGCCGGGTCTTGATCCGCGCGACGAGCTCCTTCGGGTTGAAGGGCTTGACGATGTAGTCGTCGGCGCCGGATTCGAGCCCGCGAACGACGTCGGCGGTGTCGGTGCGGGCCGTCAGCATGATGATCGGGACGCCGGACTCGGCGCGCACGCGCGTGCACACCTCGATCCCGTCCATCCCCGGCAGCATGAGGTCGAGCAGGATCAGATCCGGACGCTCGTCCCGCCACGCGTCGACCGCGGCGCCGCCGTCGGCGCAGAAGGCGACGTCGAAGCCTTCGGTGCGCAGCACGATGCCGATCATCTCTGCGAGAGCGGTGTCGTCGTCGACAACCAGGATGCGCGATGTCATAGGGCCGATGTCGTCCTTCGGGGTCAGCGGATGCCGGTGCTCCGCCCACGGGTGAGTCCACAGTAACCGAACCGTGACCTGCCCTCCGGGACGACGCACGGCCCGCCCCGGAGGGACGGGCCGTGCGGGTGACCGGCGGGGGTCAGGCGTGGAGGTCGAACCGGTCGAGCTCGGTGACCTTCGTCCACGCGGCGACGAAGTCGCGGACGAACTTCTCCGCGGCGTCGTCCGAGGCGTAGACCTCGGCGAGCGCGCGCAGTTCGGAGTTCGCGCTGAAGACGAGGTCGACGCGGGTGCCGACACCGATCTCGGAACCGTCCGCCGCCGTTCCGCGGAACGCATGCGATCCGGGGTCGAGCGGCTTCCACGTGGCACCGAGGTCGAGCAGGTTCACGAACACGTCGTTCGTGAGGACGCCGGGCCGGTCGGTGAACACGCCGTGCGACGAGCCGTCCCAGTTCGCCCCCAGGGCGCGGAGGCCGCCGACGAGGACGGTCGTCTCGGGCGCGCTCAGGGTCAGCAGGTTCGCCTTGTCGATGAGGTGGTGCTCGGCGGGCAGGAACGCGTTCGGTCCGTAGTAGTTGCGGAACCCGTCGGCCGCCGGCTCGAGGTAACCGAACGACAGTTCGTCGGTCTGCTCCTGCGACGCGTCGGTACGACCGGGGTGGAACGGCACGGTGACCTCGACCCCGGCATCCTTCGCGGCCTTCTCGACGCCGGCGTTGCCTGCCAGCACGATGAGGTCGGCGAGCGAGACCTTCGTGCCGTCCGTCCGCTCGGCGTCGAAGGCGGCCTTGACGCCCTCGAGGGCGGCGAGGACCGTCTGCAGCTGGGCGGGGTTGTTGACCTCCCAGTCCTTCTGCGGAGCCAGACGGATGCGGGCGCCGTTCACGCCGCCGCGCTTGTCGCTGCCGCGGAAGGTGGATGCCGCGGCCCACGTCGTCGAGACGAGCTGCGACACCGTCAGGCCGGTCGCGAGGATGCGCTGCTTCAGGTCGGCGGCGGCGGCCTCGTCGATCAGCGGGTGGTCCACCGCGGGCACGGGGTCCTGCCAGATGAGCTCCTCCTGCGGCACCTCGGGTCCGAGGTAGCGGGCCACGGGGCCCATGTCACGGTGGGTCAGCTTGAACCACGCGCGGGCGAACGCGTCGCCGAACGCGACCGGGTCGTCCTTGAAGCGGCGCGAGACCGCGTCGTACGCCGGGTCGGTGCGCAGCGCCAGGTCGCTCGTGAGCATGCGGGGCTCGCGGCGCCCGTCGGAGTGCGCGAGCGGGACCATGTCGGCGCCGGCACCGTTCTTCGGCCGCCACTGGTGCCCCCCGCCGGGGCTGCGCATGAGCTCCCACTCGTAGGCGTAGAGGATGTGGAAGAACTCGTTGTCCCACCGGGTCGGGTGGTAGGTCCACGTGACCTCGAGGCCCGACGTGATGGTGTCGTCGCCTTTCCCGGCGCCGTGGTTGTTCTTCCAGCCGAGGCCCTGCTGCTCGAGGCCGGCGGCCTCGGGGTTCGCCTCGACGTTCGTGTCAGGCGCGGCGCCGTGGGTCTTGCCGAACGTGTGACCACCGGCGATGAGCGCGACGGTCTCCTCGTCGTCCATCCCCATCCGCCCGAAGGTCTCACGGATGTCGCGGGCCGACTTCAGCGGGTCGGGCTCGCCGTTCGGGCCCTCGGGGTTGACGTAGATGAGACCCATCTGGACCGCCGCGAGCGGCTTCTCGAGGTTGCGGTCGCCGCTGTAGCGCTCGTCGGCGAGCCACGTCGTCTCGGGTCCCCAGTACACGTCGTCGTCCGGCTCCCACACGTCGGGGCGGCCGCCGCCGAAGCCGAACGTCTCGAAGCCCATGGTCTCGAGCGCGACGTTGCCGGCGAGGATCATGAGGTCGCCCCACGACAGCGACTGGCCGTACTTCTTCTTGACGGGCCAGAGGAGTCGGCGGGCCTTGTCGAGGTTGACGTTGTCGGGCCAGCTGTTCAGCGGCGCGAAACGCTGCTGTCCGGTGCCGCCGCCGCCGCGACCGTCGGTCGCACGGTAGGTGCCGGCGGAGTGCCACGCCATGCGGATCATGAGCGGCCCGTAGTTGCCGAAGTCGGCGGGCCACCAGTCCTGCGAGGTGGTGAGGAGCTCGGCGATGTCCGCCTTCACGGCGGCCAGGTCGAGGCTCTCGAACGCGGCCTTGTAGTCGAAGTCCTCGCCGACGGGGTTGCCGACGGCGGGGTTCTTCTTGAGGATGCGGAGGTTCAGCTGGTTCGGCCACCAGACCTGGTTCGCAGACCCCACGGTCGGGTGCGGCTGTGCGCCGTGGTTCTCGCGGTCGGCACCGGGCGCGCCGTGGAAGACGGGGCATCCGTCGGCCTCGTTGGAACGCGGACGGTCCTCGCCGTCGGCGCGCTCGTCGACGGGCGTGTCGATGGGGGTGACGGCCTGGTCGACGTCGGTGGCCTCGGCGCCGAGGGGCTCGGCCTGGGGGTCACGGTCGCTCATGGTGATCCTTCCGTTCGGGGTGTGGGAGAGGGGATGGTCAGGCGGCGGTCTCGGCGGCGCAGTCGGCGCAGAGACCCCAGTAGGTGACTTCGGCGGACGCGATGCGGAACCCGCGGTCGTCGGAGGGATGCAGGCACGGAGCGGCGCCGACGGCGCAGTCCACATCCTCCACACGCCCGCACGACGTGCAGACGAGGTGGTGGTGGTTGTCGTCGACCCGGAGTTCGAAGAGCATCGGCTGCCCGGCCGGCTCGATGCGGCGGACGAGGGCCGCATCCGCGAAGTCGTGCAACGCGTTGTAGACCGACTGCCGGCTCGCTTTGGGGAGTTCGTCCGCCACGGCGGCGTAGAGCGCCTCCGCGCTGGCGTGCGCGTGGGCGGCGAGCGCGGCGAAGACGGCACGACGCGACTCCGTCACCCGCAGACCGGCGTCGCGGAGCGCGATGTCGGGGTTCGGGGCGGGATCGGTCATGCCCTCAGTCTAGTTCTTTTTTGATCAGATCAAAAGAGAGTCGAGCCGGGCGTGTCGCGTGGTCAGTAGCGGTAGTGATCGAGCTTGTAGGGTCCGTCGACGGGCACTCCGATGTAGGCGGCCTGCTCGTCGGTGAGCTGCGTCAGCTGCACGCCCAGGGCCGGCAGGTGCAGCCGCGCCACCTTCTCGTCGAGTGCCTTCGGCAGGACGTAGACCCCCGTCGGGTACTCGTCGAGCTTCGTGTACAGCTCGATCTGGGCGAGCACCTGGTTGGTGAACGACGCGCTCATGACGAAGGACGGGTGTCCGGTCGCGTTGCCGAGGTTCAGCAGACGCCCCTCGGACAGGACCAGGATGCTGCGCCCGGTCGGCAGCCGGTACTCGTGCACCTGCGGCTTGATCTCGATCTTCTCGACACCGGGCAGCGACTCGAGCGCGGCCATGTCGATCTCGTCGTCGAAGTGACCGACGTTGCCGACGATGGCGAGGTGCTTGAGGGAGAGCAGGTGGTCGACGGTCACCACGCGGGTGTTGCCCGTCCCCGTGATGACGATGTCGATCTGGTCGGCGACGTCCTCGAGCCGGGCGACCTGGTAGCCGTCCATGGCGGCCTGCAGGGCGCAGATCGGGTCGACCTCGCTCACGATGACGCGCGCGCCCTGGCCGCGCAGCGCCTCGGCGGCCCCCTTGCCGACGTCGCCGTACCCGACGACGAACGCGACCTTGCCGCCGATCAGGACGTCGGTGGCCCGGTTGATGCCGTCGGGGAGCGAGTGCCGGATGCCGTACTTGTTGTCGAACTTCGACTTCGTGACGGAGTCGTTGACGTTGATGCCGGGGAACAGGAGCTTGCCCGCGGCGTGGAGCTCGTAGAGGCGGTGGACGCCGGTCGTGGTCTCCTCCGTCACCCCGAGGAGACCGGCCGCGATGCGCGTGAAGCGCTGCGGGTCGCGCGCGAGCGAGCGCCGGAGCGTCTCGAGCACGATGCGGTACTCGGCGGAGTCGGTGGGGCCCGCCTCGGGCACGGCGCCCGCGGCTTCGAACTCGGCGCCCTTGTGGACGAGGAGAGTCGCGTCACCCCCGTCGTCGAGGATGAGGTTGGGGCCGTCGAAGCCCTCCTCCGACCAGTCGAAGATGCGGTCGGCGAGCTCCCAGTACTGCTCGAGCGTCTCGCCCTTGAAGGCGAACACCGGCACCCCCGCGGGCTCGGCGACGGTGCCGGAGGGTCCCACGACGACGGCGGCGGCGGCCTCGTCCTGCGTCGAGAAGATGTTGCAGCTGGCCCAGCGGACCTGGGCGCCGAGGGCGACGAGGGTCTCGATGAGCACCGCGGTCTGGACGGTCATGTGCAGCGAACCGGCGATGCGCGCGCCGGCGAGGGGCTGCGAGGGACCGTACTCCTCGCGCAGCGCCATGAGACCCGGCATCTCGTTCTCGGCGAGGCGGATCTGGTGACGGCCGGCATCGGCGAGCGAGAGGTCGGCGACGACGTGTTCGATGGTCTTCACGGGAGTGGGCACGCGCCCATTCTCCCACGCGGGCTCAGACGCGGAGGGTCTCGTGACGCACGACGACCCAGCCCTTGGGCACCGACATCCGAGTGGTGTGGATGGCGCACAGGTCGTGCGCATGCGGGTCGTTCCCGGCGCCGAGCGGACCGAGGACGGCCATCTGGTCGCCGTAGTCGTAGGTCAGGGTCGTCACGGCCTCGCGGGCGCAGCCCACCTTGGAGCAGAGTCTGTCGAGCATCGCTTCCACGCTATCCGGCGCCTCCCCCGCCACCGGGATGCCGCGCCGGGTTCAGCGGACGCCGCGCGCCGTCAGGGCGTCGCCCAGGTCGTCCGCGTGACGCAGCGCCAGGACGAGGAACGGGACGACGAACACCCGGATGCCGCGGGCGCCGCGCGCGTGCTGCGCGCTGCGCACCTCGCGCGCGAGACGGGCCAGGGTGGGCACCGTGCCGAGCGCGACGACGAGCAGGAGGGCCGTGCGGGCGGCATCCACCCCCACGCGGTGCAGCGGTCGCAGCGCCCGCTCGACGACGTCGAGGAGGACCGCGACCGGCGTCGTCAGCGACAGCAGGCCCGCGAGGGCGACCGCGGCGACGATGCGGACCGTGCCGACGGCGGCGGCCTCGACACCCAGGAAGAAGCACGGGATGCCGAAAGCCACGAGGACGAGCCAGCGGAGCGCCCAGACCTGCCGCCCGAGCTCCCGCACCCCGACGCCCGGCACCGCGTAGCACGCGAGGCACAGCACGGACGCCGCCACCGCGGCCGGCCAGACGGGAGGCAGCAGCGAGACGGCGAGGACGAGGATGAGCAGCAGCACGGTCTTGCGTCCGGCGGGCATCCGGTGCCACGGGCCGTCGCCGGAGCGGTACAGCGTCAGCACCGCCACCTCGCGGTGTGTGCGGCGACCACGTCCGGCGCCTCCCCCACCTGGGCGATGCGTCCGTCGTCGACCCGCACCGCGACGTCGCATCGCGCGGCGAGCTCGAGGTCGTGCGTCACGACGACGAGGCGGTGGCCGGTGTCGGCGAGCAGGTGACCCGCGACGAGGTGGGCGTTGCGACCGTCGAGGAACGCGGTCGGCTCGTCCGCCACGACGAGATCCGGCGTCCGCACGAACGCGCCGCACAGGGCGAGGAGCTGCTTCTGCCCGCCCGACAGCTCGAACGCGGGCCGGTCCGCGAGCGGGGTGAGCCCGAAACGCTCCAGCGCTGCGGCGACGCGGGCGTCGCGCTCCGCCCGCGGCAGGCGGTCCGCACGCAACGAGAAGGCGACGTCCTCGGCCACCGTCGGCATGAGGATCTGGGCGTCGGGATTGCTGAAGACGACCGCCACGCGACGTCGGAGGGCCGCGGCATCCCTCGCCGCGTCGAGCCCCAGCACCTCGACGCGGCCCCTCGTCGGACGGACGAGCCCGCCGATCAGCCGCGCGAGGGTCGACTTGCCGGACCCGTTGTCGCCGACGATCGCGACGGTCCGCGCATCCACGGCGAGGTCGATCCCCCGCAGGACGTCGGTGTCGGCCAGCCGCACCGACACGTCGGCGAGGCGGAGCGCGCTCGTCACCGGACCGGCGCCGCCTCACGCGGGGCGGCCGCGCGCGCCCACGTCCGTCGGAACGCGCGCGGATAGCCGCGCACGAGCGCGCCGACGACGACCGTCGCGACGACGGCCTTCGCGAGGTCGCCCGGGACGAACGCGAGGTTCGCGAGGAGGGCCTGGTCCACTCCGATGCGCATGACGAGGCTCTGGATCGGGATGCCGCACGCGTAGACCACGACCACCCCACCGATCACGACGCCCGCGAGGGTCCGCCACCACACCGGCCGCCGGCCGCCCAGGTGCACGATGAGGCCGATCACGACGACACCGACGAGCCAGCCGACCAGGTATCCCGCGGTGGGGCCGACGAAGACACCTGCTCCCCCGCGTCCGCCCGCGAGCAGCGGCAGGCCGACGGCGACGAGCACGAGCAGCGTGCCGACCGAGACGGCGCCCACGAGCGGTCCCAGGACGGCGCCGGCGAGCATGACGCCGAGGGTCTGCGCCGTGATCGGCACCCCGCCGAAGACGGAGAACGACCCCGGCAGCCCCAGGATCGCGATGACACCGGCGAAGACGGCGGCGCGGGCTAGGTCGGTCGTGTCGAGCCGCGGGGTGCGGGCGGGGTGGTCGTGGGTCATCTCATCCTCCTGAACAGCGTTCACGTGAACACCGTTCAGGTAGGGTAGCGGCATGTCTCCGCGCGATCCAAACCCCCGCGGCGCGCGGCGGTCGAAGGACGACGTCGTCGACGCGGCCCTCGTCCTGCTCGACCGTGTCGGCCTGCCCGACCTGTCGATGCGCCGCCTCGGCGAGGAGCTCGGGGTGCAGCCCAGCGCGCTCTACTGGCACGTCGCGAGCAAGCAGGAGCTGCTGGCTCAGGTGAGCGCCCGCATCCTCGCCCCGGTCGCGCTCCGCGACGGCGACTCCGACGATCTCGAGCGGGCCGCGGTGACGCTCGGGCGCCGCCTGCACGACCGCCTGCTCGCGCACCGCGACGGCGCGGAGGTCGTCTCTAGCTCGCTCGCCCTCGGACTGGTCGCCTCCCCGGTGCACGACGCCCTCCGCGCGATCGACCACTCCCTCGCTGCGGACGTCGTCGCCGACGCGGTCACACACTACGTCATGGGCGTCACCTTCCACGAGCAGCAGCGGCGAGCGGCGGATGCCTGGGGCACCGCGGCATCCACTGTCGCCCTCTCACCGGAGTCGGCCGCCGCACCGGCACCGGACGCCTTCGAGGCCGCGCTCGCGCTGATCGCCCGCGGCATCGCCCCCTGGCGCGCGGACATCGGGCGAGCGCCCGACGCGGCGGCACCGGGCGCCTAGGATGGCGTCATGCGCTGCAAGGGGGATTCGTGAGGCGTCGCGCCCGCACGACCGCACGCCCCGACCGCCACGGCCGGCACGGACGCCTCGACCGCAGCCCGGTCGTCCGGCCGCCGCTGCCGGCCATCGAGACGCGCGCCGAGAAGTTCGACCTGACCGTCACGACGGCCGTCGAGTTCCTGCGCAGCGCCTGGCCCGAACTGCGTGAGGTCCGCTTCGACATCGGATGGATGCCGGACGCCGCCGACGACGACGGCATCCCGCGCTGGGTGGTGCAGTCCGAGCAGAAGCGGATCGTGCTGTTCCGCCTGCCCATCGAGCGCCTCGCGCGGCTGCACCGCAACGACGAGCTGCACCGGCGCATGATGATCGAGAGCTGCGTGTTCCGCGCGGCCGCGGAATACCTCGACCGCGATCCCTGGGACCTCGGTCCCGACCGCTTCCGGTTCTGACCCGCGATCCCGTCAGCGCGGCCGGACCTCGACGGGTGCGGCCGCCGCGTCGGCCGGCACGACCGCGTAGCCCGCGATCGCGTCGGAGGCGGTGAAGGTCACGCTCGCCCGCAGCGTCCCGCCCGCCGGATCCAGGCGGTAGAGCTCCCCGGCGGCGAGGTCGACGGACACCGACCCGCCGGCGGGCACGCGGACCTCGCGCGGCTCGCCCGCCCCGGCGCCGTCCGCGAGCACCGCGGCGACCTCCTGCGGGCCCGGGTTCACGAGCGCGAGCTGCGGACGGGGGCCGTCCGAGACCGCGACCAGTGTGGGGACGCGGACGTCGTCGGCGGTGCCGTACCACGCGAAGTCCGACCCGGCATCCGCTCCCGTGGAGGTGTGCGCGGCGGCGACGACGGGGGCACCCGCTTGCACCTCGACGCGGTAGCGCCCCTCGGGGAGCGTCTCGAGGTCGACCTCGATCGGCACCCCCGCGGTGAGCGCGAGGTCGGTGAACGACGCGGCCGTCATCGACCCACCCACGGGGGTGACGGTGACGGATGCCGTCGTGTCGTCGGACGGCGCCAGCAGACGGATCGTCGTGTCGGTGTGTTCGTCGCCGCCGCCCACCGCCGAGAACGCCGGGATCGTCTGCTGCATGCGCGGCAGTCCGGTGGCGCCGCCCTGGTCGACGCCGACGGGGACGAGCGTCCGGGTGAGCATCGACTGGAGGGCGGCCTGCACCGGTGCCTGGCTCGCGGAGACGAGGACGACGGGGCTCGCCTCGTTCAGGGCGAGCGCCGCGAGGGGGACGATCCGCTGCTCCCCCGCGGGGACGAGGATGTTCGTGCCGGCCTCCGGGGCGGTGCGGCCCTCGGCGCCGAACACCGTGAGATCGACCCGCGACGCGACGTCGCCGGGGTTGGCGATCACCACCAGGTCGGCGGCGCCGGTGAGACCGCTGCCGGCGGCGAGCCAGGTCTCCATAGCGGGCGGGGCGCACGTCGACGCGGCGAAGCCGGCGAGGTCGTCGGCTGCGACCCGGGCGGACTGCGCGGCGGCCAGGTCCGCGCGGATGCGGTCGACGGGCTCGGCGGAGAACGACGGGATCGGGTCGGCGCCCTCGATCGCCGAGGCGATCTCGCCGGGGACCGGTTCGGGCGACCCGGCGGCCGTGCCCGACACGATCCTCGCGCCCGCGGCGACCTGCAGGGCACCCGGGTCCTCGACGTCACGCCCGACCGCGACGAGCGGACCGTCGCAGGAGAGGACGGAGGTCGCGGGCTCGGGTCGCGTCGTGATCGACAGCGTCGAGCGCTCGACGCCCTGCCACGGCGTCGTGATGACGAGGAACGCGCCGGCCACGACGGCGAGGCTCACGATCGCCCCGACCCCGCGGCGGACGGTCCGCGCCGCGATCACAGCCGGACCCCTTCGCCGATGATGCGCGGATGCCGGCGCCCGGCGCGCAGGCTGGCGCGGGTCGGGACGGCGAGCAGGAGCGCGACCACGATGACACCGAGCTGCAGGAGGGCGACGCGGATCGAATGCGGACCTGAGGCGTCGTCCACGGTGCGCTCGGAGATCGTCCCGTCGACGCTCCACAGCGCCCCGCGCGCCGTCTCGCCGACGCTGACGAGGTCGGCTCGCTGATTGAGCAGGTTCTGCGCGCCGAGGCGGGCCGCGCGCGCGACGTCGCTCTCCCCCGGCGCCTCCTCGAGCAGCACGTACGCGATGCCGTGCCGGGCGAGGTCCGCCACGACGTCACCCGTCGCGGTCGAGACCAGGTCGGCGGTCACGTGGGCGAGCTCGCGGTCACCGGCGGTGAGCGCGGGGCGCGTGGATTGGACGGTCGTCTGACCGCCGAGGGTCTCGCTCGCTCCCCAGACGACGGCGGCCGAGTAGGCGGCATCCGCCTGGACCGTGAGGACCAGGGTCGCCGTCTGCTCGCCGTCCCGCTCCCCTTCGCTGCCCGCCGTCTGCACGTAGGCGGGCAGGGTGCTGGCGGGCCCGTCCGTGAGGGCCGCGTCGCCGCGGATCACCGCGGTCAGGGCCGGGACGGCGCCGATGGCGAGGAACGCGATGACGAGGGATGCCGCCACCGGCACGAGCGCGTCGACGCGGCGGAACCCGTCGAGCCCGGCGACGGCGGCGAGGAGCAGGCCCGCCCACGCGAGCGAGAGCGCGCTCCCCGGCCAGATCGCGACCGGTCCGGAGCTGCCTGCCGTCAGCGCGATGCCGGAGGCCAGGACCGCGGTCGCGACGCCGAGGCCCGCCGCCACGAGCGCGAGCGAGGCGGGGAGGAGCCGGCCGAGGGCCGGGCCCAGCAGCGCCAGCACGAGCACGGGTGCGGTGAAGGCCGCGACCCACCATGCCCGGCCGTCCTCGCCGAGGAACTGCAGCCAGCCGGCGCCGTCGGTCGACGGGTAGCCGAAGGCGAAGAGGATCTTCGGCAGCAGTCCGTCGGGGTTGCCGGCGACGGCCAGCGGGCGCCCGGGGTCGGCGAACACGGCCAACGGGTCGCCCCTCGTCAGGTGGTACCAGACGAGGGGGAGGAAGACGGCGACAGAGGGGATCACGAGCCAGATGATGCGGCCCGCCCCGCGGCCCCGCCGCACGACGATCGCGAGGATGAGGGCGACGAGCCACAGCGCACCGAGCGCGGGGGCGAGCGACGGCGCGCACGCGACGACGATGACGAGGAGGATCGAGGCGAGACCAGCGCTGCTCCAGGAACGACGCGCCGCGGTCGCCGTGTAGACGAGCCACGGCAGCGCGAGATGGAGGATGACGGCCGCCGGCCGCCCCTCGACGAGCGCGACGAGGAAGGTCGGGGCGACCGCCCAGGCGAACGCGACCGTGCAGCGCAGCACCGAGCGCTCGGTCACGCGGGTGGCCGCGAACCAGCCGCCGAGGGCGGCCAGAGGCAGCGCGAGCAGCCACAGGATCACGAGAGCGCGCGAGGGCGCGAGCGGCGAGAGCGAGCCGATGAGCGCGACGACCGCCGCGAACGGATCGGCGGGCCCGACGGTGTCCCATCCGAGCGCACGCGGCCCGTAGGCGGCGTCGGTCCAGAGCGCGAGGACGCCGCTGCGCAGCGGCGCGAGTCCGCCGCCGCCGAGGACCGGCCACGCCAGCAGGGCACTGAAGGAGAGGAGCGACGTGGCCAGGGCGCCCAGCACGACCCACGCCCCGCCGCCGCTGAAGAACCGGAGCTCCTCGCGCGGCGCGGTCGCGGCATCCGCTTCGTCTTCGAGGCGTTCGCGCAGGTCCCGTCGACCGATGCGCAGCTGCGCGAGGGACAGCCACGACGTCGTGCGGGTCCGGCGGATCGTGCGGCGCGCCCGGATGACGGACGCGAGTCCGACCAGGACCGAGACGGATGCCGCCCACTCCGGACCGATCCTGCCCGGGTTCTTCGCGACGAGATGACCGAGGGTGCGCCACAGGGCCAGTGGCAGGAGTGACAGCCAGTGCAGAGGGACGACCGGGGCCGGGGCGTAGACGAGCCGGCGGTGCAGTTGCGCTTTGCGCACCGCGTAGAGCCGCCGGCCGCGCGCACCCGCGGAGCGCGCCGTGGGGGTACCGGCGACACCGTCTCCTGCGACGGCGACGATCGCGGTCGGTGCGAGAGCGACGCGCCCGCCGGCCAATCGGGCGCGGATGCCGAGGTCAAGACCTTCGTCCGCGCCGGCGAGCCCCGGGTCGACGCCCCCTAGCGCCTGCCACACCTGGGCACGGACGAGGACGCCGCGGATGTCGGAGCCGAGGACGTCCTCGCCGGCGTCGTGCTGGCCCTGGTCGAGTTCGCCGTCGGCGAGTCCGACGGTACGGCCCGTCCGCGTCAGGGTGACGCCGAGCGAGACGATGCGGGTCGGATCGTCCCAGGAGACGAGCTTGGGCGCCGCGAGGGCGACGGACGGCGCGGTCTCGAGAGCACCGGCCAGCCGGGCGAGGGCATCGGGGGCGGGGGCGGTGTCCTGCGCAAGCAGCCACACCGCGTCGCCCGAGATGCGACGGCCGGCCAGACGCAGGGCCTCCGCGAAGCCGGTGTTCCGGCCCGCGACGATCACCGCCTCCGCACCGGACTCGGAGGCGAGGCGGGTCAGGGTCTCGTCGGGTCCGCAGAGGACCACGGTGAGCACGTCGGCTCGCCGCGTCTGGGCGGCGAGCGCGCGCAGCGTGCGGCTCAGATGGAGATCCGTGGGGCCTCGTCCGTGGGGGCGGACGACGAGGATCGCGTGTACTCGGGCGGGCATGACCAGGTCAGCCTAGGTCGCGACCCGCCCGACTCGGGGAGGACGGACGGGGTGGCGCGGATCGTGTCAGGACGCGCGACGCTTGAGCTTGCGGCGCTCGCGCTCGCTCAGTCCGCCCCAGATGCCGAAGCGCTCGTCGTTCTGGAGCGCGTACTCGAGGCATTCGCCGCGGACGTCGCACGACGTGCAGATCCGCTTGGCGTCACGCGTCGAGCCGCCCTTCTCGGGGAAGAACGCCTCGGGGTCGGTCTGTGCGCAGAGCGCATCGGCCTGCCACGCGAGCGCGGTGTCCTCGTCGGTCTCGACACGCCGGCGGACACCGGGCACCCCGAGGTTCACCGGGTCGACGAACCAATTCTCGGGAACGCCGGAACGGTAACCCGTCATCTTGCTCTCCCACCTGTAGACACTCGCCGCGGTGCGGCCGATGCCTAATTACACCCGTGTGATTCGCTCCGGTCAAGTCGCAAATCGTAAACCCTCAACCGGTGATTGAATCTTCTTGACGCTTCCGGCGTGTCGCCGCGTCAGGCGGGTCGGCCGGGCTGAGCGAGGTAGGCGACCCCGTCGCCGGACAGGGCGATCGACGTTTCGTCCTGGGCATACGCCGCCGTCCCCGGCGTGAGCGTCACCTCGCGCTCCGCGATCCCGACGGTGACCTTTCCCGACACGACCAGGACGATCGCGGGACCGCTGAGCGGCGCCTGCACCGGCGCGCCGGCGAGGACGTGACGCGTGAGCAGGAAGTCGGGGACGCCGGCGTCGAACACCTCGCCCTCACCCTCCGGCACAGGTGTCAGCAGCGGCGCCGGTCCCGGTTCGGTGTCGACGATCCGCAGGAGCTCCGGGACATCGATGTGCTTCGGGGTGAGACCGCCGCGCAGGACATTGTCGCTCGCGGCCATCAACTCGACGCCGAGACCGTCCTGGTAGGCGTGCAGCACACCGGCCGGGGCGAAGACGGCCTCCCCCGGACGCAGGACGACGAGGTTCATCAGGAGCGCGACGACGATGCCCGCGTCCCCGGGGAAGTCGCGGACGATCGCGCGGAGGACGTCGAGCTCCTGCGCGAAGCCGGGCACGACCGCATCCGCCACGGCATCCGACACGTCGCGGACGACGTCCTCGGCGCGTCCGGTGAGCACCTCCTCGATCACCCCGCGCAGGGCGGCGGACGCGTCGGTCGCCGTCAGGGCGGAGCGCAGACGGTCGACCCCGGCGGCATCGCCCAGTCCGTCGAGGAGCCGGAGGGTGTCCGCGACGGGGCGGAGACCGACGAGCGCGCGGAACGGATCGCTCAGCGCCACGATGACCTCGGGCTTGTGGTTGTCGTCGCGGTAGATGCGGTCGCCGGCGTCGCGCGGGACCCCGGCGGCCTCCTCGGCGGCGAAGCCCGCCTTCGCCTGCGCGAGGTCGGGGTGGGCCTGGATCGACAGCGACGACGAGGCGGCGAGGATCTTCAGGAGAAAGGGCAGCGGCGGCTCTCCGGCCGCCGCGCGCGCCTCGGGCAGGGACCGCCCGTCACCGAGGCGGGCGGGGCTGCCGGGGTGGTCACCGAACCACACCTCGGCCTCGGGGCCGCCGGTCGGCACCCGCCCCTGCAGGTCGGCGATCGCGGACGGGGATCCCCAGGCGTAGTCGCGGGGCTCGTTCGAGAGGGTCTGCAGCACGCAATCAGCCTAGGGCGTGCGGAGGAACGACCAGGGCCGCGCGGTACCCTTCTGTCACCATGGCCGTCCATTCCTCGCACCCGGTCTCGGCGCCGCCGGCCGCCCCGCCGCGCGAGCGGACGAGCCACATCCTCCTGCGAGGCTGGTGCATCCTCCTGCTCGTCATCACCCTGTCGGGCACGGCCCTCCCTCTCGCCTTCGGTATAGAGGTCGCCGCGGGCATCGGGATCGTGAGCTTCCTCGTCTCGGTCGTGCTGTGGGTGACGATCCGCCCGCGCGTGCAGTGGCGCCGACTGCCGTGGTACGCGCTCGCCTACCTCGCCTTCGCCGTCCTCTCCCTCCTCTGGTCGCGCTGGCCGGACGCGACCCTCGCCACCGTCGCCCTCCTCATCGTGACGACGGTCGGCGCCCTGTTCGTGGGCGCCGTGCTCACCTGGCGCGAGGTCGTGCGCGCCCTGGCATCCGCTCTGAAATGGATGCTGGCGCTGTCGATCCTCTTCGAGCTCTGGGTCAGCCTCGTCTGGATCGGCCCGATCCTGCCGCACTTCGTCCGCCCCGACGGGCCCGTCGACGATCCGATCGTGCTGTGGTCTCGCGACAACCTGCTCGACGGCGGGCGGATCCAGGGCGTCTTCGGCAACGCCAACGCGCTCGCCTACGTCGCGCTCCTCGCCATCGTCGTCTTCGCCATCCGGATCGCCTCCCGCGCGCCTCGGCGCCCGGTCCTCGTGCTGTGGATCCTCCTCGCGGTGTACCTCTTCGTCCGGGCGGGGTCCGCGACCGCGACCGTGTCGGCCGTCGCCGTCGTCGTGGTGCTCATCACCGTGCTGGTGATGCGCACGACGACCCGGGCCGGCGAGCGCACCCGCTACTACCTCGTCTACGCGATCGTCGCCGTGGGCGGGCTGCTCGCGGTCTGGGCGCTGCGAGACCGCGTCTTCTCGGCGCTCGGGCGTTCGAGCGACCTCACCGGCCGCGAGTCGATCTGGGAGAAGGTCCTCGAGCGGGCGGTCGCGCACCCGGTGATCGGCTGGGGCTTCTCCACGCCCTGGATCCCGACCGAACCGGCATTCGACCGCTGGATCGTGGACCACGGTCAGACCGTCATGCAGGCGCACAACATGTGGGTGGACGTCTTCCTGCAGCTCGGCGCCGTCGGCGTCGTCCTCATCGCCGCCGCGTACGTCGCGTTCGTCTGGCGGTCGTGGTTCTTCGCCGTCGACCGCCCCCGGTGGGACCTCGTGGCGGACCGGCCGTACACCGCGGTGACGCTGCTCCCGACCCTCACGGGCGCGATCCTCCTCGTGCAGGGCCTCGCCGAGTCGACGCCGCTGCTGAACTGGGGATGGTTCCTGCTCATCCTCTTCGCGTTCAAGATCAAGCAGGCGCCGCTGGTCGGCCGCGGACCATCCGAGGAGCGCCTCATCGGCGAACAGGGCGACAGGCCGACCGAGCGATGAGGACCGTGCGCGTCCTCGACGTCCTCCGCTCGAGCGAGTTCGCAGCCGCCTACACCAGCGCGACGATCGGCGCCCTGTTCGCCACGCACGCGCTCCGTCAGCTCATGGGTGACGCCGGGTTGGGGGCCGTCACGACCACCCTGTGCGTCATCGGGGCGGGAATGCTCGTCGCCCGCCGACGCGAGCTTCGCGTCGTCGAGATCATGCCGACGACGTTGGGCCTTCTCCTCGTCTGGTTGCTCGCCTCGTTCTTCTGGGGACCGTCCGCATCGCAGACGTTCGCCGGCTGGCTGCAACTCGCCGTCCCGACCTTCCTCGCCGTCGTCGTCGCTCAACTGCGCGACACGCTGCAGACCGTCCGATCGACCGGGGACGTGCTCCGCTTCCTGCTCGCTGTGTCGCTCGGACTCGAGATCCTCAGCGGCATCCTCCTCGACGGACCGATCCGCTTTCTGGGCATCGGCGGCAACCTCGCGCTCGGCGGCCCCATCCAAGGCATCTTCGGCACACGTACCGTGTTGGGCGTCGTCACGATGATCGCGCTCATCACCTTCCTCGTCGAGTGGCGGACCCGGTCTGTCGCACCGGGGATCTCCCTCTTCTCCGTGGTCCTCGCCGCCGTCCTCGCCGTCTTCACGGACTCCCCCATCGTCCTGATGATGGCCGTCGTCACCGTGCTCGCGACGCTCATCCTCGCGCTCCTGCGGCGGGCGCCCGCGCCGGCACGGCCCGCCCTTCAGCGGGTGATCGGCGGAGCTGTCGCCCTCGGGCTCGTCCTCGCCTACGTCTTCCGTCGCCCGCTCGTCTACTGGCTCAACGCGGAGCCGGACTTCCTCGTGCGATCGCGATTGTGGAACGCGGCAATCGACCTCTCCGAGAGCCGGCCGGTGCAGGGATGGGGATGGGTCGGCACGTGGCCCGAGTATCTCTCGCCGTACTCCTACATCCGGCTGATCACAGGGCGCGACCACGGGTCCGCCCTCAACGCCTGGGTGGACATGCTCCTGCAGGCGGGCGGCGTCGGCGTCGCCCTCCTCGCCCTGCTCGCCGGCTTCGCACTCGCCCGCTCGTGGATGAGCGCGACCGAGCGACGCTCCACGGTCTACACCTGGACGCCGCTCGTGCTCATCATCCTCCTGGCCGACTCGGTCGTCACGAGCGCGTTGCTCGGCGGCTTCGGCTGGTTCCTTCTCGTCGTGTGCAGCGTCAGCGCGTCGAAGGTGCGCGGGTGGCGTCGGGACCTGTCGGAGCGTGCCGGGGGCTGAGGCGGGTTTCGTCTCGCGGTTAGCGCGGAATGGTCGATCGCGATCCACAATTCCACCCCTGGGAGCTCCGGAATACCGCGCGAGGAGACTCGTGACCGGGGACGATGACGATCACCGCGAACACCGTCACTCAGGCGTTGACCGATCCCACCGGATGCGTCCTGATCGAATTCTGGACAGCGCGGGTTCCGGCCCTTTCGGTCACGCCGGACTCGGAGGCCGGATCTCGTAGAATCTCGAGGATTCCCTTGTGAAAGCGGTGACTGCGCGTGCGCGAACGTCTTCGGGCCAGTCGGCTCCTCCGATGGCTCCGTGCCCTCCCCGTGGCTGTCCCCTACCGGATCCTCCGCCGAGTACTCAGACTCCGCCGTGACCGGTTCCTCTTCCTGTCTGACTCCCACCTCGGTTTCGAGGGGAACATGCGATTCGTCCGAGACGAGCTGCTGCGCCGGATGCCGGGGGCCGAGGTGGTCGGCGTCTTCAAACCCAGCCTCAACGCGCCCCGTCCCCTTCGGGATGTATTGAGACTCCCCTGGCTGCTCGCGACGAGCGGCACGATCGTCGTCGACGATTTCTATCCGATCATCTACCCCCTCCCGATCCGACGGGGTGCCCGTCTCGTGCAGATCTGGCACGCGGCCGGAGCGTTCAAGCAGGTCGGGCACAGCCGCGCAGGTCTGCCCGGAGGCCCGGTCCCCGGCAGCGACATCCACCGCAACTACACGCACGTACCGGTGAGCTCGGAATCGGTGCGAAAGGACTATGCCGAGGCTTTCGGCATCGATGTCGCACGTGTGCAGGCGCTCGGTGTTCCGCGGACGGATGTCTTCTTCGACACCGATTACGTCGAACGCACACGTCGTCGGGTGCGTTCCGAGCTCGGCGTCAGCGAAGAAGAGCGTCTCGTCCTGTACGCCCCCACCTTTCGTGGCAACGGCCAGCTCAGCGCCCGCTCCGAGGGAAGCGCCGATTGGGGGGCGATCGCCGACAGCCTGGGAGCTGGATTCCGGGTCGCGGTCCGCCAGCACCCCTTCGCGGCCGCATCCGCGCCGCCTCTCCCCCCGCACGTCTTGGACGGCTCGACGGCCGACATGAATGATCTGCTCATGGCGACCGACGTGCTCGTCACCGACTACTCATCCTCTATCTTCGAGTTCGCCCTTCTCCGCCGGCCGATCGTCCTGTTCGTTCCCGATCTGACCGAATACGCCGGGTCGCGTTCGTTCTACCGTCCCTTCTCGGCCTACGTCACCGGACCCGTGGTCGAGGACCCGTCGGAACTCGTGGACGCTCTGCGCGATGCCACCGTCGACCCGGCCGCGCTGACCGCATTCTTGGAGGAGTTCTGCGGCGCGCTCGACGGCCGGTCGACGCAGAGGATCGTCGACCGGATGCTGCTGAGCGACTCCACGCGCGTTGACGTCGACGAGGAGACGGTAGCGCCGGGGTCCGTGGAGCCGACTCGAGTTGACGGGCTGATGGGCCTCCGAGTCCTGGCGGCGCATCTGACGAGAATCGCCCTGTCGGCTGTGTATGCGCCCCTGAAGCTCCTGCCCGTGCAGCGCAAGGTCGTCATGATCAGCCGCGAGCACCCGACCGTACCGGACGATTTCACCGACCTGGCCGCATCCCTCATCCGTCAGGACCCGGATGTGCGCGTGGTGATGCTCGTGCGGATGGTGCCCCCGGGGGTGATTCGCAAGATCCGCTACGCGGCACACCTGCTGCACCAGCTGTATCACGTGGCCACCGCACGCGTGGTCGTCGTCGACACCTACGCGATCGTGGCGAGCGTCCTCCGACACCGGGACGAACTCACCGTCATACAGATGTGGCATGCCCTGGGAGCTTTCAAGAAGTTCGGCCTCAGCATTCTGGGGCGTGAGGAGGGTCGCGATCAGCGGCTCGCGCGGGCGATGCGCATGCATGCGGGGTATGACATCGTGCTCACCAGCGGACAGGACTGCCGACCGGCGTTCGCCGAGGCCTTCGGTGCGCCTCTCGAACGCGTGCGTGTGGCACCCCTGCCGCGCGTCGACCGTCTTCGCGACCCGGAGGCCCGAGCCCGAACCCGCGAGCGGATCCTCGAGGCTCTCCCGCACCTGGCCGGTCGGCGGATCGCAGTCTTCGCGCCCACCTTCCGCCTCGACGGGACCGTGGCGGTCGACGTGCGAGCCCTGTCCGATGCGCTCGAAGCCGTCGGCATCCACACGGTCGTCAAGCTTCACCCCCTCATGCACGCGGACTTCGGTCCGGAGGTGGATACGGGCGGGGGTTTCTCGACGCAGGAGATGCTCGCGATCGCCGACCTCTTCATCACCGACTATTCCTCAGCGCTCTACGAAGCAGCCGTCCTCGACATCCCCACCTACTTCCTCGCGCCCGACCTCGAGACCTACCTCGAATCGCGCGATTTCTACCTCGACTACCGGCGAGACCTTCCCGGCCCGATCGTCCGCACGGTGGACGAACTGACAACTGCCGTCGCGGCAGACGCGGCCTCGACGGAGGATGCACGTCGCTTCGCCGACCGGTGGGTGCAGGCGCCCGTTCATTCAGCCGCAGGAGCCACTCCCTGCGCCGACGCCATCGCGACGATGGTCCTCGAGACGATGCGCTAACGACCTCGGCGACGCCGGTTGATCGTGCGAGCGAGCTGGCGTCGGGCCACTCGGAGCAGGCGGCGCAGACGGTGGACCGGACCAGCGTCTGGGCCGGTGATCGGCTTCCACACACGCACCTCACCCTCACGCGCAGGGATGGCCCACGACCCCGCACGGCGGCGACGGTCCCGGTCCGTGACCTCCGCAAGCTGCTCCCCTCGGCGCGCGCGTACGATGCGGCGGGCCCGCCCGTCGACCGTCACACTCCGAAGCGGGCTCGACGTCGTGATCCGGGCGACGGCGAGGACCGTCTGTCCGAAGTAGTCCGGGACGACGGTGTCGACAGCGGATGCGGGCAGGCGAGACCCTTCGCTGCAGGTGACCGCCACCGCCGAGCCGAGGCGCATCGGCGTCGAGGTGAGGATTTCCCCGCCCTCACTGACGGCGTAGGCGCCGACCCAGCGCGGCAGGTCGCGGCCCGCGAGCAGCTGCAGGAGGAGCCGACTCTCGAGCGGAAGAGCCGTCGCGTCGTAGCCGAAGAGACGGGACTCGCTGACGTGCACAGCGCATGCGCCCAGCGCGCGGAGGACGCGAGCACGGCCCTCCTCGTCGAGGACATCGGCGCGGCCATCGGGGGTGAATTGAACGGGAAGCAACCACTGGCACTCGTAGAGGAACATCGACTGCAGCCACTCCGGCACGCCGCTCTCGCCACACGAGCGCATGAGTGGCTCGTAACCCGCCTCGAATCGTTCGAAGTACGCTCGCTGATCGGTGCGGAAGGCGTCGACGGCGGAGTCGCGCGATGCGCGCCGGCGATAGATGTACGACGCGCCGGCGACGAGACCGAGCCGCGGGGAAGGCAGACCGAGCAGGTACTCGGCGACGAAAAGCGCATCCTCGGACGCGTGGAGCCCGGTTCGGAACCGGACCCCCGCACGCCGCAGGTCGCCGAGCCGGAAGAACGCCGACGCCACGTTGAGCTGGAAGAAATCCGGATACGCGGAGAGAGGGACGACACGATCGCCGCCCGCGAAGCGGAAACTCAGTGCGTGGACGTCCTCGGGGGTGGGATTCGGTTCGCGGAGGCGGAGCAGACGGGCCGACGCGACATCGAGGCGGTGGGCATCGCGAACGAGGAACCGGGCGACGCTGGCGAAGTAATCGTCCGCCAGCACGTCATCCGAGTCGGGGAACGTGATCCACTCCCCCGCGGCCTCGTCCAACCCGCGGTTCCGCGCCGCACTGACCCCAGCGTTCTCCTGCCGGATGAGTCGAGCCGGGAACGGGGATGTCGGCAGCCAACGTTCCACCACGTCCCCCGAGGCGTCCGGCGAACCGTCGTCGATGAAGACGAGGTCGAGCTCGTAAGGGCCGAGGTGCTGCGCTCGGAGGGAACCGAGCAGATCGGGCAGGTACGGCTCGACGCGATAGAGGGGGATGACGGCGGTGATCCTGACCGAGACCGACGACTCTCCCCCGCGCACTCGATCATTGTAGAACGGCCGTCCGCGCCGCTCCCGGCCGCGGGGACCAAGGGGGCCGCCGGATAGGATGGACCGTCCCCACCGGAGGAGTCACATGACCGCTCAGAGCCGAACCGTCGCCGTCGTCCTGGCGGGCGGGATCGGGGTCCGCGTGGGCCTCGGCATCCCGAAGCAGCTCCTCAAGATCGCGGGCAAGGCGATCGTCGAGCACACTCTCGAAGCCCTCGAGGCCAGCGCGGACGTCGACGAGATCCTCGTCATGATGAACGCGGAGTCCATAGGTGAGCTGGATCACCTGATCTCCAGCGGCCGTTTCTCCAAGCTGAGCCGCATCCTTCCGGGCGGGGCGACCAGGAACGACACGACCAAGTTGGCGATCAGCGTCCTCGAGGGTGAGGACACCAAGGTTCTCTTCCACGACGCCGTCCGACCCTTCATCGACGCGCGCATCATCCGTGACTGCGTGAACGCCCTCGACACATACGACGCCGTCGACACCGCGATCCCCTCAGCCGACACCATCATCGAAGTCGATCGGTCCAGCTTGATCACCGGCATCCCGGATCGTTCGCGGCTGCGCCGCGGTCAGACCCCGCAAGCCTTCCGGCTCGGGACCATCCGACGCGCGTACCAGATCGCCGAGGGCGACCCCGAGTTCCGAGCCACCGACGACTGCGGAGTGGTGTTCACCTATCTCCCCGACGTCCCCATCTTCGTCGTCGACGGCACCCCCGAGAACATGAAGGTCACGGAGCCGATCGACGTGCACATCGCGGACAAGCTGTTCCAGTTGCAGTCCGCGAGCCTCTCCATGGAGCGTCTGGTGAAAGAGCTCCCCGACCTGTCCGGCGCGGGCATCGTGGTCTTCGGCGGGAGCTACGGCATCGGCGCGAGCATCGTCGACCTGGCCCGTGCACGTGGCGCGAACGTCATGGAGTTCAGCCGCACCTCAACGGGCACCGATGTGCGTTCCGCGTTCCAGGTCGGGGACGCGCTCACAGAGGCGGCTCAGACCCTCGGGCGTATCGACGCCGTCATCGTGACGGCCGGTGTCCTCCGGATCGGACCTCTCGTCGAGACGTCGCAGGAGGACCTCGAGCACACCATCGAAACCAACCTGCTCGCCCCGGCGGTGATCGCCCGAGAGGCCTATCCCCACCTCGCGCGCCACGGCGGGCAGGTCATCTTGTTCACGTCGAGCTCGTACACGCGCGGCCGATCGGGTTACGCGGCCTACTCGGCCACGAAGGCAGGCGTCGTCAACCTCACCCAGGCGCTTTCCGAGGAATGGGCCGACAACGGCGTCCGGATCAATTGCATCAACCCCCAGCGCACGGCGACGCCCATGCGCACCGCCGCGTTCGGTGACGAACCCGAAGGCTCCCTTCTCGATGCCGACGACGTGGCGAAGGTGACCCTCGGCATCCTCGGCTCAGACCTGACCGGTCAGATCGTGACCGTGCAGGTGTCTGAGATGAAGAACCTGCGCTGACGGGCGCCGCCGGCGTGCATCACGTCAGGTTCTGCCATCGATCGATCGGCGCTGCTATCGATCGCTCCGTGAGGGGTCTCCGCGTCCGAGACTCGACCATCGCGTCGAAGACCCGGCGTGAGTTCTGACCATCGCGGACGGGGAAGGTCCGCCTCATCCGTTCGAGGAAGACCGCATCCACGGCGCCGGACAGAGCCTCCTCGACCGCCCGCGCGGCGTCATCGGCGGTCTCCACGATCGGACCGAAACCGTGGGTCTCGTACGTGAAGTAGGCCGGACGCTCGGTGTGCCCTGCGTAATACTCGTCCCGGTCGAACTGGAAGTAGACGACGGGGCGCTGGACGTACGCCATGTTGAAGGCGACTGAGGAGTAGTCGGTGACGAGTACGCGGGCGCGCGCGATCATCTCGCGGACGTCGACGTCGTCGTAGGAAACGATCTCCACGAAGTCGGGGACCTCGAAACGATCGAGGTAGACCCGCATGTTCGGGTGCGGCATGAAGACGACGCGCATGCCGCGCGTCGTCACGGCCGATCGCAGCGAGTCGCTCGTCAGGAGACCCTGCACCGCTCGTGCGTAGGTGGTGTCACCGAAGTCCTGCACCCCTTCCCGATCCCGCGAGGACGACATCATCTTCCCGACCAGATAGTCACGCCACGTCGGCATGACGAGGACGATGTCGCGTTCGTCCTCGGAGACCGCGGCATCCTGCGCCAGTAGCGCATCGAAACGTGGCAGCCCTGTGAGCCGCACCTCTTTGGGACCGAACCGGAAGGGGGACGGGCCGGCGATGAAGTCGTACTCGTCCTCCGTGGAGGTGACGAACGTCGCGATGCGCTTGGTGTTCAGCCACCCCGAGATGTCGCCCTTGATGACGCCGTGCTGCAGGAAGGTGAAGTTCCACGGCCGACGCCCGAAACGCCGTGGGAGCGGGTCGGTGATGAAGCGGTCGGCGTGGCTCGACGCGACGTGCTCGGCAGCCATCATGAGCGCCGCGAACCGCGCCGAGCCGTATTCGACGAGTCGGAAGCCTTCCTTCTCGAGCCGCCCCCAGTCCACGGATCCCCGCCGGAGGACGAACCACGAGTTGATCTCCGGGCGGTTCTGCTTGACCCACCGGTAGAGGATCTCCGCACTGTCATTCGCGTCGACGTCCCGGTCGATGAACACCCAGGCGCCTTCGAATTCTCGTCCCAGCCGTGGCGACATCGCTCCCCACGCGACGCCGACCCGGCGCAACGCAACGGAGATGGTGGGGCGTTCGCGCGCCAGCGCCTTCACCTCCCGAAGCATGAGCCCGCCGCGGCGACGCAACCGACGGAGCCCGCGCAGGGTCGCTTGGGGCTCCGCTCGCGACTCCGCCGACGCCGTCCTCGCCGCCAGGAGGTCCCCGTCGATCCCGGCGGACCGCCCCGCGTTGGCTCGCAGATGGATGCTGGCCGGCTCACCGCCGAGTTCGACCGTGAGTCCGGACTCCACGGGGAGCCACAGGTAGCGCTGCCAGACGATGCGCCTGCCGAGGTATTCGAGACCGACCTCGGCTGTGTATCGGGGCTCGACCCCTCGGTCGCCCGCATGGACGACCTCCGAGGGGCGATCACCCCGGTAGCGGTACACGAGCGAGACGAGCCCACGCTTGGGATCGATGCTCCCGAAATGCAGATCGCTGTGTCCGGTGCCGCGCTTGACGAGGACCAACGCTTCCGTCATCCAGCTGGGAACGGGCATGATGGTCCACTCCATGAGGGTGTCCTCATCGATGTGCGCCAGCCACAAGGGCAGTAACTCGTCCACCTCGTCATGCATCGCCGCAGGGAATTGCGTGCGACGGACAGTCGGTGTTTGAGAGCTGCGGAAGAGCCAGAGCAGGTCGTACACCATGAGGTTCTGCGCCCAGCGCGGAAGCCTCCCCTGGGCGGCGTCGACGACGTCGAGGTATCCGTAGCGAATGGTGTCGGTGTACTTGCGCGGATCCGCGACGTTCGCCTGGACGGTCGACGACGCGTCGGCACGCTGGCGGTAGTGGTATTCGCTCGACCTCACGAGTCCGACCAGCGGGGCATCGAACTGCAGCAGGTAGCGGGAGACGAGGTTGCCGTCCTCGAAACGCAGGCGCAGACGCTCGCGGAATCGGATCCCATGAGCGAGCAGCACCTCGCGACGGAGGAAGCCGGTCGTCACGTGAGCCTGGATGACGGTCGGCTCCTGCGAGAGGTCGACCAGTCGAGTGCCCTCCGCGAACCGCCAGGTGAGGGCGTGCGTGTCTCGAAGCGCGTCCGCCTCCCGCGCTTCGAACCAAAGGATCATGCGCGCGCTGAACATGGCGGCATCCGCCGCGCCGGGTTCCGACATCTGCGCCAGCACGTCGGCGAAGTAGTTGGGTGTCAGAACGTCGTCCGGGTCGGGGAAGGTCACCCATACCCCGGTCGCCTGCTCGAGACCGACATTGCGCGCAGAAGCCTGCCCGCCGTTCTCCTTGTAGACGTAGGAGACGTTGGGATGCTGCGCCGCAAACGCCTGCGCCAACTCTCCCGTCTCATCAGTGGAGCCGTCGTCCACCAGGATGACCTCGAGGCTCTCGAAGCCGCACGTCTGGCGCAAGAGGGACTCGAAGTAGTCGTCGAGGTACCGCGCCACGTTGTACATGGGCGAGACGACTGAGATGGTACGCCCGGTGCGGGGAACGTCGCGGTGTGAGGTCATAGCAATCCTTTCGCGGTCGCCCAGATGTCTGGAGCGAGAGTTCGGGAGAATGTCGCGCTCAGGTGGCCGCGATCGAAGTAGACGATGACGCCGCCGACGACGGACTGGCAGACGTCGGTCGAGCAGATGCGGTCGGTGAGGTCGAGGAGACGGACGTTCGGGTCGTCCGACCGCAGCGCCGCAGCGTCGGCCAGGGGGTCGACCACCTCGCGCCGACGCGTCCCGTCGCACGCGGCGAGATCATCGCCGGCCTCCTCCACGCACTGCGGCACGTTCGCGAGGTCCGTGGCGTACGGCGTGTCGCGTAGGACGAGGGTGGGTACCCCGGCATCCGACCATCGATCCAGGACACGACCGTAGGCCTCCTGAGCCACGGTGGCGTTGTCGGCACGGTCGTAGCCTTCGATCGGCTGATACGTGCGATCCGAGATCACGACGAGGTCGTATCCGCCGTTGGCGATATCGGCGATGGAGCGCCGGTTCCACGCCAGGCAATTACTGGATGCCGGCTCGGAGCCGAGGTCGATCTTCACATCCACGGTGTAGCACACGCTGATGAGATACGTCGTGATGCGCCACCCGCGTTCCGCGGCGATCTCCTGCAGAGCGGGGAGCCAGTGCCCCGCGTGCGAGTTGCCTATCAGTGCTACCCGCGTCGCATCGGGAGCATCGGATCCGTACTCGCACGTTCGCGTTTCCGAATAGTCGGCGAGGGTCCAGCAGTCGTCCTCATAGGGGTCGGGGCGATCAGCGGCGGCAAAACCCGGCGATGTCAGCAACTCGGTCCCGTGTGGATCACACGACTCGGTATCGATGAGTGCCCTCGCCCCGAAGCACGGCGCCGAGCCGTCGACCAATGCATCGATCCGCGCCTGCTCGTCCGCCACCGCCCGCGCTTGAGCATGGACCGTCGCGCCCGCCGCGAGCACGAAGACCAGCATCCCGACTCCCGCGAAGACGAACGATCGCCGGAGGGGCCGTCCCAAAGGCCGAGTCCCGCGGAACCGGTCCTCCACCCAGCGCTTGGTCGCCCACGAGAGAGCGACGACACCGGCGAGGACCACGATCTTCTGCCATCCCCGAACCTCCCGATCGAGGACGACAGGGAGCAGAATAAGCGCAGGCCAGTGCCACAGGTAGATGCTGTAGGACAGGTCACCGACCAGCTGCACCGGTCGCCACTCCATGAGGACGGACGGAGACAGGCGGTCCCGCTCCACGGCGGCAACGAGCACCAGGGCGGTCGACAGCACCGGCAGCAAGGCGACGCTCCCGGGGAACGGCAGCGATTCCGAAAAGATGAAAGCCGCACCCGCTATTCCGGCGATACCCAGGTAGGCCAGAACGGTGCGGAGCCCGCGACGTCCCGCCAGGACGTGCTGGATCGCCGGGAAGAGGCACGCAGCGAGAGCGCCGACGCCCAGCTCCCAGATCCGCGTCCAGGTGACGAAGTACGCCGAGCCCGGGTCGGTTGCGGTGAGGACCACGGACGCCGAGAACGAGATCACCGACACCAGCACGACAGCGACCCCGATACCGCCCCGCAGGGAACGGAGACGACGTCGAGCGACCGCGAGCGAGACGATCATCACCAGGACGGGCCAGAAGAGGTAGAACTGCTCCTCGACCGACAGCGACCAGAAGTGCTGGACCGGGGATGCCGCATTGTCCGCTGCGAGGTAATCAACCGCCTCGCCCGCGAGGAACCAGTTCTGCACGTAGAGCGCAGATGCAGCGATCTCTTCAGCGGTCTGCGTCCGAACCGTCGCCGGCGCGAGCAGGAGGACGAGCACGAAAGTGGTTCCGAGTACCAGGAAGGATGCGGGTAGCAGCCGACGGATGCGACGTCCCCAGAACGCGGCCAGGTCACGTCCCGACCGGGGCGGCCTGTCGATGAGATGAGCTGTGATCAGGAAGCCGGAGATGACGAAGAAGACGTCGACCCCCACGAAGCCTCCGGGAAGCAGATCGGGGAAGAAGTGATAGACGACCACGACGCCGACGGCGATCGCTCGTAACGCCTGGATGTCCGCGCGCGGAGCGCGAACCTCATGATCCGCGGGTCGCCGATGGGAGGGCAACGAGAGGGTGCCGCTCATGTTCGAGCTGACGTCTCGGTGGATTCTCCGAACCGCCGGAGGCATGTCGAACTGCACGTCAGGATTCGAGGACCTCGAGTGCTTCCGCGATGGGCCCGTCGAACACGACATCGCCCTTGCTCAGCACGATTCCTCGGGTGCAGAGCTCCTTGACCTGGCCCTTGCTGTGGCTGACGACCATCATCGTCACGCCACGGGCCGCGAGTTCCTTCAGCTTCGCGTTGCACTTGGCGCGGAAAGGGGCATCGCCGACGGAGAGCACCTCGTCCACGAGAAGCACATCGAGCTCCACGTGGATGGCGACACTGAACGCCAGCCGCATGAACATGCCGGACGAGTAATGTTTGACCTCTTGATCGATGAAGTCGCCGATCTCGCTGAATGCGACGATCTCATCGAACCGTTCCTTGGTCTCCTTCTCACTCATCCCGAGAATGGCGGCGTTGAGGAAGACGTTCTCCCGCCCGGTGAGATCGGGGTGGAACCCGGCTCCGACCTCGATGAGACCCGCGACCTTCCCTCGGGTGAGGACACGCCCCGAGTCCGGCTCGAGAACTCCCGAGACGAGCTTAAGCGTCGTGGACTTCCCCGACCCGTTCAGGCCCATCACAGCGACGGACTCCCCTTCGCCGATCGAGAACGACACGTCTTTCAATGCATGGAACTGTCGAGCCCTCACCGGCTGTCGTCGCGCCGCAGCGATGAAGGCATCCTTCATCGACCGCGTGCTGCGCTTGCTGAACCATTTCGACACGTGGTCGACGATGATGCGGGGCTGGGTCTCTGCGGAAATCGACATCACAGGTCCTGTGCGAAGCTGCGCTCGAAGCGCCGGAAGACGAACTGGCCGATGACCAGGGAGAGGACGATGACCCCGATGGCAGCGACGAAGTGCCACTCGAACTGAGGCGGCCAATCGAGGTTGACGGGGCGAGGCCGCGCGTCATTGACAACGGGGAGCGAACCCCAGAAGGCATGGTGGTACAACTCGACGCCCACCGCGAGCGGGTTGGCCATATAGAGGTCGAACAGCCACGGCACCGCGTAATCGGTCGTCACTTTCCGAACCATCTCCCACGTGTAGAGGATGGGGACGGACCACGTCGCGATCGTCCGGATGATGTCGACGATGTTGCTTGCATCGCGGAAACGAACGTTCACGGCGGAGAAGAACAACCCGATGCCCACGACAAAAGTGACGACGAGAAGGATGCCGAGGAGTGCCAGGCCGATCGATGCGAACGACGGCAGCCACCCGAAGAGGAGGCTCACGACGACCAGGACGGCCAGCTGCGGAAGGAAGTGCGTGAAGGTCCCGATGATGGCGGCGAGGGGAAACAGCTCCCTCGGCAGGTAGATCTTTCGAACGAGCGCCTTGTTGCTGACGATGGAGCTCGTCGCGGCAGAGATCGTGTCGTTGAAGAGGTTGACCAGCACGAGACCGCTGAAAAGGTAGAGCGGGAAGGCGGGGACCTGGTTGTGCAGGCCGAGGATCTGCCCCACGACGAGGTAGTAGACGAGGAACTGCACAGTCGGCCGGACGTAAGACCAGAACCACCCGAGAACCGAGTTGCGGTAACGCAGGGACGTGCTCTTGCCGATGAGCAGGCGCAGCAGATAGTGGTAGCGGAAGACATCCAGAAGACCGCGGCCGCGGCCGGGCGTCTCGAAGGCGCTGTAATCGATCTGTGTCACAAGGTTCCTAGCGGGTCGGGATCCAGACCGGGTGATCAGCACCGGGCAGGCCGGATCGAGTCTAATGGACCCCTGCCTGGAAATCCTCGGCGCGCGGT
Source organism: Microbacterium sp. ARD31 (assembly GCF_031844425.1). Classification (NCBI taxonomy): domain Bacteria; kingdom Bacillati; phylum Actinomycetota; class Actinomycetes; order Micrococcales; family Microbacteriaceae; genus Microbacterium; species Microbacterium sp. ARD31. The sequence continues at coordinate 1,174,108 of NZ_JAUZVE010000001.1, forward strand.
CAACGGAGGTAGGCTCCGTGCACCCAACCGGTGCGTGAAGCCGCCTTGACCTGCCGCCACTCCCCCTTCGTCGAGACGATCGTCACCGTCGTCCCCTTCGCCAGGGTCGTGATGATGCCCCCCGTTGTCGACGGTGCGGACCGGAGGTTCAGCGCAGCCGTGGTGACCTTCGTGGCGGGCTTCGGGGCCGGTGCGACCAACGCCGACGACAACACCCACCCCGTCGAGCTCCCCGACGTGACCGCACGCCACCCCGAATACGAATCGACGATCGAGACCTTCGCCCCCTTCGCCAACGACACCACCGACGCCGTCGAACCCGACGCACCCGCACGCACCGTCACCGCCACCGTCGTCGTCGCCGACACCGGAGCAGACACCGACGGCTTCTTCGCGACCAGACGCTTACTATCGACCCAGCCCGTCGCCCCACCCAGCTTCACCTGAGTCCACGCACCCTCGACCTTCACGACCGAGACCTGATCACCCTTGCGCGCCGTCGCCGTCATCCCACTCTGACTCTTCTGCGGACGCAGATGCACCACATCCGTCGTGAACATCGACACCGGCGCGGTGGTCACCGCACTCGCGAGCACCCACCCCGTCGAACTCCCCGACGTGACCGCACGCCACCCCGAATACGAATCGACGATCGAGACCTTCGCCCCCTTCGCCAACGACACCACCGACGCCGTCGAACCCGACGCACCCGCACGCACCGTCACCGCCACCGTCGTCGTCGCCGACACCGGAGCAGACACCGACGGCTTCTTCGCGACCAGACGCTTACTATCGACCCAGCCCGTCGCCCCACCCAGCTTCACCTGAGTCCACGCACCCTCGACCTTCACGACCGAGACCTGATCACCCTTGCGCGCCGTCGCCGTCATCCCACTCTGACTCTTCTGCGGACGCAGATGCACCACATCCGTCGTGAACATCGACACCGGCGCGGTGGTCACCGCACTCGCGAGCACCCACCCCGTCGAACTCCCCGACGTGACCGCACGCCACCCCGAATACGAATCGACGATCGAGACCTTCGCCCCCTTCGCCAACGACACCACCGACGCCGTCGAACCCGACGCACCCGCACGCACCGTCACCGCCACCGTCGTCGTCGCCGACACCGGAGCAGACACCGACGGCTTCTTCGCGACCAGACGCTTACTATCGACCCAGCCCGTCGCCCCACCCAGCTTCACCTGAGTCCACGCACCCTCGACCTTCACGACCGAGACCTGATCACCCTTGCGCGCCGTCGCCGTCATCCCACTCTGACTCTTCTGCGGACGCAGATGCACCACATCCGTCGTGAACATCGACACCGGCGCGGTGGTCACCGCACTCGCGAGCACCCACCCCGTCGAACTCCCCGACGTGACCGCACGCCACCCCGAATACGAATCGACGATCGAGACCTTCGCCCCCTTCGCCAACGACACCACCGACGCCGTCGAACCCGACGCACCCGCACGCACCGTCACCGCCACCGTCGTCGTCGCCGACACCGGAGCAGACACCGACGGCTTCTTCACCACCAGACGCTTACTATCGACCCAGCCCGTCGCCCCACCCAGCTTCACCTGAGTCCACGCACCCTCGACCTTCACGACCGAGACCTGCTCACCCTTGCGCGCCGTCGCCGTCATCCCACTCTGACTCTTCTGCGGACGCAGATGCACCACATCCGTCGTGAACATCGACACCGGCGCGGGCGCCGCCTTGAGGGTGAGGTAGTCGCTGTGAGCCCAGTACGTCGAACCGCTGACGGTGAGCCGCCACCATGCGCCGTACGTGCCCGTCCGCGCGAAGGTCTGCCCATCGGTGATCGATCGCTTGCCGGTCTCGCAGCTGGTCGTCGGAGCCTTGCGCGCGTTCAACGACTTGGTCACGACCACAGCCTCGCCCGACGCCTTCGTGATGCTCGACTCCGCAGGAAGCTTGCAGGCGTCCGAGCCGGCGGCCGGCGAGCCGACCGGCATCCGCAGCGCGGACTTCGCGACCCACAAGGTGCCCGACCCGTTCGCGATCTGCACCCATGAGCCGTAGGTGCCCTTGACCGTCACGGCGGTCGACGTCGCCAGCGCCTTGGTCCCCGACGTGCAGGATGCGACGGGCGCCTTCCGCGCCGTCGTCGCCGTCGTGACGGTCGCCGTTCCCGAAGTCGACACGACGTCGGCCGTCGCTGGGACGGTGCAGGCGGCGACCGTCGCCGGCGCGCCGGTGGCGTTCGGGACCGCGCTGGGAGCGAACCACTGCACGTAGTAGTTGTAGAAGTTCCGGTTGCCGTAGCTGGAGCACCCGTCGCCCTGTGCGTAGCCCGCCGCGAGCGCCGCGATGTTCGGACGGTACGGCGTGTAGATGTAGAGATTCGCGGTCGCCTGGTTCTTGATGAAGACCTTCGACGTCCCGCACGCGCTGTCCGGGTGCCACTTGACCGTGTTGACCTGATTCGCGCGGTAACCGTACTTCGTGGGGTTCTTCTTGTAGACCTGCTGCTGGCGCGCGCCGAGGTAGACCTGGTTGACGAACCCCGCGGACGCCGCGCTGCACGGCGCCGTGTCGGGGCAGTTCATGCCCATCGAGGCGCGGTAGCTCCAGTCGCTCGGCTTGGTCGAGGTCACGAGTCCCTGTTCCTTCTGGAGCATGACCAGGATCACCTTCGGACTGATCCCGCACGCCTTGCCGACCGTGACGATGATCTCGGACGCGCGCACCTTCTTCTTACCGGTGATGGCGTTGCAATAGGAGTCCTTCGCCTTCGCGGGGAGGTCAGCGGTGAAGTTCCGCAGGCACGTCGGCCCGGTCGTCGCCTTGCACGAGGGCACGCGGGCCTCGAGGAACGTCTGCGCCTGCGCCGCCGTCATCGAGTTTCCGTTGAAGAATTCGGCGTCGCTGATGATGTAGCCGCCGTCCGTGATGGATGACGGGAGCTCAGCGGCGCGGGCAGCGGATGTCGGCGCGACGGCCATCAGGACCGAGATCGAGAGCAGCGCCGCGAGCACCATCGCCATGCTCCGCAGGGACCGACGGGGCACGGAAGATGTGAGGCGCATGTGAACAGTGTTACTGAAGTCACGTTCCGTTACCAGTCGTGGCTGGACATCACTTGTGCGACACGCCGATTTCCCGGCGTTCGGACGACCTCAGAGTTCGGCGTGGAGCTGCCAGACGCGCTCCGCCGCTCCCGCCCAACTGAACGCTCGCCCGCGATCGGCGGCAAGGACGGCGAGGCGCTCCACCGCGGAGGTCGATGAGAGTGTCGCGGCGAGCTCGTCCCCCAGCGACCCGGCGTCGCCCGGCGCGAAGGTCGCTCCGTCCAGCAGGAGTTCGCGGTGCGTCGCGCTGTCGGCGGCCACGATGGGGACCCCCAGTCGGAGCGCATCCAGCGTCCGCCAAGGGAAGGCCGTGCTGTCCGACGGCACGAGGAAAGCGACGGCGCCGGCCAGGACCGCGGCGCGATCGGGCGCCTCGAGATGGCCGCGCACGTGCACCCGTCGCTCGGGCAGGCCCGCCGCGGCGGCGAGCTCGGCGATCGCGGGTTCCTGGCCGTCGGGCGCGTCGATCACGACGACGGCCGTGTCCCGTCCGGATGTCACGACGGCCTCGAAACCGGTGCGCAGACGGTCGGATGCCGCCGACGACCCCGAGAGCAGGACGTACCCCTCGGGCAGGCCGAGGTCGCGCCGACGTCCGATCTCGTCACTGGGGACGCGGAGGGCGCTCTCGGGAGCTCCTGCGATCACCCGGATCCGGTCCCCGAGAGGCGCCAGCTCGGCGACCCGGTGGGCGAGCTCGTGCGTCGGCACCACGACGGCGTCGGCGTGCCGGACGGCCCGGCGCAGCATGGCGCGGGCCCAAGCGGCATCCGTCCGCGGCACCTCGTCGGGGTGGTCCCACGGACGGACGTCCCACAGTGTCACGACCGTCTGGTCGTGGTCGTGGACGCGGTCGTGCCGCACGAGCGGCGCTGCGAGCGTCGCCGAGTGGATGAGGCCGTCGCCGGCGCCCGCGCGGAGTCCGCGCCGCCACAGGGCTGCGGCGGCGGCGGAGCCGACCGGGAGGCGATCGGCGGCCGCCACGCCCTGCGCGGCCAAGGTGTCGTCCCCCGCGTCGCTGGGGACGATCGCGCGCACCTCGCACCCGCTGGGCGCCGTCGCCACGAGCGCGGCGGCCAGCTCCCGAGAGGCGGTCGCGAGATCGGGCCCGGTGCCGGGAGCGGACGGGTCGAACACGACCCGCAGTGTGGTCGTCATCGGAACTCCCCCTGTGCGCTCACGGCGCGGTCGTCGGTGTCGGCGTCGGCGGATGCAGGAGCGCCTGGACCTCGCCGCGGATCTTCGCCCAGTCCTCGGCGGTGGGGTCCTCCGGATCGATGCCGACCCCCTTCGGCGTCAGCTCGAGATCCTGGACCTTCTGGTCCTTCGCCTTCACGCCGAGATCGACGAGGAACGGGAGCAGGGAGTCCGGGATGTCGGTCTGCACGAGGTTCTTGCCCGCCGCCACGACCTCACTGAAGCGGGTCGCGACCATCGACGGGGTCGCCTGGGCGAGGATCGCGGTCTGGAGCTCCCGCTGGCGCCGCATCCGGTCCCAGTCGCTGGTCGTGTACCGCGATCGCGCGTACCACTGCGCGGTCTCGCCGTCCATGACCTGGGTGCCCTTCTCGATCCATCCGGTCGCCCATTCCTCCGCGGGCTGACCCTCGAAGCGCGGGCCGGGGCCTTCGGGGAGGCGTTCCTTGACCGTGATCTTGACGCCACCGAGGGCGTCGACGAGGTCGGCGAACCCGTGCATGTCGATGAAGACGTGGTACGGGATCTCGATGCCGAGGATCCCCTCCGCGGCGTCCTTCGTCGCTTCGACGGCCGGTGTCGAATTCTGCGCGGCGGCATCGGGGTAGAGGCTCGCCCCGCGATCCTCGCGGCACACCTCGACGGCGTTCATGAGCTGGTTGATGCCCGACGACCACCCGCACGTCGACGAGGTGTGGCCCTCGAACCCGTCGGGGTACAGGTCGCGCATCGGTCCGTCCGAGAAGGGGACGTGGCGGAGGTCGCGCGGGATGCCGAAGATCGTCACCGCGCCGGAGTCCGCGTTCACCGACACCACCGAGATGCTGTCGAAGCGCATGGAGTCGCGTCCCTGCCCACTGTCGGCACCGAGCAGGAGGAAGTTGTAGTAGCCGTCCGACGGGGGCACGCTCGGGCCGGAGGCGAAGATCGACAGCCCGGAGCGCAGCGGCGCGACGACCGACTGGGCCGTGTATGCGGCCGCCGAGGCGGGAACGAGCGCGAGGACCAGCGCGACGATCGACACGGCGGCGCGGGTGCGTCCGGGCACGCGCCGCAGCCGAGCGAGCCGGAGCGTGTCGATCGTCAGGACGACCCACAGCGCGGCGTACGCCCAGAGCAGCACCTGCGCGAAGGTCAGCGTCCACCACGATGCGACGAGGGTCGTCAGCATCGAGCGCCACATCAGCGCCAGGAGCACCGTCGTGAAGAGGAACACCCACATCACGATCGTCGAGATGAGGCCGACGCGGCCCAGACGTCGACCACCCGCGAGGATCTGCGCGGACCCGGGAAGGAGGAAGTTGGATGCCACGAGCCACCACGCGCGCCGCGACATCATGCCGGGGGCCGAGGCATCGGGGTTGCGGAGCGGACGCTCTTCGACGAGAGCACGGCCGGGCGACGAGGTCGCCCGCGGCGGGCTCAGGACGCTCACCGGAGCTCCCCCACCGGGCGGCGGCTCACAGGGAGTCCTTCAGGCGGCGGTTCTTCTCCTCGACCTGCACTTCGAGGTCGGCGGCGTAGGCGGCGACGCGGTCGGCGACCTCGGGATCGGCCGAGCCGAGCAGGCGCACGGCGAGCAGGCCCGCGTTCTTCGCCCCGTTGATCGAGACCGTCGCGACGGGGATGCCGGCGGGCATCTGCACGATGCTCAGCAGGGAGTCGAGGCCGTCGAGGGTGGACAGCTGCACCGGAACGCCGATGACCGGGAGCGTCGTGACCGAGGCGAGCATGCCCGGCAGGTGCGCCGCGCCGCCGGCACCGGCGATGATCGCGCGCAGGCCCCGCCCACGCGCCTCGCGGCCGTAGCGCAGCAGCTTGTCGGGCGTGCGGTGGGCGGACACCACCTCGACCTCGTGAGGGATGCCGAAGTCGGTCAGCGCCTGCGACGCGTCGGACATCACACGCCAGTCCGAATCGGATCCCATCACGACGCCGATGAGCGGAGCGGTCGATGAGTGCAGGGGGCTGTTCACCCGATCAAGGCTAGGCGCGCGAGCCTGGAGAACTCCGGAACGGCACGGGTCAATCGAGGAAGAACGCCGCCGCCGCGCGCGCTTCGTAGACGACCGTGTCGAGGTCGTCCCCGGCCACGTTGACGTGCCCGACTTTGCGCCCGGGGCGGGGGTCCTTCCCGTACGTGTGGACCTTCGCCGAGGGGTGCGCGGCGAGCGCGTCGGGGAGCCGCTCACCGAGGGTCCCCTCGGCCGGGCCGCCGAGGATGTTGACCATGACGGCGTGCGGTGCGCGCATCGCGGTGTCGCCCAGCGGCAGGTCGAGGACGGCGCGCAGGTGCTGCTCGAACTGGCTCGTGATGGAGCCGTCCTGGGTCCAGTGCCCGCTGTTGTGCGGACGCATGGCGAGCTCGTTCACGAGGAGCCGCTCGTCGCCGGTCTGGAACAGTTCGACGGCGAGCATGCCCGTCACCCCCAGGCCCGTCGCGATCGCCTCGCCGATCTCGGCGGCGACGTCCGCGAGGCGGCCGGCGGAGTGCGGTGCCGGCGCGATCGCCTCGGCGCACACGCCGCCCTGCTGCACCGTCTCGACGACCGGGTAGACGAGGAGTTCGCCCGAGGGACGGCGGGCGACCTGCTGGGCGAGCTCACGGGTGAAGGGGACGAGTTCCTCGGCGAGCAGCGCCGCTCCGTCCGTCAGGCGGTCGAGCCAGTCGGCGGCCTCGGCGGAGGAGGAGACGACGCGCACACCCTTGCCGTCGTATCCGCCGCGCGGCGTCTTCACAACGGCGCGGCCGCCGTGGTCGGCGATGAAGGCGTCGAGGGCCGCGGCATCCGTCACGGCAGCCCAGTCGGGCTGCGGCAGACCGAGCTCGCCGAGCTTCGTGCGCATGTCGATCTTGTCCTGCGCGTAGGCGAGCGCGTCGGGACCGGGGTGTACGGCGACACCGGCGTCCACGAGGCCGCGCAGCACGTCCTGCGGGACGTGCTCGTGGTCGAAGGTGATGACATCGACGTCCTTCGCGAACGCGAGGACGGTGTCGAGGTCGCGGTAGTCGCCGACCGCGGTCGCCGCGAGACCGGCGGACATCCCGGGCTCCTCCGCGAGGACCCGGACGCCGAGTCCCAGTTCCACAGCGGGCGCGATCATCATCCGCGCGAGCTGACCGCCTCCGACGATTCCGACCTGCAGTGCCATGCGTCTCCTCCCGACCCCGACATTCTCGCGCATCCGGGCGGGCGCCCGCAGACGCTCAGTCGTCCGTCGCGATGACCGGGACGCTGTGCGAGTCGCGGTGGGCGAGGATCTGGCTGACTTCGACCTGGTCCGACAGCGTCTCGTGCACGAGACGGACCGAGGGGACATCGACGAGCCGCACCGGTTCGTCGACCCCGTTGGCGAGGATCAGGGTGCCGCTCCCCCACAGCCGCTGCACCGGACCCCGCCGTTCGGAAATGGTGTAGCCGCGGGCGTGCGGGATGTCGACGCGGCGACGCTGGACGAGACCCGTCCGCTCGATGACGCGCCGCGTGGTCACGGTGTAGGTGTGCGACAACCACCGCAAATAGGGCACGGCTGCGAGCAGCAGCACCACGAGCCCGGCGGCGGCCCACAGCATCCAGTCCTCCCACGGCGACGGGAGGTTGCCGCTGACGTAGCCCGTCGTCCCCGCCACGGCGATGAGCACGATCGCAGGCCACAGCAGTCGGCGTCCGTGCCGGCGGAAGCGCGCGATCACGAGCTCGGGTGCGGCGGCACCCGGAGCGGGCGTCCGCGGACGACCCGGATACGCGGTCGGCTGGCTCACGGGACCATCATGGCGCGACGACGGATGCCGGGTGCGCCGACGCGCCCACCGTCACCGGACGTGCACGACGTCGCCGGCGGACACGACGTGCGCGACGCCCGCGGCCTCGACCACCAGCCGCCCCTCATCGTCGATGCCGGTCGCCCTGCCGATGAGGGAGGAACCGTCGGGAAGGGAGACGGAGACGTCGCTGCCGACAGTCGTGCACGCGTCGCGGACCGCGGTCGTCGCAAGGCCCGCGGCGGTGCCGCCCACGGCGAGGTCGGCGATCCCGTCGCGGAGTCTCGTGAGGTAGTCCGCGAGCAGCTGATCCTCGTCGGCGGTGCGGCCGAGTGCCGCGAACGAGGTGGCGGTCGGCACCGGCAGTTCCGTGGCGGTCATCCGGGTGTTGACGCCCGCTCCCACCACGACGGCGTGCGGATCGCCGGGCATGACCTCGGCGAGGATGCCGCAGATCTTGAGGCCCCCGACGAGGACGTCGTTCGGCCACTTGAGTCCGACCTCGCGGTCCTCCAGCTGCGCCCGGACGGCCGCGGTCATCGCCGCGCCCGCGATGAGGGGGATCCACCCCCGCTGCGCGACGGGGACCGCCTCGACCCGCAGCAGGACCGACACCGCGAGCGCGGAATCCGGCGGCGTGACCCACGTGCGGTCGAGGCGACCGCGGCCGGCCGTCTGGTCGCGGGTCACCACGGCGGAGAGGTGCGGATGACCGTCGGGGTCGTCGAAGGCGTCCTTCAGGAGCTTCTTGTTGGTCGAGTCGACGCTCGGGGCGACGTGGAGGCGGGGGCTGACCGCGGCGGCGCGGGGATAACCGTTCTCGGGGATCGACATGCCGCCCACCCTAGACGCGGCCGCGTCGAGCGCCGGGCGGCTTGACAGCCGACATCCTGAGGGATGCCACAGCGGATCCGCGCGGCGATTGTCGCCGGTATCCAACGCCGCCGGGACCGCGCTCGCTAGGGTGGAACGCGTGACCGATCAGCCCGACCTCTTCACGACCGCCGGCAAGATCGCCGACCTCCGTGCCCGCTACGAAGAAGCCGTCGTCTCCGCCGAGGAGACCGCCCGCGCCAAGCAGGGCGCGAAGGGGAAGCTCACCGCCCGCCAGCGGATCGAACTGCTCGTCGACCCGGGCTCCTTCGTCGAACTCGACGAGTACGTCCGGCACCGGACGACCGCCTTCGGCATGGACCGCTCCCGCCCGTACGGCGACTCGGTCGTCACGGGGACCGGCACGATCCACGGCCGCACGGTCGCGGTGTACTCGCAGGACTTCACGACCTTCGGCGGATCGCTCGGCGAGGTGGCCGGCGAGAAGATCATCAAGGTCATGGAGTTGGCGCTGCGCAGCGGCATCCCGATCATCGGCATCCTCGACTCCGGCGGCGCGCGCATCCAGGAGGGTGTGGTCGCGCTCGGCAAGTACGGCGAGATCTTCCGCCTGAACACCGCGGCCTCGGGCGTCATCCCGCAGATCTCGCTGATCATGGGACCCGCCGCCGGCGGCGCGGTCTACTCCCCCGCCCTCACCGACTTCGTGATCATGGTCGACAAGACGAGCCAGATGTTCGTCACCGGCCCCGATGTCATCAAGACCGTCACCGGCGAGGACGTCGGCATGGAGGAGCTCGGCGGTGCGCACACCCACAACACCCGCTCGGGTGTCGCGCACTACCTCGCCGAGGACGAGGACGACGCGATCGACTACGCGCGCACCCTCATCAGCTTCCTGCCCGACAACAACATGTCGGATGCCCCGGGGTACGAGTCCGGCTTCGAGTTCGAGACGACCGACTCCGATCGCGTCCTCAACACGGTCATTCCGGACTCCCCCAACCAGCCCTACGACATCCACGAGGTCATCTCGCACATCGTCGACGCGGGCGACTTCCTCGAGGTCCAGCCGCTGTTCGCACCGAACATCGTCATCGGCTTCGGTCGCATCGAGGGGCGGACGGTCGGCATCATCGCGAACCAGCCGTCGCAGATGGCGGGAACGCTCAACATCGACGCGGGCGAGAAGGCGAGCAGGTTCGTCCGGTTCAGCGACGCGTTCTCGATCCCGATCCTCACCCTCGTCGACGTCCCCGGCTACCTCCCCGGCACCGACCAGGAGTGGACCGGCGTCATCCGTCGCGGCGCGAAGCTGCTCTACGCCTATGCGGAGGCGACCGTCCCGCTCGTCACCGTGATCCTCCGCAAGGCCTACGGCGGCGCGTACATCGTGATGGGCTCCAAGCAGCTCGGCGCCGACATCAACCTCGCGTGGCCGACCGCCGAGATCGCCGTCATGGGCGGTCAGGGTGCGGTCAACATCCTGTACCGCGGCGAGATCAAGCGCGCCGAGGAAGCCGGCGAGGACGTCGCCGCCGTGCGCACCCGCCTCGCCAACGAGTACACGTACAACGTCGCCTCCCCCTTCCTCGCCGCCGAACGCGGTGAGCTCGACGGGATCATCGAGCCGGCGCAGACCCGCGTCGCCGTCGCGAAGGCGCTGCGCGCCCTCCGCGGCAAGCGGGCGAGCCAGCCGGCCAAGAAGCACGGGAACATTCCGCTGTGAGCGAGTCGGACGACGCACGCCCGGATGCGACGCACCTCCAGGTGCGGCGCGGTTCGGCGACTCCCGAGGAGATCGCCGCGGTGATCGCCGTCGTCAGCGAGTCGCTGGCCCAGGAGGCGAGCACCGCGGTCGCGGACGAGCCGACCGTGTCGGCGTGGCGGATCTCGGCCCGCGGCGTCGGGAACGATCTGCGTCGCGACGTGCCGTGGGGCCGGTGGGCGGGCTGACGCCCGATTTGTCCCCCAAAGTACCTACAGACACGCTTTTCGCGATCAGAGAGACTAATAGCGCTGGAACGCTTCTGCGTTCTGTCGATTCGTATCCCTCAGAGCGCGGATCGACATGTGCGGGTCGGTTTTCGGGTAACCACTCGCATGGCGAGGGGCGGGCGGCTTCGCCGCCCCTCGCCTCTTCTTTTCGGCGCGTCCTCTCGGCGCGGTGCCGTCAGGACGCCGGGCGATCTACCACCGGTCGCGGATGGGCGATCTCGTGCCAGAGGTCGACGACCTCGTCGCCGTCCGGGTCGTCGCGTCGGCGGGACCGGCCCACGACCGTGACCGCGACGCGAGGGTGCGGCGACGTGCGGATGTAGATCCGCTCCGACGAGGCGCCGCGGAGGGCGTCGGCGAGCTCGGCCCGGATGCGATCGAGCGCGGCCGGGCCGGCGGCATCCAATCCCCCCTCATCGAGGACGGTGACGGTGCTGCCGCGCAGCCGCGCCTCCTGCAGCCGCGCACGCACGGCCTCGTCGAGCAGGCGCGGCCCGCGCAGCTCGTCACGCAGGGATCCCTCCGCCAGCCGCGCCCGCTCGCGCTCGTCGGGCTCGAGGTCGCCGTCGGACTCGATCGTGCGGATGAGGATGGGGCCGGCGACGGCGAGTGCCTGCTGCACGCGGACGCGACGCTCCCGTCGACGGCCCTCCTGGCTCGCGAGCCACTCGAAGGAGCGGCGCTGGATGCCGGTGAGTTCCGCCGTGTCGACGGCCGCCCGGTCGACCAATCGCGTCAGGAGCTGCGCGGCGACGACCCAGACGGCGGCGCCGACGAGTCCGAGGGCGAGGGAATCGAAGATGCCGATCCAGAACGACGACGACACCCCGAGCAGGACCACACCGATCCACGCCACGAGCGGTCGGCGCCGGACGACGACGACCGTCAGGAGCGCCCCGATGCCGCCGAGGCTCCACGTGGCGAAGGTCGCGCGACGGAGGTCCTCGCCGACCGCCGCCCAGGTCGCGAACGGCACGACGACCGCTGTGCCGAGGACCAGCAGGCACAGCCACAGCGGCAGCGAGGCACCGCGCGGAAGGCCGTCCGCGTCCGCCGCGACCGGAGCCGTCGCCGTCGGAGCCGACCGCGGCGTGAAGCCCCAGAACACGCAGAGCCAGGTGGTGACGAGGTACAGCGACAGGGCGGCGATGAACAGCGCCGGCTGCGCCACCGGCGCGGTCCACACGAGTCCGCCGACGGCGAGGTAGGCGGTGAAGACGACCGCGACGATCGAGAGTCCCGTCTGGACGCGCACGTTCATCGCGGGTACTCCCAGCGCAGTTCGGCCACGGTGCCCCGGCGCGAGCTGCGCACGAGCGCCTGCCCGCCCACCGCCGCGGTGCGGGCGACGATCGAGCCGCTGATGCCCAGGCGGTCCTCGGGGACGGCTTGGACGTCGAAGCCCGTGCCCGCGTCGACGACCCGGACGATGACCCGACGGTCGTCGGCGCTCACGTCGACGTACAGTCCGACCGCGTCGGCGTGTTCGACGGCGTTGACGATCGCCTGATCGGCAGCGAGGACGAGGGCGCGTGCGACCCGTCCCGGAAGCCGCGGAGCCCGCGGATCGACGGTGACGCGCAGGTCGAGGTCGAGATCGTGTTCCGCGGCCGCCCGGCGCAACCCGTCGACGATGAACGCCGGGTCGACTGGCTCGTCCGGGCCCTCCTCGGCTTCCCGGTCGGCGTTGGCGAGGCGGGTGAGCGCGTCACGTGCCATGCCCACGGCGAGATCGCGCTCGCGCGGCGTCGAGGCGCGCTCGGCAGCGATGAGCGCGGCGAGCACGCTGTCGTGCATGAGGGCGGCGACCGAGATCCGCTCCTGCTCCACCGCGTCGGCGGCGGCCGCCGCCGCGTACGAACGGACCGCTTCCTCGCGGGTGCGATCGAGGCGCTCGGCGAGCAGGCGCAGCATCCACCCGATCATGATCATGACGACGGCGAGGATGATCGCGTAGACCACCTGACGCGAGACGAGGATGACGCTCGCGCCGTCCACACCGATCTGAATCAGTCGGACGACCCCGTAGAGGACCGGGACGAGGCCGCACCACACGTACTGCAACCTCAGCGGGAAGACGAGGGCGGTCGCCACCGTCGCGACGTTGAGGAGGTACCAGATCCAGGGCTCCGCCGCCGCGCCGCCCTCCCGCCCCGCGGTCGCGAGCGGCCAGACGACCAGGACGAGCGGGAACACGATCGCGAAGACGGCCGCGGGCGCCCGGTAGAAGCGTCCGACGACGCCGGCGGCGATCATGAGCGCCAGCGGGCCGAAGGTGACGACGCTGAGCACGAGGTTCCACGTCGGCGTCTCCTGCGTGGAACCGATCGCGTGGAACAGGGACTGGAAGCCCAGGATGGCGCATCCCACCGAGACGACGAGCGCGAGGATGCGCTCGACCCTCTCGCGGGAGAAGAAGGTCGAGTCGGGCGGGATCGTCAGCGTTCCCGCCGGTGCGACCTCAACTGCCACCGGGTTCCTCCGCGACCAGGCCGTCCTCCATCGCGCGCCGCAGCAGATCCACCTTCGTGGGGGCGGGCCGACCGACCTCCACGTACTTCACGCGGACGCGGGTGATGTTCTCCTTCGCCGTCGAGTAGGCCACCCCGAGTCGCTCGGCGACCGTCTTGAGGGGCAGACCGGCGGCGTACAGACGCAGCACGTCGCGCTCGCGCGAGGAGAGCTGCGCGTCGGCGAAGGCCCGGTCGCCGTCGACGGCGGACGCCCACTCGACGTTGTCGAGCGCATGGCCGCGGGCGACCGTGTCGATCGCCGCGATGACGTCGTCGATGCGCGACGCCTTGCTCACCACGCCCGCAGCCCCCGCGACCAGCGCCTCGCGGACGGCGGCCGGGCGATCGGCCACGCTGTGGATGATGACCGGCGAGCCGTCGTGGACGAGGCGGGTCACGTTCTCGGTCACGGTGGCCCCGTCCCCGAGCATGAGGTCGAGGACGACGACGTCCGCGGGGTTCTCCTGCGTGAGCGTCCGCCAATCGAGGTAGGCGGCCACGCTCTCGCCCGAGAAGACGACGCGCAGGTGGTCCGTGCGGCTGCACGCGGCCTCGAGGCCGAGACGCACGGATTCGTGGTCGTCGATCAAGGCGACGCGGATCATGCGCTCACCCTAGCCGTCACCGCGTCAACACGGCGATCGCCTCGACGTGGTGCGAGTGCGGGAAGAGGTCGAAGGCCCGCACCGCGGGCGTCGTGTATCCGTGCGCGGCGAAGGTGCCGAGGTCGCGGGCGAGGGCGACGGGGTCGCACGCGACGTAGACGATGCGCGCCGGTGAGAGGTCGACGAGCTGTTCGACGACGTCGCGTCCGGCGCCGGCGCGGGGCGGGTCGAGGACCACGGTGCCGCGCGCGAGCCGGGCGCGCTGCGCGGGGGTGGCCGTCTGGACGAGGTTTCCGAGCCACCGGTCGACCCGGCCGGTCTCCGCGCGGGCTCCGATCCACGCGGCGAGGTTCTCCCCCGCGTGCTCGGTCGCGCGGGCGTCGGACTCCACCGAGGTGATCCGGGTGGCGGGACCGCCGACATCGGCGACGGATGCGGCGAGCAGCCCGACCCCGCCGTAGAGATCGAGGTGCCACCCGTCGGGGTCGACGGCATCCGCGACGGCGTCGGCGACCGCGTCGTGCAGGGTGCCGGCGGCGAGGCGGTGGACCTGCCAGAAGCCACCCGCATCGACGCGGAACTCCCGGTCGCCGACGGTCTCGACCACGACCTCCCGGGCCGCGGGGTCGACCGGAGCCGGGCGCCGGGAACGCCCGGGCTCGGCACGCGGGATCACGCGCACGCGTCCGTCTGCGGGCTGCACGAGGTCGAGGCGGCCGGCGGAGCCGCCGCGCCGACGGCTCGCCGCGCGTGCGATGCCCGCGGTCGCGAGGGGCAGGTCGTCGACGGGGATGACGCGGTGGCTGCGGGCCGCGAACGGGCCGATGCGTCCCTCGTCGTCGACGTGCAGGCTGACCCGGGTGCGCCATCCCGTGCCGTCGGCGGATTCCTCGACGAGACGGTCGCCGTGCGTCTGCGGGAGGGGCGGCTCGATCGTGACGGGAGCGGTGGACCCGGCGAAGCGGGACAGCGCGTCGCGGAGGACGTCGGCCTTCAGTTCGCGCTGATGGGCGAGGGCGATGTGACCGAAGTCCGCACCGCCGGGCCGGGCGTCGGGAGGCATGCTGACATCGGCGGGCTCCCACACGTGCGGACGGCGGTGGGGCGAGGCATCCAACACCTCCACGGTGTCGCCCCGCCAGAACGACGCCTTGCGCGTGTCGGTGAGGGCGACGCGCACCCGCTCGCCGGGGATCGCGTCCGAGACGAACACGACACGGTTCTCGTGCCGGGCGACGAACACACCGCCGTGCGCGACGGCGGTGATCTCGAGGTCGAGGAGGTCTCCCGGTTGCATGCTCCGATGCTGTCACACCGGGTCGCCGCGGACCGTCATCCACTCCCGCCCGCGCGGCTACCGTGGTCGGTATGCGCGTGTGCCTCGCCTCCACCTCCCCCGCCCGTCTGATGCTGCTGCGCCAGGTCGGCATCGAGCCGACCACCCGCTCACCGCAGGTCGACGAGGAGGCCGTGATCGCGGCGGTCGAGGCGGCGCAGGCCCGCACGCTGCCGTCGGAGGAACACGTGCTCCTCCTCGCCCGACGCAAGGCGGCCGACGTCGCGGCGACCGTCGCCGCGGAAGGTTTCGAGGGCCTCGTCGTCGGCGGCGACTCGATGTTCGAACTCGACGGCGAGATCCTCGGCAAGCCCTACACACCCGAGGCGGCGCGCGCCCGGTGGCAGTCCATGCGGGGCCGCACCGGCGTGCTTCACTCGGGGCACAGCGTGTTCCTCGTCCGCCCGGGCGCTGACCCCGTCGAGGCCCATGCGGTGGCCGCCGCGTCCGTGACCTTCGCGGCGGATGTGACGGATGCCGAGATCGACGCGTACGTGGCGACCGGTGAGCCCCTCCTGGTGGCGGGCGCCTTCACCGTCGACAGCCTCGGCGGCGCGTTCATCGAGCGGGTCGAGGGCGACCCGTCGACCGTGGTCGGGATGTCGTTGTCGACCCTGCGCCGACTCGTCCGCGAGCTCGGGGTCGAGTGGACGACGCTGTGGAACTCCGCGGGCGGCGGCGGCGCGGCATCCGCTTAGTGGGATCCGCGACACGAAACCCCGATGATCTTGTGCGAGTGATCCAAAGGAGCGGCCTCACTCGTGGGTAGGCTCGAAGCCATGCCTGAGAGCGTGACCACCGGAATCTCGAAAGTGCTGATCGCCAACCGAGGCGAGATCGCGGTGCGCATCATCCGCGCCGCACGCGACTCGGGGAAGTCGTCGGTGGCGGTCTACGCCGACCAGGACCGCGATGCGATGCACGCGCGGCTGGCTGATGAGGCGTACGGCCTCGGCGGCTCGACGAGCGCCGACACCTACCTCTCCATCGAGAAGATCCTCTCGGTCGCGCGCCGCTCGGGCGCCGACGCCGTCCACCCGGGCTACGGCTTCCTCGCCGAGAACGCCGGCTTCGCCCGCGCCGTGATCGGCGCGGGGCTCGTCTGGATCGGCCCCTCCCCCGAGGCCATCGAGGCGCTCGGAGACAAGGTCACCGCCCGCCACGTCGCCGAGAAGGTCGGCGCCCCGCTCGCCCCGGGCACGCCGGGGCCGGTCGAGGGCGCCGACGAGGTCGTCGCCTTCGCGCGCGAGTTCGGCCTGCCCATCGCGATCAAGGCCGCGTACGGCGGCGGCGGACGCGGCCTCAAGGTCGCGCGCGAGTTCGACGAGGTCGAGGAGCTCTTCGAATCGGCGACCCGCGAGGCGATCGCGGCGTTCGGTCGCGGCGAGTGCTTCGTCGAGAAGTACCTCGACAAGCCGCGCCACGTCGAGACGCAGTGCCTCGCGGATGCCGCGGGCAACGTCGTCGTGGTCTCGACCCGCGACTGCTCGCTGCAGCGCCGGCACCAGAAGCTCGTCGAAGAGGCTCCCGCACCGTTCCTCACCGCCGAGCAGAACGAGACCTTGTACTCCGCGTCGAAGGCCATCCTCACGGAGGTCGGCTACGTCGGGGCCGGCACGTGCGAGTTCCTCATCGGCGCCGACGGGACGATCTCGTTCCTCGAAGTGAACACCCGTCTGCAGGTCGAGCACCCGGTCTCGGAGGAGGTCACCGGCATCGACCTCGTCCGCGAGCAGTTCCGCATCGCCGAGGGCGGCACGCTCGACTACGCCGACCCCGAGCCGGTCGGCCACTCGTTCGAGTTCCGCATCAACGGTGAGGACCCGGGCCGCGGCTTCCTGCCCGCCCCCGGCGACATCCACGTGTTCAAGACCTTCGGCGGACCGGGCGTGCGCCTGGACTCCGGTGTCACCGCCGGCGACAGCGTCTCGGGCGCCTTCGACTCGCTCCTGGGCAAGCTCATCGTCACGGGACGCACGCGCGAAGAGGCCCTCGAGCGGTCGCGCCGCGCCCTCGACGAGTTCGAGGTGGCCGGGATGCCGACGGTGCTGCCCTTCCACCGGAAGGTCGTCCGCGACCCCGCCTTCACGGCCGAGGACGGCACGTTCGGCGTCTTCACCCGCTGGATCGAGACCGAGTTCCACAACGACATCCCCGCATGGGACGGCGAGGCGGGTCCCGCCGCCGAACCCGAGGGCCGCCACACCGTCGTCGTGGAGGTGTCGGGCAAGCGCCTCGAGGTGAGCCTGCCGGACCGCCTGACCCACGCACCCGCCGCCGTCGGACGCCCCGTCGCCGTGCCCCCGTCGCGTCGTTCGCACACCGCGAGTGCCGTCTCGGGCGCGAGCGGCGACGCCGTCGCGTCGCCCATGCAGGCCACCGTCGTCAAGATCGCCGTCGAGGAGGGGCAGCAGGTCGTCAAGGGCGACCTCGTTGTCGTCCTCGAGGCGATGAAGATGGAGCAGCCCATCCAGGCGCACAAGGACGGCGTGGTCGGCGCGATCAACGCGCAGGCCGGCACGACCGTGTCGGCGGGGCATCAGCTGCTCACGATCTCCTGACGCATGGGGTGTCGCCGCGCCACCTATGGTGTGGGGATGGAGACGACACGTCCGATCGCCGCCGCGGCAGCTATCCCCCTGCTTCTGCTGGCGGGCTGCGCCCAAGACCCGGGTGTCGACCTTTCTGCAGCGAGGCAGTGGGCCGACGAGGTGAGGGCTGCCGCGTCGGATGGCCCCGGGTTTGCGGGAGCCGCCGCGACCGAAGTCGGCACGGAGGAGTCGGAGTCCGGGGTGATGCTGCTGGAACTCCAACCAGGGACCGTACTCACCCGCGTCGATGCCCGCTGCTATGGAGGAGACGTCGAAACGATCTCCACGGTGGTGACGATCACCCTGGATACCGAAGACGGCGTCGATGACACCATCGAGCGAGAGATTCCCTGCGACGAGGAGGCGCACGCTGTCGACCTGCGGCCGACAGCCGCCGACAGCCTCATGATCGAGGGGGTCGCCAGCGCTCCGACCTACCTGCACGCAACGGCGATCATCGAGCTGCGCGTGGAGCAATGACCTCAGGCCGTCCGGCTAGAAGCCGATAGCCCTCGGATTCGAGCCGACACGCCAGCCGCCTGCCGACGCGTCCCAGCCGAACGATCCTGTCCAGTGCGTCGCCGCGCCGAATCGCGAGCCGGTGCTCAGTGCGACATGCACGCCATCACGGGCGAATCCGACGATGTCGGCACGCCCGTCGCCATTCGCGTCGACGGCGACTCTCGGCATCCACCCCTGCGTCCATTCGCGGGAACCGAAATCATCGGTCCACGCCGTGGACGGGCCGAAGGAGGATCCGCGGTTCAACGCGACGAATGTTCTCGACGTCCCGAAAGCGACGACGTCCGGACGCCCGTCGCCGTTGACGTCGGCGAAGGTCCGGGCATGCACTCTCCCACGCCACGAGCCCGCCGACGCTGAGCTGCCGTACGAACCGGACCACCGCGTGGTCGCCGCGAAGCCGGATCCGGTCCCCCGAGCGACCTGGACGCCGTTGGCGCCGAACCCCACGATGTCCGCCCGCCCGTCGCCGTCGATGTCGAAGACGTATCTCGGGTGGTTCACGACGGTCCAGCCCTGCGACACCGCGAAATCCGAGACCCACGGTTGCATCGGTGCGAAGCCGCTGCCGGTGTTGCGGGCGACGTAGACGCCGCGAGCGCCGAAGCCGATGAGGTCGCCACGACCATCGCCGGTGACGTCTGCGACGAAGCGCGGGTGCGCGGACGCCCGCCATCCGCCCGACGCGCCATCCGAGCCCATTTGTCGCGACCACAGCTGCGCCGACGCGAAGGCTGAGCCGGTATTCCGAGCGACGTACACCCCCGCACCACCGAAGCCGATGACGTCCGGACGGCCGTCGCCGGTCACGTCGGCGACGACCCGCTGATGCACACCGACGCGCCATCCCTTGTCCGACCCGAAGTCCGAGCTCCACTTGCGGGCCGTGGCGAACGAGCTGCCTCCACTGCCCGCCGAAACCGAGACTCCGGACGCACCGAAGCCCAGGACATCAGGGCGACCGTCGCCGGTGACGTCGAGCACCATGCGCGGATGCGAACTGCGTTGCCAGCCTTTCGACGTGCCGAAGTTAGAAAGGGCGAGACGATTGGAGCCGAACGTGCGGCCGTTGTTGAAAGCGGTGTAGACACCGGCGCCGCCGAACGCGACGATGTCGGGCAAGCCGTTGCTGTTGAGGTCGGTATCCCACGTCGTGGCTTCGCTGTAGTCGTCGATCCCGTTGCCGTCGGTGTCGGGCAGGGTGGACCCGCCGGTCGGCCCGATCCGGGTGGATGCCGTCAGGCAGCAGGTGACCCGGCGCGACGTCAGCACGACGTCGCCCTGGAGGTTCCGCCAGACGCCGTTATAGGCACCGCTCGAGTCGCGGAGCGTGTAGTTGTCGAACTGGATGCCGCTGACCGAGACGTACTTGCGCTTGCCGCTGGGCACGTCGAGAGCCGCGTTGAGGATGGAAAGGTGCACGTGCGCACTGTCTCCGGGCGTGCCGCCGCACGGCAGCGTCTGACCGGCGGTGCCGATCGTCGTCCCGGCCTCCACCCACTGGCCGACGAGCGAGGATTTGGCATTGGTCAAGTGGTAGTACTCCGACATCCAGCCGCCGCCGTGGTCGACGCCCAGGAACCACCCTGTGCTGCACCGGACACGGTAGACCGTTCCAGCCGCGACGGTGCGCACCGCACGATCCTTGGACGACAGCGGCGAGAAGTCGATCGCGCCGCGGTTGATGCCGTCGCTGTCGGAGTGGGATCCGCTCGCGCCCCAACGGATCCCGGGGGCGAAGGGCAGACGGAACACGGGCTGCGGTCCGTACTGCGGAACGGTGAGACGCAAGGGCGCGACGGGAA
The DNA here is from genome assembly GCF_031844425.1 of Microbacterium sp. ARD31. Taxonomy (NCBI): domain Bacteria; kingdom Bacillati; phylum Actinomycetota; class Actinomycetes; order Micrococcales; family Microbacteriaceae; genus Microbacterium; species Microbacterium sp. ARD31. The sequence goes on from NZ_JAUZVE010000001.1 coordinate 1,194,373, forward strand.
TCGATGAGTCCGGTGGGAGGTCACGCGTGAGCGGCAGAGTGGGACCGTCGCGCTCGTGGTCCTCTTCCGGGGCCGTTTCGGGTGACGGTGATGGTGATGGTGATGTCCCGGGAGTCGATTCCGGGCTCGCCGACGCGGTGGGGGCGGGCGTGGGATCGGCGGACAGATCCGGTGTCGGTATCGCCGGATCCGGTGTCGATGTCGGCGGATCCGGTGTCGGCGCCGGGGACTCCTCCGGTGCGGGGGGCGGGCTCGGGTCGGCGCCGGTTTCGCCAATCTGCGACGAGGTCGTCGCCGACGGCTCGAACAGTGTGCCCGCCGACAACGGCACAGAAGCCAGAACGACCGACGCTGCAACGGCGATGCTCAACATGGCTCTGGCTGGTGCGCGCATAGGTCTCTCCGGGTTTCCCCAGATCAGCTCGCCCTCCCCAGGACGCTCCCACTCTACGTGCCCGTCGGCTCTCGCCAGGGGGCTTGACGCCGACGCGGCGTCCCGGGTACGCGGATCAGCTGTAGGTGTCCTCGTCCCGGGCGACCTGGTGCATCGCGCGGGTCGCGTCGGTGATGCTGCCCGCGAGCGACGGGAACACCGCGAACACGCGGGAGAGCTGGTCGACCGTGAGGCGCCGCTCGACGGCGATGGCGATCGGGTAGATCAGCTCGGAGGCGCGCGGGGCGACGATGACGCCGCCGATGACGGTGCCCGACCCCTCGCGGGCGATGATCTTCACGAACCCGTCCTTGACGCCCATCATCTTCGCGCGCGCGTTGGCGGCCAGCGGGAGCTTGTGGACCGTGCCGTTGACCGCGCCGGACTCGATGTCGCGCTCCTGGCGTCCGACGGTGGCGATCTCGGGCGCCGTGAAGATGTTCGCCGTGACGCGGTGCTTCTCGAGCGGGATGACGGTGTCGCCGAGCGCGTGGAAGACGGCCATGCGTCCCTGCATGGCGGCAACCGAGGCGAGCGGGAGGAACGTCGTGCAGTCGCCCGCGGCGTAGATGTTCGGCACCGACGTGCGCGCGACGCGGTTGACCTGGATGTGACCCGAACCGGTGAGTTGGACCCCGGCATCCTCCAGTCCGATGTCGGCGGTGTTCGGGATGGATCCGACGGCCATGAGGCAGTGGCTGCCCTCGACGGTGCGACCGTCGGACAGCGTCGCGACCACGCCGTCCTTCGTGCGCTCCACCTTCTCGGCGCGGGACTTCGACAGCACCTCCATGCCGCCGCGGGTGAAGACCTTCTCGATGACGGCCGCCGCGTCGGAGTCCTCACCGGGGAGGACCTGGTCGCGGCTCGAGATCAGCGTCACCTTCGACCCGAGGTTCATGTAGGCGCCGGCGAACTCCGCGCCGGTGACGCCGGATCCCACGACGATCAGGTGCTCGGGCAGCGACGACATGTTGTAGAGCTGCGTCCAGGTCAGGATGCGCTCCCCGTCGGGCTTCGCGCTGTCGAGCTCGCGCGGCGAGGCGCCCACCGAGACCACGAGCGTGTCGGCTTCGATCCGGTCGAAGTCGGTGCCGCCGGGGCCGGTCGAGACGACGACGGCGTGCGTCCCGTCGAGGCGGCCGTGGCCGGAGATGATGCGGACCCCGGCATCCACCAGCTGCGCGCGCTGGTCGTCGGACTGCTGACGCGCCAGGGACAGGAGCCGCTTGTTGACCGCCCCGAGGTTGATGGCGATCTCGGGCTTGAGCGGCTTGCCGCTGTCGCCCCGGGCGAACAGCTGCACCCCGAGATCGGAGGCGCCGCGGATGGCGACGGCGGCGTCGGCGGTGGCGATGAGGGTCTTGGAGGGGACGACATCCGTGATGACCGCGGATCCCCCGATGCCCGCGCGCTCGACGAGCGTCACCTCGGCGCCCAGCTGGGCCGCTGCGAGAGCCGCCTCGTATCCGCCGGGGCCGCCGCCGATGATCGCGACGCTCTGGGTGGTCTCGAAGCTCACAGACATGCGCACCATTCTTCCAGTCCGCAGGGTCCCCATGCGCCGCGACGCGATGCGCGCCGTGTGGCCGAGCCGTCCCCGGGTTCCTAGAGTGGGAGCATGCACGAGGAGACCCACCCGCTCGACGACCCCACCGCCGACCCGTTCGAGGTCGCACGGACCGCCGCCGACGACATCGCCCGCCTCACCGGCGTCGACCACCACGACGTCGCCCTGACGCTCGGGAGTGGCTGGGGCAAGGCCGCCGAGCTCATCGGCGAGACCACGGCGACCCTGGCCGCGACCGATGTCACCGGGTTCAGCAAGCCCGCCCTCGAAGGGCACGTCGGATCGATCCGCAGCATCCTCACCCCGGACGGCAAGCGCGTGCTCGTGATCGGCGCGCGCACGCACTACTACGAGGGGCACGGCGTGCGTCGTGTCGTGCACAGTGTGCGCACGGCCGCCGCGACCGGCGCCAAGACGATGGTCCTCACCAACGGCGCGGGCGGCATCAAGACGTCGTGGACGCCGGGGCAGCCCGTGCTCATCAGCGACCACATCAACCTGACGGCCGACTCCCCCCTCGAGGGCGCGACCTTCATCGACCTCACCGACCTCTACTCGCGGCGCTTGCGCGACCTCGCCCGCACCGTTGACCCGTCGCTCGACGAAGGCGTGTACTGCCAGTTCCGCGGACCGCACTACGAGACCCCCGCCGAGGTGCAGATGGCCAAGGCGATCGGCGGGCACATCGTCGGCATGTCGACGGCCCTCGAGGCGATCGCCGCGCGCCAGGCGGGCATGGAGATCCTGGGCTTCTCGCTCATCACGAACCTCGCCGCCGGCATCCAGACCACCCCGCTGAGCCACCAGGAGGTCATCGAGGCGGGCCGCGAGGCCGAGCCGGTCATCTCCGACCTGCTCGCCCGCGTGATCGGCGTCCTGTGAGCGAGGGCGTCCTCGACGCCGCCCGCGGGTGGCTCGCGCAGGACCCCGACCCGCAGACGAGCGACGAGCTGCGGGCGCTGATCGAGCGGGCCGAGGCCGGTGACGCGGCGGCGCTCGACGACCTGCACGACCGGTTCGACACGCGGCTGGCCTTCGGGACCGCGGGGCTGCGCGGGGCCCTGGGCGCCGGGTCGAATCGCATGAACCGCGTGCTGGTCGGACAGGCGGCCGCCGGGTTCGCCGCGTACCTGCGCGAGCGCGCGACCGACGAGATCCCGTCGGTCGTCGTCGGCTACGACGGTCGTCGCAACTCCGACGTGTTCGCTCGTGACAGCGCGGAGATCTTCGCCGGCGCGGGCCTGCGCGCCATCCTCCTCCCCCGCTTGCTGCCGACGCCGGTGCTCGCGTTCGCCGTCCGGCACCTGGGCGCCTCCGCCGGGGTCATGGTGACGGCATCCCACAACCCGCCGGACGACAACGGCTACAAGGTGTACCTCGGTGGTGCCGATGACGGCGCACAGATCGTCTCACCGGCGGATGCCGAGATCGCGGCGCACATCGACGAGGTCGCCGCCCGCGCGGACCTCGGCGCGATCCCCCGCTCCGCGGACTACGAGACCGCCAGCGAGGACGTCGTGGACGCCTACGTGCGCGCCACGGCGCTCGTCGCCCCCGCCCCGGCCGGTGCGGCCGGCTTGAACTGGGTCTACACCGCGATGCACGGCGTGGGTCACGAGACCCTCTCGCGCATCCTCGAGACCGCGGGGTACCCGGCGCCGACGGTGGTCGCCGACCAGATCGAGCCCGACGGGCGGTTCCCGACGGTCGCCTTCCCCAACCCGGAAGAGCCCGGCGCGATGGACCTCTCGTTCGAGGCGGCCCGCGCCGCCGGCGCGGAGCTGATCCTCGCCAACGATCCCGACGCCGACCGGCTCGCCGTCGCGATCCCGGATGCCGCCGCCCCCAGCGGCTGGCGCCGGCTCACCGGCAACGAGGTCGGGCTGCTCCTCGGCTGGCGCGCCGCACGCACCGCGACGGCGGGCACCCTCGCGTGCTCGATCGTCTCGTCGCCCGGCCTGCAGGCGATCGCCGAGCACTACGGCCTCGACTTCGCCGCCACGCTGACCGGCTTCAAGTGGATCTCGCGCGCCCCCGGGCTCGTCTACGGGTTCGAGGAGGCGCTCGGCTACCTCGTCAACCCCGACACCGTGCGCGACAAGGACGGCATCTCGGCCGCCGTCGCCGTGCTGGGCCTCGTCGCCGAGGCACGCGAGGAGGGCCGGACGCTCGGCGACCTGCTCGACGAGTCGGCCGCGACCTTCGGGCACTTCGCGAGCGGGCAGGTGTCCCTCCGCGTCGACGACGTGTCGGTGATCGGGCGCATCATGGGCGCGCTGCGGGCGGCGCCCCCGGCATCCGTCGGTACGGTCGCCGTCGAGCGCATCGAGGACCTGCTCACTGCACCCGAGGGCTCGCCGCGCGGCGACGTACTGCGGGTGCGGCTGACCGACGGATCGCGCGTCATCGTGCGCCCGAGCGGGACCGAACCGAAGCTCAAGGCCTATCTCGACGTCCGCGGCGACTCGGCGGAGGATGCGGCGGCCCGGCTGGCGGCGGTGGACGCCGGCGTCCGGGAGATCCTCGCCGCGGCGCAGACGTGACGGCGACCCCGCTGACGGAGCCGGTCGTCCTGAGCCGAGGTCGTGTGCACCTGGTCCCGCTCGACGCCGCGCACGCCGACGACCTCGCGGCGGCCCGCGAGGGGCTCGAGTACGCCTGGTACACCGCCATCCCGGCATCCGTCCCCGACGAGATCAGCTGGCGGCGCGCCGAGCACGCAGCCGGGCGGATGAACCCGTTCGCGGTCCTCGTCGACGGCACCCCGAGCGGGATGACGACCTTCTGCGGCATCGACCAGGTCAACCGCCGGGTCGAGATCGGCTACACGTGGTTGTCGCCGAGCGCGCAGCGGACCGACGTCAACACGACCGCGAAGCTGCTGCTGCTCGGGCACGCGTTCGAGGCGTGCGAAGCGATCGCGGTGGAATTCCGCACGTCCTGGCACAACCGGCAGTCGCAGGCCGCGATCGAACGGCTCGGGGCGCGCCGAGACGGCGTCCTGCGCAACCACCGCATCGGCCCGGGTGGCACGCTGCGCGACACCGTCGTGTACTCGATCCTCCCCCACGAGTGGCCCGGGGTGAAGATGGGGCTCGAGGCGCGCCTGGCGCGCTGATCAGCCGTCGACGACGGCGACGAGCTCGTCGAGGAACGCGGCGAACGTCGTGCCGCGGCGCAGGATCCGCTGCACGCTGTCGCGTTCGCTGAACACCTCGACGAGCTGCTCGAACACCGTCTGGAAGGCCTCGCGGTCGGACTCGGAGAACGCGACCATCGTCACGACCTGCACCCGACCGTCGCCCCAGCGGATCGACGGGTCGGCCAGGCCCACGGCGATCGCGGTGCGGGTCGCGGTCATCCCGATGGCGTGCGGGACGGCGAGCGCATCGGTGAAAGCCGTCGAAGAGATCCGCTCCCGCTCGAGCGTGCGGGTGACGTAGTCCTCGGTGATGACGCCCTGGGCCGCCAGCAGTCCGCCGAGCCCGCGGATGACGGTCTCCTCGTCCGCATCGGCGGGCAGGCGGGGCACGAAGGCCTCGGCGGAGAAGTACCGCTCGAGCTCCGCGCGCAGGCCCGCCAGGCGTCGCGCGCGGCGGGCGCGGGCCGCCGCGCCCTGGACGCGCTCGACGTCGGGTTCGGTGAGGAAGGGCTGCACCCGGACGATGCGGTCGGACGGCGCGGGCGGATCGATCGTCGTGAGGACGAGATCCGTGTCGAGCCCCGCCCAGTCGGGGTCGACGCGCGTCTCGACGGCGACGACCTCGATCTCGCGACCGAGCGCGCGGTCGATGCTCGCCCGCAGCAGCTCGTGCATCTCGTAGTACCCCGGGCACACGAGCGTCGCCGTCAGCAGACGAGCCGACTGGCGGGACCGCTCGAGCCGGCCACCGACGTGCATTGCGATGTAGGCGATCTCGTCCTCGTACAGAGGTGCGCCGACGACGTCGCGCAGCTGCTCGGCGATGAAGACGGCGACCTCGAAGATCATCGGGTAGCTGGACTTGAGCGAACGGGTGAGCGCGTTGCGCGACCAGGCCTGGTCCTGCGCGCGCTGACGCAGGTTCTGGACGTGGAGGGCGAGGCGCAGGATGAAGTCGTCGTGATCGATGTCGACGAGGAACTCGGATGCCGCCTGCGCGACGATCCCGCGCACGGCGGTCTCGACGTCCGCATCGAGCCGGCCCCGGATGACGGTGTCGGGTTCGGCCGCGCCCGGCGCCACGACGCGGGTCTGCACGAGCGCGGCCAGGTGGTCGCGGTCGCCGTCGCCCAGCCGGACGCCGAGGTGACTCACGGCGAGGCGGTCGAGCAGGGCGGCGATGCGCGCACGCGCGGGCGCGTCGTCGACCGGAGGGCCGTCGAGTCCGCGTCCGCGCCCCACCCGGTCGGCGGCGATCGCGATGTGCATCATGACGTCGCCGATGCCGAACTCGTTGACGAGGTATCCCAGGTCGCCGAGGCCCGCCACCAGGTCGTCCTTGAACGCCGCGAGCGCGGATGTCTCGGCGGTGCTCTCGCCGAGGGCGCGCCGCAGGGCGCGCAGGTCGAACGCACCCTGCTCCATCTCGTCGTGCGCCAGTCGGCTGAGCAGGCGCCGCTGGGCCATCTCCGTCCCCACCAACCGCACGCGCTCAGCGGAGCGCTCGAGGGTCAGCTGCGTGCCGCTCAGCAGTGCGCGCACGCGCCCGAGGTCGGCTTCGAGGGTGGCGTCGCTCACGTGGAAGCGCTGCGCCGCGGCGTACACGTCGATGCCGTCCGGCGCATCGAGGATGTCGCGGACGAGTCGGTGCAACCGGTCGCGGGGGGTCTCCTCCGACACGGGCTGCAGCGCCCCCGCCGCCCCGGCACCCGCGCGGTAGCCGGACGGACCCGATTCGACGGCGTCGCCGCCGGGCACCCGCGCGTTGAGGGCGGCCACGTACGAACGGATGCTGCGGGGCGTCACCCCGACGAGGTCGGCGAGCTCGCCGGCGGTACGCCACCCGGCATCCCTCGCCAGGAGCGCCATGACGCGATCCTGCCTCGTCCGACTCACGGGTCCAGTCAACCATCCGCGGGACCACCGGGGTTTCCTCCCCCGCGGAAGAAGGCCTGGTTGTCGCTTCCTGGGAGTCGGATGAGAATTACGGGGAGACAAGGAGGCGGATCGATGAAGATCCTCGTCGTCTGCGGCGCCGGCGCGTCGAGCACGTTCGTCGCCCAGCGTCTGCGGCAGGCCGCACAGCGCGAAGGCAGGGAACTGCTCGTCCACGCGGGTGTCCCCGGCATGGTTGCCACGGGGACTGAGGCCGGCGACGTGGTGCTCGTGGGTCCGCATCTTGCCTCCGCCCTCCCCGACATCGAGCGGGATGCCGCCACCCGACAGGCGCGTGTCGTTCTGCTCCCGGAGGACGTCTTCGACGATCGTGACGGAACCCGCACGCTCGCCCTCGTCACCACCGCGACCGCCGCCGACCGCATCGAAAGGACCCCGCGATGAGCGCACCGGCCAGCCGGACGGTGAGGATCGGTTCCTCCCACGGCCTGCACGCCCGCCCCGCGAAGCTCTTCGCGCAGGCGGCGAAGGATGCCGGCATCCCGGTCACCATCTCGAAGGGGGCCGGCGGCGCGGTCAACGCGGCGAGCATCCTGAGCGTCATCTCGCTCGGCGCGGAGAGCGGCGATTACGTCACGCTCACCGCGGACGGGCCGGGCGCGGCGGACGTCCTCGACACCCTGACCGAACTTCTGACCACCGACCACGACGCCTGAGGGACACATGACTGAGCTTCGAGGAGTAGGAATCGGCCTGGGCGTGAGCCACGGGCCCGTCGCGCGGATGGCCGAGCCGCTGCCCGCGCCGAAGGATGAGAAGAGCACGCTCAGCGCCGAGGAGGAGAAGGCCCGCGTCGCCGCGGCGATCGAGGCGGTCGCCCGCGAGCTCGAGCAGCGCGGCGCCACCGCCGGCGGAGCCGCGCAGGAGGTACTCGAGGCGCAGGCCATGATGGCCGAGGACCCCGCCCTCGAGGACGAGGTCGCCACCCGTCTCGCCGCCGGCGCGACCGGCGAGTTCGCCGTCTTCGACGCGTTCGCCTCGTTCCGTGACTCCCTCGCCGCCATGGGCGGCTACCTCGGCGAGCGCGCCGCGGACCTCGACGACGTCGCGCAGCGGGTCATCGCCCACCTGCGCGGGGTGCCGGCACCGGGCGTGCCCGACCCCGGGCATCCGTTCGTCCTCGTCGCGAAGGACCTCGCTCCGGCCGACACCGCCCTGCTGGACCTCGACAAAGTGCTCGCCCTCGTCACGACCGAAGGCGGCCCGACCTCGCACACGGCGATCCTCGCGCGCGAGAAGTCGATCGTCGCCGTCGTCGGCGTGCACAGCGCCTCGGGGCTGACCGAGGGCGAGACGGTGATCGTGGACGCCGCCGCCGGCATCGTCACGACCCGGCCCACCGACGACGAGATCGCGCAGGCCGAGCGCCGCGAGGCCGACCGCGCCGCCGCCGCGGACGCGCCGATCACGCCCGGCGCGCTGGCGGACGGCACGACGGTGCCGCTGCTCGCGAACCTCGGCAAGCCCGCCGACGCCGCCAAGGCCGTCGAGCTGGGCGCCGAGGGTGTCGGGCTCTTCCGCACCGAGTTCCTCTTCCTCAGCTCGTCGCAGGCTCCCACCGTCGAGGAGCAGACGACGGCGTACACCGAGCTGCTGCAGGCGTTCCCCGGCAAGAAGGTGGTCGTCCGCGCCCTGGATGCCGGCGCCGACAAGCCGCTCGCCTTCCTCAACGACGCGCACGAGGAGAACCCGGCCCTCGGTCTGCGCGGGCTCCGCGCACTGCGCGCGAGCGAGGACATCCTGCGCGAGCAGCTGACCGCCCTTGCGAACGCGGATGCCGCCACCGACGCCGACCTGTGGGTCATGGCCCCCATGGTGTCGACCGTCGAGGAGACGGAGTACTTCGTCACCCTCGCGAAGGAGTACGGCATCAAGACGGCCGGTGTCATGGTCGAGGTCCCGTCGTCGGCCCTCCTCGCCGACCGGGTGCTCGCCCACGCCGACTTCGCCTCGATCGGCACCAACGACCTCACCCAGTACACGCTCGCGGCCGACCGCCTGCTCGGTTCGGTCGCCTCGTTCCAGGACCCGTGGCATCCCGCCGTCCTGCAGCTGGTGAAGCTCACCGGCGACGGCGGCCGTGCCCACGGCAAGCCGGTCGGCATCTGCGGCGAGGCCGCCGCCGACCCGCTGCTCGCGGTCGTCCTCGTCGGCCTCGGCGCGACGACGCTCTCCATGGCACCGACGGCGCTCGCCGACGTGCGCGCCACTCTCTTGCACCACAGCCTCGACGACGCGAAGCGCATCGCCGAAGCAGCCCTCGCCGCATCCGATGCGGCATCCGCCCGAGCCGCGGCCCAGGAAGCCGCAGCACAGCACACCGCCGCATGACCCGCGGCACACCAAAGGAGAACCAGCACATGTCAACGGCGACAACAGCCACCCGCGCACCGAGCCGCGCACGCGTCGGCGTGCAGCGATTCGGGACGTTCCTGTCCGGCATGATCATGCCGAACATCGCAGCGTTCATCGCATGGGGTTTCATCACCATGCTCTTCATCCCCGACGGCTTCTTCGGCGCCCGCAGCCCGTTCGGCTGGCACTGGTTCCCCGTCGCCGAGATCCTCGGCGGCGGCGGAGATGTGGCCCAGATCGGGTGGCAGGGTGCCCGCACCGCGCTCACCGAAGGTGACGCCGGGACCTACACCGGGTACATCGGCCTCGTCGGCGCGATGGTGACGTACCTCCTGCCGCTGCTCATCGCCAACACGGCAGGTCGCATGGTCTACGACGCCCGCGGTGGCGTCGTGGCGACGATCGCCGTCATGGGTGTCATCGTCGGCACCGACATCCCGATGTTCCTCGGCGCGATGATCATGGGTCCGCTGGCGGCCTGGATCACCAAGCAGATGGACAAGCTGTGGGACGGCAAGATCAAGCCCGGCTTCGAGATGCTCGTCAACAACTTCTCCGCCGGCATCCTCGGCATGATCCTCGCGATCATCGGGTTCTTCGCGTTCGGCCCGATCATGCTCGGCGTCAGCGCGTTCCTCGGCGGCATCGTCGACTGGCTCGTCTCACTCAGCCTGCTCCCGCTGCTGTCGATCTTCGTCGAACCCGCGAAGGTGCTCTTCCTCAACAACGCCATCAACCACGGCGTGTTCACCCCGCTGGCCCTGCAGCAGGTGGAGGACACCGGCAAGTCGATCCTGTTCCTCATCGAGGCCAACCCCGGCCCCGGCCTGGGCCTGCTGATGGCCTTCACCTTCTTCGGTGTCGGTCAGGCCAAGGCCTCCGCCCCCGGTGCGGCGATCATCCAGTTCCTCGGCGGCATCCACGAGATCTACTTCCCGTACGCCCTGAGCAAGCCGGCTACGATCCTCGCCCTCATTGCGGGTGGTGCGAGCGGCGTGACCGTCAACATGCTCTTCAACGGCGGACTCCAGTTCCCGGCCGCCCCCGGCAGCATCATCGCGGTCACCGCGGCCGCGGTCGGCGCGGGTGTGCCGAACCTGCTCGTCGTGTACCTCTCGGTGATCGTCGCGGCCGTCGTGACGTTCCTCATCACCGCGGTCATCCTGCGGGCCTCCCGCAAGCGGGACCTCGCCGCCGAGGGCGACACGTTCGGCGCCGCGATCGCGCAGACCGAGGCGAACAAGGGGAAGTCGTCCTCGGCGATGGACGCGCTCCGCGGCTCCGGCACGGCGGCGGCTGCGGCATCCGCTCCGGCCGGCACCGCCGTGGCCGACCGCGAGATCTCCAACATCGTGTTCGCGTGCGACGCCGGCATGGGGTCGTCCGCCATGGGTGCGAGCGTCCTGCGCAACAAGTTCAAGAAGGCGGGCGTCGAGGGCGTCACGGTCACCAACAAGGCGATCGCCAACCTCGACCCGTCCGCCGACCTGGTCATCACCCAGGCACAGTTGACCGATCGTGCCCGCGGGGTCACCCCCGGCTCGGTGCACGTCTCGGTCGACAACTTCATGAACTCGCCGAAGTACGACGAGGTCGTGGAAATGGTGCGCCGCCAGCGCGGCGACGCCTGATGCGGTCCGCTGCGGGGTCGGAGACAATGGTCCCGGCCCCGCAGCGCTTTTTTCCCACACACAGTCCCCAGAAGGAGAAAGTCATGGCTCGCGACGTCCTCACCCTCGGTCAGATCCGCATCCACTCCGGCTCCGTCAGCCAGGAGCAGGCGATGAAGGAGGCGGCCGACATCCTCGAGGCCGCCGGCGCCGTCACCGGCGCCTACTTCGACGCCATGCAGCAGCGCGAGGTCGCGGTCTCGACCTACATGGGCAACGAACTCGCCATCCCCCACGGGACGAACGAGACGAAGGACGCGATCCTCGACTCGGCGCTCTCCTTCGTCCGCTACGACGGCGGCGTCGACTGGGGCGGCGAGCACGTCACGTTCGTCGTCGGCATCGCCGGCAAGGGCGACGAGCACCTCGAGATCCTGTCGCAGATCGCCCTGCTGTTCTCCGAAGACGACGAGGTCGCGAAGCTGAAGGCCGCGCAGACCCCCGAGGAGCTGTACCAGCTGCTCGCGACGGTGAACAACGCATGAAAGCCGTCCACTTCGGCGCCGGCAACATCGGTCGCGGCTTCGTCGGCCTGCTGCTTCACGAGGGCGGGTACGACCTCGTCTTCTCCGACGTCGCCCCCACCCTCGTCGAGACGATCAACGCGGCATCCGCCTACACCGTCCACGAGGTCGGACCGGGCGGCGGCGACAAGACGGTCACCGGTTTCCGCGCCCTCGACAGCCGGGCCGACCCCGACGCGGTCGCCGACGAGATCGCGACGGCGGACGTCGTGACGACGGCGGTCGGGCCCAACATCCTGCCCTTCGTCGCACCGCACATCCTCGAAGGGCTCGCCCGTCGAGCGGCAGACGCGAAGCCCCTACAGGTCATGGCGTGCGAGAACGCGATCGGCGCGACCGACACCCTCCGCGCCGAGATCGAGAAGCTCGCCGGCGATGCCTGGGGCGACCTCCAGGCCCGCGCGGTCTTCGCGAACACCGCGGTCGACCGCATCGTCCCGGGCCAGCCCGAGGGCGCCGGCGTCGACGTCACCGTCGAGCCGTTCTTCGAGTGGGCGATCGAGCGCGGTCCCTTCGGCGACGACCTGCCGAACATCCCCGGCGCGCACTTCGTCGACGACCTCGCTCCCTACATCGAGCGCAAGCTCTTCACGGTCAACACCGGCCACGCTGCGACCGCCTACTTCGGGTACGTCGCCGGGATCACACGCATCTCGGACGCCCTCGCCGACCCCGGCATCCGCACCGAGGTCGAGCGGGCCCTTGAGGAGACGTCCGCCTTCCTGTCGGCCACCCACGGCCTCGATGCCGGCGAGCTCGCCGACTACCGCGCGACCATTCTCGACCGGTTCTCGAACGAGGCGCTCCCCGACACCGTCCAGCGGGTCGGCCGGCAGCCGCTGCGCAAGCTCTCGCGCCACGAACGTTTCATCGGACCGGCAGCTGCTGCCGCCGAGCGCGGACTCCCGGTGGACGGTCTCGTCGCCGCGATCGCCGCCGCTCTGCGCTTCGAGGACGCCGCGGATCCGCAAGCGGTCGAGTTGCAGGAGCGCATCCGGACCGAGGATGCCGCGGCCTTCACCACCTCCGTCACGGGCCTCGACGCGGAGCATCCGCTCTTCGCGCGCGTGCTCGAGCAGGTCGCGCAGCGGCAGACCGAGCTCGGCGTCTACCGCGCGTGAGCGCGGCGAAGCGGCCCCGGTCGCGCGCACGGCGCGTCATCACGATCGTCGCGCTGTCGCTGGCGGGGCTGCTCGTCGCCGGCGTCGTGGGCATCGTGGTCTGGAGCCAGGTCGGGGTGATGGATGCCGAGGCCGGCCCGCTCGCCTCGGTCCGCGAGGACGACCGGATCGTCGTCGCCGACACCGGCGGGAACGTCGTGATGTCGCCGGCGTCCGGCGAGAGCACGGTCGGTCTCGTCTTCATCCCGGGAGCCAAGGTCCAGGCCGAGGCCTACGAGGCGAAGCTGTCGGGTCTCGTCGCCGAAGACGGGATGACGGTCGTCATCACCCGTCCCTGGCTGAACCTCGCGTTCTTCGACCCGCGGCCGCTGTCGGACTTCACGTCCGCCGCACCGGATGTGGACGCCTGGCTCGTGGGCGGCCACTCCCTGGGCGGCGTGCGCGCGTGCCAGCTCGCACCGGATGCCGACGGGCTCGTCCTCTTCGGCTCGTACTGCGCGAACGACCTGTCGGATTCCGGCCTGCCGGTGCTGAGCATCTCCGGCGCGGAGGACGGCCTGTCGACGCCCGAGAAGATCCAGGACGCCCGCGGGATGCTGCCCGCCGACGCCGCGTTCGTGGAGATCGCGGGAGCCGCGCACGCCTCCTTCGGGGACTACGGCCCCCAGGCCGGTGACGGCACCCCCACGATCGACGACGCCGACATGACGGCCGAGATCACGGCATCCGTCGCGGAGCTCCTCCCCCGCCGCTGAGCGCCGCCGAGGTCCCACTCCGGCCGGGTAGCCGCACGCCCGGCGACAGCCGCGGAACCGGCCCTCACCGGACCTCCGGCCACAGCCGCGGAAAAACTCTCGTCTCCACTTCCGACTGCCGCCCCACTCCGACCTTTCCGCGAGCTCCAACCGCGGAGAAATCTCCTTCGGCCCCGTCGATCGCGGACCTGAGCGGCCGCCCGGCGACAAGACTCCTCGGATGGCGCTACACGGCCAATTCCGCGCGGGGCGCAGGCAACCCGGTACGGGCCCAGAACTCCGCGCACAGGGTCGACGCCGGCTCCTCCCCGGACGCGGGATCGAGGCGCTGCTCCCCAGGTCGGTCCCGCCGCGGCAAGCGTCTCCGCCGGAACCGTCACCCTGGGGCGCATGTCTGCTCACACACTCCCCACCCACGCCCTTTCTCGGCGGGAGCTCCGCGACGCCGGCATGCGACGTCGGGACATTGACGACGCCGTGGCCGCCGGCCGACTCGTACGCGTACGTCGGGACCGTTACCTCCCGGGGAACGCGCATCCCGACCTGATTCGCGCTGCTCGATCGGGTGACCGCCTGGACTGCGTATCGCTGCTGCGGACGCTCGGCGTGTACGTCCTCGCGGATACGCGATTGCACGTCCAGGTGACGCCGCACCGCAGCAGCCTCGCGCCGGCTGAGCCCGACGTCGTCCGACACTGGCGGCCCGCATCGCTGCCGACATCCGCGACGGCCGTCGACATCGTCAGCGCGGTCGTGGCTGCCGTCCGGTGCCAGGAACCTCGAGCCGCCGTCGCGACCCTCGACAGCGCCTGGCACCTGGGTCTCATCGACGAGACCGCCATCGCGGAGGCCTTCCGCCGGCTCCCCCAGAGGCATCGCAGCCTCAGATCCCTCATGGACCCATCGGCAGAGTCCGGACCGGAGACCCTGATGCGACTGATCCTCCGCTCGCTGGGTTGCCGATTCGAGACGCAGGTCAGGATCCCGACCGTCGGGCGGGTCGACTTCGTCGTGGAGGGATGGCTGATCATCGAATGCGACAGCCGCGCCCACCACGAGGGGTGGGAGGCGCAGAAGCGCGACCGCAGACGGGACCTCGCGGCCGCCGCGCTCGGCTACGCCACGGTGCGCCCGCTCGCGGAGGACATCCAGTACCACCGTGATCGCGTCCGAACGTCGATCAGTTGTGCCCTCGCCCGGCACTGACCGCGGAGAATCGGAGGGTGCGTCACCGCTCCGGACCGAATTGCGGGCCAGGACCCGGAGATCTCCGCGGATAGTGCCGGTGAGCCGCGCGCGCCGCGGGACCTCGAGAGCCGTCAGGCCGAGAAGCCCTCGCCGATGAGCTCGATGAGCTCCTCGCGCTCCTCGATCGTGAGGAAGGCGGCCGCGGCCGCGTTCAGCTGGAACGCCTCGAGGTCCTCGAGCGTGTACTCGAACGCGTCGGCGAGCAGCGAGAGTTCGCGCGTGAGCGACGTGCGGCTCATCGTACGGTTGTCGACATTCACCGTGACGGCGAACCCGAGCTGGTAGAGCAGGTCGAAGGGGTGGTCCTCGAGCTGCGTCCCCCACGCGGCGATCGCGCCGGTCTGCAGGTTCGACGACGGCGAGAGCTCCAGCGGGATCTCGCGGTCGCGCACCCAGCGGGCGAGGTCGCCGAAGCGCACCTGCACCTCCTCGCCCTTCTGCTCGACGACGTCGAGGTCCTCGGCGATGCGCACGCCGTGCCCGAGGCGCAGGGCGCGGCCGTCGATGAGGGCCGAGCGGATCGAGTCCAGGCCTGCTGCCTCACCCGCGTGCACCGTGGCGGGGAAGAAGGCGGATGCCAGGTAGTCGAACGCCGGGCGCAGGTTCGACGGCGGGAACCCGGCCTCGGGACCGGCGATGTCGAATCCGACCGCGCCGCGCCCACGGTGGCGGACGGCGAGCTCGGCGATCTCGAGCGACCGGTCGGTGTGGCGCATCGCGCTGATGAGCTGGCCGACCCGGATGTCGCGGCCCGACGCCTCGACGGCGTCCTCACCCTCTTCGATGCCCTCCTGCACGGCCTCCACGACCTCGTCGAGGCTCAGACCGCCCTGCAGGTGCTGCTCGGGAGCCCAGCGGACCTCGCCGTAGATCACGCCGTCGGCGGCGAGATCCTCGACGAACTCCTTCGCGACACGGCGCAGGCCGTCGCGGGTCTGCATCACGGCGATCGTGAGATCGAAGGTCTTCAGGTACTCGACGAGCGAGCCGCTGTCGGACTGGTCCTCGAACCAGTCGGCGAGGTCGTCGGCGGCCGCCTCGGGGACCTCGACGCCGACCTCGTCGGCGATCTCGATGATCGTCTGCGGGCGCAGCGCGCCGTCGAGGTGGTCGTGCAGCGAGACCTTGGGGAGCGAGCGGATCGAGACGCCCTCGAGCTTCGCGTCGCCGTGCTGGTCGATGGCCATGGGTGCAGTCCTGTCGTGAGGGGGTCAGGCGGTGATGCGCTCGAGGACGAGCGGAGTGGATGCCGGCGCCTCGGCACCGATCTCCCAGGCGCCCTCGAGCGCCTCGGTGGCCCGCGCGAAGCGGTTCTCATCGTCGGCCAGCAGGGTGAACAGCGGCTGTCCGGCCGTCACGGTGTCGCCCGGCTTCACGTGCAGGTCGATGCCGGCGGCGTGGATGACGGGGTCCTGCGCACGTGCCCGGCCCGCGCCCAGGCGCCACGCGGCGATCCCGAACGGCAGGGCCTCGAGGCGCGTGATCACGCCGGACTCGGTCGCGGTGACGGTGTGCGTCTCGCGCGCGGTCGGGAGCGCGGCATCCGGGTCGCCGTCCTGCGCTTGGATCATGCGGCGCCACGAGTCCATCGCACGACCGTCCCTCAACGCGGCTTCGACGTCCGCGTCGGGATGACCGGCGAGGGCGAGCATCTCGCGGGCGAGCGCGACGGTCAGCTCGACGACATCCGCAGGGCCGCCGCCGGCGAGAACCTCGACGGACTCGCGGACCTCGTTCGCGTTGCCGATGGCGAGGCCGAGCGGCGTGTTCATGTCGGTCAGGAGGGCCGTCGTGGCGACACCCGAGTCGGTGCCGAGCGCGACCATCGTGCGGGCGAGCTCGCGCGCCTTGTCGACGTCCTGCATGAACGCACCGGAGCCGAACTTCACGTCCAGGACGAGCGAGTCGGTGCCCTCGGCGATCTTCTTGGACATGATGCTCGAGGCGATGAGCGGGATCGCCTCGACGGTGCCGGTGACGTCGCGCAGCGCGTACAGGCGCTTGTCGGCGGGGGCGAGCCCCGATCCGGCCGCGCAGATGACGGCGCCGACGCCCTGCATCTGCGCGATCATCTCGTCGTTGCTGAGCGCTGCCCGCCAGCCGGGGATGGCCTCGAGCTTGTCGAGCGTGCCGCCGGTGTGGCCGAGGCCGCGGCCCGAGAGCTGCGGCACCGCGACACCGAACGAGGCGACGAGGGGGGCCAGCGGCAGGGTGATCTTGTCGCCGACACCGCCGGTGGAGTGCTTGTCGACGGTCGACTTGCCGAGACCGGCGAAGCTCATCCGCTCACCGGAGGCGATCATCGCGTCGGTCATGACGCGGATCTCGTCGCGGCTCATGCCGTTCAGCAGCACCGCCATGGCGAAGGCCGCCATCTGCGAGTCCGCGACGTATTCGCGCGTGTAGGCGTCGATCATCCAGCGCAGGGCGTCCTCGGGGACCGCTCCCCCGTCGCGCTTGATGCGGATGACGTCGACGGCGTCGAACGCCTCGACCCCGCTCACCGGGCGGCCTCCAGATCGCGCGGACCGAAGGCGTCGGGCAGGACCTCGTCGATCGTGCGGATTCCCGACACGGTCTCGAGCAGCATCCCGGGGATCGCGAACTCGTTGAGCAGCTGCCGGCACCGTCCGCACGGCATGATCGTCTCGCCGTCGTTGTTGACGCAGACGAACGCCACGAGCTCGCCGCCGCCGGTCATGTGCAGGTTCCCGACCAGGCCGCACTCGGCGCACAGGCCGACGCCGTACGACGCGTTCTCGACGTTGCAGCCGGTCACGATCCGTCCGTCGCTCACGAGCGCCGCAGCGCCCACGCGGTAACGGGAGTACGGCGCGTACGCCTTCTCCATGGCCTCGACGGCTGCCGAACGCAGCTCATCCCAATCGATGTCGGTCACGACTTCTTCCTCTGTAGTTGAGCGGATGCCGCGGGTCGCGGCATCCCGGTCAGCCCTTGATGTAGGGCTTACCTGCGGCCGCGGGTCCGCGGATCTGACCGGCGAAACCGGCGACCGCGAGGATCGTCACGACGTACGGCAGCATCAGCATGAACTCGCTGGGGATGGGGGTGTCCAGCACGGTGAGCTGGTTCTGCAGGTTCGTCGCGAAGCCGAACAGGAGCGCGGCGAGCGTCGCACGGATCGGGTCCCACCGGCCGAAGATGACGGCCGCGAGAGCGATGAAGCCGAGCCCGGCGGTCATCTCCTTGCCGAACTGCGGGACCGAGACGAGCGTGAAGTACGCGCCGCCGATGCCGGCGATCGCACCGGCGAGCGAGACGTTCCAGAATCGCGTCGTGTTGACCTTGATGCCCACGGTGTCCGCGGCCTGAGGGTGCTCACCGACAGCGCGCAGACGCAAGCCCCACCGCGTGCGGTAGAGGCTCCACGAGACGACGGCGACCGTGACGTACATGAGGTACACGATGAAGGTCTGGTTGAACAGCACCGGACCGATGATCGGGATCTCGCTCAGGAGCGGGATCTCGATGCGGCCGAATCGCTCGGGACGGTTCAAGGTGTCCTCGTTGGGAACCAGCAATGCTCCGTAGAGGAAGCCGGTCAGACCGGTCACGAGGACGTTCAGGACGACGCCGACGATCACCTGGTCGACGAGGTACTTGATCGCGAACGCCGCGAGGACGAATGACACCAGGACACCGCCGATCATCGCCCCGATCAGGCCGACTAACGGGCTGCCCGTGATGCTCGACAGGAGCGCCGCCGAGAATGCACCGAGCAGCAGCTGGCCCTCGATGGCGACGTTGACGACGCCGACACGTTCACCGATCACACCGCCGAGCGCCCCGAACACCAGCGGGACGGACAGCGACACCGCTCCGAAGAGCAGGCTCGTCACGGGGAAGGTCCCCCCGGCGGCGGCCCACACGATGAAGGCGACGACGGCCACGACGGCGAAGACCGTGGTCAGCCATAGGGGCGTCCGACGGTAGTTCCACGCGTTCCATGCGGCGAGCGCCGTCAGGATGACGAGGACGACGACCATCGCCCAGCTCGTCGGGCCGGTCGGCACCTCGACGTTCGGGACGGCGATCGACGAGGTCGCGTCGCCGAGGCGGAAGGTCGTGACGACGCCTCGAGGGACGAGGACGAACAGCAGCGCCATTAGGACGACGACGACGGCGAAGACGATCGGCACCTTGATGTGACGCGCCGTAACGACGGTCAGCTGAATGGCGCCGTCGGATTCGACTGCGGGAGCCGGAGCGCTCATGCCGCCACCGCCTTCTTCGCGGCCTTGGCTCGCGCCTTCTCCGCCTTCTCGTTCTCGGTCTGGGGAAGGAAGAACACAGCGCGGAGCAGAGGCGGCGCCGCGATGAACAGCACGACGAGCGACTGGACCACGAGCACGATGTCGACCGGGATTCCCTGCGCCTGCATCGAGAACGACCCTGCCTTGAGCGCGCCGAACAAGATGCCCGCGGCGAAGGTCCCCCACGCGCGGCTGCGCCCGAGGAGGGCCACCGTGATCGCATCGAAGCCGATGCCGGCATCGATGGTCGCAGCGAAGCCGGTCGTGACGTTGCCCTGGATCTGGTTCATGGCGGCGAGTCCGGCGAGACCACCGGCGAAGACCATCGCGTAGATGTAGATGCGTTCGACGTTGATGCCGCCCGCGCGCGCGGCGTGCGGGTTCTCACCGACGGCGCGCATCCGGAGACCGAGGCTGGAGCGCTCGATGAGCCACCAGACGAAGACGGTGGCCAGCACCACGACGACGAAGCCCCAATCCAGCTGCGGGAACGTCGGGCCGAGAAGGTCCGGGAACTGCGCGGTCGCGGGCGTCGGCTGTGACTGCGGCTGGTTGCTGCCCTCGGCCTGCAGGAGACCCGGGGTGCGCAGCATCCACAGCAGCAAGTAGTACGCGACGTAGTTGAGCATGATCGTGAGGATCACCTCGTGCGCACCGGTGCGCGCCTTCAGCAGGCCGACGAGACCGCCCCAGATCGCTCCGCCCAGGATGCCGGCGAGCAGCGTGAGGGGCAGGTGCACGAGCAGCGGCAGGTCGAGGTTGAACGCGAAGAAGCCTGCGAACAGGGCGCCGACCAGCATCTGACCTCGCGCACCGATGTTGAACAGGCCGACTCGGAACGCCAGCGCGACGCCGAGACCGGCGGCGATCAGCGGCGCGGCGAATCCGAGCGTGTTGGTCAGCGGGCGGATCTGCGCGGAGAAGTCGGCGACGCGCGGGTTGAACACGGCGCCGCGGAAGAGCGCTTCGTAACCGGTGTAGATGGCGTTCCACGCGGCGACGAGCGTGTCGGTGGGACGCGCGAAGAAGTAGCCGCTCGTGCGCTGCACGTCCTCGTTCGTCGCCGCGATGAGTACGCCGCCAACGACCATGGCCAAAACGAAGGCGAGAATCGTCGTGACGGCGCTGCCGCGCATCAGTTCGCGGAAGAACACGTCGGTGCGAGTGGGCTGCTTCGGCTCCTTCTCCCCCGTCAGCGGACCGCTCGCGCTGGGAAGCTGCGCAGCGGGATGCGCCGCGTCGGCGGCGCCGGGCGTCGTGCCGCTCATGCAGCCACCTCCGGGTCGGTTGCGCCGGCCATCATGAGGCCGAGGGTTTCGCGGGGGGTGTCACCGGGCACGATGCCCACGACGCGCCCGCGGTACATGACAGCGATGCGGTCGGCGAGAGCGGTGACCTCGTCGAGCTCCGTCGACACCACGATGACGGGGATGCCTGCGTCGCGCGTCTCAACGATGCGCTTGTGGATGAACTCGATGGATCCGACGTCGACGCCGCGGGTCGGCTGAGCGGCGACGAAGAGTTTCAGGTCGCGGCTCATCTCGCGGGCGATGACGACCTTCTGCTGGTTTCCGCCGGACAGCGTGCCGGCAGGGGTTTCGGGACCCCTCGTGCGGATGTCGTACTCCTCGATCCGTGCACGCGCGAACGCGTCGAGTTCGGCGCGGCGGATAGTGCCCCCGCGCGAGAACGCAGGATCGGCGGTGCGGTCGAGGATGAGGTTCTCGGCGACCGAGAAGCCGCCGACGAGCCCGTCCTCCTTGCGATCCTCGGGGACGAAGCCGACACCGGCATCCAGGATGCTTCGGACGCTCTTGCCCACGAGCTCGGTGCCGTCGAGGCTGATGGAGCCCTCGGTGCGGGCGGCGAGGCCGACGATCGCCTCGACGAGCTCGGTCTGGCCGTTGCCCTGCACACCAGCGACGGCGAGGATCTCGCCGGGGCGCACATCGAACGACACCTCGTCGACGACGATGGCACCGCCGGGGGTGAGGACGCGCAGGTCACGCACCTCGAGGCCACCGGAGCTCGGCTTCGCCGGCTCCTTCTGGACAGTCAACTCGACGGCACGACCCACCATGAGGGAGGCGAGCTCCGCGTTGGTCGCCGTCGGCGACGCGGTGCCGACGATCTTGCCGAGGCGTACCACGGTGATGCGGTCGGCGACCTCGCGGACCTCACGAAGCTTGTGGGTGATGAAGACGATCGAGGTTCCCTCGTCGCGCAGCTGACGCATGATCCCCATGAGTTCATCCGTCTCCTGCGGGGTCAGGACCGCGGTCGGCTCGTCAAAGACGAGGACCTTCGCGTCGCGGGAGAGCGCCTTGATGATCTCGACCCGCTGCTGGACGCCGACGGGGAGATCGCCCACGAGGGCGTCGGGGTCGATCTGGAAGCCGAATCGGTCGGCGACAGCGCGCACGCGCGCGCGCGCCTGCGCGAGGTCGAGCTTGCCGAGGCCTGTCGTCTTCTCGTGACCGAGCATGACGTTCTCAGCGACGGTGAACACGGGGATGAGCATGAAGTGCTGGTGCACCATGCCGATGCCGGCCGCCATCGCGTCGCCGGGACCCCGGAAATTCTGGACGGCGTCGTCCAGGAGGATCTGTCCCTCATCGGCGCGATAGAGGCCGTAGAGGACGTTCATGAGAGTGGATTTGCCGGCGCCGTTCTCACCGAGAAGAGCGTGGATCTCCCCCGGCTCGACCACGAGGTCGATGTGATCGTTGGCGACGAGGCTGCCGAATCTTTTCGTGATTCCGCGGAGCTCGAGCTTCATACGAGAACCCTAACCGGCGGGTGTGTGGAAGTACCCGCCATAAAACGTTGAGCGAACGTCATTCGGGGCGGACAGCTCTGCGCTGCCCGCCCCGAATGGATGTCGTTCAGATCACGGCGAGTTCTTGGACTCCACCGTGATGTCGCCGGAGATGATCGACTTCTGGAGCGCGGCGAGCTCGTCGGTCAGACCGGAGGGGAGCTTCGACTCGAAGTCGTGGAAGCTCGAGAGCTTGACACCCTCGTTCTCCAGGGTGCCGACGTACGGCGCAGCATCGAACTCTCCGGACGACGCAGCGACCGTGGTGTCGTAGACGGCCACGTCGATCGCCTTCATGATCGAGACCAGTGTGATGTCGGAGACCGTCTCGTCGGCGACGGCGAGGTCGCTGTCGACACCGAGGATGAGAGTGTCGTCACCGCTGTCCTTGATCGCCGCTGCCGCGCTCGTGTAGATCGGACCGCCGACGGGGAGGATGACGTCGACGCCCTGGTCAAGGACCGACTGTGCGGTCTGCTTGGCGGTGTCGTTCGCGTCGAAGCCGCCGGTGAAGGCGCCCTTCTGGCCCGCAACATCCCAGCCGAACAGCTTGACGTCGGCGCCCTTGTCCTCGTTGTACTTCTCGACGCCGAGGGCGTAGCCGTCCATGAAGACCGCGACCGAGGGAATCTGGAGGCCACCGAAGGTACCGACTTTGTTGACGCCGGCCTCCGCGGACCACGCAGCGGCGGCGTAGCCGCCCAGGTAGGCAGCCTCAGCCGTGTTGAACACGAGCGGCTTGATGTTGGGGGCGTCGGTCTTGCCGTCCTGGTCGGTATCCGCGTAGTCGTCGATGATCGCGAACTGCAGGTTCGGGTTGGCCTTAGCCGCCTCGACGGTCGCGGCGGCGAGCTTGAAGCCGACCGAGACGATGAGGGTGCAGCCCTCGGAGATCGCCGTGGTCATGTTGGGCTCGTAGTCGTTGTCGTTGGTCGACTCGAACTCGAGGGGCTCGATGCCCAGCTCATCGGCGGCCTTATCCATGCCGTTCTTGGCCGACTCGTTGAAGGACTTGTCGTTCCAGCCACCAGCGTCGGAGATCAGGCAGGGCTTGAAGCCGTCGACGACGTCGCCGCCACCGGCGCCGCCGGACGACGTCGGGTTGGCCTCGGGTGCGGTACCGCAGCCAGCCAGCGCGGCGATGAGAAGCGCGGCACCGGCGATGCCGGCGAGCTTCTTCGGGTTCGAGATGGTCAAGAGTGCCTCCACGGAAGAGAACCCGCGGACTTCGCGGGTGTGCGCAACTGAAGTTACCTACTGTGACGCCGAGGACGCAGCGTGATCAGGCCGTACGCCGGAATGGTTACAAAGCCGCAATCATCCCGTCACGGGAGCGGCATCCTGCACAATTGCGAATCCCGGATGACGCCGATCAGAGCACGTCGCCGCGCCCGGTGACCTTCAGGGCGTCGACGACGCTCTTGACGCGCTGGGCGTGCTCGGCGGTGGTGACGAGCAGCGCGTCGTCGGTGTCGACGACGACGATGTCCTTCACGCCGATGATGCTGATGACCCGGCTCGTCTGCGACACCACGATGCCGCTGGCCCGGTCCGACAGCACGCGTGCGTTCTGACCGAGGATGGCCAGGTCGGTGCGGCCGCCGGAGTTGAGCTTCGCGAGGCTCGCGAAGTCGCCGACGTCGTCCCAGTCGAAGTGGCCCGGCACGACGGCGAGCCGGCCCTTCTCGGCGGCGGGCTCGGCGACGACGTAGTCGATGGCGATCTTCTCGAGCGTGGGCCAGATCCGGTCGACGGCGGGACCGCGCCGGTCGCGGTCGTCCCAGGCCTCCGCCAGCTCGACGAGCCCCGCGTGCAGGGCGGGGTTGTTGGCCTCGATTTCGGCGAGCAGCACGTCGGCCCGCGAGATGAACATGCCCGCGTTCCAGAGGTAGGAGCGGTCGGCGACGTAGGCCTTGGCGGTCTCGAGATCGGGCTTCTCGACGAAGCGCTCGACCAGCGAGGCATCCCGGGCGCCGTCGACGATCAACTCGCCGCCCCTCTTGATGTAGCCGAAGCCCACGGCGGGCTCGGAGGGCTGGATGCCGATCGTGCAGATGTACCCCTCGCGGGCCACCTCGACGGCGTCGCGTACCGCGAACTCGAAGACGCGAGATCCGCGGATGACGTGGTCGGCGGCGAAGGAGCCGATGACGACGTCGGGATGCCGGCGGTGCAGGATCGCCGCTGCGAGACCGATCGCCGCGGCCGAGTCCCGCGGCTCGGACTCGAGGATGACGTTCTTGTCGGGGATGCCCGGCAGTTGCGCCTCGACCGCGGCACGGTGGGCGCGCCCGGTGACGACGGCGATCCGGTCGGGGCCGGCGAGGGGCTCGAGCCGGTTCCAGGTGTCGCGCAGCAGCGAATGCCCCGAGCCGGTGAGGTCGTGGAGGAACTTCGGCGCATCCGCCCGTGAGAGCGGCCACAGCCGCGAACCGACGCCTCCGGCGGGGATCACGGCGTAGAAGTCCTCGATGTGTTCGACCATGCTCCGAACCCTACCGGCCGCTCGTGACGCCCCCGTTCCGGACGCATGACGACGACGGTCGGCCGAGGCCGCGCCCGTGACCAAGATGTTCTAAGGCTCCCCTTCCTCGCCCGGCACCTTCAGGGCCGCTTAGGATGGACGCTGCGCCCGCTTGCGACGATGGGCGACATTCCCTCGGGATGCCGTGACCTCGCCGCGCAGCGCGACCCATCTCACCCAAGGGAGGACGACCGTGTCTGCACCAGCACGCGTCACGCCGTCGGTAGCTGAGACCACGTCCAAGACCCCGCGCGGCACGCTGTACCGCGGCAACGAGGGCATGTGGTCGTGGGTGCTGCACCGCATCACCGGCATCGCCATCTTCTTCTTCCTGCTCGTGCATGTGCTCGACACGGCCCTCATCCGGGTCTCCCCCGACGCATACAACGCAGTCATCGGCACGTACAAGAACCCGATCATGGGTCTCGGCGAGGTCGCGCTGGTCGCCGCCATCGTGTACCACGCGTTCAACGGGCTCCGCATCATCGCGGTCGACCTGTGGCCGTGGGCCACGCGCCACCAGCGTCAACTGTGGTGGGGCGTCCTCGCCGTCTGGGCCGTCGCGCTCGTCGGGTTCTCCGCCCGCCACCTTCCGAACGTCTTCTCGCACATGGGAGGCGAGCGCTGATGACCGCCGACACCCTCGTCGCGCCCCGCACCCCGCAGGGCAAGGCCGCCGTCCGCAAGAAGGGACCGAACCTCGAGAAGTGGGGCTGGGTCTTCATGCGCGTCTCGGGCGTGCTGCTGATCGTGCTCATCTTCGGCCACCTCTTCGTCAACCTGATGGTCGGCGACGGCATCTCGGCGCTCGACTTCGCCTTCGTGGCGGGCAAGTTCGCGAACCCGTTCTGGCAGATCTGGGACGTGCTGATGCTGTGGCTCGCGTTCATCCACGGCACGAATGGCATGCGGACGATCGTCAACGACTACGTCACCAACGCGAAGGTGCGGAAGGTGCTCGTCACCAGCCTGTGGGTCGTCGCCGGATTCATGATCCTGCTGGGCACCCTCGTCGTCTTCACCTTCGACCCCTGCATCCCGAACCTCGACGGCAGCATCGTCGCCGAGGTCTGCAAGGCGCAGGGCTGAGCCGGTACGACCGGCCCGCATACGGATAGAACAGAGGCAATCGTCACGTGAGCACTCAGACCGCGGACTCCGTCGTCAAGGACGGCGTCCACTACCACCAGTTCGATGTCGTCATCGTCGGCGCCGGCGGCGCGGGCATGCGCGCCGCGATCGAGGCGGGTCCCGGGGCCAAGACCGCCGTCATCACGAAGCTCTACCCCACGCGCAGCCACACCGGCGCGGCGCAGGGTGGCATGGCTGCGGCGCTGGCGAACGTCGAAGAGGACTCGTGGGAGTGGCACACCTTCGACACCGTCAAGGGCGGCGACTACCTCGTCGACCAGGACGCGGCCGAGATCCTCGCGAAGGAGGCCATCGACGCGGTCATCGACCTCGAGAACATGGGCCTGCCCTTCAACCGCACGCCCGACGGCAAGATCGACCAGCGCCGGTTCGGCGGCCACACCGCCGAGCACGGCAAGAACCCGGTCCGCCGCGCCTGCTACGCCGCCGACCGCACCGGCCACATGATCCTGCAGACGCTGTTCCAGAACTGCGTCAAGCTCGGCATCAACTTCTTCAACGAGTTCTACGCGCTCGACCTGATCACGGTGAAGGATGCCGTGGGTCGCACCGGCATCGCGGGTGTCGTCGCCTACGAGCTCGCCACCGGCGACCTGCACGTCTTCCACGCGAAGGCCGTCATCTTCGCCACCGGCGGCTTCGGCAAGATCTTCAAGACCACCTCGAACGCGCACACCCTGACCGGTGACGGCGTCGGCATCGTGTGGCGCAAGGGTCTGCCGCTCGAGGACATCGAGTTCTTCCAGTTCCACCCGACAGGCCTGGCAGGCCTCGGCATCCTCCTCACCGAGGGTGCCCGCGGCGAGGGCGCGATCCTCCGCAACGCCTCGGGTGAGCGCTTCATGGAGCGCTACGCCCCCACCATCAAGGACCTCGCCCCCCGCGACATCGTCGCCCGGTGCATGGTCAAGGAGGTCCTCGAGGGCCGCGGCGCCGGCCCGAACAAGGACTACGTCTACCTGGACTGCACGCACCTCGGCGCAGAGGTCCTCGAGACCAAGCTCCCCGACATCACCGAGTTCGCCCGCACCTACCTGGGTGTCGACCCGGTCGTCGAGCCGGTGCCGGTCATGCCGACCGCGCACTACGCGATGGGCGGCATCCCGACCAACACCAAGGGCGAGGTCCTCGCCGACAACGACACCATCGTCCCCGGCCTCTACGCCGCCGGGGAGTGCGCGTGCGTGTCGGTGCACGGTGCGAACCGTCTCGGCACGAACTCGCTGCTCGACATCAACGTCTTCGGCAAGCGCTCGGGCCAGAATGCGGTCGAGTACGTGAAGACGGCCGAGTTCATGCCCCTCCCCGAGGACCCCGCGAAGGAGGTCCGCGAGATGATCGAGGGCCTGCGGAACAACACCGGCACCGAGCGCATCTCCACCCTCCGCAAGAAGCTGCAGGAGGAGATGGACGCCAACGCCCAGGTGTTCCGCACCGAGGAGACGCTCACCAACGTCATGGGCACGATCAACGACCTGCGCGAGCGGTACAAGAAAGTCCACGTCGACGACAAGGGCAAGCGGTACAACACCGACCTGCTCGAAGCCGTCGAGCTGGGCTTCCTGCTCGACATCGCCGAGATCGTCGCCTACGCCGCCCGCAACCGGCGTGAGAGCCGTGGCGGTCACATGCGCGAGGACTACCCCGACCGCGACGACGAGAAGTACATGCAGCACACGATGGCCTACCTCACGGGCGACCCGCACTCCGCGAACCCCGAGGACCACATCCGCCTGGACTGGAAGCCGGTCGTGTTCACCAAGAACGAGCAGGGCGAGTACAACTACCCGCCGATGGAGAGGAAGTACTGATGACCATCGTCGATTCCGACGCTCCGACCGGCACGCAGGAGTCCACGGACTCCGGCATCCAGTCGTACCTGGTCACCTTCATCATCCGGCGCTTCGACCCCGAAGTGGATGCGGAGCCCCGCTGGGTGGACTACGACGTCGAGATGTACCCGACCGACCGCGTGCTCGACGCGCTGCACCGCATCAAGTGGGACGTCGACGGGACGCTCAGCTTCCGCCGCTCGTGCGCCCACGGCATCTGCGGCTCGGACGCCATGCGCATCAACGGCCGCAACCGCCTCGCCTGCAAGACGCTGATCAAGGACCTCGACATCTCGAAGCCGATCTACGTCGAGGCGATCAAGGGCCTGCCGCTCGAGAAGGACCTCATCGTCGACATGGACCCGTTCTTCGAGTCCTTCCGCGACGTGCAGCCCTTCCTGCAGGCGAACACCGCGCCCGAGCCGGGCAAGGAGCGCATCCAGTCCATCAAGGATCGCGCCGTCTACGACGACACCACCAAGTGCATCCTCTGCGCCGCGTGCACCTCGTCGTGCCCCGTGTTCTGGACCGACGGTCAGTACTTCGGCCCCGCCGCGATCGTCAACGCGCACCGCTTCATCTTCGACTCGCGCGACGATGCGGGCGACGTGCGCCTCGACATCCTCAACGACAAGGAGGGCGTGTGGCGCTGCCGCACGACCTTCAACTGCACCGAGGCCTGCCCCCGCGGCATCGAGATCACGAAGGCCATCGCCGAGGTCAAGCAGGCGGTCCTGCGCGGCTGAACCGGCCGATAGCCTCGAGGCGTGACCTCGGACGACACGACGCCTCCCCTGCGCGAGCGGTGGGAGGCGTCTCGTCTTCGTGAGCGCCTCGATCAGCCGATCGAGCGGGCCGCCCAGCTCACCCGGGCGACGGTCGCGTCGTTCCCGGTGCGGGTGTGGCGGCACTTCCTGCGTCGGAACGGGTTCCTGCTGGCGGCATCCATCAGCTACCAGTCCCTGTTCGCGCTGTTCGCGACGCTGTACTCGGCGTTCGCCGTGGTCGGCCTGTGGCTCGGCGGGTCGCAGGCGGCGATCGACGGCCTCATCCGGGTCGTCAACTCCTACATCCCGGGCTTCATCGGTGAGGCGGGGCCCGTGGATCCCGACGACGTGGCGTCGATCGCCCGCGACAGCGGCAGCCTGCTCGCCGTCACCGGAACGATCGCCCTCGGTGTCGCCGTGTGGACCGCCATCGGGTTCGTCACCTTCACCCGACGGGCCGTCCGCAACATCTTCGGGCTGCCGTTCGACACCCGCAGCTTCGTGCTGCTGAAACTCGGCGACCTCGTCGCGGCGATCCTGTTCGGCGCCGCGCTCGTCCTCGGCGCCGGCCTGGGGCTGGTCGCCGGCGGTGTCCTGACGCAGGCGTTGCGGTGGCTGGAGGTCGACGTGCCCTCATCGGCCGCCGAACTCGCCAGCCGGATCGGGTCGGTCGTCGTCAGCGTCGCGCTCAACTCCGCCGCTCTGACGCTGCTGATCCGCTTCCTCACCGGGACCTCGCTGCCGTGGCGCTCCATCATCCCCGGGGCGACCGCCGGCGGCGCGACGCTCGCGCTCCTGCAGCTGGGCTTCGGTTTCCTCGCCGCCTACTCCCCCACCAACCCCCTGCTCGCCACCTTCTCCGTCGTCGTCGGTCTGCTGCTGTGGCTGCGTCTGGCCGGGATCGTGATGCTCGTCGCGGCATCCTGGATCGGGGTCGCGGTTCGGGATGCCGACATCCCCCTCGCGCCCCCGACCGCCGAGCAGCAGCGCGCCGCAGAGCGCGAGGCGCTGCGGGTCGTCGCCGAGGCGGGCGTGCGCGAGGCCCGGTCGGCGCTCTCCCGCGCGCGCTGGTGGGAACGCCCCGGCGCGCGCCGGGACCTGCGCCGCGCCGAGGACCTGCTCGCGCAGACCCGCGGCACGACCGGTGTCGGCGGCCCCGCTTAGGCTGAACGGCGTGCCTCGAACCGTCCGCATCGCCTCCGTCAACGTCAACGGCATCCGCGCCGCCGCCCGGAAGGGCATGCACGGCTGGCTCGAAACGGCGGGGGTCGACATCCTCACGCTGCAGGAGGTGCGGGCCGAGGCATCCGATCTCGCCGCCGCCCTGCCCGGCTGGCACATCGTGAACGACGAAGCCCTCGCGAAGGGGCGTGCCGGCGTCGCCATCGCCGCCCGCGAGCCGCTGGACGTCTGGCGCATCGAGCTGGGCGACGACACGCTCGACTCGAAGGGACGCTGGGTCGAAGCCGACATCGAGGTCGAGGGCGAGAGCCTCACGGTCGTCAGCGCCTACGTCTTCACCGGCGAGGCCGGCACCGAGAAGCAGGCCGCGAAGTACGCGTTCCTCGACGCAATGGAAGAGCGGATGCCGCACCTCGGCGACCTCGCGCTCATCACCGGCGACCTCAACGTCGGCCATCGCGAGCTCGACATCCGCAATTGGAAGGGCAACGTCAAGAAGGCCGGCTTCCTGCCCCGCGAGCGGGCGTACTTCGACCGGTTCACCGCACCCGCGGGCGAGACCGTCACCTCGGTCGACGGCGAGAGCGGTCGCGGCCTCGGCTGGGTCGACGTCGGGCGCTCGTTCGCCGGAGAGATCGACGGGCCGTACACGTGGTGGTCGAACCGCGGCAAGGCGTTCGACAACGACACCGGCTGGCGCATCGACTACCACCTCGCGACCACCGAACTCGCGACCCGCGCGACCGATTACCACGTCGTCCGGGCGCCCTCCTGGGACACGCGCTGGAGCGACCACGCGCCCGTCGTGGCCGACTACACGCTCGGCGGCTGAAGCCGGCGGCGAAGGGCGCGGCATCCGTTCGCGCCTAGGATCGTAGGGTGAGCAAACCCCGCCTGTACTCCGGAATGCAGCCCTCCGCCGACTCCCTCCAGATCGGCAACTACATCGGGGCGCTCATGCAGTGGCGGGACCTGCAGGAGTCCTACGACGCGTTCTTCTCGGTCGTCGACCTGCACGCCCTCACCCAGCCGAACGACCCCGCCGAGCTGCGGGAGAAGACCCGGCGGACCGCGGCGCAGTACATCGCCGCGGGCATCGAGCCGTCGAAGTCGACGCTGTACGTGCAGTCGCACGTGCGTGCGCACGCCGAGCTCGCCTGGGTGCTGTCGACCGTGACCGGCTTCGGCGAAGCGAACCGGATGACCCAGTTCAAGGACAAGTCGGCTCGCTACGGCACCGACGCCACGAACGTCGGTCTGTTCACCTATCCGATCCTCATGGCCGCCGACATCCTGCTGTACCAGACCGACATCGTGCCCGTCGGCGACGACCAGAAGCAGCACGTCGAACTGACCCGCACGTTGGCGGAGCGCTTCAACGGCCGCTACGGCGAGGCGTTCCGCGTGCCGATGCCGGTGATCCAGAAGGACACCGCCCGCATCTACGACCTGCAGAACCCGACGTCCAAGATGTCGAAGTCCGCCGAATCGGATGCCGGTGTGCTCTGGCTCCTGGACGACCCGTCGAAGTCGGCGAAGAAGGTCATGCGCGCCGTCACGGACTCGGAGGGTGTCGTCCGGTACGACCGCGAGGCCAAGCCCGGGGTGTCGAACCTGCTCGTGATCTACGCCGCTCTGACGGGGCGGCAGATCCCCTCGATCGAGGACGAGTACGCCGGCCGCGGCTACGGCGACTTCAAGAAGGGGCTCGCCGAGGTCGTCGTGTCGGAGTTCGGTCCCGTGCGCGAGCGGGCGCTCGAACTGCTCGACGACCCGGCCGAGCTCGACCGGGTGCTCGCCGCCAACGCGGCGCGCGCCGACGAGGTCGCCGACCGCACCCTGAACGACGTGTACGACAAGCTCGGACTGCTGCGACGTGTCTGAGGAACCGAGGCTCAGCCCCGCGCCGGAGCTCGTCGCCGCGATCGACGCGGCGGCCGGCCCGTCCATGGCCGCGCCCGACGACAGCGCCGCGCAGGAACGCCTGTGGCGGGCGGTGTTCGCGCTCGAGAAGTGGATCTTCATCGCCCGCGGCACCGACGAGGAGCCCACGCCGTTCGCCGCCTCGACCGAGCAGGGTCCGGCGATCTTCGCCTTCTCGACGCCGGAGCGTGCACAGGCCGCTGCGGCGGGCTTCGGCATCCCGCCCGAGGAGACCGGCAGGCTGCTGGCCGTGCCGTTGCCGGATGCCGCAGGGTGGGTCGCCTCCTACGCCGAGGCCGGCGTCGCCTCGATGGTGTTCGACGCCCCCGCGATCGGCGCCATGGCCCCGCTGGCGAACCTGGCCGCGATGGCAGTCTGGATCCAGCAGCACCCCGAGGGCTGACGCCGCACGAGCGCGGAGTGCACGACGGTTCGCGTACCGGATGCAGGTTCAGACGCGCATTCAGGACGTTTCCGACCGCATCACCGACGCTGAACCTGCGTTCGGCACAGCGTCAGCGTCGCCGCGCGCGCAGCAATCCCCCCACCGCTGCAACCACCCGGTCGGGATTCCACATGATGTCGGCCGCCATCGGCCGAAGCGTCGTGTAGCCGAGTGCAGCGAGCGCCAGGTCGCGGCCTCGGTCGACCCGGTGGGCGAGCGGACCGGAATGGTGCGCATCACTGTCGCACTCGACGACAAGCCATCCGTCGACGAGCAGATCGACCCTCCCCACGCCGTCGATCCTCACCTGCAACTCCACCCTCACGCCGAGGCGACGCAAGATGAGGCGCATCAACGACTCCGGCCCGGACTCGGCTCGGCCGTCGAGCAGATTCCGGATGACGCGGTACTTCCGAGGCACGGCGGCGAAGACGAGATCGAGCTCAGACGGAGCGACCAGGCCCCGGTGCAGGGCACTGTCGAGGGTCGCCACAGCCGCCGCGGGTGGCTGGCAGACGATCGCGTGGGCGAGGAGGTCCCATGGGTGAGAAATGCCGGCGCCGGAAGGTCGCTGCCCGATCGGTGGCGACCAGTGCCGGAAGGCTCCCTCCTGCGGTATCCGGAGGCGAGCCGCGTGCGGCGGGACGTGCACATGCAGATCCTCCGATGCGAGGGTGAATATCCCCAAGAGCCGGAGCGCGCTCACGCAGGTCAGTCGACCGCCGACGCGCGCGGCGCGGATGACATCGACCGGCGCGTCCGAGGCGACGTACCGGCCGCGACGGACCGCCAGGATCATGCCATCCGCCGCAGCCCGCGCGATCGACCGTTTCGACATCCCTGCCGAACGGAGTTCGTGCGCGGTCTGTGACCGGACGGCGAGGAGGGTCTCTGCTTCGGCGGCGAAGGCACGCCGATCGTGCGACGAGGTCATGCGACGACGCTCCCCGACACCGCCCAGTGCGCAGCCTGCTTCGGCGGGAAATGTGGTCGGTCGTTCCGAAGACGACCTCGGGGAGGAGTCTCCGTGCCGAATGCAGGAGGAGAAGGCGAATACATCGACGAACGCCGTCCACGGCGCATCTGCACCTGCATCCGGAACGGAAGACGGCACGTGCGTGGATAGGGTCGGAGGATGGAACCGGTGACCCTGCGGACCGCACGGCTCGAGCTGTCGGTGCCGACGGCGGACGACGTCGACGCGATCACCGCCGCGGCGCAGGACCCCGAGGTGCCGCGGTGGACGACGCTCCCTGCGCCGTACGAGCGTCGCGACGCCGAGGAGTTCATCGCCAAGGCCGCCGCCTGGTGGGACGAGGAGAGCGAACTCACCTGGGGTATACGCACCGAGGGCCGCTGGATCGGCATGATCGGGCTGCACCGGTTCGAGAAGCAGGGGTCCGCCGAGATCGGGTTCTGGATGGATGCCGCGGCCCGCGGCCACGGCTACCTCACCGAGGCGGCGACCGCCGTGATCGACGCGGGCTTCGCCGAACCGCTCCGGCTCGCGCGCATCCAGTGGCGCGCGATCGTCGGCAACGTCCCGTCGGCGCGCGTCGCTCAGAAGCTCGGCTTCCGGTACGAGGGCCTCCTCCGGCAGGGTCTGAACGACCCCCGCGGACGCCACGACGGCTGGATCGCAGGGCTCCTGCCGACCGACGCCCGCACCCCGGTGCCCTGGCCGGTGATCTGACAACCCCCTCACCGCAGTCGGACCGGGGTGGCAGGATGACCGCATGCCTGAGATGCCCGAGGTGCAGGGACTGGTCGACTTCCTCCGCGAGCGCGCGACGGGACTGACCGTCACGAAGGTGTCGGTCGCGAACATCGCCGCGCTGAAGACGTACGACCCGCCGATCGACGCGATGACGGGCGCGACGGTGACGGGTGCGCAGCGGCACGGCAAGTTCGTCGACCTCGAGACGGATGCCGGTGCCCACCTCATCTTCCATCTCGCCAAGGCGGGCTGGTTGCGGTGGTACGACCAGCTTCCCGCAACTGTGATCCGACCGGGGAAGACCCCGATCGCCCTGCGGGTGGGTTTCGACGACGGCTCCGGGTTCGACCTGACGGAGGCCGGCACCAAGAAGTCGCTCGCGTACTACGCCGCGCGTTCCCCCGCCGACGTCCCGGGGATCGCACGCCTCGGTCCCGATCCGCTCGACGACGGATTCACCCGCGACACGCTCGCGGAGCTCCTCGCCGGACGCCGGACGCAGATCAAGGGCGTCCTGCGCGACCAGTCGATCATCGCCGGCATCGGCAACGCCTACTCCGACGAGATCCTCCACGCCGCGAAGATGTCTCCCTACGCCCTGGCGGCAACGCTGACGGATGCCGAGATCGATCGGCTCTACGCCGCGATGCAGCAGACGCTCGCCGAGGCGGTGGCCGCGGCATCCGGCAAACCGCCCGCCGACCTCAAGGACGCCAAACGGCGCGGGATGGCCGTCCACGGCCGCCGCGGCGAGGCGTGCCCGGTGTGCGGCGACGAGGTGCGGTCGGTCTTCTTCGCCGACAACAGCCTCGAGTACTGCCCGACGTGCCAGACGGGCGGCAAGATCCTCGCCGACCGCCGGCTGTCGCGGCTGCTGAAGTAGCTCAGACGGTCCCGGCGAGCACGCGCGCGTCGTCGTCGACCCATCCCATGGACTTCTCGACGGCCTTGGCCCACAGGCGGCAGCGGCGGTCCCGCTCGTCGGGATCCATCTGCGGCTCGAACCGGCAGTCCTCCTGCCAGTAGCCGCGCAGGGCGTCCTTCCCCGACCAGACGCCGACGGCCAGTCCCGCGGCGTACGCGGCGCCGAGGGCCGTGGTCTCGACGACCTTCGGGCGGACGACGGGGATGCCCAGGATGTCGGCCTGGAACTGCATGAGCAGGTCGTTGCGCGTCATCCCGCCGTCGACGCGCAGCTCCTCGAGCTCGCGACCGGTGTCGGAGACGACGGCCGCGATGACGTCGCGCGTCTGGAACGCGGTGGCCTCGAGAGCGGCCCGCGCGATGTGGGCCTTCGTGACGTAGCGGGTGAGGCCGACGAGCGCGCCACGGGCGTCGGGGCGCCAGTACGGCGCGAACAGGCCCGAGAAGGCGGGCACGAAGTAGGCGCCGCCGTTGTCCTCGACGGTGCGGGCGAGCCGTTCGACCTCGGTGGACTCGGAGATGATCCCGAGGTTGTCGCGCAGCCACTGCACGAGCGAACCGGTGACGGCGATCGAACCCTCGAGCGCGTAGTGCGGCGGCTCGTCCCCGAGGCGGTAGGCGACCGTGGTGATGAGGCCGGCATCCGAGCGCACCAGCTCGGTACCGGTGCCCACGAGCAGGAAGTTGCCGGTGCCGTAGGTGTTCTTGGACTGCCCGGCGTCGAAGGCGGCCTGACCGAAGGTCGCCGCCTGCTGGTCGCCGAGGATGCCCGCGATGCGGATGCCGCGGGCGACGCGCGGTTGCACGACCTCGCCGTAGACCTCGGACGACGAGCGGATCTCGGGCAGCATCTCGCGAGGGATGTCCCACACCTGCAGCATCTCGTCCGACCAGTCGAGCGTGGCCAGGTCCATGAGCAGGGTGCGGCTCGCATTGGTGACGTCGGTGATGTGGATGCCGCCGTCGCTGCCGCCCGTGAGGTTCCAGACGACCCAGGTGTCGGGCGTCCCGAAGAGCAGGTCGCCGCGGCGTGCCGCCTCGCGCGCCCCGTCGACGTGGTCGAGGATCCATGCGATCTTCGACGCCGAGAAGTACGACGCGAGCGGGAGCCCGGTCACCTCGGCGAAGGCGTCGACCCCGCGCGCCTCGATGAGGCGGTCGATCGCGGGCTGCGTGCGGGTGTCCTGCCAGACGAGGGCGTTGTGGATCGGCCGGCCGGTGCGACGGTCCCAGACGATCGCCGTCTCGCGCTGATTGGTGACGCCGATCGCGGCGACGTCGGCGGCGGACAGGCCCACCTGCCCGAGCGCGTTGGCGAGCACCCATTCGGTGTTCGTCCAGATCTCGACCGGGTCGTGCTCGACCCTGCCGGCACGCGGGAAGATCTGCTCGTGCTCCCGTTGCGCGGTCGCGACGAGGGTGCCCTCCCCGTCGAACACGATCGCTCGTGTCGAGGTCGTTCCCTGGTCGATGGCGATCACGTGATCGGTCACGTCTCGTCTCCTCTTCGAGTGCTCATCGCCGGTGCGGCGACGGGGATGCCGGCGTCAGACGGCGACGGGATCGGCGGCGTGCACCGCGGCGAGCGCCCGATCGATCTCGGTGCGGCGCGTCGCGGCATCCCAGCCCATCACATCCGCGACGGCGTCGGCCACCTCTTCGACGACCTCGGGGGTCGCCTCGCCGCGGAACGCGATGTTGGTGCGGCGCAGCAGGATGTCCTCGAGGTGCACGATCGATTCGGTGCGCGCGATGTGGCGGAACTCGCCCGAGCTGAAGCGGGGCAGCGAGCTGAGGGGTGCGTCCTGGGCGTCCTGCCGGAGCGAGGCTGCCACGGCGAGGGCATGCGTGCCGTAGCGGTGCAGCAGACGGGTGCCGCGCTCGGCACCGAAGTCCGACAGGTGGTGGTGCACCCAGGCGTCGCGCTCGGCGTCGGTGCGGGGGAAGCCGACGGCGCCGCCGATGGGGAGCCCCTTCGTCGAGCGGACCCGCGTGCGTCCGATCCGGGACATCAGTTCGTCGGCCAGGCGTGCGGCGACGGCGCGGAAGGTCGTCCACTTGCCGCCGACGAGGCTGAGCACCGGCACGCCGTCGGAACCCGGCAGCGTCGCCTCCTCGATGCGGTAGTCGCGCGAGACGAAACCTGCGGCCATGTCGCCGTGACCGGGGAGCGGGCGGACGCCCGAGTAACGGAACACGATCTGGGACCGGTCGACGGGGATCGACGGGAAGACGTGGCCGATGAGGTCGAGGAAGTAGTCGACCTCCTCCTCCGTGCAGACGGCGGGCTCGGACATGTCGTGCTCGAGGTCGGTCGTGCCGACGAGGACCCGACCGTTGAGCGGGTAGATGAGCACGATGCGACCGTCGGAGTGCTCGAAGAAGATCTCCCGACCACCGGTCGCCTGCATCAGTTCGGGGTGGTCGAGCACGATGTGCGAGCCCTTGGTGCCGCCCATGTACCGGGTCGCGTCGCCGAGGGCCTCGTTGGCGAGGTCGGTCCACGGGCCGGCCGCGTTGAGGACGACGGATGCCGCGAACGGGAACTCCTCGCCGGTGACCTCGTCGCGGAGGACGACCTTGCCGCCGTCCACTCCGACCGCGGAGGTGTAGTTGGCGGCGCGGGCGCGGCTGCCGCCGAGCGCGACGCCGTCACGGACGAGGTCGAGGCCGAGGCGCTCGGGCTCGCGGAGGGAGGCATCCCAGTAGGTCGCCGTGTACTTCACGTCGGCGTTCAGGTCGGGGAGCTCCCGCAGCGAGCGGCGCCGACCGCGGAAGGTGTGCCGCGGGACGCGGCCGCCGCCGCGCGAGAACGAGTCGTAGATGATGAGGCCGACCTTGATCAGGAGGGCGCCGCGCTCGGTGGAGGCGGTCTTGCGGTGGAGCACCATGCGCAGCGGCGCGGAGAGCAGACCCGAGAACGTCGAGAAGATCGGCACGGTGGTCCGCAGCGGACGCACGTAGTGGGCCGCCGTCGTCAGGAGGTCGTTGCGCTCGGTGACCGCTTCGTGGACCAGGCGGAGCTCGCCGTTCTCGAGGTAACGGATGCCGCCGTGGATCATGTGGCTCGAGGCCGCCGACGCACCGGAGAGGAAGTCGCTGCGCTCGACGAGAGCCACGTCGACGCCCTGCAGCGCCAGGTCGCGGAAGGTCGCGACGCCGTTGATGCCGCCGCCGATGATGAGCACGTCCGCCTGCGGCCGCTCGCGCAGCGCCGTCGTCGCCTGTCGGGTCTCGGTATCCACGTCACACTCCCACTTCTGCCGGGCTCTCGCCCCGCTTGCCTCAGACCGCTTCCGAAGAAGCCGATGGGACCATGATGACAGCGGTGGACGGGATTGCAGTCCGGTTGCACATACGTGCACACTGTCATCCGTGGACGAGACCCTGGACCCCGACGACATCCGACGCGCGCTCACCGCGGCGCACCTGTACTACGTCCAGGACCGCACGATGGAGGCCATCGCCCGGGAGCTCGGCACCTCGCGGTCGACCGTCTCGCGTCTGCTGTCGCGCGCCCGCGCGACGGGCATCGTCGACATCCGCATCCGCTCCCCCTTCGCCGCTCCGCAGCTGCTGGAGCAGGAGCTCGCCGATCGTTACGGCATCACCGCTCACGTCGTCCCGGTCCCCGACGACGCGAGCGAGGTGGAGCGACTGGAGCGGGTCGCGACCGCCGCGGCGCACCTGCTCGGCGATCTCATCGAAGCGGATGCGACGGTCGGCGTCGCGTGGGGATCCACCACCGCCGCGGTCAGCCGCCGCCTCGTCCCCAAGGCCGTGCACGGCACGACCTTCGTGCAGCTGAACGGCTCCGGGAACACCCGCACCACGGGCCTGCTGTATGCGAGCGACATCCTGAGCCGCTTCGCCGTCGCCTACGGCGGCAGCGCGCAGCAGTTCCCGGTGCCCGCGTTCTTCGACGATCCGCGCACGAAGCAGGCCATGTGGCGCGAGCGGAGCACCACCCGCATCCTGGCCATGCAGGCGGCGATGGACCTCGTCGTCTTCAGCGTGGGGGCGGCGGATTCGCGCGTCCCCAGCCACGTGTACTCCGGCGGCTACCTCGAACCCGAGGAGCTCGCGGCGCTCGACCGCGAGGGCGTGGTGGGCGACGTCGCCACGGTCTTCTACCGCCTCGACGGGTCGACCCGCGGGATCGAGTTGAACGACCGGGCGACCGGGCCCCGCTTCGAGGTGCTGCGTCGCGTGCCGAGCCGGGTGTGCATCGTGTCGGGCGTCGACAAACGCGACAGCCTCCGGGGTGCGCTCGCGGCGCGGCTGGTCACCGAGCTCGTCGTCGACGAGGCCACCGCCCGCGCGTTGACCGGATGAGCGTCCGCGTCAAGAGATGACGGGGAATGAATCCGCGTCATCCCGGTTGACTACACTTCGAGAGCAAGAAACGTGCTCCGGGGTCGGTGGGAATCCGAACCGGCGGTGACAGTCCGCGAGCGGGACCCGAGGTCCTGCTGATCCGGTGGAAATCCGGAACCGACGGTGATGCGACGCGAGTCGCTAGTCCGGATGGGAGGCAGCACGGGCGCCTGCAGCGACCCTGCGGGACCGCCTGACGCGCCCGCGCCCCGGAGCACCCCATCGTGAGGATCCGGATGAGTGCCACCGACGCAGAGCGCGCCGCGCTTCGCCACGCTTTCGCGCTCGCTCAGCGTGGACCGCGGGGGGTCAACCCGCAGGTCGGCGCGGTCATCCTCTCCCCCGCGGGTGAGGTGCTCGCCGAGGGCTGGCATCACGGCGCGGGGACGCCGCACGCCGAGATCGACGCCCTCTCGAAGCTCGGACCGGATGCCGCGCGCGGCGCGACGGCCGTCGTGACCCTCGAGCCGTGCAACCACACCGGGCGCACCGGCCCCTGCGCGGTCGCGCTCATCGAGGCCGGCGTCGCCCGCGTCGTGTACGCCGTCGACGACCCGGGCGAGGTGTCCTCCGGGGGCGCCGCGCGGCTCCGGGACGCCGGCGTCGAGGTCGAGGGCGGCGTGCTGCGCGACGAGGGCGAGACGCTCATCGCGTCGTGGCTGACCGTGCAGCGCCTCGGAAGGCCCCACGTGACCCTGAAGTGGGCGCAGTCGCTCGACGGGCGGGCCGCGGCATCCGACGGCACCAGCCAGTGGATCACGGGACCCGAGGCCCGCGCCGACGTGCACCGCCGACGCTCGCTGGCGGACGCGATCGTGGTGGGGACGGGAACCGTCCTCGCGGACGATCCCGCACTGACGGCACGGCGCGAGGACGGCGGACTCTACGAGGACCAGCCCCGACCCGTCGTGGTCGGCGTCCGCGCCGTGCCGCAGGAGGCGCGACTGCGCAAGCACCCGCGGCCGTTCATGCAGGACGAGGGCGAGGACCTGCGGGACCTGCTGGACCGCCTCCGCGAGCTCGGCGCCCAGCGTGTGTTCATCGAGGGCGGCCCGACACTGGCGGCATCCTTCCTGCGCCAGGGGCTCGTCGACGAGCTCCTCGTCTACATCGCACCGACGCTGATCGGCGGCGACCGCCTCGCGGTCGGAGACATCGGCGTCGCGACCATCTCCCAGCAGCGACGCCTCGACATCACGGGCGTCGACCGACTCGGCGACGACATCCTCGTCACCCTCATCCCACAGGAGGCCTGATGTTCACCGGCATCATCGAAGAACAGGGCGTCATCACGGCGATCGAGCCCTCCGGCGACGGCGTGCGACTCACCGTGCGCGCGCCCCTCGCCGTCTCGGACGCGCAGCGCGGCGACTCGATCTCGATCAGCGGCGTCTGCCTGACGGTCACCGACCAGACCTCCGAGGGGTTCACGGCCGACGTCATGAAGCAGACGCTCGACATGTCGACGCTCGGCACCCTCGGGGTCGACTCCCGAGTGAACGTCGAGCGTGCCCTCGCCGCGCACACGCGCCTCGGCGGGCACATCGTGCAGGGACACGTCGACGGCACGGGCGAGGTCCTCGAGGTCCGCCCCGGCGAGCAGTGGCGCGTCATCCGCGTCTCGCTGCCGGCCGACCTCGCCCCGCTCGTCGTCGACAAGGGGTCCATCACGGTCCAGGGCGTCTCGCTCACCGTCTCGGACGTGTCCGAGCCGGACGCCGCGTCGCACTGGTTCGAGATCTCCCTCATCCCCGAGACGCTCGAGGTGACCACCCTCGGCACGCTCGCCCCCGGCGACCGCGTCAACCTCGAAACCGACATCCTGGCGCGGCACGTGCAGCGCCTGCTCCGATTCGCCTCAACCGACGGCATCCCGTCCGCAGAAGAAGGAGGCTCCCGATGAGCCTTTCGTCCATCCCCGACGCCCTGGCAGCCCTCAAGGAAGGCCGACCGATCCTGGTCGCCGACGACGAGAGCCGCGAGAACGAGGGCGACATCGTCCTGTCCGCCGAGCTCGCCTCGCCGGAGTGGCTCGCGTGGACCATCCGCTGGTCCAGCGGGTTCCTGTGCGCCCCGATGCCGGCCGACTGGGCCGACCGCCTCGACCTGCCTCCCATGGTCGAGCAGAACCAGGATGCTCGGAGCACGGCGTACACGGTGAGCGTCGACGCCGCGGAGGGCGTCACGACCGGCATCAGCGCCTCGGACCGCGCCCGCACGGCCAACGTGCTGGCCGACCCGGACTCGGTGCCGTCCTCGCTCATCCGCCCGGGGCACGTACTCCCCTTGCGCGCCGTCGACGGCGGCGTGCGCGAGCGCGCCGGCCACACCGAGGCCGCCGTCGAGCTCATGCAGCTCGCGGGCCTGCAACCGGTCGCCGTGATCGGCGAGGTCGTCGCCGACGACGGCAGCATGATGCGGATGCCGGGACTCCTCGAAATGGGCGAGCGCGAAGGCATCCCCGTCATCACGATCGAGCAGCTCATCGCGCACGTCAGCGCGGCCGACGGCGACGGCACCGCCGCCCACACCGACCACACCGCCAAGCGGCGCGTGAGCCTGCGCGCCGAGGCGACGGTCCCCACCTCGCACGGCCAGTTCCGCTTCCTCGCCTACAAGGATCGGATCACCGGCACCGACCACATCGCCGTCGTCTCGGGCGACCTCACCGAGGAAGCACCGCTCGTGCGCGTGCACTCCGAGTGCCTCACGGGTGAGGCGTTCGGCTCGCTCAAGTGCGAGTGCGGACCGCAGCTCGAGGCGGCGCTCGACGCGATCGAGCAGGACGGCGGCGTCGTCATCTACATGCGCGGCCACGAGGGCCGCGGCATCGGCCTCATCAACAAGCTGCGCGCGTACAGCCTGCAGGAGCGGGGCCTCGACACCGTCGATGCGAACCTCGCGCTCGGCCTGCCGGCCGACGCCCGCGACTACGCGGCGGCCGCCGGCATCCTGTCCGACCTCGGCGTGAAGCAGATCCGTCTGCTGACCAACAACACCGACAAGGTCGCGCAGCTGCGTGCCCTCGGTCTCACCATCGTCGACCAGGTGCCCCTGCTGGTCGGGGTCGGCGCGAACAACCATCAGTACCTGGCGACGAAGGCCGACCGCATGGGCCACATCATCGACGCCGACGAACTGCGCGAGGCCCTCGCGCACAGTGAGGAGCACACCGCATGAGCGGACACGGAGCACCCCGGGCCGAAGCGGTCGACGCGAGCGGCCTGTCCGTCGTCGTGATCGCCGGGCAGTGGCACGACACGATCACCGTCGGCCTGATCGCGGGCGCGAAGCGCATCCTCGACGCCTCGGGCGCCACGTGGCGCCTCGTGCGCGTTCCGGGCTCGTTCGAGCTGCCCGTCGCCGCCAAGGCCGCGCTCGACGCCGGCGCCGACGCGGCCGTCGCGCTGGGCGTCATCATCCGCGGCGGGACCCCGCACTTCGACTTCGTCTCGTCGGCCGCGACCGACGGCCTCACCCGTGTCGCCCTCGACACCGGCAAGCCCGTCGGCTTCGGCGTGCTGACGCTGGACGACGAGCAGCAGGGCCTCGACCGCGCCGGCCTCGACGGCTCGAAGGAGGACAAGGGCGCGGAAGCAGCGGATG
This sequence comes from Microbacterium sp. ARD31, assembly GCF_031844425.1. Lineage (NCBI taxonomy): Bacteria > Bacillati > Actinomycetota > Actinomycetes > Micrococcales > Microbacteriaceae > Microbacterium > Microbacterium sp. ARD31. Next base: position 1,236,688 of record NZ_JAUZVE010000001.1, read on the forward strand.
CCGCCATCCGCACCGCGCTCGTCCTGCGGGACCTCCGCGGCTGACGCGCGTCACGCCTTCTCGATGCTGCGCGGGGTTTCGACCTTCAGGTAGCCTGAGGGCATGGAGATCCTGCGCAGCATCGTCGTCCTCGTCCACCTCGTCGGTTTCGCGACGCTTTTCGGGGCCTGGGTGGTCGAACTCGTCGGACAGCGCCGAGTGACGCGCATCATGCACTGGGGCCTCGGCATCGCACTCGTCGCGGGCCTCGCGCTCTCGGCGCCGTGGGGTCTCGACCACGACCTGAACTACGCCAAGATCGGCATCAAGCTCGTCGTCCTCGTCCTCATCGGCGGCCTCCTCGGTGCCGGCGCGGGACGCCTGCGGAAGTCGGGGTCGGTGCCCGCCGGGATCTTCTGGCCCATCGGCATCCTCACCCTCCTCAACGCCGGGCTCGCGGTCATCTGGTGACGACCCCCGCTCGCGGGGACATGCGGGAGTAGGCTTGAGGTTTGGCGCCGGCGACTCCGTCGGCGCCTCGGTGATCCCAGAGCTGTGACGCCCTCGCATCACCCCTGCGAGGACGTCCGCCGCCGACGCGTCCCATGAGGACCCACCGCTTCGTTCCGAAGGTCCCCCGCATGTCATCCGCAGCACCCGCGGCATCCACCGCACCCGCCAATCCCCGCTCCCGCGTCATCACGGCGAGCCTCATCGGCACCACGATCGAGTTCTACGACTTCTACGTCTACGCGACCGCCGCCGTCCTCGTCTTCCCCATCCTGTTCTTCCCCGCCGGCAACGACACCACGAACCTGCTGCTCTCGTTCAGCATCTTCGGCGCCGCCATGGTCGCCCGCCCCGTCGGCGCCGTCATCTTCGGCCACTTCGGCGACAAGTTCGGACGTAAGGCGACCCTCGTCGGGTCGCTGCTCACGATGGGTGTCGCGACCTTCGTCATCGGCCTCCTGCCGACGTTCGACCAGGTCGGCGTGCTCGCCCCGATCCTGCTGCTCGTCCTCCGCCTCGCGCAGGGCTTCGCCCTCGGCGGCGAGTGGTCGGGTGCCGCACTCGTCGCGACCGAGAACGCCCCGAAGGGCAAGCGCGCCTGGTACGGCACGTTCCCGCAGCTCGGCGCGCCGATCGGCTTCATCATCGCCAACACGGTGTTCCTGATGATCTACTTCCTGCTGCCGCACCCCGACGGCCCCGCGCAGCGCAGCGAGGAGTTCCTCGCCTGGGGCTGGCGCGTGCCGTTCCTGTTCTCGGCGGTCATGGTGATCGTCGGCCTGTACGTGCGTCTCAAGCTCGTCGAGTCCGACACGTTCGCCAAGGCCGAGAAGACGGGCGCGATCCGCAAGTTCCCCCTCGGCGAGGTCGTCCGTCGCCACTGGAAGCAGCTGATCCTCGGCACGTTCATCATGCTCGCCACGTACGTGCTCTTCTACCTGATGACGAGCTTCACCCTCGCCTACGGCACGAAGGCCACGGCCGAGGGAGCCGCCGCCGCAGCGGAGGCTGCGGGCACGGCGTTCGATGCGGCCACCTACGTGCCGGGCCTCGGGTTCGGGTACACCGACTTCGTCATCATGCAGATCGTCGGTGTCGTCTTCTTCGGCGTTTTCACGCTGCTCTCGGGCCCCGTCGCCGACACGATCGGCCGTCGCCGCCTGCTGCTGTGGATCACGGGGGCGATCGCCGTCTTCGGTCTGCTCTTCAACGTCTTCCTCCTGCCCCAGCTCGACCCGAAGTTCAGCGGCGCCCTCGTGCAGGCCTTCCTGATCTTCGGGTTCATGCTCATGGGTGCGACGTTCGGCCCGATGGGTGCCCTGCTCCCCGAGCTGTTCCCGACGAACGTCCGGTACACCGGGTCGGCGATCTCCTACAACGTGTCGTCGATCCTCGGCGCCGCGCTCGCCCCGATCGTCGCGACCGCCCTCTGGGCCGCCGCCGGCGGATCGCCGTGGCTCGTCGGCGTCTACCTGTCGGGCTCGGCCGTCCTCACCTTCATCGCCCTGTGGCTGTCGAAGGAGACGAAGGACGTCGAGTACGAGACGAACATCGGACACGTCGACCTCGGCGCACGCTGACCCGACCCTGACGAGCGGATGCCGCGCCCCACCCCACCGGGAGGGTCGCGGCATCCGTCTGTCAAGAGCTCCCCTCCGTCCGGGCGCAGGACTATCGTCGGCCCCACAGGCACGTGAGGAGTGGACGATGGCCATCAAGAAGGTCACACAGGCATCGGTCGTCGAGTACGACGAGACCGGCGGACCCGAGGTGCTCCACCTCGTCACCCGCCCGCTTCCGGAGCCCGGCCCGGGCGAGGTGACCGTCGAGGTCATGACGATGGGCCTCAACCACATCGACGGCTTCGTCCGCTCGGGCGCCGAGAAGGAATGGGACGACCCGTTCCCCCGCCGATCAGGCAGCTGCTTCGCCGGCACCGTGATCGCCGTGGGCCCCGACACGGCGGGCTTCCCCGTCGGCAGCGACGTCGTCGGTCACGTCCGCTCGGGAGCGCAGGCCAGCCACCTCACGGTGTCGACCGACCGGCTCGTGCGCAAGCCCAAGAACGTCACGTTCGAGACCGCGGGCGGTCTCTACCTCGCCGGCACGACGGCCCTCGACATCCTCGACGAACTCAAGGTGGGCGCCGGCGACACGGTGGTCGTCTCAGCCGCGGCGGGCGGTGTCGGCAGCGTCGAGGCGCAGATCGCCATGCACCGCGGTGCTCGCGTGATCGGGACGTGCGGCGACCGCAACTTCGACTACCTGCGTCAGCTCGGTGTGAAGCCGGTGCGCTACGGCGAGGGGATCGTCGACCGGATCCGCGCCCTCGCCCCCGACGGGGTCAGCGCGTACATCGACAACTTCGGGCAGGACGGACACGAGATCGCCGAAGCCCTCGGCGTCCCCGCGAGCAAGTTCCGCTCGAGCGCCGACCGTCGCGATCGCGAGGTCGCCCTGCTGTCGGACGACCCCGCGGCCGTCGCCCATGGCACCGACCAGCTGCGCAAGGTCGTCGAGCTCGCCGAGAAGCGGGCGGTCAACGTCCTCGTGTCGGGCTTCTACCCGCTCGCCGACGTCGCCGAAGCATACGACGACCTGCAGAAGCTGCACTCGCGCGGCAAGGTCGTGCTCGCGACGCATCCGGTCAACCCCCGCCGCATCCGCAAGGCGCGCGAGGTCATGGAATCGGGACGCTGACCCTCAGTCGAGGAACAGCGCGCGCAGGCGCTTCGTCGTGAAGACGAGTCCGACCGCGATCATCACGACGTAGTACAGGACGTGCCACAGCATGCCCGCCGACAGGATGCCGGTGGTCAGCCCGCGGATCAGTTCGACGCCGTGCCAGAGCGGCAGCGCCATGACGATCGACTGCACCCACTCGGGGTACACGGTGATCGGGTAGAACGTCGCCGAGAACAAGAACATGGGCAGCAGGACGAAGTTGATCCAGTCCATGTGCTGGAACGTCTTCATGTAGCTCGTGACGGCCATGCCGAGACTGGCGAAGCCGAACGCGATGAGGAGTACCGCCGGGATCGCGAGGATCGCCGTCCACGCCAGGTTCAGCCCGAGAATCTGCATGACGATCATGAACCCGGTGGCATAGAGCAGGCCACGCAGGAGCGCGTAGAGGATCTCTCCGAGCGCCACGTCGAGCGGGCCGAGCGACGTCGCCAGCATGCCCTCGTAGAGCTTGCCGTAATTGAGCTTGAAGAAGACGTTCCAGGTGGAGTCGTAGATCGCGCCGTTCATCGCCGAGACGGCGAGCAGGGCGGGAGCGATGAACGCGGCGTAGCTCACCGGGACTCCCTGGGAGGTCTCGACGTCGCCGATGAGCGCGCCGAGCCCCAGCCCCATCGACGCGAGGTAGAACACCGGCTCGAAGAAGCCGGAGAGGACGACCGCCCAGCTCGACGACCGGGCGGCGAGGAAGCCGCGCTGCACGACCGCGCCGGGGTTGCCGGCCCACAGCGCCCGCACTCCGCCGCGACGCGCGGAGGCCTGCACCGTCGCGGCGTTCACTTCGCAAGCCTCTCGACGAAGACCTTGCGGCCCCACAGGTAGCCGACGCCCGCGAGCACGACGAGGTACGCGAGGTGGACGGCGATCAGCACCGGCGGCACGGCGGCACCGTACGTCGCCAGTCGGCCGAGCTCGGCGCCGTGCCAGAGCGGCGAGACCCAGCCGATCCACTGCAGCCAGACCGGCAGGGTCTCGAGCGGGTAGAAGGTGCCCGAGAACAGGAACATCGGCATGAAGACGAACCGTTGGACGAGCGCGAACTGCCCCTTGTCGTCTTCGATCGACCCCGCGTACGCCATGAGCGGGATGCCGAAGGCGAGGCCCGCGAGCAGACCCGCCGGGATCGCGAGCCAGCCGGTCTCGGGATGCGGCACGGTCGTCCACCCGATGCCGAGGGCACCCAGGAGCCAGATGAAGAGGTAGTACGCCGCGACCGCGAAAGTCATGCGGGCGGCGGCGCCGATGACGACGCCGTTCGCGATCTGCGGGCTCGACAGGGCGGACGCGTTGAACCCGAAGAAGTAGCGCCGCCACTTGAACCCGGCCATGACGGGGTAGGTCATCTCCTCGGAGGCGACCGAGATCGCCGCCGTGACGAGGAGGGCAGGGGCGACGAACACGAGGTAGTCCACCTGCACGCCGCGGTCGTCGATGGGCGCCTGGATGAGGGCGGCGAGACCCGCCGCGAGACCCAGCAGATACAGCACCGGCTGCCCGAGGGCGCCGACGACGATCGTCCACCCGTACGCGCGCATCGCGCGGACCATGTGCTCAGTCACGTACCAGCTGCCGTACCGGCGCGGCTTTCGGCCCCACTCCAGGGCCTCGGCGCGCAACTCGTCGAGCGTCGGCTGCACCGACGCGGTCGTTCCGCTCATTCGATCAGCGACCGTCCGGTGAGACGGAGGAAGACATCCTCGAGACTCGAGCGGCGCACGAGACTCGTGAGGGGCTGCAGGCCCGCGGCCGTGACGCGCTCGAGCGCGGCCTCGCCGTCGTGCGCGTACACGAGGATGCGGTCGGGCAGCACCTCGATGCGATCGCCGACCCCCTGCAGCTGCGCCGCGACCTGCTCGTTGCGGTCGGACCCGAAGCGCACCTCGAGGACTTCGCGGCTGGAGTGCTCGCGGATGAGGGAGGCCGGGCTCCCCTCGGCCATGATGCGCCCCTTGTCGACGACGACGAGCCGGTCGCAGAGCTGTTCGGCCTCGTCCATGTAGTGCGTCGTGAGGACGAGGGTCGTCCCGCGCTCCTTGAGGCGGAACAGGCGGTCCCACAGGACGTGCCGCGCCTGCGGGTCGAGCCCCGTCGTCGGCTCGTCGAGGAGCAGGATGCGGGGGTCGTTGATGAGTCCGCGGGCGATCGTGAGGCGACGCTTCATGCCGCCGGAGAGCTGGTCGACCTTGCTCTTGGCTTTGTCCTCGAGCTGCGCGAAGGCGAGCAGCTCGTCGGCCTTCTCGGCGCACACCTTCCCGGGAAGCCCGAAGTACCGGCCGTAGATGTAGAGGTTCTCGCGGGCGTTGAGCTCACCGTCGAGGTTGTCCTGCTGCGGGACCACGCCGAGCCGGGACCGGATCTCGGGTCCGTACCGGTCGGGATCGAGCCCGAGGATCGAGAGATCGCCGCTCGTGCGGGTCGAGACGGCGCCGATCATCTTCATCGTCGTCGACTTTCCCGCGCCGTTCGGGCCGAGGAGACCGAACGACTCGCCCGGCGCGACCTCGAACGACAGGCCGTCCACGGCGACGAAGTCGGGCTTGCCCTTGGTCTTGTAGGCCTTCACGAGGCTCTCGGCGCGGATCACGGCTTCTGGCACCGCACCACCCTACCGACGGCATCGGACATCCCCTCAGCCGCGAGGGGGAAGATAGAGGGATGTCCACGCCCCGCCGCGGTCTGCGTCGCCCCTCGAAGGACGACGGCCCCCGCGCCAGCCTCCGCCAGCTCCTCCCCTTCCTGCTCGAGCACAAGGGCGTCCTCGTCGTCGTCGCCGTCCTGAGCGTCCTCGAGGCGGTCGCCACCCTCGTGCAGCCGCTCCTCGTCGGCGACGTCATCGGGCGCGTGCAGGCCGGCCAGGCCCTCGGCATCCTCGTCTGGGTCCTCGTGGGCCTCGTGGTCGTCTCGTCCCTCATCGGCGGGTTCCAGCACTACCTCCTGCAGCGCACCGGCACCGCGGTCGTCTACTCGAGCCGGCGGCGTCTGATCGCGAAGCTCCTGCACCTTCCGGTGCAGGAGTACGACGCGCGGCGCACCGGCGACCTCGTCTCGCGCGTGGGCACCGACACGACACTGCTTTACGCGGTCCTCACGCAAGGCTTCGCGGACTCGATCGGCAACGCGCTCATCTTCGTCGGCGCGATCGTCGCGATGCTCGTGATCGACCCGGTGCTGCTGCTGCTCATCGTGGTCGTGATCGGCGCCTCGGCCGCCGTCGTCGGCGTCCTGAGCGGACGCATCCGGCGAGCGACGTCCGTGCAGCAGGAGAAGGTCGGCGCCCTCGCCTCGGGTGTGGAACGCGCGATCGGCTCGATCCGCACGATCCGGGCATCGGGCGCCGAGTCCCGCGAGCAGGCGGCCATCTCGGCCACCGCGAGCGAGGCGTACGACGCCGGCGTGTCGGTCGCGAAGGCGTCGGCGGTCGTCGTCCCCGTCGCGGGCATCGCGCTGCAGGTGTCGCTCCTCGTCGTCCTCGGCGTGGGTGGTTTCCGCGTCGCGTCGGGCGCGATCGAGATCGCCCAGCTGGTCGTCTTCGTCATGTTCCTCTTCTTCCTCGTTCAGCCCCTCGCCTCGTTCTTCGGAGCCATCACGTCGGTGAACCAGGCCCTCGGCGCGCTCGGCCGCATCCAGGAGGTCCTCGACCTGCCGGACGAGACGGCAGAGGATGCCGCGATCGCGGCATCCGCTGTCACCCCCTCCCCCGACGGCACGGCGGCGATCGAGTTCCGTGACGTGCACTTCTCCTACCCCGAGGCGGTCGTCCGCGCCCGCCGCAGCGCGCAGGACGAGGCGCTGAAGACCCTCGCGGACGCGCGCGCACCCCTGCCCGAGGACGCCGAGCCGGAGCCCGAGGCCACGGTGCTGCGGGGCGTCTCGTTCCGGGTGCCGCGCGGATCCCGCGTCGCCCTCGTCGGCCCGTCCGGCGCCGGGAAGTCGACGACCCTCGCACTCATCGAGCGGTTCTACGACCCGACGGCCGGCGCCGTGCTCATCGACGGCGTCGACGCCCGCGCGCTCGACCGGCTCTCGCTGCGCGCCCGCCTCGGCTACGTCGAGCAGGACGCCCCGACCCTCGCCGGCACGATCGCCGACAACCTGCGGCTCGCGTCACCCGACGCCTCCGATGCGGACTGCGAACGGGTCCTCGCCGCCGTCAACCTGACGGACGTGCTCGAGCGGTCGCCGCTGCGGCTGCAGGCGCCGGTCGGCGAAGCGGGCGTCATGCTCTCGGGCGGCGAGCGCCAGCGCCTCGCGATCGCGCGGGCGCTGCTGGCCGCTCCTCCGATCCTGCTGCTCGACGAGTCGACGTCGTCGCTCGACGGGCTCAATGAGCAACGGATGCGGGAGGCGATCGACGCCGTCGCGGCCGGCCGCACGCTCGTCGTGATCGCCCACCGGCTCTCGACCGTCGTCGACAGCGACCTCATCGTGGTCCTCGACCACGGCCGCGTCGTCGGCCAGGGCACGCACGACGAGCTCATCCGCGACGTGCCGCTCTACCGCGACCTCGCCGCCCGTCAGCTGCTCGTCTGACCCGAACGCACCGCGAGCCGACGCGAACGGCGGCTCCCGGCATCCGGGAACAGCCGTTCGCGTCGGGTCGGCGGCCGAAACGTCGCGCGTCAGGCGCGCTGCTGGGTGCGCTTCAGGCGGTAGCGGAGGGCGGCGAGCTCGGCGTACAGGGCCGCGGGGACCTTGCCGCCGAAGGTGCGGTAGAACTCCTCGGTGAGGTCGGCTTCGGCGAGCCAGGATGCCGGGTCCACCGCGAACAGCTCGTCGAGATCCGCCTGCGGCACCTCGATACCCGCGAGGTTGAGGTCCTCGGTGCGCGGAAGGCGTCCGACGGGGCTGTCGACGGCGCCGACGGACCCGTCGATCCGGCGGATGATCCAGTCGATGACGCGCGCGTTGTCGCCGAAGCCCGGCCACAGGAAGCGTCCGTCGGACCCCTTGCGGAACCAATTGACCTGGAAGATGCGCGGAGCGCGGTCGAAGCGCAGCTGCTGCCCGACCTTCAGCCAGTGGGCGAAGTAGTCGGCCATGTTGTAGCCGCAGAACGGCAGCATGGCGAACGGGTCGCGGCGCAGCTCGCCGACGAGTCCCTCAGCGGCCGCGGTGCGCTCGGACGAGATGTTCGAGCCCATGAACACGCCGTGGGTCCAGTCGGTCGCCTCGACCACGAGCGGCACGTTGGTCGCGCGGCGCCCGCCGAAGAGGATCGCGTCGAGCGGCACCCCCTCGGGGGCATCCCAGTCCTCGGCGATCTGGGGGCACTGGTCCGCGCTGACCGTGAAGCGCGAATTCGGGTGGGCCGCAGGACGACCGGATGCCGGGGTCCAGGGCTTGCCCTCCCAGTCCGTGAGCTCGGCGGGCGCCTCGTCGGTGAGACCCTCCCACCAGACGTCGCCGTCGGGGCGCAGCGCGACGTTCGTGAAGATCGTGTTGCCCCAGAGCGTGTCGACCGCCGTCACATTGGTGGACTCACCGGTGCCGGGCGCGACGCCGAAGAAGCCGGCCTCGGGGTTGATCGCCCAGAGGCGTCCGTCGTCGCCCGGGCGCAGCCACGCGATGTCGTCGCCGAGGGTCTCGACGCGCCAGCCCGGGATCGTCGGGCGGAGCATGGCGAGGTTCGTCTTGCCGCAGGCCGAGGGGAACGCGGCGGCGACGTGGTAGGCCTTGCCGGCCGGGTCGATGACGCGGATGAGCAGCATGTGCTCGGCGAGCCAGCCCTCGTCCCGTCCGATGACCGAGGCGATGCGCAGCGCGAAGCACTTCTTCGCGAGGATCGCGTTGCCGCCGTAGCCTGAGCCGAAGGACCACACCTCGAGCGTCTCGGGGAAGTGCACGATGTACTTCTCGTCGTTGCAGGGCCAGGCGGCGTCCTGCTCGCCGGGCGCGAGCGGAGCGCCGACGGAGTGCACCGTCTTGACCCAGGGCTTGCCGTCGGCGATCTGCTCCAGCACCGACGCGCCGACCCGCGTCATGATCCCGATCGAGGTGACCGCGTAGGCGCTGTCGGTGACCTGCACACCGATGTGCGAGAGCGGCCCGCCGACGGCTCCCATCGAGAACGGGACGACGTACATCGTGCGACCGCGCATGCTGCCCTCGAACAGGGGCGTGATGGTAGCGCGGATCTCGTCGGGCGCGATCCAGTTGTTGGTGGGCCCGGCATCCTCTTCACGCTCCGACGCGATGAAGGTGCGCGCCTCGGTGCGGGCGACGTCGCTCGGGTGCGAGCGGGCGAGGTACGAACCGGGCCGCCACTCGGGGTTGAGCTTGATGAGCTTGCCCTCGTCGACCTGCTGGCGCAGGAGCGCCTCGTTCTCGGCGGCGGAGCCGTCGACCCAGTGGATGCGGGCGGGCTGAGTGAGGGCGGCGATCTCGTCGACCCAGGCGTGCAGGGCCGCCATGCCCTCACCCGTGACGGTGGGGCGGATGCCGGTGGGCGCCGCCGCGGCTGTGTGCGCAGCGGGCGTGGGCGCGATGCGGGTGGGGCGGGTGAACAGGTCTGCGATGGCCATTCGGCGCTCCTCGGTCGGGGTGGTCGTGGTTCCACTGTGCCGGGTGGATCGCGGCGCTTTCCGGGATTCTCGACGTAAAGAATCCGAAATTTTTCGCTAGGCTCAAGATCATGGCGACGCCCCTCCAGCTCTCGACCCTCGGCCACCGCATCCGTCATCAGCGCCAGGCCCACGGGTACACGCTCGACGAGCTCGGGGCGATCGTCGGCATCGCCGGCAGCCAGCTCAGCCTGATCGAGAACGGCAAGCGCGAGCCGAAACTGTCGGTCCTGCAGGCGATCGCGACGGCGACCGGGACCGATGTCACCGACCTGCTCTCGAACGAGCCGCCGAACCGGCGGGCCGCGCTCGAGCTCGAGCTCGAGCGCGCGCAGCAGAGCCCGGTCTTCCGCCGCCTGGGCGTGGCGCCCGTCAAGGTCACCAAGACGATGACGGACGAGACGATCGAGGGGATCCTCGCGCTCCACCGCGAACTCGAGCGCCGGGAGCGCGAGTCGATCGCGACCCCGGAGGAGGCACGTCGCGCCAACACGGAACTGCGACTGCGGATGCGAGAGCAGAACAACTATCTGCCCGACATCGAGAAGCTCGCGGAGAAGAAGCTGAAGGCAGCCGGCCACACGACCGGTGCGCTCACCCACCGCACCGTCAGCATCATGGCAGAACAGCTGGGCTTCGAGCTGATCTATGCGAACGACCTCCCCCACTCCGCTCGCTCGGTCACCGACCTGGAGAACGGCCGGATCTATCTGCCCCCGGCATCCATCCCCGGCGGACACGGCCTGCGCTCGATGGCCCTGCAGGCGATGGCGCACCGCCTGCTCGGGCACGCCCCACCCACGGACTACGCCGACTTCCTGCAGCAGCGCCTCGAGATCAACTACTACGCCGCGTGCTGCCTCATGCCCGAGACGGCATCCGTCGCGTTCCTGTCGCAGGCAAAGAAGGAGCGCAACCTGGCCGTCGAGGATTTCCGCGACGCGTTCGGCGTCACGCACGAGGCGGCCGGGATGCGGCTGACGAACCTCCTGACGCAGCACCTCGACATCCCGCTGCACTTCCTGCGCGTCGACGGGGCGGGTGCCATCAACCGCGTCTACGAGAACGACGGTCTCCCGCTGCCCATGGACGTCACCGGCTCGGTCGAGGGTCAGGTCGTCTGTCGGAAGTTCGCGGCGCGGTCGGCGTTCGCCGAGCAGAACCGCACGACCGAGCACTACCAGTACACCGACACCCCCGGCGGCACCTTCTGGTGCTCGAGTCAGACGGGAACGACCGCCGAGGGCGAGTTCTCGATCACCGTCGGCGTACCCTTCGACGATGCCCGCTGGTTCCGGGGGCGCGAGACGCAGAAGCGCGCCACGTCGACCTGCCCCGACGAGGCCTGCTGCCGGCGGCCGGACGCCGATCTCACCGAACGCTGGCAGGGCAAGGCGTGGCCGAGCGCCCGCGTGCACATGCAGATGTTCTCGCCGCTGCCGCGCGGGATGTTCCCCGGAGTCGACGACGGCGAGGTGTACGCGTTCCTCGACCGACACGCGTGAACGTCGTGTTGATCGCCGCCGCGGGACGGGTGTAGCGCGAGTGAGGTTCGCCTGAAGTCCTGCGCCTGCAGGGCGCCCAGATGCTCGGCGACCTCCACGACGCTCGCCGCGGGCGAGGCGAGCAGGTGCGAGCGGAGCCGGTGCGCGCGGACCGTCGCGGCATCCGTCATCTCGGCATCCAATCCGCTCAGGCCGACGTCGCGTAGGGCTCGAGCGCGTCGATCACGCTGGAGGCGAAGTCGGCGCTCGCGCCCCAGTCGAAGCGGAACAGCGCCCCCTCGCCCCCGCCGGATCCGCGGAAGACGGCCTTCGTCGGGCCGGCGAGGTTCTCGATCACGACCGTGAGGGACGCGCGACTGCTCGTGCGCATGTAGTACTTCTCGAAGATCAGCAGCGCCATCTGGTGACCGGACTCCGTCGCCGTGGCGTGCTGCCCCACGCACTCGACCGTCATGCCCGACGACTGCACATGGTCGAGGACGATGCGTGCCGCGTCGAACGGGGTGAGGCTGATCTCCATCGTCTGCAACATGACCGCAGTGTGGCACGCGGGCGTGATTCCCGCGCGCGTCGTAGCTACACTGAATGCCGTCCAGGGCCGCGACCGACCCTGGTGCTCGGAAAAGGGGCACGCAGCCACCCGCGACGCCGCGGGGAGCGAGACACATACGGCATCCGTCGTCATCGTCTCCAGGAGCACCCATGCCCACCGTCGCCGCCCACGTCGCCTCCGCCCTCGCCGCCCACATCGACCATGTCTTCGGCGTGATGGGCAACGGCAACGCCCTCGTCCTCGACGCCCTCGAGCGTCGCGACGACGTCACCTTCACCGCCGTCCGCCACGAGGCGGGCGGGGTCGTCGCCGCCGACGCGCACCATCGGGCCGGGGGCGGGCTCGCCGCCGCGACCGCCACCTACGGCGCCGGGTTCACGAACACGCTCACCGCGCTCGCCGAGGCGGCACAGGCTCGGGTGCCGCTCGTGCTCGTGGTCGGCGACGAACCGACCTCGGGTCCGCGTCCGTGGGACGTCGACCAGCTCTCGCTCGCGTCGGCGGTCGGCGTCCGCACCTACACCGTCGGACGGACGGATGCCGCGGCCACGACGGTCATCGCCATCGAGCACGCCCTGTCGTTCCGCATCCCCGTCGTCCTCGCGATCCCCTACGACGTCGGCGGCCGCGAGGCGGGCGAGATCCCCGCGACACCCGATCCGGTGCTGCCCGCCCCGCTCGTACCCACCGGTGCGCACGCCGAGGCGACCGTCGCGACGATCGCGCGTCTGCTCGCCGCGGCGGAGCGACCCCTGCTGCTCGCCGGCCGCGGCGCATGGACCGCGGGGGCCGGCGACGAGCTCGGACGTCTCGCCGACGCAGCCGGCGCGCTGACGGCATCCACCGCCCTCGGCCGGGGGATCTTCCCGCGCGCGGAGTTCGACCTGGGGGTCACGGGCGGCTTCGGGGCAGAGCGGGCCATGGCGACGGTCCGCGAGGCCGACGTCGTCGTCGTCTTCGGCGCCTCGCTCAACCAGTTCACGATGCGCTTCGGCGAACTGTTCGCCCCCGACGCGACGATCGTTCAGGTCGACGTCGCACCCGCGGCGACGCATCCGCAGGTCGGCCGGTACCTGCGGGCGGATGCCGCCCTCGCCGCGCGGGCGATCGCCGACGAGCTCGAGCGTCTCGGCGGCGGCGCGTCGCGCTGGCGGGAAGGCGTCGACGTCGCCGCACTGCGCGCGCGGGAGCACGGCGACGGCATCGCCCCCGACGGCCGGCTCGATCCCCGCAGCGCGGCGGCGGCCATCGCGGAGCTGCTGCCCGAGGACCGCGTCGTCGTCTCGGACGGGGGCCACTTCATCGGCTGGGCCAACATGTTCTGGCCGGTCGCCTCACCCGACCGGATGATGATGGTCGGCACCGCATATCAGTCGATCGGGCTCGGCTTCCCGTCGGTCCCCGGTGCGGCGACGGCGCGTCCCGAGTCGACGATCGTTCTCACGACCGGCGACGGCGGCGGACTCATGGCGATCGCCGACCTCGAATCCGCCGTCCGGGTCGCGCGCGGCCGCGGCCTCGCGGTCGTGTGGAACGACGGCGCGTATGGCGCCGAGGTGCATTTGTACGGGGTGATGGGACTGGCGCGCGGGCCGATGGAGATCCCCGAGGTCGACTTCGCCGGCCTCGCCCGCGCCGTCGGTGCCGAGGGCGTCGTCGTGCGGACCCTCGACGACCTCGACGCGCTCGCACACTGGCGGGAGCTGCCGGCGGACGAGCGCCCGTTCCTGCTGCTGGACCTGCGCGTGTCCGGCGCCGTCCGCGCGCCGTACCAGGAGGAGATCCTGCAGGTGAACCTGCGGCGCTGAGGCGCGAACGTCAGGTGCGGGCGTCGGGGCGGCCCTCGAGGCCGGCCCGCCGACCGACCGCGAGCCACGCGACGGGGCCGAGGACCGGGACGAACAGCACCACGAGGACCCCGGCGAGCGCCTGCACCGACGTGAAGCCTCGCCCTGCGCGCGCGAGCGACACGAGCGCGACGACGGCCAGCGCGACCACGATCACCGCGACGAGCGACCAGACCACGTCGTAGACGGACGGGAGCAGCGGGTTGACGATCACATCCCTGAACCTACGCGGTCCGCTCACCGGTCGGCATCCCACCACTGCAGCGCGCGGAGCGCGAGGAAGGTGAGCCAGCGCGAGGGCTGTCCCTCGGGAGCGTCGACATCGAACCAGCGGCGCCCTTCGAGGACGCGACCCTGGTGCCACGTCCCGTCGGGCTGCTGCGCGGCCCGCACCAGGTCGACGGCGTCCGAGAGTCGCTCGTCGGGGGCGACGCCGTCGTGCAGGGATGCCTCGCGGAAATGGTCGAGGGCGGCGAGTGCGCTGTAACGGTGCCGGTTCGGGTAGACGAACTGCGTCACGAAGGGTCCGACGAGGTCGCCGGTCGACAGCCGGTACAGCAAGCGGCGCTCGAGCAGATACTCCTGACCGCGTCGGCGACTGTCGCGCAGGGCGGTATCGCCCGTGAACTCCTCGTAAGCGAGCATGCCCCGTAGGGCGTTGAGGGTCGAGTGGAACGAGCTGCGGACGGAATCACCCTCCTCGGCCTCGCAGTTCCACCCGCCGTCGGCGAGCTGATGCTCGGGGAACCACTGCGCGAGCCGCGAGACGTCGGCGCCGAGCCAGGCCCCGGTCCCGAGCGTGAAGGCGTTGATGCAGACGTCGACCTCGCCGCCCCAGTAGGGCAGGTCGTCGTACTCCCACCGACTGTGGCGGTCGAGCTTGTCAGCGGTGTCCCCGAGGGTGGATGCCGGGACTCCCCACTCGCGCAGATCCTTCAGCGTCCAGGTCGTCGCCGTCCACGGCTGCCCCGGCATCTCCGCTTCGGGGCTGCCGAAGAACCCGACCGGGAAGTACGCGCCGCCCTCCCACTGTCCGTCCTGACCCTGCTGCGCGAGCAGGGCCGCGCCGTACCCCTCCGTCGCGACACGCGGGCGCGCGTCGCCTGCCACACCTCGGCCGGCTCCCCCGCGAGGTCGCGCTCGACCTGCCATCGCAGCGACGGGTCGGAGTCGCGCAGCCAGTCGAGGATCCGGGGGTCGACGCTCATGTGCTCATCCTCCCGCGCGCCACCGACACCCGCCAAGGGTCGACGCCCAGGTTCCCGCGGCGGTCAGCGCTCGGCGAGCATCTCGCCGTAGCCGTCCTCGAACGTCGGGTAGGCGAGCGGGCCGACGACCGAGCGCAGCAGCGCACCGTCGAGCACGGTGCCGCGCCGCTCACCCGGTGCGCCGCGCGGCGGCACCGGCAGCCCGAGGCGTCCGGCGAGGAACGTCACGACCTCGCCGAGCGTGGCGGGGCGCTCGTCCGTGCCGTGCACCACCCGCGGCGGGGCGTCCGCCGCGAGCAGGGCGAGGATCGTCCGCACGACGTCGGTCTCGTGGATGCGGTTGGTCCGGCGCTCGTGGTCGATCGGCACGCCGCCCTGCACCTGGCGGATGAGGCGGTCGCGCCCGGGCCCGTAGATCCCCGCCGGCCGCAGGATGACCGCGTCCAGCAGGTCGACGGCGCGCACCTCTCCGTCGACGAGCTGCTGCGCGCGCGGACCCGCCGGGCGCGGCTCGTCGGCCTCGGTCAGGGGGCGGTCGTCGCCGTACCCCTCGAAGACGCGCGTCGACGAGACCCACACCGTCCGCCCCGGCGCCGCGGGAAGCGCCGCCGCCAGATGGCTCGCCGCCGCGGCGAGGAAGTCGTCGTCCCCGGGCGGCAGTGTCACGACGACGGCGTCGACGGCCGGCAGCGGGCGTTCCAGCGGACGCGAGAGGTCGGCCGCGATGTGGTGATTGTCGGGCTCGGATGCCGCCGACCGCCGCAGTGTCCAGACCTCGCCGCCCGCGTCGCGCAGCGCGGCCGCGACACGCGAGCCGATCCGACCGGACCCGACGATGAGAGTGCGAGAAGGAGTCACCCCGTCATCCTCTCAAGCGCTCACCGACCAGCGGCGATGACGGGCGTGTAACAAAGCGACGCTCCGGGCCCGCGGCATCCCTCCCCGCGCGAGAATGAGGGTCGGCACCCGCCCGATCGCGCGGCGTCGCCACCCGAACCCCCCTCGACCGAGCCTGCTCGGCGCCTCCGGAGGCCCTCATGTCCCGTCGTCCCGCCCTGCGCACCGCACTCGCGGCATCCGCTGCCGCCCTCGCCCTGCTCCTCGGAGGCTGCGCGACCAGCGCCGCGCCGAGCGCCTCGTCCTCGTCGGATGCGGGCCCCTCCCCCGACGACTACGTCACCCCCGGCAAGCTGACGATCGCGACCGGCGAGACCGCGTACGAGCCGTACGTCATCGACGACGACCCGGAGTCCGGCGAGGGCTTCGAAGCCGCCGTCGCCTACGCCGTCGCCGACAAGCTCGGCTTCGCGAAGGACGACGTCGAGTGGGTGCGGACGAGCTTCGACGCGGCGATCGCTCCGGGACCGAAGAGCTTCGACTTCAACGTCCAGCAGTACACGATCACCGACGAGCGCAAGCAGGGCGTGGACTTCTCGTCGCCCTACTACTCCGCCAGCCAGTCGCTGATCGCCCTCAAGGGCGGGAAGGCCGACGGCGTCACCGACCTCGCGGGGCTCAAGGACATCACGATCGGAGCGATGGCGAACTCCACGAGCGCCCTCACCCTCGACGCGCTCGACCTCGGACTGGAGCCGAAGCTCTACAACTCGAACGAGGACGCCACCGCCGCCCTGAGTGCGGGCCAGGTCGACGCCGTCGTCCTCGACACCCCGACCGCCTACGTCGCGGTGAACTTCTACATCGAGAACTCGTTCTTCGTCGGCGAGCTGCCGAAGTCGGGCATCGAGGACCAGTGGGGCCTCCTCCTCGCGAAGGACTCGCCGCTGACCCCCGCCGTCAGCGCCGCCGTCGACGAGCTCCGCGAGGACGGCACCCTCGCCGACCTCGAGGAGAAATGGCTCTCGGGTCTGACCGAGGGCGTCACCGAGCTCCCGTGAGGGCGCGCTAGCGTCGATCCGTGACCACCCGCATCCCGAGCGAGCTCGAGCTCGACCGTCGCGCGTACCGGCGCGGCCGCGAACGGCGATCCGTGCTGATCGCCATCGCGTCGACCCTCGTCTTCGCCGTCGTCGTCTGGGCGACGGTGATCAACACCGAGGGCTGGTCGAAGGTCCAGCAGAGCTTCTTCGACCCCGCCGTCGCGCTGCAGGCGCTGCCCAAGGTATGGGACGGGTTCCTCGTCAACCTCACCGTCCTCGGCGTCTCGATCTTCACGGTCGGCGGCGTCGCGCTGGCGATCGCGTTGCTGCGGACGCTCCGCGGTCCGGTGTTCTTCCCGGTCAGGATGCTGGCGGCCGGCTACACCGACCTGTTCCGCGGCCTGCCGTTCATCATCGTCCTCTACCTGGTCGGGTTCGGTCTGCCGACGATCGTCGGCGAGCGGATCGACGAGCTGTTCCTCGGTGTGCTCGCGGTGACCCTCACCTACTCGTCGTACGTCGCCGAGGTGATCCGCGCGGGCATCGAGTCGGTGCACCCGTCGCAGCGCCTCGCCGCCCGCGCGCTCGGTCTCAGCCACGTGCAGACGCTCCGCCGCGTCGTGCTGCCGCAGGCCCTGCGCAAGATGACACCGGCGCTCATGAACGACTTCATCTCGATGCAGAAGGACGTGGGACTCATCTCGATCATCGCGGGGATCGACGCGATCGCCGGGGCGCGATCGGTGACCGCGACGACGTACAACTTCACGCCGTACGTCGTGGCCGGCATCCTGTTCATCCTGCTTGCGATCCCCACGATCCGCCTCGCGGACTGGTACACGGCGCGGCTGCGCGAGCGCGAGCAGACGGGATCGGTGCTGTGAGCGCGGTCCTGCGAGCCACCGGCATCCACAAGTCCTTCGGCGACCGCGAGGTGCTGAAGGGCGTCGACGTGTCACTCGCCGCGCACGAGGTCGTCGCCCTCATCGGCGCGAGCGGCTCGGGCAAGTCGACGCTGCTGCGCTGCCTCGGACTGCTCGAACCCATCGACGACGGGCAGATCTTCCTCGGCGACGAGGACATCTCCGATCCGCGCGTGGACGGCAACCGCGTGCGGGCACGGCTCGGCGCGGTGTTCCAGAGCTTCAACCTGTTCCCGCACCTGTCCGTGATCGACAACGTGACGCTCGCCTCGCGCGTCGTGCACCGTGTGCCGCGGCGCGAGGCCGAGAGCCGCGCCCGCGACCTGCTGGCACGCGTCGGCCTCGCCGACAAGGCGAAGGACCACCCCGACCGACTGTCGGGGGGTCAGCAGCAGCGCGTGGCGATCGCCCGCGCGATCGCCACCGACCCCGAGGTGCTGCTGCTCGACGAGATCACCTCCGCGCTCGACCCCGAGCTCGTCGGAGAGGTCCTGGAGCTCGTCCGCGATCTGGCGTCCGAGGGCGCGACCATCCTCATGGCGACGCACGAGATGGCGTTCGCCCGCGATGTCGCCGACCACGTCGTCTTCCTCGACGCCGGCACGATCGTGGAGCAGGGCCCGCCGTCGGAGGTGCTGCGGCATCCCCGCGAGGAGCGCACCCGCGCCTTCCTCGCCCGCTTCACCGCCTGAGGCGCCCCGCGCGGGTCACTCCCCTGTCACGACACGCCGCGCACCCCCGCAGTTTGCGACAGGCGAGCGGCGTCGGGCACTACCCCCACGTCTCCCCTGTCACGACACGCGGCGCACCTCCGCAGATTGCGACAGGCGAGCGGCTTCCGAAGACGAGAACGAGGGATGCCGGGCGACACCCGGCATCCCTCGTTCACGACGTGTGCGTCAGGCGCGCAGGCCCGCCGCGCGCTCGGCGACCTCGACGACGTTCGTCATGAGGAGCGCGACGGTCATGGGGCCGACGCCGCCGGGGTTCGGCGAGAGCCAGCCGGCGACCTCAGCGACGTCCGGGTGCACGTCGCCGTAGACGCGGCTCTTGCCGGTCTCGGGGTCGTCCTCGCGGGTGACGCCGACGTCGAGCACCGCCGCGCCGGGCTTCACGTGCTCGGCGGTGACGATGTGCTTCACACCGGCTGCGGCCACGATGACGTCGGCCTCGCTCAGGTGCGCGCCGAGGTCGGTCGTGCCGGTGTGGGTGAGCGTCACGGTCGCGTTGTACTCGCGGCGCGTGAGCAGCAGACCGATCGACCGGCCGATCGTGACACCGCGGCCGACGACGACGACGTGCTTGCCCGCCAGGTCGTAACCGTTGCGCACCAGCAGCTCGATGACGCCCCGCGGCGTGCACGGCAGCGGCGAGGTGATCGGGGTGTTGACGTTGAGCACCAGGCGGCCGAGGTTCGTCGGGTGGAGGCCGTCGGCATCCTTCTCCGGGTCGATGCGCTCGAGGATCCGGTCGGTGTCGAGGTGCTTCGGCAGGGGCAGCTGCACGATGTAGCCGTGGCACGCGGGGTCGGCGTTGAGCTCGTCGATCAGCGCCTCGACCTGCTCCTGCGTCGCGTCGGCGGGAAGCTCCCGCTGGATCGAGTTCATCCCGATCGCTTCGGACTGCCGGTGCTTCATCCCCACGTAGAGCTGGGATGCCGGGTCCGCCCCCACGAGCACGGTGGCGATCCCGGGCGTCACACCGTGCTCCTTGAGCACGGCCACTCGCTCCGCCAGCTCGGTCTTGATCGCGGCCGAGGCCGCCTTGCCGTCGAGGACCGCCGCGGTCATCGTGTCTCCTGTCGTCGCCCCTCGACCGCGAGACTGCACGGAGAGCACGAGACGGCGGTCCGCGACCACTGTCTCGAGGCGTGCGTGCAGTCTCGCGGGCGGAGGAGGGGGCGGATGCCGGCGGTCACTGCTGCAGGCCGGGGTAGAGCGGGAAGGCGTCGGCGAGCGTCGCGACGCGCGCGCGCAGCGCCTCGAGGTCGGCACCCGGCTGCAGCGCGAGCGCGATGACGTCGGCGACCTCGGTGAACTCGGCGTCGCCGAAGCCGCGGGTCGCGAGCGCCGGGGTGCCGATGCGGAGCCCCGACGTGACCATCGGCGGGCGCGGGTCGTTCGGGACCGCGTTGCGGTTGACGGTGATCCGGATCTCGTGGAGCAGGTCCTCGGCCTGCTTGCCGTCGATCGCCGCGTCGCGCAGGTCCACGAGGACGAGGTGCACGTCGGTGCCGCCGGAGCGGACCGAGATGCCGGCATCCTTCACGTCCTGCTGCGAGAGCCGGTCGGCGAGGATCGCCGCGCCCGAGACGGTGCGCTGCTGGCGCTCCTTGAAGGCGTCGGACGCCGCGAGCTTGAACGCGGTCGCCTTGGCGGCGATAACGTGCATGAGCGGGCCGCCCTGCTGACCCGGGAAGACGGCCGAGTTGATCTTCTTCGCGATGTCGGCGTCGTTCGTGAGGATGAAGCCCGAACGGGGGCCGCCGATCGTCTTGTGCACGGTCGACGAGACGACGTGCGCGTGCGGCACGGGCGAGGGGTGCAGGCCGGCCGCGACGAGACCGGCGAAGTGCGCCATGTCGACCCAGAGGAGGGCCCCGACCTCGTCGGCGATCGCGCGGAACGCGGCGAAGTCGAGCTGACGCGGGTAGGCGGACCAGCCCGCGATGATGACCTTCGGCTTGTGCTCGAGGGCAAGACGCCGCACCTCGTCCATGTCGACGAGCGAGGTCTCGGCGTCGACGCCGTACGCGACGATGTCGTAGAGACGGCCCGAGAAGTTGATCTTCATGCCGTGGGTCAGGTGGCCGCCGTGGTCGAGCGAGAGGCCGAGCAGCGTGTCGCCGGGGCGGGCGATCGCATGCAGCACGGCGGCGTTGGCTGAGGCGCCCGAGTGCGGCTGGACGTTGGCGAACTCGGCGCCGAACAGCGCCTTGGCGCGCTCGATGGCGAGCTCCTCGGCGACGTCGACGACCTCGCAGCCGCCGTAGTAGCGGCGACCGGGGTAGCCCTCGGCGTACTTGTTGGTGAGGACGGAGCCCTGCGACTGCAGCACCGAGACGGGAACGAAGTTCTCGGAGGCGATCATCTCGAGGAACCCGCGCTGGCGGTCGAGCTCGCGCTCGAGCACATCGGCGATCTCGGGATCGACCTCGGAGAGGGGGGCGTTGAACAGCGAATCGGTCATGACGATCTCCTGACGACGGCTTTCGGGATGAGGAATCTCGCATCGGCCCAGGCGCGCGGTCGAATGCCGTGTCAATCGCTCCCCGGTGGTAGCCCACCTCAACGCCAGTCGCGACACTGCGAGCATAACGGATGCCGCCGCTGCTAGGCTGGCCTGATCGGTTTTGTTAGGACACCTTACAGAACGGTGGTGGCGGTGCTCCCCCTCCCCCTCGTGCCCCTTCCCGCAGACGTCGCCGTCGCGGACGGCGCGCCATTCGCGCTGACGGGGGCGGCGGTGACGGGCGATCCGGATGCCGCCGCGCACCTGCGCGCGCTCGTCCGGACCCGCACGGGACTCGACCTCGGCACGGGCGACGGCATCGCACTGGCGGTCGACGGGTCGGGCCCGGCGGAGTCGTACCGGCTGGAGGCGTCGACCACGGGCATCCGGATCACCGGAGCGGATGCCGCGGGCCTCTTCTACGGCGTGCAGACCCTCGTCCAGCTGGTCGGACGCGACGGCGACGCGTGGGTCGTCCCCGCCGTGCGGATCGTCGACAGCCCGCGCTTCGCCTACCGCGGTGTCATGCTCGACGTCGCGCGGCACTTCCACGACGTCGACACCGTGCGGGCGTACATCGACCGGGCGGCATCCCTCAAGCTCAACGTCCTTCACCTGCACCTGTCGGACGATCAGGGCTGGCGGCTCGAGCTGCGCTCGCGCCCCGAGCTCACCGCGAAGGCGTCGGCGACCGCCGTCGGCGGCGCCCCCGGCGGGTACTACACGCAGGACGACTACCGCACGATCGTCGAGTACGCGGCATCCCCGTCACATGACGGTCGTGCCCGAGTTCGACATGCCGGGCCACACGCACGCCGTCGGCCTCGCATACCCCGAACTCGCAGAGGCCCCCGCCGTCGAGGTCATCAGCGAGGGGTCGACGCCGGTCGCCGGCGAGCCCTACACCGGGATCGGCGTCGGGTTCTCGTCGCTGCGCATCTGGGAGGAGGCGACGGATGCGTTCGTGCGCGACGTGTTCGCCGAGCTCGCCGACCTCACCCCCGGCCCCTGGCTGCACTTCGGCGGCGACGAGTCGCTCGGCACGACGCCCGAGGACTTCGCGCGTTTCGTCGCGTCCGCGAGCGCCGCGATCACGGCACTCGGCAAGACCCCGGTCGCCTGGCACGAGGCCGGCGCCGCGGCGGGTCTCGCGCCCGGCACGGTCGGCCAGTTCTGGGGCTTCGTCTCGCCGACGGATGCCGCGGCCCGGCACGCGCGCGCGTTCGCCGAGCGGGGCGGCCGGCTCATCCTGTCGCCCGCCGACGCGGTCTACCTCGACATGAAGCCCACCGCCGACTCCCCGCTGGGGTTCACCTGGGCGAACGGTCCGACGAGCCTCGCCCGTGCGTACGACTGGGAGCCGACCCGTGTCGTGGACGGTGTCGACGAGGCGGCGATCCTCGGCGTCGAGGCGCCCCTGTGGACCGAGACCGTCGCGACCCTCGAGGACATCGACGCCCTCGCGTTCCCCCGCATCGCGGCCGCGGCGGAGATCGCCTGGTCGCCCGCGTCGGGCGCGGAGCGCTCGTGGGCGTCCTTCCGCAGCCGGGTCGGCGGTCTCGGACCGCTGTGGACGACCCTCGGCATCCGCTTCCCCGCCCTCGAGGAGGTCCCGTGGACGACCTGAGCCGCATCGTCCACTCGGCCCGACTCGTCGACGGCGGCACCGAGACCCCGGACGCGTGGATCCACGTCGTGGCCGGCCGCGTCGCGGCATCCGGCACAGGTGACACCTGGCGCGGGCTCGACGCGGACGAGGTCGTCGACGCGCGGGAGGTCGCCGGCGACGCGGCGCTGCTCACACCCGGCTTCGTCGACCTGCACGGCCACGGCGGCGGCGGCCGGGCGCACGAGGAGGGGCGCGACGCGATCCTCGCGGCCCGCGCGCTGCACCTCGCCCACGGCACGACCCGCGCCGTCGTCTCCCTCGTCGCCGGCTCGCCGGCGGATCTGCAGACCCGCCTCGGAGTCATCGCGGATCTGGCGGAGACGGATGCCTCGGTCCTCGGCGCGCACCTGGAGGGACCGTTCCTCGACCCGGGTCACCACGGCGCGCACGACCCCGCACTTCTCGCTCACCCGACACCCGACGCGATCGAGGCGCTGATCGCCGCCGCGCGCGGCTCGCTCGTGCAGGTGACCCTCGCCCCCGAGCTGCCCGGTGGGCTCGACGCGATCGCACGCCTCACCGCCGCGGGGGTAGTCGTCGCGGTGGGACACACCTCCGCCGACGCCGACCTCGCCCGCGACGCGTTCGAGGCGGGCGCCACGCTGCTCACGCACGCGTTCAACGCGATGCCCGGCCTGCACCACCGCGCCCCGGGCCCGGTGGGCGCGGCGACCGGCGACCCGCGCGTGACGATCGAGGTCATCGCCGACGGCGTGCACGTGCACCCCGACGTCATCCGCATCCTCTTCGCCGCCGCCCCCGCCCGCATCGCGCTCGTGACCGACGCGATGGCCGCCGCCGGGGCGGCCGACGGGACCTATCGCCTGGGATCGCTGTCCGTCACGGTGCAGGCGGGCGTCGCGCGGCTCGCGGACGGCACGATCGCGGGGTCGACGCTGACGCAGGACGCCGCTCTGCGCACCGCGGTCGCGGCGGGGGTCGCGCTGCCGGACGCGGTCACGGCCCTGACCTCGACGCCGGCGCGCACGATCGGCCGGCCCGAGCTCGGCTCGCTCGCCCTCGGCGCCGTCGCCGACGCGGTGCTGCTCGACGCCGGTCTGCAGGTGCGGCGGGTCTTCACCGGCACGGTCTGACGCGGCATCCGCTCGACGCAGGGTTCGCGTCGTCGTCCCCGGATCAGGCATCCGTGGGTCGTTGGGACCGTGAGCGACTCGCCGGGACGGAATCCCGTACCGCGGCCCGTCTCAGACCCCGGTCACCGCGCTCGCGCCCGCCAGGAGCGCCGGGCGCCGGGGTGTTGCCCACCTCGACGATGTCGGGCGCATCGCTGGACGACAGCGCGGCGACGTACCCTTCAGCGGTGTCGGCCCAGGTCTTCTCGTCGGATCGTGAGGGTCCACCCGTCGTTCTGCTCCTCGAAGGTCTCCTCAAGGTCGTCGCGCGCGTCCTGGGGGGGGTATCGGTGCCGACGAGCCAGACGGTCAGGTCGGCGGATTCGGCGCTTTCAGGACACGCCGAGACGGCCGGACAGGACCATGACGGCCGCACCGCGCAGGACGATGTCCTCGCTGTGGGTCGACATGCGCACCTGGAGCCCGTCGTGGAACGTGGCGAGGGTCCGGGTGCGTACCGTCTCGGCGGCAGCCTCGGCGAGGGTGCCGCCGAGCAGGTCGGCGGGGCCGGAGAGGGCGATCTCCGACAGATCGAGGGCGCCGACGATCGGCGCGAGGGCGATGCCGAGGCGCTCGCCGGCGTCGCGGAGCACCCCCTGCGGGTCGTCTGCGGCGGCGAGCCGCTCGGTGAGGGCGGGGACCGCGAGCCAGGCCTCGAGGCATCCGATCCTGCCGCAGGCGCACGCGGGGCCGCCGTCGGTGCCGACCGTCACGTGGCCGATCTCGCCCGCGGCGAAGCGGGCGCCGGCGAGCGGCTCGCCGCCGGTGAGGAGCCCCGCACCGACACCGCGGCCGACCCGGACGAGGATGACGTCGTCGCCCGCTCCCCCGAACGTGTGCTCGGCGAGGACGGCCGCGTTCGCGTCGTTGGCGACGAGGACAGGGAGACCGAGCTCGGCCTCCAGCTGCCCAGCGAGATCGACGTCCGTCCACCCGAATCCGGGCGCCGCGAGCACGACGCCGCGGTCGTCGACGACACCGGGCGTGCCGACGCCGAGGCCGAGCACCGGCGCGTGCGCGTCGGCGATGACGTCGCGCGCGAGGCGGACGATCGCGGCGAAGACGTCGCTGCGGTCGGCGGGTACGTCGACGGCGTGCCGGGCGACGATCTCGCCGTCGAGGGTGAGCACGGCGCCCGCGAACTGCTCGCTGCCCGACAGGTCGAGCCCGGCGATGCGGTGGCCGTCGCGGTCGATGTCGACGAGGATCGCCGGTTTTCCGGGACCGGATGCCTCGCGCACCCCCTGCTCGATCACGTAGCCGTCGTCGATGAGGCCGGCGACGAGGTCCGAAATCGTGACGCGGGTGAGGCCCGTCTCGCGGGCGAGATCGGCGCGGCTCATGGCGCCCTGCGTGAAGAGCGCCTGGAGCACGAGCGCGCGGTTGTGGGCGCGGGCGTGCTCGGGCAGGATCTTGCCGGCGGTGCGGCGGCTACGGGTCGCGGGGGCGGGTCGCGTCGGGGTCGACATGTTTGTTAGTAGACCTTACGAATAGGGTCGCCACAAGACGCCCGACCCTGTTTGCGAGCAGTCTTAACAAACTCGTTACACTTCCCCGCCCGCGTAGGATCGAACCATGTCCGAGCTCCCCCACGTCCGGCCCGAACGACCCGCGGAGCCCGCACCCGCCGCGACCGCCCCGGCACGTCTCTCCGGACTCGACCTCCTCAGCTTCCTGTGCGCGATGTTCGCCGTCGTGTCGCTCGCCATCTGGGGTTTCACGGCGTGGGACGCCCCGTGGAACGTCGTCCTCGGCATCGCGACCCCGCTCGCCACCCTCATCGTCTGGGGCCTGTTCGCCTCACCGCGCGCCGTGGTCCGGGTCCACCCGTTCGTGCGCGGCCTCGTGGAACTGCTCATCTACCTGTCGGCGACGATCGCGTGGTGGAGCGCCGGTCAGGCCTGGATCGGCCTGGGCTTCGCCCTCGTCGCCGTCGTCGTCGGCGTCCTGGCGGGTCGTCGACGGCTGTCGTGACCGACGTCGTCGACCGCCTCCGCGACGCGCTCGGCGAGCGCGTCGACACGAGCGAGGCCGCCCTCGAAGACGCCCGCGCCGACAAGTCGGGGCACCGCGCGTCGGGACGACCGCTCGCGCTCGTGCGGGCGGCATCCGTCGCGGACGTGCAGACCACGATGCGGATCGCATCCGCCACGGGCACGCCGGTCGTCACCCGCGGCGCCGGCACGGGCCTCGCCGGCGGCGCGAACACCGGCTCGGGCGAGATCGCCCTCTCGCTGCGCGGCATGGACCGCATCCTCGAGGTGCGCCCCGACGACCTGCTCGCGGTCGTCGAACCCGGCATCCTCAATGCGGATCTCGGCCGCGCCCTCGCTCCCCACGGCCTGTGGTGGGCGCCCGACCCCGCCAGCCGCGAGATCTCCACGGTCGGCGGGAACATCGCCACGGGGGCGGGCGGACTGCTCTGCGCGAAGTACGGCGTCGTCCGCGACGCGGTGCTCGCGCTCGACGTGGTCCTCGCCGACGGGCGCCTCATCTCGACCGGCCACCGCAGCGTGAAGGGTGTGACCGGCTACGACCTGACCGCGCTGATGATCGGCTCGGAGGGCACGCTCGGGGTCGTCGTGGGTGCGACGCTCAAGCTCCGACGGCTCGTGCCGGGGCAGTCCCGCACCCTGACCGCGCAGTTCGCCGATGTGCGCGCCGCCGCCGCGGGTGCTGCCGCCGTGACCGCCGCCGGGGTGCAGCCCGCGATCATGGAGCTGATGGATGCCGTGAGCCTGGCGGCCGCGCACGCGCTGCTCGGGCTGCCGAGCCCCACACCGGGTGCGACGCAGCTCACGGTCCAGACCGACGGCGTCGCCGCCGCGGATCAGGCGGAGATCGCCGAGATCCTCACCGCCGCGGGCGGCGCGGTGCGCCTGGCCGCCGACGACGCCGAAGCGGCGCAGCTGTGGGCGGTGCGCCGGGCGATGCACCCCGCGATGGAGAGCCTCGGGACGGCGCTCATCGAAGACGTGTCGGTGCCGCGCAGCGCCCTTCCGGCGATGTTCGACGAGATCGCGCGCATCGAGGCGGAGTTCGGCCTCACGATCCCGACCGTCTGCCACGCCGGCGACGGCAATCTGCACCCCAACTTCATCTTCGACGGCGACGAGGTCCCCGAGCGCGTCTGGCAGGCCGCCGACGCGCTCTTCCGCGCCGCGCTCGCCCTCGGGGGCACCCTCACCGGGGAGCACGGGATCGGCGTCCTCAAGAGCCGGTGGCTCGCGGACGAGATCGGCGACGATCAGTGGGCGTTGCAGCGCGGCATCAAGGCCGTGTTCGATCCGGCCGGCATCCTCAATCCGGGCAAGGTGTTCGCCGCTCAGCCGTGACGCGCGGTCGCGCCGGCCGCCGCGGTCGTCTCGCGCGGCGCGGCGGGACTCGTCGTCACCGCCAGCACCATGGAGACGATGCCGACGACACCCGGGATGGTCGCGGGCAGCACGCCGACGGGTCCGCGCGCCCCCGGTCCACCGTTCCCTCAGGGCGATCGTGGCAGTCTCGAACGGTCCCGTCCTCGAGGAGGTCCGCTGTGCCCGCATCCCGCTCCGTCCGCACGACCGGTGCGCTGGTCGTGGCCGGCCTCGTCGCGCTGGGCGGCGCCGCGTGCACGTCGTCGTCGCATCCCGAGGCGGACGGCCAGAGCGTCGCCGCCGGGTGCGCGACCCTCGCCGACTCGGTCGAGCAGGCGATGACGGCGTTCACCGAGGCGGATGCCGCCGACCCGGCCGCCGCGGCGCAGGCGACCGCCGAGGTGCGCGACGACCTCGCCGCCGCGGTGACGTCGATCGGCAACGCGCGCGTCGAGGCCGTCGCGGCCGATCTGCGGGCGGGGTTCGACGTCCTCGCCGAGGCCACCGCCGCGGCCTCGAAGGGCGACATCGCCGGCGCGACGGGACTCGCCGACGCCACCGATCGCATCCGCACCGGCCTCGCCGAGTATCACGATCTGTGCAGCGGATGACCGGTGATCCGCCCTCGTCACGTACCATTTCCTGAAGCGACATTCGCCTGACGACGAGACCCCGGATCCCCGTGGCGTCCGGAACGCCGGGCCACAGCTCGGGGGAGACCGATGTCGGAGATCATCACACGCCAGGACACCGGCGACACGCCCGCCTCGGGCGAGCACCTCGACGTGCGCTGGGCTCCCGCCGAGCCCGCGCCGCGCCCCCGTCGCCTTTGGCTGAAGATCGGTCTGCCCGTCGCCGCGGTCGTGACGGCCGCGACGGTCTGCTCCCTCGTGCTGATCGCTCCCGGCACGACCGCCGCCGGCGTCCCCGTCGGCGGGCAGACGGTGGGCATGGCCGCCGACTCCATCTCTTCGCGGCTCTCCTCGATCCAGGTCTCCCTGGGCGACGGCGGCCCGACGGTGTCCGCCGCCGACCTCGGCGCGACCGTCGACGCATCCGCCCTCGCCGACGAGGCCTTCGCGGGCAGCCCCCTCTGGAACGTCTCGGCGTGGTTCGCCGAGTACGGCACGCCGACGGTCACCCTGAACGCCGAGCGCGCCGCGACGACGCTGCGCGCCGCGCTCCCCGACGCGTACGTGGATCCCACTCCCGCCGCGGTGTCCTTCCAGGACGGCGCCTACGTCAGCACGCCCGCCGTCGACGGCACGGGCATCTCGCTCGCCGCCGTCAGCGACGCCCTCGGATCCGCTCTCGCGTCGGGCGCCTCCACGGCGACGGTCGACGCGACTCCCGAAGCCGTCCCCGCCACCGTGACGACCGCCGCCGCCGAGTCCGCCGTCGAGCGCCTCAACGGCATGATCGCCGAGGCCGGTTTCTACGCGGGCGACGACCGCGCGGTCCCCGTCTCCGCCGCGGAGCTCGCCTCGTGGCTGACCGTCGAGACCGACGCCTCCGGCGCCTTCACGATCACCGCCGACGCCGCCGCGATCCAGCTCGCCGTCGACGAGCTCCCCGAGGTCGTCAACCAGGACCCGGTCACGGCCCAGGTGCTCGCGAACGAGGCCGGTGAGGTCCTGACCACGATCGTCGAAGGCCAGGACGGGCGCGTGCTGGGCGACACGTCCGGCGTCGCGCGTGATTTCGCCGACCAGCTCGCGACGGGCGATGCGTCGTACGCGCTGCCGGTCGACGTCACGCCGCGGGAGACCGTCAGCACGGTGCGTCTGGCCGAGGTCGACCTGGGCGAGCAGCGCCTGTACCTGAAGGAGAACGGCAAGGTCGTCGACACCTGGCTCATCTCGAGCGGCCGCGACGGCGCGGTGACCTTCACGGGCCACTACTCCATCGGCTGGCGCACGCCCCTGCAGGACATGACCGGCACCTCCCGCGACACCGGGACGAAGTACACGCAGCCTGACGTGCCGTGGGTGATGTACTTCAATGGCAACCAGGCCTTCCACGGCGCCTACTGGCACAACAACTTCGGCAACCAGATGAGCGCGGGCTGCGTGAACATGCCGCCCGCCCTCGCGAAGAAGCTCTACGACTGGATGCCCGACGGCGGCGACGTCTGGATCCACTCCTGAGCGTCATCTGACGACCCGCATCCGTCGTCCCCGTGCGACGGGCTGCGATCACGGTTAGCCTGTGCTCATGGCTGACCTCCGCGTGGAAGAACTGTCGGCGTCGACGATCGTCGCCGTGAACACCCTCTCGCTCAAGCCGGGCCAGGAACGCTTCATCGCGCCCGAGAGCTACGCGATCGCCGCAACGGTGGTCGACCCCGCCACTTCGTGGCAGCGTGTGATCCTCGACGGTGACGAGGTGGTCGGCTTCGTGAGCGCCGGCTTCGACGCCGACGCCCCGCACGAGCACTTCCGCTCGGTGCTGTGGCGGATCAACGTGGATGCCGACGACCAGGGTCGCGGCGTCGGGCGCTACGCCGTCGAGCAGCTCATGAACGAGGCCCGCGCGCGCGGGTTCGATCACGTGAACGTCATCTACGAGGCCGGAGAGGGCGGGCCCGACGCGTTCTTCCGCCGCGTCGGCTTCACCCCCGTCGACGAGACCGAGTACGGCGAGGTCGTCGCGCAGATCCGGCTCTGACGCTCCCCCGAACGCACGGATACCCCGGCCCGCACTCGCGGCCGGGGCATCCGTTTGTGCGGATCAGAGTCCGTCGATGATGCCGTTCAGCGTCGCGGAGGGCCGCATGACCTTCTCCACCAGCGCCGGGTCGGGACGGTAGTAGCCGCCGATCTCGGCGGGCGAGCCCTGCACGGCGACCAGCTCGGCGACGATGGTCTCCTCGCCGGCGGTCAGCGCTTCGGCGACCGGGGCGAACGCCGCCGCGAGCTCGGCGTCGACGGTCTGGCGCGCCAGCTCCTGCGCCCAGTAAGTCGCGAGGTAGTAGTGGCTGCCGCGGTTGTCGATCGTGCCGAGGGCACGGCCCGGCGACTTGTCCTCTTCGAGGAAGGTCCCGGTCGCGGCGTCGAGCGTGTCGGCGAGGACCTTCGCGTGCGGGTTGCCGGTGTAGTCGGCGAGGTGCTCGAAGGATGCCGCCAGCGCGAAGAACTCGCCGAGCGAGTCCCACCGCAGGTAGTTCTCCGCGACGAGCTGCTGCACGTGCTTGGGGGCGGAGCCGCCCGCGCCGGTCTCGAACAGTCCGCCGCCGGCCAGCAGCGGGACGATCGAGAGCATCTTGGCGCTCGTGCCGACCTCGAGGATCGGGAAGAGGTCGGTGAGGTAGTCGCGCAGGACGTTGCCGGTCACCGAGATGGTGTCCTCGCCGCGGCGGATGCGCTCGAGCGAGTAGCGGGTCGCGTCGGCCGGGGCGAGGATCTCGATCGTGAGACCGTCGGTGTCGTGCTCGGCGAGGTAGGTCTTCACCTTCGCGATGAGGTTCGCGTCGTGGGCGCGGTTCTCGTCGAGCCAGAAGACGGCGGGCGCACCCGTCGCACGTGCACGCGTGACCGCGAGCTTCACCCAGTCGCGGATGGCGACGTCCTTGGTCTGCGTCGCGCGCCAGATGTCTCCGGGCTGGACTGCGTGGGAGAGGAGGACCTCGCCCGCCGCGTTCACGACCTCGACGGCGCCGGCCGCGGCGATCTCGAACGTCTTGTCGTGCGAGCCGTACTCCTCGGCAGCCTGCGCCATGAGGCCGACGTTCGGCACGGAGCCGATCGTGGCCGGGTCGAGCGGACCGTTGGCGATGACGTCGTCGATCGTCGCCTGGTAGACGCCGGCGTACGAGGAGTCGGGGATGACGGCGATGGTGTCGTCCTCGCCGCCGTCGGCGCCCCACAGCTTGCCGCCGTTGCGGATGAGCGCCGGCATCGAGGCATCCACGATCACGTCGGAGGGGACGTGCAGGTTCGTGATGCCCTTGTCCGAGTTGACGTACGACAGGCGCGGGCCGTCGGCGATGGCCGCCTCGAACGCCGCGCGGATCTCGTCGCCGCCCTCGACGCCACCGAGACCGGCGAGGATCGCGCCGAGGCCGTCGTTCGGGGTGAGTCCGGCAGCCGCGAGCGTGTCACCGAAGCGCGAGAAGACGTCGGCGAAGAACGCGCGCACGACGTGGCCGAAGATGATCGGGTCGCTGACCTTCATCATCGTGGCCTTGAGGTGCACGGAGTACAGCACGTCGTCGGCCGCCGCCTGGGCGATCGTGTCGGCGAGGAAGGCGTCGAGGGCCTTCGCCGAGAGGAACGTCGCGTCGACGACCTCACCGGGCAGGACCTTCAGACCCGACTTCAGCTCGGTGACGGAGCCGTCCTCCCCCGTGAAACGGATCGTGAGGACGTCGTCGTTCTCGATGACCGTCGAGGTCTCGTTGGACTTGAAGTCGTCGTGGCCGAGCGTCGCGACGCGCGTCTTCGAACCCTCCGCGAACGGCTTATTGCGGTGCGGGTGCTTGCGCGCGTAGTTCTTGACCGACAGCGGCGCACGGCGGTCGCTGTTGCCCTCGCGCAGGACCGGGTTCACCGCGGAGCCCTTGATGCGGTCGTAGCGCGCGCGGACGTCCTTCTCGGCGACGTCCTTGGGCTCGTCCGGGTAGTCCGGGATGTCGTAGCCCTGGGACTGGAGCTCGGCGATGGCCGCCTTCAACTGCGGGATGGATGCCGAGATGTTCGGCAGCTTGATGATGTTGGCCTCGGGGAGCGTCGCGAGACCGCCGAGCTCGGCGAGCGCGTCGCCGACCTGCTGCTCAGGGGTGAGGTTCTGGGGGAAGGCGGCGAGGATACGCCCCGCGAGCGAGATGTCGCGCGTCTCGATGCCGACGCCCGCCTTTCCGGCGAACGCTTCGACGATCGGCAGGAAGGACGCCGTCGCCAGCGCGGGAGCCTCGTCGGTGTAGGTGTAGATGATGGTGGAATCGGGCACGTGTCGTCTCCAAGAAAAGGGCGTCGCGGATCGGTCTCAGCGTATCGCACCACCCCCGTTTCTCTCGATGTCGAGATATCTCGGCCGGAGCGGACGACACCTGCGTGCGCGGCCGGATGACCGCTAGGGTGAGCGCGTGCCGCGCTTCGATCTGCCTCTGTCCGACCTCCGCAACTACCGTCCCGAGGTCCGCGTCCCCGCGGACTTCGACGACTTCTGGTCGACGACGATCGCGGGTGCTCGCGAGGCGGGCGGAGCGCCCGTCGTCACGCCCGTGACGACGCCGCTGCGCGGCATCGAGGCGTTCGACGTCACGTTCCCCGGGTTCGCGGGCGACCCGGTCAAGGGCTGGCTGCTCCTGCCCGCGCACCGTGACGGGGCGCTGCCCGCCGTCGTCGAGTTCAACGGCTACGGCGGCGGACGCGGGCTCCCCGTCGAGCGGCTCGGGTGGGCGGCATCCGGGTACGCGCACTTCTTCATGGACACGCGCGGCCAGGGCAGCGCGTGGGGGGCGGGCGGCGCGACGCCCGATCCGCACGGCTCGGGCCCCGCCTTCCCCGGCTTCATGACGCGGGGCATCGACGACCCCGAGACCTATTACTACCGGCGCGTATTCACCGACGCGGTGCGTGCGATCGACGCGGTCCGCACCCTTCCCGAGGTGGATGCCTCCCGCGTCGCCGTGACAGGGGGCAGCCAAGGCGGCGGCATCGCGATCGCCGCGGCCGCACTGAGCGACGGGCTCGTCGCCGCCATGCCCGACGTGCCGTTCCTCTGCCACTTCGAGCGCGCCGTGGGCATGACCGGCCGCGACCCGTACGAGGAGGTCGCACGGTACCTCGCCGTGCACCGCGGCGCCGAGGAACGCGTCTTCGAGACCCTGTCGTACTTCGACGGGGTGAGCTTCGCCGCACGGGCGGATGCGGCATCCCTCTTCTCCGTCGCGCTCCTCGACCCGATCTGCCCGCCGTCGACGGTGTTCGCCGCGTTCAACGCATGGGCGGGGGCGGACAAGGAGATCGAGGTGTTCCCCTTCAACGAGCACGAGGGCGGTCAGGCGCACCAGTGGCTGCGGCAGGCCGAGTTCCTCGCCGCGCGGGTCTGACCGGGATCAGTCGAACGGAGGCCGCTCGCCGGTCCCCCGCTCGATGATCCACGTCGGCAGGGTGATCTGGCGGACGAACCCCGACGGGTCGCCGATGCGCTCCATCGCGAGCGTCGCCGCGCGACGCCCCAGCTCGAGCGGGTCGTAGGAGATGACGGACACCCCCAGGACGTCGGCGGTGTCGAAGTCGTCGAAGCCGATCAGAGCCGTCCGCTGGTCGTCCCGTGCGCGCAGCTACCGCGTGATCTTCGACGCGTGGGGCGAGCGGGAGTGGGTGTCGGGCTTCTTCCTCTGGGACTGGCCGGCGGAGCTCTACGCCCCCGACGCGGCGGAGGACAACGACGACTACTGTCCATACGGGAAGCCGGCGGGTGAGTTCTTGCGCTCGCACTATCGTGCGCTGACGACGGCTGCCACAGGAGGAGGACGATGAGCGCGCGCCGCGTGCTGGCCATCGACGCCGGCCAGAGCGACATCAAGGTGAGGGTCGACGACGGCTCACGTCGGGAGGACCTCGCGTTCCGCGGCATCCACACCGGCGGACCGCTCCTGCCCCAGCTGGCGCGCGTCGTCCACGAGACCCTCGAGCGCACGGGCACCGAACCCGACGTCGTCGCGGCGGGGATCTCGGGACTCACCGACCGCGACGCGGATGCCGACGCGCTGCTCTCGCTCGTCCACGCCGACGGCGTGCGGGCCACGATGCTCGCGCACGACTCGACGACGTCGTTCCTCGGTGCGCTCGGCGACCGGCACGGCGCCGTCGTCGCGGCCGGAACGGGAGTGGTCACCCTGGCCGTCGGCGCGACCGACACGGCCCGTGTCGACGGGTGGGGCTGGATCATGGGCGACGCCGGCAGCGGCTACTGGATCGGTCGAGAGGCGCTCGACGCCGTCATGCGCGCATACGACGGCCGCGGACCGGCGACGCTGCTGACCGACGATGCCCTCGCCCGGTGGCCCGACCTCTCGCAGGCGTACATGGCCCTGCAGGCCGATCACGATCGCGTGCGGGTGGTCGCGTCGCTCGCGCGGAACGTCGCGCGGGCGGCGGATGCGGGCGACGCCGTCGCGCGGGAGATCTCGCACCGTGCCGCGCAGCAGCTCGCGTGGTCCGCTCGGACCGCCGTCCGCCGCGTGCGCACCGATGAGCCGGTGTTCGACGTCTGCGCGATCGGCGGGGTGTTCGCCTCGCGGACGCTGCACGACGCCTTCGAGGCCGCGCTCGGCGAGGGCGCGGGGCTGCGACTCGTCGCCCCGCAGGGCGTCGGGATCGACGGCGCCCTCGCCCTGGCCGAGATCACGACGGCCCACCCCCTGGGTACGGCCGTGCACCGCGCCGGCGCGATCTGACCCGCGGCCTGCTGCCGACCTGCGGCATCCGACCCTCTGTCGCGGATTCGGAGATGTGCCCTGGATTCGGACGTGATCGCGCGAACACGTCCGAATCCAGGGCCGGGATCCGAATCCGACGCACGCCCTCGTCTTCTCCACGAACAGGCCGGCGCGGCACGCGCGCACAAGAACCGGCTCCTGCGGGTGTGCACGGCTTCCAGCGCGCCACGCTCACCGTATGGAACTTCGCGCGTTCGTCGACAGTCGCGGTGGCATCGTGCACCGCTCGGTGCTCCTCGCTGCCTGCGCATCCCCGCGGGCGCTGCAACGCGCGGCAGCGCGAGGCGAGATCGAGCGTGTGCGCCGATACTGGCTCGCCACACCCTCCGCGCCGGCGCATCTGCGCGCCGCAGCACTCTCGACTGCGCGCGTCGCCTGCGTCTCCGCCGCACGTCACCGCGGGTGGTGGATGCCGCCTGAGGTCGATGCGAGGCTGCACTTGCACGTCCTCCCCCACGCGGAGCCTCCGCGCGGCGACCGCGTCGCGCATTGGACGCGGCCGCTCGCCCCCGTGGGACGCGCATCGCTCGTGGAGTCCGTCCACGACGCTCTCGACCACATCTCCGCGTGCGTCGACCGCGAAACCGCGACCGTCCTCTGGGAGTCGGCCTGCCGTGTCGAGAGACTCACGCCCGCCGATCTCCGGCGGGTGCGGTGGCGGTCAGCATCCGCTCGGGAGCTCTGCGACCAGATCACCGGACTGCACGATTCCGGTCTGGAGACGATCTTCGCGGTGAGGATGAGGAGCGCCGGAGTCGCTGTGCGTTTCCAGCAGTTCGTGGCCGGCCACCCCGTGGACGCGCTCATCGGCGAGCGACTGGTCGTGCAACTCGACGGCTTCGCTTTCCACTCGACCTCCGCCAACCGCACCCGCGACGTCGCGCATGATCGCGAACTCATCGCCCGCGGCTTCACCGTGCTGCGGTTCACCTACGCAGAAGTCCTGCACCGCTGGGACGTGGTCGAGCGGGCGATCGCTCGCGCCATCGCCCAGGGCGCGCACCTCTCCACCTGAAGACCCCTCCCCGCGCCGCTCGTCGCCGACACCGCACGCCTCGGATTCGGACATCCGCCTCGGATTCGGACGGGACCGCGCCTGCGGGTCCGAATCCGAGGTCGCGATCCGAATCCGGGACACACCGCACCACGAACGACGGATGCCGGGGCCCCGACTTCGGGCCCCGGCATCCGTCAGCGGCTCAGCGCCGACTCAGACGAGCGATTCGCGCCAGGCGCGGTGCAGCTGCGCGAACTTGCCCGTGCCGGCGATGAGGGCGTCGGGGGTGTCGTCCTCGATGATCCGGCCGTGCTCCATGACGAGCACGCGGTCGGCGATCGCGACCGTCGACAGACGGTGCGCGATGATGATCGCCGTGCGGTCGGCGAGCAGGGTGCCGAGGGCCTCCTGGATCTGCCGTTCGCTCGGGATGTCGAGCGACGCCGTCGCCTCGTCGAGGATCAGCACCGCGGGGTCGGCAAGGAACGCGCGCGCGAACGAGATCAGCTGACGCTGACCGGCCGAGACCCGACCACCGCGCTTGTTCACGTCGGTGTCGTACCCGTCGGGCAGCTTCTCGATGAAGCCGTCCGCACCGACCGCACGGGCAGCCGCACGGATCTCGTCCATCGTCGCATCGGGCTTGCCGAGCGCGATGTTGTCGGCGACGGTCCCGCTGAACAGGTAGGCCTCCTGCGTGACCATGACGATCGCGCGACGCAGATCCTTCGGGTGCAGCTCCCGCAGGTCGACCCCGTCGAGCGTCACAGCCCCCTTCGTCGGGTCGTAGAACCGCGCGACGAGCTTGGCGAGCGTGGACTTGCCGGCACCCGTGGTGCCCACGAGCGCGATCGTCTGCCCCGCCGGGATGTCGAGCTGGAAGTGCGGCAGGATCGTCTTCGACTCGGAGTATCCGAACGTCACGTCCTCGAAGCGCAGGTGCCCCGTGGCCTGACGCAGGTCGACCGGCTTCGTCGGGTCGGGGACCGTCGGGTCCTCTTCCAGCACGCCCGACACCTTCTCGAGCGCGGCGGTGGCCGACTGGTACGAGTTCAGGAAGAACGCGACCTCTTGCATGGGCGCGAAGAAGTTGCGCACGTAGAGCACCGCCGACAGCAGGAAGCCGAGCTCGAGCGCACCGCTGACCACGCGCAGCCCGCCCCACAGCACGACGGCCGCGAGGGCGAAGGATGCCAGGGCCATCATCGCGGGCTCGAACGTGCCGAACAGGCGGATCGAGCGCATGTTGATGTCGCGGTAGTCGCTCGCGAGGCCGCCGAACTCGCGGTCGTTCGCGGGCTCCTTGCGGAACGCCTTGACGGCGCGGACGCCGGTCATCGTCTCGACGAACTTGACGATCACCTTGGCGCTCACGACGCGGGACTCGCGGTAGACGACCTGCGAGCGCAGATAGAACCAGCGCATGAGGAAGAACAGCGGGATGCCCATCGCGGCGAGAACCAGGCCGGATTGCCAGTCGAGCAGGATGAGCGCGACGAGCGTGAAACCGCCGTAGAGCAGGCCCGAGACCAGCTCGTTCAGGCCGCCGTCGAGCAGCTCGCGGATCGTGTCGAGGTCGCTCGTCTGACGCGAGATGATGCGGCCGGACGTGTACGACTCGTGGAACTCGAGGCTGAGCTTCTGCGTGTGCAGGAAGATCCGCTTGCGGAGGTCCAGCATGACCGCCTGAGTCAGCCGCGCCACGACGACCGCGTACCACCCGATGAGGGCCGCACCGCCGATCGCAGTGACCAGGAACACCGCGACGACGGCGATCGTCGGCATCCAGTCGGCTTCCTTCTGGACGGCAGGCAGCGCGTTCGCGATGCCCCAGCCGACGAGGGCGGGGCCGGCGACGCGGAGGACGGTCGAGATGACCAGCACGATGCCCGCGAGGACGAGCTGCATCTTCAGCGGCGTGACGAGCGACCCGAGCAGTCGCAGCGAGCGTCGCCGGATCTGCCGGCTCTCCTCGCGGGTGTAATCGGAGCGGTCTTCGCCGCTGGTGCCCGTGACGGTGCTCACAGGGACACCTCCCTCTTCTGCTGACGTTCCTGCTCGTCCTCGAGGCTCGAGATGACGTGCCGGTAGTGCTCGCTGGTGCGCAGGAGCTCGGAGTGCGTGCCGACAGCGGTGATGCGCCCCTCTTCGAGGAGGGCGACGCGGTCGGCGAGCGTGACGGTGGACGGCCGGTGGGCGACCACGAGGGCCGTCGTCTCGGCGAGCACCACGCGGAGGGCGTCCTCGACGAGCGCCTCGGTGTCGACGTCGAGAGCCGACAGCGGGTCGTCGAGTACGAGGACGGCCGGGCGGGCGGCGACGGCGCGGGCCAGTGCGAGACGCTGACGCTGACCGCCCGAGAGGCTCAGCCCCTCTTCGCCGATGACGGTGTCGACGCCGTCGGGCAGGTCGTCGACGAACGCCGCCTGCGCGACCTGCAGGGCTTCGCGCAGGACGCGCTCGCCCTCGGGGCTGTGCGGGTCGAGGTCCTCACGACCGAGGAGGACGTTCTCGCGCACGGTCTGCGAGAACAGCGTGGCGTCCTCGAAGGCCATGCCGACGTGACGGCGCAGCTCGGTCAGCGCCAGGTCACGGACGTCGACGCCGTCGAGCAGCACGCGGCCTCCGGTGACGTCGTAGAGGCGTCCGGGCAGAGTCGTGAGCGTTGTCTTGCCCGAGCCGGTGAGACCGACGAGCGCCATGGTCTCGCCCGGCCGCAGCGAGAGGTCGATGCCGTCGAGCAGGTCTCGCTCGGTGGCCGCGGCATCCTGATACCGGAACCGCGCCCCCTCGAAGACCAGCTCGCCGCGGGGTTCGGCGATCGAGACGGGGTTCTCGGGGTCGACGATCGTGTTCTGCTCGTCGAAGACCTCGAAGATGCGGTCCGTCGCGGTGCGCGCGTCGACGAGGAACGAGAACAGGAACCCGATGGACTCGACGGGCCACCGCAGAATGGTCGCCATCGCGAAGAAGGCGATGAGCGCCGCGGTGTCGATCTGCTCCACCGACACGAGGTAGATGCCCGCGCCCAGGCACAGCGCGAACGCGATGTCGGGGAGCAGCACCAGCCAGAACCAGATCCAGCCGACGGCCTTGGCCTTGCTGATCTCGGTCTCGCGGAGCGTCTCCGCCTGACGCGTGAACTTGCGCAGGGCGTGGCTGCCGCGGCCGAAGGCCTTGAGGACACGGATGCCGTGGACCGACTCCTCGACGGCGGTCGCCAGGTCGCCGGCCTGGTCCTGGCTCTGCCGCGAGAGCATGCCGTAGCGGTTCTCGAAGACGTAGCCGGCGATCCACAGCGGTGCGGAGACGACGACGAAGATCGTGCCGAGCAGCCAGTGCCAGCTGAACAGGATCACCGAGCCGACGACGATCGTGATCATGTTCACGACGAGCAGCACGACACCGAAGGCCATCCACCGACGGATGAGGCCGATGTCCTGCATCATGCGGCTGAGCAGCTGGCCGGACTGCCAGCGGTCGTGGAAAGCGACCGGCAGCCGCTGCAGGCGCGCGTAGAAGTCGGTGCGCAGCTCGTACTCGACGGCGGTGGCCGGGGCGAGCACGAACCAGCGGCGCGCCCACACCATGAGCGCCTCGAGGAGGCCGAGCAGCAGCACGGCGCCGGCGCCGAGGGCGATCAGCCACGGGTCACCCGAGGCGATGGGGCCGTTCGTGCCGACGATCTGCTCGAGCACGAGGGGGATGGTGAGACCCAGCAGGCTCGCGATGAGCGCGCTGAGGGCGCCGAGCCCCAGGCGCGGGAGCACGGGCTTCGCGAAGGGGATCAGGCGGGCGAGGGAACGGGCGGTGGACAGACGGGGATGCGTCGGGGAGGTCATGATCCTGCACAGGAGTGGAGCGGATGCCGGGCGGCGCGGAGCGCAGCGGGGCGCGGACGATCAGGTCGCGGGGACCCGTCGGAGGAGAACGAAGAGGGGCGCGGGAAGCTTCCGCGCGAGGTCAGACCTCGCTCGTCATCCCCGACGGACGGGGCGTCCGGCGACGAGGAAGGCGGCGGACTTCGTGTAGACGATCTCCGGGGACATGGCTTCCTCCTTGATGGGGCCGGACGAGGCGCCCGCATCGTGCGGGAGCCCTCCAGGATATCCCTGAGGATTCGCTGTAAGCAAGCGCTTACTCAGA
The DNA here is from genome assembly GCF_031844425.1 of Microbacterium sp. ARD31. Taxonomy (NCBI): domain Bacteria; kingdom Bacillati; phylum Actinomycetota; class Actinomycetes; order Micrococcales; family Microbacteriaceae; genus Microbacterium; species Microbacterium sp. ARD31. Next base: position 1,276,377 of record NZ_JAUZVE010000001.1, read on the forward strand.
TGGATTGATCATTTCCCCGCTTCGCGCTGCAGCAGGCTCTGCTTCACGTGCAGCCCCCACGCGAACCCGCCGAGCGCTCCCCCGGTGCGCAGGACCCGGTGGCACGGGACGAACAGCGCCGGCGCGTTCCGCGCGCAGATGGATGCCGCGGCCCGGACCGCGTTCGGCGATCCGAGGTGGGCCGCGAACTCGCGGTACGTGAGCGGCCCCCCGGCCGGGATGCGACGCAGGGCCGCCCACCCCGCGGTCTGCAGGGCGGTGCCGTCCTGCATCACGGGCACGTCGTCGATCGCGGTGAGGTCGCCGTCGTAGTACGCGAGCGTCCGCGCCGCCGCCTGCGTCCGCCCCGGCGCGACGTGCGGCGGCACGCGGTCTGCGCGGAGGCGCCCGAGGATGCGCTCGGGGTCGTCCGTCCACCCGGACGACAGCACCCGGCCGTCGTCCTCGAGGATCGTGAAGGGGCCGTCGGGGGTGTCGATGGTCTGCAGGATCGCGGTCATGAGGCGGCCTTCCGGGAAGAGGGATCGAGGTCCACGGCACGCCAGGCCTGCGTGACGGGCGCGGCGTACCAGAGGTGCGCCATGAGGTAGCTGCGCCAGGGCGCGACCCGCGCCGCCCAGGCGGTCAGGCCTTTCGCGTCCGACGGGATGCCGGCGGCCGCCGCTCCCGCCCGGGCCGCCACGTCCCCGGGCAGCAGGACGTCGGGGTCGCCGAGCACCCGCATGCGCACGTAGTCAGCGGTCCACGGCCCGATCCCCGGGAGGGCGAGCAGGGCGGCGCGCTGTTCGTGGGTGTCGTCGCCGGGTCCGAGCCGGAGCGAGCCGTCGGCGAGGGCCGTCGCCGCGTGGACGATGGCGCGGATGCGCGCGCCCGGTCCCCGGAGCACCTCGGCACCGTGCTCGGCGACGGCCTGCGGCGTCGGGAACAGGACGGCGGGTCCGTCCGGGGTCTCGACGGGCTCGCCGAGGGCGGCGGCGAGGCGGCCCATCACCGTCCGCGCCGACGCGACGCTGATCTGCTGGCCGATCATCGCGCGGATGAGCATCTCGTCCGCATCGATCGCTGCGGGCAGACGCACGCCGGGCACCCGAGCGACGAGGGGCCGCAGCTCGGGGTGCGCGGCGAGCGCCGCGTCGACGGCGGCGGGGTCGGCGTCGAGGTCGAACAGGCGACGGACGCGCGACAGGAGCGGGGCGAGGTCGCGCAACGAGGCGAGGTCGGCGCGCAGCCGCATCCGTCCCGCGGCATCCCGCCGCACCTCGAACCACGCCGGTCCGCCGTCCAGCCGGATCGTGCGCGCGAACGACGCCGTCTCACCCACCTCGACACCCGGGATCGCATGGGCGCGCATCCACCCGAACAGGCCGACGGAGTCGAAGGGCTCGCGGACGGGCAGGACGAGGTCGATGCGGCCGGCGGTCGTGGTCCCGCCCCGCCGCCTCGCGCGCAGCTCGGTCGGCGACAGCGCGAAGACCTCGGTCATCGTGTCGTTGAACTGACGGATGCTGCCGAAGCCCGCCGCGAACGCGACGTCGGCCATCGGCAGCTCGGTGTCGACGAGCAGGGTCCGGGCCGTGTGCGCCCGGTGGGCCCGCGCGAGGGCGAGCGGGCCCGCCCCGAGCTCGGCGGCGAGCAGACGCGTGAGGTGGCGTTCCGAGTAGCCGAGACGCCGTGCGAGCCCCGACACCCCTTCCCGGTCGATGACGCCGTCGGCGATCAGGCGCATCGCGCGACCGGCGACGTCGCCGCGGAGGTTCCACTGCGGCGAGCCCGGGGTCGCCTCGGGGAGGCAGCGTTTGCACGCGCGGAAACCGGCCTCGTGCGCGGCGGCGCTCGTCGGGTAGAAGGTGACGTTCGCGGCTTTCGGCGTGCGGGCCGGGCAGCTCGGTCGGCAGTAGATGCCGGTCGAGTGGACGGCCGTGACGAACTGACCGTCGAACCGCGCGTCCCGCGCGTCGATCGCGCGGTACCGCTCGTCGAAGGTCATCGGCGCGATCGTCATGGTTCCAGCCTGACACGCGCCACCGACACCGACTCGCGGAAATCGGACACGACAGCGGATGCCGCGGTTCAGCCGGCGGGCGTCCACCCCGCGACATCGGAGAGCAGCGGGGCGTCGTCACCGTCGCGCACCGTGACCCCGGTGACGTCGGGTGCGACGATCGTCACGCGCGGCACGGCGGCGAGCGGCCGCGCGACGGCGGCCTGCACGATCGTCGACTCGATCCGGGCGAGCAGATCCCGCGCGGCGTAGACGTCGAGGGTCTGCTGGAGCGTCGCGATCAGCTCGTCGCGTGCGGGGTCGGCCTGGCCGACGAGGCTCGACGATCCGTCGGTGCCCCACTGCTGGGCGATCGCCCGAGGAGTCTGCGGCACGCGGACGCGCCGGATGACGGCATCCCACCCGGGCGCCTTCAGCGCGGCGTCGAGGTCGTCCGTGGCGCAGTCGACGACGTCCCATCCCGCCTCGGCAGCCGCCGTCTTCAGTGCGCCGAACGCCCCCTTGGCGAAGCCGCTGCGGGAGTCGTAGAGGACGCACACGCGCGCGTCGTCGCGGACACCCGCCGCCGTCCGGTCCAGGGCGGCGTCGTCGGCCGGGGTGCCGAGTGCCTCGGCGAACCCGGAATCCTCCGTGACGACGTCGAAGGCGCGGGACCCCGGCGCCGTGACCATCGACGTGGTCTTCGGGTACGCCTGCGCCCACTCGCCCGCACCGGCGGCGACCATCTCGTCGGCGGGGACGACACGCAGGAAGGCCGCGCGCGCGGCGCGCTCCGTGAAGATCCCGTCGGGGCTGAGGAGCAGCGTCCAGATGGTGCCGTCGTGCGTCGTCTGCACGACGAAGTCCCGTCGCTCGCGTTGACGGACGGCTTCCCGGTCGTCGGGGGTCGGGCTCAGGGAGACGATGTCGAGCGACTCCCCCACCGCCGCGACGGGATCGTCGCCGCGCGGGACGAGCTCGATGTCGGCGATCTTCGGCGCGGCCGCACCGGTGTAGGCCGGGTTGGGCGCCAGCGTGACGCTCGCGCCCTCGTCCTCGATGTCTGCGACGACGTAGGGGCCGCTGGAGAGCGCGAGATCGGCGTCGACGGTGTCGCCCGAGACGGCGAAGGCGGTGTTCCAGACCTCCGCGATCGCGGCGAGGGCACCGGCATCCCGATCGAGGACGGCCCGGATGACCGCCTGCTTCGCCTCCATGGGGTCGTCGAGGTCGAAGGCGCGCATGCCGACGGTGTGCGCCGGGGCGTCCGCCGACACGGCGGTCTGCCACGCGATGGTCGGTGCTGCGAACGTGACGTCGATCGACCGCGCGAACTCGTCGATCGCCGGCGGCTCGGCCGCCAGCGCGGCATCCGACGGGCCGTCCTCGGACAGCAGACCCACGGATGCCGCCCATCCGAGGACGAGGTCGGCGGCGTCGAGCGGGATGCCGTCCGACCACGACGGCTCCGCCAGGTCGTAACGGACGGTGAACGGGTCTTTTTGAAGGATGCGGACCGTGCCGAACGACTCGTCCGGGACGACCTCACCGTCCACGACGCGACCGAAGGACGATCGGGTCACCGCCGCGATGTCGCGGTTGCCCGGCGTCGGATCGACCCGGGCGTTCAGGGATGTCACCGGACCGGCCCAGCCGACGGTGACCGTGCTGTCGGGGACGACGGACGGCGGGAGCGCCGGCGCGCACGCGCACAACGCCAGGACGGCGACCGCGACAGCAGCGACCGCGGTGCGGCGGGAAGCTCGCATCCGCTGATCAGATGCGGTCGGTGTCGTCGCCGAGCTCCTCGGCCATCTGCCGGTACGGCTCGCTCTCTTCGCTTTCGAGCCAGCTCTTCGCGTACTCGAGCAGCACGGCGGGCGAGTCCTCCGCCTCGGCTGCGCTGGCGAACGGGCCCAGGCAGTCCTCCGACGGGCGCTCGTCGTCGCGCACCACGGACTGGGTCGAGAGGTTGTACCAGTAGGTCTGCGAGGTGGTCATCGTCGCGACACTCCGTTCGTCATCCTGATCCTAATCATCATGAACACGGGCAACGGGCCGCGATGCGGATCCTGAGATCGCATCGCGGCCCGTGAGCGTGTGGAGGGATCAACCGCCGGCGAGCTCGGCGTCCGTGTCGCGGATGCGGTCCGCCATGCGGTCGAGCGCCTGCGCCATGTCGTTGACGGCCTCGGCGGCGTCGTCGAGCGACGTCGTGAGCTCCGAGTACGCGGTCGAGAATGCCTCGGACGCGTTCTCGGTCTTGAAGCCGTCCTGCACCAGGTCATCGATGATGCCCTGGAGCTCCTTCAGCGTGTCGGTGACGGTCTGACGACCATCGCGCAGGCGCTGCGCCGCGCTCTCCATCTCGCTGTATGTTGCACCAAAATCGTGAGCCATGAACCCGCCTCCCAGCGTGTCGTCGTGGTGCGGAGAACCGTTTTCCTCCCCCGCGTGAACGATGCTAGCGAAGAGGTCTCCCCCGCCCCATGGGGAGAAGTCCCCTCTTGACAATCCTCCGTCGGGCCGGTCGCGCGCCGAGGCGAAGGGCTGGTCGACGGCGGAATTCCGCGCGTGCGCTCAGTGCCCGATGGGGCCTTGTAGGTCGACCATCATCTGGATCGCTGAGAGGGTCGGGCGTTTCTGAAGTGTGTCGACCGTGCCCGGGCCGCCCAGGGATGGCAAGGGAACGAAGATGAACGACTCGTCGAAGTCCGGTGCGCCCTGCGTCGCAACCGCTTCGGGGAAGACGCCCCAGTTGAACTCCGCGGCCAAATGGTCCACGCCCACCGCCTCGGTGAGAAGAAGGAATGAATCCACGTCCCCCAGGCCGACGCCTCTGTTCTCGCGGAAGATGAGACCCACAAGTCCACCCAGACTGGGCTCCCAGGTGATGAGATCTCCCAGCCCGGTGACCATGACGGGGATCGCCACACCGTCACCCTGGGTCTTGCCGATTCGGTCGCCGAGTTCAGCCTCGTAGACCGCGGGATTGATGACGCGGATGAAACCTTGCCCGAACGTGCCGTAGCCGTACTGCTCCCAGACCTCGACCAGCTCCGCGGGAACCCGATCGCGATAGGCAGCCACGACCTCGGGTTCGACAGGTGCATGCTCGACGAAGTCAGCGAACTCGATCATGCCCACAACCTATCGACGATGACGATGGTGGTTTCGTCTCCGACTCGAGCCAGCGGACAGTCTTGACCCCAGGCGCGGCCGACTTCAGTGACCGACCGGACCCTGCAGATCGACCATTACTTGAATGGCCGAGATGGTGGGGCGTTTCTGCAGAGTGTCGACCGTGCCCGGACCACCCAACGACGGCAGCGGGACGAAGATGAACGACTCGTCGAACGTCACGGCCCCTTGACGGGCAACTGCCTCCGGGTAGGGGTCCCACGCGAATTCTTCCTCCAGGTGCTCCGCCCCGTCGAGGCGAGTCAGGCCGAGGAAGGTCTTGGGCGAACCCAGACCCACCGTCTCGAACTTCCGGAAGAGGATCGCAACGAGTGAATCGACGCTCGGCTCCCAGGTGATGAGATCGCCCAGGGCGGTCACCATGACGGGGATCGCGATGCCGTCGCCCTGGGTTTTCCCAATCCGATCACCGAGCTCAGCCTCGAACACTGAAGGGTTGATCACGCGGATGAACCCCTCGCCGAACGTGCCGTAGCCGTATTGCTCCCAGATCTCGACGATCTCCGAGGGAACTCGGTCGCGATACGCGGCTATGACTTCCTGCGAGACCGGCGCGTGCGCGACGAAATCTTCGATCTGGACCATGGTTTTCAACCTAGAACCCGCAGTGGCCGATCAGTGACCGATAGGCCCTTGGAGATCGACCATGACCTGGACGGCGGAGATCGTCGGCCGCTTCTGCAACGTATCGACCGTGCCCGACCCACCCAACGACGGCAGCGGAACGAAGATGAACGACTCATCGAAGTCCGGCGCGCCCTGGGCCGCGACCGCTTGTGGGAATACACCCCAGTCCAGAACACGCGCAAGGTGACGTGCGCCGCCTGCACGCGTCAAGGTCAGGAAGCTGGACACCTTGCCCAAACCCGCGCCTCGCTTGCCACGGAACATCAGCGCGATCAGGCCGCCGAGGCTCGGTTCCCAGGTGATCACGTCGCCAAGGCCGGTGACCATGACGGGGATCGCGATTCCGTCACCCTGTGTCTTACCGATGCGGTCGCCGAGCTCCGCCTCGTACACGCCGGGGTTGATGACGCGGATGAAGCCTTCCCCGAAAGTGCCGTAACCGTACTCCTCCCAGATCTCGACGATCTCCGAGGGAACCCGGTCACGGTACGCAGCGACCACCTCCGGCTCCACCGGAGCATGCGGGACGAAATCTGCGATCTGAACCATGGTCTCCAACCTAGGGACAAACCCAGGTGCGGCCGATCAGTGCCCGATGGGCCCCTGCAGGTCGACCATGACCTGAATAGCCGACAGCGTCTGACGCTTCTGCAGGGTGTCGACCGTGCCAGGTCCACCCAAGGAAGGAAGGGGAACAAAGATGAACGACTCGTCGAATGCGGGCGCCCCCTGCTGCTGGACCGCCTCAGGGAAGACATCCCACCCGAACTTCTCCGACAAGTAATCCGAGCCGTCCAGCTTCAACAGACCGAGGAAAGTAGCGGCTTTGCCCATCCCCGTCCCGCGGTTGCTCCTGAACATGAGTACGACGAGCCCGTTGAGACTCGGCTCCCACGTGATCAGGTCACCGAGACCGGTGACCATGACGGGGATCGCGATCCCGTCACCCTGCGTCTTACCGATGCGGTCGCCGAGCTCCGCCTCGTACACGCCGGGGTTGATGACGCGGATGAAGCCTTCCCCGAAAGTGCCGTAACCGTACTCCTCCCAGATCTCGACGATCTCCGCGGGAACCCGGTCACGGTACGCAGCGACCACCTCCGGCTCCACCGGAGCATGCGGGACGAAATCTGCGATCTGAACCATGGTCTCCAACCTAGGGACAAACCCAGGTGCGGCCGGTCAGTGCCCGATGGGCCCCTGCAGGTCGACCATGACCTGGATAGCCGACAGCGTCTGACGCTTCTGCAGGGTGTCGACCGTGCCCGGTCCACCCAAGGAAGGAAGAGGAACGAATACGAAGGACTCGTCGAAAGAGGGTGCACCCTGCCGCTCAACCGCGTCAGGGAAGATACCCCAGTCAAACTCGTCCTCGAGGTGCTCCGCACCGTCGAGCCTCAGAAGGGTCAGGAACGAGGACGGCTTTCCGAGCCCCGTGCCGCGATTCTTCCGGAAAAGCAGCGCCACCAGTCCTCCGAGGCTGGGCTCCCAGGTGATGAGATCGCCCAACCCTGTCACCATCACCGGTATCGCGATGCCGTCACCCTGCGTTTTCCCGATCCGGTCTCCGAGCTCGGCACCATAAACCGCGGGGTTGATCACCCGAATGAAACCCTCGCCGAAGGTGCCGTACCCGTACTGCTCCCAAATCTCGACTATCTCTGAGGGCACGCGGTCGCGAAACGTCTCAATGATCTCAGGCTCGACGGGCGCATGTACGACGAAATCCGCGATTTCCACCATTGCTCAAACTTATCCGAACGTGACGTTCATGTAGACATCGTTGAGATTCACACCTGGATTGTTCTGAATAAATTGAACGACCGCAGCGTCGATATCACCCACTCGCGTTCGCCATTGGGAACCGAGCGACGAGTTGATCCGAGAATCTCCGACGCCCGAGATATCCGTGACGTTGCCGCCGGCGATACCGTCGAGTCGGTGCGTCGCCGCTTGAGTACGCAACCATGCATCGGCCGCTGCCTGTGCGTCGGTCTTCGACATCCCCTCGCCGCGCAACTCGGTGATCTTGTCCTTGAGGGCGTTGCCCCGCGCATACTCCTGCGCCCGGAGCGAATCGGGCGTGCGGCCGTTCTGCACGTACTCCGTACGGTTGCGGAGCCAGTCGGACAGCGGCATCTGCTGCAGGGCATCCATCTGCTCGTTGTACTGGCGGTCGTACTCGACCGGGTCGTGCTTCTTGTTCCGCTTGAACGGACGCAAGGTGACATCGAACGTGTCGATGTCTTCGACGCCGTCGCGGTTGCGTCGCTGCTTGCCGCGCAAGCCTCGCACCATCTCGCCGAGCTGCCGACCGTGGACCGGGATGTCGTCCAGCGCCCGCAGCATCGGCTTGATGAGTTCGTCTCCGACTCGAGCCATGTGTCAGTCCCCCGTGATGTTCAGTCCGGCGAGGTCGGCCATGAGCCGGTCCATCAACGATTCGATGTCGGCAGCGCGCAGATCGAGCTCCTCCTCGGACTGCTCGAGCGCCTGCAGGTCGGCGTAGAACTCGTCTGGGTTGCCGGCCACGGCCTCGACGACGGGAGCGTTCAGCGCCGCCATGACAACAGCGGGCAATTCATCGGCGAGCGGCTCGATGACCGTCGGCAGGATCTGGTTCAGCGCCTGCTCGATCGCGACATCGACCGCGGCGTTCAGAAGCTTCTTCTTGATGATGAGCATCGGGCCGGCACCGGCCGCCGTGATCGGGTTGGTGAGCATGCCCACCAACGCGATCATCGTCGTCGTGACATCGGCGATGACCTTGATCTTGAGCCCCAGCACGACGCCGGCAGCGATGTCCATCCCGGGCGGGACGGGCCCCAGCAGGTCGACGAGCTTCTGCAGATTCTGCGACCGGTTGGTGTTCCACGCCGAGACGAACGCGGGTCCCGCCTGGCCTCGCATCGCCGCGGCCAGGTCGCCGTTCACCTTCCGGTCGATGGCCTGCAGGGAGTCCTCGAGGTCGTCCCGGAAGTGCGAAACGATCTGCGCACCGCGTCGCAGTTCGTCCTCGTCGACGTCGGGCCATTCGAATCCGAGCTTCTCCATCACCCAGATCAGTTCGTTCGGCAGCATCATGCCCACGGCGCATCACCTCCCCAGCGAGAGTAGGCAAGATCGGCCGTGAGGTACATGGGGAGAAGTCCCCGGCTCATCGGGGGTCAGGCACCGAGCGTCGTACCCGCGGCATCCGCCGTCACCGCTTCGCGGGCGGCCGCCCGTGTCGTCGGGGGCGCGACCGTCGGCTGCGGCGGGGGTGCCACATCGGCGACGAGCGGCATCTGCACGGTGACCGAGCGACCCGCCTGCACGAAGATGCCTCGACCGACGGGGAAGTCCGACCGCTTGACCCGACCGAACGGCGTCTTGAAGATCGCCTCGCCGTCATACGTGTCGGGCTTGAGGACGATGCCCTGACGGCCCGCCTTCCACTCCCCCAGCACACCGATGCTGCCGCTCGCCCGCGAGATCTCGGCGTCGCCGATCAGCATGTGCTCACTGTCGTTCATCGCCTGCAGCAGGGTGCGCATCGGGCGGTCGGCGGGGCCGTCCGACAGGTGCGGCATGTCCTCGATCACGATGAGGATGCGGCCTTCCGACACATCCCGCGTGATGAGCTCGGCCAGCTCGGTGGCCAGCTCCTTCTCGTCGTCGGGACGGGTGGCGCTCTTCACCCACGGACGGAAGTCCTTGAGCTCGGCGCGCCGGCTGCCGAAGTGGTAGAGCTGGACGCCCGGGTCGAAGCGTTCCATCGCGATGACGAGCGACTTGAGAGCGTTGGTGCGACCGGATGCCGGCGGCCCCGAGATCACGAACGAACCGATCGGCTCGAAACCGTGCGCCGAGAGGGTGTCGTCGGCGACGCCGAACACCGGCATCCCGTCGACCCGGGCCGGCATGTCCGTGGCCGGCACCGCGGTCGGCAGGGCACCGATCTCGGGGAGATCGCGCACGCCCTCCGCGCGGAGCTTGTCACCGAGGACCCCGAGCGCCCTCGTCTGCTCGACGGCGTTGGAGGTCCCGCCGAGGACGGCGATCTGCGCCTCGTGACCGTCGATGACGGCGCGCCCGGGAACGGACTGCTCGTCGAGCACGTCGCGCGGAGTGCCGAGCAGCATGTACTGCGACGGGTCGCCCATCCGCAGGACGACCTTGCGCGAGATGTTCGAGGCGACGGCGCTCGGGACCGCGTTGCCACGGTCGGCCGTGAGGACCGTGTGCACCCCGAGCGTGCGACCCTCGCCGAGGATACGCATGAAGGTGCGGTAGAACGGGCCGCGACCGGGCGCCACCTCCCAGTCCTTCTTGAACTCGGGGAAGTTGTCGATCAGCAGGATGATGCGCGGGAGGTTCGGGTCCGCGATCTCGCGATACTCCTGCAGCGTCGCGGCGCTGGCCGCCGAGAATGCCGACGCGCGGCGGTCCATCTCGCCGTCGAGGGTGCGCAGCAGACGCTGGATGCGCTCGACGTCCGAGCCGTCGACGACCGACCCGACGTGCGGGAGGGCCGACAGCGCGCCGAGCGCGCCGGTCGCGAAGTCCAGGCAGTAGACGTTGACCCGGCCGCGGTCCGGTCGCATGCCCGCCGCCGTACCGATCGTCTTGAGGACGGTCGACTTGCCCGACCCGGACGTGCCGTACACGACGAGCGATCCGTCGCGGTCGGGAACGAAGAACGCCGGCTCCTGCTGCTGCTTCTCGGGCACGTCCATGAGGGCGATGGGGATGCGGGTGTCGCCCTCGTTCGCAAGGTTCGCGAGGTCGACGAGCGCCGACAGGTCGTCGAGCCAGGGACGACGGGGGCGCGGCAGACCCGCGACCTCGCACGCGGTCACGAGGTTCGACACGATGCGCCTCTGATCGTTCGGTCCGAGGTCCTCCTCGTGCGAGTCCGACTCGGCGGGGCGGTCGGGCTCCCACTCGGCGGCCGCACCGAAACGCAGCTCGGCGACGCGCACCTCGGCGACCGCGGTGTCCTCCAGACTCGTCCAGCCGCCGGTGTAGGCGGACTGGAACGGCACGAGGCGGCCGGGGCCGGTCTTGGCGATCGCGCGCCCGGGGACCGACGCGGGGAAGCTCGCCGCGACGTCATCGTCCACCACGTCGCGCGAGTCCGCCTCATCCGCCATACGGAGGGCGATGCGCAGGTTCGTGTTCGCGCGGAGGTTGTCCTTGATGACACCGGCGGGGCGCTGGGTCGCCATGATGAGGTGGATGCCGAGGGAGCGGCCGCGCTGGGCGATGTCGACGACGCCGTCCACGAACTCGGGCATCTCCGAGGCAAGGGCGGCGAACTCGTCGATGACGAGCACGAGCGACGGCGGGCACTCCGGGTCCTGGCGCTTCTCGAGTTCGAGGAGGTCCTTGGCCTTCTTGCGGTTCAGCAGGTGCTCGCGGTGCTGCAGCTCCGCGCGCAGGCTCGTCAGCGCCCGGCGGACGAGGTGCGGATTGAGGTCGGTGACGAGACCGACGCAGTGCGGCAGGTCGACGCAGTCGGCGAAGGCCGAGCCGCCCTTGTAGTCGACGAAGAGGAAGGTCACGCGATCGGGGCTGTGCGCGGCGGCCATGCCGAGCACCCACGCCTGCAGGAACTCGGACTTGCCCGAACCGGTCGTGCCACCCACGAGCGCATGCGGTCCCTGCGTCCGCAGGTCCAGCGCCATCGCGTCGCTCGGCCCTTGCCCGATGATCGCGCGGAGCGTGCCGGCCTTCTTCAGACGGGGCCGCGGCGTCGGCGTGCGGTCCACGATCGTGTTGTTCTGCTGCCAGCGCTCGATCGCCGCGTGCGGGTTCTCGGCGATCGCGGGGTCGATGAGCTGCAGGAAGTTGACCGAGTTGGGGATGTCGGACGCGTCGTGCACGACCGTGCTGGCATCCACCACCGGCGACAGGCGTCGCGCGAACATCTCCATGTAGGCGTTCGAGACCCCCTCGACGGCGACGTGCTCGAAGGCCTCGCCGTTGCGGACGAGACCGACCCGCGCATCGGCGAGGTCGTTCCGCAGCTCGATGAAGCTGCGGCAGACCGCGGGCAGCGACTCGACCGTCTCGGAGATGAACACGGCGTGGACACCGTGATCGGCGCCCCGCTCAAGGACGTCGGTGAGGCGCCCGCGGTCGACCGGCGCATCGCCGGTGACGAAGACGACCACCGAGATCGGGGGTGTGCGGACGCGGTCCTCGGCGGCACGAGCGACATCCGTCCCGTAGAGGAGGGGATTCCAGTCGTCCTTGAACGGGCCACGGGGCTCGCCCTCGCGGCCACCGGCCGAGGCGCGACGGACGTACTCCTCGAGCGAGTTGAGCAGGCCCGCGGCACTCGGCGCGGAATCGGCCAGCGGCGCCGAGCGGAACGGGCTGCGCTCGGCGGTCGTGTGCGGAAGCCACTTGAGCCACTCGAGCTCGGGCGTCCAGGACGAGTCCGAGAAGGCGACGGTCACGACATCGTTGGGCGCGTGCAGGCCGAACACCTGCACGGCCACGCCGCGCATCGCATCGGCCACGAGCGCGCGCGGACCGGCGATGCCGATCGAACCGGAGGTGGGGAACGTCTCGAAGACGGGGACGTCGTCGACCATCTCGTAGCGCAGCCGCAACCGATCGACGCGGTCGATGTACTCGGGCAGCCCATCGGGCGTCTCGGCGTCGTCGATCCCGTTGCGCGCGGGGAGCGAGCAGGTCCCGAGTCGCAGGGCGAGGAAGTTCCAGTGCTCGGGACGTCGGGTCCACAGCAGCGGACCGAGCCGCATCGCCTCTTCGAAGACGTCGGCGACCGCCGGCGCCTCGGCGTTGCGAGCCGCCTCCTCCTCGGGCTTGCCGCGGAAGAAGTCCTCCTCCAGTTGCTCGAACTGCCGCTCGAAGAGCAGACGCTCGTGGTCCTCGCTCTTGCGACTCTGGACCGACTGGTTGATGAGGTTTCCGAACGCCATGAGCGGTGTCATGACGATCAGCAGGAGCGCGCGGGGATTGCCGTTGAGCGCGAACAGCGCGGCACCCATGAGGATCGGGGCGACCATGATCGGCCAGGGGAAGATCTTGCCGATCTTCTCGGTGGGCAGGCGCGGCGGCTTGAAGCGCGTGCCCGGGTAGCGGACCTCGACGCGCGGACTGCGGTTGAACAGCAGCCCGCCGCCACGCTCGATGATCGGGTCGTCGGCGGCGGCACCGTCCCACGCGTTCGTGAGGTAGACGACGAGCGTCGTCGCGCCGATGACGAAGGGCCGACCGTCCTCGACGCGCACACGCTGCACTTCGACGCCGTCGACGAGGACGCCGTTGGCGGAGTTCAGGTCGACGACCTCGGCGTGCGCACCGACCTCGAGTCGCGCGTGGCGCTTCGAGACCATGGGGTCGGTGAGCACGACGTCGTTGCTCGGGTCGCGCCCGATGGTCACGTGACCTGCCGACAGGGCGAACTCCTGTCCGGCGAGCGGCCCGGCGGTGGCCCTCAGGATGCCCACGGTCTCGCCGCGTCCGGCGCGGATGTATCCGGCACCGTAGTTGACGATGGATGCCGCGAACCCCGACCCGAGGGGCGCTTCGCCGATCGGCAGGTCGTGGGGCAGTTCGACGGCGCGGGACGCGGTCGGCGGCGCGACCGACAGGGTGAGGACGTCGTCCTCGGCGAAAGTGGTCGACCGGGCGGGATCGGATGCTGCGATGTACCGCGCGACGTCGCCGACGGTCGCCGTGGAGTCGGCTGTCACGACGATGTCGACGGGGTCGTTGTCGTGCCGGTGCAGGGTGAGCTTCAGCCGCATTGCTCTTCTCCGAGGGGGTGGGGACGCGTCGGGCGGACGGGTGCGGGCGGGACGATCACAGTGCGACGACCTCGGCGAGGCGGTCTCCGAGGCGGACGGTGTCGCCGACGGCCGCGGCGAGTGCCACCCCGGCGACGGCCGCTGTCTCGACGCCCGCACGGACGACCGCACTGCCGTTGGTGGACCCGCGATCGACGACCTCGAGCCCGTGGGCGGTGGGCATCAGAATCGCGTGGGTCTTCGAGAGGGAACGGCTCTCGTCGAGCAGGCGGTGCGGCTCGGCACCCGGTGCACTCGCCGGGTCGGGATCGCGACCGATCAGGAGCGGCCCGGCGACGGCGACCGTCTCCCCCGTGTCGAAGCGCAGGCCCCACCGGGGCGACGGCGCGGGCGCGGGCTCGGGTGTGGGCACGGGCGCGACCTGGGGCGCGGGCGCGAGCTCGGGTGCGGGCGCGGGCGCGGCTTCACGTGCCGGTGCGGGCACGAGCTCGGGTGCGGGCGCGGGCGCGGCTTCACGTGCCGGTGCCGGCAAGAGCTCGGGTGCGGGCGCGGGCGCGGCTTCGCGGGCCGGTGCCGGCGACGGTGCGGGCCCGACGCGGGGGGTCGCGAGGCCGGGGGCGGCGTCGATGACCCCGGGAGCGGCCGACGCCGCGGCATCCTCCGTCGCCGCAGGGCGGCCGTCGGATCCGCGATTCACGCCGAGGACTCCCGCGCTGATGCGGTTGCCGGGACGGTAGTCGGGGCGCGCGCCGGGACGGGTGGGGGTGGCGAGCGACGGGCGCTCCGGGCGTTCGGGGACAGGCTCCGCCTTGACGGTCTTCCGGGCGATCCGCATCCGCTTCTCGTCATACGGGTTCAGGCCGCGGCGGATGTCGACCAACCACATCCGCGCGGCACGGTCGTGCAGCCCGCGGCCCCGCTCCTGCGGGTCGAAGGTGGGTGAAGCGAGGATGACCGCGGTGCCGATGACCGGGATGACGCCGGCGAGGCCGACGATGAGCGCACGGAGCAGGACGGCTCCGGCGCCGGGCTTCTCGAGCGTGCGGACGTTGATGCTCCGGAGCCCCGTGAACCCCTTGCCGATCGTCACCCCGCGCCGCGCCTGCAGGACCCACTGCACGATGAGGAAGGCGAGTGAGAGCGCCACGGTGATACTCGCCATCACGGCGGCCAGCACGAAGCCGGGGTGGTTGACGAGTCCATAGGGCGAGATCGCCCCGGTCGCGAGCTTCAGGAGCAGCGGGACGGCCCCGAGCCACAGCGGCAGCTGCAGGAGGGCCCAGATGAGGATGTCGAGGAGGAAGGCGAGGGATCGACGACCGAACGGTGCACGGACGAGGCCCAGGGCGGCCGCGTACGCGGGGTCGGGCCGACCCATCGCGTCGACGCCGTCCGGCCGGTCCTCCGGCTGATCGATCTCCCAGATCATGCCGTCGGTGCTGCGGGCTGATCGCCGGGCACGAAGTAGCGCGCGGGTGAGAGCCCGGTGCGCACGACCGCGTCACCGGCGGCGTCGAGGAACTGGGTCAGCGTCGCGACGCTGAGGGTCCCCGACGGGTCGGCGATGATGACATTGTCGACCACCGGCAGAAGCGTCGCGGTGCCCTGCGGCCACGTCGCGAACGTCGTGGTCACCCCCGACTCCAGCACCCGGATCTTCGCGGGCGCGATGTGCACGTCGGGGCGCTGGAGGGCGACGGTCTGCACGTCATACGCGCGCACCGAGAACAACCGCAGCACGCGCTCGAACCGCATCGCCAGCTCCGGCACTCGCTCCCGCCACGGGAACGGCGCCCACCCCTCGTCGGTCCGCACCATCGGGTGCGCGCTCACCAGGGGCCGGTCCGCGTCGAACAGCTCCTCCGCGACGTCCAGCGTCCGCGCAATGGCGGCCTGATCCTCCGCACCCACGATGACCACTCGATCACGGGCGTACGGGAACACCACCGGGTCGCCGGAGAGCTCGAGCCCCGCCACCCGCGACGGGTCGAGCAGCACCGCAGCGGCGAGCGCCTCGTCCTCGATGACCACCGTCCCCTCCACCGCGGAGGGGGGCTCACCGACGAGCGATACCGCAGCGCGCAGGGCGTCCCGGAACCCGGCATCCGCCCCCTCCGTCTCCCCCTGCGTGACGGCGGAGCCCCGATCACGGTGATCGAGCCCGACGAAGACCTCACCGCCGACGTACTCGACCCGCGGGTGCGCGGGCCCCGGAGCCGTCTGCGCGAGCACTCCCAGCTCGCTCGCACCATAGATACGCACGGTCACATCCGTCGCGATCGCACTCATCGGTTCAGCCCTCTCATCAGCGTTCTCACAGACTAAGTCCTCGGTCATCGGCGCTGAGCGCGTCGACGTCTCCCCACGACCACCGAAGGTCGGGGACGTCCTGGCTCGGGCCGGGCGACCGGTGGAACACCCACCCGTCGGGAACGAGGTGCAGGGCGAGGGATGCCGTCGCCTCCGGGGACCCGTCCCCGGCTCGCACGAGCGCCACGCCGACCCCGTCCGGATAGATCCAATACCGGACCCGAGTGGCAAGGACAGCGCGCAGCGCCGCCGTGTAATCGCCGATCGCGTCGTCGCGCTCGGCGTCGAGGTCCAGCAGCGACCAGTTGCCCGCGCGATACAGGCACGCTGCGCTCAACGAATGCCAGAGTTCCTCGGCGTCCGCAGGTGTTCCCGCGGAATGCCACTCCGCCAGCGGCACGATCCGCGCCTCGCCACGGACGAGAACGGGGACACTTCCCTCGATCAGGCCGTCATCCGTCGCGTTGACCGCTCCTGCCGGCGCCGCGTACGCGCTCACCAGCGCGCGCCGCGCCTCCTCGGGGAGGATCGTCGATTGCCGGGTCGCGGCTGTCATCGGTCGCCCCCACGACCGTCCGTCGCCGGCGACCACGTCAGGTCGACGGGCGGGATCCTGCGCGTCGGCCGAGTCGTCGACAGCCATCCGAGGGGCACGATGTGGACGGCACTGGCCGACGCGGGCGCCGGGAGCGGTTCGCCGTGCACGACGAGGACGATCGCCCTGTCGCCGGAGCCCCACCAGTCGGCGCGGCGGACCCCGTGGCGCTCCAACGCCCGCACATACGCGTTGGAGGGCGCGTCGCCCTGCTCCACGGCCAGGGCGGCGCCGTGACGGTACTCGCAGGCGCTGCTGATGCTCCGCCACAGTTCGCTGGCGCGCTCGCGCACGGCCGCGCGGATCTCGTCGCTCGCCGCGGGCTCCCACGAGAGCGGCACGATCGACACGTCGCCGCGGCGGAGGAGCGGCGTCCCCGGGATCAGCTCGCCGTCAGGCTCGTCGCCGCGGGCATCGACGAGCCGCGCTTCGATCTCGTCCACGATGCGGCCGCCTCTGACGAGGGCGCCCTCGCCGTCCTCCGAGCGGACGTCGGCCGCATCGATCACGTGACCCGTGAGCCAGGGCTCTCCCGACACGGTCGCGTCGGGCTGAGTCATGAGTTCAGGTCCAACCTCTGCGCCCTGCCCGGCCACAAGCCCGGGTTGTAGTCGCCGTCGAGGTCGCGCCCCACGCCCGTCGCCGAGGGGGGGATGTCGATGACCGCTTCAGGGATGCCGGTGGGCAGATACCCGCCGGGGATCCAGTGCTCGTTCGCGCCCGCCTCGTTGCCGGACGGCATCCGGAGGTTCGTCAACTCAGAGGGGTCGAAATGGCGCACTTCGAGGGGCAGCGGATTGCCGTTGTCGTCGAAGAACCAGCTGCGCTCCATGCCGAGTTGATCGGCGATGATGTTCACGTCGCCGTCGGCATTGCGGATGATCTCGTCGAGCTCGGACGTCGGGAAGACGAAGGTCGAGCCGTCCCGTTGCCCGGGGCCGTACGTGTGCAGCGTGTCGGAGAAGTAGATCCTGCTGGCGCCGTCGTCGAAACGCGCCAGGTGCTGGGAGATGTAGTCGCCGTCGAGGTAGTCGCCGGGGTCGGGCGCGCCGCCCTTCCAGCTCACGACGGCGTCCGGCGTCCAGTGCGTGTCGGTGCGCCACGCACCGCTCACGTTGTCGAGCGCAGTGACCTGCGAACGGTTCAGGTCCTGGCGCTGACTGTGCTTACGGAACATGTCCGCGAGTTGACGCACGTGGACGGGAACGCCGTCCAGCGAGTTCTTCAACGGTCTGATGACCTCACCGATGCCCATGATGCCCCTCCCCGTTCAAGGTAGCCACGACGATCGCCGGCCACCCAGGTCTTGCTTTCAGGCCGTCCATGGCTCAATGTCCGCCCTCGACCATTGCAGGTCGGCGGGCGCACGTCCGGACGTCGTCGCACTGCGCCCCGACACCCAGCGCGCCGGCACGAGGTGCACCGCGAGCGCCAGATCGCCCGCCTCCGGATCTCCGGAGCGGACGAGGACGACGCCGGTCTCGTTCAGGACCCACCATCGTGCGTCGCGGACGTCCGCCGCACGCAGCGCCGCCGCGTAGGCGGCCACCGGTCCGTCGCCGCGTCCGTCGAGCGGCAGATCGATCGGTCGCCCGGCGGCGTACTCGAAGGCGCCGGCGAGCCCCGCTGCACGATCGTCGACGCGTCGACGCTCCTCCGCGGCATCCCGCCCGGATGCGCGCGGCGCGGTGCCCTGCAGTATCACCGGCACGATCCTCGCCGCCTCTCGCTCGATCACCGGCACCGCCGAGGGCACCGGCTCGAAACGGGTGAGCGCTGTGACCGCGTCGAGGACGGTGGTATCGGATGCCGGCAGAATCCAGCCGCCTTGCTCGGAGGCGGAACCACCGGCGGCGATCTCCGCACGCGCGTACGCCTCGGCCGCGTCGATCGCATCCAGGTTGAACCGGGCGAACTCGGGCGGAGCGGATGCCGCGATGACCGGCCCCCAGTCGCCGAAGGCCGGGACGTCGAGCCACCGCAGTTCCTGCGGCGCGCTGATCTCGGTGACGAGGTCCTCATCGATCGGAGAGGAGCGCTCGATGTGGACGACGCCGTCCGCGTACCAGCGGTGCTCGACTCGCAGCAGCTGGGAGTACGGTACGCGCCGCCCCGGATCGCCCTCGGGATAGAACAGATCGACCGCACTCCGACGCAGCAGGCGCCCGTCGGTCTCCTCCCACCCGACCCGGCGGATCGGCGTCTTCGTCGGTGCGTAGAACGTGACCGAGAACCGGTGGCGGCGTACAGACACATCGAGGAACCACGTCGGCGGGGTCGACGCCGCGACCACGCTCAGTCCCTTGCCGTCCTCGTACCGGCGGCGGGCATCGTCGTCGGTCAGATACGGGTTCTCGCCGAGGGCCTCGAGCCGGTGGATCTCGAATCGCTCCGGGTATCGGACCGCGCCCGCGTCGCCGAGGGTCACAGTCGGAAGGGCGTGTACGAGCCCCACGTCCCGCCGGCCGACGGGTCACCGCGACCGGCATCGGGATGAGTGTTCAGCACGGCCTCGGGGATCCCTTCGGGCAGATAGCCGCCGGGGATCCACGCCTCGTTCGCGCCGGCTTCGTTACCCCGCGGCATCCGGAGGTTCCCGTTGACGATCTCCTCGTAGCTGAAGTCGGCCCGCGTGATGTCGACGGCGTTGCCGTTGGCATCGACGAAGAAGTACTCCCCCAAGCCGAGCATGACGCCGAGCTTCTTCGGGTCACCGTCGGCCTGCTGGATGATGTTGTCGATCTCGGAGGTCGGAAACACGAACGTCGTGCCCTGATTGCCGGGCCCGTAACGGTCCAGGCTCTCGCTGCGGTAGAACCGAGTCGCGCCACCTTCGAACCGCTGCAGGTGCTGCTGGATGTAGTCGGCGTCGAGGTATTCCGCCGGGTAGGGCCGATTCGGCTTCCCCGATCCGACGATGCGGTCCGGCGTGTGCCAGGAGTCCTTCTTCCAGCCGTCGCGGAGGGGCTGGGGCACGTCTGTCGCGTCGAGGTCCGTCACCCGGTTCGTGCTCTGATTCTGCTTCTGCCCGTGCTTGCGGAACATCTGCGCGAGTTGACGGACGTGGACAGGCATCCCCTCGAGCGAATTCATCATGGGTCGAACGACCTCGCTACCGATCCTCATGACTCACCTCACTCCCTTTCATCGCCAGTTGTACGTGTAGGCCCAGGCCAGCGCATCCAGGGCGCCCGACGAGAGTTCCGGATGCCGCGCCACCATCTGCGCCCGCGCTCGGCGACCCGCCGTGGGGAGGTCGTCGCGGGTCCAATAGGGAGCGATGACGAGACACTCGGTCACTGCCGCCTGGGCGCGATCTTCGAGGGGCGAGACCCCGCCCGGGGTCTCCTGCGCGCGAGAGCGAGGGTGCGATGACGTCCCCCAGCCCAGCAGAGCGACGATGGCGGCGCTCAGATCGTCGTCGGTGACCACGGCGTCCCGCACGGTCAATCGCCCCCGATGTTCAGGCCGGCGAGGTCGGACATGAGCCTCTCCGTGAGGGTTTCGACGTCGGCGGCGTGCTGTTCCATCTCGCCCTGCGCCTGCTCGAGAGCCTGCAGGTCGGCGTAGAACTCGTCGGGGTCGCCCGCGACAGCCTCGACGATGGGCGAGTCGAGGGCGGCCATGATGACACCGGGCAGCTCGTTCGCGAGCGGTTCGATGACCATGGGGAGGACCTGGTTCAGCACCTGCTCGACAGCCATGTCGACGGCAGCGTTGAGCAGCTTCTTCTTGATGATGAGCATCGGGCCGGCCCCGGCTGCGGTGATCGGGTTCGTCAGCATCGCGACGAGCGCGATCATCGTCGAGGTGACGTCGGCGATGACCTTGATCTTGAGCGCGGTGACGGCACCGGCGGCGATGTCCACCCCGGTCGGCACGGGCCCGAGGATGTCGAGCAGCTTCTGCAGGTTCTGGGCGCGGTTCGCGTTCCAGGCCCCGACGTACGCCGGGCCCGCCTGGCCGCGCAGCGCCACGGCGAGCTCGGTGTTGACCTTGCGGTCCATCGCCTGCAGCTTGCCCTCGAGCTCCGTGCGGAACACCTCGATGATCTGGCCGCCGCGGCGGAGTTCGTCCTCATCGACGTCAGGCCAGTCGAAGCCGAGCTTCTCCATCACCCAGATGAGCTCGTTCGGCAGCATCATTCCCATGGCGGAACCTCCCGCGACGACATTAGGCGAACGACGGGACCGATTTCGATGGGGAGAACTCCCCCGGCTCCGACCCGCTAGTATCCGCCGCCACCTGTTCAGTGGAAGAAGTGACGCTCCCCGGTGAAGTACATCGTGACCCCGGCGGCCTGGGCGGCGTCGATGACCTCCTGGTCGCGCACGGACCCGCCGGGCTGGATGATCGTTGTGATCCCGGCGTCCAGGAGCACCTGGGGACCATCGGCGAACGGGAAGAACGCGTCGGACGCGGCGACCGATCCGGCTGCGCGGTCGCCCGCGCGCTCCACCGCGAGACGGCAGGAGTCGACGCGGTTGACCTGCCCCATGCCGATGCCGACCGTCGCAGAGTTCTTCGCCAGGACGATCGCGTTCGACTTCACGGCGCGGCAGCTCTTCCACGCGAACGATAGGTTCTCGAGCTGGTCGTCGGCGGGGCGTTCGCCCGACACGAGCTGCCACGAGTCGACGAGCGACTCGATTTCGTTCGGGAACCGGTCGGCATCCTGCAGGAGGAGGCCGCCCGAGACCAGACGCACATCCATGGGCTCCTGACGCCAGTCGGCGGGCAGCTGCAGGACGCGCAGGTTCTTCTTCAACTTGAACACCTCGAGGGCCTCGGGCTCGAAGTCGGGGGCGACGATGACCTCGGTGAAGATGTCGCGCAGGTTCTCGGCCATCTTGAGCGTCACGGTGCGGTTGGCGGCGATGACGCCGCCGAAGGCCGAGACCGGGTCGCACTCGTGCGCGCGCAGGTGCGCCGACGCGATCGGGTCGAGCGCCTGCGGGGCGCCGATGGCGATGCCGCACGGGTTCGCGTGCTTGATGATCGCGACGGCCGGCTTGATCAGGTCGAACGCGGCGCGGAGCGCGGCATCGGCGTCGACGTAGTTGTTGTACGACATCTCCTTGCCCTGCAGCTGCGTCGCCTGCGCGATGCCGTGCCCGCCGACACGGGTGTAGATCGCCGCGCGCTGGTGCGAGTTCTCGCCGTAACGCAGCGTCGCGAGACGCTCCGCCTTGATCGTGAGGTGCTGCGGCAGGTCGCCCTCGCCCTCGAGGGTCTCCTCCGCGAACCAGGTCGCGACGGCGCGGTCGTAGGCGGCGGTGTGCGCGAAGGCGCGGGCGGCGAGTTCTCGCCGCTGCGCGAGGGTCGTCCCGCCCTGCCCGAGCGCGTCGATGATCGCCGGGTAGGACTCCGGCGAGACCGCGATCGCGACGTTGGCGAAGTTCTTGGCCGAGGCGCGCACCATGGCCGGTCCGCCGATGTCGATCTGCTCGACGACCGCGTCGCCCTCCGCTCCGGAGGCGACGGTCTCGACGAACGGGTACAGGTTCACGACGACGAGCTCGAAGGGAAGGATGCCGAGTTCGCCCAGCTGGGTCTCGTGGTCCTCCAGCCGCAGGTCGGCGAGGAGGCCTGCGTGCACGCTCGGGTGCAGCGTCTTCACGCGTCCGCCGAGCGACTCGGGGAAGCCGGTGATCTCGGACACGTCCTTCACGGAGATGCCGTTCTCGCGCAGCAGCGCGGCGGATCCGCCGGTCGAGACGATCTCGACGTCGGCGGCGGCGAGGGCCTGCGCGAGCTCGAGGAGCCCGGTCTTGTCGCTCACCGACACGAGCGCCCGGCGCACCGGCACGACGTCGCGGTCGCGGTAGAGGGAGGGATCGATCTGCGGTCCGGCCATGCGGGAACTCCTCGGGTCGGGGGCGTTCGGGTGCGGTTCAGGAAGTGAGGTCGAGCTCGCCCGTCGCGATGCGACGCACGACGTCGATGAGCAGCCGGCGCTCGACCGGCTTGATGCGCTCGTGAAGGGTGTGCTCGGTGTCGTCGGGGAGCACCGGCACGCGCTCCTGCGCCAGGATCGGCCCGGTGTCGACGCCGTCGTCGACGACGATGACGCTCGCACCGGTCTCGGTGACACCGGCGGCGAGCGCGTCCCGCACACCGTGAGCGCCGGGGAACTCTGGCAGATAGGCCGGGTGCGTGTTGATCAGGCGCGGCGCCCACGCCGCCACGACGGCGGCGGGCAGCAGGCGCATGAGCCCGCTCAGCACGACGAGGTCGGGCTCCCAGACATCCAGGTGCGCCAGGAGCTCCTCGCCCCAGGCCTCACGACTGTCGAACTCCTGGAACGGGACCATGAAGGTCGGGATGCCGTACGCCTCCGCATGAGCGAAGCCGTCGGCCTGCCGGTCGGCCCCCACCACGATGATGCGCGCGGGGAAGTCGGGCTCGCTCGCGGCGTCGAGAAGGGCACGCAGATTGGATCCCGTGCCCGAGATGAGGACGGCGACCGTGAGCACCGGCTCAGTCTAGCGGGGTGGTGGGGAACTCATCGGGCGAGACCGCGGCGGCCGGTGCCGGACGAGACTCGGCGGTCGGGGTCGTCGCCGGCGTCTCGCGCACAAGGGGCTGCTCGGTGTCCTCACCGCGCGGTGAGAGGAGGACGACGGCGGCACCGACGGCCACCTCGGCCGCCGCCACGAGGGCGACGAGCCAGGGCTCGGGTCCGACGTGGATGAGGCGGCCCGGGCCGATCGACCCCTGCGCCGCCCACGCGAGGACGGCGACCACGGCCCCGGTGCCGACGACGAGGACGGCGAGGGCGACCAGGCGCGGGCGGAGCGGCTCGGCATCCGCCCCAGGTCCCACCAGCAGGGCGCTGCGCGTCGCGGCGCCGGCCAGCGCGCCGAAGCCGACCACCACGAGTCCGAGCAGCAGCAGCCACCCCGACGTCGAGTCGGGGATGACGCCGAAGACAGGGATGCCGGGGACGACACCCAGGCTCGTCCCCGCCGGGGAGACGGCCGTCCCGGTGCCGACGGCGAAGCCGGGGCCGACCGCGAAGCCGGCGAACCACATCACCAGGGTGGGCAGGTAGAGGATGCTGCCGAGGGCGAGCACGACGACGCCGAGGAGATCGGCCTGCGCGGCCTGCGTCAATGCGATGACCTCGCCGCCGCGGGCGAAGAACAGGATGGCGAGGACGACGGCGCCGACCGCCACGATCCCGGCGACGCAGATCGCGACGCCGCGGGCACCGGCATCCACTGCTTCCTGCACGTCGTCGGGGAGCCGCTCGGAGAGCGCATCGATGATGCCGTCGTCGCCGTCGTTCCAGGCGCGGATGACGGCGCTGACGAGGGCGGGAACGGCGAACACGAGCGTCGGGCCGGCGACGGCGGGCAGCAGGTCGACCGCAGCGATCGAGGCGCGACCGGACACGGCGATGAGGGTGGACACGACGGCGACCGCGACGGTGCCGCCGGCCACGCCCGTCACCCACGCGCCCGCCCGCGCCGCGCGTGCGCCGGAGCGCCACGCCGAGATCGCGGTGAACGCCGCGAGGGCGGTGGGGGCGAGCGACAGGGTGAACTGCGCACCGCCCGACGGCAGACCGCTCGAGACGACGAGCTCGGCGGGCAGGGAGACGGCGACCGGCGCGAAGTGGCCGAGCTGCCAGATCGTCGCGGCCGCGGGCCACAACGCCGCCCAGTCCGCGTCGCCGCCGATCCCGAAGATCCAGACGAGGGTCACGGGCGCGAGCACGACACCGACACCGACCGCGACGGCCAGGAGGGCGTCGACGGCGGCGAGGAGGGAGACGAGCAGGCGATTCACAACAGACCGACCCTACCCGCGCGCAGGCCTCCCGCCGGGCTCCCGCTCCGGCACGGACCGACGCATCAGACGCGCAGGACCTTGTCGAGCGCCTTGCCCCGGGCGAGTTCGTCGACGAGCTTGTCGAGGTAGCGGATGCGGCGCATCAACGGGTCCTCGATCTCCTCGACGCGCACCCCGCAGACGACCCCGGTGATCCGCGTCACGGCGGGATTCAGCTCGGCGGCGGCGAAGAACTGCTCGAACGTGGCCTCACTCTCGATCTGCCGGGCGAGGGCGGCGGCGTCGAAGCCGGTAAGCCACTCCACGACCGCATCGAGCTCGGCCTTGGTACGCCCCTTGCGCTCCACCTTCGCGAGGTAGAGCGGGTAGACCGCGGCGAACGGCGTGCCGAAGATGCGGTGCATGCGGTGAGGATACGCCCGCCCCGCGAGGCCCGCCAGGACGCACTACCCTCGGAGGGTGAACAGCACCACATCCCGCTCGTCCCGTGGGACCGCAGCCCCGGCATCCGCGTCGTTCCTCGACCGTTACTTCGAGATCAGCCGCCGCGGCTCCACCGTCGGCACCGAGATCCGCGGCGGCGTCGTCACCTTCGTGACGATGGCCTACATCGTCATCCTGAACCCGGCCATCCTGTCGACGCCCGACGTCGAGGGCATCACCCTCGCGCCGGCGGCCGTCGCCACGGCGACCGCCCTCACCGCCGGCGTCATGACGATCCTGTTCGGCCTCGTCACACGCCTGCCGTTCGCGTTCGCGGCGGGTCTCGGCATCAACGCCTTCGTCGCGTTCTCGGTCGTCGGACAGGTCTCGTGGGGCGAGGCGATGGCGCTCGTCGTCATCAACGGTCTCATCATCGTGCTGCTCGCCGCGACCGGCCTGCGCAAGCTGATCTTCGACGCCGTGCCCGTGCAGCTGAAGCTCGCCATCACGGTCGGCATCGGCCTGTTCATCGCCTTCATCGGGTTCGTCAACGCCGGGTTCGTGAACCCCGCCGAGGGCACCCCGCTGGAGCTCGGCGTCGGCGGCTCGATCACCTCGCCCGCCACGCTCCTGTTCATCGCGACGCTGCTCATCGGCGGCATCCTCATGGCCCTGCGGGTGAAGGGCGCGATCCTCATCGCGCTCGTCGCGGGGACGATCCTCGCCGCGATCGTGAACATCTTCACGCCGATCGCCGACTTCGGGCTCTCGAACGGCATCTTCGCGGCCCCGAACCTCAGCCTCGTGGGCGCCGTCGACTTCGGGTTCGACCTCGGGCGGGTCGGTGTGCTCGCGCTCGTCATGTTCGTGTTCACCCTCGTCTTCACGAACTTCTTCGACGCCATGGGCACGATGACCGGCCTCGCGCGCGAGGCGGGACTCGCCGACGAGCGCGGCAACTTCCCGCGCATCAAGTCGGCGCTCATCGTCGAGGGTGTCGGCGCCGTCGTCGGCGGTGGCACCTCGTCGTCCTCCGCGACGGTCTTCGTCGAGTCCGGCTCGGGCATCGGCGAGGGAGCCCGCACCGGTCTCGCCAACGTCGTCACCGGCGTCCTGTTCTTGCTCGCGATGTTCATCACGCCCGTGACGGGCCTCGTGCCCGGCTTCGTCGCCGCGGCCGCGCTCGTTCTCGTCGGCGCGCTCATGCTCACGCAGATCAAGAACATCGATCTGTCGGACTTCAACGTCCTGCTGCCCGTGTTCCTCACCGCCACGGTCATGCCGCTCACGTACTCGATCGCGAACGGCATCGGCGCCGGCTTCATCAGCTGGGTCGTGCTCAACACGTTCTCGGGCAAGGCGAAGCAGGTCCACTGGCTGCTCTGGATCGTCGCGGCCGGCTTCGTCCTGTACTTCGCCCGCGGCCCCATCGAAGCCGCCTTCGGGGTCTGACCGCCCCCACGTCGAGGTCGTTCACGGGCGTTCCGGGAACGACGAAGGGGCGGATGCAGCTCGCATCCGCCCCTTCGTTCGTGTGGCTTAGAGCGCCTCGATGATGGCGCGCATCAGGTCGGCGGTCTCGGACGGGGTCTTCCCGACCTTGACGCCGGCGGCCTCGAGGGCCTCCTTCTTGGCCTGCGCGGTGCCCGCCGAGCCCGAGACGATGGCGCCGGCGTGGCCCATGGTCTTGCCCTCGGGAGCGGTGAAGCCGGCGACGTAACCCACGACGGGCTTGGTCACGTGCGCCTTGATGTAGTCGGCCGCGCGCTCCTCGGCGTCGCCGCCGATCTCGCCGATCATGACGATGGCCTTGGTCTCGGGGTCGGCCTCGAACGCCTCGAGGGCGTCGATGTGCGTCGTGCCGATGACGGGGTCGCCGCCGATGCCGATGGCCGTCGAGAAGCCGAGGTCACGGAGCTCGAACATCATCTGGTAGGTCAGGGTCCCCGACTTCGACACGAGGCCGATGGGGCCCTTGCCGGTGATGTTCGCGGGCGTGATGCCGACGAGCGCCTCGCCGGGCGTGATGATGCCGGGGCAGTTCGGACCGATGATGCGGGTCTTGTTGCCCTTGCTCTTCGCGTAGGCCCACGCCTCGGCGGTGTCGCCGACGGGCACACCCTCGGTGATGACGACGAGCAGCGGGATCTCGGCGTCGATCGCCTCGATCATGGCGTCCTTCGTGAAGGCGGGCGGCACGAACGCGATGGAGACGTCGGCGCCGGTCTTCTCGATGGCCTCGGCGACCGAGCCGAAGACGGGGAGGTCGACCTCGCCCTCGTGCGGCTTCTCGTGGGTGACGGTCGTGCCGGCCTTGCGGGCGTTGACGCCGCCTACGACGTTCGTCCCGGCCTTCAGCATGAGGGCGGTGTGCTTGGTGCCCTCACCGCCGGTGATGCCCTGGACGATGACCTTGGAGTCCTTGTTGAGGTAGATAGACATGTCTGTTGTCCCTGTGTCTCGGTAGTCTCGGCGCGTCTCAGGCGTTCGCCAGCTCGGCGGCCTTGTCGGCGCCCTCGTCCATACCCGAGGCGAGCGTGACGAGCGGGTGGTTGGCCTCTGCGAGGATCGCGCGACCCTCCTCGACCTGGTTGCCGTCAAGGCGGACGACGAGCGGCTTGGTGGCCGCGTCGCCCAGGATCTCGAGGGCCTTCACGATGCCCTCGGCGACGGCGACGCATGACGTGATGCCGCCGAAGACGTTGACGAAGACGCTCTTGACCTGCTCGTCACCGAGGATGACGTCGAGACCCGAGGCCATGACCTGCGCGTTCGCGCCGCCGCCGATGTCGAGGAAGTTGGCGGGCTTGACGCCGCCGTGGTTCTCGCCGGCGTAGGCGACGACGTCGAGGGTCGACATGACCAGGCCCGCGCCGTTGCCGATGATGCCGACCTGACCGTCGAGCTTGACGTAATTGAGGCCGGATGCCTTCGCCTTCGCCTCGAGCGGGTCGGCGGCGCCCTTGTCCTCGAGCTCTTCGTGCTCGGGGTGGCGCACCTCGCTGGCGTTGTCGTCGAGCGACACCTTGCCGTCGAGGGCGACGATGTCGCCGGCGCCGGTGCGGACGAGCGGGTTGACCTCGACGAGCGTCGCGCCCTCGCCCTTGTAGACGTCGTAGAGCTTCACGAACACGTCCGAGACCTTCTCGACGAGGTCCTCGGGGAAGTTTGCGGCCTTCGCGATCTCGACGGCCTTGGCCTTGTCGATGCCCTGCAGCGGGTCGACCTCGATGCGCGCGAGCGCCTCGGGGCGCTCGACGGCGAGCTCCTCGATCTCCATACCGCCCTCGACCGAGCAGAGGCTCAGGTAGGAGCGGTTCGAGCGGTCGAGCAGCACCGAGAAGTAGAACTCCTCGGCGATGTCGGCGCCCTGGGCGACCATCACGCGCTGGACGACGTGGCCCTTGATGTCGAGGCCGAGGATGGCCTCGGCTGCCGCGTAGGCCTCGTCGGGGGTCTTGGCGACCTTGACGCCGCCGGCCTTGCCGCGACCTCCGGTCTTGACCTGAGCCTTGACGACGACGACACCGCCGATCTTCTCGGCAGCCGCCTTCGCCTCCTCAGGGGTGTCGGCGATGATGCCGGCGAGCACCGGCACCTCGTACTTCTCGAACAGGTCTCGTGCCTGGTACTCGTAAAGGTCCACTGCAATCCTTCGCTGGGCGACGGTGGGGGTGACGGGCGCGGAATTATCTCGATGTCGAGAGATCGCCCGGTCGAAAAGCCTACTACCCGCGCCTGAGTGCCCCGCGCGGGAGCACCCTCGTTCGGCGGGGGTGCGTTCAGCGCTCGAGTGCGGCGCGCCAGACCCGCCGGTGCTGCTCGACGTAGGCCGTCACGTTCCGCCAGTGCGCACCGTGCCCGTCCGCGAACATCGACGACCACGGCTCGGCGCCGGCCTCGTGCGATGTCCGGAGGAGGTCGTGCATCGCGGCGGTCCGCTGCGCCATCGCCTCGGGCAGTTCGCGGCGGAGCCGAGCCTCGGCGCCGTAGCCCTCGACGAAGGCGGCGAGTCCGCGCGCCGCCTCCGCGGCGACGACCGAGGTGTCGTTAAGCGTGAACGCCTGCGCGGCATAGGCGAGGTCCCACAGCCGTGTACTGGGGGCGGCCGCATCCCAGTCGATGAAGACCCACCGGTCTTCGCCGACGACGAGGTTCCACGGGGCGAGGTCGTTGTGGCACACGAGCTCGGCGCCGGGCGCCGGGATCGCGGTCTCCCAGACGGCGTCGGCGGGTACCGCGTACGCGGCGCTCGCGTCGTGGATGGCCCGCACCATCGCGCCCACGCGCCGCAGCTCGCCCACCGACATCGGCCCGCGCCCGATCGCGAGCTCACCGGGGACGTACTCCAGGATCTGCCGCCCGGCATCGTCCCGCCCGCGCTGTTCGGGCGCGTCGACACCCGCCGCTCGCAGCGCCTGCGCGTAGGCGATGACGCTCGGCGTCGACGCCGTCCACGGCTTGCGCACCGTGTCGCCGATGCGGACGACGGCCCCGCTCGCGTTGCCGCCCGGCAGGGGCTCTTCGTGCGGCATCCGTCAGATCCAGCCGCGTTCGCGCGCCGTGATCGCCGCCTGCTGGCGGGTCGCGAGGCCGAGCTTGCCGAGGATCGACGACACGTGGTTGCGGACGGTGCCGGCGGAGAGGTGGAGGGATGCCGCGATGTCGGCGATCGTCTCGCCGCGGGCGCCGGCGCGCAGCACGTCGAGCTCGCGGTCGGTGAGCGGCGAGCGCTCGTCGCTGAGGGCGTCGGCGGCGATCTCGGGGTCGACGTACCGGCGGCCGGCGGCGACCTCGCGGATGACGGCGGCGACGTCGCCTGCGGGCCGGGACTTCGGCACGAAGCCGTCGACCCCCGCGCCGAGCGCGCGTCGCAGCACCCCCGGACGCGCGTGGCGGGTGACGACGACGCACCGGGCGGGGATGCGTTGACGGATGCGGGCGGCCGCCTCGACGCCGTCGATGCCGGGCAGCTCGAGATCGAGCAGGCAGACGTCGGGCCGCAGCTCGAGCGCGCGGGCGACGGCGCTCTCGCCGTCGGCGCACTCCGCGACGACCTCGAGGTCGTCCTCGAGACCGAGCAGGGCGGCGAGCGCCGTGCGGATCATGTCCTCGTCGTCGGCGATGAGCACGCGGATCATGCGGGGCCTCCGTCGGCGGGGACGGTCACGATGAGCTCGAATCGGTCGTCCTCACGGCGGGTGACGGCGTCGCCCCCGACGACGCCGACCCGGTGGGCGATGCCCTCGAGCCCCGCGCCCGCGCCGATGGTCGAGCCGGGCCCGGGATCGTTCGCGGCGGTCAGCCGCCAGTACTGTCCCGCGCGCTCGAGACCGAGCCGCGCCCACCGGCCGCCGCCGTGCTTGAGCACGTTGGTCGTGCACTCGCGGACGACCGGCCCCAGCAGGTCGGCGGGAGCGGATGCCGCATCCGCGGCGACGTCGAGGGTGACCTCCAGACCGGCCGCACGCAGCAGGTCCGCCGCGTTGGCGAGCTCGTCGGGCAGCGGCACCCCGCGGAAGCGACCGGCGAGCGACCGGGTGCCCTCGCGCGCCTCGTCGACGGACGCGCGCGCGAGCGCGATCCGGTGCGCGGCGGCATCCGGGTCGCGTCCGATCATGCGCTCGGCGAGTTCGAGCTGCAGTGCGATCACCTGCAGGTGGTGCCCCTGCAGGTCGTGCAGTTCGCCCGCCAGACGCAGGCGTTCCTGCACCGCGGCGAGCCGCGCCTCGGTCCGGCGCGCGCGGTCGAGTTCCAGGACGACGTCCCACGACCAGAGCGAGAGCGCCTGCATCGCGGGCAGGCTGAGCGCGAAGAACGCAGGCAGGAAGGCGTCGCTGCCCCCCGACGCCCGACTGAGTTCGACGACCCACAGGACGGCGAGGGCGACCTCGAGTAGCACGACACCGCGCCAGCGGATGCCGGGGGCCCACCTGACAAGGCAGAGGACGGTGCCGACGAGCGCCGCCCCCAGCAGCGCCGAGGCCGACACGAGGCCGACGCCGACTGATGCGAGCACCCCGGCGACGACGGGCAGCGACAGGAAACGCCGACCGCCGGACGGACGGTCGGTGTCATCGAGGTCGCCGTCGCGGCGGTAGCGGGCGAGCAGCACGATCGTCGTCACGACGACGACGGTCGACAAGCCGAGGAACCCCACGAGCGTGACGGGGTCGCGCCAGCCGCCGCGCGCCACCAGGACGATGACACCCCACACCAGCAGCCCACCGATGAGGAAGAACACCATCGAGGACGCGATGTACCACCCGGTCGCGGTGACCCCGCGGGCGAGGGAGACGGCGGTGCGCGTCGGGGTCGGGTCGGGGCTGGTCACACGGCCACAGTACGACCATGACGAATGTCACCCCTCGGGTCATCGCATCTCCCGGCGAGAGGTGACGCCGCGGCACTGCCGCCGCCACCGCATCCTCGGTGGGATGGGATCACGGCGCTACGAGATCCGGTCGCCGCACCCGAGAGGACATCATGTCGAACCCCGTCTCCGACCTCGTCGCCGGTTTCCAGGACCTCGTCGCGCAGGTGCCCGACCTCGTGCAGCCGCTCATCGTGGCGCTCGCGGGCGCCGTCCCCTTCATCGAGGGCGAGGGTGCCGCCGCGATCGGCATCATCGGCGGCATCCACCCCGTCGCCGCCGCGCTCGCCGGCGCCGCGGGCAACTTCCTCTGCGTCGCCATCGTCGCGCTCGCCACCGCGCGCGTGCGCACCGCCGTCACCACCCGTGCCGGAGCGGCCGAGAAGCCCGTGTCGGCGCGCTCCGAGAAGTTCCAGAAGGCGTACCACCGCTACGGCACACCCGGGGTGAGCCTGCTCGGCCCGCTCATCCTGCCCACCCAGTTCACCGCGGCCGCCCTCAAGGGCACCGGTGTGCCGACGCGCACCGTGCTCTTCTGGCAGGGCCTCGCGATCGTGCTGTGGACCACCCTCGTCACCCTCATCATCACCGGGGTGATCGCCGCGGCCGGCTGAGTCAGTCCACGCGTCGGAGCCCTCGCGATGCGGGGCCTTCGATGCGTTCCCCGGATGCCGTGAACCGCGACGCGTGCAGCGGACAGTCCCACGTGCACTCGAGGTCGTTCCACTCGAGGACCCCGCCGAGATGCGGGCACACGGCGCTCACCGCGCGGGTCTCGCCCCCGGTCGTCGAGATCCCGACGGGACGGCCGCCTCGCTGCGCGACCACGCCCTCCCCCTCGGCCGGCTGCGGCACCGGGACGGCCTCGGCCTCGGCGGCGGCCCATCCCTTCGCCGCCGCGAGCCCGACCTTCGCGTTCTCGACCGCGCCCTGTGCGATGTCGGCGGGCATCGTCAGACGCGTGCCGATCTGCGTCATCCACCGCGGCCGGTCACGCCAGCTCTCGCCACGCAGCTCGCTGACGATGCGCAGCGCCGCCGCGGGCGCGTTCGTCAGCCCCCACTTGGCATAGCCCGTCGCGAAACGGACGCGGCCGAGCGAGCGCGGCATCGCGCCGATGAACGGGATGCGGTTATGCGAGACGTAGTCCTGCGCCGACCACCGGTGGGTCTCCTCCCCCACCGGCAGCGTCTGCTGCGCCCACTGCGACAGCTCATCGAGCATCGCGCGCTCCGACGCGGCGCGTCCGACGGGGTGGCCGGCTCCGCCGACCACGATCTGCGCGACATCGGAGGGTCCGTCGCCCGGGAGGATCGTGCGCACCGAACGGGTCGGCTCGTCGGCGGAGAGGTACATGCCGTCGGGCAGCGGAGCGGTGAGGGTGAACGAGACGCAGGCCGACCGCATCCCGCTCACCTTCGCCCAGTAGAGGCCGCGGTCGAGGATCGGGATGCCGGTGGCCACCACGACCTGCGAGGCGAGGAGCGGCCCCAGGTCGGTCTCCACCCGCGGCTCGGGGAAGACCTTCACCCCGCGCACGTGGACGCCGAGGTGGAGGGTCCCGCCCGCGGCGACGAACGCGTCGGCGAGCGCCGCGAGCAGCTGCATCGGATCGACCGCGCGCTGGTCGTCGAGCGCGACGGCGGCCACCATCGGCACGGCCGCCTCGCGGAGCTCGGCATCGTCGACGAGGCGCACCGCGAGGCCCGCCTCGCGCGCGGCGTCGTACTCCTTCACGACCGAGCGCCGGCCCTCGTCGCCCTGGGCGTAGGTGTAGGCGGTGCGTGAGGTGAGCGGCACACCGAGACGGTCGGCGGTGTCCGTCATCCACGCGAAGCCGTCGCGGTTCGCCTCGACGTAGGCCCGGACGAGGGATGCCGGGTGCCCCGATCGCAGCGACGAGAGCGTCGTCCCCTGCAGCAGCGACACCTTGCCGGTGTTCGATCCCGACGCGAGTTGGCCGACGCCGCCGCGCTCGACGAGGGCGACGTCGACGCCGGACCGCGCGAGCTCGTACGCGGTCGCGAGTCCCGTGAGTCCCGCACCGACGACGACCACCTCGTGGCGACTGCCGGGGGTGACGGGGATGCCGGGGGACTCGGAGAGGTGCTGCTTCCACAGGGAGGACATGGGCCGAGTCAACGGTGTCGCGTCGCCGACGGCACAGGCCTTGACAGACGGCCGCCGGACTAGGCTTCCCTCCATGGCCGACGACCTCCGTCCCACGGGCAGCACAGTGGTGGCCGCCGCGCTCGCGCTGTTCACCGAGCACGGCTACGAGCAGACCTCGGTCGAGCAGATCGCGCAGTCGGCGGGCGTCTCGCGATCGACCTTCTTCCGGCAGTTCGGCGGCAAGGACGACGTCGTCTTCGCCGACCACGAGGTCCTGCTCGAGATGCTCCGCACGTATCTCGCCGAGACTCACGAGAACCCGTGGGCGGCGGTGTGCGAGGCGTCGGTGCAGGTGTACCGCCACTTCGCCGCCGACCCCGAGGTCGCCCGGCGTCGCTACGCCGTCGTCCGTCAGGTACCGTCGCTCCGCGACCGCGAGATCGTCACGGTCTTCCGTTACGAGCGACTCTTCGACGATTACCTGCGACGCTCGGTCCCCGGGCTCGACCCCGTCGACGCCGTGGCCTTCGCCGCGGCGGTGACCGCCGTGCACAACCATGTGCTGCGTCGACTGCTGCGCGGATCGAAGCGGGTCCCCGCCGCCGTCCTCGAGTCCGCCTACGACGAGCTGCTCCGCCGCTTCGGTGTGCACCCCGACCCCGAGCCGCCGGCGGCGGACGACATCGTCGTCGCGACGTTCCCCCGACGGATGCCGCCCGCCGAGGTCGCACGTCGGCTCGGCTCCCTCCGGTGACACGGAGAGCCTGATACGCCGTTCCACCCTCGGTGGAACTGGATGCCAACCCGGCGTATCCTGGCGCGATGACCACTCCCCTGCCCGGCGGCGCCTCGGGCCGTTACGACGTGCTCGGCCCCCTCGACACCGACTACTACGCCGTCTTCGCCGACATCCCGGCCGCCGACCGGGACGTGTGGCAGCGGACGCGGGCCTTCGTCGACGAGGTCGGCGACCGGATGCGCGACGCGTGGGACACCGCCGAGTACCCGCTCGACATCGCCCGGCGCTTCGGCGAGCTCGACCTGCTGAACGACGGGATCGACCACCCGCGGCTCACCCGGTTCTCGCCCCTCGCCGCGGGGCTCGTCAACATGGAGATCTCGCGCGGCGACGGGTCGCTCGGCACCGTCCTCGCCGTCCAGGGCGGGCTGGCGCTGCGCACCCTCGCCCTCTTCGGCAGCGACGAGCAGCAGGAGCGGTGGCTGACTCCCATCGCCCGCTTCGAGGTGCCCGCCGCCTTCGCCCTGACCGAACCCGACCACGGCTCCGACTCGGTGTCGCTCGAGACCGTCGCCCGCCGCGACGGCGACGAGTGGGTCATCCGCGGCGCGAAGAAGTGGATCGGCAACGGCGCCTCGGGCGGCATCACCTTCGTGTGGGCGCGGGTCGACGCCGAGGGCGACGAGCACCACGGCAATGTGCGCTGCTTCCTCGTGGAGCAGGACCGGCCCGGCTACACCGGCACCGTGATCGCGGGCAAGGCGTCGCTGCGCGGCATCCATCAGGCCCACATCGCTTTCGACGACGTGCGCGTGCCCGCGGACGCCGTCCTCCCCGGCACGAAGACGTTCAAGGATGCCTCGACCGTGCTGTACGCGACGCGGTCCGGCGTGGCGTGGTCGGCGCTCGGCCACGCGACCGCCTGCTACGAGACGGCGCTGCAGTACGCGCAGCAGCGGGTGCAGTTCGGCAAGCCCCTCGCCCGGTTCCAGATGGTGCAGGAGCGTCTCGCGCACATGCTCGAGGACCTCACCGCGATGCAGCTCTACTGCCGGCGCCTCGCCGACCTCGAAACCGCCGGCGGGCTGCGCCCCACGCAGGCGTCGCTCGCGAAGTTCCACAACACGCGTGCCGCACGGCGGGTCGCCGCGACGGCACGCGACCTGCTGGGCGGCAACGGCATCCTGCTCGAGAACGGGGTCATGCAGCACATGGCCGACATCGAGGCGATCCACACGTACGAGGGCACCGAGTCCGTGCAGGCGCTGCTGCTCGGTCGCGACATCACCGGCGTGAGCGCGTTCGCCTGACCCGTCGCCGCAACCCCGTTCCGGCACGAAGGCCGGGCGGGCAGGATGGGCGGCATGTACGAGATCCCCGCGCCGATGCTCGCGAAGTCCGTCCCCGGCATCCCCGATCCGGGAAAGACCGCCGGCGGCCTGCTCTACGAACCGAAATGGGACGGCTTCCGCGCCCTCATCGGCTGGGACGGGTCCGAGGTCGAGATCGGGTCGCGCGGCTCGAAGCCGCTCACGCGCTACTTCCCCGAGCTCGTCGACGCGATCTCCCGTCTCGTGCCCGAGCCGTGCCTGCTCGACGGCGAGATCGTCGTCGCCCACGGCGAGCCGGGCGCGCAGCGGCTGCACTGGGAGCAGCTGTCGCAGCGCATCCACCCCGCCGCCTCCCGCGTCGCGATGCTCAGCGAGACCACCCCGGCCATGTTCGTCGCGTTCGACCTGCTCGCCCGCGGCGACCGCGACCTGCGCGAGGAGCCGTTCGCCGAGCGGCGGATGCAGCTCGAGGACCTGCTGGGCGAGGTGCCGCATCCGATCCACCTCACCCGCACGACGGACGACCCGACCGTCGCCGAGCGGTGGCTCGCCGAGTTCGAGGGCGCGGGTCTCGACGGCGTCGTCGCGAAACCTCTCGCCCTTCCCTACGCACCCGGAAAGCGCACGATGTTCAAGATCAAGCACGCCCGGACGGCCGACGTCGTCGCGGTGGGCTACCGCATCCACAAGAGCGGTCAGGGAGTGGGCTCGCTGCTCGTCGGGCTCTATGACGGCGACGGGCACCTGCATCAGGTGGGTGGCGTGGCGGCGTGGAGCAACGCCCGCCGGCTCGAACTGATCGACGAGCTCGCACCGCTGGTCGTCCGCGACGAGGACGGTGACGCGGTGACCGGCCAGTCCGACCGATCCCGCTTCACCGCCTCGAAGGACACCTCGTTCGTGCGTCTGCGACCCGAGCGGGTGCTCGAAGTGGCCTACGACCAGCTCGAGGGCGACCGCTTCCGCCACACTGTGCAGTTCCAGCGGTGGCGTCCCGAGCGCGACGCCCGCTCGTGCACGTTCGACCAGCTCGAGACCGTGACCGCGTACGACCTGGCCGACGTCCTCAGCTGAGTCAAGGGCCCTCACCGGAGACAGCCGGTCGATAGGGTCGCTGCATGGGCCTGTTCTTCTCCTCCTCCCGCACGGTGCGACCCGATGAGAACAAGCCATTGCTGGTGACCTCAGCCGGCAAGCCCGGCAGCATGTGGTCCGACGGCTTCGGCACCCTCGCGACCCGGTCGCTGCAGGTGATCATCGTCGGCGTGATCGCGACGGCGCTCATCCTCGGGATGCTGCAGCTCACCGTCGTGGTCATCCCGGTGCTCCTGGCACTGATCATCGCCTCGGCAGCCGCGCCCCTCATGGGGTGGCTGCGACGGCACGGCATCCCCTCGGTGTTCGCGACCATCCTGACGCTGCTCGCGTTCGTCGTCGTGCTCGGAGGAATCGGCTGGCTCGTGGTCGATGCCGTCCGCGACCAGTTCGACGACCTGTCGAAGAAGGCGCAGGACGGGTTCCAGAGCGTGCTCGCCTGGGCCGAGTCGCTGCCGTTCGACATCGACCAGAAACAGATCGACGAATGGGTCGGCACGGCCACCGACTTCCTCACAAGCGCGCAGTTCGGCTCCGGTGCTCTCGCCGGCGTCAGCGCGGTCGCCAACTTCCTCACCGGGCTCGTCCTGATGATCGTGACGCTGTTCTTCTTCCTGAAGGACGGCCCGCAGCTCTGGGAGTTCCTCATCCGCCCCTTCCGCGGATCGGACTACGAGCGCGCCGTACGAGTCGGGCACAAGGCCGTGCAGACCTTCGGCGCCTACCTCCGGGGAACGGCGGCCGTTGCGGCGGTGGACGCGGTCGGCATCACGATCGGTCTCCTGGTCCTGCAGATCCCGCTCGCCCTCCCGCTCGGCGCACTCGTGTTCGTCCTCGCGTTCATTCCCATCGTGGGAGCGACGGTCGCCGGGATCCTGGCGGCGCTGGTCGCCCTCGTGACGAACGGCCTCATCGCAGCGATCTGGGTCGTCGTGATCGTCGTGGCGGTGAACCAGCTCGAAGGCAACTTCCTGCAGCCCTTCCTCATGGGACGGTCCATGAAGCTGCACGCCTTCGCGGTGCTCATCGCCCTGACGATCGGCACCGTGCTCGGCGGCATCGTCGGCGCGATCCTCGCCGTGCCGCTCACGGCGGCCGTGTGGGGCATCATCCAGGTGTGGGACGGGCCGAACACGCCCGCCCGGTGGGCACGACGCAAACAACCCATCGAGGAGAAGGCCGACACGGTCACGGCGGGCACGCCCCGGACCGCCGACTGAGCGTCAGTCCTTCTTCGCGCGCGACGGCTGCACCCGCGGCGGCTCGCCCGGCATCTTGGGGAACTCCGGCGGGAACGGCAGCTCGCCCAGGCCCGCCTCGAGATCGCGCTGCCACCACTCGAGCAGCGTGTCGATGCGTCCGGGCGAGTCCTGCAGCCCCTCCCAGGGGTCCCCGCTGTCCGCCAGCCTCTCGGGCACGGTCCGCACGGTGAACGCGGTCGGGTCGACGCCGTCGGCGAGCTCATCCCACGTGATCGGGGTCGCGACCGTCGCGCCTGGCAGCGCGCGCGGACTGTAGGCGCCGGCCATCGTGCGGTCGCGGTTGGCCTGGTTGAAGTCGACGAAGATGCGCTCGCCGCGCTCCTCCTTCCACCAGTTCGTCGTGACCCGGTCCGGCATCCGCCGTTCCAGCTCGCGACCCGCGGCGATCACGGCGTGGCGGACGTCGAGGAACTCGTGCGTCGGCTCGATGGGACAGAAGACGTGGAGGCCGCGATTGCCGCTCGTCTTCAGCCAGGGCTCGAGCCCGGCCTCGCGCAGCACCTCGCGCAGCACGGGTGCGACGGCGGCGGCATCCGCGAAATCCGTCCCGGGTTGCGGGTCGAGATCGATGCGCAGTTCGACCGGGTTGTCGGTGTCGGACGCGAGGGAGGCCCACGGGTGGAAGACGACGGTGTTCATCTGCACGGCCCAGACGGCCGCGGCGATCTCTCCGAGTACCACCTGCGGGTGCCGGCGTCCGCTGTTGTAGGTGCACATCACCTGGTCGACGTAGTCCGGAGTCCCCTTCGGCGGGTTCTTCGAGAAGAAGCTGTCGCCGTCGACCGTGTCGGGGAACCGTTCGAGCGACACCGGGCGGTGCCCGTTCGCGCGCAGGAACGGGACCTCGACGGTGAGGAGGTACTCGGCGAGTTCGTGCTTCGTGATCCCCGCCTCGGGGAAGACGACCCGGTTGGGGCTCGAGAGCGAGAGCTCCCTGCCTCCGGGCAACTGCAGGGTGATCCGCTCCGACGCCATGCGCCCCACCCTAGGGGCGGACTCGGGGTCGGGACAGGGGCTTGCTCAGGCCTTGTCGCCGTCGGTGTCGGCAGCGGCGTCGACGGCTTCGGCCGCGTCGGCGATCGTGATGAGCGCATCCAGCTCGGCGCGCTCGATGCGGATCCACGGGCCGGCGGGGTCGATGAGGAATCCGTCGAGGCCCGATTCGCTCTTGAGCGCGGCGCCCAGCTGGGCGGCCGTGAGCGGCATGGGCTGGTCCTCGCGATGCAGGGTTAGCACCTCGAGCGGGTGCGAGAAGACCTGCAGGTAGCGGCCGCCCTCGGCCGAGCGGGCCTCCGCGACGCCCATCCCCTGACCGTCGGCTCGCGGGCCTGCCGCGATCCAGGCGCCGCGCGCGACGAGCGCGTCGACGACGGCGCGGGCGGTCTCGTCGGTACGCGGGCCGGCGAGGAGATTCTTGATCGTGAACTCGGGGTCGGCCTGGTCGAGGCTGCGCTGGATGAGGCCCGTCGGCAGGACGATGCGGCGGCCGGGGCCGGCGTGGTCGAAGACGATGCCGTCGTACCCGGCGTCGATGACGTTGCGGAGCACACGCTGAGAAGGCTGAGCCAGGATCGACGTGCTCTGGGCCTCGTCGCCGAGCCCCGCCTGCAGCGCGGCCGCCCCCGTGTAGGCGAGCAGGAACTTCTTGTCGTTCACGATCGAGATCGCCAGACGCAGCGGCTCACCGGCAGCGGCCTGGGCGCGAGCGTCGCCGAGGATGCGCAGGTACAGGGTGCCCTGCAGCGCCTGGCGCATGACGGCGAGGATCGCGGCGTTGTAGACCTCTTCGGGGACTTCCTGCAGCACCGTGCTGAGCAGGGTGTTGTCGGGCATCCCGGGACGGCTCTCGCTCGGGGCGGGCGCGGTCTCGGGGGTCTTCGGCAGACGCTCCGGCTCGGGGGCCGGGCGCGGGACGGGCTTGCCGTAGGTCGAGACCGAGATCGGCACGTGGGGCACCGGCTCGGCATCCGTGTCTTCGCCCTGTTCGGCGGCGACGGCGGCGTTGACGTCCTGCTGCACCTCGTCGACGTCGGCCTGCGCGTCGACGGGGACCTCGCCCTTCGGGTCGGAGTCCTTCTTCGGGCGGCGGGAGAACAGGGCCATTGCTTCAGGGTACGCGGGATGCGGGCGGCCGGACGCCGGACTTCAGCTGTCCGGGGTCCGGCCGGTCGTCATCGCTTCGACGCGCGGTAGCCGGCCTTCCTGGCTGCGGCCTCGGTCGCGAAGCACTGCTCGGGGTGCGTCGCCTTGTAGAACTGGCCGCCCGGCACGTGGTAGATCCAGTCCGTCGTATGCCGAGTGGTCTGGTTGCCCTTGATGGGATGGCTCTTCGGGCAGGACGTCTTGCTGACGGGCTTGGCGACCGCACTCGCGACGGTCTTCGCTTTGACTGCCGCGGTCGCCTTGGAGGTGGTGGTCACCGTCGCGTACCCGGACTTCTTTCCCGTGACCTTGACGGTGATCTTCTTGTCCGTCACGCCGGACGTCAGGGTCAGGGTCTTCCCCTTCGCCTTTGCGATCGCCTTGCCGTTCGCGTACCACTGATAGGTCAGCTTCATCCCGGAGCCCCACTTTCCAGGGTTCGCCGTCAGCTTCTGCCCGACCTTCGCCGTCCCCTTGATGGTGGGAGTGGCGGACTGAGTCACCTTGGGCGTCACCTTCGACGTTTTGGCTGCGGTGACGTATCCCGCCTTCTTGCCGGTGACCTTGACGGTCACGTTCTTGCCGACGAGGGATGCCGGGAGTTTGTAGGTCGACTTCGTGGCGCCCTTGATCGCCTTGCCGGACGCGTACCACTGGTAACCGAGCGTGGTGCCCTTGGTCCACGTCCCCGACTTCGCGGTGAGCGTCCCCCCGACCTTGGCGGTCCCGCTGATCGAGGGGCGAGGGGCGAGGAGGGTCCCCGCAGCCACGGGAGACGTCGGGGAGCTGGTTCGGACGACTGTCGTGTACCCCGGCTCGGACCATGTCACTCGAACCGATATGCGCTTTGCTCGGTACGCGGCGGTCAGACGGAACTCGTCCCCCGTCGCCCCGGGGATGGGGATGCCGTCCGCGAGCCACTGGATCGCGCGAGTCGTCTCGTAGTTGCCGCCATCGGCCCCGCCCAGCAGCGTGTTCCCCACATACGGCAGACCACTCACCCCTGCCCGCAGCCCGGTGAAAGTGCGCGGGCGGAGCTGCTGAGAGGCATCGATCGTGTCCTCATCCACCGCGATCCATCGAGCGGATGAGACCGAGGGAGCGCCGCCGAGCCAAGTCCACTCAGAGGTTCCGTAGCTCCGGAAGGCGAGTGTCGCCTCACCCGGATGGAGGTAGTGGAACGAATAGATTCCCCGACCGTTGGCAGTCGTGGAGACGGATTCGCCACCCCGATAGTGCAGGACCACCTCCGCTTCCGCGTCGGGAATGCCGCGGGCATCGGTGACAATTCCCCGGATATCGGTGACGTACCAGACCCGCTTGTTCAGCCCCGGTCGCACCTCGCCTCGACCGATCTGCAACGTCTCGTCGGTCTCGCTGGGGGTCGCTCGTCGAGTCGGGTCGTAGGGCGGTCCGTAAATGACCCGATAGGACCCCTCTACGACATCGTCGAACTCGTACCGCCCCTGTGCGTCGGCCACGACAGTGCGGCCGGGGGTTCGATCGGGCTCCCCGTTCACCAACCGATAGAGGGTGGCACGAGCACCGGGGAAGGGGTCCCCGGTGTAATCGGTCAGGACGCCCGAGAGAACGGCAGCCGCATCCAATCGGACCCGGAGTTCCGCCGCTGCACCTCCCGCTGGTACCGTCACGATCGCGGCGTCCCGCTCCGTCACGGCGTCCGGCCAATACTCGTCGAGGACGCCGCGCGCGTCGGCGCGAACAAAGACCTTGTAGTCGCCTGCGGGCAGCGCGTGGAAGGTGAAGCGGCCGTCCGTCCCGACATCCGCCGTCCTGCCGCCGTCGTGAGATTCGCCGGCCGTGTCGACCTCGTAGGCAATGACGCTGCCGCGGGGGTGGATCGCGCCCGACGGAGCGGACACCACTCCGCTGAGGACGCCCGTCGCCGCATCGTCAGCGACAGCCGGAGTCGCTCCGAGGGCGAGGGCTGCGACGGTGACCCCGCCGACGAGGAGGCTTCCTAAACGGCGCCACCCGGACTGTTGCACGCTGCCTGAGCCCACCGCTGTCGCCTCATCCCGTTCCTGCGCACCCTGGAGGACGACGCTGCGACATTCCTACCAGACCACACCCGCCTCACAGCTTGGTGATGGGCGCGACCTTGATCAGGAGCTTCTTCGGGCCCGCGGTGTCGAAGCGCACGTGCGCGACGCGCTTCGCGCCTTCGCCGGTGACCATGTCGACCTTGCCCTCGCCGAAATCGTCGTGACGGATGCGGTCGCCCGCCGCCAGCTCCATGTCGCCGTTGTCGCGGATCTTCGCCGGGATGCGATTGGCGAACTTCGCGAGCGCGTCGGACTTCTCACGGGGCGGCAGCGGCACGAGGTCGTCGCCGTAGCGGTTCGAGCCGCCGAAGCGGGATCCGCCCGACCGCCCGTTGAGCGCCCGTGACTGCGTCCCGCCGCGCGAGTTCACGTCGCCCGGCGACTGCCGCCAGTCGATGAGCTCGTGCGGGATCTCCTGCAGGAAGCGGCTCGGCATCGCCGCAGACACCTCGCCGAACTGCGCGCGGGTCATCGCCAACGAGAGGTGCAGACGCTTGCGGGCGCGGGTGAGGGCGACGTAGAACAGGCGCCGCTCCTCCTGCGGTCCGCCGGGCTCCCCCGCCGAGATGCGGTGCGGGATGAGGTCCTCCTCGACACCGGTGACGAACACGGCGTCGAACTCGAGGCCCTTCGCGGTGTGCATCGTCATGAGCGAGACCGAACCACTGGCATCGTCGAGGTCGTCGGCATCCGACACCAGCGTCACCTCGGTGAGGAAGTCGAGCAGCGTGCCGTCGGGGTTGTTGCGGGCGAACTCGCGCGTGACCGCGACGAGCTCGTCGAGGTTCTCGACGCGGGCCTCGTCCTGCGGGTCCTTCGACATGCGCAGGGCGTCGTAGTAGCCGGACTTGTTCAGCAGGACGTGGAGCCCCTCGGTCACCGACGTCGACGGCGCGATCTCGCCCGAGCTCGGCAGCATGATTTCGGATGCCTCGGCGAGGACCGCGTCGAGGTCGGCGATCGCCTTCTGCACCTTCGCGCCGACGCCGAGTGCGGAGGAGTTCGCGAGCGCGTCGCGGAAAGTGATCCCCTCGGATGCCGCATAGCGGGCGATCGCGGTCTCGGTGACGTCGCCGATGCCGCGGCGGGGCTTGTTGAGGATGCGGCGCACCGCCATCTCGTCGGCGGGGTTCGCGACCGAGACGAGGTAGGCCAGCGCGTCCTTGATCTCGGCGCGCTCGTAGAACTTCGTGCCGCCCATGATCTTGTACGGGACGGCCGAGCGGATGAAGATCTCCTCGAGCGCACGG
Organism: Microbacterium sp. ARD31; assembly: GCF_031844425.1. Lineage (NCBI taxonomy): Bacteria > Bacillati > Actinomycetota > Actinomycetes > Micrococcales > Microbacteriaceae > Microbacterium > Microbacterium sp. ARD31. Next base: position 1,319,447 of record NZ_JAUZVE010000001.1, read on the forward strand.
GACTGCGAGTTGGTGCGGTAGAACACCGCCATCTGCGCGTAATCGACGCCCTTGCGGTGCAGCGCTTCGATCTCGTCGGCCACGAACTGCGCCTCGTCGTGCTGCGAGTAGCCGGTGAAGCCGATGATCGGGTCGCCGTCGCCGACGTCGGTCCACAACTTCTTGTCCTTGCGGTCGAAGTTGTGGCCGATGACGGCGTTGGCGGCCGACAGGATGTTCTGCGTCGAGCGGTAGTTCTGCTCGAGGAGCACGACCTTCGCGCCGGGGAAGTCGCGCTCGAACTCGCTGATGTTGCGGATGTCCGCCCCGCGGAAGGCGTAGATCGACTGGTCGGAATCGCCGACGACGGTGAGCGACGCTCCCTCGACCTCAGGCGCCTCATCGGGCTCGAAGATCATCATGCCGCCGCTGGAGAAGGCGTCACCGGCCTTGCCGACGACGGGCCGGGTCAGCTCGTGGATGAGGGCGTACTGGGCGTGGTTCGTGTCCTGGTACTCGTCGACGAGGATGTGCCGGAACCTCTTGCGGTAGACGTCGGCGACGTGCGGGAACGCGCGGAACAGGTAGACGGTCTGCGCGATCAGGTCGTCGAAATCGAAGGCGTTCGCCTTCTGCAGCGAGCGCTGGTAGTCGGCGAAGATGTCGACGAAGACGCGCTCGGCGGGGTCGCTCATGTTCGCCTGGCGCGCGTAGGACTCCGCATCCGCCAACTCGTTCTTGAGCTTGGAGATACGACCCTGAACGGCCGCGGGGGTGAAGCCGAACGAGTCGCCCTCGTGCTCTTTCACGAGGCGCTTGATGAGGGCGCGGGAATCGCCCGAGTCGTAAATCGTGAAGCTCTTCGTGAAGCCGAACTGGTCGGCCTCGCGGCGCAGGATGCGCACGCAGGCGGAGTGGAACGTCGAGATCCACATGCCCTGGGCGCCCTCGCCGACGAGCTGCCGCACGCGCTCGCGCATCTCACCCGCGGCCTTGTTCGTGAAGGTGATGGCGAGGATCTGGCTGGGGTACGCCTCGCGTGTGCGCAGCAGCGACGCGATGCGCCGAGTCAAAACGCTCGTCTTGCCCGAGCCGGCGCCGGCGATGATCAGCAGCGCCGGACCGCGGTGGATGACGGCCTCGCGCTGCGGCGGGTTGAGCCCTGCCAGCAGGTCCTCGTCGGGTCGGGAATCGCCGGCGGGGCGGGACGCTCCGGCGCCGACGATCACGGGCTTGATGGAGTCGCTCATGTCCCCACGAGTCTACGTTCGCCCACCGACATCGATCCCGCCCGGCCTGGGTCAGGGCAGGGCGTCCGAGACCCGTCTCGAGATGTCGGTCATCCGTCCCAGCGTCGCCGCCAGCCAGAGCCCCGGTTGGTCGTGCGTGTCGGTGGCCTCGTCGGGGGCGGGCAGCGACGCGCCGTAGGTGTCGATGTCGCGCCACGCGGCATCCGTCCGCGCCCCCGTCTCGGCGTCTCCCGGCGGCGTCGCGAGCAGGTCCGCGACGGACCTCATCGCCGTGGCGAGCGCCTGCGGATCGCCGTGCCGCTCGTCGAGCCGTTCGTGCTGCGCCAGGACGTCGAGCAGGTCGCGGGCGAGATACGTCGCGCGCTCGAGACCCCACCACCGCTGCGCGTTCTCGTCGTGCACACCGCCGACACCGCGGGCGCGGATGTTGGCGCGCTCGGACCGGGACGCCTCGTCGACGTCGGCGGACACCGCGATCGACAGTTCGGCGAGCGCCTCGCCGTCCTCGCGCAGCACCCCGGCGTCGGGCCGCCCCTGGGCCACGGAGTCCGCCGCACGGTCGAGCGCGGTGGCGACGGCGGCGCGCAGCTCGGACAACCGGTCGCGCGCCGACTGCAGGTACAGCGGCGGCACGAGCACGTAGTTCGCGACGACCCCCACGAGCACCCCGAAGGCCATCGTGGCGAGGTACGAGGACGAGAAGCCGTCGGGATCGTTCTTGCTGAGCAGGAGGACGAAAAGCCCGGCCAGCGCCACCCAGTCCCGGCCGACACCGAGGGCACGGATGCCGCCAACCGCCACGCCGACCAGCACCACCGCACCGACGGCGACGATCCCCGGAGCGCCCGAGGCGACGATCGCGAGGCCTCCGAACCCGACCGCGATGCCGCAGGCCAGGCCGACGAGCGACTGGACGCCCGCGCGGGCGGAGTCCGCCACGGTCGGGTACATGCTGACGAGCACACCGAGGGGCGCGTAGTAGGAGTAGTCCGCGTCGGCGAACGGGACGAGGGGCGCGAAGAACCACGCCACCGCAGCAGCGACCGCGGTCTTGAGCGCGAGGATCAGTCGTCGCGGCGTGAACACGTCGCCTCCGGCTCGCCGCACGCCGAGCGCGACCTGCGCCGCGGTGCGTCGAGGAAGCGAAGGGGCCATGCTGGAACCGTAGCCGCGCACACGCCACCCCCGCGGCCCCCTTGCGTCCACGGCGGCGGCGTCGTAGCCGTCGGCGTGCGGTGCATGCACTGATCGAGCCCGGAGTCAAGCCGCCAGACCTGAATCCGTAGAGGTCATACCGTCGGGATGTCGCGCCGCAGGCGACGTACCGACGGGCCCGCCGCAGCCCGGAACACCCGCAGGAGTGGCCGTGACCGAACTGCCCGCCGAACCGATCACCTCGGGGATGCTCGATGGGCGCTACGTCCTCGGGCGCTGCGTCGGTCAGGGCGGCATGGCGCGGGTGTACCGCGCTGAAGACGTGGTCCTGGGTCGCACCGTTGCGATCAAGATCATGCGCACCGAGGCGGAGCATCCCGCGATCCCGCCGCGTGCGCGCACCGAGATGTCCCTGCTCGCGTCCCTGAACCACCCGTCACTCGTCACGCTCTTCGACGCGAAGGTCGTCCCGGGCCAGCCCGAGTACCTCGTGATGGAGTTCGTCGAGGGCACGTCGCTTGCCGTCGCGCTGCAGGACGGCCCCCTGGATGCCTCCGAGACCGCCGGCATCGCCGCGGAACTCGCGTCGGGTCTCGACACGGTCCACCGTGCGGGCATCGTCCACCGCGACGTCAAGCCGTCGAACGTGCTGCTCGCCGCATCGACGGCGCCGGGGCGCAGATTCTGGCCGAAGCTCGCCGACTTCGGTGTCGCCTACCTCGCCGACAGCACACGGCATACGAGCCCCGGCACGGTCATCGGAACGGCCGCCTACCTCGCCCCCGAGCAGGTCCGCGGCGAACCCGCCGGTCCCCCCGCCGACGTCTACGCTCTCGGTCTGCTGCTGCTCGAGACGATCACGGGCGACCGGGCCTTCCCCGAGGCATCCGGGATTGGTCGTGTCATGGCTCGCCTTGTCGAGACCCCCGAGATCCCGGTGTGGCTCGGCCCTGAGTGGTCGGAGCTGATCGCGTCGATGATCGCGCGCGAGCCCGCCGACAGGCCGACCGCGGCGCAGGTGGCCTGCCGCGCCCGCTCACTCCCGCGCGACGTCGTCCGCCCGGCGCGCCCCGCCACCGTCACCCTCGACGAGGACACGCAGGCGTTCGACGCGATGGCTGCGGCACCCGCGGTCGTCGGCGCGGCGTCCGCGCCGACCGCACTGCAGGATCACGTCCCCCGCACCCGCCTCGCCTCGCGACCGGCACGTCGCACGCGGCGGATGCGCGTCTGGCTTCTCACCGGGGCGGCGACCGTGATCGTCGCCGCCTACATCCTCGTCGGCGCTCTCTGGGCCGGCGGCGCGCCGGGTGAGGCGCCGGCGCCCGAGCAGACGCTGACCGAACCGACGACACCGGCCCCCGCCGAGCTCGTCGCGGACGACGACAGCGACTCCGCCGTCGTCACCGTCGATCAGCCCGACGACCAGGCGTCGACGACGGACACCCCGACCGAGCCGGTCGCGCCCGCGGAGCCCGCATCGGACGTCGCTCCCGCGAACACTCAAGACGCCGGCGACGAACCGAGCCAGCGGGCGCAGGACAGGGCGAACGAGAAGGCGAAGCAGCACGCCGCCGACAACGCCGCGGTCCACGGGAGGACCCCGAACGTCGGCAAGGGTCAGCAGAACGCGAAGGACAAGAACAAGAACGGCAAGAACGACAACGGCAAAGGCAAGGGCGCGAAGGGATGAACCGCGTCACACGGGGACACCGGACGTCATCCCGGGTCATGACCCGACCGGAGGTCGGAGCCTCGGGTTAGCGTGAGGTCATCGCGACGGTCCGGGTGGTCCCGGGCACCGGGTCATACCGGATGTGAAGCGGGTTCGACTCCCGCCGTCGCGTCCACTCTCAGGGGGCCGCGATCCCAGCGTTCTCAAGGCATCGCCGCCGCTCACTCAGCGTCGGAATGCGCGAATGGACGTGGTCTGGACACGATCGCTGGCGTGCGAGCCTGGTCGAACGCAGCCGAAACGCATCGACACCGTCATCGAAGAGGTCTGCGTAAACGTCCAGCGTCATGGCTGCGGAGGCGTGGTAGAGCATCCGCTGGACCGCCTTGACGTTCGTTCCCGACGCGATCACGAGCGATGCCGCGGTGTGTCTCAGATCGTGCACCGTAATCCGGGGCGGACCTGCATTCGCGAGCGCACGCATGATCCACGAACGCGACGCGCCCGAAGAACGGGGCCACGGCGCGCACACGGTGGCGTTTCATCCGTCCGATTCCGGGTTCGGCCCGATCGGATGGCACGAGCGGCTCACGCTCGCGTTCCCCCGTCTGCGTAGGGCGTACGCCGGCGGGTGCACGCGCGGGTGCAACCGCTACAAACCTCGCTTTTGGACGAAGGTGGTCGACGAGCAGGAATGGCAGGCGTGGACCAGCCGGGCCCACGCCGAGTGAGCCGCCTCGGCGTTTTTGAATGGAAGGAGAAAGCATGACCACCAGAATCCCGGTCACCATCGAGGCCAACCTCACCGGCGACCCCGAATACGGCGCGAGCGAATCGGGCAACGCGTACGCCCGTTTCACGATCGCCGTCAACGACCGCCGCCTCAACGAGACGACGAACCGATGGAAGGACGCCGGCACGGTGTTCCACCGCGTCGTCGTGTTCAACCAGCAGTCGCCGAACGTCGCGAACTCGTTGCGCAAGGGCGACAGCGTGATCGTCGCCGGCGACCTGCGGTTCGGCACCTATACCGACAAGGAGACCGGTAACACCCGCGAGACGCGCGACATCGTCGCCGACAGCATCGGAGCGTCGCTCAAGTTCGCGACGGTCTCGGTGGACCGCACCCCAAAGACTGACGGCCCCGCCGCGGACAGATCCGCCACGGGGCCAGTAGCCCAGCCGGTCTCGACCACCGGCGTCGGGGTTGCTCGCTGACCCATCCGCAACAGGAGAGCGGCGTGGGAGTCATCGTACTCCCGCGGCCGCTCTCGCACGATCGTGACGAGCGACCTGGTCATGCGGCCGACTCCCAACCCAGAGTCGAGCATCGGCTACGGTCAGTTGCACAGCACTTGCGGGATAAAGGACTCGGTATGTCGTTCGCTAAGTTTGCCGACCACATGGACCAGCAGTCTCTGCTTACGTGGAGGATCCTGTCCGTCGCATCCAGTCTCAAGCAACCCTTCCCTGAGCCATCGATCACGAGCTGGGCGCTTCTCTCTCTCGCGCATTTCGCGGACTCGGCGGGGCTGCCAATCAGCATCAAGCAAATCAGTGCGGTACAAGAGAACAAGCTCGGCGCGGACTTCGAGTTCTTTGTGCGGCTACACGATGGGAACTTCTTCGCACTCTCGATGCAGGCTAAACGCGTGCACTTGGCGCAGCGCCACCCGGTTTATACGGAGTTGGGCCATCCGGGCCTGGCGCCCGGCACTTTCCAGTACGACACACTGATCGACCACTCATCGCAGATCGGGTCTATCCCCATTCATGTGCTCTACAACGGATGGCGCCGAAGGGACCCTTACCTTCCGTTCGCTCACCTCGACGACGAAGACCGGGAGCTGTTCGGGTGCGCCGCAATCTCTACGCACAAGCTGAGATCTATTCGAGAGGGTCGCGGGCCCGCGGCGAAGAGCAATACAAACAAGCTCATGCACTTTGTGGACTTCGTGTTCCCCTGGTCAGACCTCTTCCGACTCGAACAACGATCGGGCAGTGCCACGAATAATGCGCCGAACGCGGTGACCTCGTTGCCGCCGACGCCATCAAGCCCTCGCCTGCGAGGGGGGTTTGGAGTTGAGGAGGACTTCTCCAAGCTCGCGGCGTATCTAACGGATAGCGATTTGCAGGGCGCCGCGAGCGGCATCATTTCGAGTCTGCCCCGGTACGTCGATCGAGCTCCGAGCGATGATCCTCCCAACGACCCCCATCTTCCAGCTTTTGCGCTGGTTCTTGGTGGAGAGACTCGTGGCCGGTACCACGGGTGAGGGCGGGAGCACGGTCGTCAAGCTCTCCCACTCAGCGGAGCGGGCCCGTGGCAACCCCGTGCGCCGCTTCTGCGTGGTGCGGGGCGCTCACTGCCACTCTCGACCAAGTCTCGCCTCCTCCGCTGTCAGAAGCAGCCTCGCTACGGCGGCGCAACTCGTCTCCATAGAGGATTTCGGCCCGCCGATATCGCTCAGCGAGTAAGTCCCGGGCTTCGACATTCGCCCAATCGCTGTCAACGCTTCGCCCGCGTCCATGTCTATATGACTCACCAGCACTGATTTCGCTGCCGAGATTCAGCAGCTTTCGTCTCGCTCGACGCAGCCACTGGTTCAACTGCGCGAGGTCGGCATCATTGGCGTCTGCGGCCAGCCGTGCTGCTCTCCCTAGCTCGCTTCGCGCCGCTCGCATCGAGTCGTCGATGCTGACCTCGGGGATGCCCCGCATCATCCTGTCCGCGATCTCGTCACGCGCCAGAGCATCCGTACGCGCGATCGCGATCGCCTCGTTGTGCGCACGACCACGTGTCAGGCCGACGTACAGACCCGAAGCGTCGACCCCTGGCCCGGCGATCGAGGCATCCGTCGTCTCACCTTGGATGCCGTGCACCGTCGACGCGTACGCGAGGTGCACGTGCTCGGCCGCGTACTCATAACTCACGACGCGGGTGTCGATCGCATCGTCGACGCTGCGCAGCTCAAGGCCCGCTGATGTGATCCGGTGAACAGTCCATACCGCGCGGTTCTCCACACCGGTCGCGCGGTCATTGCGGGGAATCTGGGCGACGTCGCCTTCCAGAAGCCGCTGCTCGCCCTGCCCAACCGCGATCCGGTCGAGGGTCAGGCGCATCGGTGTAGCCGAGATCGTCCACGACGTGCTCACCGCCGCGCTGGCCGACCTCCCACCCGTTGAGCTCATCGCCCTCGAACTGGACGTGCCCGAGCGGACCGCATCGGATTGGGTCCAGAAGGCCAGAGCCGCTGGCTGGCTTGTGGGGATGACATTGAATGTGGGTCGGCCCGCCGGCGCGTGACTTTCTCTTTTACGTGACTCTCCGTTTTAGCTGTCACGTCGGCTGCGAAGTTCAGGCTCGTGACACTGCAGCGCGGGCTTGAAGTCGTAAGCGTGGGGCTACCGGCTGCAACTGTCCGCGACCTCTTCTAGGCTCTCGTTCGGAGAGGTGGGACGGTCATGCGAATGGCGAGCAAACGAGGCAGGTCGGCGACCTCGAAAACGAACAGGTGGGATGGCAGTCCTGGCGTCGAAGAGCACTGCGACGTGGTGATCGCGCAATGAGCGCCTCTCGCGGCCGCACCTACCTGATCCAGATCGACGTCATCTCTCAAGAATTCGTCACGATTCTCGACGATGGCAGTCTCGTGCTCGAGGACGCGGTCACCGGCGACTACGTCACGCTTGAGGTGAAGGATCTCGACAAGTTCGCAGCCTCCAATCCTCCCTACACCGCGCACGTCGCCGACTGCATCCGTCGGGACCTGCTCGACGACACGCACGACCTCTGCGGTTGGGAATGGACGGAGCAGCCACAAGGACATTGGTGGTACAGGGTTGGCAAATGCCCGAAGTGCCACCCGCGTATCTCTGACCGAGCACCGCTTTCACTTCTGAATGACGGGATGCCGGCTGGCGAACTCGATGAAAGTGATGGACGTCGCCTGTCCTGGATATGCGGCGCGCATCACGTACGCGCCCGCCCATGGCTGACGATGAGTTGGGTTGCTCACCCAGACCAAACGCCACACCTAGCCGTCCACGATGGCCCGATTGGTCCCGCTCTCCACTTTGATAGCGTCACGGGACCAACCTTCGCTGCTCCGGAGGGCATCATCCGCTTGACGTGGACAGAGACGCTCGCGGATCACAATGCCTGGTCGACCACTTGGGGGCCAGCCGACGACAACGAATCCTTCACTCCGAAGTGCGCGGCCTATCACGCATTGGCAACGCTGATATGTCTCGACGATAGCTGGCGAGTGATGCCCGCGCGGTTCATCGGCAACGACGATGACCCACTCTCCGTGACGTCGATCGAAACCCGGTTCATTACTGCACAACCATCGATGATGGAGTACCTCGGTCTCCTTGAAACGCAGTACGCGGAGGGCGTGGCAACACATCGGCCCGAATACTGGCACGAGCCGATGTGGGTGGGATTGAAAGACGGCCAACCGCTCGTGCTCGTTGATGAAGCGGGCGCTATCCATACCGGCGGTATGGAAAGCCAACTCCCGAAGACACCCGAGGAGGTCGAACAACTCGTTCGCAAACTCGTCGAGCCGCATCGATGTGGGCAGCGAACGCCGACGACACCCCGACCGGCGCTTACGCGTACCTCCGACCGGTCTCTCGCGCGCGGATCGTCCGTAGGCGACGAGCGTATTTCGGTCGCGACCTGGACGAGCAGGGTCCGCGGACTAATGCTGGGCATCGCGCTCGGAGACTCCGTCGGTAGCATCGGCTCGACGGGAACCAGCGGAACGCGGCTCAAGGCAGGGGCTGCCACCGAACTGGCTGGGTGGACTGTAGAAGGATTGCTGCGAACCTTCACCTCTTACGACTGGGCAATTCAGTCGCCGAATGAGGTGATGCACGCATACCAGCGATGGGCGCTGCTTAGGGGCGCGAGCTCTCTAGATCCCGGGTGGGATCCACTTCCAATAGTGGATGGCCGGGTCGCACGCGGTTGGCTGATCGACACCCCCGAGATGACGATCCCGCATGGATCCTCTCCCACGATGATGAAGGTCGCACTGACGGGCAATCCGACGCGGGAGCCGAGCTCGCGAGGCGTGATTAAAGGTCTCCCGTACGGGGCCCTGGCAGGCGCCGGTGAGTTCAGTCACAGCGGCGCCGACAAGGTCGCGTCTTACGGAGGAATGCTCGCAACCGAGACTCATACCCATCCTCACGTCACGGGCGGTGCGGTGGTTTCAACGTTCCTTGTCGTCGAGGTTCTCCGTTCCACCGCGAGCCTGTCTGAGACTCTCGGTGTCGCTGCAAACTCCGTGCTCTCCCTGCCTGGGTTCACTAGCATGAGCGGGTTCCCTCGCGCCTCTATCACCAGTGCAATCGATCGCGGATTAACGGCACCTCGAAGCCGCGATGACCTCAGCCGGCTCGTAGCAGAGGGCAATGCCCTCGGCGCACTACTGGGAGGGCTGTACGTCGCTGCCTCGTTCGCTGACCACGACGGCGCCGAGGGTGCACTCGATTTCTGCTCGCGCGCGGCGCGCGGGCGGGACATAGCTCCGGTCGCTTTCGCCCTTCTGGGAGCGGCGCATGGATTCGAGTCGCTTCCACACGCAATCGTCACCCGTCTCGAGCTCGGGTGGATCATGGATCGGCTAGCCATCGATCTTGCCATGAGGGTCTCCGCGCCCTCGTGGCAGCCGGCAGATGCTCGGGCGTGGCGCGCGAAGTATCCGGCGTCTCCGGTAAACGAGGGCGAATGACGCAACTACGACCCACGGACCCGCCAACTCCGTTGCCACGAGTGGACACCATGTGGACACAATCCGCGCAGATCCACACCGATTTCGCTGATCAGAACCGAACGACACGAGACTCCGTCACAGCCCGCACGTACTTGATTTTCAGCGGCAGGACGGCCGAACCCGCGTGATTTCGCGCTTCTCCAGCAGCACTGACATCCGCGCAACAGAAGTTTCGACTCCCGCCGTCGCGTCGGAGGTCTGATCGATCGAAGCGCGAGGTCGACCGACCTGGGCCTCGACCGGACAGCCTCTGTCAGTTCCCCTTCGTCAGATCCGGAGCGAGTCCTTCGGCGTCGAGTTCGACCCACAATTCATCGGGAATGTCCGTCGTGCGCCGGTCGATGCTGCTCTCGACGTGCGCCGCAGTACGCATCCCGATCACCGCGGAGACGACCGCCGGATGCCGAAGGGAATACTGCACGGCGGCAGACGGGAGGTCGACGCCGTGCGAGCGGCAGATCGCGGCGAGCCGGCGAGCGCGGGCGAGCATTTCGCTCGACGCCGGCGCGTAGTCGAAGTGGGCGTCGGGGCTGATCTCCGTCGAGCTGAGCAGCCCCGAGTTGTAGACCCCGGCGGCCACGACGGCCACCCCTCGTCGGGCCGCAAGCGGCATCAGATCCGTCGATCCCGTCTGGTCCAGGAGCGTCAGCCGACCCGCGAGCATCACGACGTCGAGGTCGTGCGCCTCGATGAACCGAGCCGGCATCGCCGACTGATTCATCCCGGCGCCGACGGCACGGATCACACCCTGTGCGCGCAGATCGAGGAGGGCAGGCAGCGCCTCGCGTGTCGCCTGCTCCTCGTGGTCGTCGGGATCGTGGAGGTAGACGATGTCGATCCGGTCCGTGCCCAGACGGGTCAGGCTGTCCTCGATGGACCGCTTCACGCCGTCCGCCGAGAAATCCCACTCCCGGCGGACGGATGCCGGAACGACGAATCCCTCGCCGTCCTGAAGGTCGGCGGTGTCGGGACTGTCGACGAGCAGGCGACCGACCTTGGTGGAGATGATGATCTCCTCGCGCGGGGTCCCCGCCAGCGCCCGCCCCAAGCGACGTTCGGACAGACCCAGGCCGTAATGCGGGGCCGTGTCGAAGTAGGTGATGCCGGCGGCACGCGCGGCGTGGACCGCAGAGGTCGATTCGTCGTCCGTCGTCGCGCGATGGAGGTTCCCCAGCTGCGCGGCCCCGAATCCGACCTCGGTGACGGGCACGTTGCCCCGGATCGAGCGTCACGAGACAGCCGGCGCCCGGAGATGCTCAGGACGCGGCGTACCGCTCGCCGACCGGGACCTCCCGGGCGAGCACATTGCCCGGCTGCGCGAGCGGGCACGCCCAGGCCGGGTCGTACGCGCACGACGGGTTGTAGGCGAAGTTCAGGTCGAGCACGATCGTGCCGACCGCGGCATCCGTCCCGAGGTCCGCACCCTTGATCGTGTCGATCAGATAGCGTCCGCCGCCGTACGTCCCCCCGGCGACGCTGGCGAGGCCGTCACGAAGCGGGATGAAGACCCCGCCGCCGTAGGTCGTCAACCGCCAGACGTCGAGACTGCCGACCTCCGGCAGGTCGACGACTGCGATGCGTTCGAACGGGACGACGCCGTCGGTGCCGGTCGGGAACTCGAATCCGCCGGGTTCCGCCTCGCGCAGCGGGACCTCGAACCGCCAGGCCGGGTCGTACGGCGCGACGGGCAGCCCCGCGAAGCCGTCGCGGTCCTCGGGGAGGAGGGGGCTGGCGGGATGCCGCGCGAACAGGTCGTCGCGCTCCGCCCGCCACCGGTCGTGCGCACGTCGCGGATCGCCGGCCGTCCGCACCTCCGCGTACAGGGCGAAGACGCGACGACGCCAGTCGGCGACCTCGAGGGCGGTACGTGCCGGAGCGCTGATCATGGCTTCAGGCTATGCGGCCGGCACTGTCTCCGGGCCGGATCCCGGCGTAACCTCGCCGGGAGGAGAATCATGCCCGCACCACGCGCCGCCCTCGCCGCAGCGATCCTGCTGTCGGCGCTCACCCTGGCCGCCTGCGCGACGGAAGGAACCTCGATGCCCTCCCCCGGCGACACGAGCGACACCAGCCCCTCCGCACGACCGCCGTTCCGGACGGCGAGCCCCGCCCCGCTCGGCCCGACCGGGTCGCCGGCCGACCTCCCGCCGGCGAAGTGGGAGGCGATCGTCGCCGACCTCGCCGCGCGCGGAGTGGCCGGCGAGCCCGTCCTCGTGTCGGCGGAACGGGTCGAGTTCTCAGACGGCTCGCTCGGGTGCCCCTCCCCCGGCATGTCCTACAGGCAGGCGATCGTCGACGGTTATCGCGTCGTCGTGCGGGCGGACGGCCGCACGTTCGACTACCGCTTCGGGTCGGGTGACGAGCCCCGCCTCTGCGAGCGCTGACGACGGATGCCGAAAGGGGCGGCGCGTCCGCTGACGCACCGCCCCTCTCGTGAATCCGGCCTTACTTCACCGGGACGAGCAGCGCCTCGTCCGCGCCCGACTCGTTGTCGACGACGACCACCATCGCGCCGAGCGGCTTCTGCGCCGCGTAGGCGGAGGCGTCCGTGCGAACGGTCACCGAGGCCCGGCCGCCCTTCGGCACGACCTCGTACTGCCCGTTGGTGATCGCGGGATCGCCCGGGTTGTACGTCGCCGTCGCCGCGAACGCGTCGCTGCCGTCGGTCGTGAGGCTGAACGACTGCACGGTGTAGTCGAACGGCCCGGTGATCTTCAGGTCGGCGAGGTTCACCGGCAGCAGGATCGTGCTGCTGTCGGTCGGCGCCTGCGCGAGGAACCCGCTCGCGGTGAGCGCGCCCGTCTTCACGTTCTGCACGAACACCTCGGCGACACCGTCGACCGAACCGCTGCGCACGGCCCCGGAGTCGTACGAGAACACGACCCAGTCGGGCGTGCCGTCGCGGTTCGTGTCGATGACGACGTCGAACTCGTTGCTCGCGGCGTTCGACCACCGCGAGTGCGTGTTCACGGCGAAGACGGCCAGCTGGTCACCGCTCGCGGTCGCGAACGACTGCACACCCGCGGCGCGCAGGTCATAACCCGTGTCGGAGATCGCCTTCGGGGCATCCTTCTTGTCCGTCAGACCCCAGGTGTACACGTCCGCTGCCGCATCCAGCGCACCCTTGCGGTTGCGCAGGTCGAGGACGTGGTCGGCGTCGGCCACGCGGCCGCGCGAGCTGAGCGAGCCCTTCACCGTCACCTCGCTGTTCGAGCGCGGGACGAGCAGGTAGGGCACCCGCAGGGTCGACCCCGGCGCGGTGAAGACGACATCACCCGAGATCTCGGCGAACGAGAACTGGTCGTCCGCGCTCAGCGAGCCCGGCACCGAGGACGCCGGAGCGGACACCGTCACCCGGACGCTCTCCGTGCGACCCGGCTTCACGGTCACCTTCTTGGTGCTCGTCGTGACCTTGGCCTTCAGCGACTGGGGCGACGCCTGCGTCGAGACCGTGAAGGTCACGCTCTTCGTGCCCTCGTTGCGGACGGTCACCTTCTTCGTCCCGCCGAGCGTCGAGCTCGACTCGTCGAAGCCGAAGCTCAGCGCCGCCTCGCGCACACGACCGCTGTCGGTGCGGAAGCTGTCGCCCGTGGCCGTCACCGTCGTCCGCACCGCCTGCGCGGTGTCGACGAGGCCGACGCCGCCGCGGGTCGGGTTGATCCGCGCGACGCCGTCGGGGTCGGCGGTCGAGACGATCGCCGCCGAGATCCGCTCGGTGTCCCACGTCGGGTGGGCCTGCACCGTCAGCGCGGCGACGCCGGCGACGTGCGGGGCGGCCATCGAGGTGCCCGAGAGCACCGACGCGTCGCCACCCGTGCCGACGGCGACCGACGAGATCGAGACGCCCGGCGCCGCGACATCGGGGCTGATCGAGCTGTCGCCGCTGCGCGGACCGGACGAGCTGAAGGAGGCGTAGTCACGGAACGCGGGGTTCGCGATCTGCGCCGCCTGGACAGTCACGACCGCCCCCGAGGTGAAAGCCGCGCCGTCGGACGAGCGGACGCCGAAGAACGGGATCGTGACCTCGTACGGCGTGCCGTCGTCGGGGTTCTCCGTGATGACGCCCTCGTACGGGGGCAGGTCGTTCGTGGAGTTCACCATGACGACCGCCTCGGCTCCGGCCTGCTGCCCGAAGATCGGCTTGGCCGCGCGGGCGCACGTGCCGCGGTCGACGACGGCGATCTGGCCGCCGCCCTGCGTGATCCCGGCACGGGTGTAGTCGGATGCCGCGCACCCGAGCGCCTCGTTGGCGGCGGTCGCGGGGTCGTCGGTCAGTCGCACGACCGTCAACTGCCCGACGTCGTCGAGCGCGGCACCGTTCGCGTTGATCGCCTGGACCTTCTTGCCGCCGACCGTGAGGGTGGCGCCGGGGAAGGATGCCGTGCTGTCGACGGCCGACACCGCGATCACGCCGTCACCGCTGCCCGGTGAACCGGTGAGGTACGGGCTCGGTCCGGAGTTGCCGGCCGACGCCACGACGACCACGCCCGCCCCGACCGCGTTGGCGGCGGCGACGGCGCTCGGGTCGTCGCCGCGGCCGAAGGACGAGCCGAGCGACATGTTGATGACGTCCATGCCGTTGTCGACGGCCCAGTCGATGGCCTGGATGGTGACGTCGGTCGAGCCGTCGCAGCCGAACACGCGGACGGCGTACAGGTCGGCCTCGGGCGCGACACCCGGTCCGACCCGGAAGTCGACGGACGGCGTCGTCTCGTCGTACGGACCGGTGTAGGTCTTGCCGTCGGTGGTGACGCCCGATCCGCCGGTCGTGCCGGCGACGTGGGAGCCGTGGCCCTCGCAGTCGAGGGGGTTGTTGTCGGGCTTCGGGATCAGGGCGTCGCCGGTGCCGCCGGCGTCGTAGTCGTCACCGACGAGGTCGATGCCGCCCTTGACGCGCGGGGCGCTCGGCCCGAAGAGCTTCGGGTCGGCGGGCGCATCCGAGGCGGCCGCAGCCTTCTCGTAGGCCTCGACCGTGCCCGGGCCGCCGAAGCCGGCGTGGGTGTAGTCGATGCCGGTGTCGATGATCGCGACCTTGACGTCCTCACCGGTGTACCCGGTGCTCTGCCAGACCGAGGGGACCCCGAGGAACGGCACGGAGACGGCGTTGTCGAGTTCGTGCGTCACGACGGGGTGGACCGCGACGACACCGGGGAGCGCGGCGACGTCGTCGAGCTCGGCGGCGGGCACGATGGCCTGGATGCCGTTGTAGGCGGACTGCATCTGCGCGCGGATCTTGCCGCCGCGCTGGGTGATGTCGCCGCGGATGGCGTCCTGCGCGGCCTTCAGGTCCTTCTTCACGTCGGTCCGCTCGGTCTTGCTCAGCGAGCGGCCCTCCTCGGCCTCGACGACGGCGACGGGCTCGCCCTCCATCTCGATGACGACCGACACCTGCCGATCGGGGTCGATCGCGGCCGCCGAGATGTCGCTGTCGAGAGCGCCGGTCGACGTGCTGCGGTCGAACCGCGCGGTGGGATCGTCGTCCGGCGTCGCGGCGAGGGCCGCGGTGGTGGGCAGTGAGAGCGCGAGGACGCCCGCAACCGCCAGGATGCGTCGGTGCAAGGGGGGACCGCCTTTCCTTCTGGGAAGAGCGCTCGGCTGGCTTGGGCGGGATCCGATCGGATGCCGCGGCCGAGGCTGATAGGAGGCTATGCACCCCCTGACCGTTCCCCAAGAGGAAGATGCGCAGATGAGAGGATCCTCACCCGGCGGGCGTCACGCGATGCGGGTCCCCGGCGGCAGACGACGCGCCGGGGTGCGGGTTCGCACACCCGCCCACCACAGCAGGAGGCCCGCCGCGATCACCTGCACGCCGAGGCCGACGAACCAACTCGGCACCGTCGACGCGATGATCTCCTCCGGTGTCGGGCCGCTGTCCTGCACGACGCAGTCGCTGTACGAGCTGACCGGCTCGGGGGCGATCTGCGACTGCCGGACGGAGTACTTCGTCCATCCGAACAGGTCGTCGGGGTTCCCGTACTCGTTGAAGCTCGACGGTGTCGCGTCGGCGAGGATCACGAAGGGGTTCGCCGCCAGGATCCACCAGAAGTAGTCGAACCGCGGCACCTCGGAGGTGGTGCTCTCCCAGTCGCCGCAGACCCACTGCTCCGGATCGTTCGGGCAGTTCGACGAGCCGTCCGCGCACACGGGCGCGCCGGTCTCGTCGTACTGCGCCGACTGGTACCGGTCCACGCGCTCGGTGCGGACGCTCGACCCGAGCAAGCCGAACGCGATGACCGTCCCGACGGTGAGGGCCGCCACGACGAGGTAGGTCGTCGCGACGGAGAACAGCGGACGGGCGAGGATGCCGCTGAACGCCGTCCCGAGCGCCGCGACGACACCCGCTTCGACGACCAGCACGACGGCCGAGACCACGACGGCGAGCGGGTTGATGCCCCCGCCGAAGGTGGCGATGACGAGGAACGGCACGGCGACCACGGCGAACGCGAGCCCCGTCAGCCACGCGGCGAGGAACTTGCCGAGCACGATCTCGCGGGTCGTCGCCTGGGTGACCTGCAACGGGGCGAGGGTCGCGGCATCCCGGTCGCCGTTGATGGAGTTGCCGCTGAGGGTCGGCGAGACGAGCACGACCAGCAGCAGCGTGACGAAGACGACGACCGAGTAGACGCCGGGTCCGGAGTCCTCCTGGCCCGAGAAGGAGAGGAAGGCGAGCGCGGTCGTCCCGACGAGGACGAGCGCGAAGACACCGAGCAGCACGTACCAGGACACCGTGCGGATGCGCTGGGTCAGGTCGAGGCGGGCGATGGTCCACAGTCGCGAGAGGTTCATCGCGCACCTCCTTCGAGGTCGAGGAAGGTGTGTTCCAGGATGCCGCTGGCCGCGGAGAACTCCGCGACCGGCAGGCCGGCCGCGACGAGCGCGGCGAGTCCCTGCGCCGCGGCCACGTCGCCGGCGAAGCTCACGAGCAGGTCGCGTCGGTCGACGGGGAGGGTCGCGACGTCGAGCCCGAGGGCCTGGGCCACCGGCAAGGCGGCGGTCGCGGCATCCCGATCCGCGAGGCGGATCCGCCACGTCCGTGCCCGACCGGCCGCCTCGGCGACGCGCTCGGAGCTCACGGTCTCGCCCTGCGTCATGAAGACGGCGTCGTCGACGACCTCCTCGAGCTCGGAGAGGATGTGGCTGGAGACCAGCACCGTGCGTCCCTCCGCCGCGAGCGATCGCAGCAGCAGGCGCAGGTCGATGCGCGCCTGCGGGTCGAGACCCGAGGCGGGCTCGTCGAGCAGGAGCACCCGCGGGTCGTGGACGAGGGCGCGCGCGAGGCCGAGGCGCTGCTTCTGGCCGCGGGAGAGCACCCGGGCCGGAGCATCCCCGAGAGACTCGAGGCCGACGGTGGTGAGGAGTTCCGCGGCGCGTGCCGCGGCGGCCGTCCGGTCGAGGCCGGAGAGCCGGCCGGTGACGGCGATCGTCTCGCGGGCCGAGAGCGAGGGCCACGCGCCCAGGCTGTCCGGCATCCACCCGAGCTTCGCCCGCGCCGCCGCGGGGTCGGTTACGGGATCGATCCCGGCGATCCGGATGGTGCCGGCGTCGGGGGCCAGGAGCGAAGCGAGCATCAGCAGCAGCGTCGTCTTGCCCGCGCCGTTCGGGCCCACGAGGCCCGTGACCGCGCCCTCGGGCGCCTGGAAGGTGACGTCGCGGACGGCGTGGACGTTCCCGAAGGATCGTCGCACCCCCTGGGCGACGATGCCGGCATCAGTCATACCGCTCACCCTAGGGGGCGGAGGTGTCCTCCTGGGGAACGCGCGGACGCACACGCAGATTGAGCAGGCCGAAGGTCAGCAGCAGCGCGACCGCGACGACGGGTGCCCACAGGGCCACCGCGGCCCCGGCGGACTCGGCCAGCGCGCCGACCACCATGCTCGCGAAGGCCTGTCCGACGACGACCGCCGAACCGAGCACGGCCATGACCGTCGCCTCGTGTCCGCGCGGCGAACGAGCGGCGGCGAGCGCGTAGATCGTCGCGAGCGTCGGGCCGATGCCGCAGCCGGCGAGCGCGAGAGCCCACCCCATCGAGATCGCCCCCGTTGCCCCGGCGGCGAGAACCGCACCGATCAGCAGGACGGCGGTGAAGCCGATCCAGCGCCACGGCAACGCGAAGCGTCGCGGCAACAGGCCCACCCCGAGCGCGAGGATCGCCGAGCCGATGCCCATGATCCCGTAGAGGATGCCGGTCTGCTCGGGGAACCCGCCCTCGTCCGCGAAGGCGGTGAGCGAAGTCAGCATCGCTCCGAAGAACAGTCCGGTCGCGAAGGTGCCGGCGGCGGCGACGAGGATGCCGGGGCGCAGCACGGCCCGCGCCGGCTCACGCGCCGCACCCTGGTCCGCGTGGCCCGCGGTGCGAGCGGTCGGGTGCAGCGCGAACGTGGTGACGAAGACGACGGTGAGGGCGGCGGCGGCGAGAACCGGGGCGGCGGGGCTCGCCGCGATCGCGACGACGCCGACGAGGACCGGCCCGAAGACGAAGACGATCTCATCGACGGCCGACTCGTAGCCCATCGTCGACTCCTGGAGTCGGCCGCGGGCGACGCGGTCGAGCCGCATCCGGCCGATGGAACCGACCAGTCGGGCGCGCGACATCGGCGAGACCTGCGGGGCGGTCGCCCCGGCGAGCACCGAGACGGCCAGGAGCACACCGTCCGGGGTGTCGCCGTAGGCGACGGCGACGAGGGTCACCAGGACGGCGCTCTGGACGAGCGTCGCGAGCAGCAGCACCGGTCGCTGACCCCAGCGGTCGGCGGCCGCACCGATGAGGGGGCCGGTCGCGATGGTGCCGAGGCCGACCATCGCCGAGGTGAGCCCGCCGACGGCGAGCGATCCCCGGGCGTCGACCACCATCGTGAGGACGCCGACGACGATCATCGCGTACGGCAGTCGCGCGATCAGTGCGATGGCGAAGTATCCGATACCCACGGACGCAGCGAGCGTCCGGAGGGGGCTGTCGCGTTCGGGGGCGCGCACCGGTGTCGAGTCGGTGAGGGGCATGTGTCATGACCTCCGTGCAGCTGAGGCGTCGTGCCGCCTTGACTCTCCACGGATCAGGTAGTTACACGGGGTGCCGGCGCACCGGCATCCATTCTACCGCGCGTCACCTGAGCGTCCCGGGCGGGCGAAGAAGGCGACGCCGAGGTCGGGGTGGTCGACGAAGACGCCGTCGACGCCCGTCTCCGCGATCCGGCGCCACTCCCCCTCCCAGTCGCCGAACGTCGCGTCGTCGCCGGGTCCGCGGAAGAGCGGGTCGAGGAACGCGTTCTCCGGTCGGCACGTCCACACGTAGACCTCGAGCCCGCGACCGTGCGCGTCCGCCACGACGGACGGATGCTCGAGCACGATCCGCTTGTCGAGACTGATCCCATCCACCTCCCCTGCGAGCCGGTCGAGTCCCTCCGGGGTGAGCTGGTCGGCGTAGGTGACCGCGTCGTCGCCGTCCGCCGCCCGGAGGTCCCACGCGGACCCCTCCGCCTCGAGCAGGTAGACGTAGCGGGCACGGATGCCGCGACCCCGCAGCTCCTGCAGGATCCGCTGCTCGAACGATTCGATCACCAGCGGCCGCGCCCCGACATCCCATCCGGCGCTGCGCAGTTCGTCGGCGAGCAGCCCCGCGACGTCGTACCCGATCGATCCGAAGTACGTCGCGTGCTTCACCTCCAGCACGACGCCGGCTCCCGCCGGGGCGGCAGCCACGAGGTCGAGGAGCTCGCGCAGCCGCAGGATCGGCTGACCGCGGTCGCTCGCCGCGCTCCCCGGCCGAAGGTGCGGCAGCCGTTCCCGGCACCGCAGCGTGGCCAGCTCGTCCCACGTGAAGTCCTCGGTGAACCATCCGGTCAGGTCCGCGCCGTCGACGACCTTCGTCGTCCGGCGGGACGCGAACTGGGGATGGTCGGCCACGTCGGTCGTCGACCCGATCTCGTTCTCGTGCCGGACCACGGCGATGCGGTCCGCGGTGAAGACGACGTCCGGTTCGACGGCGTCCACCCCGGAGGCGAGAGCGAGGTCATAGGAGGTGCGCGAATGCTCGGGCAGGTACCCCGGCGCGCCGCGGTGACCGATGACGAGCGGGCGGTTCACGGACATGCGGTCAGGTTACCCAGCTCGGGTGACGCGACCCGCCGCAGGAGCGCGGCCAGAGGGGCCTCATAGTCCTCTCACAGCGGGGGCCCGCACCCGCGGAAACACGGTCCGATACGCTGGATCGACAGCACAGCGCTGTGAGTCGACTTTTGGAGTGAGACACACAATGGCAGCGTCCGGCAATTTCGCCTTTAACAATCCGGTGTTCCAGGAGGATCAGCGCCGTCCCGGCCTGACTCCCCCTGCCGCCCCGACGAACTACTCGGCCGCCTCGCACCAGGCCGCCGACCTCGCCGCGAGCGCTCAGCTCGAGGGCATGTACGCGGCCCCCACCGCATCCTCCGCCAACACCGGCCGGATGACGGTCGAGGACACCGTCGTCAAGACGGCGGGCCTGTTCGGCATCCTGCTCGTGACCGCACTCGTGGGCTGGTTCTGGACCCTCGGCGGGTCGCTCATGCCTACGCAGGTGGAGCCGGCCGACCTGACGATCATGCCCTGGATCATCGGCGCGCTCGTGGGCTTCGTCCTCGCGCTCGTCATCAGCTTCACGTCCCGCAAGAAGGTCCGCCCGGCTCTGGTCTGGGCGTACGCGGCGGCTGAGGGTCTGTTCGTCGGTGGAATCTCGGCGTACTTCGAGTTCATCTGGCCGGGCGTCGTCCTGCAGGCGACCATCGCGACCCTCGTGGTGGTCGGCGTGACCCTCGCCCTCTTCGCGAGCGGCAAGGTCCGTGTCAGCAAGAAGGCCAACAAGATCTTCATGATCGCGATGGTCAGCTACCTGGTGTTCGGCCTCGTCAACCTGGTCCTCATGTGGACGGGCGTCACCCAGGGCACCTTCGGCCTCTACAGCCAGGAGCTCTTCGGCATCCCGCTCGGCCTCATCATCGGCCTGCTGGTCGTCCTCATGGCGTCGTACTCGCTCGTCCAGGACTTCGACCTCGTGCAGCAGGGTGCCCGCAACGGCGCTCCCCGCGAGTTCGGCTGGATCGGCGCCTTCGGCATCATGGTCACGGTCGTCTGGCTCTACGTCGAGATCCTCCGCATCATCGCCATCCTGCGGGGCAACGACTGACCCCCGCCTCACACGACGAAGGCCGTCCGGGAAACCGGGCGGCCTTCGTCGTTGCGGGCGATCCGCGTGCTCAGGAAGGGAGCCGCAGGACGGCGACCGTGCCGCGCGGGGCGTGCGACTCGAGCGCCACGGTTGCCCCGTAGGCCTCGGCGAGCGACGCGGCGTTGGAGAGCCCGATGCCGGTGCCGGGAATGGCGGCATCGTGTGCGTACGGAGCCCGGTAGAACCGGTCGAAGGCGTGCGTGCGCTCCTGCTCGGTCATCCCGACACCCTGGTCCGCGACGGTGACGACGATCTCGCGTCCCTCCTCGTAGGCCGAGACCACGACGTCGCCGCCTCCCGCGGGGGTGAACTCGACGGCGTTGCGGAGAAGCTCCTCCAGGATCGACGCGAGATCGCGGACGGCGATGCGGGCGGCCCGGTCGGGCATCGCGCCCATCTGGATGTGGATGCGGCGGTCCCGCGCGCGGGCTGCGACCTCCGAGATCGCGTGTTTGACGACGGGACCGACGTGGGAGGCTCCCGAGCGCGCCTCGACGTCGCGTGTCGACTGTCCGGCCGCGATGAGGCGCTCGACCAGCCGCAGCAGGCGCTCCGCTGACCGCTCGACGGCTTCCCACCGTTCGGTCTCGGCCGACTCGTTCATGAGGGCGATGTCGGTGTGCCCGAGGATCACCGTGAGGGGCGTGCGGAATTCGTGACCGACGGTGCTGAGGAACCGATCGCGGACTTCGACGGCACCGACGAGCTCGGTGACGTCCTGACCGACGATCACGATCCCGACCTCCTCGCCGCCGGCGACGACGGGACGCACGATGACCTGCAGCACGCGCCGCGGGTCGCCGCCGAACTCCACCGTCCGCGGCGCGGCGAAGTCTCCCGAGCGCACGCGCTCGACGAAATCGGCCGAGGTGGCCTCGGCGGGCATCGAGGTGTCGGCGCGCCAGATGACCGAGAGGAATCCGTCCCGGTCGATCTCGTCGATCCCGGATCGTCCGCTGATCTCGGCGGCGACGGCGTTGAGCAGGATCGGGCGCCCATCCGGTCCGAAGACGGCGACGGCGTTGTCGGTCGCGTCGAGCGTGGCCCGCAGCATGGCGGTGTCGCGGCCGGACAGCCGCAGCGCATGATCGAGTTCGTCCGACACGGCCTCGGTGTGCGCCCGCATCCGCCTGAGGTCCCGGGCGATGAGGGCGACGGTCCCCGCGATGAGCCCCGCGATGATGGGCAGGGCAACGACCGAGACGACGTCGGCGGCGTCGCGGAATCCACCGGTCCGGATGATCTGGATGAGCGGTCCGAGAGCGGTCAGCAGCACGCCGGCCACGACGGTGGCGGGCGGGAAGGCGAAGGCGAGCCAGCCGAGCGGGAAGATCACCAGCAGGCCCGCCGCGGGCAGGACCTCCACACCGGCGTCCCGCAGGGGAAGGCACGCGAGGATCTGCACGAGCGGGATGGCCGCCAGCCACTCCGTGTGCGTGGTCGGCTGGACGAGCCAGACGGCGGTCATGGCCGCCGTGCTCAGAACGATGACGCCGAAGCCGGCGAGCAGCAGCGGGGTGATGCGGGCGCTGTCGATCGTCCCGAGGATCAGCACGACGATGAGGGCCGAGATGGCCAGGACGAACTGCGCGTACGGCTGTGTACGCGGACGCTCGATCAACGCCTCACCCCCTCCTCAGACGGCGGTGCAGACCGGGGCAGGAGCCCGGGCTCACTCTGGCCGTGCCGGATACGCCGTGTCAAGGGCTGGCGACGCAGCTCGTCACGGGGGTTCCCCCCGCGATTCACTCCCATTCGATGGTCCCCGGGGGCTTCGACGTGACGTCGAGCACCACCCGGTTGACCTCGCGCACCTCGTTCGTGATGCGGTTGCTGATCTTCGAGAGCACGTCGTACGGCAGGCGGGTCCAGTCCGCCGTCATCGCGTCCTCGCTCGAGACGGGGCGCAGGACGATCGGATGCCCGTAGGTCCGCCCGTCTCCCTGCACACCCACCGAGCGGACGTCGGCGAGCAGCACCACGGGGCACTGCCAGATCTCGCCGTCCAGTCCCGCCTTCGTCAGCTCCGCACGGGCGATGGCGTCGGCGTCACGCAGGATCTCGAGGCGGTCAGCGGTGACCTCACCCACGATCCGGATGCCGAGGCCGGGCCCCGGAAAGGGCTGGCGCCCGACGATGGCCTCCGGCAGACCCAGCTCGCGACCGATCGCGCGGACCTCGTCCTTGAACAGGGTGCGCAACGGCTCGACCAGCTCGAACTGCAGGTCCTCGGGAAGCCCGCCGACGTTGTGGTGGCTCTTGATGTTGGCCGTGCCGGCACCGCCGCCGGACTCCACCACATCCGGGTACAGGGTGCCCTGCACGAGGAACCGGATCGGGTCGCCCTCCGCGGCGGCCTCGGCGATGAGGTCCGACTGGACCTTCTCGAAGGCGCGGATGAACTCCCGGCCGATGATCTTGCGCTTCTGTTCGGGATCGCTCACGCCGGCGAGGGCGTCGAGGAAGGTCTCCCGTGCGTCGACGGTGATCAGGCGCACCCCGGTCGAGGCGACGTAGTCGTTCTCGACCTGCTCGCGCTCGCCCTTGCGGAGCAGACCGTGGTCGATGAAGACGGCGGTGAGCTGGTCGCCGACAGCCCTGTGCACGAGGGCGGTGGACACCGCCGAGTCGACGCCTCCCGACAACGCCGAGATGACCCGGCCCGTCCCGACCTGCGCGCGGATCTTCTCGACCTGCTCGGCGATGACGTTGTCGCTGTTCCAGTCGGCGGGCAGTCCCGCCGCCTTGTGCAGGAAGTTCTCCAGCACGCGCTGGCCGTGGTCGGAGTGCTTGACCTCGGGATGCCACTGCACGCCGTAGAGCTTACGGGCGTCGTTCGCGAAGGCGGCGACGGGGGTGGCCGCGGTCCGCGCGAGGACCTCGAAGCCGTCGGGAGCGGCGCTGACCTGGTCGCCGTGGCTCATCCACACGTTCTGGTCCACGGGCTGTCCGTCGAGCAGCACATTGTCGGTGACGATCGTCGCATCCGTCGCCCCGTACTCGCGGAGGCCGGTGTTCGCGACCTCGCCGCCGAGGGTCTTGGCCATCACCTGGAAGCCGTAGCAGATGCCGAGCGTCGGGACACCGAGGTCGAAGACACCGGCATCCAGCTGCGGCGCTCCCTCCTCGTAGACCGACGAGGGACCGCCCGAGAGGATGATCCCGACAGGGTTCTTCTCGGCGATCTCCGCAGCCGTCGCGGTGTGCGGCACCAGTTCGCTGTACACGCCGGCCTCGCGAACGCGACGGGCGATCAGCTGCGCGTACTGGGCGCCGAAGTCGACGACCAGCACGGGTCGCTGGGAGGTTTCGGTCTGCTCTGTCACCGGGTCTCCGTGGGGGTTTCGAGGGGGACGGATGCGGCGGCCTCCCGTTCGGCCAGGTACTCCCTGACCTCGCGAGCGACCTTCGCCTCCATGAAGAAGGACAGGAGGGGCACGATGCCGCCGAGCGCGAGCACGATGAAACGCGGGAAGCGCCACCGCATGAGGCTCCACACCCGGAAGCACGCGAAGAGATAGACGACGTAGAACCACCCGTGCACGACGAGGATCGCGAGCGAGATGTTGACGCCGTCTCCGGTGGAGACGATGTCGCACGTGTTCGTCATCGGCGCGAACAGCGAGTACCACTGGCAGTCGGGGCCGGGGATCGCCGTCGCGAACCACAGCAGCCCACCGGAGCCGCCGGCGAAGAGCTCGACGTGGAGCGGCGTGTACTTCAGGATCATCTCGGCGACCAGCAGAAGCAGGCCGACACCGGTGATGATCGATGCGATCTGGTAGAACCGCAGGGCGCCGCGGATCGCCGGGAACGTGGCGAGTTTGGGCTGGACGGGCATGGCTTCCAGTCTACGGGCGCGGCAGGGGCTGCTCGGCGCCCTCGCCGTCGTCGGAGAGCGCTTCGACTTCCTTCTCCCACGCGTCGCGCGCCAGTCGGTACCACATGTAGAAGGCGAAGCCCGCGAACACCGCCCACTCGATGGCGTAGAAGATGTTGAGCCAGTTCACCGACGACAGCTCGGTCGGGGCCGGCGCATGGATCTGCTGCAGCGCGCCGAAGGCCTCCGCGGAGACGAGGTAGGGACGGTAGACGTCGAGCCCCTCGATGTCGCTCCACTGCGAGAGCAGCGCGGCCGGAGACATCGCGGTGATCTCGAGAGGGTCGGCGTCCCGCGGCGGCTCCTTCGCGCCCTCGTCGGAGATGAGCCGTCCCGTCAGCGTGACGTCCTGCGGCGGCGCGTCGCTCAGAGCGGATGCCGCGGCATCCGCTCTCTCCCGGTCAGGCGTGAACCCGACCGCCACTGCGAGCGAGGTCGGACCGTCCACCCCGGCGGTCGTCGGGTCGACGCGGAATTGTCCCGCCACCCAGTATCCGGGCGTGCCGTCGTCGTAGCGGGAGGTGACGACGCGGAAGTCGCCTGCCACGAAGGAACCCGTCACCTCGACCCGTTGGCCCACGAGCGGCTCCGGCAGGTAAGCGCCGGGAGCCACGACCTCACCCAGCGGACGCACCTGCTCGGTCATGCCCGCGGGCGGCGGATCGGTGTCGATGGCGTTCCCCAGCTGCCACTGCCCGAGCCACGCGAAGATCCCGGCCACGAGCAGGGCGAGGCCCAGCATCCCGATCCAGAACGGACGGGTCATGACCTCCCGCAGCGTCGGCGGGAAGACGTCGGGAAGATCGTCGACGGCGGGGGTTCCGGTCATTAGTGGGACGACGCGTACGGCGCGACGACGACCTCGACGCGCTGGAACTCCTTGAGATCCGAGTAGCCGGTCGTCGCCATCGACTTCCGCAGCGCACCGATGAGGTTCGCCGTGCCGTCGGCGACGGGGGCCGGGCCGTAGAGGATCTCTTCCAACGGCGAGACCTGACCGACCTCGACACGGGTGCCGCGCGGCAGCTTGGCGTGGTGCGCCTCGGGTCCCCAGTGGAAGCCGCGGCCGGGGGCGTCGGTCGCGCGCGCGAGGGCGACGCCGAGCATGACGGCGTCGGCGCCCATGGCGAGCGCCTTGACGATGTCGCCCGACGTGCCGACACCGCCGTCGGCGATGACGTGCACGTAGCGCCCGCCCGACTCGTCGAGGTAGTCGCGGCGCGCGCCGGCGACGTCGGCGACCGCGGTGGCCATCGGCGCGTGCAGGCCGAGGGTGGCGCGAGTGGTGGATGCCGCTCCCCCGCCGAACCCGACGAGGACGCCGGCGGCGCCGGTCCGCATGAGGTGGAGCGCAGCAGTGTAGGTCGCCGCACCGCCCACGATGACGGGGACGTCGAGGTCGTAGATGAACTTCTTGAGGTTGAGCGGCTCGTCGACACTGGACACGTGCTCGGCCGAGACCGTGGTGCCGCGGATGACGAACAGGTCGACGCCGGCGGCGACGACGGTCTCGTACAGATCCTGCGTGCGCTGCGGGGTGAGCGCGCCGGCCACCGTCACGCCGGCGGCGCGGATCTCGGCGAGGCGGTCGCGGACCAGCTCGGGCTTGATCGGCGCGGAGTACAGCTCCTGCATCCGACGGGTCGCGCCGTCCGCGGGGAGCGCGGCGATCTCGGCGAGGAGCGGCTCCGGGTCGTCGTACCGGGTCCACAGCCCTTCGAGGTCGAGCACACCGAGGCCGCCGAGCTGACCGAGCATGATCGCCGTGCGCGGGCTCATCACCGAGTCCATCGGCGCCCCGAGGACCGGGATGCCGAAGCTGTAGGCATCGATCGACCAGGTGGTCGAGACGTCCTCGGGGTTGCGCGTGCGCCGCGAGGGCACGACGGCGATGTCGTCGAAGGCGTACGCGCGACGCGCGCGCTTGGCGCGGCCGAGCTCGATTTCCATGGTCACCGTCCCAGCCTACCGTCGGGGCCCGACCGCTGCCCCGCCTGCTCACCGGGCGCGGCGTCGCTCTCCTCCGCGACGGACCCTCCGCCGGCTGAGCGCTCGCGGCCGGCATCCTGTCCGTGTGCCGGTAGGCCTCGCACCGCTCGGCAACGCGGCGGGGCGTTGTGTCGCGACCTGGACGGGTCCGACGGCCCGGCGGGGCGCGATCGTCTCGTGCGTTGGCGGACTACGGGAGCTTGGACGCGAGGACGTCGGCCGCCAGGATCTCGGGTGCTGCGCCGAGGAGGTGCTGGTTGGCCATCAGGGCTGCGACGATGGCGCCGTTGGCGTGGGCGTCGCGAGCGGCCTCGTCGGGGAATGCATCGAAGATCCAGAAGGTGTCGGCGTGGGTCCTGACCGCGAACCAGACAACCGTCCCTACTTCCTCGTTGGCGAGTGCGACAGCGCCGGCGAGCAGATCGGCGACCGCGTCGTGCTGTCCATCCGCCGCGACGATCTTGGCGACGAAGGCATACGGAAGTGATGCGGGTGTGGACATGAGGGACTCTCCTTGCAGTCGGGGTTCTTCGTGGGACGAGTTCAGCGTATGACGAGCAAGGGCCGGCGGGCAGTGGCGTATACGGCAGGATTGCTACTGTTTACGTCATGCGTATCGGACTGATCGCGATCGACGGCTGCTTCGGTTCGGCTATCGCGTCGATCATCGACATCTTGCGGGTGGCCGACGGAGCT